>NZ_CP049857.1:0-1432785 GCF_011299555.1 Dysgonomonas sp. HDW5A | reverse complement strand
ATCTCGAAGTTTTATTATAAGTATATCTTTCTGATTATTATATTCGGAACAATTCTTCTGGGGATTATTTTTTATAAACTCGGTGCCCATATTGTACTCTTTGGCGATACAACTACTGCCTTGGGTGAGTATGTCAGAACAGTAGCAACCGTACTTGGAGGTGCATTGGTACTTTTGGGTTTGTGGATTAATAACAGGAGGGTAGCCGAACAGACCCGTCAGAATAATATTAACGAAAGAGGTCAGATTAACACCCGTTTTAAGGATGCTGCAACATTGTTGGGGAGCGATAGTGTAAGTTCTATTTTATCAGGAATTTATGCTTTGCATCAAATAGCACTCGAGACTTCAATAGGAGATAAAGGACAGAGAGGGTATGTAAATATCATACAGGATATTTTGTGTGCCTATGTACGCGAAAATACCGATACCATTCAGAATGAAGAAAATGGCAAAGCGTGGAGAATCAACAAAAAGCCTACTATTGTCATTCAAACCATTGTAAAGGTTCTGTTTAAAAATGACAAGCAGGTATATAGTAATTTAATGACCGATTTGTCGGATTGTGTTTTGGAAGGCATTAATCTGGATGAGTCGTATATTGCCAATGTCGATTTCTCGCGGACAAAATTTATTAAATCGAGCTTTAAGAATGCGACTTTTGTTTCGTGTTATTTAGAGGATGCCTTTATTGACGAAGTCGATTTTAGTGGAAGCAGTTTCGATAAAACGGTTTTTGATCTCTCACATATTAAGAATACCTCTTTCTCTAAGGGGCGTATTTCTCATTCCGATTTTTGGAATGTAGTCTTTCATCATGTGAGTTTTAAAGATACCTTGCTGGATAATATAGACTTTAAAGATGCCGACATGGAAGACGCCGTGAATTTTGAAAATACCAAATTAGGCGGATACTCTTTGGATGAAATTAAAGCACAATCGGGTACTATAACTAAAAGTTGATAATATAAAAAAGGTAGAGATTTGATGAGTCTCTACCTTTTTTGTATTATATGGTTTTGTATAGAATCAATTGATTACAATAGCATTCTTCTCGCCTAGTTTCTCTAGGTTTTTACCAATGCGAACAGATGCCTTGTCAATATCATTGTCGCTGCTAACTCTGTCTTTGTTGTAACGTGGGCTACACTCTTTTTCTACTTCTGTAGGGAACTTAGTATAATAGCGTATCGTATCGTATTTTGCCTGATAATGTTCAGCATCACTGTTCAGTAGCTCTTTGAAACGGCTACGATACAGGTCTAAATATTTTTGAGCAGGTTCGCAGTCAATAGTTATAGTATCCGCAACAAATACAAAAGGCTTTAAGTCGCTTAATTTATAGTTGCTTTGTTTAAGAGCGAAACCTTCGGGCAGATTCTCACGTCCGACATAGTTGTAGAAGTCATTTTCCCTGAATAGTTTCGACTGAGGTGCAGTCGATGCACGTGATAAGTCCGCACTGGTTTTAGCATTATTTTTATAGGACTCAGTTATTCCCAGATGCCAGAAATATTCGTATTGCTCAATAAACAATTGGTCGCTGATTACTTGGAAAGGAACATCTATTGTATCTCCCGGTTGTATTTCGAACGGGTGCATATAGATCGCTCTCATTTTTTCATATTCTGCATTGCCTTCTTTCTCTTTGCCTTCTACTATATAAATTTCGTGGAAGAAAACATAGTTGCTTAATGTCGGGTTGATAACGCATCCCTGATCGTTAGGCTTTACGAAAAACTGAACCGATTCGCCATTGTATGCCAAGGAGTGTTTGCCTGCAAGTAATTCTACAGTTAATCCTGAGTTAGCCGGAAGATCATAAACTACCGAATCAATTTTAACCTGAATTGTCTTATCAGTAGGGTTGTCCATCCAAAATTGTTTAGATGGGGCTTTACTCGATGGATCACAGGCTGTTAAGAGTAATAGGGTCGCGACAAAATAGATAAATTTCATAATGTGTTGTTAGATATGCATTTAGTCCTGCAAAGATACAAATTCAAATTAATCTGACAACTTATGAAAATCGGGGAATCTATTTATCCGATCTGTTTTAGATACTCTTCGACAACCGTTCTATCATATCTTCACCGAGCTTCGATTTCACTTTGATATGCTCCAAAACCGCTTCAACAAAAGAGTTTTTCTCGAAAATGCCCCTTACTTGCTCGAAGTCTATCTTTTGATCTTTTTTATCGCCATCCATCCCGAAACTGGTATGAGTAGGCAAAGAGAATTCTTTACGGGCATCCTCATAAATCATCCAATCGAGTTTTACGACTGCCTCTTTCCATCTCTCAACGATAGAGATAATGTCTTTAGCTGTAATTGTCTCTAAAGAAAGATTAAAGTACTCCTGAATCTTATCCCATGCCCAAGTCCACTCCAGAGAATAGTAATCTTTGTGAAGTCTTTCAAAAACAGCATTTATATCCTTAATACAGGTCAGTCTATCGGATTCTATATCATCAATAAGTTTATCTATTTCGGTACTTGGAGCTAAAAGCCCTGCTAAGTCGCGCCATTTATCTAATCCAGCATCACTATCGGGTTTCAGATATTCTCTGATTTCCTCATCGTTGCTACATGGGCAGTTGCTTAGACGGGATATAATAGAGTTACCCAAAAATTTAGTGATAGCGATATCATAATACTTCAAGCCACTGCGTAACGAAGAGCCTTTGATACGGCATCCGCGATACGTATAATGAACCGATGCTTCACCACAAGTGCTTAACAGTTCATTCAGAACTTCGATTCCCTGAAACATCTTCTGCACAGTATAAGGACTGAGAAGATTAAAGTTGATTTGATCGAGTTTATGCGGATCTTTTCTCTTGTCGCGTTTCGGGAATTTCTGTGCATCACGTATTGTACCTACACTACGCAGGTTGACTCCGGGTACCAATACTGTTTCGTCGTCATGCTCTATTAGGTATGAGAACGGCATTTTGGATGTATCCGAATTTCTGTAATGACGTCCCATAACCAACGAGAAAGCCCCTATTTTGGCAGGCCAAAGAATGTATGAATCACTGGCAGTTTTACCGCCTCTCTCCATTACCCCCTGATGGATAGGACCCAATTTATACATATGGTTACTTTGATTCGAACCCGAACCGGCATTCATAAACGAATACATTCCCGAAATCAGCAAAGTAGACTTATGGTGCGTAACGGTATATGGCCCAGCGAAGATAGCACATGCTTCACCGTTTTCACCCTGACAATTACTGAAGAAAAGCGAATCACTAGCCGAATACGTATGTCCCAATTGACACGCCTGACCCACAAAACAACGGGTAAGCATCGTTCCATCTTCGACATGCGAACCTGAGCTGATGATGAAATCTTTTGCCATTACATTATATCCGATATGTACAGGGTCGTATTCGTTACTGTTGATAGTTCCGTTTTCGAGATGGCAGGTACTTTCGATGGTAGCATAATCGTGTATGCGCACATTCTTGATCGTGCCTGTATTTATTATCTTCACATTGTTGCCGATGGTTCCAATCGAAGAAGAGTTATTTTGTGTATGTAGTTTTACGATTTCCTGCATCTTATGAATCAATACCGGACGATGTCGGTAAAATGACATAATATAGGCAAATGAAGCACTCAGATTGTCGTGAATAATAACTTCCCGCCCTCCTGTTTCGTTCAGAACCGTAACTTCTATTCCATTGCCGAAAGACGAATTATGATCGACATACATTAATTCTAAGTTGTGGATAAATACATTATCTCCAATCTTATAATTTGCAATGTAATTGTTTACGTCCGAAATAAAGGTATTATTGCCTATCTCACAATTGTGAAGCGTGACATTTTTGATTCCCGAATGTTTCTTGATTCCTCCCGGAAGGGTGAATTCTTTTTCGTAAACCCCAAGTTTTATTTCTCCCGAAAAATTTACCTGACAGATATAGGTTGTGTTGAATTGGTGATGAACAGATACATTGTCCCAATTGTCGCAAGCACACCCTTGACTTTGTAGTGCTAAGATTTCAGATTCAGTTAATTTTCTATACTCCATAGTATGTATTCTTTTTGTAGCTTTCGTTTAGATAACCTGTCAAAAGCCTCTTATTATTGTTTTAATAAGTATTTATTTTACATATTAAACGATAATTCTAGAATTATATTATAGAAAGTTGTGATTTTCTTTCTTTTTGAAATAAATGATCAACGCCCATAAAGAAGAGTACTTTATCAGGCGTTGAACTAGTGTAGCAGTTGTAAAAGAGTGCTGAGGTGCTGAGGTTGTTTACTATAATCAGTTAAATGAATGTAGGTCGGTTTTAATTCGAAAGTCTATTTTCAAAGATTGAAGAAAGGCTCATATCCAAAAGCCTTTCTTCTCTCTTCTCACAGACACATGTTTACAATGCCGAATGGCAATACAGATTAATTAATCGTATGGGTTATAGTTCTGTTCAATATATTCAAAGATCGTTTAGTAAGGATGTTTTCTCTATTTATAGATAAAATTATTGTGATACAAAAAACTTAAATTTACAGGATAAGCGCAAGAGTAATCCACTCGATTTTCACAAATTATTTATTCACCCACTCGGTTCCATTCTATTTTTATATATATTTGTAGAGGTGTCAACATTTCAAATACCAATCCGTTATATCGTAAACTATTAATTCGTCATTCATGGAAGCTCAAGCAGAAACTTTAGATAGACCCAATGTACATCAGGGACATAATGTGAAACGTATTCGGGAATCAAAAGGAATAAGTCAACAGGGCTTAGAACCGTTGGTTAATTTGTCTCAGCAGACCATTTCGAGGTACGAGGATAAAAGAGTTATCGATGAGGAAATGTTGCAACGCTTTGCCAAAGCATTGGAAGTACCAGTTGATACTCTTAAGAATTTAGAAGAAGATGCGTGTTTCAATTATTATATTGAAAATAGTACATTTTCAGATCATGCTGTAGCTATAATTCAGAATAACTATAATCCTCTAGAAGAGGTGATCAAATTGTGTAATGAAAAAGTAGAGTTATACGAGCGAATGCTTGCCAATGAAAAGGAAAAGATCAGCTTGCTGGAGAAGATGCTGATGGACAAGAAATAAGATGTCAGATTTAGATATAAGTAAAGAATAAAATTTATTGGTGTATTTTATAGTCATAACAATCTGTATTTGTTATACTTGCCAAAGCAATAAAAAGGTCTGTGACCTTAAAGAAGCCCATGACTCAAATCATGGGCTTTTTCGTTTACCTGCTATTTCTCTGACCTAAATTTTACGGAACATAGATTGATTATAGCTTAATTAATCGAATGGCTACTCCGCCACTTGTTGCCAGCTTTGCATTTAAAACAGTTTCGGCTGTGACCTCCATTTCCTGAATTTCTACGGGATACGGATTGCTCTTGTAATCTGCTCCTTCGCCGTCTTTAAATATTGTCGCTTTGTATTTTGCTCCTTTATCTAAAAAGTTGAGAGGTAAACTAAGGTCTCTGCTGTTGGCATTGGTTATGCCTCCAACAAACCAGTTCTCAGAATCACGGTCTTTGCGTACTATGGTTAAATACTCGCCTATCTTGGCTTCGGGTACTATAGTCTTAGACCAGGAAGTAGGGCAAGAGGTTACAAAATCGAAGGCAGAATTATTCTCGTAATTTTCGATCATATCCGATGCCATCTGTAAAGGACTGAACAATACCACAAATAAGGCTAGTTGTTTGGCTAAAGTTGTTTGAACATGAGTGGCAGGGAATACCTTGTTGGTGAAGTTGAAAGTTCCCGGCGTAAAGTCCATAGGTCCAGCTAATCCTCTCGTAAAAGGTAGAATAGTTGTATGCTCAGGAGGGTTTCCACCGTCTCTCGACCATGCGTCATACTCTTGTCCTCTGAATCCTTCCTGAGTCATCAGGTTAGGCCATGTGCGTTGCAATCCCGTCGGCATGGCAGGCTCGTGATTGTCTATCATTATATGATATTTGGCGGCTGCTTCGATCACTTTTCTGAAATGACGCACACCGTATTGGCTGCTGTGTCGTTCCTTATGATCGAGTAGGGGGCTTACATAACCTGTTTTCACTGCACTCACGCCATATTTTTGATACAGGGCAAAAGCACTGTCTAATTGATTTTCGTAATTTTGAGTAGCACCGCCTGTTTCGTGATGTCCTATCAGTTTTACATTTTTAGAAGCTGCATATTCGGTTATCTTTTTCAGGTCGAAATCGGGATACGCTTTTGTAAAGCTGAATTTATCACCTTCTTTTGTCCAGTCACCATCCCAACCGAAATTCCATCCTTCAACCAATACCCCAGAGAAGTTATGTTTGGCTGCGAAATCAATATAACGCATTGTATTTTCGGTTGTAGCACCATGTTTTGGACCTTGTGCCCATGAATAATCTTCCATGTGCATACCCCACCAGATACCGATATATCGTCCGGGACGAATCCACGAAGTATCTTTGATTTTCGAAGGCTCATTCAAATTCAGCATTAAACGTGAAAGAAGCAAATCGGCAGCTTTATCGGCAATAATCATCGTTCTCCAAGGAGTAACCGATGGTGCTTTTGCGAATACCTTTTCACCTGTTGACCAAGGAGTCAGATAAGCTTTAAGGGTAGTCGTACCATTTTCGGGTGTAAGATTCAGTCCTGCATAATCCGTCAGATTTGCTTCATGAATACTCAAATATAATCCGTCTTTAGTCTCCATAGTCAGAGGAGTGCATACAGTATCGAGGCTGCTGACCGGCGATGGTTTGTAAAGATTCTCAAAATACAATGTACTTGTGGGTATAGACCATGCTTTATGATCGCCTGCAAGAGCAAACTCGGTCAACTCATCCATAATGACGAAATCCTTTAGATTCTCTTGTTCGGGGAATACATAACGGAAACCGATACCATCATTGAATATGCGGAAAACCACCGAAAATTTACGTTTCAATCCGCCGTTTTCCTGTACATCCACTGTCATCTCATTGTAGGTATTATCTACAGTGATTTCTTCGCCCCACGGTTGATCCCATTTTTCACTGAAAGACGAATGTTTTACGTCGGTAATCGTTACGTCTTTTCCTAACTCGCCATCTTTAAGAACAAACCCAAGAAAGGATTTATTAAGAATAGCTTTGTCTTTTTTATCGACTGTATAATATACCTTCCCGTTTTCTATACCGGCTTGTACTCGGATGCTCCCATCCGGAGAACTTACTGACGTGTTTTCTTTATTTGCACATGAAGTTAAACAAAAGAAAACGAGAAGGATATACACTGCTAATTGTTTCATAATACTTATTATTTTTAGTGAGGTCCAAGACCTTTTTATTATTTATATGAATCAGTACAAAATAACTCTACAATAAGGTAACAGTTAGTAACCATAAGGTGTCAAAAAAGTTACAAAAGTAGACTGTTGAATGTCACTTTTTGTAATTTAATAAAATTCTCATAATTAGTATTTTAACTTCAAAAAGGTTACAAAGGTTACAAAAGTGACACTTTTTAGACTGTTTCTTTTTCTTCTGTTCGTTGTTACCTTTTTTTCGTTGTAACTGCTTTAATTATAGATAAAAACCGGAATGAATCTGTTGGTTCTTATTTATTGGTCATGCAAGTCATTTTTTCTAACGCACCCTCTGGGTTTGTTTTTCATTTTGCCTTGATGCAAAACGAAACAAAAGATCAAGACTGAGCCTCTTTGCCCGACCCGCTACGGACTCGAAAGCTAAAACAAAAGAAAAACATTTATTATTGATATCCTTTTGTTTATTAACGCTTTCTTCACCCTGCGGGTACCCCGTGCAACCGGCAAGGTCGGGGAGCCTAACGGACAAAAGCAATCTCTGATTGCGCGTAGTAAAAGATATAACGCTCAATTGGCATTACTAAGTTACTTTGTAGCTTCAACCTCCTCAATCAAACCTTTTGCCTTATCATTTTGCAATGAAACGAAATAGTAAAAGGCTTGATTCAGCGTTCTTAGCTTCTTGACATCATTCTTATAAGTCTCTCTCAAAGAATGCAACTTGTAAATATTTTCCAGAACCGATACATTATAAGATACACCAGCAAAGCCTTGCAATTCGGTCAGGTAACTGTATTTGAATTCTTGGGTAGGTTCTATCATTGTGCCTTCGCCAAAATCGTTCCATGTGATGAGTTGCAGATAATCGGCCTTTTTATCCTTTGCCATTGCTAACAGATTTTTGAATGTTGCTCCATTCGCATAATCAATATCTGCCAGTACACTTTCGCCCCAACCACCTTCTTTGTAGAAATCATCAAATCCGGGATATGCTCCACCCATCAATACATCTTTACCTGCATACTTAGTTTCCATCGGAGTTGCGTCTACCCAAATATATTCGCCTTCTGCATTTTTGATATTGCCCTCATTAGCTGTACCAGCCGAGTGTGCATACAGTGTAAGGAAAGTAGGTTTCGTTTTTAATACCGAAAATATCGAACTCCAATCGGCAGGCTTTTTTATTTCCTGAGGGCCGAATACCATCAATAGAGGCTTATTATTGATTTTGATATAATTCTCCTTACTGAAAAAAGTACTCTCCAGATATTTCATATCGGCTTTGGCTTGAGTTATTTTCTCGGCATCCTGTAACCCTTCTCTAAGAGATTGATCTTCGTATACAATTGCAAAATTTAACCCGACCTTGTCCAGTACTTTTACAATAGCTTCGGTATTGTTTTTTATAGACGGATAATCATATAAATTGCGAGTACCGTTCCAATCGATCAATATACCGTCTACTCCCGAATATTTCATCAATAGAAGATGGTATTCAATTACATTTTCGTCTCCCGAAGCATAAGGTCCGATAAGCGGATAATAGTGCGATGCTATCTCACGTTTGCCGTTAGCATCAGTGTTATCGGGATTTTTATTTGCCATAGTCCAATGCTGTCCCCATGTACCATTATTGGAAGCTTTGCTTTCAAACCAAGGCATATAATGTACATACAGTTTCATCGGATTGGTCTTGGTTACGCTGACTGGACTAAATTCCTCTACCGGTTTTTCCTTTATGATAGGTAAATCATCCCTTCCGCAATTGCTGAATATAAATAGCGGGATGAGGCAAAGTGTTATAAATGGTGTTTTTTTCATATTCTCTATTATCTGAGTGAAAGTAGAGGCACAGCAATTCACTGTGCCTTTACCTGTATTTAATTATAGTCAGGATTTTGTTTCAGATTAGGATTCAAATCCAACACAGTTTGAGGAATCGGATATACGCCTCTGTATCGAGGAGTTGCCCCTTTTTCCCACCAAGGTTGGAAGAATGTTCCGAAACGGATATTGGTTGTACGTCGAAGACCTTCGAAGACAAACTCATGTTTCCATTCAGTATCCAGACTTTCAAGAGTAAGAGTCGTAAGGCTCGGAAGCCCTGCCCGGTTACGTATTTCATTTACATAGATGAGAGCATTGGCTGTAAATCCTAATCGGAAGTTTGCTTCAGCTTTCATCATCAGTATTTCCGCATAACGGATCAATACCCAATCATTGTCACGTTCCCACTGATCGTCGGCTTGTATCTGATATTTGAAGAGGCGTGCTCCTTCATTCTGTAGGGCATTGGTATATTTGGTGAATTCTTCGGTATAAATCAAAGGATTACCGTTGTCCATCATAATAGTAGCACCCGTTGCAAGGTTCTTTTGTTCACCGATAAGCAGAGACCCACGTCTTACGTCGTTTTCGTCAAATGACGAGTATAAGCCCGGTTGAGCGCTGATACCGTTACCACACCAAGGATATGCTCCTGTTGTAGAGAATGCAAACCGTTGATTGTAATGAAAAGTCATTGAAGCCAGATAATTACCTACTGTCCCCACTTTATGATCGTAAGGAATAGCGAAAATAATCTCACGTGAAGTTTCGTTCTTAGTTTTGAAACTAGTGAAATAATCCGATTCAAGAATATAACCTGTCACCTTTTCACTTGCATTGATACAATCCTGCCAGCGTGGTGTACCTGTATATACTTCTGCATTCAGATACAAACGTGCTAAAAGACTGTTGGCTACATTCTGAGTGAAAGCACCGTAACGGATAGCCGAAGGCAGTTTATCCAGAATATCTTTCAATTCATCTTCTACAAATTTGAATACATCGGCACGAGACGATTTAGCAGGTAATTCCGATTCTTCGAAGCTGGTTACGATAGGCACACTACCAAACTGATCTAATAATTGATAGTAATAATAGGCGCGTATACCTCTAAGCTCGGCTTTCACGATAGCTTTATCATCCTCAGTCAGGTTCGATTTATCTACCTGATAAATAATCGAGTTTACGTTGGCTATACCTTGATAACAGTATTTCCATGCACTAAGTATCATGATGTTACTTGCATTCCAAGTGTGATATTGTATCTGCTGATAGCGTCCGCCATCATACCAGTCGGTTCCACGAGTGGGGATAGTCGCTTCATCCGAAGCACATTCTTCCAAGAAGAATACATATTCGCAAGTCGGATAACAGATAGTACCCCCTTTGTCCGAATCGTTGAATCCTCTTAATGTGGCGTATGCTCCACCTACAATAGTCTGTATTTCGGCTGCCGTTTTACCATAATCGTCAGTTGTAACTTTGTCATACAGCTTTTCATCAAGATCGGTACACGATGTAGAGAAAAAGGCTGTCAATACTAATATGGATAATATTTTTGTTTTCATGATTTATCTTTTTCAAAAGTTAGAGGTCTCAGACCTTAAAAAGCGACGTTTAAACCAAAAGAGAAAGTGCGTGGGCGAGGGTAGAAGTTGAAGCGGTCGATACCCGGAGACTCAAGTCCGCTTGTATTCACCTCAGGGTCTACACCACTATAACCTGTTATTGTGAATAAGTTTTCGCCTGTTGCATACACTCTTACTTTGTTAAGTCCCAGTTTTTTTAAATATTTTATAGTATAACCCACAGTCAGTGTTTGCAAGCGGAAGAAAGAACCGTCTTCAACCCAATAATCGGAAAATACAGGATCTGATTTAATTCCACTGGTTAAAAATTTATCAGGTACATTCTGAGCAGGCAAACGAGTCGGGTCATACATACTCATGTAAGTAGCATTAAGTACTTTCTGACCGAACATTCCGTATGTGGCAACACTCATATCGAAGTCTTTGTAAGTTGCACTCATTGCAAAACCAAGATTCACTTTAGGTTGAGCACTACCCAGATATTCGTCTATAGGTTTTCCGTCTGCATCAGTATTCAGCACGTATTTACCCTCTTCATCTAATCCTAAACATCTTGGACCATAGAAAGCACCTGCGGGAAGACCTTCTTTTATTATTTGCGAGTACACTCCCGATAGACCTCTAAGTCCGTGTAGTGATCCTGATTTTAGACCCGACTCTTGGAAGGACTCGTTCGACAGTTTATCAATATTTTGTTTGTTGTAGGATATATTGAAATTAGCATCCCAACTAAAATCTTTACCCTGCATGATATTACCGTTTAATGATAGCTCAACCCCTTTGTTGGAAAGAGTTCCTACGTTTGCCAACATAGTACCCACTAAATTAGGTGGCTGAGGCACTGGATATGTCCAAAGAAGATCATTGGTTTGTTTATAATATACTTCAACAGTAGCATTTATTCTTCTGAATAAACCGAAATCAACACCAATATTGTATTGAGTGGTAGATTCCCATTTCAAATCGGGGTTTACATTCTGAACAGGAGCATACGATTTTTTCCATGTTCCGGTTGTTGCATCATAATACGAAGCTCCGTCAGCACCCAGAAGAGACAACGATTTGTATTCGCCGATACCGTCCTGATTACCTGTAACACCGTATCCTAAACGTAGCTTAAGATTATCCAACCAGCCTGTTGCTCCTTGCATAAACGCTTCGTCTGAAACCCTCCAAGCCAATGACATGGATGGGAATAGTCCCCATTTGTGATTCTTACCGAAACGTGAAGATCCATCGTTACGCAAAGTAGCGGTTGCCATGTATCTGCCCATATAGTTATAATTGGCACGCCCGTAGAATGATACTAAGCTCGATTCGCCTTTGTAAGAATATACGTCACCTGCACGGTAATCTCCACCGGCGGCCAGATTGTTGTAAAGAAACGCATCGGTATCAAAACCTCTTCGGGTAGCACCGAATCCTTCGTACATATTATTCAAATATGAATATCCTGCCAAGAAGTTCAGATCGTGATTCGTATTGATATGTGTATCGTAATTTACAAACGTCTCCAACTGCATATTTCTGTAATCGGCAAGAGTTCTTTCTCCACGACCTTTTTCAGCCTGACCTTCCATCATTGCGTAAGTAGGCAGGTAAAATCTGCGTTGAGCCGAATTGTATTCATAAGATCCGTTAGCAGTCGCTTTTAGTCCTTTCATCAATTCAACCTCGATTTTTCCGTATCCCAGAAAGCGGTAACGTGAATCATCTGCAAAACGATTGTTATTCAATTCAACAGGATTTTCGGTATTAGTTCCACCGATAGAAGTGTAGTTTCCGTTCTGATCTTTAACAGGTACGGTCGGATTTAAGTTGGCTGCACGTTCGAAAATACGTGTATCGATAGGATTCCATTTATCGACACTACCTGTCATACCCATTTCGAGTTTAAGGTGTTTGTCGAATCCATATTGATGGGCTGCAAGACTCCCTGCCAATCGTTCGAGACCGCTGTTATCAATTATGCCTTCACTATCCAGATATAACATAGAGGCACTGAATCCGCTGTTTTTATTTACGTTGGTAAAGAACAGGTTATGTGACTGAGAAATAGCTGTGCGTTGCAGCTCTTTCTGCCAATCGGTATTAGCGCCATAATCTATTGCACTCGTTACGTTGTTGTCTCTTACATATCCCCTCCATTGGTTTGCCGACAGAAGATCCATGTTTTTGGCAACAGTTCCTACTGCCACAAAACCGTTGTACTCAATAGTGTGTTTTTCGACTCCGCTTGCTGCACGTGAGGTTGTTACAATAACAACACCATTAGCACCGCGTGAACCGTATATGGCTGCTGCTGAAGCATCTTTCAATACATCTATAGATAGAATTTCCGAAGGTTGAACAGTGTTCATGTCCACTCCCGGTATACCGTCGATAACAACCAGGGGAGCATTGGCGGCCGAAAGTGATGTTCCCCCCCTTAATCGCATAGTAGCTCCTACGGCAGGGTCGCCCGAACCTTGAGACACAGACAATCCGGCAACTTTACCTTGCAAAAGTTGTTCGGCTGAGGTAATTACCCCTTGTCTGAGATCATTTTGACTAACTGAGGCAATGGCTCCCGTTAAGTCCGATTTTCGCATAGTTCCGTACCCGATGCTTACTACTACTGCTTCTTGAAGGGCAACAGCATCTTCGGATAATACGATGGTCATATTCTTTTGAGCAGGTAATTTTTGGTTCATAAACCCGATGTATGATACATCAAGCGTGCTGCCTGCGGGGCATGATAGTGTAAAGTGTCCGTCGAGATCACTCACTGTGCCGAGTGAAGTGCCTGCTACCTTAATGCTTACACCGGTTAACGGTTCTTTATTGGTATCGGTAACTGTTCCCGTAACCGAAATATCCTGAGCAAATGCTTGCTGTGACATTATAAAAAGCGCCAACAGGAATAGAAATGGGCTGAAGTGAAGTTTATATTTTTTATAATAAAGTTTCATGGTATTCAGTTTTTATGAGGTCACAGACCCTTTTGTTATTTTGTAGTAACATAATTAAGCTTAGTAAAATGTTTATTGTCATGTTTCATGATCCAACTAACTATTGTTAATAGGCATGTGACCTTAATTGAGATCAGATAATGGTACAAGTGGAATATCGGTTTTAATGATTTCAGCTCCATTTTTGTCTTTTACAAGCAGGCTAATCTTATCAATAGAAGGTTCGGTGCTTAACGATTGAAAAAGATTTATGTAAGCTCTCATCTCGTCTTTGTTTCCTGTAAATTCGCCTGTAATAGTTTTAGTTCCGGCTGTAATTGTGTAAACCAGCCCTTGACTACTCTTTTCGTTGTTTTTTCTGATGAGGGTAAGAATATCGTATTGAGAGAATTTTTGAGGGAAAAATGAGAATATTGGATCAAGTGGAATAGGTACTCCCGGAGCCAGTATTACAAAGTTTTTACCACCTTCGTTTGTTCCCACTTTAGCCCAATCTTTGGTTGGGAATAAGAATTCGATGTTTTCCATTATAAAATCTTCACCTACCCCGTAGTATTCACGTGGGATAAAGTCAATCTTGTAGATATTATTACCGATAGGTGTAAGCTTAGTCTTTTTTACAAGATCGGGATTTCCCATATTTGCTTCTACAATAGCGCCTGCTACAAAGTTATTAAGACCACTGTGAAAGAATATTTCTTCACCGGCCAGTCCGCTTTGTGTTCCGCCAACCCATAGTTTTTCAGCATTTACAAGTATCGAAAGCGGTTCATCCAGATAGAACTTTTGAGGGAATATTTGTACAGCTTCGCCCGATTCTTTGAATGTTTTGATATCGCCAACCGACCAGGGAGCTTGTACCACATCACTCTGTTTTTCGTTTCCTTTACTTTTCAAGCGCATCCAGAAACCCGAAGATGCTTCGATGTCGGCTACCGTTTTATTAAAATATTTGGTCGGAGTAAGTGTCTTTTTCCAAGTCATGCCGCTTACATATTCCAGTTTGGCAAAATCCGATGAGTTATCGAAATTTCCAGCATCGGGTTCGGAGGGAGACCATGCCCAGAGAAAAAGGTCTTGTTTTTCGGTGAATCCGGTTCCTGTCATGTCAAAATACCAGGTTACTTCCTGATCCAGAGCATATACTACAGGATATGTCCATACCTTTGCAGGCGCTCCCACATCTTCTGTCGCGAAGCTGTTTCGTGGAATGAGTATAGCTGCAAAAGTCAATAATACTATTGTTATATATTTCATGGTTCTCATGTTTGATTAATGAATTAATTGAAAGTATTGAATGATATCTTTTATTTGTAGGGGCAGACCTATGTGTCTGTCCTCTGTGGGTGAACATATGGGTTCACCGCTGCACCAAAGCAATACAAAGATCTGAATCCTTATTATTGTTGAGCAGGTGATAATTGATATACATAAGAGACGAAAGTTACCCCCTTGGCTTTGCGTGAAAACTTAAGTTCAAGAACTTTATTGGTGCTCGGCATTGAGGTTACACTTAACTGGGCAACCTGAATTGTTTTGGCAGCATCCGAATATAGGTTTATTATACTTGCCGATCCATCCGTATTTTGAAAGGGATATTCCAATGACCAATATCCTTCGGTAGGGAAGAATTTGGGTGCAGTGCCTCCGATCAGATAATTTGTGGGTTCGTTATTGGTATCAACGTTTAGATTGATTGTGAAAGTCGAAAACCCGAACTGATCCGTTAAAGTCATCTCGGTAGGAGTCTGAGCATTGGCTTTGGCTACTTCATCTATTTGTTTGAGCGATGTTACAGCCCAATTGCCATTGATCTTTTCATAAATTGTAATAGGAGCTACAAATGAGCCGTCGTCCGTATCGTTGCACGACACAAAGGGAAGTACGGCAACCATTAGCAGAAAGACATACAAATACTTTAATGTTCTCATGGAGTTAAAGATTTTATTAATAGATTTTAAGAATATTGTTAACAAGGTACATTCTCTTGAATGAGAGATACGTCCTGATACAAATGTAATTTCTATTACAACAAAGTGTCTGTAACTAATGGAATATATAAGTGTTTTTGTATAGGTTTGATGTTTTAGTCGCTGGTTGTTATATAGTTATGATTTTGTGTTGTACGTGAAAATATAACCGAAATATCATATAAAAACAGCCTTGTTTCAGCTTTTTTTATTGTATTCGGACTCTTGTAAATGTTAAAATGGAAGTTTGAGATTAGATCTTAGTTTGTTTGAACAGTTTTTATCTCCATTATTTTTTGCTCAAAAAGCTCATTGGCTATAATGGATTTATTTTTTACTTTGGTCTTATAAGTATTAATTGTATTTACCGAGTAATTGAGGAATTTGGCAATACGTTCGCTATCGTGTATACCCAAACGGATAAGTGCGAAAATGCGTATCTCAGGGGTCAATCCTTTAGATATATCCATATCGAGTATATCGTCAGCTAAAAAGAGTTTCTTGTATTCCTCCACAAAGTCAGGGAACAGTTTAAGGAAAGTTTGATCGAACGATGAATACATATTCTCACGTTCTTTTCGAAGGTCAGATTCTTTTAGAAAAGAGCGTATGTCTTCGTACTGACGGGCAACTATCTTACGGTTTACAATCTTGTATATGTGTTCTATACGATCAATATATTCTGAATCACCGTAGATAGATTGAGTAATATATTCATCTTTTATTTTGTTAGCCTCCATCAGTTTAGAGTTAGTAGATAGAAGCTTTTTGTTTTGTTCCTGAATGGTATGACGTGCCAGTCGTAGTTTTTTTACCTGCTTGTATATAATGATGGTAGTACCTAACAGTAATAAAAACAGGAGTGATATAATAAGAACAGAGCCTATCAATATATTCCGCTGTTTCTCAACCATTTCGAACCGTTCTTTCTCAATGATAGGAAGTATGGAACTGATTGATATTTTTCGGTGGCGTGCATTATACAGGTTTGCATCTTCCATTGCCAGACGGACATATTTATTGGCTTTATGGACGTCTCCTGTTTCATATAGCAGGTTGGCAAGGTTGCGGAGAGCAACGGTTTCTTTGGTTGCCGATTTGATATCGCCTATAGAAGCCTCTATCATATAATGTATTGCCTTTTGCTTATCTCGCAATTCCTCGTATATAAATCCTAGACTGGATGCTGCAATGGCATAAGTATGATCATCTACACCTTTAGATGACTCAGCTAATGGGAGAAACATATCTATTGCTCCATTAAAGTCACGGAGCTGCATTAATTTCAAACCCTTTATAGACCATAATTCGGGTGAATTCTGAGGGGTATACACAATTGCCGAATCGCAGTATCTGTTGCCCTCGGATATATATTGGCTTTTGAAGGGTTCGACATTATTATAATCCGCCATATCAAAATAAAGTCTGGCAAGGAGCGTATAATAATTTTTCTTTACATCCTCACATGCATTATTTATATCTACTGAGTTTATGATGTCAGATGCTTCTTTAAAAAGCCCCGACGAGAGATAGCAAAAAGCAATATGCTCTTTTGCATCGATAATTTTGCAGGAGTCTTTCAGAAGGTAGGCAATATCGAGGCACTTATGAGCATATACATAGGCGGAGTCATATTTATATGATTTGTATTCATTAAAAAGAGAATTGTAATACTCCAGTTTTTCGGTATTATCCGATAGCTTTGATAATTCTTTTTTGAGAGAATTTATCCGGTCTTCTTTTTGCTGTATGTATAAGTCTCTTTTCTCGATAAGTTTATCCAACTCATCAGTTGATGAACCATCTTGGGATGATGCATACAATAAGGTGTATGACAATATAAAGCAAAAGACAAGAGCCAGCTTCTTCATGTTGATTGATCTAGGTATTAATGATTACGCATCATTAGCATAACACAAATATAATATTTTTTAATAAGATTGATCAGTCGTTTATGAGAACTCTGTATGCTTATAAAACACAATAATAACCTTTTTTTATCAATTGGTAGTTGAGTTTTTTGTGAGGATACGTATGCCAAGTTGGAGTAAACAATGCTTTGTAGTAAAGCCGGTTGAAGCTTTCTGTACATTTGCGAGTACGATTTTAAGACATCTTTGTTTGTTTTCGAGACATTGTCTCTGTAAGGTTCTATCATCGTTAAAAAACAGACCATATAATATATAAATATATTGTAGATTTGAATTTTGGTGTTTGTCTTATCCCTTACAATCCGAAAAACAGATCATTAAAAACGTTGAGTTACCGATAACCTTAAAAAAACAGATAGATGAAGAATTTACTATTTTCAAAAAAAACATGCTTGATTTTATTCTCGTTACTGGTTTATAACTTTTTGGGGACAATAAGTTTATTTGCACAAAATATAGAAGTGAAATCACCTAATGGCGAAATTAAACTTACAGTCAGTATTAAAGATAAAATTTATTATTCGGTCGATTACAATACCGAAGTGCTGCTTAATGATTGTTACCTGCAATTGGTCTTGGATAATGAGGTTTTAGGAAATGATCCGAAATTGACAGGAGAAAAGCGGAGTGTGATTAATGAAAATATTAATCCTGTTGTACCCCTCAAGTATTCAATAGTAAATAATCATTGCAATGTGCTGATGCTCAATTTTAAAGAAAACTATTCGGTCGAATTCAGAGCCTTTAATGATGGAGTTGCATATCGTTTTATTACTAACCGCAAGAAAGAATCGATTGTAAAAGGAGAAGATTTTGTAATCAATTTTCCTTCCGAATATTTAGCTCATTTGCAACAACAAGGCGGATTTAAAACGGCTTACGAGGAAAAATATACCCATGTTCCGACAACCCAATTTGTTTCAGAAGAAAAGAATCTGGCAGTTTTGCCCGTTCTGCTGGATACAAAAAAACAATATAAAATACTGATTTCAGAATCAGATTTGAGCGACTATCCCTGTATGTTTCTTAAAGGAACAGGTAGTAATGGTATGCAGTCAACCTTTCCTAAAGCACCTCTTGAGTTTGGCGAAGATGGAGATCGCAGTTTAAAGATCGTTAAGGAGGCGGACTATATTGCTAAAACATCAGGCAAACGCACTTACCCTTGGAGGTACTTTGTAATCACCAAAGATGATAAGCAATTGTTGGAAAATACAATGACTCTAAAGCTTTCACCTAAAAATCAATTGCAAAATACAGCATGGATCAAACCCGGACAGGCCAGTTGGGAATGGTGGAACGATGCTTCCCCTTACGGACCCGATGTGAATTTTGTTGCCGGCTATAATCTGGACACCTATAAATACTATATTGATTTTGCATCCAAATACGGCATACCTTATATTATAATGGACGAAGGTTGGGCAATGAGTACACGAGATCCTTACACCCCTAACCCGAAGGTAGATGTACACGAGATTATTCGTTACGGAAAAGAAAAGAATGTAGGTGTTATCCTTTGGTTGACATGGTTAGTTGTAGAAAATAACTTCGATGTGTTTAAAACGGTTAAAGATTGGGGCGTAAAAGGTCTGAAGATTGACTTTATGGACAGAAGTGATCAATGGATGGTTAATTATTACGAGCGTGTAGCGAAAGAAGCTGCTAAAAACGAACTGCTTGTCGATTTTCACGGATCGTTCAAACCCGCCGGATTAGAATATGCCTATCCTAATGTGATATCTTATGAAGGAGTACGGGGTATGGAACAAATGGGCGGATGTTATCCAGACAACAGTATTTATCTCCCTTTTATGCGTAATGCAGTTGGTCCTATGGATTATACACCCGGAGCAATGATCAGTATGCAACCCGAAGCATATAGTGCCGAGCGTCCTAATGCAGCAAGTATAGGCACACGTGCCTATCAGATGGCATTGTTTGTAGTTTTCGAAAGCGGATTGCAAATGCTGGCAGATAATCCGACTCTTTATTATCGGAATGAAGACTGTACGCGTTTTATAACGCAAGTACCCACCACATGGGATGAAACAAAAGTACTTGAAGCCAAGGTTGGTGAATACGTTATTGTAGCCAAACGCAAAGGCGATAAATGGTTCATCGGTGGTATAACCAATAATAACGAGAAAGAAAGATCGTTTGAAGTGAGTCTTGATTTTTTGAATCCCGGCAAGTCATACCAAATGACATCTTTTGAAGACGGTATTAATGCAGGTCGTCAGGCAATGGATTACCGAAAGAAAGATTCTTCGGTTAAAAAGGGAGAGAAGATAACCATCAAAATGGTACGTAACGGTGGCTGGGCTGCCGTTATCGAATAATAATTTAAGAATAGATTTTCCATTGTAGTATGTAAATGTGACAAAATAGTACAAAACAAGCCCCTTTAATTGTATTGTTTTATACTTTGTACATATAATTGTAACTTTATTGAACCAATGCAATTGGCGGTATAGAGTTGAGAATGTCTTGATTCCTTTATGTGAAAAATTCATATAGAGTTAAATTAAATTTTATTTGAACAATAAACCTTTTTATCTTCGTATCGAGGTTCTGAGATCAGTTGCTGTTATTGTAGTCTGAAACAAGAATGTCGTTAACCGATGTGGAAAAGTACAAGATGAAATTTCTAAAACGATGAAGTTTCCTTTGTCTTGGATGAAAAGCAGTAAAGAACCTTTAAATAATAATAACCATGTTAAAGCAAACAATTAAGTACCTACTACTAAGTTCTCTGGTATTTGTTTCGGTGTCATGTAAGAAAGAAGCAGCAAAATCGGCTAACCTAAACTTAGAAAGAGCACAGGTTACCCTCGATTCATTATATGCCCATTATTTGGCAGACAGTACTAATCTTCTTAGAGAAACATATCCGTTTAACGACAAATATTCGGCAACATATCTGGCATCCGAAGAACAGGCAAATATACCGAATGCTTACTCGTATCTCTGGCCTTTCTCGGGGACATTCTCGGCTGTAAATGTATTGTTGGAAACATCGAAGGATAAAAAGTATAAAGAATTATTGGATAACAGAGTCTTACCCGCTCTCGAAAAGTATTTCGATACAACAAGAACGCCCTATGCTTATTCTTCCTACATAAGCGATGCTCCTCAGTCCGATCGTTTTTATGACGACAATGTTTGGTTGGGTATTGATTTTACTGACGTATACATGTTGACCAAAGAAGAAGCCTATTTAAATAAGGCAAAACTTATCTGGGACTTTGTTATAAGTGGTTGTGATGATAAACTGGGTGGTGGAATCTATTGGTGCGAACAGAAAAAAGAATCGAAGAATACCTGTTCAAATGCACCCGGAGCAGTTTTTGCTCTTAAGCTCTTTAAAGCAACGAATGACAGTACCTACTTCTCACACGGAAAGGACTTATATAAATGGACTAAAGAGAATTTGCAGGATTCGACCGATTATCTGTATTTTGATAATATAGCACTAAATGGTAATATCGGTAAAGCTAAATATGCTTACAATAGCGGCCAAATGATTCAAGCAGCAGCATTATTGTATAATTTGACTAACGATAAACAATATTTGACTGATGCTCAGAATGTAGCTCAGGCGGCTTATAATTATTTCTTTCAAGATTTTACGGATGAAAAAGGGGAGCAGTTTAAACTACTGAAAAAAGGCGATGTCTGGTTTTCGGCAGTAATGCTCAGAGGTTTTATCGAATTGTATGAGATAGATAAAAATCCTTTGTATCTTGATGCTTTCAAAAAGAGCCTCGATTATTCATGGATACATGCTCGCGATGATAAAGGATTGTTCGATAAAGATTTAAGCGGAAAGACTAAAGACGAGTCGAAGTGGCTGCTGACGCAAGCCGCCATGGTTGAGATGTATGCGCGTCTGGCCGCAATAAATTGATCCGGACAATCGAATCGGCATATTACCATCTGAATGACAAAAATAATTTGAATACTATAATATAAATAATCACAACATGGTTGTAAAGAAAAATCTAACGAAGAAAGTATTAGGACTATGTGTTTTGTCTGCCATATCGGTAGGTACGATACATGCTTCCGATAATGTATTAAAGCCCGAAACGGCAATTGCAAGTGATAATACCCAAGTGTATGTAACTAACCGTCCTAATCCGTCGGACAGGTTATTTGAATCATCAGCCGTTGAAAGTGAAATCGCCCGTATTAATAAGCTTTTAAAAAACAGGCGTTTGGCATGGATGTTCGAAAACTGTTTTCCCAATACATTAGATACTACCGTTCATTACAGAGTGCAGGATGGAAAGGACGATACCTTTGTATACACAGGAGATATTCATGCGATGTGGCTTCGCGATTCGGGAGCTCAGGTATTCCCTTACGTACAGTTAGCTAACAAAGATCCTAAACTGAAAAAAATGTTGGCAGGTGTAATTCACCGTCAAACAAAAAGTATACTGATAGACCCTTATGCAAATGCTTTTAACGATGGCGCGGTTCCCGATGGACATTGGATGAGTGATATGACGGATATGAAGCCTGAACTTCACGAACGTAAATGGGAAATCGATTCGCTTTGTTATCCTATCCGTTTAGCTTATTACTATTGGAAAGTAACAGGCGATACAAGTGTATTTGACGCCGATTGGGTAAAAGCAATAGAACTTGTGTTGCAAACATTTAAAGAACAACAACGAAAAGATGGTGTTGGTCCTTATAAATTTATGAGGGTAACGGAACGTCAATTGGATACTATGTCGAACGACGGATTGGGTAACCCTGTAAAACCGGTGGGTCTGATTGCTTCGGCTTTCCGTCCTTCCGATGATGCTACAACTTTTCAGTTCTTGATACCTTCTAATTTCTTTGCAGTAACATCGTTGCGTGAAGCTGCTGAAATACTTCAGACAGTAAAGAAAAACACCACGTTAGCCAACGAGTGTACAGCTTTGGCGAATGAAGTAGAAACGGCATTACAAAAATATGCAATCTACAATCATCCAACCTATGGAAAAATCTATGCATTTGAAGTAGATGGCTTTGGTAACCAATTGTTGATGGATGATGCCAATGTGCCCAGCTTATTGGCTTTGGCATATCTGGATGCAGATAAAATAAATGACCCCATTTACCAGAATACAAGAAAGTTTGTATGGAGTGAAGATAATCCTTATTTCTTCAAAGGTACAGCAGGAGAAGGTATTGGCGGACCTCACATCGGTTATGATATGATATGGCCTATGAGTATAATGATGAAAGCATTTACCAGTCAGGATGATGCCGAAATTAAAGCATGCATACAAATGCTTATGGCTACAGATGCAGGAACCGGCTTTATGCACGAATCGTTTCATAAAGATGATCCTACTAACTTTACAAGAGCTTGGTTTGCATGGCAAAATACATTGTTTGGAGAACTTATCCTTAAACTCGTAAATGAGGGTAAGGTTGATATGCTGAACAGCTTGTAAATAATCCGCTGTAAATATAAAATAAGCATCCTCTCAATATTGAGAGGATGCTTATTTTATTAGTATTTGTAATATAATTGTTACTCTGAATTCCTTGCTTTTCTAGCTTTAATCCAATGAATAGCAATTTCAACAGGTTGAGTAGTACCTGTAGGTGTAAGGTCATGTCCCAATGTCGAGAACAAGCAGTATTCGTAAGGCTTACCTTGTGATTTTAGTGAGTTGAGAACTTCTATTGATATACCTATTGGGATTTGTATATCCTTCTCACCAAAAAGCCAAAGACCCGGAATTGACAGTGTACTGAGGGCATCAAGAGGATCGGTGCTTAGAAATTTATCCAATTGATAACGAACCGGTTCATTGCGTACAGCTTTACGTGCCTTTGGCATGTATTCTCTCACTTCTGCTTCGGTGTGACTGTCCCAGAAATCGGACTGTCCATTCGTGAAATTCTGAAAAATAAGCTGATCAAGAGTTGGAATAACAGCTCCGCTAAACAACACCATAAAATCCACAAGCTGATTTTTGTTGGCAGCAATCGGAATTACCCATCCTGCCTGACTGAAACCAATCAGACCAATAGGTGTATCTTTGTCCCGCTGATGAAGTATGCTTGCAGCTGCGGCAGCATCTTCTGCCAATAGATTGAGGTTGTCCGAATCAACATTGTTGGAGCCTACTTCGGGTCCGGCATAAATACCACCCGATTCACCCACTCCGCGTTTATCATAGGTTAATACCGAAATACCGTTTTTAGCCAGAAGCGATGCAAGCTCTCCCATTCGAGGAGCTTGTCCCGAACCATGTACAATAACTACCGCTGCATGTGAATGCCGGGGAGTGTAGATTGTTCCTGCAAGAGTAACTCCCTTACTTTCGAATCTGACATCTTCAATAGTTACGTCCGGCGATTGTCCTTTTACTTGATTCAATGATACTAATAGTAACAACAAAAAAAGGCATCTACGATAAATCGTGATACCTCTTAATCCATCAACGCTGTTAATATAATTGGTAGTGCAATTCTTTCTTATCATATTACTTGGATTTAAGTTGGTTTATAATGATAAGACTCAACAGATAAAGAAAGGTTACACATTTTAAATGAGACAATATAACTTTATTATAAAAGCATTCACTTTTATAGTTGCTGACATTGGTCTGAGATCTTAATTCGCTTTTCTAGCCCTTTCTTCGGCTTCTTTGGCTCTTTCTTCGGCTCTTCTGGCTCTCTCCTCTGCTCTTTTAGCTCTTTCTTCGGCCTTTATCTGAGCTTCTTCCGCTTTCTGTTGTCCATTTTTAGCTCTCTCCTCTGCTCTCTTTTGAGCTTCTTCCGCTCTCTTTTGGGCATCAATGGCTATTTTCTGAGCTTGCTCGTTTCTTTTCTGAGCTTCCTTAATCCTCATATTCAGTTCAGCCTCACTAAGCCTGTTGGACGTATTTGTATTTATAGAAGTATTAATGTGTACGCCATTTTTACTTTGATTTGCAATGTTCTTGATATCCTGAACGGTAAAGCTGCCTAAAAATCTTATGATAGTTGCATCACTGCCATCTTCTGTTATCATAAGCATTTCTGATCCCTGATTCGATTTATTCTTTTTTACGTAGAATGCAGTTCTTGAATCGTTGTCTTTTATAAGCATTAGAGTTTCGTAGTTACCACCCTTTAATAAGTCTTCGGATACATAGATTAATCGTCTTGAAGCGGACGTTTCTTCTGACGAATATATTTCTAATGATTCTAACTTTCCGGCAATATTTCCGATATCGACTCCCGGCATATCCATATTAGGCATCATACCTAGCATGGTTTTAGAAATATACACAACCTGAATACCTTTAGTATTGGATAGCTGTTTAAAAATATCATTATTCTGTGGAGTCTCAGTTGTAGTATAGGAATAAGTAAAACTCTCTTGACTATTCGACGGTTCACCGGGAGTATAGACATATGCATAGCTATTGGCGGTATTACTGTCGCTTACCTCAATACTTATTCCGGGATGAGTGCTGCTCACCGTTATATTGCTTAAGTCTAAACTGTTAGATATATTATCCAGGTTAACAAGATTAGCATTTATCTCATTCTTCATGCCTTCCAGATCGAGATGCATATTACTCAGGTCTACTGATAATGTCGCCAATTCACTGGATATATCGGTTTGCAAACCGTCCATATCTATTTTTATTTCCGGTTGTGCTTTGCTAAGTGATATCGACGAAATTGTAATTGTTAGTAATATTATTAGCTTTTTCATAAATGTACGTCTTTATCTATAATGTCGTTTACTTTTTCTACTTGTTGAATACCCTTATTTAGCTTTCCCGAAACCAATAATAGAGTTTTCTGGGTTTCTATATATGCTTCTTCCGGATTTGAGAAAGTGTCCACAAGCATCTGGTTTCTATTCCCGCTGTTTCCAAAATATGCAAAAATACCGGCAGACAGAACGATGAGAACACTGGCTGCGATACTCATAGCCCATCTCCAGGTTTTGTTCATTTGTTTTATCGGTAAAATAATACGGTGGGCTTGTGTATTATTTTCTTTCTTTTCCAGATTATCAATTAGAGCATTTAGTTTTTCCTCTAAATGCAGAGGCGTATCATTTTCCTGTGCTGAATATAATTGCAGGAATATTCGTTTCTCGGAAATCATATCTTCAGGAATATTCTCTTCCGAAAAGAACTTATAAAGTATCTTTTCTTCTTCCTGAGAGGTTTCCCCTTCGTAAAACGAATGAAGTAATTTATTTATATCTTTAATATCCATAGTTGTAACTATTAAATAGTTCTTTGACTTTTTTTCTGGCTCGCGACATCAGTACCCTTACATTAACACTGGTTAAGCCCATTATTTCTTCTATTTCCTCGTTCGAATAATCATCAAAGTGCCTTAATTTTATGATCTTACGCTGTTGTTCAGGCAAAAGATCAATGATAGTTTCTATATGTTTGATTTCATCAACCGTTTCAATCTCATCCGATAATACCAGATTGTCTGACATGACAGTGTCTTCTGTTGACTGAAACAGATGTTTCTTTTTCGCCCTTAAAAAATCGAGGCATAAATTACGCAACAAAATTACACAATATGCTTCACTATTTTCAACCTGCGTCAGTTCATCCCGTTTATTCCATAATTTAATATAAGCCTCCTGTACAACATCTTCGGCGTCGCAAGCATCTTCAAGAAGTCTGTATGCAACCCTGTACAGCTTTTGATGATAAGGTATATATTTTTCTTTGAATGTTATGGCATCCATTTACTATGGAATATATTTTATGCTCAATTTTTAATCTTTCTTCTTTTCTCCGTATTGCTGTGTTATGTCAGACAGATCGTTCGGTGTAAAATCTCCTTTTAGCCTGATTATGGCAGGATCGTTTACGGTGATTATAACCAATTCCTTAATCTTGTCTTTTTTACTTTTCGACATTATTAATACATTATCATCATCGTCCTTTACTTTCATCAATACTTCATATCCGTCCATTTCCAGATTTTCTATTTGTTCTGCAAATTGAAGCTTGATATCTGGAGAACAACTTTCGAGATCCAAAACAGACATGGAGTTCACCTTTTTATTGAAGTCTTTACCATCCCAATTTGCTATTTTTAAAGCAGAAAATAGAAATTTTCTCAGGTTTATATTTTCTGAATGAGGAGCTTTCGAGAATTCGCTGAAAATATCATCTAATGTCTTACTCGAAGCCGAAAGGCTAAGTGTAAATAAGAATAGGTATATAATAGCTTTTTTCATGATTAATGTTGCTTTATACTAAAGACGTAACAAGAGAATAAAATGTTACACCTCCCTCAATATAAAATCTATATGGAGCAAATATAGCAAAATATAGAAATAACTTAAATGGTTATTTTTATCACATTATTGGTTACTATTGTTTGATTATTAATAGTTTATTGTAAAAGTATTAACGAGAGGGTGCTTTTTTTGATAAAAAAAATTATATTTGCAAACATAGGTACTACCAAATCTATCCGAAAAGGAGAAACAAACTTTATTGAAAAATCTTAACAAACAAACTTAAACACATATAAATCTTAATGAAAAAATTATTCCTCAGAGTTTTTTTTAGTATGATCACGGTTTTCTTATATGCTTCATGTCAAAATGAAGAGGTAGGCATAGAATCTCAAGATCCGAATTTTGTTAGCCAACAAGATGTACTCCAATTAGTCTCACAATTACAAATGCCTGTAGAGTCTGGTTTGAGGGGTACAACTATTTATGAGCAAAAGCATGTTAATAGTATTGTACCTGTCTCCGGATTGAATGATAATACAGCAGCTTGCTATGTTGTAAATTATGAACATGGAGGCTTTATGGTAATGTCAGCAGACAATAGGATTGCTCCTGTACTGGCATTCTCAGAGTCGGGAGAGCTCCCTTTGAATGAAGAGCTGCCGGATGGATTGGTAGAATGGCTTGAAGAAACTTCATTATATATAGAAGAAGTGAAGAAGTCAGATTTGAAGCAGTCCGGAAATGTAAAAGATGCTTGGGAGCCTCAGGCTATCCAAAGAGCCATAAGCATAGGAGATCCCAATATTGATGGAATTGATAAAAATGGCGAATGCACCAGTACATATAAAGTGGTAGAGCCATTGTTGAAAACTACATGGGGGCAAGGTGTAGGCTATAACGACCTTGTTGCTACTAATATTTTAACTGGGCAATGTAGCGCTTATTCCAATGGAAAACCACCTGCAGGTTGTGTAGCTGTTGCTATGGCACAGATAATGAAATATCATCAGTATCCTAAAAGTTATGATTGGAGTGCTATGCCTGATAATACTGGATCCAATGAGACTGCCCGTTTGATGGCTGATATTGGTAGTAAGGTGAAGATGAAGTATGGATGTAAGGGGTCTTCGGCTCATCATGATGATGCAACTAGTGCCTTTAAAAATAATTTTGGATATAGTTCGGCTATTTGTGCCGATTTTAACGTAGATAGGGTCATAGCTGAGCTAAATAGTAAAAGACCTGTGTTTTTGAGAGGAGGCGAAGAAAAGCACATTGTTGTGATTCCTTATGATGGAGGCGGTCATGCATGGGTCTGTGATGGATATAAGCGTTCAGAGAACTGTGAATATGATACGAACGGTAGTTTTACAGGTACTGTTTATATGTATACTTATCTTCATATGAATTGGGGATGGGGAAAGCGGTGGGAAGAGCTTAACACTTGGTATGCCTATAATGATTGGAGAGTACTTGACGGAAATTATAACTACAATAAGAAGATGATTTATAATGTTAAACCATAAAATTCAATGATATGAGAAAGCTGATGTCCATAATATTAACTCTTTCTTTATTATCAACCTTGTTTGGTTGTGACAAGAATGAAAATGCAACAAATTTAGCCTATGGGTTTGGTTGCAGTGTACTTGATCAAAATGGAAATGATTTATTCGATCCGGCGTCAATAGGGTGGATTGATACTGCACGAATAGAGATTTATCATATGATTAATGGCGAGGCTATTCCTTATTTTAAGTCTATGCAATATAGTAGTTCTATGGCTTTTATATCTAAAGGATATTCATTTTGGAGACCAGATGAAAATATAACGGGTTCAAATTTGGAAATGTCTGTTAGCGTGAGTTGGTATCTTGATAACGAGGGTAAGTCAACGACTATTATCAAGTGGAATGAACAAGAAGCGGACACGATTTCTATTTTAGTTGAAAGAACTGCTAACTCATACATAGGTAAAAAATATTGGATTAACGGTGATGAAAATATTGACTGGATTAATAAAGGTGACTATTTGGTTAAGATCGTAAAGACAAGGGAGTAATATGCAGAAAAAAATACTATACTTATTGGTATTGCCATTATTAATATATCTTTTTGGATGCGATAAGGAAGAAAATGCAACAAACCTAGATTATGGTTTTGCTTGTTGTGTGTTGGACCAAGATGGAAATGATTTATTAAATCCTATGAATCCAGATGCAATAGATACTTCTCAAATACAGATTTATCATATAATCGATGGCGAACCCGTTTTTTATTATAATGCAATGTCTAGTATTCCAAAAGGATATAGTATTCATGCTCCCTATGACAATATTAATTATTTAAACATTATTATACCTATTAGTTCTCATATTGAATATGAAGATAGATCGGTTACTATTGTAAAATGGGATGAATATGATTCTGACACAATAACAGTTCAGATAGAAAAAATGGGGAGTGTACAATTAGGAACAAAATATTGGATAAATGGAAATGAAGATATTGATTGGATTAATCAAGGGCTGAAAGTTGCTAAAATAGTAAAGACAAGAGAGTAATATGCAGAAAAGAATACTATACTTATTGGTATTGCCATTATTGTCAAGCCTGTTTAGTTGCGATAACCAACATCCAGACCCCTATTTTTATTTTGGCTTTCGTAGTTATGTTGTAGATCAGAATGGAAATGATCTGTTAAATCCGAATAATAAAAATTCAATCGAAACATCTCGAGTCAGAGCTTTTTATAAAAAAGAAGGCAAAATGATAGAATATGAGGTTTCAGGTATTTGTTTTTTCAGAGAACCTGATATTTCTGAAGATAAATACTCTGTATCAGTAGCTCTTAGCCTTTATACAGATAACGAGGGTAAGTCGGTGACAATTATAAGATGGAACGATTATGAGTCTGATACGATTGAGGTCAAAATATCGAAAAAAGAATATTCTATAATTGCGACAGATTACACTCTAAATAGTAGTGCTCCCAATTGGGTGAATAAAGAGCTTAAAATTGCTCAAATAATAAAGAACCGATAGATATAAGATGTATTATTATATGCCATAGATAATTAATTCAGTAGAAAACAGACATAATACTTTGGTAACAACAATGTATTGGTTGCGATTATAATAAGCCTATGAATATATAATCGCAATCTTTTTTTTATCTTTGTGTGCATAAAAGAATTAATCAAAAACTTCTCTATGCTCGAAAAGATTATTATCCTCGATTTTGGCTCACAAACCACCCAACTAATTGGTCGCCGCGTTCGCGAACTGAATACATATTGCGAAATAGTTCCTTATAACAAGTTTCCTAAAGATGATACTACCGTAAAAGGAGTGATATTATCAGGCAGTCCTTTCTCTGTAAATGATAAAGACGCATTTAAAGCCGATTTGTCAGAAATCAGAAAGAAATATCCTGTATTGGGCATTTGTTATGGAGCACAATTTTTGGCACACACCTCAGAAGGAAAAGTCGAAAAAGGCGATTCTCGTGAATACGGGAGAGCACATTTAGTATCTATGGAGCAAGATCCATTGTTTGATGGTATAGCTAAAGGTTCACAAGTCTGGATGTCTCATGGAGATACAATAACAGTATTGCCTTCTACTTTTGATATAATCGCGAGTACCGAAGATGTAAAAGCTGCTGCTTATAAAATACAAGGCGAGCAAACTTGGGGAGTACAGTTTCACCCCGAAGTATTCCATACAGTAGATGGAACTAAGCTGTTGAATAATTTCCTGAATATCTGTGGTTGCAAAAAAGATTGGACTCCGGCTTCATTTATAGAATCGACAGTTGCTGAATTGAAAGCTCAATTGGGTAATGACAAAGTTATACTTGCTCTTTCGGGAGGAGTCGATTCATCGGTAACAGCCGTGTTGCTGAATAAAGCAATAGGTAAAAACCTGACGTGTGTATTTGTCGATCATGGTCTTTTGCGTAAGAACGAATTCGAGAGAGTTCAAAAAGACTATGAGCATTTAGGATTAAATGTAATAGGGGTTAATGCCAAAGAAAGATTCTACAAAGCATTGGCAGGCGTTGCTGATCCCGAAGAGAAGAGAAAAATTATAGGAAAAGGCTTTATTGATGTCTTTGACGAAGAAGCTCATAAGTTGAAAGATATAAAATGGTTGGGACAAGGTACTATCTATCCTGATATTATTGAATCGCTTTCGATAACAGGCACAGTAATTAAGTCGCACCATAATGTCGGTGGACTTCCCGAGAAGATGAATTTGAAACTGGTAGAACCTTTGAAGCTATTGTTTAAAGACGAGGTTCGCAGAATTGGTTTAGAGTTGGGCATGATGGAACATCTTATTAAACGCCATCCATTCCCCGGGCCCGGACTAGGTATCCGTGTCTTAGGAGATATTACGGCCGAAAAAGTAGAAATACTTCAGAACGCAGATGATATATATATAAAGATGTTGAATGAATATCACCTCTATGATAAGGTATGGCAAGCAGGAGCAATACTTTTACCTGTGAAATCAGTTGGAGTTATGGGAGACGAGCGTACGTATGAATTTACAATTGCACTTCGTGCAGTAACATCAACAGATGCGATGACTGCCGATTGGGCACATCTACCATATGAGTTCCTTGCTAAAGTGTCTAATGAGATTATTAACAAAGTAAAAGGTGTGAACCGTGTAGTATATGATATATCATCTAAGCCACCTGCAACTATAGAGTGGGAGTAAATTGAACATTATATATAACGAGATATAAGAAAAGAGAGGCTGACAATAAAATCAGCTTCTCTTTTTTATTCAGATGCAGTAATAAATCCATAGAAAGAAATAGAATTCCTTTGTCTGTGTAATTATTTTATCCGTTTTTTCGAAATTAAATGAGTCGTGAAATTGTACCAAAGTCTTATCAATAGTAGCTTTCCGTTGATTCCCCCCCAATCCTCATTTTTTTTTCACAATGTAAACCACTGTTTAGATATAAGTTAGGGAATAAAGGAAAAAAGTTTTCAAAAATAGTTGTAATAATATTTGGAGCGTATATAAAAAGCGACTACTTTTGCACTCGCTTTAAAACCGAGAGACGGTTATAAAACGAAGCAAAAAAGAACGATCTTTGACACGGTTGATACATAAGAAACAAAAAATATAGCATTAGACGGGTAGAGACTAATTTTAGATTAGAGACTCTAACTCAACGTCAAAAACCTTGAGTAAAAAAAGACAAACGCTTCAAAGAATATAAAAAAGATATACAAAGAAGAGTTTGATCCTGGCTCAGGATGAACGCTAGCGACAGGCCTAACACATGCAAGTCGAGGGGTAGCATGAAGTAGCAATACTTTGATGACGACCGGCGCACGGGTGAGTAACACGTATGCAACCTACCTTCTACAGGGGAATAGCCCGGAGAAATTCGGATTAATACCCCATAACGCAGGGATACCGCATGGTAATATTTGCTAAAGATTAATCGGTAGAAGATGGGCATGCGTTCCATTAGCCAGTTGGTGAGGTAACGGCTCACCAAAGCAACGATGGATAGGGGAACTGAGAGGTTTATCCCCACACTGGAACTGAGACACGGTCCAGACTCCTACGGGAGGCAGCAGTGAGGAATATTGGTCAATGGACGAGAGTCTGAACCAGCCAAGTCGCGTGAAGGATGACTGCCCTACGGGTTGTAAACTTCTTTTGTATGGGAGTAAAAAAGGTTACGAGTAACCTATTGCAAGTACCATACGAATAAGCATCGGCTAACTCCGTGCCAGCAGCCGCGGTAATACGGAGGATGCGAGCGTTATCCGGATTTATTGGGTTTAAAGGGTGCGTAGGCGGGATGATAAGTCAGCGGTGAAAGTTTGAGGCTCAACCTTAAAATTGCCGTTGAAACTGTTTTTCTTGAGTATATTTGAAGTAGGCGGAATTCGTGGTGTAGCGGTGAAATGCATAGATATCACGAAGAACTCCAATTGCGAAGGCAGCTTACTAAACTATAACTGACGCTGAAGCACGAAAGCGTGGGTATCAAACAGGATTAGATACCCTGGTAGTCCACGCCGTAAACGATGATTACTAGCTGTTTGTGATATTACAATAAGCGGCTAAGCGAAAGCGATAAGTAATCCACCTGGGGAGTACGCCGGCAACGGTGAAACTCAAAGGAATTGACGGGGGCCCGCACAAGCGGAGGAACATGTGGTTTAATTCGATGATACGCGAGGAACCTTACCCGGGCTTGAAATGCATCTGACCGATCTGGAAACAGATCTTCTAGCAATAGCAGATGTGTAGGTGCTGCATGGTTGTCGTCAGCTCGTGCCGTGAGGTGTCGGCTTAAGTGCCATAACGAGCGCAACCCACATTGTTAGTTACTAACAGGTCAAGCTGAGGACTCTGACAAGACTGCCAGCGTAAGCTGTGAGGAAGGTGTGGATGACGTCAAATCAGCACGGCCCTTACGTCCGGGGCGACACACGTGTTACAATGGATGGTACAGAGGGTCGCTACCTGGTGACAGGATGCCAATCTCCAAAGCCATTCCCAGTTCGGATTGGAGTCTGCAACTCGACTCCATGAAGCTGGATTCGCTAGTAATCGCGCATCAGCCATGGCGCGGTGAATACGTTCCCGGGCCTTGTACACACCGCCCGTCAAGCCATGGAAGCTGGGGGTACCTGAAGTACGTAACCGCAAGGAGCGTCCTAGGGTAAAACTAGTGACTGGGGCTAAGTCGTAACAAGGTAGCCGTACCGGAAGGTGCGGCTGGAACACCTCCTTTCTGGAGAAGCCTTGTCTAACAAAGAGACCCTTTGAAGAAAAGGAATCTACCCGATGTCTAATGTCTTTTTTAAAATGTTTCAAAACCTATGTACAACCTAACAAAATAAGAGAACAGAGAAGCTGTGTATCCACAGTTTCAGGCGCACAAGAACAAGCCAGTCCTATAGCTCAGTTGGTTAGAGCGCTACACTGATAATGTAGAGGTCGGCAGTTCAACTCTGCCTGGGACTACAAAGTACGAAGGAAGTCACGCTTCCCACTACGGGGGATTAGCTCAGCTGGCTAGAGCACCTGCCTTGCACGCAGGGGGTCAACGGTTCGAATCCGTTATTCTCCACAATACCTATGTAATAGGTAAACGATCTTTGACATGATGTAAAAAAGAGCAAGTAAAAATATAACGAGTATATATCAAACCGGTATATAAGAGTTTGTAAGAACCCTTATAAATCAGGCGAAGAAAAAAGTAAATAAGGGCACATGGGGGATGCCTAGGCTCTCGAAGGCGAAGAAGGACGTGATAAGCTGCGAAAAGCTTGGGGGAGGAGCAAATATCCATTATATCCCAAGATCTCCGAATGGGGCAACCCGGCGGTTGAAGAAACCGTCATCTGGTCTAACCAGAAGCAAACGTGGGGAACTGAAACATCTAAGTACCCATAGGAAAAGAAAACAAAAGTGATTCCCAGAGTAGTGGCGAGCGAAATGGGATTAGCCCAAACCAATAATGTTTCGGCATTATTGGGGTTGTAGGACTGCGCTGTGGCAAGAAGTTAGAGTAGTAGAACGATTTGGAAAGATCGATCACAGAGGGTGATAATCCCGTATACGAAACCCTAACCAAGCCTAGCAGACTCCTGAGTAGTGCGGGACACGAGAAATCCTGTATGAATCCACCGGGACCATCCGGTAAGGCTAAATACTTCCGAGAGACCGATAGTGAACCAGTACCGTGAGGGAAAGGTGAAAAGAACCTCGAACAGAGGAGTGAAATAGACCCTGAAACCATGTGCCTACAAGCGGTCGGAGCCAGTAATGGTGACGGCGTGCCTTTTGCATAATGAACCTACGAGTTACTCTCATTGGCAAGGTTAAGTACTATTGAGGTACGCAGCCGAAGCGAAAGCAAGTCTTAACAGGGCGCTTAGTCAATGGGAGTAGACGCGAAACCAAGTGATCTACCCTTGAGCAGGTTGAAGGTTGGGTAACACCAATTGGAGGACCGAACCGGTAAGCGTTGAAAAGCTTTCGGATGACTTGAGGGTAGGGGTGAAAGGCTAATCAAACTTGGAGATAGCTCGTACTCCCCGAAATGCATTTAGGTGCAGCCTCGGCTTATAACTTATGTCAGGTAGAGCTACTGATTGGATGCGAGGGCTTCACCGCCTATCAAGTCCAGATAAACTCCGAATGGGCATAAGTTTTTACCGGGAGTGAGGGCATGGGTGCTAAGGTCCATGTCCGAGAGGGAAAGAACCCAGACCATCAGCTAAGGTCCCCAAATACATGTTAAGTTGAATTAACGAAGTGTTGCTACAGAGACAGCTAGGATGTTGGCTTGGAAGCAGCCATTCATTTAAAGAGTGCGTAACAGCTCACTAGTCGAGTGGCGATGCGTGGATAATAATCGGGCATCAAACATGTTACCGAAGCTATGGGATAAAATATTATCGGTAGGGGAGCATTCCGTTCAGCGTAGAAGGCGTAGCGTAAGCTACTCTGGAGCGTACGGAAAAGCAAATGTAGGTATGAGTAACGATAAAGGAGGTGAGAAACCTCCTCGCCGAAAGACTAAGGTTTCCTGATCAACGCTAATCGGATCAGGGTAAGTCGGGACCTAAGGATAAGCCGAAGGGCGATTCCGATGGACGAAACGGTTAATATTCCGTTACTACTGTATAGAGTGATGTGGGGACGCAGAAGTGAAACTACTGCCATCTGACGGAATAGATGGTTAAAGAGTGTAGATGTTGATTTTAGTAGGCAAATCCGCTAGAAGAGTCGAACTTGAAAGTATGACGAGCCCTTGTGGCAAGTTAAAAATGTAGGTAAACAAACTGCCAAGAAAAACCGCTAAACGCTAATCTATATCGTACCCGTACTAAAACGGACACACGTAGTTGGGTTGAGTATACTAAGGCGCTCGAGTGATTCACAGTTAAGGAATTAGGCAAAATGACCCTGTAACTTCGGGAGAAAGGGTACCTACAGCAATGTAGGTCGCAGAGAATAGGTCCAGGCAACTGTTTAACAAAAACACATGGCTATGCAAATTAGAAATAAGAAGTATATAGCCTGACACCTGCCCGGTGCTGGAAGGTTAAGAGGAGAAGTCATCAGCAATGAGAAGCTTTGAATTGAAGCCCCAGTAAACGGCGGCCGTAACTATAACGGTCCTAAGGTAGCGAAATTCCTTGTCGGGTAAGTTCCGACCTGCACGAATGGTGTAATGATCTGGACACTGTCTCAACTGTGAGCTCGGTGAAATTGTAGTATCGGTGAAGATGCCGATTACCCGCGATGGGACGAAAAGACCCCGTGAACCTTTACTATAGCTTTACATTGAATTTGGGCACTTGATGTGTAGGATAGGCCGGAGACTATGAAGCAGGTACGCCAGTATTTGTGGAGTCACCCTTGAAATACGGCCCTTTAATTGTTTGAATTCTAACCCGTGGATACGGGGACACTGTATGGTGGGTAGTTTGACTGGGGTGGTCGCCTCCAAAAGAGTAACGGAGGCTTCTAAAGGTGCGCTCAGAACGATTGGTAACCGTTCGTAGAGTGTAATGGCATAAGCGCGCTTGACTGAGAGACCGACAAGTCGATCAGGTAGGAAACTAGAGCATAGTGATCCGGTGGTTTCAGTATGGAATGGCCATCGCTCAAAGGATAAAAGGTACTCCGGGGATAACAGGCTGATCATTCCCAAGAGCTCATATCGACGGAATGGTTTGGCACCTCGATGTCGGCTCGTCACATCCTGGGGCTGGAGAAGGTCCCAAGGGTTGGGCTGTTCGCCCATTAAAGTGGCACGCGAGCTGGGTTCAGAACGTCGTGAGACAGTTCGGTCTCTATCTATCGTGGGCGCAGGATATTTGCGGAGATCTGACACTAGTACGAGAGGACCGTGTTGGACAGACCCCTGGTTTACCGGTTGTTCCGCCAGGAGCATCGCCGGGTAGCTAAGTCTGGATCGGATAAGTGCTGAAAGCATCTAAGTACGAAGCCGGCTTCAAGATAAGATATCCTTATAAGGGTCGTCGCAGACTACGACGTTGATAGGCTACAGGTGTAAAGGCAGTAATGTCATAGCCGAGTAGTACTAATTGCCCGAAACTTTTTTCCATGACTCTGCCCAGAGTCTCGCCTGATTGACCCAGGTTTGCTACATACAAGTTATTTGAAAGCTCTTTTACATCATCTCAATTAAATCTCTATAAGTAGATATTTAATTTACAATATTAAGGTGGTTATAGCGTTGGGGATCCACCTCTTCCCATTCCGAACAGAGAAGTTAAGCCCAACCACGTCGATGGTACTGCCATTAGGTGGGAGAGTAGATAGCCGCCCTCTTTTTAAACAGCCTCAGAGTTTTATACTCTGAGGCTGTTTTATTATATACACACAACACAATTTATTACACTCTTAATAATCTCAAAACAAATACATCGCGTAAAGAACACCAATCACTGAGCCATACAACTTTAATAGCAGCAGTTATTTTGCGAGCAATCACTCAAAGCTGCTTTTAGATCTACAATGCCCAAAAAGAAAGGTTTAAGAATTTCTCGAATGATAAAAAATACAAAGAAGAGAGAATATATTACCTGCTAATATCACGATTAGAATATATATTTTCTATTTTTATGGATGTAAAGCATATTTATAAATAATCTGAATATATTCTTGATACTTATCTACAAATGGAGCAACTATTACACTATGTATGGAAGCATCGACTTTTTCAATCGGACTTAAAAACAACAGATGGAATTCCTATCGAAATATTAGATGTTGGTTTACATAATACAGATGCAGGGCCTGATTTCTTTAATGCTAAAGTAAAAGTAGGAGAGAGGGTTTGGGTTGGCAATATAGAGATACATAGGTCATCAGAGGATTGGTATAAACATCAACATGATAAAAATAGTGTATATAATTCGGTAATATTGCATGTCGTTGAGTTTGCATCCGGCACTGTGCATAATGAGGCCAAGCTACCCATACCTCAGTGTGAGATAAAGTATCCTCAACATATAAAAGACAATATAGAATTTTTATTGAACTCGGATGTTTCCTTACCGTGTTGTAATTATTTAAAAGACTACCCTTCGATCCATTTGCAAGGATGGCTTAATGCTCTATTATTAGAGCGTCTCGAACGTAAATCAGCAGACATCCAGAAGTTGCTGGATAGATTTAATAATTCATGGGCAGATGTGTTTTATGTGCTGTTATCAAGGTCTATGGGATTTGGTCTTAATTCGGATGCATTTGAGCGCTTAGCTTTGAGTCTGCCTTTGCATTATATCTTAAAACAAGGAGATAATCCATTACAGATAGAAGCCCTGTTATTCGGACAGTCAGGTATGCTGGATGATATTGATTTATCTGATGACTATACTAAAAAACTTCACCAAGAATATAGTTTCCTGAAGAATAAATATTCTCTGACACCTTTAGACAAGGATATATTTAGAAAGTTACGTATCCGGCCAACGAGTTCACCGCATATTCGTATTGCACAATTAGCAAGTCTGTTACAGAACATCCAAGGGCTTTTTGCTAAAATATTGGAATGTAAAGATTTGGGACAGATCCGTCTGCTTTTTCATGTGAATGCCTCAGAATATTGGCAAACTCATTATCATTTAGGGGAAGAATCACCACGTAAGAATAAATATATAGGTGATGCTTCGTTAGATGTGATGATAATAAATGCAGTAGTACCTGTTGTTTTCTCATATGGTCGGAGACTAAATGATGAACAATATGTTGACAGAGCTTTAAATTCGCTAGAATTAATCAAGCCCGAATCAAATTCGATTATAAAGCAGTTCGCTTTATATGGAATAAGAACAAGAAGTGCCTATGATACTCAAGCACTCATTCAATTGAAACGCGAATATTGCGAAAAAAGAAAATGTTTGTATTGCAGAATTGGATATAAGTTATTATCTGGAAAATAGACAGAGGGTGATGTCTATGAAGTAAAAGAAAATATCTAATAATATATTTTATAGCATAACGACTTATTGCTTTTTTAGTTGCCAGAGCAATAAAAAGGTCTGAGTCCTTAGTTCAGTGAACTTGAATTGAGTTATTTTTTACTGTACCTAATTATAGAAAGAAAATGGAATATTGTGATTTGTTTAAGCATCTGAAAGATATTGAATCTTATGATGCTAATGAGATCGAAATTGACGATAATACGGTATTACGAAATTATAATTTTGAGTCGAACTACCGTTTCATTCTGCCGGGAGGGTCAGGTAATAGTGACGATTACGAGTACATTCTCTCAGGAACAGAGCATGAGTATGAACCTGATATTATTCAGGAGATGCTCAACAAAAAAGATGCTGAGATTCTTGAGAATATTAAGTTCCGTTATCATGTAATAGCACCCAAAAACACATCCAAAGCAAAAGGTGTGTTACTGATGTTTCACGGTTTTAATGAAAAGCACTGGGCGAAATACCTGCCATGGGCAAAATATATTGTTGAGAAGACTGGCAAGGCTGTGATCTTATTTCCCATAGCATTTCATATGAATAGGGCTCCGGCTGCATGGAGCGATATGCGTGAGATGTATTCGATCAGTGAGCAACGCAAACAACGTCATCCGGATGTGATTGGTTCCAGCTTATCGAATGTTGCTATCAGTACACGTTTGCACAATAAGCCGCAAAGATTTATATGGTCTGGCTTGCAAACCTATTATGATGTAATTGATCTCATTGAAGATATTAAAGCAAATAATCATCCGACTATAGATGCCGAAGCTTCCATTGATGTATTCTCATACTCGATAGGAAGTTTCTTATCTGAAATATTGATGATGACCAATAAAAACGGATATTTTTCGAAATCGAAGTTTTTGTCGTTTTGTGGAGGAGCTGTCTTTAACAGGCTATCACCCGTTTCTAAGTTTATTTTGGATAGTGAGGCAAATGTAAGCCTCTATTCGTATGTGGTTGAACATCTTGAAAGCCATATGAAGAGAGATGAAGTCTTAAGGCATTATTTGGGAGGAGTACACCCTGAGGGAGTCAACTTCAGAAGTATGCTGAACTATAAAACCCTCACCAAATACCGCGAAAGTAAGTTTAGAGAAATGAGTGACCGAATTTATGCTATTACACTAAGAGAAGATACAGTTGTTCCTGCTTATGAGGTCATAAATACTTTACAAGGTATTAACCGTGATATTCCTATCAGAGTTGATATATTGGACTTTCCTTATAAATACAAGCATGAAGATCCTTTTCCGGCTTTGGATAATATAAAGAAAGATGTAACAGAACAGTTTAAACGAACATTTGATTTATTTTGTGACTTTTTGAAATAAGGTTACAGACTGATATAAATAAACCCGACCGAGATAGATCTCAGTCGGGTTTATTATTATATGGTAAAGAATCGTTTATCGAAGTAACGAGCTTCTAAAACCTTCGTATTCTTTATTTAATGCAATACTTTTCTTTTCACCCTTCATGAAGGCTTTTAAAGTCGCAGGAACTTCTATCTTCTTGTCGAGAATAGATTCTACTGTTTCTAAGAATTTAGCCGGGTGAGCAGTCTCTAAAAAGACGCCAACTTCATCTTCTTCCAAATAATCAGCAAGACCTTGATAAGCACATGCCCCATGTGGATCTAGTAAATAACCTGTTTTTTGATAAGTCTCTCTTACAACATCTTTAATAGTATTATCATCATACCATTCACCGGAAATATCTTTTTTTATTTCCGAAAGAGAATGATTGTATAAATCCAATATACGTGCAAAATTACTTGGATCGCCTACATCCATCGCATTGGCAATGGTTTGAACAGATGGGCGAGGGTTATACTTACCTGTCTGCAAGTATTTATAAAATATATCGTTACTATTATTGGCGGCAATAAAACGTTTAATAGGCAGTCCCATTCGTTTGGCGATAAGTCCCGCAGTAAGATTTCCGAAGTTTCCACTCGGAACACTGATCACTACATTCTCAGCCTTATTCAGTTTTTTCAACTGTGCATAAGCATTGAAATAGTAAAAAGCCTGAGGAAGAAAACGAGCCACATTAATCGAATTAGCAGAAGTCAGATTCAGCTTTTTATTCAGCTCTTCATCCATAAAAGCAGTCTTTACTAAAGCCTGACAATCGTCGAATGTTCCATCTATTTCGAGAGCAGTAATATTTTGTCCAAGAGTCGTAAACTGACATTCCTGAATATTACTGACTTTTCCTTTCGGATATAAGACATACACATGAATACCATCGACACCCAAAAATCCATTGGCTACGGCACTTCCTGTATCTCCCGAAGTAGCTACAAGAACTTTAACATCGCTTTGTCCCTGCTTTTTGATAAAGTATGCTAGTAAACGAGCCATAAAACGTGCACCTACATCTTTAAAAGCCAATGTAGGCCCGTGATACAGTTCTAAGCTATATATATTGTCGTTTACATGTACTAGCGGAGTATCAAAGTTAAGCGTGTCGTAAACAATCTGTTTCAGAGTATCAGCTTCGATATCTTCGCCAAAGAAAGCATCGGCAACGGTATAAGCGATCTCCTGAAAGCTGAGAGTGTCTATTTTATCAAAAAACGATTGAGGTAATTGCTTTATCTTTTCGGGCATAAACAAACCTTTGTCGGATGCCAGCCCTTTAACCACAGCTTCCTGTAAGGTAGCCTCTTGTGCCTGTTTATTTGTACTATAATATTTCATATCAGATTTTTGATCTATTTCTATTTTATGGACGAAAGATTTTTCGCGTCTATTATTAGGACTTGTGACTATTTATTAAATAAAGTATCCATAAATTCATGACCGACCAAAATACCAAAATCTCCTTTTGCAGACTCAAATTCGTCATATACCTGTACATCGTCAGCTTCTCCATTTGATCTGTAGATAAGAAATGGAACAGGCTTGTTGGTATGTGTACGCAAATGGCAAGGGGTAGGGTGGTCGGGAAGAATAGCTATTGTTACAGGTTCAGTCCAATCTTTAGTAGCCTCATAGATAGTTTTTACAACACGAGAATCAAGATACTCTATTGTTTTTTTCTTTAATTCGTAATCGCCTTCATGACCCGCTTCGTCACTGGCTTCGATATGTAGATATACAAAATCGTCATTCTTTAGAGCATCTATAGCAGCCTGAGCTTTACCTTCGTAGTTGGTATCATATAATCCGGTTGCACCTTCTACATGAATCAGCTTCAAACCGGCGTATTTACCGATTCCCATAATTAAATCGACTGCCGATATTACCGATCCGCTTTTTATACCGTAAAGTTCTTGCAAAGTCTGCATTTTGGGTCTATACCCAGGCGACCAAGGCCAGATGCTGTTAGCAGGGTCTTTGCCTTCTGCAATGCGTTTTTTATTGATGGGATGACCTTTCAGTAATTCCTGAGATTTCAGTATTAAACCATTCAGATATTTAGCAGTTTCTTCGGCATCAGGAGTTGTAGCTTTAATCAGTACATCTTCAAAAGGAGTGCCAATTACATCATGTGGCGCCGTACAATCCAGATTCTTATTTCCATCTTTTATTTTCAACAGATGGCGATACGATACTCCCGGATAAAAACTGGCAATATCATCGCCTAGTTCTTTTTCCAAAAAATGGATTAATTCAGCAGCTTCTTCCGTCGAAATATGTCCGGCAGAGTGGTTTTTGATCTTGCCATCTTCAATACAGATAACATTACATCTCATAGCCATTTCTCCAGGAGCAATATCTACATCCATGCTGGCAGCTTCCAAAGAACCACGCCCTTCAAAAACAAGTGGAACATTGTATCCAAGTACCGATAGATTAGCAATTTCGCTACCGGGTTTAAATCCAGCAGGTATTGTATCCAATAATCCGCTTTTTCCTTTAGCCGCAAGCAAATCAATGTATGGTTTATGTGCAGCCTGTAACGGAGTTTTATTTCCTAAAGCTTCGATTGGCTCATCGGCCATTCCGTCTCCTAAAATTATAATTGTCTTCATGCTTTATCCTAAATTGCAATCCTTAAATTTTCATCTCTGTTTCTAGTAAAGCACTAAAATATACAAAATATTTTAAAGGAGGTTGCTTTTATGTTTTATTGTCACTCTTTTTTGTCAAAAAGCTATCAATAAGAAAATTTAATCGGTAGCTTCGTTATTTGAAAAAAGGAAGTTACACAAGGTGACAAAAGTAGATTACATTTTACTTGAAGGGGTATATTTATGTCATTTTTGTAGATTGCTTATTATCAGTGTTAAGGATTGAAAAACATTACAAAGATGACAAAAGTGACAACTTTTTCCAGCCTTTTCTTATGTCACTTTTTAGTTGTCTTGGCAAAGATATTATCTGTTGATTTAATTAGTTCCATAACCTTAAATTTTGTCATAATACTTTCTTTTATAGATAAAATAGGCTTTATGGAGTCCCTGTGAGAGGAATGAGTGAAGTTATGCGGATAAGGCTTCAGGGTACTCCTTAAGCGTTTTATTCTCGAACCAATTTCTTAAAGATTTAGACTTCATCTGTGAATTCAGGGAGTGGATTAAACCCTAAATTAAAAGATCTCTACTGATATTGATATATCATTTATTTACATTAATATTGTTTTTTCATTAAAAAATATTTTGATCAAATGGAAATTAAAAAAATAATAGAGAATAAAGGACTGTTTATGAATTTGCTTCTATTGGGCGATGAAAAGGAAAGTATGATTCTCAAATATTTAGAAAGAGGGGAATTATTTGCATTATATGACACTGATTTAAAAACGGTTTGTGTCGTAACGCAAGAAGACACAAACACTTGCGAAATTAAAAATATTGCAACTTACGAAAAAGAACAAGAGAAAGGATACGGAAGTTTAATGATAAAGCATATCATTGAGTACTATAAAGATAAATGTGATACACTATTACTTGGCACGGGTGAAGACGATAAAATATTGTCATTTTACAAAAAAATCGGATTTGTTTATTCACATACGGTAAAAGACTTTTTCATAGACAATTACGATCATGAAATGTTTGAAAATGGGAAACAATTAAAAGATATGATTTATTTGAAAATAAATTTATCTTAACTGTCAGTTGGCTAATGAGATAAGTTGTGATAGGCAGAAACAAAAAGCGGAGAGAGTTTTTCAACTTTTTCCGCTTGAGTACCCAGAGCCGGGATCGAACCGGCATGGAAGTGAATCCACTGGTGTTTGAGACCAGCGCGTCTACCAATTCCGCCATCTGGGCATTTTTTGTGAGTGCAAAGATAGATATATTTTCGAATATACCATACATCTCTTCTTTTTTTTGAAAAAAGAAGTATTTTTTTTTCTCTGCATAAAATATATTACATTTGTTTACGTCTTAATGTTAGACGTAAACAATAGATATAAATTCATACCCTATTTTATACCATGGACAATAAAAATAGTTATTGTGTGATAATGAGTGGAGGAATTGGCAGTCGTTTTTGGCCATTTAGTCGCGAAGCTCGTCCCAAACAATTTCTTGACTTCTTCGGTACAGGTCGTTCGCTTTTACAAATGACCGTAGATCGATTTAAGAAGATCTTACCTGTCGAAAATATATTTATTGTAACAAATGAAAGTTACGCCGAACTTACTATGCAAGAGGTTCCGGAATTAGCTCCTAGCCAAATTTTATTAGAACCCCTTAGGAGAAATACCGCACCATGTATTGCTTATGCCAGTTATCATATTAATGCAATAAATCCGAATGCTAATATAGTTGTAGCTCCCTCTGACCATCTTATTCTCAAAGAAGATGAGTTTGCTGCTGTTATAAACAAAGCATTAGGTTTTGTTGAAAACCATGAAATCTTATTAACTCTAGGAATCAAGCCTAACAGACCCGAAACTGGCTATGGATATATTCAAATTGATGAAGAGACTGTTGGGGATATAAATAGAGTAAAAGTATTTACAGAAAAGCCCAATCTCGATTTAGCCAAGATTTTTTACGAAAGCGGTGAGTTTTTATGGAATTCTGGGCTATTCATTTGGAATGTTCAGACTATTTTAAAAGCTTTCAATGATAACCTTTCGGAAGTAGCAACCATTTTCAATCAAGGAAAAGATATATATACAACTAAAGGTGAGAAAGCTTTCATTCAAGAACAATATTCTTATTGTCCAAGCATTTCTATCGACTATGGAGTAATGGAGAAAGCAACTAATGTTTGTGTTATTACAGCAGACTTCGGATGGTCAGATCTAGGGACATGGGGATCTCTGCATGATATTTCCGATAAAGACAAGGATGCTAACGTCTCTCTTAAATGTCAAACCTTATTCTATGAAAGTTCGGAAAATATTATAGCACTACCTGATGGGAAATTAGCTGTCATACAGGGCTTAAATAATTATATAGTTGCCGAAGTGGATGATATTCTTTTGATATGCCAAAAGGATCAGGAACAGCGTATTAAGCAGTTTGTTGCCGATACGAAATTAAAGTATGGTGATAGCTACATTTGATCAACAGAAGATATGACGATACGAAAAAAGAGTGGCATCATATGTCACTCTTTTTTTATAATTTTGCAAACAATGAATAAGATATCTATTATAACAGTAAACCGAAATAATGCTGAGGGCCTCGAAAGAACCATAAAAAGCGTTATCAAGCAAACTTATACTAATTATGAGTTTATTATTATTGATGGAGCTTCAACAGACAACAGTGTAGATATTATAAAACAGTATTCGTCGGATATATCTTTCTGGATAAGCGAAAAAGACACTGGCGTATTCAATGCCATGAATAAAGGAATAGAACGCTCAACGGGAGACTATTGTTATTTTCTTAATTCAGCCGATACTTTTGCAAAAGACAATGTGTTGAAAGATATATTTGGGTCACAAACCTATACAGCTCCTTTTATTAATGGGCATCAGATTAATGATTTTGGAAATTACACTCAAAAAGTGCCTAGCTTAAACAGATATCTTACTTTATTCGATTTTTATTGGGGAACAATTAAGCATCAGGCCACCTTTATTCGTCGTAATTTATTTGACACTTATGGATTATACGATGAAACCCTAAAGATAACCTCGGATTGGAAATTCTTCCTGCAAACAATTGGCTTGAAAAACGAACAACCTGTATTTGTTGACGTTGACATTGTTCTTTTTGAATGGGATGGATTAAGTACCAACCCACAACTTATAGACTCCCATATACATGAGAGAACTCAGGTTTTAGACGAAAATATTCCTAAGACTATACAAAAAGACTATGAGAATTTTCATGAGATGAGCGATTATGTATATATAATGAATACGATGAAAAGAAGTGCTCTCTGCTCTTTTCTGATAAAAGCCTTAGTGAAGCTATTCAAATAAGTAATACTTTATAATATAACTAAGAACGTTAAGTAATATCTATTATACACTTCTCTTCGATAGATATGCCGAACAAGGCAAAATCATACTTAACAGGATCTTCTGCATCAAACAACCTTAAGTTATCAGTCAGCTCTTTGGCTGCGACCCAATCAGGCTTGTCTCTTGATAATAATCCAATCTTTTTGGCTGTACGCTCTACATGCAAATCGAGAGGACAAATAAGATCTTTCGGCTGAATGGTTTTCCACAAACCAAAATCGACTCCCTGCTCATCGTTTCTCACCATCCAACGCAAATACATATTCAAACGTTTGCACGCCGATTTACGCAAAGGGTTAGGTATATGTTTACGTGTACGTGAAGGGGCATCCGGAGCATCGAAGAAATAATTCTGAAAATAATTTAAACCACCTTCTACAGTCATACCCTTATTAGGGAAAAACGCCGTTTCGAGTGTTGAATATCGGGCATAATGCCTTTTAAAAAAATCAATACAGTACAAAAGGTCTGTATCATTAAACGTACGGTGCTTAAACCCGATCAATTGTTTTAAATCTTCCTCTTTATGCTCCGTTATAAATTGATAAGGGGCATTATCCATTCTCTGAGAAAGTTCTTTACATTTATTTATGATAGTGGGGCGTTGTCCCCAAGCGAAAATAGCAGCAAAAAAACCCATTATTTCGACATCCTCATATCTATCGTAAGAGTGAGGTATGCAAATGGGATCATTTTCTATGAATTGAGGACGATTATAGAGTAAAACCTTCTGATCTAAAAAATCCTTAAGGTATTCAAAATTTATTATAGCCATTATTATAGATTAATATATTTATTTGTATCTTTCGTAGTTATAAACAACTATTGTATATAATACGTTATATATAGATATGAACTAAATTAATAATAAAAGAACAAAAGACATGAAAAACAAGGTTAAAATTCTCTTTCGGTCTACTATGATTGCATTGTTTGCGGTCATATTGGTTTCGTGTAGTAGCAAATTAACACCCCTCTCCCCATCACTTTTCAGTGTAACTCCAACACCAATGGAGGTTCAAGGATCTAAAATCCCTGTAACTGTAAATGGAAAATTCCCTGAGAAATGGTTCAATAAAAATGCAGAAATAACAATTACACCCGTATTGAAGTGGGGAATTTCAGAACAAGTAGGAACATCCGTTAATTATCAAGGTGAGAAAATAGCCGGAAACGGTATTGTTGTTCTCCAAAAACAAGGTGCTCCTTTCACAATCAAGTCTGAATTTGATTATGATCCTGAAATGACAAATCCTGCATTGTATCTACGCTTTACAACCCTTGTCAAAAATAAACCTGTAACTCTTCCTGATGTGAAAATTTCTGAAGGATTGATTACTACAGCAGCATTAGCGAATGCTTTAACCAATACTCCGGCTGACGCTCCCGATGATTTCCAAAAATTAATCAAGGACGCTTATGATGCTAACATCCTATTCCTTATTCAGCAAGCTGAACTAAGATCGAGTGAGTTGAATTCGAATAATCTAGCAGCGTGGAAAAGCCTGGTGAAAAGTGCTGATAATAACCCTAAGCAAAAAGTTAATGTTGAAGTATTAGCTTATGCTTCGCCCGATGGAGGTTATGACCTAAACTCTAAATTGGCTGCGCAGCGTGAAAAAAACACAACCGGTTATTTGAATAAAGAATTCAAAAAAGAGAATGTAAATACAAATGTATATGCGAATTATACAGCTCAAGACTGGGAAGGTTTCAAAAAGCTGGTAGAAGCTTCGAGCCTTCAAGACAAAGACTTGGTGTTACGTGTACTTTCGATGTATCAAGACCCGGCGGATAGAGAACGCGAAATCAAGAATATTTCAGTTATATATAAGGATCTGGCAGAAACCATACTTCCTCAACTAAGACGTTCTCGTTTGATAGCTAATGTTGAAACCGTTGGAAAAACCGATAGTGAATTGATTCAAGCTTTTAATACTAACCCATCTACTCTTACGGCTAATGAGCTTTTATATACTGCAACATTAGACGGTACTCCTAAAGAAAGAATATACACGGTGGTAACTCAAAGATTCCCTACCGATTACAGAGGATGGAACAATCTAGGTGCTTTCTACTTCGAAAATGGTCAGATAGATGCAGCTCAAAAAGCATTTGTTAAAGCTCAACAAATAAATAATAAAGCTCCTGAACCCAATATGAATCTAGGTTTGCTGGCAATGGCTGACGGTGATATCGCTAAAGCCGAGCAATTAATTGCAAGTGGCTCACAAGCTAATACTTCAAATGAAGCTCTTGGTCTATTGTATTTAAAGAAAGGTGATTATAATAAAGCTATTCAAGCATTTGGAAATACTAAATCAAACAATGCTGCACTGGCTCAAATATTGACCAAAAATTATAACCAAGCAGAGCAAACTCTTAATGCTATAAGCAACAAAAATGGTATGACTCATTACCTCGAAGCAATAGTAGCTGCCCGTACAAATGATGCAACAGGTGTTGCCCATCATTTAGGAGCCGCATTTGAGGCTGACCCTTCTTTGAAACAACAAGCAATTTACGATTTAGAGTTTGCTAAGTTTGCAAACAATACAACTGTATCTTTCTTATTGAAATAAACTGCGACTTGTTATTTCTTTTAGTAGATTAGATAGAGGTTACTTAAAAGAAAAAGAGTTCAAGTTAAATTATAAAATAAATAAGGCTACCCATCCGGTAGCCTTATTTATTTTGCAATCATGGTAAGTATCATTACTCCATATTGATTTCTTTCCCTTGATAGAAATCCAATATCTTACTTCTAAACACAAAATCGTATTTAGATTGTATTTGTTCCGATTTACTGCTTATCAATTTAGTTTGTGCTTCATTATATTCAAAAACACTTGTTTTACCTATCTGATAACGCTCTTCAGCATATTTAAATGATTCGGCAGCTGCCTCATAGGCTTTCTCTGTAGAAATAAACTTCGCCTGTGCCGCTGTGGCATTTTGATATGCCTGTTGGATTTCTTTAAACAGAGCCAACTTAACATTATCGAGTATCAGCTGTTGATTCTCTATATTCAAACGGGCTTGACGTACCTGATTACGTGTTTGGAAACGATTAAAAATAGGCACACTTAGATTTAGCCCCAAAGCTATCCGGTAGTTATCTCTCAATTGATGAGCGATAGCCGAATTGGGAATGTCGTTATCATAAACATGACTGAAACTATTTTCATATGACGCTCCAAAAGTAAGAGTTGGCCAATATCCCGCCTGAGCCACCTTTAACGCCTTCTTGGTGCTCTCAACGTTAAATTCAGCCTCCTTTACGTGAGGTCTCGTCTGTACTGCCTGATCGTATACAACATCCGGTTTTACTAATCCAGATAATACATCCTCAACCATTACGGTTTCGGTCAATTTAGGAGCCTCAATATCAAAATCCTCCATTGTCTGGAGGTTTAATGCTTGAGACAAGTTCAATAGGCTTAGTTTAAGATCATTGTCTGATGTCGTAACATTCAACTCATCCTTAGCTAATTGTGCCTTTATATCATATAATTGTGACTGTGCAACTTTGCCGGTTTCGACCAAAATAGCAGTTCTTTCTACTTGTGTCTGTGTCAGAGATACTTGTTCCTTAAACACTTTCAGAATTTCTTTCTTAAACAAAACATCCAGAAAATAGGCTGTAATTTGCAGTTCCATATTTTCTTTCGCTTTATTCAGACCTGCCATAGCCGCATATAAACTCAACTCATTCGCTTTTATTTGGTTCTGGATACGGAATCCCGTAAAAATAGGCACACTTGTTGATACCGAGAAGCTCGTAAGCGATGCTGTTTTTGCCTCAAAAACACCTGTAGACGCATTAGGAGAACGTCCAAAATTGAAGCTTTGTCCTACAGCTCCTGTTAAATCGGGTAATTGTTCGTTTTTGCTTGAATTAAGATCTACATCAGCTCCTTTAACTTTCAGATCCTGTTGCATTATTTCGATATTGTGCTCTATCGCAAAATCTATACATTGCCTTAAAGTCCAACCGGACTGGCTTTGTGCACTCAGTGTTAATAATAAGCAACCTACTGCTATAATATATTTTTTCATCAAACTAAATCGTATTTAAGTTCTCAAACCTGTTTTTATACATACTGATTATAAGCATCTTTTAGTATACCTTACTTAGGTTGTTCAGGTATATTCGCTTTTTCATCCTTTTCGTTACCTCTGATTTTTTGCCCTTTGGTCAATCCCGATTTAACTTCGATATTTATACCATTCGACAATCCAACAGTTACATACTTCTTGTCAAATACCTGTTTGGGGGTTTCTTGAGTAAGCACATACACAAATGCCGAATCGTTGCTGAAAGATACAGTACTCTCAGGTACAGTTAAAACACCTTTAGCATTAGCCACCATTATTTGAGCATTGGCACTATAACCTGCACGTATGTCTATGGAATCTGTAATTTTTGCTGCTGCCTTTATTTCAAAAAGAATAGCTCCGTTTTCCTCTACTCCTTTTGGTGCAACATATTCTAGTACAGCATCGAATTTTTTATTATCAATTGCACCGATTGACAATCTTATAGGCATTCCGACATGAATACGACCTACTTCAGTTTCATCCACCTTTCCTATAAAAATCATATCGGACATGTTAGCTATCGTAGCAATAGTAGTTCCTTCATTAAAATTATTAGATTGAATAACCGAATTACCCACTTTAACCGGTATATCTAGGATCATCCCATCAATAGTAGATTTAATCTGCGTATTACTATATTTAGCTGTTTTTTTAGAAACTCCCGTACGGATAATATCTAAATTATCTTTAGCATTTTCGGCATCTTCCTGAGCTTTTCGGTAATCGGCCTCAGCTTTATCCATTTCTTCTTTAGCTATCACACCTTTTTCAAATAACTGCTTCTGACGATTATAGTCAGCACTCGACAAATTAAGATTTATCTTTGCAATATTTACTTGGGATTCGGCTGCGCTTAAAGAGGACGACTCAGGTACAACCTGTATAGTCGCTATCACCTCTCCTGCTTTTACGTGGTCACCCGCTTCTTTTAATACGGTTTCTATAATACCTGCAATCTGAGGTTTAATAAGAACTTCGTCACGGGGAGAAACTTTTCCTGTTGCAACAGTTGTATTCTCAATATCGCCGTCAACAACTTCGACAATTTCATAAATAACCTCTTTGGGCTGACTCTTGTTCCAGAGGAAAACAAAAACACCTACAACTACAACTGCGATAAGAACTACTCCAATTATACTGAAGATTTTCTTCACAGGACTTTTCTTTTTTCCGTAACTTTCCATATTTAATTGATGTTTATTTTTTGCTTTTTCTAATTATAGATCTCGTCTTTTGATAAATTTATTCTTCTCTGATTGCATCAATAGCTTTGATGCTTAACGCTCGCAGAGCAGGCATCAGCCCGGCAAAAAGTCCCGAAGCTATAAGTATTGACATTGACACAAGGGCTGTCCCAAAAGAGATGAAAGGTGGTATAAAGAACATATCTTCACTTGCTCCTCCTCTCATTCCTATACTTATTAACTCCAGAATTATAACTCCGAAGAACAATCCTCCGAATCCTGCAATAAAAGTAAGAATAAAACTCTCGCTCACAATTTGTGAAACTATTGTGACCGGTTTTGCTCCCAATGCCCGACGTACTCCAATTTCGCGAGTTCGCTCACGCACCGTAACCAACATAATATTACTGACACCGATGATACCAGAAAGTAAAGACCCAAGACCTACAATCCAGATAAGGGTTCTGATTCCAAGAAACAGATTGGCAAAGGTTTTGAACTCTTTTTCGATATTAAAACTACGAACGGCTTTCTCGTCATTCGGTGCGATATTATGATTAGTCTTTAAAATTGTTTTGATTTGATCTTCAAGTGTGGAAACAGACATGCCTTCTTTGGCTGTAGCTCCCATAAAGTGAATAATATCGCCCTGATTAAAGGCTTTTTGCATGGTTGAAAAAGGAATATACACAGAGGTTTCTGCATCACCTCCAATTTGAGCTTTCGAATTGGGACGTATTACACCTACTACCTGAAAATATATACCATTTACACGAATATATGCCCCTATCGGGTCTTGCCCACTATCGAATAAATTTTCGGCAACGGTCTTTCCAATAAGTGCGACTTTACTTACGTTTCTAATATCTAAATCATTAAACAAACGACCTTTAATTACCGTCTGTGTTTGTATTTTAAATTGGTCGGGATATACTCCCATAACTTGAGCCGAAGTTGACTTACGCCCCATCACCACATTTTTAGACGAGCTTTCGCCAAACAACATGGGAGAAATATATTCTAAAGCTGTCGCTTTTTGTTTTATTATCTCAAGGTCACGATTATTCATATTCCACCAACGCCCTTTTCTAAAACCTTTATAAGGCTCACTGGTTACATTCGTAAAAAAGAATCCCGAATTGGTGGCAAATCCTTTAATATTTTGTTCCATTCCTCCCTGAAAGGCATTACCAACACCTATCAGAATCACTAACATAAATATTCCCCAAAAGACGCCGAATCCGGTCATCACACTTCGCATTTTGTTTGCGGTGATGGTATTCCATATTTCCTGCCACTTATCTAAATCGAACATATTCTACTATTTCTTTTTGTTCTTTAAGCATCAGTGATGTTTATGCGACACCCCTAATATTACATCTGTCTATTCCTAACATACTCTCCAAAACCATAAAAAGGTCTGAGGCTTTATTCGGCACGCATAGCTTCGATAGGGCTAATACTTACAGCCCTTTTCGCCGGAATATATCCGGCAAACACACCTGACACAATCAGCACTAAAGTGGCTGCTAAAACGATACCGAGATCAACAGTAGGATCCTTGAAAACACTGGGACCACCATCGCCTGAAGGTGCCATTTTCATACCTTCACTGATTAGTTCGGTAAGTCCTACACCAACTACCATACCTATATACCCAAAAGTGGTAGTTATAATAATTGACTCTAACAAAACCAACTTTAATATCGAATATGGATTTGCACCGATTGCTTTCCGTATACCAAATTCTCGGGTTCGCTCTTTTACTGTAATAAGCATAATATTTCCAACGCCTACGATTCCGGCGATTAGAGATGCAATACCAACAACCCATATAAACATAGTTATGGCTCCAAATATAGATTCTGTTTGGACAGCATCCTCGGCTGTATTCCAAACCCAAATAGCTGATTTATCTTCAGGATCAAAATTATGCAAAGCACCAAGCTTTTCTCTAAGTCTTTTTACAAAGGCTTCATTTTGAGGCATGGTGGTAAGACCTTTTACCGTAAAATCGAGCCTGTCTACTTTATAACCCTGACCATAAAGGCTCTGTGCCGTAGAAAATGGAATATAGGAGGGGACATTAGTACGCCCTGTTTCATCTTTATATACGCCTATTACCTGATAGGCAATTCCGTCAGAAGTAACATACTTGCCTAAAGATTCTTCTCCTTTAAAAAGGACTTGTTCCATTTCGGTATTGATAACGATTACTTTTCGTCTCTGATCCATATCTATCTGATTGATAAACCGACCTTTTCCTGTTGACATATCAATATTGCTGATATAGGCAGCATCCGGATACACTCCAAACATGCCCCATGAGCCATATTCTTTATTAAAGGATATGGTTGCTCTACGTTCAATCTGAGCCGACACATAGTCTGCCTCGGGGATCTTATTGCGAAGTAAATCGTAATCTTTATTGTCAAACTTAATTTCTCGGTCAACCGGTAAGCCTTTGTAGGGCATAGAAACAAATCCTCCCCCTACACTTACGGCATTTTTAGCCCGGCGTGAGAAGTTTGAGGTAATACCATTTTTAAGTCCGTTACCGGCTCCAAGCAGAACTATGAGCATGAAGATACCCCAAGCAATAGAAAACCCGGTCAAGAAAGTCCTGAGTTTATTCTTATTGATGGTAGCACCAATCTCTCTTAATGAATCAAAATCAAACATAGAATATCTATTTACCTTGATGATTATTTATTTCGATCGATCCTATTATTCCATCCTTTATATGTATCACCCGATCAGTAGCATCTGCTACACCTTGCTCGTGCGTTACAATAATCATGGTCATACCGTCGATCTCATTAATCTCACGAAGTAATCTCATTACATCTTCCGAAGTTTTACTGTCCAATGCTCCCGTAGGCTCATCAGCCAGAATTATCTGAGGCTGAGCAATCAAAGCCCTGGCTATTGCCACACGTTGCTTTTGTCCTCCCGATAATTCGTTAGGCAAATGCGTAGCATGGCTGGCAAGCCCCATCTTATCAAGATACTCCATAGCCAATATATTCCTCTTTTTGCGGCTTACTCCTTGATAGTACAAGGGCAAAGCCACGTTTTCCAAGGCATTCTTAAAGGTAATCAAATTAAAAGATTGAAAGATAAAGCCAATCTTACGGTTTCGTAATTCTGCAGCTTTCGATTCACTAAGGTCTTTTATCAAAATATTATCTAAATAATACTCACCGGTATCATAGGTATCCAATATGCCCAGAATATTTAACAAGGTAGATTTGCCGGATCCTGATGCTCCCATTATAGACAGAAATTCACCTTTATCAACACTCATGTCTATACCTTTGAGCACATGCAAAGGTGAGCCGCCATAGTAGGTCTTATTAAGATTTCTTATTTGTATCACTTTTTGTCTGTTTATATATTTTTAGTCAGCCACACTTTACTATTAGTATCATTTGGAAAGGAAATATCACAAAGTTCTAATTTTTTTTTATTCATCAAGCTTTTTATGCTTTTTTTTACTCAAATACCTCATAAAAAGTACTTAAAGACAAAATTACATGTGCTTCATATGCAATTAAGAACATGCCTCGTTATATTAAGACTCCTATTTTTAAGATTGGTTACAAAAAAGAAGCGTTTTTTCTTAACATATATTTTTTCTTCCATTAAAAACAAATCTTGCTTTTTTTCATCCAAAATTCACAGTATATTTGTAGTATCTTTTTAGATTAATTAAAAGAACAATTCCACCTTAGAATACTGTAATGACAGAAGCTTTAAAGCACGAATGCGGGATCGCAATGATCCGTCTTTTAAAACCACTTGAATATTATCAGGAAAAGTATGGTACATGGCGACATGGCTTAAATAAGCTATATCTGCTGATGGAAAAACAACACAACCGCGGGCAGGAAGGTGCCGGATTGGCTGTTGTAAAACTGGATGCTGAGCCGGGAACTGAATTTATATTCAGAGAAAGAGCTACCGGATCGAGTGCTATCTCCGAAATTTTTGCCAATGTTCATAATTATTTTGGCAAGACTTCACATGACGACCTGAATGATCCTGTTTTCGCAAAAAAAAATCTACCGTTTGCCGGTGAATTATTTCTTGGTCACCTGAGATATAGCACTACAGGGAAAACCGGACTGTCTTATGTGCATCCATTTCTGAGACGAAACAACTGGGCTTCTCGAAACCTGGCCATTGCCGGTAATTTCAATATGACGAATGTTGACGAATTATTTAACGATCTGGTTAAGGAAGGACAACACCCTCGTGATTATGCAGATACTTTTGTTCTGTTGGAGTCTCTTGGACATTATTTAGATCGTGAGGTACAATTCCAATTCGACAAATACGGAAAAGACAAAACTGTTAAAGGAACAGAACTTAATAAACTTATCGAAGAAAATCTGGATATACCATTTATGTTGCGTACAGCAAGCGAAAAATGGGATGGCGGATTTGTGATCGGTGGACTTATAGGATGCGGGGACTCATTTGTTTTCCGTGATCCTTGGGGTATCCGTCCGGCATATTATTATATGGATGACGAGATTGTCGTTGTAGCATCTGAACGTCCTGTTATTCAAACAACAATGAACCTGGATGTTTCCGATATCAAAGAATTGGAAGCCGGTCAAGCTATTGTGGTAAAAAAAGATGGTCGCGTAATGTTTCCTCAGATTATAGAGAAAAAAGAATCATACGCTCCTTGTTCTTTTGAACGTATTTACTTCTCAAGAGGATCAGATGCTGATATTTACAGAGAGCGAAAAGAATTAGGAAAACTTCTTCTTCCACGCATCTTGAAATCTATTGATTCGGATCTTCGTAACACTGTATTTTCTTTTATCCCCAATACCGCCGAAGTTGCATTTTACGGGATGACGCAGGGCTTAGAGGAATACATGCAAGAGGTAAGGTTTAAAAAAATCAGAGAAAAGGGTGAGCATGCCACCAACGATGATATCAAACGGATTTTAGCTATGAAAGTCCGCACCGAAAAAGTGGCAATAAAAGATATCAAATTAAGAACGTTTATTTCGGAAGATAAAGGTCGAAACGATCTGGCTGCACACGTTTATGATGTCACTTATGAATCGATCCGCCCTTATAAGGATAATCTCGTTGTAATAGATGACAGTATTGTCAGGGGAACAACTCTCCAACAAAGTATCATCAAGATGTTGGATCGACTGCACCCTAAAAAAATTGTAGTCTTGTCTTCATCTCCTCAAATCAGGTACCCCGACTGCTATGGTATAGACATGTCTCGCATGAGCGAATTCGCTGCTTTCAGGGCAGCAATAGCACTCCTTAAAGACAAAGGAATGCAGAGTGTAATTGACGAAGTGTATCGTAAATCACTCGCTCAACGCAATAAGCCTAAAGAGGAAATTGTAAATTATGTCAAAGAAATATACGAACCTTTTACTGAAGAGGAGATTTCTGAGAAAATAGCTCAGATGTTGACTCCCGAAGGCACAGAAGCAAAAGTGGAGATTGTTTTCCAAAGCATCGAAAACTTACACAAAGCGTGTCCTGACAACAATGGGGACTGGTATTTTTCAGGAAACTACCCAACTCCGGGAGGAAACCGCACGGTAAATACAGCCTTCCTGAACTATGTTGAAGGTTTAGAGAAAAGATCATATTAAGTATAAATACACCACATTTCTATAAAAAACGGCAGATTATTCATTTCAGAATACCACTGCCGTTTTTTTTCGTATTAACACATTGTGTTTTTACACAAAACAATATATCTTTAGTATTTAAATGAACAAAAAAATGTCTATCTTTGTATGATTATTTCTCATCAATCATCCTGAATAGCTAAAACACTATTACACATGAAGATATTGGTAATAAACGGACCTAATTTGAACTTGTTGGGAAAGCGGGAGCCGACTGTATATGGAAATACTACATTTGATACGTATTTCGACGAATTGGTTTCCTCATACTCTGATAGTTGCGAATTATACTATTACCAATCTAACCATGAAGGAGATCTGATAGATAAAATACACGAAGTCGGATTTGAATATGATGGTATTGTGATGAATGCGGGAGCATATACACACACCTCAATTGCCTTACACGATGCAATTAAAGCAGTAACCACTCCGGTTATAGAGGTGCATATATCTAATATTCATGCTCGTGAAGAGTTTCGCCACAAATCGATGATAGCGCCAGCCTGTAAAGGAGCAGTAGTCGGATTGGGTTTCGAATCCTACAGATTAGCAATAGAATACATTATTAGAAATACAAAATAATTATTATAATTAAAAACTACTTTTATGTTTAAGAAAACGAAAATTGTTGCAACAATTTCAGACATGCGTTGTGATGTTGATTTCATCCAATCGTTGTACAACGAAGGGATCAATGTAGTTCGAATGAACTCAGCTCACATGACAGAAGAAGGATTCGTTCAGGTAATCAACAACGTACGTACAGTATCTAAGACTATCGGTCTTATGATGGATACTAAAGGTCCTGAGATCCGTACAACTGCAACTGAATCTGGTGAAAAAATTGTTGTGAAAACAGGTGATAGACTGAAAGTGATCGGAGACATCAATGTAAAATCGACTCCAGAGCAAGTAGCTGTTTCATATCCAAGTATCGTAAAAGATGTTCCTGTTGGAAACCTTCTTCTTATCGATGATGGTGAGACTGCTCTTAAAGTAATAGAAAAAGGAAATGACTATCTTCTTGTAGAAGTTCAAAATAACGGAACAATCGGTAGCCGTAAAAGCGTAAACATCCCTGGTGTTAGCGTAAATCTACCTTCAATTACTGAAAAAGACAAAAAATGTATTGAAATCGCTATCAAATACGGAGCTGACTTCATTGCACACTCTTTCGTAAGACATAAAGAAGACGTTCTTGACGTTCAAAAAATATTAGATGCTCACAATAGTGACATTAAAATCATCGCGAAAATCGAAAATCAAGAAGGTGTTGATAACATCGACGAAATTTACGAACACGCTTATGGTGTGATGGTAGCTCGTGGAGACTTAGGTATCGAAGTTCCTCAAGAAAACATCCCGGGAATCCAACGTTTGTTGATCCGTAAAGCAATCGAATACAAAAAACCGGTTATCGTTGCAACTCAAATGTTACATACGATGATCGAAAATCCACGTCCAACACGTGCAGAAGTTGCCGATATTGCTAATGCAGTATATTACGGAACTGACGCTGTGATGTTAAGTGGTGAAACTGCTTATGGTAAATATCCTGTTGAAGCTGTTCGCACAATGGCTCAAGTAGCTCGTGCTGCTGAAATTTCTAAATTGGAAGAGAATATTATTCCTGTTCCATTTAAAGATTCAGAATATGACAACACTTCATTCCTTGCTAAACAAGCTGTTAAATCAGTAAACCAACTTGGTGTTAAAGCAATTATTACTGATAGTGTAACTGGACGTACTGCACGTACATTGGCTGCTTTCCGTAGCAAAAACCCAGTATTCGCAATCTGTAACAAAGAAGAAGTTGCTCGTTACCTTTCAGTTTGTTATGGTGTTGATGCTCGTTTCCAAGAGGATACCGGTTATACAACTAACAAACACAAACAATATTTCTTGAAAGCATTACAAAATCTTACTGAATCTAAATTTGTAAGCAAAGAAGATACTGTTGCTTACCTAAGTGGAAGTTTCACTGAAGGTGGAGGTACATCTTTCCTTGAAATCAACAATGTAGGTAAAGTACTTGATGCTGGTGACAAATATGATGTTCCTGTAGAATAATTGCTTTGTATAAAAACAAAATAGCATAACTGCAACTGATGAGATAATAGCGACATAAAAATCGTTTATTATCTCATTTGTTTTAAAGACGATCAATATTTATAAATCAAGACTGTGCCTTTTGCCCGATCATCAGCACAAAGGCATTATACAAACTGTAGAAATAGAAGGCAAAGAAACTAACGGCTGATGCCTCAGAGGCAGCTCTTCCTTTCTTCTTAAACAAAGGGTTTACACTAGAAAGAGAAAATATTGTAGTGCGAAGAAACGTCGAAATTATTAATTTTACACTCTGTAAAAGATCTTATATAGAAATATGGAGCAAGACAATATAGAACAATATATCCTATCTCATATTGATGAGGAGGGCGAATTACTGAAAAATCTCAATCGGGATGCTCACGTAAATCTGCTCCGTCCTCGCATGATATCAGGACATTTACAAGGTAGGCTACTCAAGATGTTTTGCAGAATGATACAGCCTAAATACATTCTGGAAATAGGCACTTATACAGCCTATGCAACGCTTTGTTTAGCTGAAAGTGCTTCTGATGATGCAGAAATACATACAATAGAAGTAAATGATGAGCTGGAAGATTTCATCCTGAAACATCTGCATAAATCGAAACTTAAAGATAAGATACACTTACATATTGGTGATGCAATACAAATAATACCAACAATAGATTGTATCTTTGACCTTGTTTTTATAGATGCCAACAAACGGCATTATTGCGAATATTATGATTTGATATTTGATAAAGTTCGTCCGGGAGGCTTGATTATAGCAGACAATACGCTTTGGGATGGTAAAGTTTTAGAGACACCTCATCCTACTGATAAGCAAACAATCGGGATACAAGCATTTAATGATATGCTGGCAAAAGACGACAGAGTAGAGAAAGTAGTTTTACCCATTCGGGACGGACTGACTCTTATCTGGAAAAAATAAGGCTACATGACTTTATGTTACTTTGGTAAATACAACAGCTCAAAAAGAGCAACAAACAATAAACATTAGTTAATAACAGAATATTCAAGATATACATATAATAATGGAAACAACCAGACAACAAAAGATAAACAGACTCATCCAGAAAGAATTAGGTGAGATCTTTCTGTTACAAACAAAAGCAATGCCCGGTATATTGGTATCGGTAAGCGGAGTAAGAATCAGTCCCGACTTAAGTGTCGCAAAAGCTTACCTAAGCATCTTTCCTTCAGAAAAAGGAAAAGAATTGTTGGCCAACATCAAAACAAATGTAAAAGCGATTCGCTACGATTTAGGACAACGCTTAGGCAAACAGCTACGCATCATTCCCGAACTAGTATTTTATATTGATGACTCCTTAGATTACCTGGAGAACATCGACAAATTATTAAACACCGAAGGAAAGAAAGAAACTGAAGAGTGAATCTATCTTTTTACATAGCCCGCCGATATCTATTTTCTAAGAAATCGCATAATGCCATTAATGTGATTTCTATGATTTCGGTATGTGGTATAGCTATTGCTACGCTGGCAATGGTATGTACACTCTCTATTTTTAACGGGTTTACCCAACTCGTATCGGATTCTTTTAGTGTAATTGATCCTACATTACAAATATCACCCACAAAAGGCAAGGTATTTGACCCGTCTGATCCAAACATCGAAAAGGTGAGGCAACTTCCCGAAATAGATGTTGTTTCAGAATCAATAGAAGAAAATGCTTTGGTGAGATATGGAGAAAGGCAAGATCCTGTATTGATAAAAGGTGTATCCGATAACTTCAAGAAGATGGCGGATACCGACAAGTTTATCATCAATGGTACATTTGCATTAAAAGAGGGTGATGTCGATTTTTGTGTCGCAGGAGTAGGGCTGGCTATGAATCTCGGATTACGAGCAGACAATATTACTCCTTTAGAAATATATTCACCCAAACGGGATGTGAAAATACAATTGGCAAATCCCTCTAACGCTTTCACACAAGTATACGCTTATCCTGCCGGTATATTCTCACTCAATCAGGCAAAATATGATGAACAAATGCTAATCGTATCTCTTAGTTTGGCACGCCAGCTATTCAGATATGACACAGAGGTTTCATCCTTAGATATAAAATTGAAAGAAGATGCTTCTGTTGATCAAGTCGAGAAAAAAATCCAAGCTATATTGGGAGATAAGTACATTGTCAAAAACAGATTTGAGCAACAAGCCGATTCATTCAGAATGGTAAATATAGAGAAATGGGTTACATTTCTTATTCTCGCCTTTATTCTCATTATTGCTGTATTTAATGTTGTCGGATCACTATCTATGCTGATCGTCGATAAACATGACGACATTAAAATATTACAGAATATGGGAGCCAACAACAAACTTATATCACGTATATTCCTTATCGAAGGCTGGCTTATCTCGATGACGGGTGCTATTACAGGACTTATTCTGGGATTAACTCTTTGCCTTTTGCAAGAACATTTTGGACTGCTGAAGCTAGGCCAAACACCGGGAACCTTTGTTGTTGATGCATATCCCGTTTCGGTTTTGGCCTCAGATATCCTCTTTATTTTCTTCACAGTCAGTCTTATAGGCTTTTTAATAGTACTATACCCCGTAAATACCTTAAAGAAAAAATTAAATACATATTCTTAAGGTCTCAGACCTTTTTATTGCTTTGACAAATAGAATAACAATTGATAGTTATTACTTTGAAATGTTAGATATGGAACTTTATCTAGCTTAGCTAATAAGCAAATAGATTGTCGCAATGTTCAAATTGTTCACTTTTTAATGTTAAAAAAAGGTTAACTTTTTGTTTTTTTACTATATCTTTGCAGCAAAATGTTCAAAACCAATATCTAGACTTACAGGTTAAATAAACATATGAAGAATAACTTATTCGACAGATTTGTTCCAAAAGAAAACAAATTCTTTCCGCTCCTCAGCCAAATGGCTGATGTTATCCTAACGGCTTCTGATTTGATTATTGGATGTGTACAAGCAAAAAATCACGAAGAAGCAGTTGAGTTATACAAAAAAGTAAAAGATCAGGAACGTCGCGGAGATAAACTCCAAGCGAAGATTTTTGAAGAGTTAAACAACACGTTTATTACTCCATTCGACAGAGAAGATATAAACACGCTGTCGAGCAGACTGGATGATGTGATTGATCACATTAATAGCTGTGCTAAAAGAATCATGCTCTACAGTCCGAAAGTAATGCCCGAAAGTGCTAAGCTACTGGCTCACTTGGTTCGCGAATCGGCTGAGTTCCTGACAAAAGCTATCGATGAACTGGATGTATTGAAGAAAAACCCCACAAAGGTTAGAGAGTATTGTAATAAATTACATGAAATAGAGTCTAAAGCGGATGATGTATACGAACATTTTCTGATTGACCTTTTCGAAAACGAAAAAGACGCTATTGAAGTAATAAAGCTGAAGGATATTCTACATGAGCTTGAAAAAGCAACTGACACACAAGAGGCTGTCGGTAAAATAATAAAGACTATCATCATCAAATACTCATAAAATAAAGCAAATCGATGACGCTATTAATTATTATTATTGTTCTTGCTATTATTTTTGATTATATAAATGGTTTTCACGATGCTGCAAATTCAATTGCAACAGTAGTGTCAACTAAAGTACTCACCCCCACTCAAGCCGTTGTCTGGGCTGCATTTTTCAACTTCGTAGCCTATTTTATCGCCAAACATATTATTGGAGGATTCGGTATTGCAAATACAGTTGCTAAAACTGTAGATTTATCCAATATCGCATCACCATCGCATGTTATTATAGCGGGATTGGTTGCAGCAATCACCTGGAATCTGATTACATGGTGGTTAGGAATACCATCTTCATCTTCGCATACGCTAATTGGTGGGTTTGCAGGTGCTGCTATTGCAGGAGGAGGTCTTAAAGCTGTACACCTGGATACTGTTGGGATAATTGCATTGTTTATCGTTGTAGCTCCTTTAATCGGTATGATTGGAGGTAATATAATTACAATAATCACTTTGCATGCGATGAAGAAAGTCAAACCGGGCAAAGCCGACAGGTGGTTTAAAGGTTTACAACTTGTATCATCTGCTTTGCTGAGTATCGGTCACGGACTGAATGACTCTCAAAAAGTAATGGGTATTATAGCCGCTGCACTTATTGCCAATCAAGGTATCCCCGGTCTTCCTCATTGGATGGAGATGTCGGATATGAATGAGATGCATGACTGGATTCCATTGGTATGCTTCTCGGCTATTGCTATCGGTACTATGTCAGGAGGTTGGAAAATCATGAAGACAATGGGTAACCGCATTACAAAGATTACTCCTGTTGAAGGATTTTGTGCTCAAACAGCAGGCTCTATAACTTTATTTATCTCCGAGATGCTTCACATTCCGGTAAGTACAACTCACGTTATTACAGGTAGTATCATGGGAGTAGGTGCTGTTAAAAGACTATCAGCCGTTAGATGGGGAGTTACCAAAGATTTATTGGTAGCATGGATTATAACCATTCCGGTGAGTGCTCTTATGGCAGGATTTGTATATTGGATATTAACTCTCGTATTCTAAATAGAAAGAAAATATTTTTTATAAATAAAGACAGTATGAATAGTTCATACTGTCTTTCGTTTTTATTTATAGCTATATTTGTAATAACTAAAGTAAACCAGCACTGTTTACTTGTACACTATTTTTTAGATCAATCATGGATTTTAAGATTACCTCAGCATATAAACCTACCGGAGACCAACCCACGGCTATAAAAGCATTGGTGGAAGGTATTAACGGTGATATTCCCCACCAAACCCTCTTAGGAGTTACAGGGTCGGGAAAAACATTTACCATAGCCAATGTTATCCAACAGGTTCAAAGACCGACATTGATACTCAGCCATAATAAAACTCTGGCTGCTCAGTTATATAGTGAGTTCAAGGGGTTTTTCCCTGAAAACTCCGTGGAATATTTTGTTTCATATTATGACTATTATCAACCCGAAGCTTATATTCCGTCTACAAATACATATATAGAGAAAGACTTATCGATTAATGATGAGATAGAGAAACTACGATTGGCGACAACCTCGGCTCTATTATCAGGACGGAAAGATGTTATCGTAATATCGTCAGTATCCTGCTTGTATGGTATGGGAAATCCTGAGGATTTTGCAAATAATACAATACTTATCGAAAAAGGTAAAAAACTGGTTAGAGATAAGTTTCTACGAGATTTAGTTGATTGTTTGTATTCTCGAAACGAAGTTGAATTTTCGCATGGTAATTTCAGGGTAAAAGGAGATACTGTTGATATATTTCTGGCTTATGCAGAAACCATTATCCGCGTTATGTTTTGGGATGATGAAATAGAGAGTATCGAAAGCATTGACCCTCTCACAGGATCGAGAGTAGAAAGATTCGAAGAATACCGCATCTACCCTGCAAATCTATTTGTAACAACCAAAGAGAGAATACACAGAGCTATAGACGAAATCTCAATAGACCTTGGTAAACAAGTTGATTTCTTTCAATCGATAGGAAAGCCTTTAGAGGCTAAGCGTCTTTATGAAAGGGTAACATACGATTTAGAAATGATTCGTGAAATAGGACACTGTTCGGGTATAGAAAACTATTCTCGCTATTTTGACAATCGTCCTCCCGGAACTCGTCCTTTCTGCCTTTTAGACTTCTTCCCTGACGATTATTTGGTTGTAATAGATGAGAGTCACGTTACCCTACCGCAGATACGTGCGATGTATGGAGGTGACCATTCTCGAAAAGAAAATCTGGTTGAATATGGTTTCCGTCTGCCGGCCGCGATTGACAATCGACCTTTAAAATTCGAAGAGTTCGAATCACTCGTTAAGCAAATAATATACGTAAGTGCAACTCCTGCTGATTATGAATTGATTCAATCGGAGGGTATAGTTGTTGAACAGTTGATTCGACCTACGGGACTACTTGATCCTCCTATTGATATACGCCCAAGTTTGAATCAGATTGATGATCTGATGGAAGAAATCCAGATACGTGTGGATAAGGACGAACGTACTTTAGTGACTACTCTAACCAAACGTATGGCCGAAGAGCTAACTACTTATCTGGCTAACAACGGCGTAAAATGTAATTACATACACTCTGATGTAGACACTCTGGATCGTGTACAAATCATGGATGATTTACGAAGTGGGGTCTTTGATGTCCTGATCGGGGTCAATCTCCTTCGTGAAGGGCTTGACTTACCTGAAGTGTCTCTTGTAGCCATATTGGATGCGGACAAGGAAGGCTTTCTTCGATCTCACAGATCCCTTACTCAGACAGTTGGGCGTGCTGCCCGTAATGTCAATGGAAAGGTTATTTTCTATGCAGACAGAATAACCAACAGTATGCAGTTGACAATAGATGAAACAAACCGTCGCCGCGAAATTCAGCTTGCTTATAACGAGAAGCATGGAATTACACCACAACAAATCAAAAAAGCTAGAGGTTCGGCATTAGGAGGTAAAGGCACAGATAACGAACCCAAGCCATATATCGAACCAACTCATTTAAACATTGCTGCGGAAGCTAAAGCCGGCTATATTTCGGACACTGATTTAAAAGCTGCAATAGCCAAAACAAAGAAACATATGACCGAAGCAGCCAAGAAACTCGACTTCCTCGAAGCTGCCCAATACCGCGACGAGCTTATTCAGTTGGAAGATTTATTGAAAGCTCATAAAAACAAATAAGATCTAAGGGGTTGTTTTCTGCTTTGCTAATTAAGCAACAATAGATATTATTATTTAAAATATCCCTAAATTCTTTCGATAATAACATAAATAGAGACGCAAAATTTGCGTCTCTATTTATGTTATACACTAATAAGCATCGCTAATTACTCAGCGGGCTCATGCACCTTCACTTCATAGCCTAGTTTTTCAATCGCCTTCTGAAGTTTCTCCAAATTAGTTTTGTTAGCATGATAAACAACCATTACAGTCTTAGCCGGAAGATCGACTTGCATATCAGTGACACCTTTCTCGAAAGCAATATTCTTTTCGATTCTTTTCTTACAATTGTCACATGTCATAGATACATCAAATGTAACTTCTTTCTTATCTGCATTCTTGTCTTTCTTATCTTGAGCATATGAACTAAAACTCAAGGATGCTAAACACAACATAACAATTAATACAATCTTCGCTTTCATATTTCTAATTTATTTAATTTTCAGGTAATCCTAAACATTCATTATAATATAAAGATATTAAGGTCTCAGACCTTACTTGCCAATATTATATCTAAATCCCACATAAAATCGACGTCCCTGTGTCGGTCCCCATGCCATCGTAGCATCGAAGTCAGGACTATATGGATTTTCGGGCGATATTATTGGATTTTTTTGTATAAAATCAGTAAGATTTTCCCCTCCAGCATACACACTCCAAGTTCGGAAAAATTTCGTAACCTGAGCATTCATTATAACAAAAGATTTGAATCGATTGTTCCATAGAGGATTTTCCGCATCAGGAGTCGGCATACGCCCTCCACCATTAAATTGTGATGTCAAGTCGAATTGCCACTTTCTCAAAGGAGTTTCGTATGAAGCCGTTAATAGAGCCTTGTAATCACTTACCAAGGGTTTCTGCAACTCTTTACCTCCATAATTTACTTTAGTATTCATCCATCGGTATGAAGCCAAAAGATTAAATCCCTTAAACACCGGATATGTAGCTTCAAGTTGCACTACATGAGCATGCGATTTCCCGTTAAGATTATAAAAGCTAACAGCACGTGGGTCGGCTTCCATATCCATTATTACTTGTCTTGAAAAAACAGTATAAAACCATTCTGCTGAAAAAGTTAGCTCCTCTCCATTTATAGGAATGTGATATGTCCCGCTAAGACCATAGTTCCAGGCACTCTCTTGTTTCAGGTTATCGGCAATATTAAAAGTTCTGCTACTTGCCAATAAATAACTATTCTCAGCAAGAACGAAAACCGAACGATACCCTTTTCCGGCTGATGCTCTGAAATATAAGCTGGGGCTTACATTGTATTTAACATGTAATCGGGGTGTTACAAACCAATTATACAAAGAACTATAATCGGCTCTTAATCCGGCTAGTACGGTCAATTTATCATTCAAGTTTAAAGTATATTGGGCATAAGCTCCCGTTACCGCTTCCATATCGGGCTGTTTGCCTGAAACCAATTGAGGGATATCATAAGACTGTGCAAAATTATCCCAGTTATAACTTAAACCCGTGCTTATCTTATGCATGGGTGAAAAATCTTTCTCATACATCAAAGATGCATATACATTGCTCTCATACAGGTTATAACGACTCACATTTGAGAAACGAGATTTCTGATCGTGATATGACCCCGATAATATTAAGGCTACACTTTCGTTCTTTTCTGCATCTATCACATAACCGTTTTTGGTGAAAAATTCACCCCTGTTCGTATAGTTAAATATTTGATAAGGGTCGTGCATTGCTCCACTTCCCATTGTATGAGCATCTTGTCCACTTATACGTTCATCATTTAAAAACTTTACACCTGTTTGAGAAATAAACTTATCGGTCTGATAATGCCACCTGTTCATTATATTAAACTGATGCTTTTTAGGCATATCCAAAAAGCCATCATTATTGGCATCATGACTTCTTTTTTCATTCGAATAGTGAAGGAAAAGACCGGTAGATAACTTGTCATTTACAGCTATTGCAGCATCTGCGTTACCTTCAACCCGACCAACGTCTCCTAAAAATAAATTAAGGCTTAACGGATCGGCTGTTGTCGGTTTCTTGTAATCTACATTTACCTGTCCCGAGATCGATTCATAACCATTTTTCACAGAAGCTGCACCTTTTGATATCTGAACACCCTCCATCCATGGGCCGGGTATATAGTCAAGACCATAGGTTTTGGCTGCACCTCTGAAATTGGGGAAATTTTCGGTCATCATCTGCACATAATTTCCTGAGATACCCAACAATTGAATTTGCTTTGCTCCTGTTACAGCATCGCTATACACAACATCTACCGAGGGATTGGTCTCGAAACTTTCTCCCAGATTACAACATGCTGCACGAGTTAGTTCTTTTACTGTCAACTTTTCGGTTTTTAGTAAATCGGTACGGGAACTTATTCGCCCCGACACCGCTTTAGTTACTACCACCTCTCCCAGTTCCGTACTTTCATTGAGTACAATATTTTGAAGATCTTTATAACTATGGATATGCGTCACGCTATGCGTATATCCGATATAAGATACACATAACATATGATCTTTTTGAGGAGAACCATCTATTTCGAAATAACCGTTCTCATCTGTAACAACGCCCGATTTTGCATTTTCCCATTGTACTTGGGCTCCTATTATAGGGGTTTTATCGGGTGCATATACGTACCCTTTCAACTTTTGAGAAGCAAAAGTGAAGATAGGTATGAACAGTAATAATATAATTAGTTTAAACTTTTCCATCGAATTCTTATTTGTTTGATACGGTCTTTGACCTTTATTGTTTTGTTTAGCAATACAACCCGGTTGGTTATAACACGAAAGTATATAATACAAAATAATCGCTGCACAGGATAAACTGATTACCCGCACAACAAAAAATTGCATCGCCAACAAAAATCAAATAATAAGAACTCTGATCAGACTCAGATAGTTTCGCGGAGGAATTGGGATCGGATCTCTGGCTTCACCTGCAATAAGAGGTTCGTTAGTATCCGAAATCAAATGGAAGTTAGAAATAAAAGTAGGAACTATAGTCCAAACCATTGCATGCAACAGGTTTGGCAGGTAAACCGAGCGATCGAGATCTATCGAAACACGTTTGGCTTCGCAACATTTACCCGTATGACCACTCATACACAAAGCACTCTCTTCAGAATGATTCATCGAATGATCTTCCTGAGAGCAACATGAAGGAGATTTTGTTTTCATTTCAGCCATCGAACAATCGTCGGGATGAAGCTGCATGGACATTACATTGTCAACACATTTTGAGCAACAAAGGTCAACAACAGTAACTCCGGCTCCAACAAAAAATACTATTGCAGCCAGAAAGAAAACTAATATGTTGTGATATTTTACCTTCATATTGAGGTACAAATATATAGATTCGTATCTTATATAACAAAAGAATAGTAATTGTTTAGTATTTTTTATTCATATATTTGCACAAAATTTTATTTAAGGTCTCAGACCTTTTTATGGTCTTTGAGTGTACAGGCTGTTTGCCTTGATCACCTTTACAGAGATATAAAGTATATCTATCATTACAAATAAAAAACAATAAATATTTAATACTATTTATTATGAAGATGTTCCGAAATCTATTTACCATTTTTGTTTTATGTGCCCTTGTTTCGTGCTCTGACAAAGGACCTAAATTTGTTATCGAAGGTAAGATCTCCGATGCTACAGATAGCACCATGCTCTATTTAGAGAAACGTGAATTGAGCCAAACAACCCTACTTGATTCAATAAAACCAGGTACAAAAGGAGAGTTTAAATTCAAAGGAACATCTACTCCTTATCCTGAATTTTATGTCCTGCGTTTAAACGGGCAGGTAATAAATTTGGTTATCGACTCTACTGAAACAATCAAGGTAAATGCTTCTGAAAAGAACTTTGGCACTGAGTATAATGTAGAAGGATCAGAAGCAAATCTTCAACTAAAGGCGATCACTTTGGCTCAATACAAAGCAAGTCAGGCTTTAGATGAACTTCAACGAAAATTCAGTAATAAAGAAGTTAACGAGCAGGAATATTTCAGTCAAATACAAACTATTGCATCTGAATATAAAGATACTGCTTTGAAAATTATTTTTGCGGATACTAAAAATCCGGCTTCTTACTTCGCCTTATTTCAAAAAGTAAAAGGCTATCTATTTTTTGACCCTTACGATAAATCAGATTATAAACCTTTCGCTGCTGTGGCAACAGCCTGGGATATGAACTACCCTGATTCGCCACGCGCAAAGCATCTGCATGACTATACGCTGAATGCGATTAAAGTACGCAGACAAAGCGAAAAGCAACCCTTTGATATAAATAACGCCAATGAAATTGACGCTGCTAAATATTATAATATTGAATTACCCGATGTAAACGGAACTCCCGTAAACCTGACCTCATTAAAAGGAAAAGTAGTTCTATTAGATTTTACTGTATATCAATCGGAAAAATCACCGGAGCATAATATTGTATTGAATAAATTATACAATAAATTTAAACCGGACTTCGAAATATATCAGGTGTCATTCGATACAGATGTGCATTTCTGGAAAAACTCAGCAGCTAATATTCCTTGGGTTGCAGTGCATGAGAACAAGTCTTTGAACTCAGATCTGATTTCGAAGTTTAATGTACAAGCCCTTCCCTCTCTACTATTAATTAACCGTAATGGTGAAATTGTAAAACGCTTATTACCAGGAGAAAATATCGAGTCTGAAATCCAAAAATTATTATAATTATTGGATAGGATTTTGTTTTGTCCGAAATTTAAGTATATATTTGCATCAAGCATAAAAAGAAAAGGAGTTCTGGTCTATACGACAAGGATTCTTTTTCTTTTTATCTCTTATAAAAAGTACTAATCTTTAATTAACATTTTGCTATGGCTGTTACTTACATGACCGCAGAAGGTTACGACAAGTTGAAAGAAGACATCAACTTATTGGAAACAGTGGAAAGACCTAAAATCTCTAAACAAATCGGAGAGGCTCGCGATAAAGGCGATCTTTCGGAGAATGCTGAATATGATGCAGCAAAAGAAGCTCAAGGCTTACTTGAAGCTAAAATCGGACAACTGAAAAATCTATTAGCTAATGCTAGACTGATAGATAAGAGCTCTATTGGCATAGATTCTGTACAGATTCTAAATAAGGTTACAATAAAAAACACCAAAAACAATCAACAAATGACTTATATGTTGGTTGCCGAAAGTGAAGCGAATCTGAAGGAGAATAAAATTGCCATCAATACTCCCATTGCTCAAGGTTTAATGGGTAAAAAGGTAGGTGAGATTGCAGAAATAAAAGTACCTAATGGAATGGTATCTTTTGAAATTATTGATATATCTATTTAAGGTCTCAGACCTTTTTGTTAGTTAGGCAATTGTAAAAGCCTGAGTCTATTATGAGTATCAATAATTATTTACATTAATTCAAAAAGAGCTAAGATGGCGACTATTTTCAGTAAAATAATAAAAGGTGAAATACCATGTTATAAGATTGCCGAAAACGACAATTTCTTTGCTTTTTTAGACATCAGACCGATGGCTAAAGGACATGTATTGGTTATACCCAAACATGAGACAGATTATCTTTTTGACTTGGATGATGATGTATTATCTGAAATGATTGTGTATAGTAAGAAAATAGCCAAAGCCATACAAAGGGCAGTACCTTGTAAACGAATAGGACTCATGGTAATAGGAATGGAAGTTCCTCACGCACACATACATTTAATACCCATTAATGCCGAGAGAGATATGAACTTGTCTAATCCCAGATTAAAGTTATTGGAAGACGAATTCCAACAAATCACTAAAGACATTATATCTGAATTGGAAAATATCTAGGTCAGAGATTTCGACTATACAAAGGTATTATTCATACTTTTGTGTAAGCATCAACTACAACGTTGAATTTTTATCATATAGATTCTTTCAAATCTCCCCCCCAAAAAAAACGGGGGAATTTGAGAGAATTTTTCTTTTATTGGCTCATTATTTCTACAAATAAAAAAAGCTACAAGTTTTACAACCTGTAGCTTTTCATTTACTCATTATTTAAGACACTGCCAATATCTAAAGTCTTAGCCTTTTATTAATAGTCTTGAGACTTTATTTTGCTTTCAATGCTGCAAAAATCAATTGTTCCAGTTCATCTGCCAATTCGGGATTATCTCTCATCATATCTTTAGCAGCTTCACGACCTTGTCCCAGTTTCGTTTCATTATAACTGTACCACGATCCGCTTTTCTTGACGATACCTAAATCCGAGCCTAAGTCGATAATTTCTCCTGCACGTGAAATACCTTCACCGTACATAATATCGAATTCAGCTTTACGGAAAGGAGGTGCCACTTTATTTTTCACCACCTTCACACGAGTCTGGCTACCTTTAACTTCTTCTCCATCTTTCAATTGACCGATACGGCGAATATCAAGACGAACAGAAGCATAAAATTTCAAGGCATTACCACCCGTTGTAGTTTCTGGATTACCAAACATTACGCCGATTTTATCACGCAACTGGTTGATAAATATACAGGTTGTATTTGTTTTATTGATTGCAGCCGTTAGTTTACGAAGTGCTTGTGACATCAAACGGGCTTGAAGTCCCATTTTAGAATCACCCATATCTCCTTCTAATTCAGCTTTTGGAGTAAGTGCAGCAACCGAGTCAATCACAACAATATCAATTGCCGATGATCTGATCAATTGTTCTGCGATTTCCAATGCTTGCTCTCCATTATCCGGTTGAGAAATAAGTAAGTTACCTATATCAACACCTAGTTTTTCGGCATAAAAACGGTCAAAAGCATGCTCTGCATCCACAAATGCAGCTATGCCACCCGCTTTTTGAGCTTCGGCAATAGCATGAATTGCTAATGTTGTTTTACCTGACGATTCGGGACCATATATTTCGATAACACGTCCGCGAGGAAAACCTCCTACGCCTAACGCCGCATTTAATCCGATTGAACCTGTTGGTATTACAGCTATATCTTCTATTTTTTCGTCTCCCAACTTCATGATTGAGCCTTTGCCGTAACTCTTCTCAATCTTATCCATTGCTGCCTGTAAAGCCTTTAGCTTATCGCTATTGGGTGCTGCAACATCTTTTTTTGCTTTTTCTTTTTCGTCAGCCATTATTATTTTTTGTTTTTGTTTTTTAGCTCTGTTAACCAATCCAATATCTGCTCGGCATGCTCCTTCGCTTTGATTTCTTTAGGAGTAAAGACTTGTTCGATCACACCATTTTCGTCAATCAAAAATGTAGAACGCAAGGTACCCATATATTTCTTACCTGCTAAAGTTTTTTCCGCCCATATTCCAAATTCTTCAACTAAAACTTTGTCTTTGTCCGAAATCAAAGGAAAAGGAAGTTCATATTTTTCGATAAACTTAATATGCGATTTTTCGTCATCCACACTCACCCCTACAATTTCGTAACCAGCCTTACGCAATTCATAGAAGTTATCTCTGAAGTTACAGGCTTCGGCTGTACATCCGGGGGTATTATCTTTGGGATAGAAATACAAAATGAATTTCTGACCTTTAAAGTCACTCGTTTTTACTTCTTTTCCCGCCTGATCCGTACCTAAAATCTCAGGTATTTTATCTCCGATAGTTAGAGCCATATTTTCTATATTTATTTTGAAACCAAAGATAAGATTTAATTCTTTCGACTGAAAATAATTTTCTCGTATCCCTATAAAAACACGAATTAGTCGCTGAAAATAAATATTCTTTTGAAATTAAAGGTAAGGGTTGATAATCCGATTATCTTCCTCCTTGAGTTATCTTCAATTCGGTATGTAAGTTTCCTGTTTGAATATAGATATATCCGGTGCGAATCAAAGAGCTCAGATTCTCTTGTAATATATGTGATAAGCTCGTTTTACTGGCAGATTGACTTACTTTTAAGCAATTAGTGATCGGGGTTCCGGTCGAATACAAGATATTAGACTTATTCTTATGACGAATCCTTTTTAGAGATTTAGTACCCTTTTTAATTCTTTGTATCCGGCAATACTCATTTTAACTTGTAGGTTATTCTGTAGTTTCAGCATTTGGCTTTGTTTCTCATACAGTTCTATGCGTTGTATATAATCTATATTTATAATGTTTGAACGGTGTACCCTGACAAATTTATTGGCAGGTAAATGGTCTCCAAAATACTTCATTGTTTGTTCTTTCAAATACTTCCCTTTGGGGGTGAAGATCATTACATAGTTTCCTTCAGCCTGAATCGATATTATATCATTGATAAATATAAGGTCAATTTTCTGCCCATTTTTCACCGCAATATGTTCTAGTATTTCGCTGTCAGAAGTGTCTTCGTTTGTCATGGTTTTTTCTGAGGATTCGATATCTGTGGTATGCTCTACATCGATGTCTATACTAACTTCTTCCTCTTGATTTTGAGTAAAAATATATCCATATAATAATATAAGCAATCCATAGGTAAGTAAAGCTAGGGTAATCCGTATTGGTACGGTTGGGAGTACATAATTCATTGCATTCTCCGGCGATATTATATAAAGTATCAAAAAGCTTATTCCTACCCAACTTAATACGAATAATATGGCTAATGCTCCGTAGTTAACGATTTGCTGAATTATAGGTAAAGATTTATAATTGGAATATCTAATGATTTCTTTTAATAAGAAATTTAATATCGCCAATAATAATCCGAATATAGCCCCATCTAAAATAAGATCGGAGAGTGGTAATGGTATAAGCGGAGCCATTATTGCAACTGTTACTATAAGAGTAATAATTACAATAATTAATGGGAGAATTAGTAATTTTAAACGACTATTATTCATCTGATAAATGATAATGTGTATTTAAGCAGCATCAATAGTATTGCTGCATTTTATGATTAAGTAGCCTCTTGTGGTTGTACCCATAAGGGTGTCGCAGAAGTTTGCAACCTTAGTTTCTAATTTCGACATTCCCGAACATGCAAGCAGCTTTCAAATTCAAAATTGGAGTGCTGTCAGAAATAGGGGTATCAACCATGTGTCTTTTATCTTGAACGTCACCAAACATGGCACTTGATTTTAAGTTTATCTGCCATTCGCTAGGAACATAAACTATTATAGAGCCAAACATAGCATTTACTTCAAGTTTATTATTTGTACTTAAGCCACTTACTTTTCTTAGATCAAGTTTAATCTCTCCAAAAGCAGCATTTGCTTCTCCTCCTCTAAAGTTGGATGAAAACACAATTTCTTCGCTGCCATTGAATAATACCGCTTTGTCTACATAATCATTTCCGGTATCGGTATTGGTATTTGAACATCCTTTACTCATATCTGAAATGAATTTCTTTGGCTGACAATATTTACTGCACATTCCGTGATCGTTTTTTTTGAATAGAAACAGGATTCCTCCAATGATAAGCAATACAGGCCAATAATTCTGAGCATTATTAAGTGTCCCATTTAATACTTCGGGAAAGCTTTGGCCTATAACAGGTAAGATGAAAAATCCCCCTACAGATATAAGAATGATTGCATTCACAAAGTGGCGTTTAATAAAAGCAGCAATACCCAATACCACTAAAAGCATTTGCCACGATATTAATATAGGCTTGTAAATAACGGGTATCAGTTCGAGATTAAAAGCAAGAAGAATAATTCCTGCAAGTACAAGTAGTATGGCAAATCCTATTTTACCTTGTGATTCTTTATTTTTTATTTTAAATTCATTTTCCATTGTGATACGTTTTTTATTGTTTATAACAAATGTAGGAGTTTTAAATACTGTCAAAAACAGAATAATGACGAAATAACTATTTTTGTTGACGAAACTATCTACATCTGTGTGGAATTGAAACAGATGTATCGCCCTTTATAAGGGGGAATGTTTTATAAATACAACGTTTTGTGATGTTAGCAAGTTTGGAAAAGCCGGATTTGTAATTGTGATCTATTTTTGTCGTGAGATTAAATAAAAACGAAATGAATCAGAGATTATCAACTAAGGAAGAGTATCAAAAGCAAGTCAATATTATTATTGAGCATATCAATGCACACCTGAGTGAGGATTTGGACTTGAATAGTTTAGCCAAAAAGGCAAATTTTTCACCGTATCATTTTCACCGCATCATGAAAGCTTTTCTGGGTGAATCTTTAGGGGCTTTTATTGTACGTTTGCGTATCGAGACTGCAGCTCGATTGTTACGCCATTCGGATCTATCGGTGCAAGATATTGCTTATCAAACAGGATATGATGTGCCTTCCTCTTTGTCGAAATCGTTTAAGTCGTTTTATGGAATCTCACCAATCGAATTTAGAAACAATAAAAACCACACGATTATGAGATCACTATTATTAAATGAAGATTTAAAACTGAAAGCACCCAAAATACAGGAGTTGGAACCCAAGCAGGTTATCTATATTCAGATTTTTGGCAAATATTCCGATGTTGATTTTAGCGGATGTTGGACACGCTTATGGGCATATGTAAAAGAAAACAAACTCTTTTCGGCAGGTATAGAACATCTTTGTGTCTACCATGATGACCCCAAAGTTACAGAAGCGGATAAGCTTCGCACTGATATTTGTTTAGTTCTTCCTAAAAAGGCCTTACCTAAAGGTGAAATAGGAGTCAAAGAAATAAGCGGAGGTAAGTATGCAATTTTTTTATATCAGGGACCGTATGAAAATCTGGGCAGTGTATATGATACTATCTATGCAAAGTGGCTGCCTGACAGTAATTGCAAATTGAGAAACGTTCCTGCATTTGAGAAATATCTTAATCATCCCGATAGAACTTCTCCCGATAAACTGAAAACTGAAATTTATCTTCCGATTGAATAAGCAGAAAAAGGAGTATAGCCAATTCGGCTATACTCCCTCACTTTATATCAGTAATTTATTTTTTATTTTACATCAAACCAAAGTCGTGTAGTAAGCAGGTCTTCACCTTGATTTGCTACAGCAGCTTTATAACTTTTACCGTTTAAGGATTGTTCCGTTCCCGGATAAAAGAAGCGTAGAGGCATTTGACCTTCCAGCACAGTTGCACTTCCGGGTTTAAGCTCAGGGTAATCCAACCTTCTCCATTCAGCAAAGGCATCTAATCCCTGTCCGTAAAAAGCGATCCATTTTTGCTCTCCGATAGATTTTTTATAGTTTGAGGCATCGTATTTCACTTTTGCCTGATTCAGGTAATCAGCTACAGTAGTTGCATCGGTAATACCAAACTGGTTTAATGATGCTGTAACCGCTTGTTTATAGTAAGTCTCGGCATCACCCGAAATAAATCCTCTGGCTACGGCTTCCGATAATCCGAATAATACTTCAGCATAACTGAATATAACGGCAGGAGATTCAGATTTTAAGAAATAAGTTCCCGGTTTAGAGGTTTTTGCAAAACCCTGATTATTAGCATCACTGTTTGATAAACCGTTGGCAGCACCTACATATCTGTCAACAGATGTATCAGATGGCAATTGTGCATATACAGGCAATCTCGGGTCAGAAAGTTCATATAGTTTATCTACAATAGTTTTAGATACTCTATAATCGTCTCGGGTTTCAAACCATGCTGCCGCCGGGTTTTGTTGAGGAGAACTTGTATAGATAAATTTGAATGTTTCGTTATTATTGCTGATAAGACCGGGAGGATCAGCCACTACGCTGGCAATAGTTTGCTTGGCAAGCTCTGCTTCACGATCGGAGATTCTCAATGCAATACGTAACCGCAGTGAGTTTACAAATTTTTTCCACTTACTGATATCTCCATTGTATACCAAATCTCCGGTAACAGCACCTTTCGAAGCATCTAATAGATTTTGGGCTTCGGTTAAATCTTCTAATAAACCCAGATAAACTTCTCTTTGGGTATTATAGGAAGGACTGACTGTTTGTCCCGCATCTTTGTATGGTACATCTCCATATGTATCAGCAAGTAGCAAAAATGTCCATGAACGCAATGCCAAAGCAATGCCCTTGAAGTTTGAATTGGCTTGTGCTTCAGGAAATGCCAGAATAGTATTCAAATCAGTAATCAATGTTGCATAACCGGTATTCCATAAGGTCGTGATTTCTGCGTCAGTATTTGAAATTTGATATCTGTCAGGCTCAGTATACTGTATCTTTGCCCACTGCTGAATAAATAACAATGATGAATTGAAACTGCTGTTTGATCCCCAATAAAGATCGGCTCCGTGTTTTAAACTACCCGTAAGAAGAAACGGAGCAAGAGGAGTTTCGGTTGCATTTGGATTTCGGTTGATGTCATCCAGTTGGTCGTTGCACGAACTAAGAGCAAAAGCAACTAATAGGATTGATAATATATTTTTAAGCATAAATTCGATTTTTATAATTATAACTGTCTTTAGTTATTTATATCAGACAAATTGATAAATGGTCTGTAATTTAAAACTGAAGATTCAGATTAACTCCAAAAGACCTTGTTGTTGGCAATGCTAGACTTTCCAGACCTTGCGCATTTCCTGTATTGAAAGCTGTTTCGGGATCAATATTCGGAGCATCTTTGTATATAAAGAACAGATTACGTCCAAATGCCGATATGTTAGCACCTTGCAATCCGATATTTTTCAACAAGCTCTTATTGAATGTATATGTCAGCTTTATTTCACGGAATTTAATGTAATCGGCTTTATATACATAAGCTTCATTGATGTTATAAGATGCTTTGTAGTATTCCTGTGCACTTAAAATTGTGGTATTTGGATTACCATTTTCCAGAACACCTTGGAAGATCATACCGTCATCATATACGTTTACTCCCGATGGTGCTGTGCCTCCATTAAGAGGTATTCTTGGTGTTTTTGTATCATTTCCTGCGTAATAGTATTCAATACCTCCATTTTCGGCTCCACGTCCCGAAAGGGTTTGTTCTAATACTCCTGTATAATTACCTGTTCTGTTAGTTCCGGAGTAAATACTTCCACCGATGCTGGCATCAATCAGGAATGAGAAGTCAAAGCTTTTATACGTAAATGTATTACTGATACCACCTAACCAATCAGGAGTATAATGTCCTAATACTTTTTTTTGAGGATCGGCTTTAGGTAAACCATTGGATGCAACAATAATATTTCCATTATCATCTCTCTGATAGGCTGTACCATATAGAATACCATATTTTTGACCAACAGAGGCCAATATATCTACACCACCCGAAGAGCCTACTGTGTAATTTTCGATCAGACCATCCCGGTCAAGAACGACAACTTTACTTCTATTGGAAGAGTAGTTCAGGCCAACATTCCATTTAAAGTCTTTTGTTTCAACAGGCATAACATCTAGTTGAATTTCATAACCTTTGTTATTTATTTTTCCTGCATTCAGCAATTGAGAGGTATATCCACTAGCTGCGGTTGTCTTGATTTCAAGAACCTGATTAATACTGTTGGTATTATACCAAGCAAAGTCTAAACGCACTCTGTTATTGAACAGAGCCAACTCTGTACCGATTTCAGTAGAACGGGTAGTTTCGGGTTTTAAGTTCGGGTTTCTTTTCAATTTCGAAGAGGTTTGTATCGGGTTTCCTTGAAAAGCAGTTTCCGAATTAAATACAGTTACCAGCTGATAAGGTTCACCCCCGTCATTACCTACTTCCGCCCATCCGGCACGCAGTTTTAAGAAACTTAGTGTACTGCTTTTTATATCTAAAGCCTCTGTTAAAACTAAACTCGCATTTACAGAAGGATACATATACGATCGGTTCTCACGAGGTAATGCCGATGACCAGTCGTTACGAGCAGTAAGGTTCAAAAATGCATAACCTTTATATCCAAGTTGGGCAGATGCATAAGCACTATATATTCTTCGGGCTTTATATTCATTCGAAGACGTTAACGGGTCTCTTGAGTTAGTTAAAGTATAAAGATCAGGAACAGCCAATCTTGGGGCTTTTTGGTAATTGTTCTCATATGTTTTGTTCATTACATTAAATCCGGCAAGAGCATCCAAATGAAAATCTTTATTAAGCTCACGAGTATAAGTTAAGATAGCCTCTGTATTGTTCTCATTAACAGTATATGCATCTTCGGCATATGATCCGTATGGAGTACCGTTAGTGCCATATTTGATAGTGTATTTTCGGCGATCGTTATAGTAATCGGTTCCTGTACGGAATTTAAAATCCAGACCTTGTGCCAGATTAATATCTGCATGTACATCTCCGATAAGTCTGTTTCTTTTTTGTTGTACAGTATTATAATATGCATTCCAGTAAGGATTGCTATAGTAACTGTTATTCCAGTTTACATCTCTGTTATTTTTCAGTTCATTTATATCAACCTGACGACCAAACCATAAGAATTGAAGCATTACACCGGCTGCACGACCTCCTGATGGACCTCCCGGAAGGTTAGGAACATCGTTCACAATATAATTGGCAGTAGCTCCAACTTTAACTCTCTTGGTCAATTGATAACTTGTATTGATAGAGAAGTTTGTTTTCTTAATCTGAGTGTTAGGCACTACACCTTTTTGATTTTCGTGATTTACACCTAAGCGGAAATTATATTTCTCGTCTGAACCGGATACCGATACACCATTGTTAAACGTTACACCTGTATTGAAAAAGTCTCTTACATTATTCGGATGAGCAACGAAAGGAACAGCTTCTCCGTTTGAGAAGAATTGAGGAATAAGCCTTCCGTCCATTCTGGGACCCCAACTTTCGTCTACACCATCGTTGATACCACCACCTTTTCCGTCAACATAACTAAATAAACCATTCGAACCTTGTCCAAAAGAATTTTGAAATTCGGGAAGACTTGCTACAGTAGATAGAATTACGCCCGAATTGAAAGATACACCGATTCCTTTTTGCCCTTTTCCGCTTTTGGTTGTGATCAAAACAACTCCTTGAGCAGCACGAGATCCATACAGTGCGGCTGCATTAGGGCCTTTAAGCACACTCATCGTTTCGATATCTTCGGGGTTAAGGTCGGCTATTGCATTTCTAAAGTCACGAGTAGCTCCTCCTGAGTTAAGTTGTGAATTGTCTACAGGTATACCATCTACAACAAATAGAGGCTGATTATTTCCGGCAATAGATGTTTCCCCTCGAATAATGATACGTGAAGATCCCATATCTCCTTGTGAATTGGTGATGCGTACACCTGCCAATTTTCCACTAAGAGAATTTAATAAGTTAGGCTCTTTATTGCCTTTTAGATCATTGCTCTTTAATTCCTGAGTAGTATAACCGAGTGATTTTTTTTCTCTGTTAATCCCTAAAGCAGTAACTACCACTTCATCCAGCAGGTTATTATTTTCAGATAGAATAACATTAACTGGTTCATTGCTATCATAAACATCTACTTCCTGAGTTTTGTATCCTAAGAAATTGAATACGAGTGTTACAGGTAGATCTTCGGAAACTTTAATTGTAAATTGACCATCAAGATCTGTAGCCGTATTTACTTTAGCTGAAGATTTTAAAGTAACCGAAACTCCGGGAAGAGGTAAGCGATTTCTATCTAAAACTTCTCCATGTATGGTTGTATTCTGAGCATATATTGCTGTACCTCCCAATAAAAATAGAGTCAGCAAGAGTGCTTTCGCTATATTATATAGCGATTGTGAATGTTGTTGCAGCATATAAATTAATCTTTTTTTATTTATTGAATAGTAGTAGATTTGCTTATTTTTCTAAGCTGGCGTAATTGATAATTTGTTGTTGGATATTTTTCTTCTCTTTTGAATCGATATTTAGAAAACCATAGTCATGATTAAGTTTCTGCCCATCGTTTACAACCCATTCGATGAAGCTTTGAGCTTCTTTAGGTAGTTTTGAATCAAAAGCTAAGCTAAGTGTCTCGATTGGAATAAGATTTATTTTTTCGCTTTCAAGTAATGTTAGCGTTGCATCTATGCCCGAATTAACAGCTTGCCATTGATCTTTTTTCAAGTCTATAGGTAGAATGGCTATATTATCTTTTAATTCACGTGTCTTAGTATCGTATATGTAAGACAGATAGTTGAAAGCAACACCGGTTTCGTCTTTTTTAAGGGCATTGATTAGGAAAATATCATCGCCTGCAATCTTTTTACCTTTTAGTTGATCTTCTGTTTTTCCGAAATAATTTGAAATAACTTCAGAGTTAGATGTTTCGAGGCTTCCAGAGTAAATTGTAACCTCATTTCTGAAGGGATATTTGCCTTCATCGTCAATATCTTTCTCGAAAAAAAGTTGTTTTATTTTATTTTTATCTAAACCCTTATTACTTATTTCCGAGAATAGAGGGTTTTGTTTGTTAGCAACAGGTAATATGGCGTATCTTGCTACTTGTAACGATTGTTGAGCAGGATTTTTTATTTGATTTTCGTTTGTAACTACATTTATGTCAATAGCTTCATTATTTGTATTTCGATCAGCTACTTTTATTACTACACCGGGATTGGTTTTATTATACTCAGTTATCCATGCGTTTAAAATAGGATGAGTAAAATTTGCTCCTTTTATGTATAATACGTTTTCCGAGTTCTGAGCAAAAATTGATCCTGTAACTAAAAAAAGAGCGGCTATAAATGTGAATTTGATATATCTTGAAGTTTTCATATTGTTTCTTATTATATTTTGAATATTGTTTTTGGGATATAAAGTGTTGGGTGTGATACCCATCGTAGAGAGGTGGTCAGCAAGGCATGCACATTCGCATATATGGACAACAATATACATCGGTAAGTAGAGCTTCTACAGCTTGGTTAGCCGATTTAAAATAAGACAATGAGTAGTTTCCTACTGTTGAATAATCTTGAATTGTAGATGTGAAAAATACTGATTTCATGTCTTGATACTATTAGTGATAAACCTTTAAAACGATGTCTTAAAATTCTTTCACAAAAGAAGCTAACATATACTAATTTCGAAATACCATATATGTGGTATATTTAATTGGAGCTATCTATGATGTCTTAAGTGTTATAGATGTATATTTTTATCATACAGTATTTTTTTGTTGAATGATATATGTTTGAGAGCTTGTGTGTCTGCCAAACTTCAATTTTTTTATGCTGAATTAATTCTCTTCAATAAAAATATTTAGGTATATTTGAAGTAATAAGATAAAGAGCGTTAATATAATTTGTTAGCATTTTGTTTTTTTAAATTCTATAATACTAGGTTATGTTTATCTTCGCATAAAATCTCCTTATTATATTATTATTTGTGCAACTATCCAGATAATTTATCCTACTGTTTTTCGACCTAATAATATTCTATATAGAATAAATTTATTAGAATTCTAGATTGCTATATTATTTATTGTCTATTGCTATGATTTCGAAATATTTATATCTTCTTTCCGGTTTTTGTCTTTGAAAGACGGATTAAAATAGGTAAGTGTTTTTAATTCCGCAGCTTATAACTATTTTTGCTTGTAAATAATAATACCCATGGAAAAATACGGACTTATCGGTTATCCTCTCAAACATTCGTTTTCTTATAAATTTTTTGGTGATAAATTTAAAAATGAAAACATTGAGGCAGAGTATAGTAACTACGAAATTGCAGATATAAATAATCTACCTTTTATTATAAACTCTGATCCAAATATCAAAGGGCTTAATGTTACGATTCCATATAAAGAGCAAGTGCTTCGCTTTTTGGATGAATTGGATGAAACAGCAAAGGCTATTGGAGCCGTTAATGTTATCAAAATAATACGAAAAGAAGGTAACATTACTTTGAAAGGTTATAATTCGGATTTGATTGGATTTCAAAACTCAATACAGCCGATGATTGATCCTCTACTTCATCAAAAAGCTTTAATATTAGGAACAGGAGGCGCATCAAAAGCCGTTGAATACGGTTTGAGAAAATTGGGTTTGGAGACTAAATATGTTTCACGCACTTCCGCTGAAGGAGTTTTTACATATAAAGATCTTACTCCTGAAATATTATCAGAATACAAAGTGATAGTAAATGCATCGCCTGTAGGCACCTTTCCTAATATAGATGAATGTCCGGATATTCCCTATGAGTATCTTACCGACTCTCATCTGTTATATGATCTTGTATATAATCCTCCGGTAACGAAGTTTCTCGAATTAGGAAGAAAGCAGGGGGCAAAAATAAAAAATGGTGGTGAGATGCTCCAATTACAGGCTCTTGCAGCTTGGAATATATGGAATGCTATTTAGTATAACGGATATTTAATTTGAAAGAATATGATTCGCAAGCTATTAAAGTATATAAACTTGAAAGGTGAAATCGAAGATTTTGAGGAGATTCACCAGAGCATCGAAAAGGGAATTATTTTTAAAGGAACAAACCTGTGGATTTTAGTTTTTGCTATTATTATTGCTTCGGTAGGATTAAATACAAATTCTACGGCCGTAATTATAGGAGCAATGCTTATTTCTCCTTTGATGGGACCCATAAATGGAATGGGCTATAGCATTGCTATTAACGACTATATACTTTTCAAGCGTTCTATAAAGAATTTTACATTTGCAGTAGGAGCAAGTTTGGTCGCTTCAACATTGTATTTTATAGTTAGCCCTGTTTCAAATGCCCAGTCCGAGTTATTGGCTCGTACCAGCCCGACGATCTATGATGTGTTGATTGCTTTATTCGGTGGGTTTGCCGGAATTATTGCCATTAGTAGCAAAAATAAAGGTAATGTTATTCCCGGAGTGGCAATTGCAACTGCTTTAATGCCTCCTCTTTGTACAGCAGGATATGGTTTGGCAACAGGTCAGTTTACATTCTTCTTTGGAGCTTTTTATCTTTTCACGATCAATACGGTATGTATTGCCTTAGCTTCAACTGCTGTGGCACAAATTTTGAAATTCCCGATACGTAGTAATATCGAGGATGCCAGAAAGAAAAGAATTAATCAAATAATATCCGTAATCCTTACTATTACAATTCTTCCAAGTATATATCTTGGTTATAAACTTGTTCAAAACGAAAAGTTTACTATTAATGCCGGAAAGTATGTCAAAAGTATAAGTATCTATAAGGGAAACTATCTGTTGAAAGATGAGATCAATGCCGATAAGAAACAAATTCGGTTAGTATATGGAGGTACATCATTCAGTGAGGAAGATAGAAAAGATATTATCCGTAGAGCTGTCGATTTCCAGATAGATACTGCTGATGTTAAAATAGAGCAAGGTATTGCTTTTGAACCTGATCAAAGAGATAAAAGCCTTTCGCAGGAAAATAGCTTGAGGCAAGAAATTAATAGACTAAATATACAGTTGAAAGAAAATGAGCAAAGAGTAGACAGTATAAAAAGTCGTTTTTTGATTGGTATGCAGCTTCTTACCGAAATCTCGCCTTTATATCCTCAAATTGAGTCATGTAATTATTCTGAGGGTGTCACTTATTCACAAGATACAATAGATAATCGATTAAAGACAAGTGTTGTTATATTCACGACAAAAGAGAAATACTCTCTCAATCTTAAAGAAAGAAATCAAATTAAGGAATGGTTACAAAAGCGCTTGAATACCACTTTGGTTATGTTATTTTTTCAGGAGAACGATAAGGGTAGATAAAAAACGATCAGAAGTAATACTTCTGATCGTTTCTCTTTTTACCCATAAAAACCAATAACCATTATTTTTCAGCAAGCAATTCATTTACCAGTTTATTAAAATCGGTTTTGAATTCGTCATAAAATAATCCTGTTGCAGGTCCGTTAAACCCTGTATGAATTTTTCTCACTACACCTTTCTTGTCAATAAATATAGTTGTAGGGTAGCTTTTTAAGCCACCATCAAGAGCAGATAATACTTTTTCGGAATCACTGATTTTTCCTCCGACAAGTATATCATAAGTAATATCATATTTCTTTACCAGATTCGATAATACCTTTTGTATATACTCTGGGTCGTCTTTACGTTCAAAAGCAAGTCCTACAATTTCTACACCTCTATCTTTATTTTCTTTGTACCAAGGGGCTAAAAACTCTGCTTCGTCTAAACAGTTTGGACACCAACTCCCTAAAATTGAAATGATAACTACTTTGTCCTTAAATTTAGGATCAGTCAATGAGACCTCGTTACCTTTCAGGTCACGTAGTTTCAAGTCAATAGAGTTATACCCTTTTTTCAATTGAGTAAGTCCATAAGGATCAGCTAGGCGAGCATTCGGGTTTCGTGTTCCTTTTATCTTTTGGCTACCTTTGGCTGTAATAAATTCACCTTCAAAATTATCTTTATCTGTAAATTTACCTTGGATAAGGTAGGGACTTAGTCCGGCAAATGCAGATAGTCTGAACCCGTTTTTATCAGAAACTCCTTCCAGGTAACGGAAGTCGCCCGAATTTGTTAGAATAGAGCCTGTAAGTATACCATCTTTTTGACTAAATATGCCTACGTTATTTTTAGTCTCAGAGTCAGTAATAAACTGTATATCCCATTTACCATCTAAGGAATCGGCTGAGGTACCTTCTGTTACGAATCGGGGAGTAGCTCCATATACAGCTTTAAATTCCAATCCTTTATCTTCTTCGGAGAATAATCTTCTGAAAATACCAGAAATAGAATCCCCTTTTATTACTCCTTTAAGTTCTGTGTCATATGCTTTTATAGGAATAAAGATGCTGTCTCCTTTATATGTTACACCTTCCAATGGCACCCGCTCGGCTCCGTTTATCAGAGTTACAACTGCCGAACTGTCGGAGCTGCCTTTTTCTACTTCGAATGAGAACGGAATACTTCCATCTTTGGCGTTAAATTCGGCATGCCATTTTCCATCTTTTAATTTGGGGCTTTCTTGTTTGTCATTTTTGCAAGAAGCTAATGCTAGCGTCGCAGAGAGTCCTAATATTAAATATTTTTTCATTGTTATCTATTTTAGGTCACAGACCTATTTATTACTTAAGCAAGTTATAATTGATAAATAATTCTGAATTAATTGCTTGCTGTTATTTTGCGTATTATTTAGGATACAAAGTTATAATTGTCTTTTGTAAAATGAAATCCCATAAGTATGGTATTTACAGAAAAAGCAGTCCAATTGAATTATGGACTGCTTTTATATATAAAGTTTTATAGCCTTATTTCAGTAAAGAATCAGGATTTAGGTTTTCTCCCTCTATATCCTTGAAATATCTGTATGTTCCAACTTTAAGTTCTTCGGTTGCAGCTTCATCACATACAATGATTGCTTTTTCGTGAAGCTGTAGTGCTGTAATAGTCCACATTTGGTTTATTGATCCCTCAACAGCCTGAGCTAATGCTCTTGCTTTATTGTGGCCATTTACCATAATTAATACTTCTTTGGCATCCAATATTGTACCAACGCCTACAGTTACAGAAGTTTTAGGAACTTTGTTGATGTCGTTGTCGAAAAATCTTGAATTAGCAATAATTGTATCCTTTGTTAATGTTTTTACACGTGTTCTGGAAGACAATGACGATCCTGGTTCATTGAAAGCAATATGCCCATCGGGTCCGATGCCTCCTAAAAATAAGTCTACACCACCTACCGATTTCATTTTAGCTTCGTATGCGGCACATTCTTTATCAAGATCGGCTGCATTACCATTCAGTATATTTACATTTTCTTTGTTGATATCTACGTGATTGAAAAAGTTATCCCACATAAATGTGTAATAGCTTTGAGGATGATTTTGAGGTAAACCTACATATTCATCCATATTGAAAGTGATTATATTTTTAAAAGAAACGACTCCTTTTTTATTTAATTCGATAAGGCTTTTATACATTCCCAATGGAGAAGATCCGGTAGGTAACCCTAGAACAAAAGGTTTATCTGCTGTTGGTTTAGCTTCATTAATTTTTGCTGCGACATAATTTGCTGCCCATTTTGATAGGTTGTTAAAATCTGCCTGAATAATTAATCTCATGTTGTATAGTGTTTATGGTTATTCATATTTAAGGTCTCAGACCTTTTTATTGTTTTGGAAGAAGAGGTTCCAATAGTTAATCATAAAGAAAGATAGACTTTATTCAAGCCTATCTTTCTTTTATTATTATTTAGGGCTTAAAGAGGCTTGTATTCAACAAAAGCTTCGATAGCTTCATACGAAGCTAGCCCTAGTCTGCGATATAATTCGGCAGTAGCATGGTTTCTATCTTCAGAACGTTGCCAGAATAGGCGTTCATCATTACCCAAGAATGGAGCACTTTCCATCTGAGACTGGTGCTTAAGAATCGATAAACGTTTAGAACGCAATTCTTCGGGAGAGATAGGGACAGCCATTTCAATGAAGTCAATTTCCCATTCAGCCCAAGCTCCACGGTACATCCAGAAGCGGCAATCTTTAAGCCATTCTGTTTTTTCGTTTTTTAATTCATCTACAGCTGCTAGAATTGCATCCAGACAAACTTTATGTGTTCCGTGAGGATCGGCTAAATCTCCTGCAACAAATACCTGATGAGGTTTGATTTCCTGTAAATATTCTTTTACAATCTTTATATCTGCTTCTGATATTGGATTCTTCTTTACTTTTCCTGTTTCGTAGAAAGGCAGATCCAGGAATTTTATTTTTGAATCTTTTATTCCGACAAAGCGACATCCGGCAGTAGCTTCTTCACGACGAATACGTCCTTTCATGAATAATACATCCGCGGTATCTTCATCTCCGGCTTTCTTTTCTTTCATTAAGAAGTTTAGAACTTTTGTTAATTCTTCTTTCAAAATGGTATCGTTCGGACTGTATTTAGCGCGTACATTCTCCATGAGAGATGCATAGCGAATTACTTCTTCGTCACCAACGGCAATATTACCCGATGTCTGATATGCAACATGTACATCATGCTTCTGATTCACTAAACGTTGGAAAGTTCCTCCCATTGAGATAACATCATCATCGGGGTGTGGACTGAATATGATTACACGTTTTGGGTATGGGGCTGCTCTTTCGGGACGATTTGTGTCGTCTGCATTGGGTTTTCCTCCTGGCCATCCTGTAATAGTGTGTTGCAAATCATTAAACACCTTAATGTTCACGTTGTATGCCGAGCCGTATAATGCTAGAAGCTCACCAAGACTGTTATCTTGATAATCTTTATTCGTTAATTTAAGAATTGGTTTATCGACCTCGAAACATAGCCAAACTATGGCACGGCGAATCAGTTGATTTGTCCAATCACAGCTGGTTACTAACCAAGGTTTGCTTATTCTGGTTAGATCGTATGCCGAATTAAGATCTGTAAATATCTTTACATTAGGGTGGTTTTGCAACCAAGAGGCTGGTATTGCATCACTTTTTTTACCCTCTACAACATCTTTTACACTATGAGCTTTATCTTCTCCCCAAGCGATTAAGGTGATCTTTTTAGCTTTTAGCATAGTCGATATACCCATAGTGATAGCACTTTCGGGTACTTTGTCTAAAGATCCAAATGTATTGGTTGCTTCTTTGCGAGACTGATTGTCAAGTAGAATGATACGAGTCTGAGAGTTGATGTTTGAACCGGGGATATTTACTCCGATATTTCCTCCTCTACCTAACCCAAGTAAAAGGTGATCTATTCCTCCATAGCTTTCGATCTTATCTTCATAAGATTTGCAGTGTGAGAAGATTTGGTCTTTGGCAATTTCTCCATCAGGCGAAAATACCTTAGTCCAATCTATATCTACATGATCTAATAATAGATCTTTTAATAATTGTAGGTTGCTATCCGATCCTTTTTGAAGAGGGTAGTATTCATATACACTAAAGATCACTACATTCTGGAAACTTAATTTTTCCTCTTGGTGTAATCTTACCAGTTCTTGATAGATGGTTTGTGGTGAATGTCCTCCCGGAAGAGCCAATACATAGTACTCTTTGGCTTCTTGTTTTCTTCTTATTTCTTCGCCAATTTTTCTGGCAACGTAATTGGATGCTGCTTTTGACGACTCGTAGATCTGAGTGTCAATTTTTTCATAGCGTGTCAATGCGGTTTGCTCAAAAGCATTAGTCGGATGATAATATCTCTGAGGTATCCGTTCTAATGTAATCTGAGAACTTAAATCTGTTTTCATATCTTCTTTTATTACGGTTTTATTTAAGACTGAACCATGATTAACAAAGATAGTCATTTTAAAGTTCAAACGATTTGTTCTCCATAAGGTATTTTCGCTTATACATTATTTTTTTGATAGGGCGAAATACTGGTTTTTCCTTTTAGAAATGACATTAATTCTTTTGTTGAGTTGCTGGTTTGTCAGTCGTCTCTGTATTGTTGAATACTAGTTTTAGCTTTTGAGAATGTTGTTGAAAACAAAGAGTGCAAAGTTGTTACGCTTTGCACTTCTTCTTCTTCTTTTAAATATCTATAGTAAATAGAAGGTGTTTAATTTACAACAGATGTAACATAATTACTTCTTTTCGATGCCCACCATAGAGGAGAAGATGTTTTATCTCCATCTCTTAATTGTGCCACACCTTCAAGGTATTTAGCATTATTTATCAAAGATTCAGACTGAGGATAAGTCATACGAGAAATGAAATTCTCAGGATTCTTGATATCTTTCGAGTTGCTAGGGTATGTTCCTGCTCCCGGATCGATATATTTAGGAATATCAAATGCAGGAAGATTTAATCTGCGTTTGTCATCCCAAGCCTGATACGCTTGATCGGGATAGTTTGCAATGTATTTTTGAGTTATGATTTTCTCAAGTTTAGTATTTCCGTTTCCTGTAGCATCATCGTAATTAGCTGAAGTACCCCAAGTATTCTTGGCTGCAGAAGCAAGATAGGCAGTTGCATCGGCGTCACTAATTCCCCAGTTTAGGAAAGATGCTTTTACTCCTTTTTCATACCAGTCTTTAGCTGTTCCTGATCCTGAAACAAAGCCTCTTTCAACCGCTTCAGCCATTAAGAAACATACTTCGGGATATAAGAATACATCCATTGGTCTGGAGTCACTGGTTAAGATCCACAATTGGCTCATGTATCCGAAATCAGTATTCATATTACTCACTTCGTTACTCATAAGTCCGGGAGCAATACCTTTCCACTCTTTGTTCTTGGAGCTAGGGTCAAAATATTTAGCTCCACGAGGGTCTACTTTTGCTGGAGCGATAGCTCCCGTTGGTCCGTGATAAGCCAGACCGCCAATACCTGTAAGTACTTTTTCCATGGATGTAACCATTACAGATTTGCCTCCCCATCCTATCTGATACATATAGTATGGGTATTGATTTCCCCAACCGGTAACGCTTCCGATTCTGGCATCGCCATTAAGCTCCATTAATCCTGCTGCATTGCTTACTGCTGCTTGGGCTTCAGTTTTACATAATGTAGGGTCTATCTCAGATACTCTTAATGCTAAGCGTAAATGCAATGAGTTTGTAAACCTCTTCCATTTGTCTACTTGACCAAAGTATATATTATCTTCAGGGGTCATAAAGGCTTTTGACGCATCAAATAAGGCTACGGCTTCCTTTAATTCATTATAGAAGAATTTGTATTGATCAGCAAGAGGTTCATAAGGTGCAAATTCTGCATCAGCAGTATTTTTTGGAAATGGCATCGGGCCAAAGAAATCAGTTGCTTGTGATTGGATGTATACTCTCCATACTTTAGCAAGAGCTGTAAAGTTAGCAAGTTCTGGCTTGTCTTTTGTATCTTCAATCACCGTATTTAATAGGTACATCCATCTGAAGTGTGCTCCCCAATATGCTTCATTGTAAGAGTCAGCGGGAGTGTAATTACGTCTTCCTGGACCATTTTCCAGATAATGAGAGAAGACATCTACATTTATACTTTTGATACGTTGATGTAGATCTGCACCATCGAGTGTAGCTCCGGCTCTTAGAGCAGTTGCCAGATCTGATTTATAGTAATCTATTGTTCCGGGTACATTCGGATTGGTATTTATTGCGTCAAACCCGTTGTCACAAGATGTGGTTAGAAGGGTAAGACCAATAAGACCGGATAATATTATATTTTTAGTTTTCATATTTTACGTTTTTAGTGTTAGAATGAAACATTTAGGTTAAATCCATAACTGCGGAGAGTTGGCATTGATCCAAATTCGATACCTTGAGCATTACTTGAAGTAAATCCTGCTTCAGGATCAAATCCTTTTGTTTTGCTGTAGATCATAAATAGGTTTCTTCCTACAAGGCTCAGTTTGATAGCTTGGAATGGAGTTTTGCTTAAAGCTTTTCTTGGTATAGTGTATCCAATGCTAAACTCTCTGAATCTGATGTTTGTAGCATCATAAATCCAAGGTTCTGAACCTGATCCCAATCTGCCCCAATATTCCTGAGCTGTGGTTTGAGTTGTATTTGCAGTATTGTCAGATTTTCTGATTCCTTCAACTGTCATACCTTCTCTGCCGGCAAGAGTTCCTTCAAGAGTTCCTGCACCCATACCTCTGGCTATAGACCCCATGTATACATCACCTCCATATCTCATGTCTATTTGGAACATTACATCAAAGTTTTTGTATGTCAGGTAGTTTACAATACCACCCATCCAAAGAGGGCTGGAGTTTCCTAGCTTCTTCTTGTTGGTGTCGAAGATTGGAAGACCCGAATCGTCAATTAATATATCCCCGTTGTCATTACGTAGATATGGGATACCATAAATATCTCCATAAGAGCCGCCTTCTTTTGCTACTATTTCTACAAGACTTCTTGTTGAAACGTGGTTCAAGATTTGCTGTTCAACACCTGGATATAACTTAACAATTGTGTTTTTGTTTCTAGAGTAGTTAACATCCATACTCCATTGGAAGTCTTTTGTTTGAACAGGGGTTCCTGATAAAACAAGCTCTATACCTCTGTTTCGAACATTACCTGCATTAATATATTTATAAGTAAAGCCTGAAGAAGCCGGGATATTCATTTTAAGAATCTGGTCTTTAGCATCTTTATTGTAGAATGCAAAGTCTAGTCCCAAACGGTTGTTGAATGCTTTCAATTCAAGCCCTATTTCATAAGATTCAACCAATTCGTTTTTCAAATCATATAATCTCTTAGTTTCGTCAAAGCGACTAAAGAAATAAGATTCAGATTGGTTTGTTAATGTATTTGTTATGTTGGTTACGCTGATATTTCTTTCGTTCAATAATTGGTATGCATCAGCAGAGTTTCCTACCTGTGCCCAAGATACACGTAGTTTTGCAAAATTAATAGCAGAGTGATTAACATCCCACTTATCCAAAGATTCTGTAATCAACCAACTTGCTCCTACTGATGGATAGAAGAATGAACGATTGTCGGGATTAAGAGTTGAAGACCAGTCGTTACGTGCTGTTAAATCTAAATATAATGTATTGTCATATGAAAAAGACGCTGTTGCATATAAAGAATTAACTTGAGAGCGAGTTATTCTATCTTCTGTAGTTGCTCTTTTAGCATTATCCATTCTAAAGAAATCTGGAATAACTAGCCCGTTTGCGATAGTTCTTTCAGTATTTAGTCTTCTGTACATTATGTTTCCCCCTCCTGTCGCTACTAAACCGATTTTGTCTGATAAATCTCTGGTTGCAGTAATAAGGAAGTCAGAGTTGATTTCATAGAAAGACTCATTGGTTATTCTATAATCTCCCGATTTTTCCCAGAAAGGAGTATTGGTTGCTTGTCTGTTCTTGTATTGGGAAGCATAATAGTCCATACCATAACGTCCTTGAATGTTTAACCAGTCATTAAAATCATATTTCAATGATCCAAATCCAATCAAACGGTTTCTCTTATCACTATTTGTATTTTTGTACATTGACCAATATGGGTTTCTTATCATTGCTCCGTGGTTACTTACCCAGCTGGCTGGTAGGCCTGACAAATTTATACCACTACCATCGGTTGCAATTGTGTTTGGCGCAAAACCATAATTAGGATATAAAGATTGGTCTTTGTAGTCTGTTAAATGAACAGAGCGGGGTGTTAACAAGTAGTTATAGAAAATATTATCGGGGTCTCCTCCGATTTTAATTCTATTATCTGCTTGTTGGTTGATATAGGTCAGCTTCGCGTCAACAGAGAATTTGTCTGATAATTTGGCTGTTCCACGGATTGTTGCAGATGTCCTTCCAAAAGAACTATTTGGTACTACTCCTTTGTTAGATAAATTCATAACACCAACACGGAAAGTTCCTTTGTCGGTACTATTACTTATGTCAATACTGTTCGTCCATGTAGTTCCGGTTTGCATGATGTCCTCAAGGTCGTTGCCGTAAGAAGCATATACAGCATCTCTGCCTATTACATCTTTTACCGTTTGTCCTGTCATTTTTTCTCCCCAGCTTGATGAGGCAGTCACGTCATATTTGCCGTTTAGTCCTTGTCCATATGTGTTTTGGTATTTAGGAAGTTGCATAGGGTTTTCAATAACAAAGTTGGTGTTGTATGAAATGCCTAAGCCTTTTTTACCTGAACTTTTCTTGGTAGTGATCATGATTACGCCATTACCTGCGCGTGAACCATAAAGGGCTGCTGCTGCAGGTCCTTTAAGTACTGACATCGACTCAATGTCATCCGGAGCTATATCCGATAGGCCTGATCCTTTGTCTATACCACCGTTGAATAAGTCATCTGTACCTCCCGAGAAGTTATCGATAGGCACACCATCGACTACTATTAGAGGCTGATTGTTTCCTCCGATAGAGTTATTGCCACGTAATACGATACGAGAAGAACCCGCAGGGCCTGATCCGTTTTGCTTGATCTGCAATCCGGCTACTTTACCGGCCAATGCATTTGCAACGTTAGGATCTCTTGTTTCCATCAGTTGGTCTCCTTTGATTTCTTGTAGTGCATAACCCAGAGATTTTTTATCTCTCTTGATTCCTAATGCTGTAACTACAACTTCATCCAGAAGTTTTGTGTCTTCCGATACAACGATGTCTAGTTTAGTTTTTCCATTAACTTGTACTTCTTTAGGATTAAACCCTACATAAGTAACAACAAGTGTTGCATTCGATGGTACTGTCAGTTTATAGTCTCCATCTAATCCTGTCATTGAAGCATTAGTAGTTCCTTTTTGTACTACACTTGCTCCAATCAGAGTTTCGCCACTGCCATCTGTAACAATACCTGATACTGTTATGTTTCCTCCCGTTTGTGCTTTCATTGTCATTCCTGACAAGAGCATAATAAGTACCATCATAATGGGAGAGAGAAGCCTGAGGCCACTTCTTTTAGGTACTTCTGTTTGTTTGATGTGTTTACCGTTTTCCATAACGCCGCTTTTTAGTGAAAATATATAAATCAAAGATTATTTTAGTATTGTTTAAAATGTTGTTTTATAGTAATATAGTGGTTGTTTAATTCTTGGTATTATTGAGTTATTTAACTACTATTTAATTTCTTTGCAACAAATCTATGTACCTTATGATCTTTTACAAAAAAAGAATTGTTAATTAACATTCAGGCTCGAATTAAGTTTCGAATGTTAATATTTGTGATTTATTGTATTGTTCTAGAGTGCGTTAGGTTATTTTTAGATGCTTCGTTTGTGCCGTTTCTTCCGCTATGTATGTTATTAAACATAGAAAATGAGGGACTTGTGAGGAATTATTAAGCAATTGTATAATTCATTTTTTTTATCAAATACAGTCCGATTGATGTATATTGATTCTACAATGAAAAAATGTATCTTTGTTTCTAATTTAAGAATTGTATATGCCTGCTAAAAAGAGTAAAAAGAAAAAAAAGAGTGAGAAAACGGCATCCAGTGTGCTTCGTTTTCTGCGTAGCGAAAGAGGACACTTCCTTATTGGGGTTTGTGTGATCTTTATTGCATTATTTATGCTTATTGGGATGATTTCTTTTTTCTTTACCGGTGCAGCCGATCAAAGTAAAGTTGCCAATAAATATTTTCTGGATCTGATAATCCATAAGCAAGATATAAGTAATTGGACTGGAGTAGGAGGGGCTTTTGTTGCAGAAGCTCTTATCAATAAATACTGTGGGGTATTCTCTATTGTGATACCAATTTTTATTGGATTGATAGGGGTTCGTTTAATTGGAATAAAAACAATTTCAATTCTTCGAGCATTTATTCTATGTTCCTTTATTTTAATTTGGGGATCGATTTTCAGTTCGTTTGTTTTGACTAAGATTTTTCCGAATAGTCATATAATTTGGGGTGGAAGCCATGGTTCGGTATTGGAGCAATTGCTCGAAACGGCTTTAGGAGGTATTGGTGTTACATTGATTATTATATTGTTACTTGTAGTATTTATTATAATAACGAAGCAAACCTCAGTCGGCTTTTTCAAAAACCTCTTTCCCGGTTCTAATGGTGAACCTAAATATGACGATACTGATGTCGATTTGGAAGAGGAGGAAGAGGATAATGAAATTATAGAAAAGAACTCAGTTTTGAGTAAAATATTTAATTGGTTTAGGAGGAAGAAAAAAGAAACAGACACTGATGAGGGTAATTTATTAAATGATAATCTGCTTCCTGTAAATAATGAACTACAGCCGGAGCCGGTTACTCAAGTTTATAATGAGCCAATTAGGACTAAGCTTGTAATTAATAAGCCTTCGCGGTCTATTGATGTAGAAGATGATTTTGAGGTGGTTATTCCACAGGAGGAAGCGTATCAAGAAAGAAGAAACCCATCTCCGACTCCATTGCAGTCTGTCATAAACCCGGAAGAACGGGAGCTTACGGCTTCGGATGTGGACGAGATGGAGGATTACGATCCAACAAAAGATCTATCTAATTTTCACTTTCCTTCTTCTGACTTATTAAAAGTTTATGACAATACAGGGAAAGGTGTTGATATGGCTGAGCAAAAAGCCAATAAGGATAAGATTATAAATACCCTTCGAAATTATGGTATCGAAATAACTTCGATAAAAGCAACAGTAGGTCCCACTATTACTCTTTATGAAATTGTACCGCAGGCGGGGGTTCGTATTTCTAAAATTCGAAATCTGGAAGATGATATTGCTCTTAGTTTATCAGCTTTGGGCATTCGTATTATTGCGCCTATGCCAGGTAAAGGTACGATTGGAATTGAGGTGCCCAACAAAGATCCTCAGATTGTATCTATGCAATCGGTTATTGCTTCGAAGCGTTTTCAGGAATGTAATTACGATTTGCCCGTAGCTTTGGGTAAAACTATCACCAATGAAATTTTCATGTTTGACCTCTGTAAAATGCCTCACCTGTTAGTTGCAGGGGCAACGGGTCAAGGAAAATCTGTAGGATTAAATGCAATTATCACATCGCTTTTGTATAAAAAGCATCCGGCAGAAATGAAAATGGTATTGGTAGACCCTAAAATGGTTGAGTTTAATATTTACTCTACTATTGAGAAGCATTATCTGGCAAAGCTGCCTGATGCAGAGAAAGCTATTATTACAGATGTAAGTAAGGTAACTCAAACTTTGAATTCTCTGACAAAAGAGATGGATGACAGGTATGAGTTGTTGATGGCTGCCAGTGTTAGAACGATTAAAGAATATAACGAGAAGTTCAGAAAGCGTAGATTAAGTCCTGCAAAAGGGCATCGTTTTCTTCCCTATATCGTAGTTATTATAGATGAGTTTGGAGACTTGATAATGACCGCAGGTAAAGAAATTGAGATGCCTATTGCACGTATTGCCCAAAAGGCTCGTGCGGTGGGTATGCATATGATCATTGCTACTCAACGCCCTACAACCAATATTATAACGGGAACAATTAAAGCGAACTTCCCTGCACGTATGGCTTTCCGGGTAACATCTCAAATAGATTCCCGTACCATATTAGATATGTCGGGAGCAAACCAATTGATTGGTCGGGGAGATATGCTGTTCTCGCAAGGGAGTGATTTAGTGCGTATTCAATGTGCTTTTGTGGATACTCCTGAAGTGGAGGAAATAACACAATATATAGGAAAGCAACAGGGGTACTCTCATGCGTTTGAGTTACCCGAATTTGTGGGTGACGGAGGCAGTGATGATAAAGTTGGCTCTGTTGATTTGAGTGATAAAGATCCTTTGTTTGAAGAAGCTGCTCGCTTGATTGTTGTACATCAGCAGGGATCGACATCGCTTATTCAACGTAAATTTTCTATAGGGTATAATCGTGCGGGACGATTGATGGATCAACTGGAAGCGGCCGGAATTGTTGGTGGAACTCAGGGTAGCAAACCTCGTGAAGTCCTGATTATGGATGAGTATAGTCTCGAGCAAAAATTGAGTTCTATCTGATAGGTTATTAATATGAAAAGGCAGCTGATGGAAAATCTTAAATCGGGATATATAAGAGAGTCTTATTTGACTCAGACGAAACGTTATTGTCAGTTTTTGAAATTAAAATTAGACGGAGATAAAGTCGAGCAGTATAAGTATTGGCATGAAAGTCAAAATATATGGCCGGAAATTCCCGAGGGGATCAGAAAGGCCGGGATTTTGGATATGGAGATTTATCTGATTGGCAATATAGAGGTGATGATTGTTGAAACGCCGTTGGATTTTAATTGGGATGAGGCATTTGGTCGATTGGCATCTTATGACCGACAGGCTGAATGGGAAGAATTTATGTCGCAATTTCAAGATGTAGAGAATGGCGGTACATCAGATGAGAAGTGGCAATTGATGGAGCGAATTTTTTCTTTAGAAGATTGCCTAAAGGTAAAATAAATGATAAATTTGAATGTCTTAAGTGAAGCTGAGCTTACAGAACTATTTGTTCACTTAATATACGATTAAACTTTTCGTTTCAAGACTAGTCTAATTAAAGAAATATACAGATTATTATGAAAAAAAATATATCAATACTTGTTTTCCTTTTATGTGTTTTTGGTTTAAGTGCTCAAAATGCTAAAGATATATTAGATAAGGCAAATCTGGCTTATAATAAGGCGGGTGGTATTACTGCGTCTTTTACGGTTAACACTGAAGATGTAAAAGGAAAGACGGTCTATAGTCAAGATGGAAAAGCATACCTTAAAGGAAATAAGTTTAAGATAGATGTGCCCGATGGAATTACATGGTTCGATGGTAAGACTCAATGGGTATATGCCAAAGGAAGTGATGAGGTGAATGTCAGTAACCCTACGGGAGAAGAGTTGGCAGGAGTTAGTCCCTCAGTTTTGCTTAGTTTATATAAAACCGGATTTAAGCTAAATTATAAAGGGGAAAAGAAGGAGAAGACTAAGACTGTATATATTGTTGAGATGATTCCTTTGGGTAAAAAGACGGAATTTTCAAAAATGATTGTGACCATAGATAAGGCAACCAATATATTTACCTCTGTGAGCACATACGGGAAAGACGGTGTGGATAATCATTTGATAATAAATAAGATTCAGACAGGGGTGAATTTGGCGGACAATATATTTATTTTTAATAAAAAAGAATATCCGGGAGTTGAGGTTATCGATCTGCGTTAACCGATAAAATGATATAGATTTAGCCTATGTTTCTATAGAAAATAAGAAATGATTAGTCTTTTGTCTTATAGTATTTATCTATATCTTTGTTTTTAATATTGAAATTATCAAATAAAAATATAACTGTTATGAGTGAAAGAGTACGTTGCCTTATTATAGGGTCGGGCCCAGCAGGGTATACTGCTGCGATTTATGCTTCGAGAGCAAATCTAGCTCCTGTGTTGTATGAGGGTATACAGCCCGGAGGTCAATTAACGACTACTACTGAAATTGAGAATTTTCCGGGATACCCTGAGGGTGTTACCGGAACTGAATTGATGGATGACTTGAAAAAGCAGGCATCTCGTTACGGAGCCGATATTCGTACAGGAATAGTCACTGCTGCTGATTTGAAATCAACACCTAAAAAAATTACTGTAGATGGTAAAACCGAAATTGAAGCAGATACGGTAATTATATCGACGGGAGCAACCGCAAAATATTTAGGTATACCCGATGAGGCTAAATATGCAGGCATGGGGGTTTCGGCCTGTGCTACCTGTGATGGATTCTTCTATCGCAAGAAAGTTGTAGGAGTAGTAGGTGGTGGAGATACTGCCTGCGAAGAAGCAATCTATTTGTCAGGATTGGCTAGTAAAGTGTACCTTATTGTCCGTAAACCTCAGCTTAGAGCATCTAAGGTGATGCAGGATCGGGTGATGAAAAATGAAAAGATTGAAATTTTGTTTAATACAAACACATTAGGTCTTTTTGGAGAGAATGGAGTTGAGGGAGCTCATCTGGTAAAGCATTTGGGTGAGGCTAATGAAGAAAAATTTGATATTAATATTGATGGATTCTTCCTGGCAATTGGACATAAGCCCAATACTGATATTTTTGCCGGTCAATTAGATTTAGACGAAACAGGTTATATAAAAAGAATACCTGATAGTCCGAAAACTAATATTCCCGGAGTATTTGCTGCAGGTGATGTGGCGGATCCGGTTTATCGTCAGGCTGTTACAGCTGCAGGAACAGGCTGTCAGGCTGCAATAGAAGCTGAGAGGTATTTAGCAGATTAAAAGTATTATATATCGTTAAAAAGGGAGCTGACTTTAGTCAGCTCCCTTTTTTTGTGTCTTTATTGATGGATAAGAGATGTCAAAAGGTTCATTTTGTTATTTATATTATTTTTTTTCTTTCAGAATTACTTTTTTCTAATTGTATAATCTCCACTATTCTCTTTTCTTGAAATAATATTGGTTTTGATATTTTGTATGCTAAATATCGACAGTTGACATATTTTGTAAAAAATATGTTGATTTTTTGTTTCCTTCAGATTTTCTCGTGTTTTAATTTGGTCGTTCCATATGTGTTTTAATTTGTTGTATTTTGTGTTTATTTGACTTCTTATAGATGATAATTGTTTACAATTGATATTTAAATTTGATATTTTCTGGATATATGTTTTGATATATAAAATATCTTAATACATTTGCGACATATTATTTAAAGTTGTTTCAGTTCTGGTTTAAGTTTTTTTATCAAATTGAGTTTAATAAAAGAGGTATTTATGAGAAGATTAATGATGATTTTTGCTTGTATAGTGGCAAGCGTGGGGTTATCTCTAGCTCAAACTACGCGAGTGTCCGGTGTAGTTATAGATGACACTGGCGAACCTGTAATAGGGGCTTCAGTGGTGGCTAAAGGAAGTATGGTTGGTACAGTTACCGATGTTGATGGTAAGTTCTCATTGAATATCCCATCTGATAGAAAAACTTTAGTAGTGTCTTTGATCGGGATGAAAGCAAAAGAGGTTCCGGTTGGAACCGATTTGCGAATCACACTCGAAGATGATTCTAAAGTAATGGATGAAGTTGTCGTAACAGCAATGGGTATTTCCCGAGAGAAAAAAGCATTGGGATATGCTGTCGCTGATGTAAAAGCCGACGAATTGATTAAGTCGCGTGGTGGAGTAGCTAACCCTATTAATGGTTTGGCCGGAAAAGTTGCCGGTCTTCAGATAACCGGAGCTACAGGTAATATGGGAGGTTCTACAAAGGTACTACTTCGTGGTATCAAGTCTCTTTCTGGAAACAATCAGCCTTTGTTTGTAATAGACGGAGTTCCGATCGAAGGAACAGATTTTAATAGTACCGACACTCAGCGTGGTGCGGGAGGTTATGATTATGGTAACTTAATTCAGGATATAAATCCTGATGATGTAGCTAATATTTCGGTATTAAAAGGGCCTAATGCATCGGCTTTGTACGGATCTCGTGCTGCTAATGGTGTGATTATGATTACCACTAAGAAAGGCGAAAAAAACCAAGGTTTAGGTGTAACAGTCAATTCCTCTGTTGGATTTGAGGTTGTAAATAAACTGCCTAAAATGCAAAAGCAATATGGTGGAGGTTATGAACTTACTCCTACTCTGATTAATGGAAAGACATATTTAGTACCTGATTATAGTATTGATGAAAGTTGGGGGCCTAAGTACGATCCTAGTATACAATATCTTTCGTGGTATGATGTGGCTAAATGGGAAGCCGGAGGTAAAGTCGGAGATCCAACAACATCGGCATGGGTGACTCCTAAGCATGATATTAAAGATTTTTTTGAAACAGGAATGTCTTTGACCAACAATATTAGCTTATCTCAATCGACAGATAAAACAAGCCTTCGTATTTCGTATACCAATATGACATTGAGCGGATATATGCCTAACAGTAGTTTGGATAAAAATAGCTTCAATGTGGCCGGAAGTATTAATGCCAGTAAATACTACGAATTATTTACGAATGTAACTTATTTGAATCAGGCAGCAAAAGGACGCCCTGATACAGGTTATGGAGATAATAACGTAATGCAAAAATTTATCCAATGGGGACAACGTCAGTTGGATATGAAAGAACTGAAAGATCTTTATCGATTCCCTGATGGAACTCAAGCCGGATGGAATAGAGGTGGATGGGATGATCCGACACTACAATACTCTAATAACCCCTATTGGTCACGTTATATGAACTATCAGAATGATACACGTGATCGTTTATATGGTAATGTCGGTATCAAAATAAATATACTACCTAGCTTAAAAGCACAATATAAAGTTAATTTGGACTTTTTTAGTGATAAACAATATGAGCGTAATGCCGTATATTCTCAGGAATTATCATCGTATACTGAAACACATAGGCAACAACATGAAATAAATCATGAGTTTTTATTAATGTTCTCTAAAAGATTGAACGAGGATATGACTTTAGATGCAAATGCCGGAGGTAATATAATGTATCGTAAATATACAAGACTGATAGGAGAAAGCGTAGGCGGTTTGGTGTTACCCGAGTTCTATAATCTGGACAACTCTAAAAGTCCATCAACTTCAACTAATTTTTTGAGCTGTAAATCTATAAACAGTGTATTTGCTAGCGCATCTTTTGGGTATAAAGGCTTTGCTTTCGTAGATGCAACCCTTCGTAATGATTGGTCTTCGACCCTGCCTAAAGGCAATAACTCATATCTGTATCCCTCGGTTACCGGTAGTCTTTTATTTTCGGAATTGTTGAAAAAAGATTGGTTGAATTTGGGAAAGCTACGTCTAGGTTGGGCTAAAGTAGGTAGCGATACAGATCCTTATAATGTATATGATGCGTACAGATTTTATACCTCTTTTGATGGTTCTCATGCTTATACTTTACCATATAAAAAGAACAATATGGATCTGAAGCCCGAATCTACATACTCTGTGGAGTTTGGTTTAGAGCTGAATATGTTTAAAAATCGCTTAGGAGTTGATTTTACATATTATAACTCTGAAACGCAAGATCAGATCATTCCTTTATCATTATCCGGAGCAACCGGTTATACTTCTATGGTGGTTAATGGTGGTACTATTACCAATAAAGGGTTTGAGTTGATGTTAAAAGGTGTACCTGTAAGAACTAATGATTTTGAATGGACTGTTATTGGAACCCTTTCTGCTAATCGAAATAAAGTGAAAGAATTATTAGGTAATAGCAAAGAAGGTTACTTTAAATTGGCTAGTGCACCTTTCAAAGTAGAAGTCGGAGCACTTGTCGGAGACAGATATGGTGTTATCATGGGAACCGATTATGTTTATGATGATAATGGAAACAAAATCATAAATGCAGATGGAACTTATGCTGCTACAGATGGTAATGTTCCATTGGGAAGTGTATATCCAAAAGCGTTAGTCGGATTTTCGAACACATTCTCTTATAAAGGCATCGATTTAAGCGTTTTGTTTGATGCACAGTTTGGAGGAAAATATTTCTCTACTTCATATATGTGGGGGATGTACTCAGGAATGCTTGAAGGTACAGTCGGTAATAATGAACTAGGAAACCCAATACGTGATGCTGTTGAAGATGGAGGAGGAGTCTTATTATCAGGAGTACATGCTGATGGAACCCCCAATACGACTCGTCTTGAAGCCGAAGAATGGGCTGGAGCAATATATAGCGGTCCTGCTGCGCAAAGCGTATTTAAGAGCGACTTTATTAAACTAAGAGAAATAACTCTCGGATATAATATACCTCTTCGTTCAACCAAGTATATTAAAGCACTGAAGGTTTCTGCTTATGGACGTAACCTTGCCATGTTTGGTTTGGATAATAAAAGCTTTGATCCCGAAATGGCAACAACAAGTTCAGGGAATGTGCAAGGTATTGAAGGAGGAGCTTTACCATCGGTGGCAAACTTTGGTTTTAATGTCGGAATTCAATTTTAATTCCGTAATTATTAATTATTTAAGATTCGAAGAAAGATATGAAAACAATTATAAAAGGTTTACTATTTGCGACTTTAGTCTTTACGGTTAGTTCTTGTAAAGATCTGGAAGAGTTGAATATTGATCCCAACCAACCCGCTACGGTTTCAACAGCTACGTTGATGACGGGAGCCGAAAAGAGTATGTTAGACTATATCTACGATAACTGGTTTAGTGGAAGGCAGGCTTTGTTGTATTCTCAGTATTGGGCACAACGCACCTACACCGAGGAAGACCGTTATCAGGTTCGTGAGAGTGTAAATAATAATTACTTTAATTATTTATATCGTGTAGCCGGTAACTTGGATAATATCGAAAAGTTAAATACCGATCCTGCAACAAAAACAGCAATGGCAACTTATGGAGATAACAATAATCAGATTGCTGCTGCTAAGATATTGAAAGTTTGGTTAATGCAGATTATGGCCGATACCTGGGGTTCTATTCCTTATAATGAGGCGTTTAAATTAGAGGAAGGCGTTCTGTATCCTAAGTATGATGATTTGAATACTTTGTATTATCAATTTATTGCAGAATTGGATGAAGCAACAGCAATGATAAATGAAGATGCAGCAGTATTTACTGAGGGTGATTTGATTTATGATGGGGATGCCACTGCTTGGAAGAAGTTTGGAAATTCATTAAAATGTAAAATAGCTCTTCGTCTGTCAAAAGTTGACCCTAAGTGGAAAACATATATTGCAGAAGCAGTATCGGCGGGAGTTTTTACAAGCAATAGTGATAATGCAGTGTTTAGCTATTCGACATCAGCTCCTAACCAATGTTACTTTTACAAAGGCTTTTTCGAAGATGGAAGAAATGATTTTTCGGTTGCCAAGCCATTTGTTGATTTGTTGAAAGGGCAAGCCGATACGTTGAATGTGAAAACTCACCCATGGAAAGGGGTTGTTGACCCTCGTTTGCCTATCTATACATCAGCCCGTGGTGGAAAGTATATAGGATTACCTTATGGATTAATGAGTTCGCAAATGACATCGGCTATCAGAAATGCAGCACCTAGCTTTTATGCTGACGAGCCTTTGGTTGTACAACCTAATTTTGCTATTTCTTTGCTGTCGTATTCCGAAATATGCTTTATTCTTTCTGAATACAAAGGTTTTTCAGTTCCCGAATATAAAGAAGGGGTTAAATCTTCATTACAATATTGGAATACACTCTATACAAAGGTGATGGGTGAAACTGCTATAAATGATTCTATAATAAACGACTATACTCAAAAAGTGAGTAAGGTTGTTAATGCAGAAACAGTGGCTACTCAAAAGTATATTCATTTATATATGAATGGTACTGAGGCATGGTCTGAATACCGTCGTACAGGATATCCTACGACTTTGTTGAAGCCGGGCGAACATTCGTATGTAGTTGGAGGTACAGTTTTAGATTTCACGACATTATCGGAAACTAAAGGAGACATACCTGCCCGAGTGAAATATCCAACGAATGAAAGTACTCTAAACCCGACAGGGTTTAAAGATGCTGTAGCTAAGCTTACTGATGGAAGTAATAATTACTACAGTAAGATGTTTTGGGATGTGAGAACCCCATCGGATCCGCATCCGGTAAACAAATAATTACTTGAACTAATCAATCAATTAGGGAGGATCGAGCCGTTGATGGTTCGATCCTTTTCTATTGATCCGAATATCTTCAACTATACTATTTTAGGCTAATATAGCATTTATCTAAAATATTTTTATCTATATTTGTTAGATTGTGGACGTGCGAACCGATGGATCGTGTTTAAATGGTATCTTCTCGAACCAGAACAATACAACAGGGTTATCTCTTGCCACATTATTTAATAGGTTTAAAAGACTTTGTTTTTCGGAATTACTTAATTATTTCCTTGCATGAAAGATTTTTTTAAAAATGTACTGGCTTCAATAGTGGGAGTACTTATTAGTAGCTTTATTATCGGTGCGATTGTAGCATTGTTATTCTTCGGCTTTATAGGAATATTATTAAGTAGTTCATCGGAGACTTTTGTCTTGAAAAATAATTCTGTTTTATCGATTCGTCTGACAGGGGTTATGAAAGACCGTGTTGTCTCCAATCCTTTATTGGAAATCTTTAATACGGGAGAGGCGAAGGAAATGGCTTTGACAGATATTTTGTCAGCAATAAAAAAAGCCAAAACAAATGATGACATAAAAGGTATATATATAAATTCGGGCTATTTTATGGCTTCGAGTGCTTCATTGACTGAGATCAGAAATCAATTATTGGATTTTAAGGAAAGTGGAAAATTTATTGTCGCTTATGCTGACGATTATACGCAAGGAGGCTATTTTCTGTCTACAGTTGCCGATAAGGTAATATTGAACCCGCAAGGTTCATTAAATTTGCAGGGACTTTCGGTCAGCCCTACTTTTTATAAAGGACTGCTTGATAAGATCGGGATCGAGATGCAAATATTTAAAGTCGGGACATACAAGTCCGCAGTAGAGCCTTTTATTTTAGATAAGATGAGCGCTGCCAATAAAGAGCAGGTAAGTTCTTATATAAATAATATTTGGTCAACCATTCTTGGTAATATTTCAGCATCCAGAGGTATTACAGTTGAACGACTTAATCAATTGACCGATACTCTTCCTACATTTCAGGAGGGTGAGTTTGATGTGAAGAATCATTTAGTAGATACTTTAATGTATGAATCCGAGGTCAGAGAGTACCTGAAAGGCTTATTGGGTATTGATAATTCAAAGAAATTAAACATAGCTACAGTCTCCGATATGGCTACAGTGCCGGATTCACAAAAATCGAAATCATCTGATCAGATCGCTATATTATATGCCGAAGGATCTATTGTTAGCGGAAGTAAACCGACAGATATTAATGATAGGTATTTTATAAAAGAAATAGAGAAGTTACAAGACGATGATAAAATAAAGGCAGTTGTTTTCAGGGTAAATTCTCCCGGAGGAAGTGCCTATGCTTCGGAGCAAATATGGAAAGCTATCGAGGGGCTTAAAGCCAAGAAGCCGGTCGTTGTTTCGATGGGTGATTATGCGGCATCAGGAGGGTATTACATTTCATGTAATGCTTCTAAGATATTTGCACAACCCACAACCCTTACAGGCTCAATAGGTATTTTCGGGATGTTTCCGAATGTTGAGGGATTGACAAATAAAGTGGGATTAAGCTTTGATAATGTGAAAACGAATAAGTTTTCGGATTATGGCGATATTACCCGTCCGATGAATGAACAGGAGAAAGCTATTCTTCAACAATATATAGAAAGAGGTTACAAATTGTTTTTAAAACGTTGTTCCGAAGGGCGGAATATTCCATTAGATGCTTTAGGGAAAATAGCGGAAGGCAGAGTGTGGACTGGTAAACAGGCTTTAGAAATAGGCTTAGTTGATGCCCTTGGAGGTATTGATGATGCTCTTAAAGAAGCTGCTGTTTTGGCAAACTTATCAGACTATTCTATTCGTGAATATCCTAAGCTGTCAAGCCCTTTTGAAGCGTTCTTCAATACTCAGACAGAAGATTTGGCAACTCGTGCCATGAAAGAATATCTCGGCACAGACTTCTACTTGCTGAAAACAATTAAAGATATAAAAGACCTCAAGGAGCAAGATTTTATACAGGCGCGGATGCCTTATGATTTGCAGCTGAAATAAAAAGCGATTGTATTAATGTCTCAAAATACCCTACATATAAAAAAGTGGTTACTGCCTCTGTCGTGGCTGTATGGCTTTGTCGTGTTTATTCGAAATAAAATGTTTGACTGGAAGATACTCAAACAGAAGAGTTATGATATACCCGTTATTTGTGTAGGTAACATAACTGTCGGAGGCACAGGTAAAACGCCACATACTGAACACTTAATAGAACTCTTACAATCGGATCACCGTGTGGCGGTGCTTAGTAGGGGATATAAACGAAAAAGCAAGGGGTTTGTATTGGCCTGCAAAGATTCGACTGTAGATCAAATCGGCGATGAGCCTTATCAGATAAAAGGGAAATTTCCAGAAATAATTGTTGCCGTAGACAGCGAAAGGCAGCGAGGAATTGAGACTCTTCTGGCTCTGCCCGAAGATAAAAGGCCGGATGTTATTCTCTTGGATGATGCCTTTCAGCACCGATATGTAAAACCGTCGTTTACTATACTGCTCACCGATTATAATCGGTTGATGACTAAAGATAAATTACTGCCCGCAGGTCGTTTGCGAGAGCCTGTGTATTATGCAGAAAAAGCCAATGTGGTTATTGTGACGAAGTGTCCGGATGGTATTACCCCACTTGATTTAAGATTGTTGGCTAAAGAGATTCAGGTATATCCTTATCAGGATTTATTTTACACATCTTTTCGATATGGTTCGCTGACTCCTGTTTTTGCCGAAAATAAAGAAGAGCTTTCTTTAAAGAAATTGCAGAATAAAGATGTACTTATTGTAGCCGGTATAGCTAATCCTCGACCTTTTTTCAGAAAAGTAAAGCGCTATGTGAAGCAAGCCGAAACGATACAATACCCGGACCATTATCAGTTTACCTCGAAAGATATTTTAGATATAAAATCTCGTCTCGCCTCTATGGGAGACAGGGAGAAAGTAATTATTGTTACAGAAAAAGATGCAGCACGTTTGTTGTCTATGGATAATGTCGACGACGAAATCAAGTCAATTGTATATTATCTGCCTATTCGTGTGAGCTTTGTAAATGAAGAAGATAAAAAACTATTTAATAATAAAATCGTAGATCATGTTAGAGAAAATTCGTGAAACCGCCGATTATATCAAGAGTAAAGTCGGTCATATACCCCAATCAGCTATTATTCTTGGTACAGGTTTAGGTGAGCTAGCCAATGCTATTACCGATAAAAAAGAAATACCATATACTGAAATACCTAATTTTCCTGTGTCGACAGTAGAAGGGCACAGTGGAAAACTTATTTTCGGAAAATTAGGAGATAATGAGGTGATTGCTATGCAAGGTCGTTTTCATTATTACGAAGGATATACGATGAAAGAAGTAACATTCCCTATACGTGTATTTCAAGCATTAGATATAAAATATCTTTTTGTTTCGAATGCAGCAGGAGGAATGAACGGAAGCTTCGATATAGCTGATATTATGCTTATTGATGACCATATCAACCTATTTCCCGAACATCCTTTACACGGAAAGAATTTCAACGAATTGGGAACTCGTTTCCCTGATATGAGCAATGCTTATGATAAAGATCTCCGCAGATTAGCAATGGATATTGCAAAGGAGAACAATATAAAACTACAGCACGGAGTGTATGTAGGTACTCAGGGACCTACATTTGAGACTCCCGCCGAATACAATTATTTCCGGATAATAGGTGGAGATGCTGTAGGTATGTCTACAGTTCCCGAAGTAATTGTGGCTAACCATGCAAAAATGAAAGTACTTGCATTCTCTATTATTACCGATCTGGGAGTGATAGGCAAAATTGTGGAGGTGACTCATGAAGAAGTGCAAGAAGCAGCTAAAATAGCTCAACCTAAAATGGCATTTATCATACAGGAAGTTATCAAAAGACTTAAATAAGGTTTCAGACCTTTTTGTCGCTTTGGTAAGTAGAACAGCCATAGCAAATTATAATCTAAAAAATAGATCATTAAATACATTTATTTACTAAATGCCACAACGTACAGAAATAGCATCATTGGGAGAGTTTGGTTTAATCAAGCATCTCACCGAAAATATAAAACTGATACATCCAAGCTCTGTTTTGGGAGTGGGGGATGATGCGGCAATTCTATCTTATTCGGATAATGCCAACCAAAAAGTATTGGTGACAACCGATCTTTTGCTCGAGGGAATACATTTCGATCTGATATACGTACCCTTGAAACACCTCGGTTACAAATCGGCTGTGGTGAATTTTTCTGACATCTATGCAATGAACGGACAACCTAAACAGATAACCGTATCATTGGGTGTCTCGAAACGTTTTTCTGTAGAAGATTTAGAGGATTTCTATGCAGGACTTCAACTTGCCTGTGAGCAATATGGGGTAGACATTGTGGGAGGTGATACTTCTGCTTCTCTTACGGGATTATGTATATCTATTACATGTATCGGTGAAGGTGTCGAAGGTCAGATTGTGACTCGAGACGGAGCGAAAGAAACTGATCTTATTTGTGTTTCGGGTGATCTGGGTGCTGCCTATATGGGGCTTCAGCTTCTCGAAAGGGAGAAAGCGGTTTTTGATGGTAAAAGCGATTTTACACCTGACTTTTCGGGTCGCGAATATTTGCTTGAAAGACAATTAAAACCCGAAGCCCGTAAAGATATTATAGAAGCTTTGGCGAAAGAAAATATTTTACCGACTTCAATGATGGATATATCCGATGGGTTGTCTTCGGAACTTATTCATATATGCAGACAAAGTAAAACAGGTTGCCGAATTTATGAAGAAAGGCTTCCTCTTGATTACCAGACCGCTGTAATGGCCGAAGAGTTTAACTTAAATGTAACCACTGTTGCACTTAATGGTGGTGAAGACTATGAGCTTTTATTCACTGTACCTCTTCATCTGCACGATAAAGTATCTAAGATAAAAGGAGTACATGTAATAGGTCATATGACGAATGAATCTCTAGGGTTAGCTTTAGAAACAAGAGACAGTACAGAAATTGAGCTAAAGGCTCAAGGATGGAACTCTTTAAGTGAAGAATAAAGCTTTCTTTCTTAAAGTCAAAATAAATAAAAAGGAACCAATCTGTACAGATTGGTTCCTTTTTATTAGTGGGTTATTGCTAGATTTATTGATTCTTAAATTGAGCTTTCTTCATGGCCCACGCTATTGCATTAGCCGTGAAAATAGAGTTGTAGATCGGATATCTGGTAAGCCTTCCATAATTAAGTTTCGATATAGGAAAGTTGCTTGCATTAAGATTGAATGGGCAAATTGTATTTGAAGCTGGAGCCATGTTTGAGCCGGAATTAAAGCCTCCATCGCCAACCCATACCAGATTTAGAGAATTATGTATAAATGCTGTTGCACTACCGGTTCCCGTTGTATTACCCGAAATATCCTGATCGGTACTGAGAATTGTTACTGTTCCTACCGGTAATCCGCTTACACGTACCGTTGTTGAAGCATCTTCGCCCCATTGTAAGCCTCTTATATCACCAAAAGGCCCATTTAAGATCTCGTTGTTGGTAAATACAAACCGGTAAATAGCTCCGGCGGGACTGGCATAATTTGTAGTCATCGAGTTGTCACTGAATACGGCTTGTATAAAGTTTCGGCTGACCAATGCATCTGTTCTGTCCTGAAAAGCCAATACAACCCCTCCGTTTGCCAAATATTGTGCTAAATAGTTTGATTGTGTTGTGTTTAAACTGATATTGTCATAGCTAATTATTACAATATCTACAGGGGCAGCACCAAGTAACCATGTTTGCATACTAGCATCGGATGGATTTGTCGCTCCATTAATAATATCAAATCCTTCCGATTTGACTGTACTATTAGCCAAAGTTCCAAAATTTGTAGCAGTAGTTATGAGCCTGTTAGAGTAAGCCGTTCCACTAAAGTTATAACCGAAACCATTCGGATCATTGCCTATAGTTAGTAATGTTTTCTTAGTGTAAGCAATTGTAACGGTTGCCGAACATGTAGCTACATTTGATTGACTATTGGATGTAATGGTCATGATCTTATTTGCCATTGAATTGGGTGTTCCTGTTCCATATAATGTTACAACCTGATTTGCTCCTCCAATTAAGATACCCGATCCGGAGAAACTGATTCCATCGACCGTATTGGTCGTAATGATGTAGCTTGCTCCCGTAGCGGCTGGGTCTACAGCTAGGGTCATCGTGATGGTATTTGTTCCATCAAGGGGAGTATTGATTTTGTATACACCATTAACAACAGTAGCTCCACAAGTCATAGTGTATAATGGCTTTATACTGGAATCTTCAATAGGGATGAAAACCGAGCATCCCGATATTACATCATTTAAAGATATTTTCACCTCATTGCCGGGATCTCCTGTTAAAGTCGGACTTGTCGGGGTACCTGCTGCCGGAACAATGATGTTGTAATTTCCTGTAGCCAGAAATTCTCCGGAAGTTGTGAAGTAATAGCCATTGGCAGGGTCAGGCATAGCTGTAATGGTATAAGTTCCAGCTTTAGTAACTGTTACAGGTACTGTAATGTAGTTGGCAGGGGTAAGTGCGGTTGCGGAAAGATATTGACCTGATACGCTTACTGCGTTACAGTCTGTAATCTCAAAATTAGCCTTTCCTATTTTCCCGCAAATACTTTTCCATTCCAGATCTATTTTGTGCCAATAATTAAAACAGTCTTCATCTGTGTTAAATATAAGCAGACTTTGTTGATTGATAGTACTTGGCTGGATGGCATCTCTTTGTGCCTCGGTCATTCGGGGAATAAGTATTCCCTTGTCGCTGCTTACTATTTCTAATATAGATTTTATATCGGGATCTTCCGTATTGATTCCAACCTGAGTGTATCCCGATATGCAGAATGATGCTGCTATCAGGAGGGAAAATAGTCGTTTGATCGTTATCATAACCTAGTAGTTATTGTTTTGTTTTCCGTGTTATATTAACGGTATTGTTGCAAATTTAATATTAAAAATGAATTCTTTTATTTTTATGACCGAATTAACAGTTGATATCATGGTAGTTATGTTGAACCTGTCTTCTATAGATAGTTCTCGTATTTTAAATAAATGAAATAAAATATAACAGAATACCTCAGAGTAATAGATCGGTTATGTTTTTACAGAAAAAGGAGCTAACTCATCTCGAGTTAGCTCCTTTCTTCTATTTTTGATATAATTTCTTATTGTCCTTTGAACTGGGCTGTTTTTATAGCCCATGCTAATGCGTTAGCTGTAAATATCGAATTATAAACTGTATATCTTGTACTTCTTCCATAATTGGTTTTTGCAATTGGGAACTTATTTGCATCAATATTAAATGGGCAGATCGTATTTGATGCAGGGGCATTATTTGCAGCAGAATTAAATCCTCCATCAGCAACAAAAATGAAATTCAACGAATTATGCTTAAATGCTGTGATACCACCTGTTCCTGCATTACCTGCCGAAATATCCTGATCATTAGAGTATACGGTTATTGAGCTGGTCGGAATATTGTACATGGCTCTGGTCTGAGATGCGTCTTCTCCCCATTGTAATCCTCTTATATCTCCAAATGGCCCGTTTAAGATTTCGTCATTAAGAATTGGATATCTATATACTGCTCCAGCGGCATTAACAAGGGTTCCGGATATAGACGTATTAGCAAACAGGCGTTGAAGTATTCTTGTTCCTCCGGCTTCTTCCATGAAAGCAAGTATAATTCCACCTTTAGCAAGGTAGTCAACAAGTAAGTCCGCCATGGCTACAGTTGGATCCCACCAAACTCCCATAATGATGAAGTCTGGATTTTGATTCAAGGCAGTTTGTAGTTGAGCCAAACTTGGAGAAAAATCTCCCGGGCTTATAAACTCAAAGCCTTCTGCTTTGATCAGACTGTTTTCCTGAGTTCCGAAATTAGCTTGTGCAGTTATCATTTGATTAGAATACGCTGTTCCACTAAAATTGTATCCATATACATTAGCATAAGTTCCAATGCTTAGAACCTTTTTCTTTGTATATGCTATTGTTACAGTTGCCGAACATGTAGTTACATCAGACTTACTGTTGGATGTAATTGTAAATTTTTTAGGATCCATAGATGTTGGCGTTCCCGTTCCATACAATGTTACCACTTGGTTTGTTCCTCCAATTAAGATACCCGATCCGGAAAAACTTATGCCATCTACTGTATTGGTGGTGATGATATAACTGGCACCTGTGGCAGCCGCATCTACAGTTAATGTCATTGTGATAGTATTCGAGCCGGTCAACGGTGTGTTAATTTTATACACCCCGTTTACTTTTGTTGCACTACAATTCATCGTGTATAGAGGCTTTATACTAGAGTCCTCAATGGGAATGAATACAGAACATCCTGATAAGACATCATTTAATGATATTTTCACTTCATTACCTTGTGCTCCTGTTGCAGTTGGAGTTGTTGGAGTTCCTGCTCCCGGTACAATAATATTGTAGTTTCCGGTTGCTAAAAATTCTCCGGAGGTAGTAAAGTAATATCCATTTGCAGGATCAGGCATAGCTGTGATTGTATAAGTACCTACTTTGGTAACTTTTACGGGTACAGTAATGTAATTGGCTGGAGTTAATGCCGTGGCAGAGAGATATTGCCCTGATACGGTCACAGCATTACAATCTGTAATCTCGAATTCAGCTTTTCCAATTTTACCACAAAGACTTTTCCATTCTTTTTCAATTTTGTGCCAATAGTTAAAACAGTCCTCGTCTGTATTAAAAATTAGTAGGCTTTGCTGATTAGCAGTCGTAGGCTTGATGAGGTCTCTTTGAGCTTCCGTCATTCGGGGTACTAACATTCCCTTTTCGGAGCTAACTATTTCTAAAATAGCTTTTTCGTCGGGGGCTTCTGTATTTATACCTACTTGTGCATATGCAGATGCAAAATAAATGGAGGAAAAGATAAAAACAAGTAATACCTTAATAGTCATTTTCATAAATAGCGTACTTAATCCTTTAATTGTCTTTTATTTGTTGTTGTCTACGCGACATCGAGTACAAAGGTACTCTGTTTTATTGTATCTTAATGCGTGTTTTGCACACACTATGGGTATTTAACAATTGTAAAATTTCAAAAGATATATAATTTACTGTAAATAAGGTGATTGTTTGTATGTGTATATGCTTTTTAACGAGTGTTAAATATTTCTTGTGGGGTCGCAACCTTAAGAGTTAATAGGTGTTTTGGCTTTTATTGTAGCTTGGTTATCGTTTTTGATAAAAGGTTTATTTAGCTAAAATATAGTCATACAATTTATAGCCTTATTCTGTGTGACTTTAAAAGATAAATTGCTCCGTTGACTTTTACAATAAAAACAAACCGGAGTGTCAAATTTTGACACTCCGGTTTGTTTTTATCTTCTTATATAATTAGAATAAATTATCCGATTTTACTGCCCGGAATAATTGCAGCTGATGGTTGAATTAGAGACAAACTACCGTCGCTATTCTCTGCAGAAAGTAGCATACCGCAAGATTCTATACCCCGAAGTTTTCGTGGTTCAAGGTTCGCAATAAAACAGACTTGCTTGCCTACTAAGTCTTCAGGTTTATACCATTGTGCAATTCCTGATATAATTGTACGCTTAGAGATACCGTCGTCAATAAGGAATTGTAATAACTTATCAGCTTTAGGTACCTTTATACATTCTAAAACTGTCCCTACACGAATATCTACTTTTTCAAAATCAGGAAACTGAATAGATGGTTTTATTGGAGCTGCTTTGTATTCGGAAGCTTCATTCGCTTTCTTAGTGTCCTGAAGTTTTTGTATCTGTTGTTCAACCGTTTCGTCTTCTATTTTCGCAAAAAGTAAATCGGGTTGGTTTAATATATGTCCTACCGAAAGAATATCAGTATGCCCCAATTGATTCCATTCTAAAAGTTCTATATTCAGAAATTCCTTTATCTTCTTTGCACTGAAAGGAAGGAACGGTTCAAATGCAATAGCCAGATTAGCTGTGATTTGCAAAGCTGTATTCAGAATAGTTTCCGTACGTGGCATATCTGTTTTTGCCGTTTTCCAAGGTTCGGTATCTGCCAGATATTTATTCCCTATGCGTGCCAGATTCATAGCTTCTTTCAAGGCATCACGGAATCTGTAATTGTCAAGATATTTCTCAACGTTTTGCTTAACATCTGCAAATTCGGCAAGAGTCTCTTTGTCATAGTCGGTCAGTTCATGAATTGCAGGAACTTTTCCGTCAAAATATTTTTGAGTAAGAACTAGTGCTCTATTTATGAAGTTACCTAATATAGCAACTAATTCATTATTATTACGGGCTTGAAAATCTTTCCAGGTAAAGTCGTTATCTTTAGTCTCTGGAGCATTTGCTGTTAAAACATAACGCAGAATGTCTTGTTGACCGGGAAATTCCTCTAAATACTCATGTAACCATACTGCCCAATTGCGTGAAGTTGATATCTTATCTCCTTCGAGATTTAGGAATTCATTAGCAGGAACATTTTCAGGAAGAATGTATGACCCGTCGGCTTTTAACATGGCCGGAAATACAATACAATGGAAAACGATATTGTCTTTTCCTATGAAATGTACGAGTTTAGTATCTTCTGATTTCCACCATTTTTCCCAACTGTCAGGTAATAGTTCTTTTGTATTCGAAATATATCCGATGGGTGCATCAAACCATACATATAGTACTTTGCCTTCTGCTCCTTCGAGTGGAATGGGCACGCCCCAATCTAAGTCACGGCTTACGGCACGAGGTTGTAATCCCATGTCTAACCACGATTTACACTGACCATAAACATTCGATTTCCATTCTTTATGGTCTTCGAGAATCCATTGCTTTAGCCATGCTTCATGTTTGTCAAGAGGCAGATACCAATGTTTCGTTTCTTTAAGTATCGGAGTTTTTCCTGTGATGGTCGATTTCGGATTCTTTAAGTCGTTCGGGCTTAAGGATGTTCCGCATGATTCGCATTGGTCTCCGTAGGCATTCGGATTTCCACAATGCGGACATTCTCCCATAATATATCTGTCGGCTAAAAACATTTTAGCTTCGGGATCATAGTATTGTTCGCTCGTTTTTTCTTCGAATTCTCCTTTATTATATAGTTTCAAGAAAAAATCGGAGGCTGTTTCTTTATGTATCTCGGAGCTGGTACGAGAATATATATCGAAGGTAATACCAAATTCAGCGAATGATTTTTTGATGATGCCATGATATTTATCTACTATATCCTGAGGTGTTACACCTTCTTTTTTTGCACGTATAGTGATTGGCACACCATGTTCGTCAGAACCTCCAACATGTATTACTTCTTCGCCTTTGAGACGCAAATATCTGACATATATATCAGCCGGGATATATACTCCTGCCAAATGACCAATATGTACCGGTCCGTTTGCATACGGAAGGGCAGAAGTAACTAATGTTCGGTTATACTTTTTATTCATAGAATAGTAGTAGTTATTATAAAATACAATGGATGCTTTTTCTTTATTAAAAGTACCATAAAAAGAATTGGAATCTTAGTTGATCTTCTCCTTTGGAAAAAGACTTGCAAATATACTAAGTTCTCTATAATTATAGGGCTCAAGAATCCTTTAAAATTTAAATATTGAGCTGTGTTATGAGATTTAGGGAAAGATCATTTTATCCGACCGAGTTTTTAAAGGTTGGTCTTGTTGCATTCCCTGAAATAACATCCTCTATTTTCTTCTTTATTCGGATGTTGATTTTGTCAGAAGGCTCTATAGACAGAGCTTTCTCTATGAATAAAAGCGCCTCCTCGTCTTTTCCGAAAATCAGAAGATTCATACTGTGATTTCCTAATACACCAATGTTATCGGGTTTGCGGCGGACTGCTTCGAGTGAATATTCGAGTGCCTTCTCGGTATTATTTAAGTGCATCGCTACTAGTGAAGCCTCCTGTGGTAAGGTATGGTTGCTGTGTTCGTAAATTAGAGCCTTTTCGAAATAAGATAGAGAGTCTTCGTATTTGCCAAGTCGCTGATAAAGTTTGCCAATAAAAAACAAAGAAGGGAAATGTTCAGGAACAATCTCCAGTGCTTTCTTGAAAAGATCAATGGATTTTTTAATTTTTCTTTTCTCGAAGAAATTTGGACTTTTTGGTGTATATCCTTCTAATATTATAAGCCCCTCCATTTTTTTGCAAGCGTCATCATAAAAGGAATTGAATTTGTTTATTTCTTTTTCAGTTAAATTCATAAAGAAAGACATTCAGTTAGTGAATATATTGTAAAAAACGGGTGAATTCTAGTTGAATCCACCCATTTATATTATTTGAGCTCAATCTCTTGTTTGAGATCTATTTCTTCTTTGTTCTGATCAAAGAACCGATATTCGAGAAATGCGAGACTTTGGTCGGGAATAATTTTCATTCCAAAGCTGTATTTCCACTTCCACCTTAATTTCAAGGATGGGAATCCTTTGTCAATAAATGCTGCAACATAAGGGTGTACATGCAGGGTGAATTTCTTCACATTTAGTTTTTGAACTAAATAACTTATCTTAGATCGTAAAGAATCTGTAAATAAAATAGATGGTTTTATCTCACCTTTTCCAAAGCATGTAGGGCATGTTTCGGTAGTATCTACTACCATTTCGGGGCGTACGCGCTGGCGCGTGATTTGCATCAGCCCAAACTTGCTCAATGGCAATATATTATGTTTTGCCCTATCATTAGCCATTAACTCCTGCATTCTGGCAATCAGTTTGCTGCGGTGTTCGCCTTCCGACATATCTATGAAGTCGATGACAATAATTCCTCCCAGATCGCGGAGGCGTAGTTGTCGGGCAATTTCTTCTGCAGCTGCCGAGTTTACTTCCCATGCATTATTTTCCTGTCCTGCTTCTTTATTTTTTGATCTGTTACCGCTATTTACATCTATTACGTGCAAAGCTTCGGTATGTTCTATGATCAAATAAGCACCATTGCGGAACGTTACAGTTTTCCCCAGAAGTGCTTTTATCTGTTTTGTGACAGCAAAATTGTCGAAGATAGGTAGTTCGTCTGTATAAAGCTTAACGATATCTCTTTTCTCAGGATCTATAATACTGATATAATCCCTGATTTGGTTATGTACTTCCTTGTCATTTACATGAATAGCCTGAAACGATGGGTTGAATACATCCCGAAGGAGTCCCACAATACGTCCGGTTTCTTCATATATTAATGTCGGAAGTTTTTCCTTTTGAATTTTAGGAAGATTGTCCTCCCAACGCTTCACTAACGTTTTAAGTTCGTTATCGAGTTCGATAACTTTTTTTCCTTCGGCTACTGTACGAACTATTACACCGAAGTTTTTAGGCTTTATACTTTGAATAAGTTGACGAAGTCTGGCTCTTTCTTCTTTGGATTTTATTTTTTGCGAGATTGATACCTTATCGTTGAAAGGTATCAGTACCAGAAACCTGCCTGCGAATGACAATTCCGATGTTAGTCTCGGTCCTTTGGTTGAGATAGGTTCTTTGGCTATTTGTACCAATATTTCCTGTCCTACTTTAAGTACGTCGCTAATGCTACCATCCTTATCGATATCCGCTTCGAGCGGCATCTTGGGGATTAGCGGGAATTTTTTTGTGTCAGCTAAGGCTTGTTTGTAGAATTTATCTACAGATTTGAATTGTGGACCTAAGTCTAAGTAGTGAAGAAATGCATCTTTTTTGTACCCAATGTCTATAAAAGCAGCATTCAATCCGGGCATAAGTTTTTTTACTTTCCCGGCATAAATGTTGCCAACTGCAAACGATATATCTCTTGCCTCTTTCTGAAGTTCGACAAGTTTCTTGTCTTCCAACACGGCAATAGAAATCTCTTGCGATTGAACATCAACTACAAGTTCGCTATTCATTTTCTATTACTTGTGACTATTAAAATTTGTACCGATACAGTTTTCAGGCTGTATATTCTAAGACTATGATATTCTGAAATGCACAAAGAACAAACTTAAAATTTTATGATAGATTTAAGTTTGTTCTTGTTACTTTTTCTAAAATAAGACGTAAAAAAGATTATTTTTTCTTTTTATGTCTGTTTTTTCTAAGTCTTTTTTTGCGTTTGTGCGTAGACATTTTATGTCTTTTTCTTTTTTTACCGCTTGGCATATCTTTTATATTTTAGAAATTAATACTCTACTTATTTTTTGACTTGATTTACAAAAACTTTAGCAGGTTTGAAAGATGGAATATTGTGCTCTGGGATAATGATTGTTGTATTCTTTGAGATATTACGAGCAGTTTTTTGAGCACGCTTCTTCACAACAAAGCTGCCAAAACCTCTCAAATATACATTCTCGCTTTTACTTAGAGAGTCTTTTACTACTTCCATAAAAGATTCCACGGCTGTTAGAACGGTTGCCTTATCGATGCCAGTATTTTTAGCAATTTCGTTAACGATATCTGCTTTTGTCATTTTTGTATTTCCTTTTATTGTTAATTACTAATTTTTTGGACTGCAAATATATAGCTTTTTTATTTCCTTTAAAAATAAATGAAAGGCATTTTTCATTAAAAACTAATTATTTTCTCATTGAGGTTGAATATTGAAGTATCTTTGTGTCGGATTTAACTAAAAATCAATTTTAAATATTTATAATTGGAAACAAGTCATTTAGATACCAAAAATAACGATTATTTTATTAGTCATATATTAATAAGGTGGTATGAGCAGAATAAAAGGGATTTGCCGTGGCGTGATACTAAGGATCCTTACTTTATTTGGTTGTCGGAAATAATACTGCAACAGACACGTGTAGTTCAGGGATACGATTATTATATGCGCTTTACTAAAACATTTCCAACGGTAGCTTCTTTAGCAAATGCAGATGAGGATGAAGTTCTCAAATTATGGCAGGGACTGGGGTATTATAGTAGAGCCCGTAATCTCCATGCAGCGGCAAAGGTAATAATGTCTCAATATGAAGGGGTGTTTCCTACTGCTTATAAAGATATTTTGTCATTGAAAGGAATTGGCGAATATACGGCGGCGGCTGTAGGCTCATTTGCATTCGAATTGCCTCATGCTGTGGTCGATGGTAATGTCTTTAGGGTTTTGTCCCGTTTATTTGCTATAGATACCCCAATTGATTCAACTCAAGGGAAAAAGCTATTTACTAATCTGGCCAATGAGCTTTTGGATGTTGATAATCCCGGAGCACACAATCAGGCTATAATGGAACTTGGGGCTTTGCAATGTGTACCCGTTTCTCCTGATTGCTCTGTTTGTCCGTTATCAGATATTTGTTTGGCATTCAGTCAGGGGAAAGTATCATCGTATCCGGTGAAGCAGGGAAAGACTAAAGTCAAAGAGCGATACTTTAATTATTTGGATATACGATTTGGATCCAATATGTTCCTGAATAAACGAACAGGTAATGATATCTGGAAGAATTTATATGAATTGCCTCTCATTGAAACTGATGAGAAGCTGACGTTGGATGAATTGCAGAAAACAGATGCATTTCGTCAAATGTTCGAAAATGCAGGCGATATATCTATTCATCCGATGGGTATAACTTTGAAGCATGTTTTGTCTCATCGAATAATTTATGCCAATTTTTATACAATAGAAATAACAAAAGATACACTAATAAAAAAGCAATTTCTAAAGATTGAGAAAACTGATTTATTTAATTTTGCTATCTCGAGACTGGTTGATCGCTACTTTGAACACCTTAATCAGGGTGATTTATTCGCATAAGAGTTGTATATTTGTATCATTTTGTAATTAAAGAGAAGAATGATGGAAAGAGAAAAATACAAAATATTGTTCGTTTGTTTGGGAAATATATGTCGCTCTCCGGCCGGAGAGGGGATAATGAAACATATTATTTCAAAGAAGGGATTAGGTGATAAACTAGAAGTGGATTCTGCCGGAACATCAGGCTATCACGATGGTGACTTGCCCGATCAGCGTATGCGGCGCCATGGAGCACGTAGAGAGTACGTGTTTGATTCGCTTTCCCGAAAATTTACGGTTAATGATTTTGACGACTTTGATATCATTCTGGCTATGGACGATAGTAATTACAGCAATATAATGAGACTAAGTCCCGATCTGGAATCACAGAAGAAAGTACACCGTATGGTTGAGTTTTCACAGAAACACGGATACGATCATATTCCCGACCCATACTACATGGGATCGGATGGCTTCGAATTGGTTTTAGATCTACTGGAAGATGCCTGTGACGGGTTGATGAAACATATCGAAGAAACAGTTATTAAGTAGTAGCTGATTTTTGTGCAAGAGATTTGTAATAAAGTGCAGGTTGCAGTATTTACTGACCAAAGAAATAAAATAGGGCTGCAGCCTTTTTTGAAAAACTCGAAAGAAGAGTTGAGAAAGAGATAAAATATATATATGAATAATAAGTCGATAAAAGGTATTTTACTTGTTGCTATTGGAGCTTCAAGTTATGGAATTGTAGCTACATTTATAAAAAAAGGATTGGCAGATGGTTATACAACTGCCGAGCTTACGTTTGCACAAGCGCTCGTTGGAGCTTCAGTAATAATATTGTTAAACTTGATATCGAATAGGGTATCGTCTTCAAAAGCAATAAATCGTCCCTCTCGAAAAGATATTTTTAAATTAATGCTTGGCGGTATTCCGTTGGGGCTGACAAGTACCTTTTACTATCTCTCGCTAAGATATATTCCCGTTTCGGTATGTATTGTGATGCTGATGCAGTCTGTTTGGATAGGCGTTGTTGTGGATCTTTTGGTAAATAAAATAAAACCTGCACCAGTGAAGCTGGTTTCTATTTTGATTGTTTTGCTAGGTACTGTTTTAGCAACAAATGTATTGAATGCTGATGTTGAACTCGATTGGCGTGGTATTTTCTGGGGATTTCTGGCTGCCATATCTTACAGTCTGACATTCTTGGCTACCAATAATATAGCTACGGGTTATCGTCCGATGGTACGCAGTATGTTTATGCTGATAGGCTCCTTAATTATGGTGTCTATGGTGTGGGGGTACTCGTTGATGCAAAAATTCGATCCCAGTGTATTGTGGACTTGGGGACTTGTTTTGGCATTCTTCGGAACAGTTCTTCCTCCTTTGTTGTTTACAAAGGGAATGCCTTTGGTGGGAGTAGGTTTAGGCGGTATTATCGCTTCCATAGAACTTCCTGTTTCGGTAACTATGGCTTATCTGTTTATACATGAGACTGTCAATGTATATCAATGGATAGGTATTGTATTAATTCTTTTTGCGATAGCATTAATGAACATTTCGTTTATCAAAATGTTGAAACCTAATTAAATGTTAAGTTTTTGATGATTTGCTGTATCTTTGATAAAGAATTAATTAATTTCGCAACAGATTGAATAGCAGAATGCACAACATAAGGTCTCAGACCTATTTATTGCTTTGGTAAGCATAATGGCGAGAGGCAGTTATAGTTGTGAAATGTAACAATAAATATTAGTGCTACTTATGCAAGTAAAAATTATAAATAAATCGGCTCACTCGCTTCCTGAATATGCTACAGAGTATTCGGCAGGGCTAGACTTGAGAGCAAATATAGACGAGGATATAGTGCTGAAACCTCTAGAGAGAAAGTTAATCCCAACAGGATTGTTTATCGAATTACCTAAAGGATACGAGGCTCAGATACGTCCTCGAAGCGGATTGGCACTGAAGCATGGACTTACTGTCTTGAATTCGCCGGGAACTATTGATGCTGATTATCGTGGCGAAATACGTGTAATACTTGTCAACCTATCGAGTGAACCTTTTACTATCCAGAACGGAGAACGTATCTGCCAGATGGTTATTGCTGCTCATGCTACGGTGGAGTGGGAGGAAGTAGATACAATAGACGAAACGACGCGCGGAGCAGGTGGTTTTGGTCACACCGGAAAATAAAAACAGCAAAACACTAAGCACAAAACATATATGTCAAAATGTAAATATCCGATTCTATTCCTTATAGTATTTGTTTTAGGCATCAATAATATATTTGCTCAGACAGCTTCTGCGGTTGTAACCGAATCTCTTAGCTTGGACGATCAACGCAAATTTGACTATTATTTTTATAATGCCATGAATAGTAAATCTATTGAGCAATATGGAGCAACTTATGATTATCTCCAATATTGTATGAAGATAGATTCGACAAATGCCAGTGTATTATTCGAATTGGGTAATTTCTTCAACTCTATTCAGAATAAAGACGAGGCGTATACCTATTATAAAAAGGCGGCAAATTACGATCCTGACAATTTTTATTATAATATGGCTCTTGCAGCATCTTATGCCGAGAGACAAGAGTATAAGGATGCGGCAGCGATTTATCAAAAATTGATTAATCTCAATACTTCAAAAATAGAATTGTATATGTACCTGTCGGAGGTATATCGTCTTGATGGTGATTTAAACAACTCTATTCAAGCGTTAAATGATTTGGAGCGTACTATGGGTATGAACGAAAAAATTACTATCCAGAAGTTCAAACTCTACTCAGCTCTTAATGACAAGAAAAAGGCATATGCAGAGGTTCAAAAATACATAGATAAATACCCTCAGGAAATAAGATATTATATATTGCTGGGTAATTTATACCTGCAGGATGGGAAGACTAAAGAAGCTTATGTTGCTTTGACCAAAGCTAAATCGATAGATCCTGAAGATCCGTATCTGATTACATCGATGGCTAATTACTATCAGACCATTGATGATCAGCCGAAAGCTGAGGCCGAACTTCGTGCAGCTCTATTTAGTGCCAAAACGGATGTTGATACTAAAATCGGAATATTAAGTCAATACATCGGAATCTTACAACAGAACAAACAAGATTTGGCTCCGGCTAATGCCCTTCTTGATTCTTTAATGATAGAGTTTCCTCAAGAGGCAAAGTTTAACTTGCTTTATGGTAATCTGCTGATGGTTCAGGATAAGAAAAAAGAGGCTAACTTTCAATATCGCGTTTATGCAGAATCTGATCCTACAAATCCTGTGGGATGGGAACAATTGCTTCAATCGACAGATGTAGATAGCATAGATGCTCTTATCGATGTATGTAAGTCAGCTATAGTATATTTGCCCGAAGAACCTTTGTTTTACTTCTACTTATCGGTAGGTGAATATCAGAAAAAGGAATTCAAACAGGCTCTCCAAACTTTAAACAGAGGAATCGGTTTCGCAGAAAATAATCCACGTTTACTATCTGAGTTTTATGGTCAGAAGGGTAGTATCTATTATGAATTGAAACAGCAGGACAGTGCTTTTATCGAATTTGATAAATCGTTGAAATACAATCCTCAAAATCTGGGGGTGTTAAATAACTATAGTTATTACTTGTCGCTTACTCATAAAGATCTGGATCGTGCTGAAAATATGAGTAGCATTACAATAAAAGCAGAACCCACTAATCCAACGTACTTGGATACATATGGCTGGATATTATTTATGCAAGGTGCTTATACTACAGCTAAAATATATCTTGAAAATGCTGTGAAATACAGCGAGGAAAAAGAAAAAGAGATTAGTGCCGAAGTGCTGGAACACTATGGTGATGTCTTATATATGACTGATGACAAGGAAAATGCTGTGATATATTGGCAGAAAGCCAAAGAGAAAGGCAGTGAATCTAAAACTCTGGATAAAAAGATAGAAACAAAAACGTTTATTGCTCCTAATCCTATAAAATGATGAATGCAAATAGCATAAAAAATATCTATAAACTCGCTTTCTTCTTTAGTCTGATTGCTTTGGTTTCGTCTTGTAAATCGTCTAAGTCAATCGTAAGCAACGATGGATCGGTGGTTGCTAAAACACACGATCAGGTTGTAAAAGATGTTCTATCTGCCGAAACAGACTATAAAACAATCAGTGGTAAGATTGCTTTGGAAATGATATCCGGATCAAAAGAATCCGGAATGAAAGTGAACAGCCAATTAAAGATTGTGAGAGACGAGATAATACAATTATCGATACGGGCACCGTTTATTAATTCAGAAGTTTTCAGACTAAGCATCACTCCCGATTCGGTATATGTTATAGACCGTTTATCCAAGAAATATGCTGTTGAGAATATAAAAGATCTTGAGCAAGAACGAGGAATACAGTTTAACTACAACAATCTGCAAGCGTTATTTACAGATGCGTTGTTTATTCCGGGAAAGAGTAAGGTCGGTGGTACTGATTACAATCTGTATGATATCACGATGAATGGTGGAAAGTACCATCTGGAAACAAAAGATAAAGTAGGCTTGTCGTATCGTTTTGTAATTGATCCGAACGATCGGGTTTCCGAAACACATATAACTGCCCGTGATGGGAAATACTCATTGAGGTGGATATATCGTGATTTTGTAAAAGAAAGTGCATCTTTGTATCCGACTACAATGGAGGCTAATGTCGATTTTAATAAGAAAAAAGTCAAACTGATAATGTCTAATTCGGGATTGGACTTTGATAAAGAACTGACTGTAGATAATAGTTTACCTGCTAAATATACCAGAGTTTCGGTATCGGATATTCTGAAAAACTATATTAAGTAAAAGTAAATATTTAAGAATATGATTAAAATCATAACTATCTATTGTTTTTAAATTTGCCAAAGCAATAAATAGTTCAGTGAATTTAAGTAAGTTTGCTATCTTTATTTCGTGTAAGCAATTCTATGTGAATAGTTATTCAATAAAATAATAAAAAGGTCTGTGACCTTAAACAAACAGGTCGATGACCTTCAATGACTAAGATGAGATCAGTACTTGTTTTATTTATATTATTTCTTTCAACCCTATTTGTTTTTCCCCAGTCGAATAAAATAAAAGATCTGGAGAATAAGAGAAAATTGGCTTTACGCGAGATAGAAAGTACAACGTTATTGTTGAACGAAACAAAGAAAAATACATCCACATTATTAAGCAGAATCAATCTCTTGACGGAGCAAATAAGTTCACGTCAGCGGTTGATTTCGTTGTTAAATGACGAGATGAGTGCAATTGCCGAGCAGGAAGCTGCTACGGAAAAAGAGATCGTTATACTTACCGCTAATCTAAAGGGGCAGCAGAAATCGTATGCACGAGCGGTTGAGGGAATTGTTCTGAGAAAACAAAGTGGTAATAAATTATTATTTGTACTGTCGGGAAGTTCTTTAGCTGAATCTCTTCGCCGTATGAAGTATTTGAAAGATTACTCACAATGGCGTGATAATCAAATCACAGAGATTAAGGAAAAACAAAAACTTTTGCAGGAAAAGAAAGCGGCTCTCGAAAAATCGAAGGCTGAGAAAAAGGCTTTGTTAGGAAATCGGGAAAAGGAGCAAACCAATTTGCAAAAAGAAGAACAGGTTCATAAACAGGAGGTTTCGGATGCAAGTAAAAAGCAAAAGGAATTACAAAGTATTTTGCAAACCAAACAAAAGCAAGCCGATAACCTTAATGCTCAAATAGAAAAACTTATAGCACAAGAAGTGGCTCGTCAGGAGCGTGAAGCAAAACGCCTTGCAGAAGAGCAGGCTCGTAGAGAACGTTTAAAAAGAGAGCGTGCCGAAAGAGCCGAAAAGGCAAAACGTGAAGCTGCAAGAGCAGCCAAAGTACCGCCGAAAACAGAATCACCAAAAGAAAAAGAGGTTTCTCCAAAGGTTGAAACGGAAGCTCCATCGAGAGAGACCGAAGAGGTGGCTATGGCTACTCCGACTGTGACAGCCGAAAATTTTAAATTATCATCTAATTTTGCTGCAAACAAAGGACGTCTGCCTATGCCTGTAACAGGTAGTTATAGTATCGTCGGGCGTTTTGGTACACAGCAAAATAGTCGATGGCGAGTGACAACCAATAGTAATGGTATTGATATACAGGCTAGAGCGGGAGCTCAGGCTCGTGCCGTTTTCGGAGGAGAAGTTTCTCGTGTTGTTGCATTCCCAGGATTTAATAACTGTATTATTATACGGCATGGCGGATATTATTCGTTTTACGGAAATATTCAACAGATATTTGTAAAGCAGGGACAAAAAATTTCGGCAGGACAAGCCTTGGGTACAGTTTATACCGATTCGGATACAGGAAACTCTCAACTGCACTTCCAGTTGTGGCAGGGAACAAACAAATTGAATCCTGAGCCGTGGCTTCAAAAATAAAAATAAAAGAGCGAATCTTGGAGCTTCCCAAAGTGGAGGATGCAAGAGGAAATCTTTCTTTTATTGAAGAAAGCGGACAAATCCCGTTCAAAATAGCTCGTGTTTATTGGATATATGACGTTCCTGCCGGACAGAAAAGAGGTAGTCATGCCTTCAAAAATCAGGAAGAAATAATCATTGCACTTTCCGGTAGTTTTGATGTTGTTCTGAATGATGGAAAAGAAACCCGCCGTTATCAATTAAACAGAGCATATAAGGCATTGTATGTACCTGCTAAAATGTGGCGTACTTTAGAAAATTTTGCTACAAACTCAGTCTGCCTTGTTATATCCTCAGGGGCTTACGATGAAAGTGAATATATTCGAAACTATAGACTTTTCAAGCAATTTATAAAAGCCGGTGAAATTCAATCGGAGACTATTGAATCTGTGGCTTTACCTAACCCTATGGTTGAAGTTTTACCACAGAAAAATACAGTTTTTGGTTGTTTGCCTGTTGAATTGCCAACCATAAAAAGCAGAGCAGGTAACTTAACTCCTGTACACTGTTCGGTAGATATACCTTTTGATGTTAAACGCGTGTTTTTTGTATATGACATTCCTTATGGAAAAACGAGAGGCATGCATGCACATAAACAGTGCCATCAATTTCTGGTAGCAGCCAGTGGCAGTTTTGATGTAGAGTTGGATGATGGTAAACATAGAAAAACGATAACTGTAAACAGACCGATACAAGGCATACATGTTTTGCCCGGAATATGGTCTAAAGAATACAACTATTCATCGGGAGCTATTTGTTTAGTTTTGGCTTCTGAAATATATACGGAAGAAGACTATATTCGCAGATACAGCGATTTCAAAAAGATAAGGTCTTAGAGACTTGATTTTTTCATTAGAAGAAAAGATTCATTGATATGTCGATCAGAATTGAAAAATATAATACCGAATATAAGTCCGTTTGGGATGACTTTGTGTCTTTTTCCCGAAACGGTACTTTTCTGTTTTACAGGGATTATATGGAGTATCATTCCGGTCGGTTTCACGATTATTCTTTGATGTTCTTCGATAAGAACAAGCTGATTGCTCTACTTCCGGCAAATATATCGGAACAAGTATTCTACTCCCATCAAGGCTTAACCTATGGAGGCTTAATTCTTTCGGAGGATACTAAAACACCTCAGGCAATTGAGATATTAGATACAGTTGTAAAGTATCTGCAAGAAAACAAAATAAGCAAGATTATATATAAACCGATTCCGCATATATACCATCGCTATCCTTCTGAGGATGATTTATATGCCCTCTTTAGAAATAAAGCAACACTATTGTCGAGGACGATATCTTCAACAGTTGATCTTTCCGCCAAGCTGGGCTATTCGGAACTACGAAAAAGACAACTGAAGAAAGCCGAAAAACAAAATCTCATTGTGTGCGAATCGGATTCTTTACCCGAATTCTGGGCTGTTCTCGAAGAGAATCTTAAAGAAAATCATCAGGCAGTTGCCACTCATTCATTAGACGAAATAGCGTATTTGAGGAATCAATTTCCCGATAATATCCGATTATTCTGCACTTTAAAAGAGAATAGGATTTTGGCGGGTTGCTTAATTTTCGAAACAGCTACAGTGGCTCATTCTCAATATATATCGGCTTCGGAAGAAGGAAAAGAGGCTGGTGCATTAGACCTGTTATTCGACCACTTGATAAATAAGGTTTTTGTCAAGAAGAAGTATTTCGATTTTGGAACATCTAACGAAGATAGTGGTCATTTTCTCAACGAAGGCTTGATTTCCCAGAAAGAAGGTTTTGGAGCGAGAGGCATTATATACGACACCTATCAAATAAATATAACACTACAATAATGGATTTAAACTCCCTGTTTAGGAGAAAAGATATAACTAAAGGAGGTCATGTAGGAGAAATTCAGGATCATGGACTTAAAAGAGTATTAGGCGTTAAAGATCTTACCCTGTTTGGTATTGCGGCAATAATTGGAGCAGGTATTTTCAGTACAATCGGTCGGGCGGCTTTTCAAGGAGGCCCTGCGGTTTCACTGCTTTTTGTATTCGTTGCCATTGCCTGTGTTTTTACAGCTTTATGCTATGCACAGTTTGCATCGATGATATCTACAAGCGGTAGTGCTTATACCTATACCTATGCAACATTAGGTGAAATCTTTGCTTGGGCAATAGGTTGGGCTCTTATTCTCGAATACTCAGTATCAAATATGGTTATTGCCATCTCCTGGTCGGGATACTTTACTACGATGCTCGAAGGATTTGGTATACACTTTCCGCATTACCTTTCTATAGGCTATTTAAGTGCCTACGAGTCCTATCAGAAAGTCATGGCAAATATACCAGATCTTCCTACCAATGTTATACAATCTGCTGAAATATACCGTAGTGCTCCTGAAATTTTCGGATACAAAATACTGATTAATTTACCTGCGGGAGGTATTATTATACTTCTTACATCATTGGTTTTTGTTGGCATCAAGGAATCAAAAACAGTAAATAATCTTTTGGTTTACCTTAAAGTCGGGATTATCTTGTTTGTAATTCTAGCCGGATTTTTCTTTGTGAAGCCTGCTAATTGGTCTCCATTTGCACCCAATGGGGTAGGCGGAGTATTAGGCGGAGTTGCTGCTGTCTTTTTCTCATTTGTCGGGTTCGACTCAGTTTCTACTACAGCCGAAGAATGTAAAAATCCACAACGTGATATGCCCCGTGCCATGCTCTATTGTTTAGCAGTATGTACTATATTATATATTGCAATAACACTGGTGCTGACTGGTATGGTTAGCTACAAGGAATTGGGTGTTGACGATCCTTTAGCGTATGTCTTTCAACTGGTCGATATGGATTTTATTGCAGGTGTTATATCGGTAAGTGCAGTAATAGCCATTACGAGTGCCATATTAGTATTCCAGATTGGGCAACCCCGTATCTGGATGACAATGAGCCGCGATGGTCTTCTCTGGCCTAAGTTTGGTAAGATTCATAAGAAATTTAAGACTCCTGCTTTTGCGACTATTATTGCAGGGATATTGGTTGCTGTACCTTCTTTCTTCCTCGATATGCAATTTGTGGTAGACCTTACGAGTGTAGGTACATTTTTCGCCTTTATACTAGTCTGTTCGGGAGTTCTGTATCTCGATCATAAGGGATATAGCAAAAAAGCAAAATTCAAAGTACCTTATGTAAACGGACAATATATTGTTTTTATTTTGCTTCTTATTGCGTTTGGTATTTTCTTGTTGAAGCTCGATTACAAAGCGATTCTTCAAGAGAAACCACTCCTGATTGTCTTTTGGATAGCTTGGGCGGGACTTTCTGTTGCAGCTTATAAATTAAAGTTTTCGTTACTTCCAACACTGGGCATATTGACAAATTTGTATCTTATGACCGAATTAGGATTGTCCAATTGGCTTATGTTTTTAATGTGGCTGGCAATTGGCTTGTCTATCTATTTTTTATATGGATATAAAAAGAGTAAATTAGCCATCCATAAAGTGTAAGTATATGATTCCTTTTCTTGACCTCAAAAAAGTAAATGAGAAATATCAATCGGAGATTGAGCAGGCTGTTTTACGGGTTGTTCGTTCAGGCTGGTATATATTGGGAGAAGAGGTAAAGCAATTCGAAATTTCGTTTGCCGATTATTGTCAGGTCAATAACTGTATAGGCGTTGGTAATGGCTTGGAGGCTATAAAGCTCATTCTGTGTGCTTATAAAGAATTGGGGATAATGAGTGATGGTGACGAAGTGATAGTGCCCGCCAATACATACATTGCTACAATCTTGGCAATAACTGAAAGCCGATTAACTCCTGTATTGGTAGAGCCTGATATTCGAACCTATAATATTGATCCTAAAAAGATCGAAGAAAAAATAACATCAAAAACTAAGGCTATTCTGCCTGTTCATCTTTATGGGTTATCTTGCCCGATGAATGAAATAAATAAAATTGCCCAGAAATACAATCTAAAAGTAATTGATGATGCTGCTCAAGCTCATGGAGCTATTTATCAGGGGAAGCCTGTAGGTGGATTGTGTGATGCTACAGCTTTTAGCTTTTATCCGACTAAAAATCTGGGAGCATTGGGTGATGCAGGTGCAGTAACTACAAATGACACTAAATTAGCGGAGGTTATCAGAGCTTTAGCGAATTACGGGACAGAAGCTAAATATATCAATAAATACAAAGGATTTAATTCTCGCCTCGATGAGGTACAAGCGGCTGTATTATCTGTAAAATTGAAATATTTACAAGATGATACCAAATACCGACAAGTATTGGCAACTAAGTATTTTACGGAGATTGTAAACGAGGATATTATATTACCCTTTGCAGACACTATTACAGAGCATTCTTTTCATATGTTTGTGGTACGTTGCGAACGAAGAGACGAACTCCAAAAATATCTGTCGGATCAGAATATACAAACTCAGGTGCATTACCCTTTACCGCCACACAAACAAGAGGCTTACAAGGAGTGGAGCAATCTGTCGTTTAGTATAACAGAAAAAATCCATAAAGAAGTACTAAGCTTACCATTAAATACTGCATTGACACTTTCCGAGGCTACAGCCATAATTAGTTGTCTCAATAAATTCTAAACTTTTATCGGGATTCTCAGCTAATAATGTTTAAGGAATGAGTAGTCTTTTTTATTTTATGGTGAAGTAAGGTGTTCTGTTCAAAAAAAGATATACATTTGGCTATTTTTTAATGAATAAAGTATGAGTAGCAATAAAAGGCATAAAGTACCTTTCGGACCGATAGGTATAATTATGGCAATCGGAGTAGTGTTTGGCGATATAGGAACATCACCGCTCTATGTGATGAAATCGGTATTGGAGGCACTTCCGGATAATCAACTTTCTCGTCCTGAATATATTATTGGTGCAGTATCTTGTGTAATCTGGACTTTAACTATCCAAACTACCCTTAAATACGTAATTCTTACACTGAGAGCCGATAACAAAGGTGAAGGAGGAATCTTGGCTTTATATGCACTCATCCGGCAGAAATACCGTTGGGCTTATGTGGTTGCGGCTTTAGGTGCTGCTACTTTATTGGCTGATGGTGTAATTACTCCTGCAATGACGGTTATTACCTCTATGGAGGGATTAAATAATATTGTTCCCGAAGTACCTATTGTTCCTGCTACGCTACTTATTGTTATGGGAATATTCTTAATACAACCTCTGGGAACAAGTTCATTGGGGAAATATTTCGGAACAGCCATGCTTGCTTGGTTTGTAATGATAGGTGTTGTAGGACTAAGTCAGTTTATCTATGATCTGAGTGTAATAAAAGCATTCAATCCACTCTACGCTATTCGCTTTCTGATAGAAGCCCCTCATACCATGTTTATTTTAGGTGCGGTTTTCCTTTGTACGACGGGAGCCGAAGCCTTATATTCGGACCTTGGGCATTGCGGACTCAAAAATATCCGTATTTCGTGGGTTTTCGTTAAAATTACATTGATTCTTAATTATTTAGGGCAGGCAGCTTGGATTATAGATAACCCATCTCTCGTTCATCATGGAATTAACCCTTTCTTTAGTATGATGCCTTCGTGGTTTAGCTTTATTGGGGTTGCCATGGCTACTGCTGCTTCTATTATTGCCAGTCAGGCACTTATAAGTGGGTCGTTCACCGTTATTAGTGAGGCTATATCGCTGAATCTTTGGCCTAATGTGAAGATCAAATACCCGACACATATCAAAGGTCAGATGTATATTCCATCGGTCAACTTTACGATGATGATATTCTGTGCGATAATCATCATGATGTTTCAGTCTTCTTCAAATCTCGAGGCTGCATACGGGTTGGCGATTACATTGAGTATGTTGATGACCACCATGTTACTCTACCTTTATTTCAAAGAAACGAAAAAGCCGGCTTGGTTTAGTATTCCCGTTTCGCTATTCTTTTTCATTATAGAGTTTAGCTTCTTTGTAGCTAATATGCAGAAATTTGCACACGGAGGTTTTGCTTCTATTCTTATAGCAGCAATCATCTTCTTCATGATGTATTCATGGTTCAACGGTCGTCGTATCAAGAGACGTTATACAACCTATGATCAGGTAAACGAACCTTATTTGGCACATATACAGGAAATAAGTGAAGATACTTCAATCCCCAAAACCGCAACTAATCTGGTTTATATAACCAAGGCGAATAATAAACATGCTTTGGAAAGTAAAATAACTTATTCACTATTTAAAAAATTCCCCAAAAGGGCTGACACATATTGGTTTGTGCGTATCAAGAGAACAGATGCTCCTTATGAGTTTAGTTATGATGTGAAGACTTTTGTTCCCGGAAAAATCTTCAGAATCGATCTTCGGGTTGGCTTTAAAGTAGGTATACACACCGATAAGTACGTACGTTTGATATGTTATAATATGGAGAAGAAGAAAGAAGTCGATCTGTCTTCACGCTTTCCCTCGATGCACAATGCAAAAGGAGATTTCTCTTTTATTGTTGTTGATCGTATATTCCGTAATATTGAACTAGAACCTCGTCAGCGTATTATTTTAGCTTGGTATAACCTGATTAAGCGATTCAGTACATCCGATACGCAAATGCTCGATCTTGACCCTTCTTTTGCGGTTGTGGAAACAGTTCCGTTGGTGAATGTACACCACAAGGATGATATTCTTGAAAGGTTGATAACACAGTCTGATTTGGCAGACCAAGGCGAGACATCTTAAGTGTTAAGTAAAGAATAAAATTTATTGGTATATTTTATACTTGTAACAATCTATATTTGTTATACTTGTCAAAGCAATAAAAAGGTCTGTGACCTTAATATTTCCGAAAGTAATAAAAAAAGGTTTGAGACATTAGATGCTCAAACCATTCAATAACTTGTAGTAGTATTCTATTGCTTCCCTTATTTCATCGGGTTTTATATACTCATCCGCAGTATGTGAACGAGTCGAATTTCCGGGACCCATCTTTACCGAAGGAAACGGCATGAGTGCCTGATCCGATAACGTGGGTGATCCATAAGGTTCTCTGCCTAGAACTATTGCACGTTGTACGAAAGGATTTTCAATCGCAATTTTTGATGAATTAAGGCGGTATGAACGGGGTGTAACCTCACATTCGGTATGTTTATTTATAATTTCAAATAACTGCTCATTGCTGTAACACTCGTTGCTGCGTACATCTACAACAAACGAACACTTATCGGGTACTACATTGTGCTGAGTTCCTGCATTTACCATTGTAACGGTCATTTTTACCGGACCCAGAAGATCGCTCACATTTGGAAATTCGAAAGTGCGGAACCATTCTATGTCTTTCATCGCTTTATAGATGGCGTTTACCCCTTCGTTACGGGCAGCATGCCCCGATTCTCCTGTCGCAACACAATCTAACACCATTAAGCCTTTCTCGGCTATGGCAGGATGCATTTCTGTGGGTTCGCCTACTATCGCAAAGTTTGGCGTGGGTATATCCTTTAAAGCAGATTCGATTCCGTCTTTACCTGAAACCTCTTCTTCACAAGAAGCCAGAAATATAAGGTTATAATCTTGTGGCTTCTGAGTCACAAGAAAAAAAGTATACATCAGACTGACTAAACTTGCTCCTGCATCGTTGCTACCTAATCCGTACAAGCAACCATCTTCTTCAATCGGCTCAAAAGGGTCTTTAGTCCATCCCGAAACCGGTTTTACCGTATCGATATGTGAATTTAATAATATGGTGGGTTTTGCATCCGTAAAACCGAGCGATTTAATCCATATATTATTGCCTTTTCGTTGAGGGGTAAAGCCTGCTTTTCGGATATATGATTCTATCATATCGGCTACTTCATTTTCCTGCCTGCTATATGAAGGAATGCGGATCATGTTTTTCAACAGATCTATTGCATCATAAAATAATTCGTCAATATCTTTTTCCATAACAAAAACAAAGATAAAATATTGGCTCGAATAATAAGTTCGAATGTTCTAAATAAAGAAATAGAGGATCTATTTATTTATAAAAATACGTATGAAATAATATCTTTGTATGTATTCTTAACAAACATGTACAAAACAAAAAATTAATCCTATGAAATTTTATTTCTTAACGCTAATTGCTTTAGTATCTTTTTCTCTTGTGTCTTGTAATGACGATAATAACGGAAATGAGGAAACAGATGGTGTTTATCTGCCCGATGTCATTGTGAATAAATCGTTGGAAGAGGGCTATGATGGTATTGCAACTCTGTACTTTCGGTATGATAAACAAAACAGGCTTACTTATATAATTCAAGCTATGGGTGAAGCTACTGCCGAAGAGGGCGATACTATCAGATTTAACTATGATTCGCAAGGGCGTTTGTCGTATGTTGTGTCAGCCGATACTGCTAAGTTCACTTACGATGGTAATAAAGTGTTTTGCATAAGCCCTTCTGAAGATGGTTTTTACAGAGATACATTGGAGTTGGGCAGTAAGGGCGAGCTGCTGAAACTATACAATGCAGAGGTAGTGTATACTTATGGGTATGATGCGAAAGGAAACATGGATAAGTATACCGTAAAAGATATAAATGGAAACGTAATTCATACTACCACTTTAACTTACGATGACAAGAATGGTCTATTTAAAAATATCAAAACACCATCTTGGTTTTTTATAAGAGAGCAGGCATTCCCTTTGTGCTTTATAAATAATACTTTGCAGGAGGTAAACGACTCCGTTGCAGATATATTTACGCTTAAATACAATGATGCGGGATATCCTACAAGTGTAGAGGTTAGTGGAAGCAGTAAATTTCTGTTAACGATCGATTATCTGACAATAAAATAAGAAAGTTGTTTTAAACGATTCATTTTAGAAGCACGTTTTTTTATTAAGCCGTGCTTTTTGTACTTTTACATTTGATCTAATCCAGATACAAGAAAAATATGGTTACTATTACAATTGAAGAAAGAGAATTCATTGAGAAAACGATAAAAGAATGTAAAGAGTGTTTCATCGGGCTGATAGATACCGATGGTTTACCTTATGTTATCCCCATGAATTTTGGATATAAGGATGATGTGGTATATCTGCACTCCGGACCCGAAGGTTCAGCCGTTCGGGCAATAGAAAATAATCCGAATATATGCATAACATTTTGTACTCCTTCCGAAATTACGCATCAGCATGAAGAAGTTGCCTGTAGTTACAGAGTCAAGGGAAGCAGTGTCGTTTGTCGTGGAAAAGTGACCTTTATAGAAGACTTCGACGAAAAGGTGGAGATACTTAATATATTGATGGATCAATATTCGAACCGACCTTTTAAGTATTCGGAACCTGCTGTTCGCAATGTCAAAATATGGAAAGTACCTGTTGATAAAGTTACTGGAAAAGTATTTGGTGTACCTTATAAAGAGTCGCATCATTATAAAAAAGATTGACAGAATAATGCAGCGTATGTTAATAAGAGGCATCTTATAATATTATTAACTAAATTAAATAATATTATTATGAAAAAGAACAATTTCCTTTTTAGCCTTTCTATGAGCCTTTTTTTATGTTTATTGTTGTCGTGTAGCGATGATGAGAGTATCTCTAATAAACAATTATTACCGTCTCAGATAAAGCTGAATTATAATTTAAGTAGCAGTTCTCCAGGTACTAGTGTTGAAGTTGTAGACGCGTTCACTTATGATGATGATAATAGGTTGACAAATATTTCTCATACATATACATCTACTTCCGAAAGTAAAAGTGTTAACCTCAAAAATACAGTTATTAAGTATGATACTGATGGACGAATTATTGAAGCTAATATAACGTCATCCGAAAATAGTGCAATATCAAAAGTCTCAGTGGAGAAGTATAGTTATGACGGAGATAAAATAAAGATAAATAAAGATGGGAAAGATTTTGCTACGATTCAGCTCTCATCAAAAAATATAACTTTAACGTATGCACTAGTGGGCGAAAGCAAAGAGGTTGTTACCTATGAGCTTGACGACAGAGGGAATGTTATCGAATATGTTTTTAAAAGTGATTATACGAATAAATACCGATATACTACAGACCGTAAGAATGGAATATTTAAAGATGTGAATACTCCGCATTGGTTTTTAATTACACAGACAGCTTTCTCTGAGTATCAATTGGAAAACACAATAAAGAGATATACATCTGGTAGTAGCGATGATAAGTGGATTGAATATACTTACAATGAGATCCAATATAATAAAGATCTTTATCCCGTGTCTATCAGAACAAAGCCTTCGCCTGATTGGCTTGGTATAAGCTCTTCTACTATGACTATTGAATATATTCCGGCAAAGACAATTATTAAATAAAGAATGAAGAAAATAGGATTGCTTTCGGATACCCATAGCTATTGGGATGAGAAATACAAAAACCATTTTGCCGATTGTGACGAGGTTTGGCATGCAGGAGATATAGGATCGTTTGATTTGACTCTTAAATTTGAGGCATTCAAACCTTTCCGTGCAGTATATGGCAATATAGATGGAGCAGATATAAGAGCTGTATATCCCGAATTCCTACGGTTCACATTAGAAGGGGTAGATGTTTTGATGACTCATATAGGAGGCTATCCGGGTCGTTACGATCCTAAAGTGAGGAATATTTTGCAAGTAGATCCGCCCAGGCTATTTATTTGCGGACATTCGCATATACTGAAAGTAATGTATGATAAGAAATATAACTGTTTGGATATAAATCCCGGTGCAGCCGGAAAATACGGCTTTCATAAAGTAAGAACCTTGTTGCGGTTTGTTTTAGATGAGGGTGCGATAAAAGACCTAGAGGTAATAGAGCTTTCGGAATGAAAGCTCTTATTTCTTATGCTTGTAATGTCGTCTGTCATCAAATGTAGAGATTAGCAGAAATACGCTGCATGCCGATGTTATAAGTATCATAGGCATAAATAAGGCAGGCGATCGTAAAGCCTCAGATCCATAAGTAAAATATACACCGATACCCAAAACGGCTATCAAGGAGTACATAACTCCCAGTATCGATAGTATATTTCCGAATCCGGAACGGGTTTTTGTTGCTTTTTGTTTCGATAAAGCCTTTTCCGTCTCAATCTGTTGCATGATTCTAAACTTCAGATTGTTGCTTGCCTCAAGTCTTGTTCCGGATAATAAGTCTCGGAATTGGCTATCTTCTATATTGTTTTTAATATCCTTTTCCATATTATAAATGTAATAATTTATTTATATAAGCAGAGAAGTCTGTGACCTTAAACTTTTTCATAATGCATCATAGTTCCTATAATATCGGCAAATCGTTTTCGAGCCCGATGTAATTTTACTTTAATATTCGACTCTCCCAAGCCCGTTATCAGAACTATGTCTTTTACCGAGTTCTCTTCCAGATAATACAATGTAAGCAGCAGGCTTTCGTCTTTAGGCATTTTCTCTAAAGTCTCATTTATGACAGCCTTTTTTTCCTGTTCATTAATCCTTTCGAGTGTATCCCATTCGGAAAAAGAACTTTCGGTATCCATCTGTTGATAGTCTACAAATTCGGTACTGAATCCCGAACTGCTTATATGAGTCAGGGCAGTATTGTATACTATTCGGTAAAACCAGGTCGAAAATTTGCTGTCGGTTCTGAATGTATGCAAGTTATGAAAAGCTTTTACATAAGCATTCTGCACGATATCCTCGGCATCCTGCTTATTTCCGCAGATACGAAAGGCGATGGTTATTGCCATATCCTGATAAGTATCCACAAAATAGGCAAAGGCGGACGTATCCCCCTTTAAAACCTGTTTTATTTTTAGCTTTTCATCCATTGGTGTTACTCTTCTAAGTCTTTATCTTTAGTAACAAAGTAAAACAGGACGTAAGCTAGTCCTAGGAACAGAAGCACACAAGCCGCCATAGTATAACCTTCCTGTAAGGCAAGAAATGTTTCTGCGATATTACCTATAAGTAAGCCTAGGGCGATGCCAATGCATAAGAAGCCGTTTCTTAAAGACCTGTATCTGTTGGGAGTAGGCTTCGATTGCGGAGGAGGTACTATTCCTTGTTTGATCAGTTCCATATTCTCTTTGTTCTTTGTGCGCATACTTACAAGCCCGAGATACATCCCAAACCCGATAGGAAGAGCAACTGCCGATAGAATTGCTATAATTGGTATTAAACCTTCTTCTACAAATTCCATAATATTGGTTGTTTTAGTTGTTATTAATTTGTTTACATGAATATGACCAGATGAATTTGAGATTGGTTACAAATTTGAGTATTTTTTTTCAAATTAATTCTGTTTTATAGATAATGAGGTATTTAGGGCTTATTCTAAATACCTCATCTTATAGATAAAATAATAAATTCGGATATTACCCTTTGATAACTAGGCATAAACTATCCTCCAAAGCTGTAACCGAGTGCATAACACCGGCAGGAATGGGAGTTTCTTCATATTGAGACAGCATTACCATCTTTTCTCCCTCTTTGTATACGACTTTACCTCCCAATACAATCAGCTTTGCAGGGATGTCGGTTTTGTGATCTTCCAAGACCATATTTTTAGTGAAGCCTATAGCTATTACTTTGAAGTTTGTTCCGCTTTGTAATACTTTGGCTACAGGGCGTTTTGCAGACTCCAGGTCTTTGAGTATTTGTTTTATTGTCATGATTTTATTCTTTTATGATATAAGTTTCTATTAAATTGTTATTTGACTTGCTCCAGTATTTGTATTCTTTTGCTTTCAGAATATCGATTATAGGAACAGGGACGAAGGGTGTTACTATTTTCAGTATTTGCTCAGCCTTCAATGATTGAGATTTTTCAATAATTTGTTTCATCGGGCTTTTACCCTCATTAAGTATTGGGCAGACATCAAATGTTTCAATAACGATCTCTTCATTGACCCATTCCGGCTGGGGAAGAAATTTATGAGACTCTTCTGTATTTGTATTCGCAGGGCATAGGTTCGCCTTTTTTCTCAAACTAGAGATCAGTTCTCCCGGATTAAGCCTCGCTATTTCTGATATTTGTTTCAGAGTAGCTACCCTCGCAATAGTTTTCCTGAGAATAGGGTTCTTTAACTTGGCAAAGGAGGGTGATAACTCAAGCAAGACTTCTTCCAATTGCGGATAATGATCGAGCATTTCTGCCACTTTGGTTTGAAGATTTATATCAAGTTGTGTATCCATATCATTTGGATGTATACGAAGGTAAACGTTGTTCACCTTCCAATTTTCGATATTCGGTAAGGTCTTGAGTACATTCTATAACGCCGAGGTATTCACCGTCTTCGTTTCTCATTGCTATATATTCGATGTATATAAAGCGACCTTTGAAATTAATCCAGAATGTAGCATTCGTTTCTTTTCCGCTTTTGAAGTCACTTAATATTTGCTCAACAATATGAACACTATGCGGAGGATGGCACAGTTGAACACTTCGTCCGATGATGGCACGATTCCTGTCGAAAATACGGTGTGGTCCTAAAGAGAAGAATTTAACCTTGTCGTCTTTATCCACAAAAGTAATATCCATAGGCAGGATATTGAATAATGCTGTCAATTCTTCTACCGAGAAACTACCTGTAGGAAGTTGTATGCTACCATTACCCGAATAGGTAATTTTACTTATCTCGATATTTTCGGGAGTCCATTTGTCCGTAGGATCATAAAGACAGAATCCGAATTCGGTAGTTTGTTGATAAACCTGATACCACTCTTCGTCGGTTAGAGTGTCCATAGACATAGGTAGAAGAATTTCTTCCTCTTTCATTATCATACCATCAATAGCTGATAAAGTCGGTTCTAAAGTATAAGCTATGGCAGTGCATAAATCACTTATAGAAAGACTTTCAGATATGCTCAAAATTTCATGTGCAGCCTTGAGTAAAGCACGGGTTTCATCATGTTTACCCCACATAACTTTAGGAGGTCCGGTTATTTCATGCTTCTCCAGAAATGGGAATAGCAGGTATTCTTTTCTGAGGTAATGTTTGTCAACATCTGATAATGCATTGAAGCACCCTTTTAGTTCTATCAGGTAACCTTTTATTTCCTCCTCTTTTAGATTAGGAGCCTTAATGAACAGTTGCCTTGTTTGAGTAATTGTTTTAGTTAATTCTTGATTCTCTTTTTTGAATGTATCTACAGGATGACCTGCCGGAACAGGGCGTGCTCCCGATTGATCGATATGTCCTTCTAATACGGCAGTATGTATGTCACAAAGTTTAAGAACTTCTTCGGTCGGTAAGCCTTCATTAATAAGCTCCTGTTCTACTTGCACCACATCATCGTAAGGAATACTGCGAAGTATTTCCTCCAGTCTTTTTCGGACTGCATCGGGAGCTTCCCCTTTATGTAATTGGAGAATCAGGTGTTTAAGAAGCTCTTTCTTTTTTTCAGAATTATTTATAAGTTCGCTCATGGCTGAATGGTATTTGATATTTGAATATATACAAAGCTAATCCTCTTGTGGTCTCGAAATTTGTATCAAATGTTACAACAGCAGTATTTTATATGTATAGGTTCTTTTTTAGGAGTTGGTAAAGAATAATAACTCTTTTTTACACATAAATACAGATAAGTTTTATAAATTGCATGGTATTACTTAACGGTAAGCATTTTCGAGAAGACCGAACTAAGATCAACTAAAACACGATATACTATGTTACCCGCAAACTATGAGCAGCTGATAGGCGAGTTGTCGAAAAAGATCGACCCCAAACGCCTGATAACAAATCCTCTTCAACTTTTGGCATATGGTACTGATGCAAGTTTTTACAGGCTTATACCAAAGCTTGTGGTGCAGGTTCATTCCGAAGAAGAAGCCGTAGAAGTAATCCGTCAAACCGGAAAGCTTAATATACCAGTAACGTATCGAGCTGCGGGGACAAGTCTCTCAGGGCAGGCAATAACGGATTCGGTATTAATGGTTGCGACTCACCATTGGAGAAAATACTCAATATTGGAAGATGGTCTTAAGATCAGGTTACAACCCGGAATTACAGGTGCAAGAGCCAATGTCTTTCTGGTTCCTTATGGTCGTAAGATAGGACCCGATCCGGCTTCCATCAATGCGGCTATGATTGGAGGAATTGCTTCGAATAATGCTAGCGGTATGTGCTGTGGTACATCGCAAAATTCATATAAAACCATATCAGATATCCGTATCGTTCTATATGATGGAACTATACTTGATACTGCTGACGATAACAGTAAAAAGGCTTTCAAAGAAAAGCACCCCGAGATTATCAAAGAAATAGAACAATTGCGTGATGATGTAAAAGCAGACAGCGTATTGTTCGAGAGAATTCAGCGTAAGTTTAAGATAAAGAATACAACCGGATACAGTATCAATGCCCTTGTCGATTATCAAGACCCGTTTGATATTATCAAACATCTGATGATTGGAGCCGAAGGTACTCTTGCTTTTATTTCGGATCTGACTTATCATACAGTTGTTGATGAGAAGTACAAAGCTTGTACTTTGATGATTTTCGACACCATAGAAAAAGCTTGTGAGGCTACTCCGTTGCTAAAGGAAAGTCCTGTTTCAGCAGTTGAATTGCTGGATAGGGATTCTATCCGTTCAGTAGAAAATGACCCCGATGCACCTGCTTATTTCAAAGAGCTACCCGAAACAACCTGTGTGTTGTTGGTCGAGATTCAGGCGAATACAAAAGAGGAGATGGATCAGAAGGAAGCAGCAATTCGCAAGGCAGTTGCACCTATTCCTACTTTTCAACCTTATGTGTTTACATCTGACCCTAAAGAATATAACTTTAACTGGAAAGCTCGCAAAGGCTTGCTGTCATCGGTTGGAGGATTGAGAAAAACGGGTACTACTTGTCTCATCGAAGATGTAGCATTCCCTGTACCTCGTTTGGCTGAAGCTTGTATTGCTATAAAAGACCTTTTCAAAAAGCTCGGATATACAGATGCAGTTTTGTTCGGTCATGCCTTAGAAGGTAATCTACACTTGGTATTCTCTCAGGATTTCTCAACCCCTGTTGAAGTTGAGAGATATGCTAAATTGATGGATGACCTATCTGATATTGTGGTCAATCAATTTGACGGATCATTGAAAGCCGAACATGGCACAGGGCGTAATATGGCACCATTCGTAGAAAAGGAATGGGGCGAGGCCGCCTATAAGATCATGTTGCGGATTAAGAATATATTCGACCCTCGCAGGTTGATCAATCCGGGAGTAATCATCAATCAGAATCCAAAGATTCACTTGGAGAACCTGAAGCCACTTCCTGAAGCACATGAGCTGATAGATAAATGTATGGAGTGCGGATTCTGCGAGCCGAATTGTGTTTCGGAAGGATTGACTCTTTCGCCACGCCAAAGAATTGTCATTGCCCGTGAAATATCACGCTTGAGAGCTGCCGGAGAAGACCCGGATCGTTTGAAGAAGATGTTGCGTGATGCGCAGTATTTCTCGAATGAAACTTGTGCAACCGATGGTCTTTGTGCATTGGCTTGTCCCGTGAAGATAGATACAGGAAAGTTTATCAAAGACTTACGCCATCAGGAAGCTAGCGAAACAGCTATTGACCTGGCAGAATATATTGGAGATCACATGCCGGGTATTACCAATATGGGTAGAGCCGGACTTAATATTGTAGGCTTCTTTCAAACAGTATTGGGTGATAGCTTGATGGGTGGTATTGCAGGCAGTATGCGTTTCTTGACAGGTAATTCTATTCCGAAGTGGAATAAGTATATGCCGAGAGGTGCAAGAAAGATTAAGCACTCAATAGCCAATCCCGGGCAAGTCGATAAAGTGGTTTACTTTCCGTCTTGTATCAACCGGACTATGGGTAAATCAAAGGACTACAAGAAAGAAGACGTTGAGTTGACCCGTAAGACCGAAGAGCTTCTGACCCGTGCCGGGTTCACCATAATATATCCCGAAGGTCTTAATGCACTTTGCTGTGGTATGGCATTCAGCAGTAAAGGACTGAAAGAAGAGGGAGCACGAAAGTCGAAAGAACTGGAAGATGCTCTTTATCAGGCTTCCGAAGGAGGTAAGTATCCTATCTTGTTTGATATGAGCCCTTGTTTCTATACTTTCCATGAAGCATATTCGAATAAAGATCTCAAAATATACGATCCTATAGAGTTTATGCTCGATTTTGTAATGCCTAAACTGCCTGTTAAAAATCCACGTGAAGTAGTCAGCGTATTTCCTGTATGTTCGGTTAAGAAAATCGGAATGGAGCAAAATCTATACAAGTTGGCAAAAATGTGTTCAAACAAAGTGGCAATGGTCGAAAGCAACTGTTGCGGCTTTGCCGGAGACAGAGGATTCACTTATCCCGAACTGAATAAACATGGTCAAAGACATCTTGCAGAACAAATTCCGGCCGGTTGCAAAGACGGTTTCTCTACGAGCCGTACTTGCGAAATCGGAATGACAGAATACAGTGATGTAAACTTTAAGTCGATATTCTATTTGATTGATGAGGTTACAAGGTGACAACTTGTATACATTTACTTCACATTTATAACAACTACTACACAAAAAGGTGACACTTTTGGGTAGTAGTTGTCACTTTTTTAAGAGGCTTTATTTCAGAGAGTAAAGGCCTAAAACATTACAATAGTGACAAAAGTGACACGGGAAATATAGTTTACTTATTTGAGTTTTGTAATTCGTTTGTTTTATAGAAGTTTGGTGTTTAATAAAGTGACGAAAGAATTCTAAGAAAAATTCAAATTAGTCATCAATTTTATTTGAATTAATAGTATTTTTCAATTCCTCCAAATCCTGTTATTACTTTATTCTCTTTCGTTTTGTTGATAAAGTTATTTAATCGTTTTTCAAATTCTTCGGGTCGTTTCCTTGCAGCGTTAATGTATGCAATTCGGATACGTTTATATGCCTCGGATAAATGTTGATAGTTGTTCCATGCTATTTTATCTTCTCTCAATGCCTCAATTATATCATCCGGAAAAATAAAAGGATCAGACAAAACAATTCGTATTTTATCCTCAAAATTCGGGTGTATTTTTTTATTTTCCAATAACCATTTGAGTCTTTCTTTGTTGGCTTGCGAATAAGTGCTTTTAGGGTTTCTGGGGGTGAAACGCTGAATTTTATGATCTTTGTCAAGCGACTTTATCGTACTGTCAATCCACTCGAAACAAAGAGCTTCTTCAACAGCATCATTATATAAAATGCTTTTTTTGCCCGAAGATTTAATAGGAAATACAAACCAAATTTCATTAGCAGTCTCAAAGTTATCTGTCAGCCACTTTCGCCAATCTTCTCGATTCTCAAAATACTTTATCTTATTTTCTATTGTCATAACAAGTCACTCAAAATAAATATTTTACAACCTTTACTCTCATAATAATGAAGCATTTCGTCAATTTTCTTTTTATCATAACTCGTAATGCAATCTGATAAGACATTAACGCTGTAGTTTGCTTTACATAAGTTGTAGCAGGTCGATTTAACACAAGCAACAGCATCTGCTCCTGCTATATAGAAATCACATATTTCATTTTTATTAATAAAGTCTGCAAACTCCTCACTACTTAAGGCATTTCCTTTGTATTTTGTAAAAATATTGTTTGATGCTATTTTTAAGTCTGGGGCTAATTCCGCACCGCGCGTATTGGACTTAAAAGTCCTTGTGCCGGCAGATAAATTTTCATGCCTGATATAAACAACGTGAATATCATTATTAACCGCCCAATCAATAGATTGATTTATATTTTCAATGATATCCTTGTAATTCTTTGTTATATCATTTTGAATATCTATTATTACTAATGCTTTTTTCATTTTTCTTGCTTTTTTGAATCTTTATCAGGCGGTTTGGATGTCGTTTAATATTCAATTCAGTGTTCCATGAATAGCAACTACCGTACTTTATCTTTCAAAAACAAAGGTATTGAAAATAAACATCAGGGAGAATAGCTTATCCCCTAATTGTAAGGAATACTTTTAAGCTGTTTGTTGGGATCAATATAAGGTAAGCATCGCTCCACAATAGTATGTAGCAGGTATTGAAACCTAAAATTCAAATGGGCATTGTTCTCTGCGATATCTTTTCTTTAATAAACAATCTCTATGTAACAAAACTTACGAGTCTGTATTATCTATTTTATTTTCATTTGTAATCAGTTTCAAAGAACGCTTTTTCTATTATTATATAGATAAACGAGATGTTTTTTTATCTTGTATTGCTTAGCTTTTCCGACGCCTCTGCTTATATTAAAGATGTTGAAATTTTTCTATACGCCCTTTCTTTTAAAAGGTATTTGTCTGTTTAAGATATCTATATAGGCTTTTTTGATAGAAAATGCTGTGAAATTTATTTGTTATTGTTAACTTTAGCGAGTAAATAAACCGAATCTATTTTTTATGAAGATGAAAAACGCCCTGAAATCCGTATTGGCACATAAAATAATCATATAAATTTTTGTTGGCACCTGAAACTCTTATCAGTCAATCGATAAGTGTTTGGGCACACACCGGTGTGTTTGAAGCAAAATAGAAGTATTTAAATATAAAATTATAAAAGATGAAAAGAGTAATTTATTTATTGTTCGCAGTGGTTTTACTTGCGTCTTGCAACAGTAAACCAAAAGATCTGGCTGTGACAGTCGAAAATCCGAGTGATTTTGATCGAACTACTGACCTGGTCGAATTGCCATTGGAAGGTATAAAAACAAAAGTAACTTTAGCTGAAGGTCAGGCGTATGTTGTGAAAAATGCAAAAGGAGAAATCGTTCCATCGCAAGTAACTTACGATGGTAAACTGGTCTTTCAATCAGGAGTAAAAGCAAAAGAAACGGTAACTTTTACTGTTTCGGCAGGAGAGAATCCCGAATTTAAAGCACAAACTTACGGTCGTTTTATTACGGAGCGTAAAGATGACTTTGCCTGGGAAAACGATCGTGTAGCTTTCCGTATTTATGGCCCGTCTCTTATTGCGACAGACGGATCCAGTAACGGTTTAGATCTTTGGTATAAACGTACCAATGATATGAAGATTGATCAATGGTACAAAGATGATATTGCAGGGGTTGCATCTTATCATGAAGATCACGGTGAAGGATTAGACGATTATAAAGTAGGTCGTTCGTTAGGTGCAGGAGCTATGGCTCCGTTTGTGAATGGAAAATTATGGTTGAACGAAAATTTTGCTTCTCAGGAATTATTGGAAAACGGACCTCTTCGTACTACTTTGAAATTAACATATAAAGATATCGAAGTAGATGGTAAAACATATAGAGAAAGCCGTACATTTTCTATTGATGCAGGCTCTCAATTCTCTAAAGTTGTACAAGAATATGGAGTGGCAGAAGATATGACTGTTGCAGCCGGAATAGCTAAGCGTGCCGCTAATGACACCATCATTGTTTCTCCCGATAATGACTATATTATTTACAGAGAACCAAGCGTAAAGGCAGGCCCTGTTTATCTGGGACTTGTTTTCCCTGCGGGCATAGATTCTATGGTAGTGGATACTTATAACGTAATGAATGCCAAAACTAAAAAAGAGGATACCTATTCTCATGTATTGGCAGTTGCAACATACAAAGCCAATCAACCGATAACCTACTATACAGGTTATGGCTGGAGCAAATTTGGTTTTGCAGATGAGGCAGCATTCCAAACGTATACAAGTAATTTCTCTAAAGGCTTGAAACAGCCATTGGTGGTGAAATTTTAAATTAAAGTATAGATAAACTTTAAAGTTCTTATAATATGAAAAATCAGTTTTGTTTAGAAGGAAAAGTAGCTCTCGTAACAGGGGCTTCTTACGGTATAGGTTTTGCAATAGCATCCGCTTTGGCAGGAGCAGGAGCCAAGATTGTTTTCAATGACCTTAAGCAAGAGTTTGTAGACAAAGGTTTGGCTGCATACAAAGAAGCAGGCATTGATGCTAAAGGTTATGTATCTGACGTAACCAACGAAGACCAGATAAATGCAATGGTTGCACAAATCGAAAAAGAAGTAGGCGTTATTGATATACTTGTAAACAATGCAGGAATCATCAAACGTATACCGATGATCGAAATGTCAGCAGCAGAATTCCGTCAGGTAATCGATATTGATCTGAACGGACCATTTATTGTCGCAAAAGCAGTAATCCCCGGTATGATCAAAAAAGGAGCAGGTAAAATAATCAATATCTGTTCGATGATGAGTGAGTTGGGACGGGAAACAGTATCGGCTTATGCAGCAGCAAAAGGTGGCTTGAAAATGTTGACACGCAATATAGCTTCTGAGTACGGCGAGTTCAATATTCAGTGTAATGGCTTAGGACCGGGTTATATTGCTACACCTCAAACAGCACCATTGAGAGAAGAAGGACATCCTTTCAACTCTTTCATTATAGCAAAAACACCGGCAGCACGTTGGGGAACTCCCGAAGATTTAGCAGGTCCTGCAGTATTCCTTGCTTCGGATGCTTCTAACTTCGTAAACGGACACGTTCTTTATGTAGATGGTGGTATCTTAGCTTATATCGGAAAACAACCTTGATTCAGTAAACATTTACGAACCATGATAGAAAGAAAATCCCATTACAACGATAAGTTATAATGGGATTTTTCTGTTATTTCATTTCTTTTTCTACTACCCATGATTGCAGCAGGTCTTTATGTTTATTATAAAAGAGTCTTGCTCCTACCATCGGATCATTGTCTTTCAGAACATCACTCATCAACTCATTAAGCATTTTTTCATCCATTGAGAAATTGGAAAAGAATTTTGCCAATTCAGGCTTGTCAGTAGAGAAGCCTTTTCGGGCAATGATCTTTATTTCATCTTTCGGATAAATATTTTTCAGGTCATCCAGAGGTTTCAGATCGTATTCAGCCCACATGAAATGAGGTTTCCATCCGGTGATAACCACCCATTCATTATGGGCAATTGCCTTTTTTAAGGCTGTAATCATGGATGTTTCCGAAGATGCAATTTGAGTCAGTTCCAAATCATAGGCTTTGATGGCATCTTCGGTGGTTCTGTAAATACCTGCCCCCGATGCTATACCATAGATTTTTCCGTTGAACTTATCTTTATTGGCATTTAATTCTTCTATCGAATTTATATCTACATAGGTCGGTACAACCAGCCCTGTAATACCGTCGTCAAACGTAGTACCTAATAGATCAATTTTATCTCCGTAGCGAGTCCAATAATCCTTATGGGTATTGGGTAACCAAGTGTCCATACATACATCGGCATCGCCACGCGATAACGATGCATAGATAGGACCCAGTTCTAATCGCTTAATGGTTACAGTATATCCTTTTTCTTCGAGAATAATCTGTGCCAGATTTGTAATGGCTATGCCTTCCGCCCAATTAGGATAGAGTAATAATACATCTTGTTTTTTTATGCGTTGGCAAGCCGGCATAATGATGAGGCAAGCCAATAATATAATTAATATATTCTTTTTCATTATTTAGCTACCTCCTTTTTTTGTCCTATCGATTGGGTTGTTCTGTCCAATATAATGGCAAGAATCACAATGCACAATCCTGCCTCAAAGCCAAGAGCTACATCAGCTTGTTGGATACCTGCATATACGCTTTCTCCCAGTCCGCCTGCACCAACCATCGATGAAATTACGACCATCGACAGAGCGAGCATTATCACCTGATTTACTCCGGCTAATATGGTAGCCATTGCCAGCGGTATCTGCACTTTAAACAGGGTTTGTCTGCCTGTACATCCGAATGCAACCGAAGCTTCCACTATTTCTTTGGGAACATCACGTATTCCCAGAGCAGTCATACGTACCGCAGGGGGAAGAGAGAAGATAACGGTTGCTACAACTCCCGGAACATTACCTACCGAAAAAAATAAGATGGCAGGAATCAGGTATACGAAAGCCGGCATGGTTTGCATCAGGTCGAGTAGGGGTCTTACCATAGCATTTACCTTTTTGTTTCGTGCACACCAGATTCCCAGAGGAATACCAATGAGCAGAATGATAAATGTGGCAACTATTACAAGCACCAGTGTATTGATTGTCTCTTCCCAAAACCCCATCCAGTATATAAGTAGGAATCCTAATACACAAAAGATCGGTAAGTCAAATATATCTTTGGCATTTTGCTTTGTTACATTTAATTTACGACAGCTCTTATTTTTAATTACAAATGTCAACAGTGCAAACAATGCGATAAGTATATAAAAGGGAATCGACAATAATGCTCCCTGCATAACATCGACACAATTTTCGATGATGATCGTTATTTGCCTAAAGACAGGCTCTCCTGCATCCGAAAGCCAATCGACAAAATGTTCTACGTATTTTCCTATATTTAATTTTTCCATATGGATTCTTATTCTTTTTTAGATTGTAAATATTGATTCTGCTTATTTCTCTTCAGTCTATAAAGAGTAGCTCTGAGACCTTAATTGGCACTTTCTATAATAGACTGTACTTTATCGTCATCATAACCCGTTACCATAGATACCACGTCCGAATGTCTTATATAGCCAACAGGACGGTCTTTATGGTCAACTACAGCCAATGGATATTTCTGATTGATAAATAATGGCAGTAAATCTGTAATGGAAGTATCCATCGAAACTTTAGGTATATCGTTTACGATAGAATCAATATTATTTTCTTTGTTGGCTATTTTTTTACGGATGTCTTTCTCTCCGACATAACCAATAAGACGTCCCAGATGGTCAACAACGGGGAGAAATTTCAGTAAGTGGCGTTCCATTAAACGGAGTGCAGATGCCGGACCATCTTTTCCCAGCCATATTCGAGCCTTGAAAGGTTCGTTTATAGCCGAAGCAGTTATAATTTTAGCCATATCTACATTCCCGATAAAAGCTTTCACGTAATCGTCAGCCGGATTGAGCAGTATATCTTCGGGAGTACCTTGTTGAACTATTTCTCCGTCCTTCATTATCGCAATCGTATTACCCACTTTGATTGCCTCATCTAAATCGTGAGTAATAAATATGATCGTCTTTTTCAAAGACTGCTGTATTTCTACCAATTCATCCTGCATCTGTGCCCTGATAAGTGGATCTAAGGCACTAAACGCCTCATCCATCAATAGTATTTGAGAATCAGTAGCAATGGCACGGGCAATACCTACACGTTGCTGCATACCTCCACTGAGTTGGTGGGGAAATGAGTTTTCGTACCCCGAAAGGTCAACCATGCTGAGTATCTCTTTAGCCTTTGCATGTCTTTTTTCCTGAGGTATCCCTTGTATCTCTAATCCAAAAGCAACATTGTCTAAAATTGTACGGTGTGGAAGTAGTCCAAAATGCTGGAAAACCATTCCAACCTTTTTTCTTCTCAGATTTAACAACGCATGCTTATCCATTTTAGTAATATCTTCCCCATCAATCACCAAAGATCCAGATGTGGGTATATTCAGCATATTGAAACACCTTAACAGAGATGATTTTCCACTCCCCGACAATCCCATAATAACAAATATTTCACCTTCATTAATCGAGAGGTTTGCATTTTTTACTGCAATGGTACACCGTGTCTTAGAATGAATTTCTTTTTTACTTTTACCGCTTTTCAACATTTTGTATGCCTGTCTTTTGGCAGAACCAAATATCAGGTACAAATCTTTTATTTCTATCTTACTCATATTTTAAGAATGTTATTAAAGGTCCGAGACCTTATGATACTTTCTGTTTGTGTTTCTATTTTATGTTTATCTAATTAACTATACCTTAGAAGTAATAGCCTATATTTATATTGAGACGGCTGTTCCATCTGGCATCAGCAGTACCTTTTCCCAATCCCTCACCAAAATCGGATGTTAACCAGGGGTGATTCTTGCCTAAGGCATAATCTACATACGTATATATAGGCCCCGAGGCTATCAGCATACCCGGAACAAACTGCTGTGTATCATGAAATCCTGCTTTTCTTTTATGTACAACCGAATAGTCAATATAGGGTTGAATACTGGATATGAGACGTCTGTTGACAGGTATGCTATACGAAATACCTGCAACGTATATCATTCCTTTAGCAGCTACGTCATAAGACGATCCGTAGGCACCCATCTGTACGATATCGAGACGTTGATTGTTATCCGATTGTGCGTTGTAGTTATAACCTATAACTTCACCTTTAAAGTTCCATCGGTTATAATTTATCAACGTATGGGCTGCCCAGCTAAAACCCCAATTCCGTTTATTGAGTGTTTCATTGTATATACTACCCATTTCAGCCGAAAGTCCGAGTTCTACTTCCGGTAATATTTGATAGCGTATACGTCCGTTAAACTGATCCAACTCTCTGATATAAGCATCTACTTTTTCACCATTGCTATATCCGTATGTAGGGACTATGGCATAAGAGTACCGACCGTTACCTACCGAGTTGTCATCGGCATTAGATGGTACGGAACCTCGGGGCGCGGCTTGTCTGAAATAAGCAGCCTCTACTCTCAGTTTATGGCGTATGTAAAAGAATCCGATTCCTGTATTGTAGGTATCTTCCCATCCCAGATAATAAGGAACCTGAAACCACCACGAATGTGAAGCAAAGTCTCCAATCCCAAAGGGTTTCTGGAATACACCCAGTTTGGCATACCAGTTGTTATCGATTTGATAACCGATAGAAGCATGATGTAGAAAATGTGTTTTGAATTCGGGATAGAAACGATACTGGAAGCTGAGATCAAACCCTTTTTGGTGAGCTTCGACAGATAATAACCAAGTATCCATCCTCACGTAGGTGTCTAAATTGTTGTTGCTCGATTCGTAATTTTCCATAACTGCATTGAAGCGTACAGCTCCACCGAGCTTGAAGAAGTCTTTTTTTATACTGTCATTTTTAGCATATAAAACAGATGCACAGAAAACAAGAAAGTAAGTTATATAGATACGTATTTTAAACATACATTTTTAGTTTTAGGCCTAACACCTTTGACTGCTTTGATAACTTTAAGTATTTGAGAAGGTTTAATGATCTATTTCTAAACCATTACAACCTATAGTCGTTATACTTACCAAAGCAATAAAAAGGTCTGAGCCCTTAAACAGTTTGGGTGTTAAATAAAACAATTATTTTACAATAGGTGCATAACAACACATGTCAGGACAAATCAGATCAAATGATTATTGGAGTCCAAAGATGTTACGCTAAAAAATACATAGAATTCAGATTTTCGAAGGGTCTTTGTCTAATGATTATTGACAAAAAATATGTTGCAGACCTAATCTGAATAATGAGAGAATAATTCTTTCATCAACACAAAGATATGAAAAAACAATTAAAAATCAGGACTTTAATTTGGTAAAATGAAATTAAGTTAAAAAATAAAGCCTGTTTGAGTTTTGTTAAAGTGCAGTTTGTTTTCTGTATGTCAGTCTGTTATGTGAGGGTTGTTCTCGCAGGCTTTTTTTTATAAAAAAGGTGGAAATTAAGTCCTTCCACCTTCTTAATTATTAAAGTTATTAACAGATATTATCCTTTCGATAAAGTAAAAAATATAGGCGATTTTACTTGAGACTATGTAGAAAATCAGATAGATTAATATCTTTATCCAAATTCATTTTCTTTCGTAGTCGATACCTGCTAACTTCTACTCCACGAATTGAGATGTTTAATAAAGGAGCTATTTCTTTCGATGTAAGATTCATTTTCAGATAAGCACATAATATTTTATCATTTCGGGTGAGATTCGGATACCTGTCATCTAATAAATTGAAGAAATCTTTATGTATGAGATTGAAATTTGATTGGAAAATCTGAAAGTCTTTATCGTGATCAATATTATTATTGATCTGAGTAATCAATCGAACCACTTTCTGTTTTATGATATTCGGCTGCTTGTTTTCATCCAAAGATTTCGATATACTCATTACATTCTTACGGACATCCTCCAGCATTTCGTTCTTTCGGACGATATTAAGTATATAGCCCGATAATTCCTGTGTTTTATAATGAAGTTTGGTCTTCAGGTTTTCGTTTTGCAGTTCATATATTTTTTTATCCTTTAGCATCCTTTCCTCTTCGTAACGTTGGCTTTGAGCAATCAGTAAAGCACCTTTCTCGTTGATTATTTTCTTTTGTTTACCAATTGTTCTTCGATATACGATAAACGAAAGCAACATAAGGAATAAGCCATAGACAATATAAGCCCATATAGAGCGATACCAAGGTGATAGAATTTCAAATTTGATAGCTGTTGTTTGTCCCGGTGTATTCTCACCTTTTATATAAGCTTTTACTTCAAACGTATATTCCCCTTCCATCAACTTTGTGTATTCTTTGATGGTCTTAGGTGAAGGTGTACTCCATTTTTCATCTATCTCTTTCAATCGATATGAATAAAGAATATCTTCATTTTTCGAATATTCGGTAGCAGCAAAATGGATATTAATAGAGTTTAATGAATAAGGTATGACAATTTTCTGAGATGAATTTCCATAATAAAGAGTACTGTCATTGCTGGTTGCCACCAGCTTTCGGATAGCAATATTCAAATTGTGATTTATCTGGCGTTCACGAGATAAATCGACCTTGACGAAAGCCTTGTCTACAGCTACAATTGCAGATGTCGAATCGAGAAGAGAGACATTTTCGTACCCGCCTATCAGATCATTCGCTAACCCGATGTTATAGGTTTGCTGGGTATATCCATCTTTCTTATAAGGTAAAAACTTAAGACTGCGGTCTGAAACATACCATATGTTTTTCAGGTTGTCCATTTTCAGATATTCATAATATCTACTTCCGTCCAAAAGTTTTTCCAGTTGGAGATAGCGATCAAAATTATCCGAGATACGGCTGTACTGATAAATTCCATCCTGAGCACATATTACCAGATTATTGTCAATTTTGCTGAAAGTAGTATTCTCGTCTATTACTATATTTTTCAGAGCATATTCTTTTCGGCTTATCATTGCCTTCTGCTCGTTGTCAAGAGTTATTCTCTGAATATATCCTCCCATATTTACAACCCAGAAAGTATTGTTTATGTCATCTTCGATAAAACCGCGTGATGAGTTAAAGAAATTGCCAACATTATGAGAGAATTGCCAGACTCCATTCTTTTTTTCTAATATTCTGAATCCCGAATAGGCTCCTGCAATCATACGATTACTATTTGAAGCCAGAGGATGTATTTCCCAGATACCTGTCAGATTTATCTTATAGGTAGATTGTGGAGATATGACGATTATACCATTGTCGCCGGCACTGAACAGTGAATTATCATAGACATTTAACGACCAGATTTGACCTTCCGAATCTTTAATGAGTTGGCAGGTACCGTTTTTATCAAGTTTGTATAAACCCTGATTGGTTCCCAGATAAAGCTCGTTGTTAAACAGGGCAGAGCAGTAACCGGTTCCGATAAGTGAATTTATGGCAAAAAGAGGACGAACTGGAGATTGTAAGTCGATGTATCCAACTCCTTTATCGAGTCCTAACCACAGGTTATTGTTTTTATCGAATGTAGAGCTTAATACGGTATTGTTACTTAAGCCGTTTGTTATGTTAAACTCTTCGTGATATTGCGGGTCTTTGAGATCGAAAAGAAAAACTCCGTTCTGAACAGAACCCAATGCAATTTTAGAACCCGTTAACGAAGCACAGAATAGTTGGTTTTTGGCAATGAAGCCATCGGCAATAGAGCGTATTTTGTTATTCCACATATGATCCATCAAAAATATTCCATCACGGGCTGTAACAGCTAATATCTTATTGTCATATGGAATCATTTCAACAATTTTCGATCCTTTAAGCGATTCCGATGGAGCAAGCAGTTCTATTTTATTTCTGTGATTCAGAAAAAATATACCTTCTGCTGTTCCTATATATATTTTGTTGTTAATTATAGTGGAGCAATCTATTTTGTAGTTAGTGGTGATGACAGAGATAGTATCTGCTGCTGGGTCATAAACTAATATACTTCCATCGTCGAGAAAATAGGTTTTATCCTTTACAGTGTATATGCTCCAAACTTCTCCCCACCAGTTAGCCAGTTTTTCGGAAAGCGAATGATAAGCAAGTTGTCCTATACTGTTAGGTTCAAAGTAGCCAAACTCGGAGCTTCCTCCCACATAAATTTTTTTTTCGCTGAACTCTATAGACCTTACAATTTTATTCTTTATAGGATATAAATTCCAGTTTACACCATCGAATTCTAATAAGCCGTTTGTATTGGCAAAATACATCCACTCGTTGCTTGATTGCTTAACCATCCAATTCTGAAAACCACCTTTATAAGTGTTCCTTTCATAGTTGATTATGTTTCGTTGCCACGAAGCAAAAGCCGGTAATTGAAACAGCAGTAAATAGCAAATTATATGTAGAATATATTTCATAGTTTATCATAGTTAAAAGTACACTAAGTTATAAAAGATTTTTAAATGTAAACAAAAGTTTTTTGAAGTATGTTTTTTATTATTAAAAAAATGATTTATAATATGTTATATGTCAGTTGTAGTAGTGTTGTCGTATACAAGATTTTATTTTTTGAGTTTTTGACGTAGTTAAAATTTTTCACAAAAAGACTTCTGCCAATACCTTCATCAACCGAAAAGAAGTTTTCCGCAGATTTGATTCTGCAACAACCTTTAAATAAATCAAACCATGAAGAAAAAAATGTTTGCTATCAATCGGCAATTATTAGGACTTGTTATGTTCCTGATATTTTTCCCGATGATTGCTTTTGCCCAAGGCAATCAAATTACAGGAATTGTCACAGATGCAAAAACAGGTGAAGCACTTGTAGGAGTATCTGTAGTTCAGAAAAACACTACAAACGGAGTTATAACCGATCTGGACGGAGCCTTTCAAATCAATGCTCCACTTAATTCAGATTTAGTAATTACTTATCTAGGTTATAAAAATCTTGAAGTTAAAGCTTCCTCAACATCATTAAACGTAAAGCTCGAAGAAGCCGGAGAGCTTTTGGATGAAGTTGTTGTCGTAGGTTATGGTGTTCAAAAGAAGAGCGTCGTTACAGCTGCTATCAGTAGCGTAAGAGGCGACGACTTAGCTCTGAAAGCTCCTACTCGTATCGATAATGTACTGAAAGGTATGGTGTCAGGGGTAAATATTACTCAGGCATCCGGACAACCCGGAGACGGATCGAGAGTGCGTATCCGTGGTATAGGTACTATCAATAACAGTGATCCTCTATATATCGTAGACGGAATGCCTATTTCGGGTGGAATAGATAATATCAATCCCGCAGATGTGCTGTCGGTAGAAGTTCTTAAAGATGCTGCATCCGCTGCAATCTACGGAACACGTGGAGCTAATGGTGTAATCTTGATAACTACCCGCCAAGGAAAATCAGGAAAGGCTGTAGTTACATACAACTTTACTTACGGATGGCAAAATGCAGCCAAGAAAAGAGCTGTGCTTGATGCTACCGAATATGCTATCTTGATGAATGAGCAAAACATGAATTCGGGAAAAGCTCCTATTTATGCAGATCCTCAATCGTATGGAAAAGGTACTGATTGGCAAAAAGAAACATTTAACTCGGATGCTCCGATGTACGAACATCAGGTGAGTGTAGCAGGCGGAAATGATAAAGGAAATTATTATTTGTCATTAGGCTATTTCAATCAAGAAGGTATCGTTGGAGGTAATTTCGGCAGATCAAACTACGAAAGATATTCTATCCGTTTAAATAATAACTATACAGTATTTGACGATTCTAAGACACGCAGTGTACTATCTACTTTAAAGATAGGTACTAATTTGACTTACGGTCGTATAAACTCTACAGGAATCAGTACAAATAGTGAGTTCGGTTCGCCACTGGGTAGTGCTTTGGCTATATCGCCTATGTTAACCGTGTTAGCACCTGATCCCGAAGCTACATTGGCTGCTCATCCAACAGCAGTAAGAGACCGAAATGGAAATGTATTTACAATCGTAGGCGATCAATACAATGAAATAACTAACCCGATAGCAGCTTTGTCGTTACCTCCTGAGAAAAATAACTCGGATAAGATTTTAGCTAACTTCTGGGGAGAGCTTGAACTTTATAAGAACCTTAAATTCAGATCATCTTATGGAGTTGACCTTGCATTCTGGGGTGCTGACGGATATCTGCAACCTTATTATCTGGGAAAAAGTAACCACGTAGATGAGTCGAAAGTCTGGTCATCTATGAACAGAGGCTTTACATGGCAGATTGAAAATACATTATCTTATACAAAAGATATACAAGATCACCATTTTACAATCTTATTAGGTCAATCGGCATTGTCAAGCAGATCACGTTCACTTTGGGGACAAAGCTACTTGCTGAGAGATGATAACCCTGACAGAGCTAATATCGATTTTACCGATCAGCCTCAAAAAGCACGTGAAGCATCAGGTAAAATGGGGCCTTACTATCGTTTGGCTTCTTACTTCGGTCGTTTGAGCTATAACTATCAGGAACGATACATGGGTGAACTTACAATGCGTCGTGATGGTTCTACTAAATTCGGACCCGATAACAGATGGGCTAATTTCTATTCTGTATCATTGGGTTGGAATATTACCAATGAGAAATTCATGGCAGATCGTCCCGATTTCCTTACTTCATTGAAATTGCGTGGTAGCTGGGGACAAAATGGTAATGACCAAATCGGAGATTTCAGATATACTACCATGATTGATGGTGGAAATAATTATATTTTCGGAAGAGAAGGTGCTATTATCGTAGCTCCCGGATCGAAACCTAACGGATATCCGAATGCTGCTATTGGTTGGGAGGAATCGGAACAAACCAATATAGGACTTGACTCTCGTTTCTTCAATGGTGCATTATCGTTCACTGTAGATTGGTTTGATAAGAGAACCAACGGTATGTTGATGCAAATGCCTTTGCCTGCATATATCGGCGACACCCCTCCTATGGGTAATGTGGGAGATATGAAAAATACAGGTGTGGAGTTTGATGCTTCCTATCAATTTAAAGTAGCGGATGTATCGATACACGTAGGAGGAAATGCTTCCTATATTAAAAACAAATTGATCGAATTAGGTAATAGCAACGGATGGGCTAATTATGATGGTATCCAAAGTATAGGAACAATCACAAGAGCTGAAAACGGTGAGCCATTCCCATTCTTCTATGGACTTAAAACCAACGGTATCTTCCAGACTCAACAAGAGATAAACGAATATGTAGATAAAAACGGTAAACTGATACAACCTAATGCTCAACCCGGAGATGTACGATTTGTAGACCTAAACGGAGACGGAGTCATTAGTGATGATGACCGTACCAAAATAGGAAAAGGTATGCCGGATTGGATGTTTGGATTTAATGTAGGTGCAGAATGGAAAGGTTTTGATTTTAATATGATATTACAAGGAACATCCGGTAATGATATTTTTGACGGAACACGAAGAATCGACCTTGCAAGCATCAACTTACCCGGATATATGCTAGACCGATGGACAGGACCGGGTTCTTCGAACAGAATACCTCGCCTATCACTAAATGATGATAATGGAAACTGGCAATCTTCGGATTTATACGTAAAAGACGGTTCATTCTTAAGGCTTAAAAACATTCAGTTCGGATATAGTTTACCTGCATACATTGTTAAGAAAGCATATCTGGGAGCTGTCAGAGTTTATGTTTCGGCAGAGAACTTGTTGACTTTCACTTCATATGATGGTTTTGAACCTGAAATTTCATCAGGAGGTACTTCATTGGGAGTAGACAGAGGTGTATATCCTCAGGCAAGAACAGTATCTGTAGGTGCAACTGTTACATTTTAATTATTAAAACGAAATCACAATGAAAAAAATAGTATTATTTGGTCTGACTGCTCTACTAGTGTTAAGCTCTTGTTCAGAGTCTTTTCTGGAGTCTTCACCAACAACACAAATACCCGAAGAAGAATTTTATAATTCGGAAGAACGAATCACTCAAGGTTTAGTAGCTGCATATGGTCCTCTTCAGTGGCCCGATTGGGCATTCGGACAATACAATCCGCTTCAGTTTGTATCGGATGCTATGTCGGATGATGCACGTATCGGTGGAGGTAATGCAAAGGATAACGAGCATTTGCAACGTATGCGATTCTTTAATGCAACACCCGTATATGTATGTGAAGCACTTTGGACAGTATTCTATTCAGGAATCAACCGTTCGAATATTGTAATCAACCGTATCGACAATGTGCCTAATTTGAATCCTGCAACTAAGGATCGAATTTTGGCAGAAGCTCATACTTTGAGAGCATATTATTACTTCTGGTTATGGAAATTATGGGGAAATGTTCCTTATTACAGTGTAAACCCGTCAACACCCCCTTTCCTTATTCCTCAGATGCCTGCAGATCAGGTTTATGCAAAGATTGTAGAAGATCTGGATTTTGCCTTGAATGGAGATAAACTTCCATTAACAGTTACCGCAAATAAGGAGATTGGTCGTATAACTAAAGCTACAGCTCAGATGTTGAGAGCTAATGTTGTAATGTATCAAAAGGATGAGACTAAATATGCAGAAGTATTGAAAGATATGCAAGCTATTATTGGCTCTGGTGTATATGAACTTAACGATTCTTTTGCAGACATATGGGAAGATAAAGGAGAATGGAGTAAAGAATCTATTTTCGAAGTTAACTATTCGGATGATTTAAGCGGACGTAGCTGGGGTAATCCTTTGGCAACCGGAGGTAGTGTATATCCAACTCTTATAGGTATCAATGGTATTAGCAATAGTCCTGAGTTTGCCGGAGGATGGGGATTCGAACCGGTTGAAAAAGAATTGTACGATTCGTACGAATCAGCCGATCAACGTAAAGATGGAGGTATCCTTAACTTTGCAAAATATAAAGAAGAATATCCTGACGCAAGTTATAGTCCACGTTATGATGACACCGGATATTTCAATCGTAAATACCTGCCACGTCAAGGAGGAAACAGCAAGAGTACAGGAGATAAAGATTTGAATTATAGAAATAACTATCGTGTATACCGTTATTCAGAAACGCTTTTGATCGCCTCAGAACTACTAGTTCGTACAGGAGGAAGTCAAACTCAAGCCGATGAGTATTTAAATAAGGTAAGAGCGAGAGCTTACAAAAATACAGGGAACTACAAAAAAACAGCAACTCTGGATAATCTTTTGATGGAGAACCGATTGGAGTTTGCTTTGGAAGGACACCGTTTCTGGGACTTGGTTCGTTTCGGTAAAGCAGAACAAGTATTGGGAGCAAGAGGTTTCAACCCCAATAAAAAACACTTGCCTATACCTCAATCCGAAATCGATAAAGCTCAAGGTACATTAACTCAAAACCCTTATTAACAGGAACCTTAATTTTAGAAAATCATGAAAGCGAAAAAATATATATTAGGTCTTCTGGGTATGGCTCTGTTGTTTACAGGATGCGATCCCGAAGTAGGAAGTAAGCCGAGTATTGGCGATGCACCATCGGTTGATGATATTAAATTTACAATGACGCCCAGTGCCGAAGATCCCAATACAATTCAGTTCGATTTTACAAGTGATCTGATTTCACCTTATTGGGCTATAACCAAACTCGACGGATCGGTTATGTCTACCAATAAACGATCATTCTCCCTCAAATATATGTGGGCAGGAGAATATGACGGTTCTATTCAGGCATACGGTCGTGGCGGTTTAAGTGAACCAAAATCATTTAAAGTGAGTGTTGCTAACAATGATCCTATAATTTATTTGTTGACAGGAAAAGATACCCCCAAAGTATGGATATGGGATTCTTCGGTTCAAGGTCACTTAGGATGCGGCGAACCCAGCACAACTACTCCTAATTGGTGGAGTGCAGGTCCTAATGAATTAAAAGGAAGAGGCATTTACGATGACGAACTCACTTTTAATCTCAATGCAACACGTAGTTACTCATTAAAAGCAAACAATGATATTTATGTAAATGAATCAGCAGCCCAAACAATGGCTCCCGATTTATATCCCAATGGGTCAACTGTAGCAGTTACCGTACCATATACTCAACCTGCGGGTCAAACTTGGTTTATGGATAGAGACGCTGACGGAAAACTTTATCTTACTTTTTCAGGCAAAGGTTTTCCAAGTTATGTAGCAAGTCCCGATGTATTGGGAAATGTACGATACGAAATTCTGGAGCTGACAGAAACTACATTGCAATTGCAATGGAAGGGATCGGGCATCAATTGGTATATGAGATTTAAGGTTAAACAGTAATTGTCAAAGTGTGAAGAGAGCAGATTACCTTCCCGATTTACTTAGGTAATCTGCTTTGCTTTATAAGTACTTGAAAGTATTTACTAATAACAATCGGTTATATGTATACTTAATAGAGAGAATTATAAATAGGTCTGAGACCACAAAAGCAAAAGTCCATGATAAATAAACATCTATTTACAGCCATAACACTCTTCTTTTGCAGCACATTACTCTGTAAATCGCAAGCTCCGGCAGGATATGATCTTGTTTGGCAGGAAGAATTTAATGAAGCTCCTAACACGAATGGTTCACTACCTCTTCCGGGAGATAAATGGTGGTTCGAAACCGGAGGCAGCGGCTGGGGAAATAATGAACTGCAATACTATACCGATCGTACAGCAGGTACCGATACAGTAGCAAAAATAAAAGATGGTAACTTAATTATTACAGCATTTAAACGTCCGAAGCCCTACTACGGGATGGATTATGTGTCGGCTCGCATGAATACTGTCGAATCGTGGAAGTATGGGTATTTCGAAGCTCGAATAAAAGTAGCAGCAGGCAGAGGTACATGGTCGGCATTCTGGATGATGCCTAAGAATTTTGCAGCATGGCCACTGGATGGAGAGATTGACATAATGGAGTATGTAGGTTATCGTCCTGATGTAACCCAAGCTTCAATCCATACAGACTTGTACAATCATAAAATCGGTACGGAAAAAACAGCAACTAAAGATATTAAAAACGCAGAAACCGAATTTCATGTATATGGATTAGAATGGACTGAAGATCAAATTACAGGATATGTGGATGGTGTTGCCTATTTTACTTTTAAAAACGATCATTTAGGAGATAAACGTACATGGCCCTTTAATGCACCTTTCTATCTGAAATTAAATTTGGCTATCGGAGGTGACTGGGGAGGTTTACAAGGAGTTGCCGAAGATATATTCCCTTCGAAATATGAGATTGATTACGTAAGAGTATATCAAAAGAAGGAGGTAGCTTCCATCGAAAAAGAGCTACGTGATGAGGTACCATTTACTTTTAATAAAGAAAATAAATCGCTTTCGCTCCATCTTAAAGATGGAAACATTACCACTCTTAATATAAGAGACATCCAAGGCAGGCTTTATAAAACAAAGTCTGTTGAAGATGATAACGCAAGTATTGATTGCTCGGATTTACCCCGAAATGGAGTATATATACTCACCTTAAAAGGCAATTCAACCCAGGAAAATTATAAATTCATTAATTAAAGTCCGAGACTTTATTTACATAAATAATATATAGCAGATGAAGATCAAATTGTTAGGTGTATTATGCTTATTGAACCTGTTTATGGGATATTCACAACAAAAGAATTACGATAAAGAGATTGAGCAGTTATTATCCAAAATGACTCTTGAAGAAAAAATCGGTCAGATGAACCAGTTGAACTTCAATGGTATGAGTGAAGAACTTGTTCAACAGATCAAGAAAGGAGAAGTAGGGTCGTTACTTAATATTATTGATCCGAAGCAGGTAAACGAATTACAAAAAGTAGCCTTGGAAAATAGCCGCATGGGTATTCCTATGATTATCGGACGCGATGTTATTCATGGCTTTAAAACAATCTTTCCTATCCCCTTAGGACAAGCAGCGTCGTTTGATCCTCAGATGGTAGAATCGGGTGCACACGTGGCAGCTGCCGAAGCTCGTGAATTGGGTGTTAACTGGACATTTGCTCCCATGTTAGACATTTCGCGGGATGCCCGTTGGGGACGTATTGCCGAAAGCTTGGGAGAAGACCCATATCTGGCCGGCGAATTAGGGGCAGCTATGGTAAAAGGATTTCAAGGAAAGAATCTTTCAGCCCCTACATCTATTGCAGCATGTGTGAAGCACTTTATCGGTTATGGAGCAGCAGAAGGTGGTCGTGACTATAACAGTACCAACATCCCTCCTCATTTATTATACAATGTATATTTAGTACCATTCAAAAAGGCAATTGATGCAGGAGCAGCCACATTAATGACCTCATTTAATGACAATGATGGAATACCTGCCTCAGGAAACAAACACCTGTTGAAAGATGTACTTCGCAAAGACTGGAAATTCGATGGTTTTGTAGTTTCAGATTGGGCTTCGATGACCGAGATGCTTGCTCATGGATTTGCTAAAGACGCCAGAGATGTAGCCCAAATATCGGCAAATGCAGGTGTAGATATGGAAATGGTGAGCGGAGCTTATTCACATAATTTGAAATCGTTGGTCGCATCGGGAGAGGTTACTCTCGCAGATGTCGATAATGCCGTTCGTAATATTTTAAGAGTGAAATTTCGTATGGGGCTATTTGAAAACCCTTATGTAGATATAAACAAACCATCAACTTTGTACTCGGCAGAGCATTTACAAGCAGCAAAAGAGGCTGCTGTAAAATCGGCTATATTATTGAAAAATGACAATGTATTACCACTGAAAGAAAATGTGAAGATTGCAGTTATCGGTCCATTGGCTAATGCTCCTCACGATCAGATGGGTACTTGGGTATTCGATGGAGATAAAAACCATACCGTTACACCTCTTAAAGCATTGCAAACAACATACAAAAAAATAAATTATGTATATGAGCCGGCTTTGTCTTTCAGCCGCGATAAAAGTACAGCCAATTTTGAGAAAGCAAAACAAGCGGCAGCCTCAGCTGATGTTGCAATCGTATTTTTAGGTGAAGAAGCTATACTTTCGGGAGAAGCACATTCATTGTCAAATATCAACTTGATAGGCGTGCAATCCGAACTTCTGAAAGCTGTAAAAAGTGCAGGTAAGCCAGTCGTATTAGTTATTATGGCAGGTCGTCCGCTGACTATCGAGCGTGATCTACCTTATGCAGATGCAGTACTTTACAACTTCCATCCCGGAACGATGGGAGGTCCTGCAATATTGGATCTATTGTTTGGAAAAGCCAATCCAAGCGGAAAACTTCCGGCTACATTCGTCAGAGAAGTAGGACAAATACCTATGTATTATAATCATAACAACACAGGTCGTCCGGCTCCCGCTCAGGTGATGGCTTTGGATGATATACCTACCGAAGCAGGTCAAACATCGTTAGGTAATACTTCTTTCTATCTCGATTCGGGAAAAGATCCATTATATCCATTCGGATTCGGGTTGTCGTACAGTACATTCGAATATTCGAATCTTGTATTATCGGCTACATCTATCCCTATGGGTGGAGAACTTACTGCTAAAGTGACTGTGAAAAATACAAGCAAAGTAGATGGTACTGAAGTAGTACAGCTTTATATCAGAGATTTGGTTGGATCAATCGTTCGCCCGGTAAAAGAGTTGAAAGGTTTCCAACGTGTAGATTTGAAAGCCGGCGAATCGAAAACTGTAGAATTTAAATTGACAACAGACGATCTGGCTTTCTATGGTAAAGATCTGGTGAAAAAAGCAGAAGCCGGAGATTTCAATTTATGGATAGGCTCAAGCAGTAAAGACGGCTTGGAAGCTAAATTCGCTATACAATAGTAAAGTGATCTAATGAAAAAATAAAGGGTCTCAGACCTTAGTTTATTCTTACATCATTTCGGAGGAAATGACTTATAACGCCATATAATTTTATTGAACGTGAATCTTAAATGAGTTATCGCGATGCTCTATTTCTTGTGTGCAGATTTCATAGCTGAGATTTCTTTAATCATGGATTCCGAATCGTTACTGTTAATTATTGCCGGAGCAATTCAGCAGGTTTTCATCTAAAGATTCACAGGAACAATAAATACGTAAGAATAAACAGGAGAACGGTCTAAGCTTTATATGTAAATTGAAAAGCTTAGACCGTTTTTATTGATAAATAACAGGTCTGTGACCTTAAATAGAAATATTCATGAAAAAGTTATTGTATCTAATCCTACCTCTGGTATTACTTAGTTGCTCACCAAAGGAAGTCACGAAGACAGATGGTTCGAAATTTATTAGAGTAGAAGGTCCCGATTTAATAAAATCGAATGGAGAGAAACTTCTGATACAGGGAACTAATCTTGGTAACTGGCTCAATCCCGAAGGGTATATGTTCCATTTTCAGGATGTAAGTTCGTACCGATTGATAAACGAAGCTTTCTGCGAGTTGGTAGGACCTGATTTCACAGCTTGGTTTTGGCAGGAGTTTAAGAAAAACTACATCACTCAGGAAGATATAAAGTATATCAAACAAACCGGAATGAGTTCACTTCGTATTCCTTTTCATTACAAAATGTTTACGGATGAAGATTACATGGGGTTGACAGCCAATCAGAACGGATTCGAGATGATCGATCAGGTAGTAGAGTGGTGTCGTCAGGAAAACTTGTATGTTATACTCGATATGCATGATGCTCCCGGAGGTCAAACAGGCGATAATATTGACGATAGTTACGGATACCCTTGGTTAATGGAAAGCGAAGCAAGTAAAGTTCAGTTTTGCGAAATATGGAAAAAAGTGGCTCAGCATTATGCAAATGATACGCTTATTCTGGGTTATGACCTTTTGAATGAGCCGATTGCACACTATTTTCTGGGACAACATGCAAATCTGAACGATTCACTAGAGCCTTTGTACAAAAGATGTGTAGACTCTATCCGTACAGTAGACCCCAATCACATTGTACTGTTGGGAGGCGCTCAATGGAACGGAAATTTCAATGTGTTCAAGGATTCTAAATTCGATGATAAGATGATGTATACCTGCCATCGTTATTGGTGTGATACACTACAAAGTAATATTCAGGATTTTGTAAACTTCCGTGACAGTGTCAATCTTCCCATCTATATGGGCGAAACAGGAGAAAATACAGATGAATGGATTGCGGCTTGGACTCGTTTGATGGAACGTAACAATATCGGATGGCATTACTGGCCTTACAAAAAGATGGATTCCGAAAGAGGGATGGTTTCTATAAAAGCTCCTGAAAATTGGAATCTGATAGTAGATTATACCTCTCAGGATAGAAGTAATTTTGCTAAAATACGTGCTGTTAGACCCGATCAGGCAGTGGTAAGGAAAGCTATGACCGATCTTCTGGAAAATATGAAGTTTGCCAATTGTACTATCAATAAAGGATATATCTTAGCTTTAGGTATGAAGCCTTAAGGTTTTGTTTTTTATGGTTTTTGGAAAGAAAGAGATACTCAACTGAGGGGGTATCTCTTTCTGTTTTATATAAACTCTTTCTGACACTTCATATAGAAATAAAAGATCAAATATAACTTTTTACCATATCTTTTACTGCACTTACCCAGCTATCGTCAGCATTGAGGCTTTCGACCATGGTGAGCTTTTGTCCGCCATTAGCTATAAATAATTCTTTGTATTCATAATCAATTTCAACAATAGTTTCGAGGCAGTCTGCAACAAATGAAGGAGCGACAACAAGCACACGTTTAAATCCTTTTTGAGGAAGCTCAGTCAATGTAGCATCAGTGAACGGTTTTAACCAGTAATTGGATAAGCGTGATTGAAAGGAAGTTGTATAACGATCTTTTGATAAACCTAAACGCTTAGCCAAAAGACGGGTCGTTTCATAGCATGTAGCCCTGTAACAGAATTTGCCATGTTCGGGCATCGCCTTATCGCAAGTACACTGAGAGGTTGAAATCTTTGGATGAACCCTGTCTGTGTGACGTGTTGGAAGACCATGATAGGAAAAAAGAACAAAGTCATATTCATCCAAATTATAAGATGAAATACGTTTTGTGAAAGCATCTAAAAATCCGGGATGATCGTAAAACTGGGTAATCATCTGCACACCCGGAATTACGTTCCAGTTTCTTATTTCATCCCATACGGCTTCAATAACCGAAGATGAGGTTGAAGAGGCATAATGTGGAAAAAGAGGTAAAAGAACGATTTTACTGTATCCTTCTTCACGAATGGCATTAAGCGTATTTCTGATAGATGGATTCTGATAACGCATCGCCATAAATACTTTAGCCTGATCACCTAGTTCTTTCTGTACCTTTTCTTGTAGCAGAAGAGTGTTGGTTAATAAAGGAGAGCCTTCCTTAGTCCATAATTGCTGATAGAGTTTGGCAGACTTAGGTGCACGAAAAGGTACGATGATAAAGTTTACCAATACCTTTCGGAAGAGCCAAGGCAAATTAATAACTCTTTTGTCGTTTAGAAACTGAGATAGATAGCGGCGTACCGATCCCACTGTAGGTTCGTCGGGAGTTCCAAGATTTACAAGAAGTACGGCAGTCTGATTATTATTTGAGTTGCTCACTATATTTTTTGTTTTAGGGATATTTTTAAGTTGCAGAAAGTGTTAATGTCGTATTTTAAAGCTATAACTATCAACAGATGTTATACCTAGATGAATAATAAATAGGTCTTAAACCTTATTTTTTCTCTTTTCTTCTGTAAAATCGACCTATGCTTTTTTTCTGGAATTCATAGAAGAACCGGTATTGCCCGAAAATAGCTCCTATAATTATTAATAGTATTTGATAAGCAGGAACTAAGACCAATATGTATAGCGGAACTTTCAGCCACATAGATGTTTCGGAGGTAATGCCAATCCATTCAAATACAAACCTTCGTACAACCAAGGCTGCACTTCCGGTTATTGAAAATACAATCAGGATTATGGCTAGTTGCCAATTGGAAGTAATATTCCACTTTACTTTAAATTTATCAAACATTTTGTTTTAAGTTATTGTTCACGAAAACTCAATAGAGATAAGTATACATGAAGATAAAGGCATACTTATAAACAGATTTTATAAATAGGGAAGCAAGATAGTCAAATATTCTGAATTTATTTAATGAGAAAGTGAAATATATAGATAGAATTGATTGATGTCAGGATGATAAAATCAATTACTCAAAGTATAAAAGATGAAATTAAAAAATAAATCACATTTAACATAGGGTTTTTATTTCCTGAGCGATCATATTAGTACAAGCAGGTATTGAATGCAGCCTTATTAAATATAATTATCGATTGCAGTTATACAGCTTTAGTACAGATATTAAATCAACAATTAAATAATACCATTATGAAAACGACAGGCAAACAAATAGCAGGATTTCTTATTATCCTCTTTTTAGCTCTTGGGATTACCCCTGTATCGGCACAAAACGAATCTCATTATATTTCGGTTAGTGGGGTTATAAAAGATAAGAAATCGAAAAAGAAACTTGAATATGTAAATGTATCTGTTCCCGGAACAGGTATAGGAACCGTGACGAATGAAGATGGCGAATTTCTGATCAAGATAAATGACTCTATTGATGCCAAATCGATTGAGATATCACATATGGGTTATTCTAATTACAGATTACCTATCGACAAACGTACAACTACAGGTGTAGAGATACTTTTAAACGCCAATGTGAATCTACTGAATGAAGTTGTTGTAGAATCGATGGAGCCACTCGATCTGGTAAGGAAGGCTGTGCAGCGGATTGGAAATAACTATTGTCCCGAAGCAAATCTTATGACAGGTTTTTATCGTGAAACCATTAAAAAAGGACGTAATTACATCAACATATCGGAGGCAGTAATAGATATCTATAAAACAGCGTATACCGAAGAAGGAGTTAAACAAGATAGAGTACAGATCGAAAAAGGGCGTAAACTGTTGAGTCAAAAATCGGGGGATACACTTGCCGTAAAATTGATTGGAGGCCCTAACCTGTCGGTATATCTTGATATAGCCAAGAACCCCGAATTGTTACTTGATAAAGAAACATTATCATGTTACAAATTTAAGATGGAAGAATCGGTAATGATAGACGAGCGTCCACACTTTGTAGTAAGTTTTGCTCCTCAGGTAAATCTGCCTTATGCACTTTATTATGGTAAATTGTATATTGACAAACAAAGTATAGCTTTTACACGTGCCGAATTCAGCCTAAGTATGGATGACAAGAATAAAGCTACTCAGGCTATTCTGAAAAAGAAACCGTATAATTTACGATTCAAACCGGAAGAAGTAACATTCCTGGTCAATTACAAGTTGCGAGATGGAATCAGTTATTTGAATTATATCAGGAGCGAGTTCCGATTCAAGTGCGATTGGAAACGGAGGTTATTTTCGACCAATTACAGTATTATTTCAGAAATGGTAGTTACCAGTGGTAAGGTTGGCAATGTAGATAATATTCCGGCTAAGCTTTCATTCAAGCAAAGTCAATCGCTTTCTGATAATGTAAGTAGTTTTAGAGATGCTAATTTCTGGGAAGACTATAATATTATAGAACCTTCAGAATCGTTGGAATCTGCAGTAAATAAACTCAAAAAACAACACTAATAATGAATGTGTTGAGAGATTTATTATTATATTCACTTCGTCCGATTCTACCTGGCAATTATGCCAATGAATGTAGATAAGGATAATCGAAAGAAGTAAAAACCAGTTCTGAAACAAGCTGTTATCCGAGACCTTTATGCTAAACGATTTCTTTATAGTTAGAAAGATCAAAGAGGGAGATATAAAAGTCTTTGAAGGAGTCTTCAGACGCTATTATTCTCCCCTTTGTCTCTATGCTGCCGGAATAACAGGGCGGACAGATATTGCAGAGGAGATTATACAGGACTTGTTTTATGTATTGTGGCGTGATCGTGAAGGCTTGCACATATTTACATCTTTAAACGGGTATTTATACGGAGCAGTCCGTAACCGATCGCTTCAATATTGTGAACATCGGCAGGTGAGGGATCGACATAAGGATAAAACAATTTCTGAAAAGGTCGAAATTTCAGACTCTACTCCCGAAGAACAACTGGAATATAAAGAGCTGGAAGAACTGATCAATAAAACTCTAGGCAAGATGCCCGAACGGCGACTCAGGATATTTAGGATGCAGCGTTTCGAAGGAAAAAAATATGCTGAAATAGCAAAAATACTCTCAATATCAATAAAAACGGTGGAGGCGGAGATGACCAAAGCTCTTCAATCGTTACGAAAAGAAATTGAGAACTATACTCAAATATTATGACTCAGATAGAAAAAAATAACACGAGTACCGACAAGGCCTGGAATCAACTTTGTAGTCGTTTGGCTGAAGAAGGGTTACTGACTGAAACGGAATCTCATAAAAGAACCTTTTTACGTTCTGTAACGTTTAAATGGGTGGCAAGTATTGCTGTACTTCTGGTTAGTATTGTGGCAGTATCGATTGTTGTCAATCAAAATTTGAAGGATAAACACTTACTCTCGTTATACAACGAAAAGAATGAAGCAACTCTGGTTACCACTCTCGAAGATGGGTCTATAGTATACTTAGCCGATCAAACATCGCTGAAATACCCGAAACATTTCGAGAGAGAAAGACGGGAAGTATTTCTTCAGGGAAATGCGTTTTTTGATGTCAAAGGAAACCGTAAACGTCCGTTTGTAATAGAAACAGATCTTATACAAGTAGAGGTGCTTGGTACAGCCTTCAATGTAAAAGGAAAGGATAACGATAATTTTTCATTGTCAGTAGACCGAGGAGAAGTAAAAGTAACTTTGAAGAAAACAGGACAAAGTATATATGTGAAAGCAGGTGAGACGGGGTTACTTCGTTCTGATCAGTTACATACCATGCCTACCAAAGATGCAGATCAATTTTACAGCTATACAAGGCAAATACAATTTAAAGACGAGCGTCTGGCAGATGTGGTTCGGGTAATAAACCGGAATAGCGAAGGTGTTCAACTGGAGGTTGCTCCCGGTCTTGAGAATCGCTTGTTGACCGTTAGCTTTTCCAATGATTCGGCATCATCTATGGCTCAGCTTATCTGCATGGCACTCAATCTGGAGTGTATCCGGCAAGAGGGTAAGATTCGTATTTCAGAATTAAAATAACGCTTGTTACCTTACTTGAATTATAAATATGAAAAGGACGGTTCGATACCTTTTTTATCCTGTTACAACCTTGTTGTTGCTGTTTTCTATGGCGACGACTGTTTGGGGTAATGATGGGGATGTTTTGAACCGAAAAATTCAGTTGTCTAAAAATAAAGGTACAGTTTATCAACTTTTAAAAGAGGTCTCCGATAAGTCGGGCTACCTCTTTATTTATGACAGTCAGGTTGTCGATAACGATAAGACCGTTAAAATCCAGAAGAAAGAATATACTTTACGTGATGCAATCTATGCTATTACGAATAACGACCATCTGAATATAAAGATTGTAGGTAATCATATCTTACTCAATCAGCAGCAAGAGCCTGATATTGTTGTAACTCCTGTTATAAAAGCAAGAGCGGAAGAGAAAGACAGCATCAGATATCTTACATTGGGCGGAACTTTAATTGATGGAATTAGTGGCGAACCTATAGCTTATGGAGCTGTCGGAATTTTGAATTCTTCCATCGGAACTATAAGCAATCAGGGTGGTGATTTCAGACTTGTTGTGCCCGATTCTTTAATAAACTCTAAACTGAAACTGTCGCATATAGGCTATCAATCACAAGAAGTCGAATTGTCATTTCTCACACAGCAGCATATTGTTTTTACCCTTTCTCCAAAAGTTATACCCTTGCAGGAGGTTGTGGTGCGTATTGTAAATCCGGCGGAGGTACTACGCAATATGTGGCTTAAACGAAGCGAGAATTATTCGAATACCCCTGTTCATATAACTGCTTTTTACAGAGAGGGGATAGATCATAAAAATAAGAATCTGAGCTTAACCGAGGCTGTTTTGGAAATATATAAAACAGGTTATCAGAGTGGCGATAAAAGCGATCAGGTGAAATTACTTAAGATGCGTCGGATAGTTGACATACAAAGAGCCGATACTCTTTTAACTAAAATGAAGTCAGGCATCAGTTCGGCTTTACTTCTGGATTTGGTAAAAGGTGATACGCCCGGATTTCTCGATCCTTTAAAAAACTCATCCTATGTCTACAGGCATTCCGACATAACGGTGCTGGATGGCAGAACAGTTAATGTGATTGCTTTCGAACAAAACCAAGGTGATGACGAACCTTTATATCGAGGTGATTTATATATCGATGCAGAGAATAATGCGTTGGTTCAAGCCAACTTTGAAGTTCATCCCGATCATATAAAAAAAGCAACAGATATACTTATTGTTAGAAAAAGCCCTCAAATTAATATTACTGCAGATAAAGTAACTTATGTAGTCTCTTATAAGCCGATTAACGGTATTTATTATATCAGCCATATTCGAGGAGACTTACATTTTAAGGTGAGGAAAAAGAACAGGCTTTTCAGCTCACCCTTGCATATGTGGTTCGAAATGGTAAATTGTGAAACCGATTCATCTGACGATTCTCGTTTTGCTCGTAACGAAAGATTAGCGACCAATAATATATTCTCTGACACCTCCTTTGAATATGACTCCGATTTCTGGGGACACTTCAACGTAATAATGCAGGAAGACAAATTAAAAGAATCGGTTTTACAGATACTTAAAAAGAATAAGTAGAGCTTTTTATTCCATCTATTCGGCGATAAGTTCAACTTTATTGTTATCTACGTCAAGTACAACACTCTCGAAGTAACCGTCTCCGCTTGTTCTCGGCTCGCCTACTATCTGATAACCATCGGCTCTTAAACGTTCGGTCAATTGCAGTACCTGATCTTTAGTACCTACCGTAAAAGCGAAATGACATAGACCGAGAGATTCAACCTCTACTTTATTGGTTATATCCTTGCGTCTCATAATTTCGAGAGTGGTATCTCCTTCGAATGTAATGAAATACGATTCAAACCCTTTTGTTGGGTTTACGTACTTAGCATTCGAAATACCTCCGAAATAAGTTGTATAAAACTCTTTCATTTCTTCCAGATTCTCAGTCCAGATAGCTATATGTCCTATTCTCATATCAGATTGATTTTTAATGTTATTTTTTCATTGCCTCTGCTCTCAAATCCTGAGGCATTTTTTCGATAGCATAACGTAATGCTGTTCGGGGCATAATGGTTTTCTTTGATATTACATAATCAAATACGTCCTTTTGATTAGCTTCACTGGCAGCTTTTAGCATCCATCCGTACCCTTTTTGTACTAAATCGTCTTTATCCAAAAGAAGTATGTCTGCAATCTCAAAAATGTCTTTTAGAAATAATCCTTTTCGAGCTGGAATTATCAACGTTACGGCGGCTGCACGTTTTACCCAGCGATTATCTGACTTCGTCCATCCTTTTAACTTCGGGATGTATTGAGGATACATTTCAATAAATGTACCGATTGTATGATTGCATAAAGTATCGCACGAAGCCCAATTGTTTACATAAGTATTCACCCATTCCTCGAAAAAAACAAAATCACTGGGTTGGTAACCCGAATGAATGTAGTACGACCAATTACAGGCAATAAATGATTCTTCGAGATATCCTGATTTCCATAATTCGCTGCACAATCCGAAAATAAATTCTTTAGGTTTATTCTGAATGATTGCAAATGATTCCTTACTGATTTTATTTACCAGAGGCACTCGTACCCCATAGAATTTTATTTCTTCTTTAAAGAAGTTTTGGCTATTGTTTTGGGTTTTTTCGTCAACACTGTCTTTTAAAGCCTGACGAATCTCTGATACTATGTTTTCCATTCTGTTGTTGCTCTATTTATAAGTAATGTAAAAGTTATACTACTTTATATAAGGATCAGAGGATTTAGTTATTTTATTTGCCAAAGCAATAGATAGGTCTTAGGGCTTAAAGATAAGATTAAATTATATAATGAGCAAAAAGAATAAAGGAACCATCTCTTCCGAGATAATTCCTTTTTGCATTTATTTATAATCCTTTATGTGCTAGTATTCCGCAGGTAAAGCTTCTAATTCAACTTTAGAAAATACAGGACCATCTTTGCATACATATTGGCTGCCAACGTTACAGCGTCCGCATTTACCGACTCCGCATTTCATACGGTTTTCTAAAGTAGTGTAGATATTTTCGTCGGTAAATCCTAGCTTTTCCAGTACAGGAAAAGTGAATTTAATCATAATAGGAGGACCACAAACAATCGCTACTGTATTTTCAGGTGAAGGATTCATTTTCTCTAATACAGAAGGAACAAAACCCACTTCACCTTTCCAATCCGAGGTTTCGCCTCCCGGATCTACAGTTGTAGCCAAGCGTACATCGGGTCTTTCGTCCCATTCTTTGAGTTCGTGTTTGTAAACCAGATCGGCTACCGATTTGGCACCGTAAAGAATACTCACATCTCCAAAATTCTCACGTGTATCTAAAGCATTCCAAATCACGCAACGCATCGGAGGCAAAGCAATACCGCCGGCAATAAACAGAAGATTCTTTCCTTTCCATTCATCCATCGGGAATGTATTACCAAAAGGACCCCTGAACCCCATGGTTTGACCTTCTTCCAATTTGGCTAAAGCAGATGTCACTTTTCCGGTTTCACGGAAAGTACATTCTATATATCCTTTGCGAGTGGGAGAGGAGGCAATACAAAAAGTGCTTTCTCCTTCACCAAAAGCAGAGTACTCTCCGAATTGTCCTGCTTTAAACTCGAAATTATTTCCAGCCTCTTCATCTTTGAATTTCAAACGGAAAGTCTTTACTCCGGGAGCCTCCTGAGTAATTTTCTCGATGGTCATTAAATGGGGAAGGTATATATTTGAATTATCCATAATATTCTATGATTTTAGAGTATTTATAGTGATGCAATTTCGGTCAAATGTTCTGCAATATTCATATCCACAGGACAAGCACGTGAGCATCTGCCGCAACCCGTGCATCCTCTAACTGAAATACGTTCGGGCATATACGAGAATTTATGTAACAGGCGTTGTCGCCATCGTTGACTTTGTACCTCTCTCGGATTGTGCCCCGAAGTGTGCATCGTGAATAGTGAAAAGCCGCACGCATCCCAACAGCGTAATCTGTTACCCGAACTTCCATGAGCATCTTCTTGAATATCGAAGCACGCACAAGTAGGGCAGACGTAGGCACATGCTCCGCACCCCAAACAACGTTCGGATTGTTGTTTCCAGACAGGACTTTCGAACATATTGGAAATTTTTTTATTCAACTCCTCTAAACTGAATTGAACAGGAACTTTTGCGAGATATTCTTCTTTATTTATATTGGGGTCAGCTTCAAAAAAAGTACTGTGTTTATCAGCAAGATTTTCGCCCTTTTCTGTAATTATTTCTGCCAGATAACCGTCTTTGACAGGGGTTAACAGAATATCGCTTCCTGCGGTATTTCCCGGACTGCCGTTAACGGATGTACAGAAACAAAACTCATCGCACTGAGTACAACTAACCGCAATGAGAGTAGTACGTTTCATCCTTTCGTTGAAAGGTAAATCGGGAGTATCCCAATTGAAAATACCCGATAAGGGTTTGAATCCGGCTGCATCACATGGGTGAATTCCGAAAACAACAGTTTCGGGGATAGATGTTGTCTCAAAATTTTGAAGCGTCACATCTCCATTCTCTTTTTTGTACGAAAATAACTTCTCAGTACGGGGAAATGCAACGGCTTTGGCTGATTGGGTCGTTTGTATATGATCCATAGAAATTTCTTCTACAGACGTTATCTGCTTGTAGTCGGTTTTATCCCCCTTTGCAACAGGAGCATAAATCTGACTTCCTTCGTCATTCAATTTGGTGAGCCAATTCATGAGTGAATTGTGGCTTATGTATTTTTTTTCCATAATTTAGAGTATGAAAGATTCTTTATCCTCGGGTTTGAATGTAGACAATACATTGCCTTTGTCACTCGGATCTCCAAAATTGGCTTTTACCGTTTCCGACATTTTGTGTGTTAGCAAATGAATCGGTATACCAATAGGACAAGCCGTACTGCACGAACCGCAATCGGAACAACGTCCTGCCATATGCATCACACGATTGATCTGCCATTCCATATTCCCCAGAGTACTAGCCCAAGGTTGAATCCATTGAGGGCGATTCACTTCTACAATGCATTTGGTACAATAGCACATCGGGCAAGCTGCACGACAGGCATAGCATTTGAAACATTTAGATAATTCGTCCGACCAGAATGCCCAACGTTCGGCAGATGACATTGCGTCTATTTGTTTAATCAACTCATCATCTTCCAATTTGGGAGGTGGTGGAGTATCTTTTATGTAGTGCTTTATTTCATCTAATGAATTAAGAGCTTCAATCTTTCCATCATTGGCTAATCCAAATATTTTCAGGTTTTCTTCTTTCAGTTGATTTTCAACAAAAAGCTGAACGATACTTTTTAAGGCGTAATAAGATGCTGATATTCCGACTCTCTTTCCTTTAACCAAATCTTTTCGAGTTAAGTAAACCGCCAGATTTCCGGTGCATTTATCATTGAATACCAATTTTTGAGTATCTTCTGCATTACCAACAAAAATAGGTCTGGGATTACGGGTACCTTGTTCGTATCCGATAAAAATATCGATCTCACCTTTTTCGAATAGTTCTTTGGCTCTATTTCTTAGTTCATCCATTGTTCACCTCCATTTCTTTCGCTAATTCTTCTTCGTTATTGGCTAAGAAATCAGCAGCTCTCTGATATTCAGTATAAGGACCTAGTTCACGAATAGAGGCAACTGTAGTATTTACAATGTCTGCCCATTTAGCACCTTCGGCAGCCGATACCCATGAAAACTGAATCCTACGGATATCTACTCCCATAAAGTCGAGCAAGCTTCTGAAAAGCATCCAGCGACGGCGGGCATGAAAGTTTCCCGATGTATAATGGCAATCATTCGGATGGCATCCCGATACTATCACGCCATCCGAACCGTTGGCAAATGCTTTGAGTAGGAGCATAAAGTCGATACGCCCTGTACACGGAAATCGAACGATTTTTACATTCGAAGCATATTTTATACGGCTTGTACCCGTTAAGTCTGCTCCGGCATAGGTACACCAATTACAGACAAAGGCTAATATCTTAGGTTCAAATTCGTTATTCATAATTGTATTTTTTTACCGCAAAGAAATAAAGTTCGCAAGGTTTCTTTGAATGTTATTATCTCTTATAGTCCATTAGCTATTCTTTTTACTCCATCTTTAAACAGCAATGTATTAAAGTTGATAAGTAATCCTAGCTTACATTTACTAAGCTTTAGATAAGTTATTATCTGAGCTTTGTGTATATCCGTTAATTCTTTTACTGCTTTAATTTCAATGATTAATTTATCTTCTACTATCAGGTCAATTCTATACCCGGCTTCTAATATCACATCTTCATATATTAGAGGAAGTACCTTCTGTTTTTCGACTTTAATGCCTTGTTTACATAGTTCATAATATAAACATTCTTCATACGCACTTTCAAATAAACCAGCGCCTAATATTCTATGTATTTTTAAACCTGCTTCAAATACGATTTTAGATAGTTCGTTTTCTGTCATTTTTACATTGCGTTCTTTTTATTCTTTGCGGTTAATTTAATCTGCTTATGCCTCCAATACCGCCATTACTTCAGCATACATTTGCTCGTTAGAGAATCCTTGTATATCGATAGATTTAGATCGGCAGAAAGAAACACAAGTACCACAACCCTGACACAATCCGGGGTTTACCTGAGCAACGGTTTTTATAATCTCACCTGCACGGTTTTTTATTTCTTCCCGGTATATTGCCTGATAAGGGCAAGCAGTTTCGCATAAGAAACATCCTACACAAGTAGATGCTTCGTGCGAAGCAATACGGTTTACTACTGCTACAATAGGTTCGCGGGTCAGTTCATTGTTGGAGAATAATCCGATTACTTTAGCTGCTGCTCCCGATGCCATTCCGACTGTTTCAGGAATATCTTTTGGAGCTTGGCAAGCACCACACAAGAAGATTCCTGCTGTGTTGGTTTCTACAGGCTTTAACTTCGGATGAGCTTCGGCAAAGAACTTATATGGATCATATGAAATGTGCATTTTCTGAGCCAGTTCTTCAGCTCCGTGATTGGCTACACCTGCACTGGCAAGAACGACCATATCGGCTTCTATTTCAACCGGTTTTCCGCCTAAAAGAGTATCCACACCTTTTACAATCAGTTTTCCGTCTTTTTCATATACACGAGCGACACGACCACGAATATAGTTTACTCCGTCGTCTTCGATTGCCCTGCGGACAAATTCTTCGTAATTTTTACCTGCTGCTCGAATGTCCATATAGAATACATACGATTCGCCATCGTGTACTTTGTGTTGATACAGCATGGCGTGTTTGGCAGTGTACATGCAACATATCTTGGAACAATAAGGCAATCCTTTAGCCGGATCACGTGAGCCTGCACAGGCAATGAATACGATCTTTTTAGGTTCGGTTCCATCCGAAGGTCTGCGGATTGCTCCCAAAGTAGGACCTGATGCAGATGCCAAACGCTCAAATTGTAATCCTGTAATAACGTCTTTGAATTTACCGTAACCATATTCGGGGAAGAAATCAGGCTTTAAAACGTTGAAGCCTGTGGCTGTAACCACAGCACCGATATCTTCGGTTATAAATTCATCGGGTCTGTCAAAATCAATTGCTCCTGTAGGGCATACTTTCTGACAAACCTTACATTTTCCTTTTGTATAATAAGTACAGTTTGTTTTATCAATAATAGGTTTATTAGGTACAGCTTGTGGAAATGGCGTATAAATAGCTGTCCGTAACCCGAGTCCTTCGTTAAATTCACTAGGTATTTTCTTTGTCGGGCATTTTGAGTAGCAAACACCACAACCTGTACAAAGTTTTGGATCGACACTTTTAGCTTTTAAACGAATAGTTGCTTTGAAGTTACCGATAAAACCTTCCAGCTTTTCCAATTCAGCATAAGTATATAGTGTTATATTAGGATGTTGTGCTACTTCTACCATTCGGGGTGTAAGAATACACTGCGAGCAGTCGAGAGTAGGAAATGTTTCCGATAGTTGAGACATGTGTCCTCCTATGGAAGGGTCTTTCTCAATTAATATAACTTGGTGTCCTGCATTGGCAATATCCAAACTCGATTGAATACCTGCTATACCTCCACCTATAACAAGTGCTTTTTTATGAATAGGTACTTTTATCGAGTTGAGAGGTTTGTTGAGCTTTGTTTTTTCAACGAGCATTCTTACCAGATCAATCGCTTTCTCGGTAGTCTGATCACCTTTTTCGTGTACCCATGAACAATGCTCACGCAGGTTGGTCATTTCGCACATATAAGGATTCAAACCAGCTTCAGCACAGGCCTTGCGAAATGTCGGTTCGTGCATACGGGGAGAGCATGCTGCAACTACAACTCCTGTGAGCCCTTTTTCTTTAATGGCTTCTTTTATCATTGTTTGTCCGGGATCCGAACACATATATTTATAGTCGACACTGACCTCTACCCCTGTTATTTTAGAAGCTTCTTCGGCTACTTTTTCACAATCAACAGTGGCACTTATATTTTCTCCGCAGTGGCAAACAAATACTCCTATCTTTGACATAATTTCTTCTGTTTAGGTCGTTTATGCAAACGTTGGTGCTACAAATAGTTTCTTAAGTCCGACTTCCTCTTTAGTTAATCCTACTGCTAATCCTATAGCCTGAGTGATATACATAACCGGAGTTTGGATATTCATTTGCAGATAACTATTGATTTGAGGGCGACGCATATCCAGATTAGACTGGCACATGGGGCATGCTACGATTATAGCTTCAGCTCCTCTGTCCGAAGCATCTTTTACTATTTTACCTGAGAGTTTGGCTACAATGTCTGTGCGTGAAACGGAAAATCCTGCACCACAACATTCTGTTTTATATCCCCAATCCATAGAATCTGCACCGATTTTCTTCATCAGTGTATCCATTGATTGTGGATCTTCCAAACGGTCGAATTTCAATATATTTTGAGGGCGGACAAGCAGGCAACCATAATAGCATACCACTTTATGATCGAATGGCTTAACTACCTTTTCTTCTATTTTATCGGCAATATATTTGTCAATAAATTGCATTACATTGAGGATTTGAAGATTTCCCGAAAGAGGCATTTGCAAAATCCTGGAAACTTTATCTTTTAATTCTTCGTCTTGATTCAGTTCATGTTGAGTAACTGTCAGTCGGTTATAGCAAGCCGCACAAGGCACAACTATTTCGGTCATACCGTCTTTTTCAGCCAGAGCAAGTACCCGTGCCGGAAGTGCCATTGCTAATTCGTGATTTAGATTGTGGGCAGCGGTTGCTCCACAACAATTCCAGTCGGTAATCTCCTTTAGGTTGATATCGAAAGCCTTAGCCAGAGCTAATGTCGATTGGGCGTACTCTGAAGAAGTCCCTTTCAGAGAGCATCCCGGGTAGAATCCTATTTCCATAGTTTTTAGTTGATCAAGCCTGGCTTACGAATCACTGAAAGCAGGCGTTTTTAGTTAATCACTGACCTTTTGACGGTCTGAGGCCTGTTATTTCTTCGTTTTAGAAAAAATAGACGCCATCTGTTTTTTGTCTTCTACCATTTCGGGTAGGATAGGAAGTTTTCCTTTCGAAAACATTTTAGGAGCGATGTTTACATCCTGTAATAGATTCATGGTGCGAGCCTTATAGCCGGCAACAAGACCTATTTCATATAATCGTCCGGTAAATTTTACCGAGTCAAGAAATGCTTTATGGAAAGAAACTATTTGGCTTGATTTTTTATTTATGGATTTATTTTCAATAGATTTTTCTCTCATATAATCCATCAGCTGAGGAATATCTATTTCCATAGGGCAGCGAGTCAGACAATTTTGACAAGATACACAAAGCCATATAGTTTCGGATTTAAGCAAACTGTTATAATTGGCGACATCGTTTGTTTGCAGCATTCTCATTACTAAACTGGGTGGATAATCCATGTCATCAGCCAAAGCACAACCTGCAGAGCATTTGCCGCATTGATAGCATCGGTTGACATTTACGCCAACTTTTGATCGTATTTCAGATATATAACTTTCTTTTTCCATAGAATAGTACAGTTTAGGTCTCTTTGTTTAAATCTAGTTTGTGTAATTTTACAATGTTCGATTATCATAAAATGTGTATTTTGATATCCCTACATTGCAAATTACGTAAAAATAAATTTAATAAATGAATCATAGGAAGTATTTATTTTATGTTTTAGGGCATAATTAACGGTATATATATACTTTAATGATTAGGATGAATTAGTTTATTTTATTGTTTGTGAGGGGATTATATGAGGTGTTCTGTCTGAGGAACAGTCAGATTAAAAAGAATATAAAAAAGAAAATGGTTTATGCAGTCTTTCTTCTAAAGTTGAATCCTTTTTCGGCAATATATACTCCAAAGAGTATAAATGCAGAGCCAATAAGTGCAATAGTGGTTATCTGTTCGTTAATAACGATTGCAGAAGTTAATAATGTGACCAGAGGCACAAAATAGATATAGTTTGATGTCTGTATAACGCCTAATTCTTTAACCGCACTATTCCACATGATGTAGCATAGCAGAGATGCGACTACCCCCAGAAATAATAAATTGACTATTGTTACAGGATCGGTTAATAAATCGGTATGAAAAACATCGGAACTCAATAACATAAATGGCACCAACGTAATTATCCCATAGAAAAATACCTTGCGGGTGATAAACAGTGTTGAATAATGTCCGTTGAGTTTTTTAAGTATTATACCATAAAATGCCCACGATAAGGCAGCCAATATGGTTAGGATATCACCTAGCGGGTTAATCTGTAAAATAAAGCTTCCGTTGAAAACAACCAAAGCAACACCTAATAGTGCTATTATGGAGCCAAAGATGAGATGCGATTTTATATGCTCCTTTCGATAAATAAAATGCGATAAAAATGCAGTGAATATAGGTGCCGTACAAATGATCAGAGATACATTCGATGCAAGGGTAATCTTTAGTGCTGTGTTTTCGAGTACGAAATACAAAGAGCCGGCGCATAATCCTGTCCCTACAAATAAAAGTTCGTCCTTGACGTTTTTAGCCAGAAGTTTACGTGGGCATACAAACCAAATACATACATAAGCCAACAGGAAACGATAAAATAAAATTTCGATAGGAGACAGCCCGTAGCCAATGAGTACTTTGGTCGAAACAAAGGTAGTACCCCATATAACGACCGTTAAGATGGTAATTATATGATACCAATATGCCTTGGGTTTTTGCATGATGAGCTTTGTGAATTTCTATATGCAAAAATAAGATGTATTATTGAATATAGGCATATAAAAGTCCGTTTATCTAAAGAAAATACCCACTCCGAAGATTATTTTCGGAATGGGTACAAATATATTGGAGCTGATTTATGAGATCTTATCCGGTGTGCAGATAAGTACAGAAGGCACTTTTTCTAGCCAGTCTTTTTGCAGTTGAAATAACTTATCGAAGTTTTCGAGACTGATAATAATTAAATCCTGTTGATGAAGGAATTCTTCATTTATATATTCCTTGCTTATCGATCTGATATGATTGGGAGCATTATGCTCTATCAGTCTGATTTTTTCTTTGATGATCTGGTTCTTCGCTTTATCAGCCTGATCCAATACCGATACTTGCGAACCAATATTATGTATTAGTTTCTGAGCATAGAAAATTAAAAATTCATCGTTCTCGGAGAATAGAGGTATAAAGATATTCTCAAATTTTTGAAGGTCTTTATCAATTAGAATGCCTACGGGAATTTTTGCTTTGGCTAATATCACCCGAGTATTGTTATCGATGAGTGAATTCTCGATCAGCTTCTCCTTCCCGGTCATTGTATTAATCAATTTCTCAGGATTAATAATTTGAGTAGTGAAACCAAGTACTCTTCCTAAAACGCTTCCGTCGAATATCGATTCTTCGAGGTTCATAAGTAAGAGGTCGTATTCTCCTCTGTTGGCAACATCCGTCACATCCGCTCCTATATCGTTTGAAATTTTGAATAGAGATATTATTTTCCGATTTAATGAGTGAGCCTCAGCAATGACAGGAGCAAAGTTCTCTTTTTCATAAATATCGGCATCGATATGATGTAATCCTGTCGGAACGGTCAGGTGTATAGCTGTGATCGAAGTATTATCATCTACCTTTTTAGATAAAGCATTAGCCAACCGAACCAGTGCTGTTCCTTTTTTCGGATTACGGAAAAAGAGCAGAAGTTTGTAACGTGCTAAATCATACATCTTTTCGTTGACAGCTTCTTCGTCTTTTTTGAATAGTCTATTTATAAGATTCAATATAGGACCTGTCATAAAGGTGGTTACCAGTGCCATAATAACCATCATGGCAAATATTTCGGCATTTAGTACTCCCAGATCATAACCTATATTCAAGACCACGAGTTCCATCAATCCACGGGTATTCATCAAAGTACCGATGGTGAGGCTGTCTTTCCAGTTTTGTCCTACAAATTTGGCAGCTAATGCGCTTCCTATAAATTTACCCGATACAGCAACTAAAATAATTAGTCCCGTAATTCTCCAAAGTGAAGGATCGTTCAATAAACCGATTTCTGTTCTCAGACCACTTATAACGAAGAATAGCGGCAGGAATAAAACTAAAGCAATATCTTCAATCTTTTCAACAAACAGATTTCTGAAACGCATATTGTCAGGCATAATGGTTCCTGCCATAAATGCTCCGAAAAGTGCATGTATACCTATGGTTTCGGTAATAAAAGAGGATATAAGCAATACCAGAAAGAACAAGGCTACAAGAGTTTTGCTTAAATGTTTTTCTGTTTGAGATAGTTCGCCTATTCTTTTTAGGAAAGGACGTACCAGCTTTATCATAAAGATTACATATCCGACAGCCAATGCTATGGTGTACAATGAACTGACAAAAGAACCTGCTTTAACAATGGCGATCACAACAGCTAATATACACCAGGCTGTAATATCGTCGGCAGCGGCACAGGTAATTACTATTGCTCCCAATTTGGTCTTATGGATTCCTCTTTCCTGAATAATACGAGCCAAAACAGGAAATGCGGTTATACTCATCGAAATACCTATAAATAAGGCGAAAGAGGCGAATTCAACATGCTCGGGTGCATGGCTGGCATATATGAAATAAGCCAAGCCCAATCCGGCAGCAAAGGGAACTATTATACTTGCATGACTTATAACTACTGCTTCGTGTGCTTTGTTACGGAGAACTTTTAGATTGAGTTCCATCCCTATGACAAACATAAAGAGGATTAACCCTATTTGACTTAGTATTTGAAGATTACCTAATGACTGCGGAGGAAATAAAAAGGCTGAAACATCGGGGAAGGATAAACCTAATAAAGATGGTCCGAGTACAATCCCTGCAAGTATCTCGCCGATAACCATGGGTTGCCCCATTTTTTTGAATACCCATCCAAAGGCACGGGCTACAATGATTATTGTTATGATCTGAAGTAATAATAATCCGATAGAATGATTGAGGTTACCTAAAAGACTATCGCCAAATTCTTGTAGAGCATTTTTTTTCGAAGAGTTGACTATGATGCCTCTTCCGTCTTCGAGGTGTTTTCCAACACATAAAATCCAATACATAAGTGTGGAGAAGCCTCCTATGATGAGAATGTAAAAGAGTGAGTTTTTAAATTTTTTCATGCTCCGGATAATTTCTGTATGATGACGTTATGATGTAAAATTATTAATATTAATAGATCGAAAAGTATCCAACGAAACGAAATCAGGCAGAAATGTAATGAGTGGGTAAAATATTGAAATGAAACACAAAATAGTGAGATTTTATGGGTTGATTTTCTTCATGAACTCTGTACGGTAGGTGTCTGTTAGAAAGAAGCGAACCGGAGTTCCGGCTTGCAGAATGGTCGAAATTATTTCATCGTGAGAGAAATATTGAATAATTTTCAGTGCGATTATTTCCTTTTTATTAATCCTGCAATACATATCGTTAGGCAGCAGACTTAATAACTTCTCGAATGAGATATTCTTAAGGATAAGATTCTTCCCGTCATTTAAGTAGACTATTTTATCTCTGCTATCGGAATCAGCAATAGTGATGTAATTTATTTGATCGAAGAATAACAATACTTTTCCTTTTTCGCTATTAAACTGTACGAAATTTTTCTTCTGATGATCCTTTTCTACCCTTTGAATAGCTCTGTCAATTGCCTGTTTAAGCCTATCTCTCTGAATCGGTTTCCTTACATAGTCCACAGCATTCAGGTCGAAAGCTTCTGCTGCATATTCTTTATAAGCTGTTACAAAAATAATCGCCTTATCGTTGAGTATATTGGCAATTTGGAGTCCGTTTATTTCTCCCATCTCGATATCTAGTATGCAGGCGTCAAATTCCAGTGAATGAATTTCATCCAGAAATAGTTTCGGATTATTAAAAGCCTTGATTACTTCTACCTCAGGTATTTGTTCACATAACATTTTCAGATAGGTGAGACCCGGTAATTCGTCATCAAGAATTAAACATCTTAGTTTTGTATTCATTCAAATCAATTTTTAAACGGGCAATAAATGCATCATCATCAATAAGCCTTTCCAAGTCGAAACAACCTTTATAAAGTATGTTTAAACGTTGCTCGAAGCTGATTGCACCGATTCCTCCTTTTTCTTTTTTAAGGCTCATTTTAGGTGATATTTTATTCGAAACTATAAGACTGAAAACATTGTCTTTAAACTCGAATACAATGGATATATACGCATCGGGACTTTGAAGGTCGGCATGTTTAAAGGCATTCTCTATAAGGTCAATGGATATTAAAGGTGCTAAAATCTTTTGAGAATATAGAGAGGAGGTTTCGTCTATTTTAGTCTTTACTGTCAGCTCAAATAAAGGGCTTAGCTTTATTTTATTGACTTCAATTAAGTCTTTTGCAAACTCAATCTCTTCTTTAGGTGTGACAAATTTATTCTTACTTTCATATAAAATATAATCAAGTATATTCGCTAACTTATCCAATGCAAAATAAGTTTGATAAGCATGCGATTGTACCGAGTTCAATATGTTTTTGAAAAGATGTGGATTAAGTACAGTCTCTATTGTATCCAGATGTATGCTGTCTGCACCGTTACGCATAACCTGAATACGACCTTCGAATTCTTTTTTCTTTTTTTCAGAATCTTTCAACCGAATATATAAGTATATTATTACAGAAACAAGTCCAAGAATCAGGATAATGAGAAAAGAAACAGAACTTATATACATTTCAATTTTTTTTGATTCAAGTAGAGTTACTAGACACTATAAAAATATAGCTTTTATCTCAAAGTACTCTAACAAAACCGATAATGATTAAGAAACAATCTATATTGTTTTTTGTTTGATAGAACTTTAGGGTTATATCTGTTTTGCAGGATTCAGAACTAATAATATTATATTTTCGTATGGATAAAGTTATATTTAGTTGAATTTAGTATATCTTTAATTGCTTATATATCTTTCAGTTTAGCAGCCTAGTGTGTTTTATATATAACCTTTAATATATTATATACAATGAAAAAGATACTGATATTATGTGTGTTTGTTGGTTTCTGTATTCAGTACAGTTTCTCACAGTCGAATCACCAAAAAGTAGAGTTAAGTTCTATTCCGAAAAACATTAGTTGGGTTAATACCCCTCTAAATTGGAATGTATCGGGCAACACACTTTCGATAAATGCAGGAAGAGACTCTCGATTATTTATAGATCCTCAGAGATTATCACAAGCTAATAGTGCCCCGATGGCTTTATTCAAACCCGATGAAACATTTCTCTTTAGTTGTAAAGTTTCTGGAAACTTCAGGTCGGTTTTTGATGCCGCAGTGCTTATGGTTTATGGCAATAACAATCAGTGGGCAAAGTTGTGTCTCGAATATTCTCCTCAATATAAGCCGATGGTTGTTTCGGTAGTAACCAATCAGTTTTCGGACGATAGCAATCACGAGACAATTTCTAGAGAAGAAGTATATTTAAGAATTGCCGGACTTGGTAATGGGGCTTATGCATTTCATTATTCTCTGGATGGAAGATACTGGAATATGGTTCGTTATTTCTACCTTAATCCGAATAATGATCTGAAAATAGGTTTCCTGTCTCAGTCTCCTAAAGGAGAGTCATTCAATGGAGTGTTCACCGATATACAATATACAGCAAGAAAATTGAATAATATCAGAAATGGGGAATAGGTTCCGAATATAACAAGATACAAAATCCCCCAATTAGAGCTGAGGGTTTTGTATCTTGAATATGTTATCCTTTTTTAGACACAAACTCTTCAAAGAATAAGTCTCTGTAGAAACTGCCTATTGCAATCTCATACTTTTGAATGAAAATATCATTATTATCAAACGAATCGATATGCGTGGTATTTACTATATAGGATCTGTTTATCCGCAGAAATGTGTTTTTAGGAAGCAATTCATGCATTGTTTTCAGATTCATTCGGGTAATGATGCGCTGTTCCGCCAACTGGATAATAACATAATCCTTCAAACCTTCAATAAAAAGGATGTCTTTTAGGTTTACTTTAAAATATCGGCGATCTGATTTTACGAATATATATTCATCTTCAACGTTTCCGACATTTTTGTTTTCTTCCGATAGTAAAAGCGAATGATATGAGATAGCCTTGTCTACCGCTTTTTTCAGTCTATCGGCTTCTATCGGTTTTACCAGATAATCAATAGCCTCAACTTCATAACTATCCAAAGCATATTCAGAATAAGCAGTGGTGAAAATAATCAGCGTATTTTTTGGTATGTTTCGGGCAAATTCTATTCCGTTTATACCCGGCATCTGGATATCGAGAAAAACCAAATCGACCGAATTTCCCATCATAAACATAGAGGTGGCTTCAGCACTGTTAAAACTACCGAGTAATTCCAGTTCCGAAATCTGATCTACTATCTTCTTTATACCCTTTCGAGCTATCGGCTCGTCATCAACAATAATACATCTCATAATAAGTAATGTTAAATAGTTATGCGGTATCTGTCGCTACTATCTCTGTTTTTTTTCTTGCCAAAGTAATAAAAAGATCTTATACCTTAAATTGTAAATTGACCGTATAGGTTGTTTCTGTTTCGTTTAATTCTAAGGAATAATTATTCCCGTATAAAAGATCTAAGCGCCTCTTTATATTTGCCAAACCTAGTCCTCCTACTTTTCGTTCAATCGGATTTGCAGGCTTTGAGTTTTCACATCTAAATGTCAATTGATTATTTCGTGATTCAAAATAGAGATGTACATAAGACAAATTATTATTATCAGGATTGTGCTTAATTGCATTTTCGAGAAAAGGAATAAATAATAATGGTGGTACTTGTATATTACTCAAGTCTCCATCGTTACTGACAGTATATTCGAAATGATCGCGACGGGTTTTTTCCAGATCCAGAAAACTGGTCAGAAATAATATGTCTTCTTCCAGATCGACTCTGTCCCTCATACTGTCATTTATTTGATAACGTAGCATTCCATCGAGTTTTGTCAGTATTTGAGAAGCTGTTTCGGGGTCTTCATCCACCATAATATTGGCGTTATTCAACATATTGAAAAGAAAATGAGGATTTATCTGGCTCTTTAGAAAGTTCAGTTCCGATTGCAATGTTGCCGATTGCAGATCGCTGATCCGCTGATTGTTAATAGTCCAATACCTAAAGAGCATAAACGTAGATACTCCCGCAATAAGAAGTGCAGTTCCGAATATGGAGGAGGTAACACCAATTAAAACAGCAACGATCGATCCCGACTTATCATTTTCGGCCAGATGTGCATTCGGCTTAACTTGGTTTTCGATAATATGTTCCCTCGAAATACCGGGCACATCATACAGAAATTCCTGCATCAATACAATCGCTATTAGTGAGAATGTGACTAATCCTATGGCCGACAGAACGTATTGGGTGAATTTATTTTTAATTAAAAGCCTGGGTACCAGTATATAGATGTTGAAGTATATCATTACCAGAGTAGTTGCAAGATATGCAACAGCTATAAAGATACGGTTGTCGGTTAAAATAATTTTATCAGGTACATCCCACAGTACATTCATGGCAATAGATATCGATACTAGTAATAACAACAGATGCCTGTATATTCTGAACTGTGGCTTTAATAGAAAATTATTGAGATTATCCTCTATCTTTTTTATCATTATTTCTGAGTATTTAATTCTAATATTATAGTTCCATTCGAAATTGAAAGCTTATAATTGCTTTTGTACAGTAGGTTGAGCCGTTGCTTAATACCCGAAAGTTCAGAATCTTCTATCCCGATTTCCCTATTGTTGAGGTTACATGTGAAAATAACAGTATCGCCATCCGCTTTAAAGTGTAGGTTTATAAAAGGCTCTTTATCCTGTATTTGTAATTCATTTATTGCATTCTGTACAAAAGGAGTAAACAGCAGAGGTGAAACAAATATTCGATGTACATCACCTTCGGTAGATATAGAATAATCTAGTCTGTCGAAATACAACTTCTCTAAAGCCAGGAAATTGGTCAGGAAATTGATTTCGGAATTGAGTAAAACTTTATCCCTGCTACAATCGTACAGTTGATACCTTAATAAGTGGCTTAGTTGTAAAAGCATATTCGATGCTAACCGCTGATCTGTTTTGGCTAATTCACTTGCCCTGTTTAATATGTTGAACAGGAATTGAGGGTTTATCTGGTCTTTTAATTGTTCGACTTCCGATTGTATCTGTTCATTTTGGAGTTGATTTACTTTCTGTTCATTCTCCATCCAATACTTCAATAAAATAATCATCGAACCTCCTGCAATACATAACATGTTGATGGTGAAGTTGGATATACCATCAAGTAATGTTACATAATTGAAATACGTACTACGTACATGAGGTATACCTAATATTGTATATGCTGTATACTCCTGAACATTGAGTGCTATAACAAGTAGTAAGACCAATCCCGATAATATACTGCCGTATGCAAGATATCTTTTTTGTAAAAGCAATCGGGGTACAAGTACATAAAGATTTAAGTAGATGATGATGATATATACAACAGTAGTAATTAGAGCTAATACATATATTTTAGAGCCTAATATTTCTAGATTTGGCTGATAAGTAATATATGTCTGATTAAAAGATATAATAAGCAAAACGAAGAATATCAACAATATATGCCTCATTATCCTATATTTAGAACTGGTGAGAAATCGGTATAGAAACGTTGTTTTTATTGATTCTTGCATATAGAGTTGATTTTTATCTTCGAAATTAATCTTTTATTTTTATTCGCACTTAGAATTCCAACTTATAACTGATGTTAGGTATTGACGTTGCTTGTCGGTAAGGCTCAATCTCTCCCGATCTTATATTATATTGATGTCCGTAATACTCCTTAAATCCTGTTGTATTGAGAGATTTGACAGCGAACTCATGCGATACCTTTTTCTTATTCATTCTAAAGCTAACAGTCGCGTTGGTTACGAACATAGGCGAAAATTGTTGAGAATAAGCCTTGTTCTCATTGTATTGAGTTTCTTTATCAGGATGATTTAATGTTGCTTCAACATCAACCGGTGAATATCGTTCGCCTCCTTGTATGGTGAATTTTAGATTGGCTCCCAGCGTGTTTTGCCGATTACGTCCCATAGTCCACTCCTTACCTATAAGTACATTAAACGCAAAGTTACGGTTAAATTTAGTGTTGTGCCAAACTCCATCTCCTCCCTTATATTTAGAGTCGAATATCGATCCTGTAACCATATAATACAGTCCTTTATCCAGATACCTCTCCAAAGTGATGTCAACACCATAATTGCGTCCTTTTCCTTTATTTACAAGAGCATCCTCTACATAAAACGTGTTACGGTTAAGTACCGAGAAAGAGCTGTCTGCTATTACAGGAACATCGTATAGATATTGAAAATAGGGTTCAATCCTCAGGTTCACATTGTCTGATATGGCATAATTGTAGGTAAGCATAATGTGATGAGCTTTTGTAAAATCAAGATCCTTATTTACCGGTTTATTATTCGATCCGGCAGTTTTTACATAAAATACGTCCATCTTTTCCATCCGGCTATGAAGACCATATGCTAATGCAAATGAGGTTTTACTACTGCTTTGCCATTTTACTCCTACGCGAGGTTCTATCGTAAAGTGATTATTCAAAGTAAGCAGTTGACCGTTTACACCCAGATTTAAAGTAACCTTATCACTAACGCTTATTGAAGAACTTGTATATCCCGATATCAGATTGGTATTACCATCACCCTGAGAAATTGTTTCGAGCGGTTTTCCTACATATGGAGCCATAGCAAGATCCATATTATAATGCATTCTGGTGAATGTAAAACCTGTTTTACTGGTATGTTTAGAACTGAATTTACGATTGAAAGAAGTTGAAAAAATAAGGTTGGTATATTGATTTTTCAAATTTAAAAACGGAGTCGAATTCCCTTTAGTATCATACACATCTTCATCAGCATCGTTACTCGAATAGGTTGTTGCCAATGTCGTCTTTAGCAAAGCATTGTTGCTGAATAGATAACGGTGGGTTACACCGGCAGCCAGCATATATTGTTTAGCTCTCGAATCTTTATTATCATCAATAAACTCCCATTTATCGGGGTTTTTCTCGAAATCAGTTGAGAACTTGTCTATCAGACCTGTTCCCCAAACAGCAAATGTACCTGCTTTTTTTGTTGGAAAATTCACTTTGAAATTCAAGTCCTGATAATCTAAATTACCACCCAAATTTAATAAGCTGGTTGTCGAATAACGGTAGTTGAATATATAAGACGAATTATGTTTTTTGCTTATAGGACCTTCCGAAGCTGCATCTATACCTAATATTCCAACCTGAAAAGTATTTTCTCTTTTTTGGTTATTACCGTTTCGTAGTTTCATGTCGAATACACCCGATACCGCATTACCATATTCGGCGGGAAAAGCCCCTGTGAAGAAATCAGAGTTTCCCAATACATTACTGCTTAATGAAGATAATATTCCCCCGCCCAATGTCGAGATATCAGCAAAGTGATTAGGATTAGGAATTTCTACATCTTCGAGCTTCCATTGCAATAAATGTGGAGCATTACCATGTATTGATATACCATTGTTAGAAACACTTGAAACCACTCCGGCAAAAGAACTTACTAAACGAGCCGGATCATCCATCCCCCCTGCAAATCGGCTGGCTTCCTCTACACTAAGCATACGGGCACCGGTTGTTGCCATATTGTTAAGCGGTACATTTTTATTTGTTTGTGCAATAACTACGACCTCTCCTAGTTCATTTGTATTTTCAATCAATGGTATTTCTAAATACACTTCTTTAGCTGAAGTTACCAGTATTTCTTTAAAAATATTGGCTTCGTATCCCACTGATGTTGCCTGAAGATTATGTCTGCCTAGAGGCACATTTTTCAGCACAAATATCCCGTTGTCATCGGTAGTCGCTCCAATCTCAGGCATATCAAGAAGCCCGATAGAAACATAAGATAAAGGAGCAGATGAGTTTCTGTCGATAACTATTCCCCGGATGGTTTGCGTCAATTGATTTGTCGCTTTTTGTGCTGATATGCCTATTGGGGTTAATAGTAACCATATAACGATTAGTGTTGTTTTGCAATACATACTATTTATAATTTTAAGGTTTTTATTTGCTATTTTTGTTTTTGGTGCAATTTGTCATACTATATGTTTTATAGAATGCTTTGCTTATACAGTAGAATAATCTGTCGCTTAAGACTTCTTCGAAAGCATCCAGTACTTTTCTGGCATCATCTTGTTTAATTCCTGATTTCTCTGAAACCCTTAGAGTTACTTCTGTCTTATTCATTTTATTTTTATTTTTTATGATTATGATACGAAAGTAGTATTTGATTAAGAGCAATATTTTTAGAATATACAGAGGGCTATTTTTTGTAGACAGAACGAAGTTTCTTGTATACATAGAGTATATTTGTTTTTCTTTATTGAAATTAGCCTTATGTTTATTGAAAAAGGAACTATATATGATATTGATGAGCTGGAAGTTCTCTATGATGATCTGAATGATTATTTGGAAGCAGGCATCAATTATCCGGGTTGGATTAAGGGTATCTATCCGGTCAGAGAAACTGCTGTTGCGGGAATTAAGGCTGAGAATCTATTTGTGCTGAGAGTGGATGGGGTTATTGCCGGAAGCGTTATCTTAAATCATGAGCCCGAAAGGGCATATGATGAAGTTGTTTGGGGGATAAAGGACGATTATAAAGATATTATTGTAATACATACACTGGTTGTTAATCCGAAGTTTATGCAGAGACAAGTTGCCTGTGAATTAATGCAGTTTGCTCAGGAATATGCTGTTGAACAGAAAATAAAGTCAATACGACTCGATGTTTCCGTACATAATATACCCGCTATAGCTTTGTATGAGAAACTAGGATATAAATATATCGGGACTGTTGATCTGGGACTGAATTATGACCATCTGAAATGGTTTAAGTTATATGAAAAGTTATTATAATTGAACAGGCTATAAATAGGTCAAACACTTTAAACTACTATAGATGAAAAAGAATATCCTGCTTTTATTTTTTCTCTTTTTGAATATATCGGTATTTGCCGTAAACGAAATAGACTCATTGTTGAAAGTATTGGATGTTACGATAAAGCAACGTCCGTTTTATGAACAAAAAAGAGAGTTTCGGATAGATAGTTTAAAGCTGGAGTTGAATAAAATAGCAGACCTTGATCAACGTTTTAATTTTTATCATAAACTACTTCGCGAGTATCGCAATTATAATATGGACTCAGCACTATGGATAGCTAATGAAAGGCTTGATATTGCGGAGAAGCTCCACCGCGAAGACTATATCAATACGGCCAATATGAATATAGCGGAGATTCTCGGTGTAATGGGTATGTACAAAGAATCTTTGGATATTATAGATCAGGTAGATGGTCATAAGCTGGACGAAAAGCAAAAAGCATATTATTTTCATCTCTATCATTCCATATATACGCTAATGTCTGAAAACTCTTTTGCTCAGAAAGAGCAGAAGCAATACGAAAGTAGGCTAAGCCAATATAAAGACTCCTTATTATCGGTTAATGACCCGGCCTCGCTGGGATATCAACTTGTAATGAACGGAAAGCTTGTCGAAAAAGGAAAAAACGAAGAGGCGCTTGCTCTTATGCTTGAATGTTATGCCAAATATGGCAATGATCAGTCGCTGGTTGGAACTATAGCATACGGATTATCGGAGGTATACCGGAAAATGGGAGATCATGAACAAGAGAAAAAGTACCTGATAATATCAGCAATTGCAGATCAGCAAAAAGCGGTGAAAGGCTATATCGCTTTACGCAAACTAGCCATATTATTGTACAAGGAAGGTGATCTTGATAGAGCATATACCTATATTAAATGTTCGATGGAAGATGCTATTTTCTGTAGAGCCCGTTTCCGAACACTTGAGATTTCGCAAACCTTACCTATTATTGTTGCAGCTTACGACCAGAAAGTGAAGCAGGAGAAAGAAAAACTGGAGAAGTATTTATTCCTGATATCAATTCTTGCTGTTGTTTTAGTAATCAGTGTAATATGCATATATAAACAACTGAAAAAGCTGTCACTGGCTCGAAAAGCAATCAACACAATGTATGAGGATGTAAAGCGGATGAATGGAGATCTGAACGATTTAAATAAAAAGCTCTCCGAATCTAATTTGGTAAAAGAAGAATATATCGGCTCTGTTTTCAATCTCTGTTCAACTTATATCGACAAAATGGAGGCCTACAGAATAGATATAAACCGGAAGTTAAAATCGGGGCAAATAGCAGAGGCAGCTAAAATAACCAGTTCAACCTCTCTGGTTTCTGACGAGTTAAAAGAATTCTTTCGTAATTTCGATGCAATATTCTTAAACATATACCCCAATTTTGTAGAAGAATTCAATGCCCTTCTGATTGAAAATGAAAAAATTGTCCCTAAGACCGGCGATATTCTTACGCCCGAACTTCGCGTCTTTGCATTAGTACGTCTCGGTATAACCGATAGCAGTAAGATTGCGAGTTTCTTGCATTATTCTCCTCAGACTGTATATAATTATCGACTCAAAGTGCATAATAAATTAATCGTTTCTAAAGACGAATTTGCTGTTGCTATTCAGCAAATAGGTAAATAATGACAAATAATAGTATACTTATACCTCAAACTTAATCTACTCTGTTTGAATTTTAACAATGTCTCAATCGCTTATTTTATAGTCGATTGAGTCTGTGTGTATTTGTTTTTTATCTACTTATACTATCTACTATGCGATACAATGCAACTAGATCAGTAATAGATTTGTATTTGTTAACCCACCAACCTTAAAAACAAGATTCTTTCTGAAAAGAAGAAATTTTCAGTTCAATAATAGGAGGGAGATTATTAAGGAAAACAAATAACCAGAAATCTATCAATCTAACCATGATGAAAGAAAAGTTAATTTTAAAAAACAGAAAAGGAGCCAGGGAGATACTCTTACTATTATTAGTAGGTCTATTTTCGTTCACGAGTCTGTCAGCCCAAAATTCAGGAACAATCCAAGTTTCAGGAGTTGTAACAGATAGCAAATCCGGAGAAACAGTTATTGGAGCAAGTGTAAAAGTTAAGTCGGGTTCTACAGGAACGGTCACCGATTACGATGGAAAATTCCAATTGTCTGCATCAGCTAATGCTACGTTAGTTGTTTCATTCCTAGGATATAAAACAAAAGAAGTACCTGTTGCTAATAAAACTAACTTGTCTATAAATTTAGATGAAGACTCCGAATTATTGAGTGAAGTAGTAGTTATCGGTTACGGGCAAGTGAGAAAAGGTGATGCTACCGGAGCATTAACATCAGTAAAGCCTGACGAACTGAATAAAGGACTTCAAATTACAGCTCAAGATGCCTTGATAGGACGTGTGGCAGGTGTAAATATAGTACCCGGTGATGGCGCTCCCGGTAGTGGTGGAACCATACGCATTCGTATGGGAGCATCCTTGTCGGCAGATAACGACCCTTTAATTGTGATCGATGGTGTACCTGTAAATAATACGTCGATCAGTTTTATTAACCCGAATGATATAGAAACATTTACTGTACTTAAGGATGCCTCTGCTACTGCCATCTATGGGTCGCGTGCCTCTAATGGAGTAATCATTATTACGACTAAAAAAGGAAGTCTGGGAGGAAGCTCCAAACCGCAGGTAAATTACAGCGCCAATTTTACGGTAAGCAAAATACCGGACTATTATGATGTTTTATCGGCTGATGAATACCGTGAAATATATACAAACGGAACTATTAATGTACCCGAAACCAGCTTTAAGCTCGGAGCAGCTTCGACCGATTGGCAAAAAGAAATCTACAGAACAGCCTTTGGTAATGAGCATAACCTTTCGGTAACAGGTACTGCAAAACAAATACCGTACAGGGTATCAGTAGGATACTTAAGTCAAGACGGTGTCCTAAAGTCTAATAATTACAAACGTTTTAACGGAGGGTTTGGTTTATCTCCTAAATTCTTTGATAAACACCTTTCTGTTGATATTAATGTAAAGGGAAGTATCGAGCGAAGCCACCCGGTATCGACTGGTGCTATTGGCAGTGCTATTTCTTTCGATCCAACCCGCCCTGTCCATCAAAGCTATCCCGGTGATGTAGGACTTGGGTATTATGTTTGGATGGATGATTCCGGAAAGCCTAGAAGCTTGGCTGCCACTAACCCTGTGGCCGAACTAGAACTTACTAAAAAGCTGCATACTATAAACCGTACATTAGGTAACCTAGCGGTTGATTATAAAATTCACGGCTTTGAAGACCTTCATTTGAATATGAATCTAGGTTATGATATACGTCGTAATAAGCAAGAAGAAACAACTCCCGATTTAGCTCCTTTAATGTATGTTTCGAACAGAAGTGATGGTAGAGGGCAATTCCATTCGGAGGACAATAAAAACACGAACTATATAATTTCTACCTATGCCAACTATATCAAAGATTTAGGATCTAAGCACAATATTAACGCAATGGCGGGGTATGAATGGCAACGTTTTTGGTACAGTACCAACCCCAGAAACCTCGTAAAAGATGTAGTTGACACTTCGATACCTGATGAAGACCTTTTATATCTCCTTTCTTTCTTTGGTCGTTTCAACTATTCGTTCGATCAAAAGCTATTGGTGACAGCTACATTGCGTGCCGATGCATCTTCTCGCTTTTCACCTGATAATCGTTGGGGATATTTTCCATCTGTGGCACTGGGTTATCGTTTGACTGAGGAAAAATTCATTCGTGATATCAAACCTTTATCCGATCTGAAAGTTCGTTTAAGTTACGGGCAAACGGGGCAGCAGGATATCGGTGGATACCATCCTTATTTACCACTCTATACGATATCATCTGATGCAGCCAGATATCCATTTGGAGATGAGTGGTTGTATATGTACCGACCAAACGGATATGATCCGAATATAAAATGGGAAACAACCAGTACCTATAATGCCGGGCTTGATTACGGATTTCTTAATAACCGAATTTATGGTAGTATAGATGTTTATAAACGATATACCAAAAATCTGTTGAACGATATTTATGTCCCAGCAGGAAGTAATTTTACAAACAAGCTCGAAACAAATATCGGCGACATGGAAGGGCAGGGATTCGAATTTGCAGTAAGTGCTATACCTGTAAAAACGAAAGACTGGGAGTGGACTATCAGTGGAAACTTCACTTATGGAAAATCTAAGATTACCAAGTTGAATACGATTGATACAGAAACCAGCTATGTGAAAACCGGAAGTGTAAGCAGAAACGATCTTCAGATTCATAAAGTAGGTGAAACTCCAAATACATTCTTTTTGCTTAAACAAGCATACGATGAGAATGGAAAACCGTTGGAAGGGAAATATATAGCAAAAGACGGTTCGATTACTACTATTCAAAGTGATGATAACAAATATGTAACAGGCAGGAGTTCAAGAACACCTTATTACTATGGATTATCTACTCACTTGACATATAAGAAATGGGATTTCGGGATAAACGGACACGGTAGCTTTGGTAATTACGTCTTCAACTATCAACAAGCCAAGCAATCTTTAGCCAGCGTTTATAGCGAAGGAATGTCCGGTAATATATCACGGGTAGCATTGGAAAGAGGTTTCGCTAAAGAACAATACTTCTCTGATTATTTCCTCGAAAGCGGTGCATTCTTTAAGTTCGATAATATAACACTGGGGTATACCTTTCCTAAATTATGGAATACATCAAGCTCTTTGCGTATGGCATTCAGTGCACAGAATATAGCTATAATAACCAACTATTCGGGAGCAGACCCTGAGATATACAATGGTATTGATAATAATACATACCAACGTCCCAGAACTTATACCCTGTCACTGAATCTAAACTTTTAAAACCTTAAACCTACTTTATATTTTGATGTAGGGGGAGCCTATATGTTCGCCGATATAGAAAGACATATAGGTCCATCCCTGCAAAACAAGTCATTAATTATTTTATTTAATAATCGGAGGAATCATTTATGAAAATACAATCAATAAAATATATATGGGCAGCTGTTCTTTTAGGAATGCTATTCACGTCCTGTCTTGGTGATCTCGATACAGAACCACTTAACGATAAGAAACTTATAAATACCAATGTGTATACAACAGCAGACGGTTATCGCGGAGTATTAGCCAAGTGCTACGGTTCGTTAATACTAAACGGTCAGGATGGACCCGATAAAGATGGTGATGTTGGAGGTATGGATACCGGATATAGCGGATATACACGATCATTATTTTATTTACAAGAGTGTTCAACAGATGAAATTGTTCTTCATTCGGGAAGTTCACAAGGAAGTTGGGATCTTTTGTTTATGAATTGGAATCAATCAACAAAGATTATCAGTTATTCATACTATCGTCTGTATATGACTATTAATTATTGCAATGAATTTCTACGTGAATCGACTGACAATAATCTTAAAAATAGAGGATTATACGATGAACTAAAGGATGAGATGCCTTACTATCGAACCGAAGCACGTTTTATTCGTGCATATTGCTACAGCATGATTTGTGATCTGTATGGATCTGCCCCCTTTGTAGATGAAACGATGGTAATAGGTACTATCCCCAATCAGGTTACCCGTGAAAATATTTATAACTATGTTGTTGCAGAAACAGAAGCTCTGGCTACAGAGATGAAACCGGCTGGTACGAATCAATACGGACGTGTAGATCAGGTTGCAGCATGGTTCCTATTATCCCGTGTATACCTGAATGCCGAAGCATGGGTAGGAAAGAACGAGTACGAAAAAGCATATCAATATTCAAAAAAGATAATTGAGAGTAATACTTATCCACTGGCTTCCGACTATCGTCATATTTTCCTTGCGGACAACAATGCATGTAAAGAAATTATATGGAATCTGCCACAAGACGGTGTTAATACAATAAATAGTGCAGGTACAAATTTTATCCTTAAAGCCCTGAGCAATGGAGATATGAATGTCTACATAGGTCTTTCGAATTCGTGGGGCAATGCCCGTGTGAAAACACAATTGGTTGACAAGTTTAGTCCGGCTGATCAAACCTTTAATATCAACGATCCTTGGGGAGATAATAAAAAAGATAAACGGGCTCAGTTCTATACTCCTAAACATACGAAGGAGACATGGATTGTTGGAAGTAATTTTCAAGCAACTAAATTCGAAAACGGCTATGCTTGTCTAAAATGGCGTAATATGACCAAAGATAGAAAAACGCTGGCAGATGGAGGTACAACTTACAGTTCGATTGATTACCCTGTGTTCCGTACAGCAGATGCTTACTTGATGGCCGCCGAAGCTATACTTAGAGGAGCAAGTGGTAGTCGCACGCAGGCATTGGGATATGTGAACGAAATTAGAGACAGGGCTTACCTGTCAGGTGCTTATGGTAATGGAGCTTCAGGAAGAATAGACGACAGTCAATTGACGCTCGACTTTATCTTGGATGAACGTGCACGCGAATTGCACACTGAACTAGTAAGACGTACCGACCTTATTCGCTTTGGCAAGTTTACCAAGGGCTATAATTGGGACTGGAAAGGAAGCGATGGAACAGTAGGCAACTATATCGGTAAAGACGTTAACGATAAGTACAACCTGTTTCCTATCCCTCAGGATGAGTTTACGGTTAATCCTTATCTTACTCAAAATCCCGATTACATAAATAAATAAGTTCGTAGAACTATTTATTGCTTTGGCAAGCAAAACAGTGACAGGTTGTTATGCTTCTAAAATGTATCATTAAATATTTTCTTTTACTTAATATACAATAAAAACACGACATTCTTTTTCTGAAAGCGCGTGATGCGTCTCATTCATGTGACAAAAGCTGCTTTGAAATAATAGGCAGCTTTTAGTAACTTAACTTGAATACAGTCGGTTTTTATAATTTTTTTAACTTAAGGTTTAATGCCTTACCTCTTAAAATGTAAATGATGAAAAGACTAAATCTGAAAAGTACCTGTTTGTTATCTGTAATCTTACTCTTGAATATCAGTTCCCTATGGGGGCAGACCACAAAAGAGGAAATGTTTGCAACACTTGAGAAAACAGGCAGTGTTTACTATGCTTATCCTTCTGATGAAATTGTAGCCCAAACACCGGTTCCCAAAGGATATGAGCCCTTTTATATCAGCCATTATGGTCGCCATGGATCACGCTATCTGATCAGTGACGATGATTATAAGTGGGTACTTGATCTTCTGGAAGATGCAAACAAAGCTAATGCACTTACCCCTTTGGGTATAGATGCTTATAATCGTTTAAGCAAAGTCTGGATAGAAGCCGAAGGGCATGGAGGTGATCTTTCGCCTTTAGGCGTACGTCAGCAACGAGGTATTGCCGAACGGATGTACAAGTCGTTTCCTCAGATATTTACCGATAGTGTTAAACTGTCGGCACGCTCAACGGTTATTATACGCTGTGTGCTAAGTATGGATGCTTTCAGCGAACGGTTGAAAGAATTCAATCCTACATTGGATATTACTCGCGAATCGAGCAATAAGTATATGAAGTATCTGAACTATCATACCAATGAGGCATTAGACTTCAGAGCAAAGAACGGCGGAATATGGCGTGAAGAATACCGCAAGTTTGAGCAAAGTCATACCAAACCCGAGAGGTTGGTAAACTCGTTATTTTCGGATAGTACTTATATCGTAAAAAAAGTAAATCCATTTTCTCTAATGTGGGCACTATACTGGATTGCAGGTGATATGCAGAATATGGAGACCAACGTGTCTTTTTATGATCTGTTCGAAAAGCAAGAACTTTTCGATCTGTGGCAGTGTGTAAACTACCGTCATTATGTGTGTGATGCAACTTCGGCACAAAACGGAGGTATAATGATGGGGAACGCCAAACCGCTCCTTCGTAATATTCTCGACAGTGCCAATGAGGTAATTCACTCTAACGGCAAAGGGGGAACATTCCGTTTCGGACACGATGGTAATCTTATGCCTCTTGCTGCTCTTCTTCATTTGCAAAATTGTTACAGCAGTGTAGCAGACCCTGCCGAGTTTTATAAGGCCTGGAGCGATTTCAAGATTGTGCCTATGGCAGGAAATGTACAGATTGTATTTTTCAGGAAGAAAGGCTCTGACGATATATTGGTGAAGTTCCTATTGCACGAAAACGAAATAACGATTCCGCCCATAAAGAGCGATATACTACCTTATTACCATTGGAAAGATGTAGAGGCTTATTATATGTCTCTGCTCGAAAACAAATAACAGGAGTAAACACACTCACTAATTTCTTAACACGGTATAATGCTATGCACATTGTGTAGTTTATTAATTAAAAATTTTACAAGATGAAAAAGAAAAGTGTTTTTGACAATCCCAAGCTGAAAGAAATTTTCGACTTGGAGGCTCTACCCGAAGTTACTCTGGAAATTAAAGTGGCAGACTGGAATAAGTTGCTTGAAGCCTTTGACGCAGCCCCCGATGTTAATTTTTGGATTCCGGGAGATTTTGTTTTCAGTGGTAATGATCACATTGCTGCACAAAAAGTTCCCAATGTAGGTTTGAGAGTCCGAGGAAATAGTAGCCGTAATCGCCCTGAGGGAAATGAAGGAGAACATCATAATCCTAAAAATCCGGTTTGGCGTCAGGCAAGTTTTGCATTGCAATTCGGCAGAAATGTCCCGGGACAAAGGTTTGAAAGTTTATCCAGACTTGATCTTAAGTTTATCAGGGAAGATCCAACCCGTATTCGCGAAGTATACAGTTTCGATCTGTATCAGGAAGCCGGAGTATATTCGGGACCTCTGATGAGTATGTGCAGATTTTTCATCCACATCATTGATGGAGGGGCTAAGCCTGCTTACTTTGGTATTTATAAACTGAAGGAATTTATTGAGGATGATTATCTTGATGCTCGAAAGACCTATTTCGGAGACGATAATCCGGGTAGCCATATTCCTTTTCTATGGAAGGGTGATAATGGTGCAGCCTTAAATAACTATGATCCTTCTGTTATTGAAGATCGTAGTATTTACGATCTGCGGACAAATACATCCAGCCGTAAAGTAGCTAATGCGCAGCTAACAAGCTTTGTCCGTAACCTTGTTACGCTGAAAGGTGATGCTCTGAAGAACTGGGCTCATGAGGCAATGGATGTTAAATTACTACTCAAGTCTTATTTGATAAATGTAATCTGTGGAAATATGGACGATTATTGGGCTAACGCCAATAACTTCAACTTTTATTTTAACACACATGGTAAATTCTTTTTTATACCGAATGATTTTGATACTACGTTAGGAACAGGTTGGGGAATTGATGCCGGAACTCAGGATATATTTGACTGGGGTAACCCCGGTCACCCCTTAATTCAAAAACTATTGAGTGTCTCTGATTTTTTGCATTTGTATATATCGGCTTTCTATGAACTTACTAACGCAAACGATGGCCCATTTTATGTTAGCAGAAGTATTCACCGTATCGAAAACTGGTATACTTTAATAAGGCCTTATCTTTGGGACGATACTATACATCTAGCCTGTCATAACGATGAGGCAGGATGTGTATTACAACTTCCGAATAAGAATCATCAAACACCATTTGAAGATAGACCTGCTTGGTGGACATCCGGAGGAAATAATCGAGACTATCGTTTGCTGGAAAGAGGACGGTGGAACTTCTTTGAAGTTAGTGGTGATAAAGAACGTATACCCCAAATACACGATTGATAAGACTATAATAAAAAGAAAAAGCGAGTTCAAAGCTCGCTTTTTTATGATTGCTATGGTTAAGCTTTTATCAGAAAAAATATCCTGCCGATAGGCTTACGTGACCCGCTCTCATCTTTCCTTTTTCAGATCCGCTGATGTCATTCGCTCCGTATTGATTACCTAAGGTCAATACGAATTTTTTCATCTCAATACCTACGCCGATTCCAAAACCATAATCAAAACGCTTCATGTTCGAATCTTTTGCATAAAGTTTATTATCTACCTTTGCACCATCTATTTTGCCTGCTACCTTTCCATACATATTGTAACCGACGTAAGGACCTCCATATACAAATAGTTTAGAATCGGATTGACCCAGATTGAATTTGGCTTTCAGGTTGATCGGTAATTGTAAGGTGTTTAATGTTATCTGTCCGTCTTTCATTCCGAAAGAGTTTTCTTTCTTCAGGTTTGCTCCGTGATTCAGATACATTAACTCCGGTTGAATAGAGAACATTTCCGACAATGAGTATTCCAGCATACCTCCAAAATGATATCCGAATCTTCCATTATATTGATCGGCATTTATACCTTGATTACTTCCACTTGTGTACAGGAACGACAGATTTCCTCCTGCTTTAACTCCGAAGCGGACTTGTGCACTAGCTGTTGCGATGAAACAAAGAATGATTATTAATACTACTACTAGCTTTTTCATAACGATTGTTTTTTATTTTAATTTGTTTTTTGATTATTTATACTGCGAAGATATATCCTATCAATAAGCAGATTTTAGATAAGAGACAGAACGCCTCTGTTTGTATACCAAATGCTTGCTTTTGTAGATTAGAGGTGAGTACAAAGAAGAATCAGCAGGATATCCTGCTGATTCTTCTTTGAGTATGGTTACTCTTTTTTGAGATATGTATATAGTTTATTACGATTGACAGTAACTTTAACCCCATCTTTGACTTTGGCTTTTTTGACAGAACCTAAAGGGTGAATTGTAAGTATGCCACCTTCGAGCATCTTGCCCAATTGATTTGATGAGGTGCCGAAACACTGCCTGATTAATGATGTTAATTTCAAATCGAGATTGAAGTTTGATCTTATCTCGAACACAACTATATCTTCTTCCATCTTCACGATATCTTCGAATGTTGTATTCTCATGGACTATGTTATATTCAATATTACTATGATCCGACTCCAGGTTGTTTCGCTTTGCAGTTTCTGTATCGAAAGCGTATTTCCATGCTGTCTCCTCATCGTTCATCATAAATTTTTGATATAGTTCTTTATCAATCAATTCGGGTCGGGTACGAGACAGGATAGTGATATTACATGTGTTATCGCATTTGATACATTTATAGATCAGCCAGACATCAATACTCTTTTTCTGCGAGTTGAGTCTGAATTTATCACTGCAATAATATAGATTGCTGTTTTTGCATTTACTGCATTTTCTTTTAAATAAAGGCGTATCGGTAGGTATAACTTCCCAAATAAAATGTCGGATCGTATTATTGTTTTTGCTTACTGATTCTGTCGAGATATACTGCTTAATATCCTTCTCTATATTTTTCATCTGCATGGTATGCATATATAAATCTATCTGCTTGATCATATTGAATGGTCAAGAGACTCGATTGGGTAACAGGAATACGATACTTCTGTTAATGAGAGTATTGTAAACCAATAATAAGTTTTAGGAATGAAAAATTTATCAGAGCTGTGAGCCCCAATAAAAAGATATATCAGCCTGTAGTGTAAAGGCTAATATTAAGCAGTAATATATAAGAGAATTATTCTCAAAGCACAGATTTTTATGATTTCTGGTGCAAAGGTATTTATTTTTTTGAAAGTATGCCTGATATTTAAATGTTTATACTCATCACCAGTCTGTAGAGTCTAAATAAGCGATCTGTTCCGGGTCTAGTAATTTTCTGATTTTCTTTCTGGAGTCGAGTACTATGTTATCTAATTTACCTTCGAGTTTTGCAATTTCCCTCTCTTTATTACCGATCTCTTTGGCATTAGTCGGATCGTTGGCATATAAAGTCTCCAGCTGAAAGATTCTATTTGTAAGAGTTTGACTTACTCCGATGAGTTTCTTTTTAGCTTTACTGTTGATATCTTCGATCTTTTTGCGTTGATTATCATTTAGATGAGGTATGCTATTCCAGTCCTTCAGAACTTCGGTTTCATAAAGAGGTTGAGCTCGTATATCATCTACTAGTACAGGTCGTCTTCTGCTATTTAGTTGAGGGGTTTGCGAATATGCCACCCCTGTACATGTAGCAGACAATAATGTAACTATAATGAAAGTCTTGATGCTCAATAATTTCATGTTATTCTTGTAAGTTATTCATGGGAACTAACACCCTGTTATCAACAATACCTTTGTTGCTCCAAGGTTTTCTCTCAACAGACGAACCCTGAGATTGAAGTAGTTTGGCATCTGCCTGAGCGTTGCGTACACCGGATACTCCTGTGATTTTTTGGATAGCTGTTTGTAACATTACCTCTTGCAAATCGCCGAGAGCGAATTTATGTATGTTATTATCGTTCAACTCTTCATCGGGAATGAATCCTTTTTCGAAGTCGGAAGTTCCGTTCGAATTGAAATACTTCAAAACAATAGGTTGCATCCCCCATTTGTTTGTAGTTTTATTTTCTTCATCATATATCGTGTAAGAACCTACATTTTTACCCACGGTAGTAGTTCCGATAAGATATACGTTCATGTATGGTTTAAGCCCGTTAATAAGCATTTCGCTGGCTGAGGCAGTCCAACCACTGGTAAGTACATAAAGCGATTTTATAGTACCCGGATTATTGAGTTTTTCCTGCTTTGTTTTATTCACTTCAATTTTATCCATGAATTTATCGGTCAAAGATCCGGCCCCGTATTTCTTTACATAAGCAGCTTGATACAATGAGTTGAATTGTACGGAACTAAAGACCTTGTCAGTGCTTAAATCGGGTACAATAAGGCTCGAAAGAATAACACCCGATAGCATCGAGCCTCCGCTGTTGTAACGTAAATCGAGCACAAGGTCGGTGATACCTTTTGATTTGAAGCCGGCAAATACTTTATTCAATTTAAGATCATACTGCCTGTCTCCACTTCCGTTATCATTGGCAAAAAAGTTATACACAAGATATCCTATTTTTTTATTGCCAACAGTGTACGTGCTATCCATATAAACCGGATTCTCAGCATATTTACTTATTTTTCCAATTGTTTTATTCGTTTGATTAACAAACTCAGAGTCTACAAATGTAATTTGCGCTGTGCTGTTTTGTCCCGATAGGAGAGTTCTCCAGTTCGTTGTAGTCAGAGCAACCCCATCTACTTTAGTAAAAAGGTCGCCTCTCTTCAATCCTGCCGATTGTGCGGGTGTATTGGGTTTCACATATGCAATTTGGCCAACAACCAGATCCGAGCCTTCGGAAATAAGATACCCTACATATTCAAAACCTATATCGCCGCTGCTAACACCGCTGAGTGACGACATCAAATCCAGATAATTATCTTGTATCCACGAAAAACGATCGCTCTTGTTGAGTAAGGCATCGAAAAATTTATCAGGACTTAAACTTTTATCAGGATTCGCGGGAAGTGTTTCATTCCATAAGTAATACATCCCCATTTGTTCATATATCCAATCATTTACATAGGTCGGACTTTTAGGGTTTAATTTTGGTATATTATCGTCGTCAGAGCTGCACGAACTAAATATAAACAAGGGAAGTGAAAGGAGTATTATCAGTTTTATTTTCATCGGAGTTTAGTTTAATAATTGTATGAGTGTATTGTTATGTGCATATATCTTAAGTTCGCAGGACTATTTATTGCTTTGACCGACAAAATAACGATAAGCAATTATGTTCTTAAAATTTATTATTAAATATTTAATCTTTGCAAATATACAATTTCGTATAACATACGAATCTAACTTGTTATTTTATTTCATCTTTTTCTGTAAAAAATAAACTGACAATAAACTATCATTGGTTACAGAAAGTACACAAAAAGGGTAAAAAGGTGACAAGTGAAGTGTCATTTTTGCGATTTTTGTAAATATCTAAAATCCAGTATTTAATGAGTGAAAAGATTACAAACATTACAAAAGTGACACATTTTTTGTAATTCTTATTTTCTCTTATTTTAATGTCAATATTCATATCCTATTATTTATTTTATTCAGTAGTTTAAATAACTGTTCTTTTATTACTAACGCACCCTATCGGGTTTGTTTTTCATTTTGTCTTGATACAAAACGAAACAAAAGATCAAGACTGAGCCTCTTTGCCCGACCCGCTATGGACTCGAAAGCTAAAACAAAAGAAAAACGTTTATCGTTGATATCCTTTTGTTTCTTAACGCTTTCATTCGCCCTGCGGGTACCCCGTGCAATCGGCAAGGTCGGTAGCCTAACGGACTACAAGCTTTTACATGCGTCAGCCGAAGTGCATCAGTGGCACAGCCGTTGGCTGCAAGCTTTAGTCAGACAGGCGAGCCACGCAGCACAAAGCCTTTTTGATTCCTTTTGCGGCTTAGGGCAAAAGGAATACAAGCAATCTGTGATTGCGCGTAGAAAAATGAATTAAACAGAACAAATCAACTACAGATTCCTGTCATTTATATCTTTATAGATAAATATCCCTACTTCAGACTCTTACTCTATTAACTATTTATTTGTCCCCCAAAAGACTTTATACAAATAGTATTCTTAACTTTACTAATCATATATACAAAAACCAATAAATAGTTATGATTAAAGTAATTGCCGAAGATTTTATAAAAGAAGAATATCTCGAAATAGTCAAACCGCTTTATGCAGAGTTAGTTGCTAAGACAAAAGAAGAGAAAGATTGCATTGAGTATAATTTGTATATAGATCAGGAAGATAAAACCCATTTTGTTTTTATCGAAGAATGGCCCGATCACGATGCTTTGGACAGACATTGTCAAACAGAGCATTTTAGACGCCTTGTTCCTGCTATTAATAAACACCAGTCTAAAGAATGTGTTTTTACAATCATGGATATATTTAGCTAAATATATCCTGATCGGTTTTATATTTGCTAGTTTCGTTATAAGTACTTATTACGAAGTTTTCACTCCGAATATATATCCTACCGCAGCGGTGATAAACATGGCAACAGTTCCCCAGAAGCATATTCTGGCAACGGCCTTAGAAATATTCGAACCTCCCATTTTTGCCGCCATTGTTCCCGATATTGCCAAAAATAAAATGGCAAATGCATACTGATAGAAAACCATTCCTTTTAGGGGAGCCAAAACAGCCACAAGTAAAGGAAGTATTCCTCCCGAAATAAAAGAAGCCGCCGATGCCATTGCAGCTTGTAAGGGGTTGGGCTTGGTCATGTCGTTGATGCCCAGTTCATCATGTGCATGAGCCTCCAGTGCATTATGATCCATCAGTTGTTGGGCAACCTTCATGGCCAGATCTTCGTCGAGTCCTCTTTTTTCATAAATACCTGCCAATTCTTCAAGTTCCTGTTGGTGGTTGTCTTCGAGTTCTTTTTTTTCTCTCTTAAGATCTGCCGTTTCAACATCGGTTTGTGAACTTACCGAAACATATTCTCCTGCCGCCATCGAGCAAGCTCCAGCCACCAGTCCGGCTAAAGCCGCCAAAGTGATCGAATGTCTCGAAGCATCGGCTGCCGCCACTCCTATAACAAGGCTGGTTGTAGATAAGATTCCGTCATTTGCTCCCAAAACAGCTGCTCTTAGCCAATTGGTACGGTTTGTATAATGGTTTTCGTGATGCATTGTGTATTCGTTTTATATCGTTATAGAGGCAAACATACAGCTTGTTTTTGGATATGCGTCTGTAATGGGATGAAAAGAACGAAAATCGTCTAAAACAAAAAACTCCCGAAGTCTTCCGGAAGTTTTTTTGCTATTTATTCTGTAATGACCAACATGTCATTATCATCAAATATCCAACTGTCGGCATAAGCCACTTCCCAATAATATCCGTCTAAGTCCTGGAAATAACCGCCATACCCTCCCCAGAAAGTCGGCTTGGGGCTTTTTATTATTTTTCCTCCCAATTCTTCTATTTGGGTGAAAACTAAATCGACCTCTTCTTTTGTTTTGGCATTATAGGCCAATGTAAACCCGTTAAAGCCTGTTGATATTTTAGGAGGATCAGATTCGTTGATATCTTTTGCAAGTTCTTCGAGCGGATAAAGGGCAAGCTTTGTACCTCCGTTATTGAAAAATACAATCGATGGATTTTCTTCGGTACTTGGGGTGATGAATCCTAGCTTTTTGTAAAACTCGGCTGCTTTAGCAACGTCTTTAACGCCTAGTGTTGTAATATTTATTCTGTTCATATTACTTCTTGCTTAATTTCTCAACCTCTTTTTTCAGTTCATCTATTTGCTTATCCTTTTCTTTTAAAAGCCTTTCGTATAGTTCGGAAACTTTATCAATCGGATAAGTGTAAGTGTTATTTTGTTCTTCAATAATGCCTTGTGTGATAACTTCTTTCGAGTTCTCCGATGGCGTATTGTTGAATGTATTATCAGTTACTGTAAATGATTTTATAACTTCTTCCGGCTCAAAATTTTTCAGGAAATTAACCGGAACATTAAGAGCAATTGCAAATTTATCAAGAACGGCATCTTCGATTACCTCATCCAATTCCAAAGCAGATACTTTGCTTTGTGATAGATTTAGCCTGAAAGCCAAGTCTTCCTGAGTAACATTCTGACTGGTTCTGACGATTCGTATATTTCGCCCGTGATGAACTTTTTTCTTTTTTTCGGCAACAGCTTCCATATTTATATATCGTTATCAGTTGATTAAACAAATGTGTATTCGTCAAGTTTAGTGCTAAATTAAGATATTTTACCCCAACTCAGATAATAATTTATCGCATTCTTGATTTTTCTTTTTCAAAAGTAAGAAATCGCTTGGTAATCAACAAATATAATATCGTGCAGTAAAATATTTTATTGCACGAGAAGAACTTATTTTTGTAATAGCACATTTCAAACTGATTAATATGAATGAAAAACAAAAAATAAAAGAATATCTATATCTTTGCCTTGTCAGAAATGACAAGACATAGTATAATATAAGGTATTAAGCGTTTAGCTGATTCTGTGCCAAAAAAAAGTCGAAATAAAAGAAGCATTTGGAAACAGTAGAACGCCCATCCCGTCTTATTTGATATAGGGCGGGAGGCGTTTCCTGTTTGTGCTTCGGGGCTTCGACTCCCTTTTTGGCGAATAGGTTAATGTCCTCCCGCTTCTTTTATTAGTATAAGGCTTGTTTTGGACGAATCCAAGCACAATAAACGATACACTATGTCAACAAACACCGTAAAATTCCCTGCTCCATCTATTGCCAATAGTTGTTCAGTTGCATCTATACCTGTTGCAGCCTCCCAATGTATAGGGCTATCCTTTGGTGAGATCTTGAAAATTCACAAGACATACCACATCATAAAACCTGTAAAGAAGAATCCCGATTTGATAGTCGAAATACGTTTTTCGGAAGCTACACTCTCGTGTCTCATTCGGGACGATGTCTGTATAGATGCCTTTTTTCAAACCGATGATATAGATCAATTATAGTTAGCCATTACAACCAATCTGTGTTTATTAACCTTAATCTAACGGTTTGTAAAATAAGGAGAGAAAGGGGGAGTGATAGTTCATTCCCCCTTTTGAAAAGCTTTATTATTGTTTAGATGAAGATAAATCAGCGAACTTTATCGATTCCGAAAACTCTTCTACGAAGATCACTTATAGACTATAAGGTATTACGTATTCCTTTCAAATCTATTTTTAATCAATATAAACGATACAGTCCCAAACTATTAGCGAATATCATTGTTATAAATATTAATTGCATATTAAATTAATATAATAAGATTCAGGCTATGAAATATTCATTTTGGTCGCTGCTGATATTAACAGCAAGTATAATGTTTACAGGGTGTGTAAGCAAGGGGAAATTTAGAAATTTAGAGACCGATTACAAGCAATTGCAGGCAGACTATCAGGGAAGCCAATTGCAGCTGACGGAGAATCGTACTCGAGTGGCGAGCCTTGAAGAAACTTTGGGCGATGCCCGAAAAAATAATGACGAGCTGCGTGCCGCTTTAGCCGAAATGCAGGGTTCTCTGAATAAGAGCCTTCAGCATAACTCTCAAGGTAATGCCAATATTGGAAAATTGGTAGATGAAATCAATGCTTCCAACCGCTTTATTCAACATTTGGTACAAGCTAAAAATAGATCAGATTCTTTGAATCTTGTCATGGTGAATAATCTTACCCGTTCACTTACTCGCGAAGAAATGCAGGATCTCGATATTCAAGTGCTGAAAGGCGTTGTGTATATTTCTTTGGCTGATAATATGCTGTATCGTTCGGGTAGTTTCGAAATAAGCGATAAAGCAGGTCAAACACTCAGTAAAATCGCTAAAATTATCTTAGATTATAAAGATTATGATGTATTGGTAGAAGGAAATACAGACCCGGATGCCATTTCTCGTCCTAATATCCGTAACAACTGGGACTTGAGTGCGTTACGTGGATCGTCAGTTGTTCAGGCTCTGCAAAATACCTATGGAGTTGATCCAAAACGTCTGACTGCTGCCGGACGTGGAGAGTATAATCCGATTGTAAGCAATAGTACTGCCGAAGGAAAAGCCCGCAACCGCCGGACAGAGATAATTATTACTCCAAAACTCGATCAGTTTATGGAATTGATCGAACAGGCTCCGGCTCCTACAAGTTCTGCTGGTATAAATTAATTTTCTTAGATATAAAGACTTTCACATAATAAAGGTTGCCTTTGAAATATGAGGCAACCTTTGTTGTTATTGTAATGGGAGTAAAATTTGTTTTATTCAGTTACTTTTCAACGTAAGAATAGTATTATAGTTTGAGTGTTAATTTTGCCATGTACACTTGTTCTGTTTCCTTTCTCTCCAATGAGTAGCTGTTGTCATAAAGTAGGTTCAATCTACGGGATATATTACTCAATCCGATTCCGCCTGTTTTCTGTTGAATCGGCTTTATAGGCTTAGAATTCTCGCATATAAAGGCCAACGTGTTATTTTCTATGGCGAATGACAGGTTTACATATGAAGTCCTGCTACTATCCGAATTGTGCTTAACAGCGTTTTCTACAAATGGAATAAACAATAAAGGAGCAATAGATATATTGTCTATATTTCCTCTTGTCTGAATTTCAAATTCAAAATGGTCACGTCTTACTTTTTCCAAATCCAGATAATCAGTTAAAAAACGGATATCATCCGTTAATCGTACTTTCTCTTTCATGCTATCTTCTAGCTGGTATTTTAGCAGGTCATCCAACTTAGTCAGCATACTGGAAGCCATCTCAGGCTCATCATCCACCAGTATATTGGCATTATTTATAATATTGAATAGGAAGTGCGGATTTATCTGGCTTTTCAGAAATGTAAGTTCTGTCTGCAGAGTAGCTGCTTTCAGATCATTAGTCCGTTGATTCTCTTCTGTCCACTTTCTGAAAACCGTAAATGCCGCCACTCCGGCGCACTGTAAACCAAAAGTCACTCCGGAAGGTAATATTATTAACATTATTAAAAAGAAATTACGGGATGGAACCTGTTTTAAAATCCCCGTATTTGGCTTTTCAAATAAAACCACAATGGTTGCAATAATAAATAAGCAAACAAGTATGATCGCAACTATTGACAATATATATTTCAATAGCTTCTTTTTTACCAGATAGCGTGGTACAAAAATGTAAGCATTCGGATAGATTATCAAATTGAGGATAAGATAGAAGCCTAAAAATGTAACGAATCGGCCTACCGACAGAGGTAACTGCCCCGGTACAGGACAAAAAACATCAAGGGCATATATCAATGCAAATAATTGCAACAATAAATGTCTGTGAACATGATACTTTTTATCATTCAAATAATATAATATTGTTTTTTTCTTTATTTGATCCATTATTATTCGGTAATACAATTAAGTTGGAGTTCGGTCTTGCCTTTGACCATTGATAAAATATAGTTGCCCGGATACATTAAATTTAACCTTTTTTTTACAGCGAAAAGTTGAACTTCTGACAATAGAGCTTTGTTTGTAGATTGACAGCTAAAAAACAAACTGTTTTCTATTCTTTTAAGACTTAAACGTAAACACACGTGCTTTTCAATAGATTCTGTTCTATTTGCAGCATTTTGTATAAAAGGAATGAGTAATAAAGGAGGAAGTAATAGTTCTTTGATATTATTGTCGAAGGTAAAGTCATATTCAAATTGATTGCAATATATTTGCTCCAAATCAAGGTAGTTCTTTATAAAATTTATTTCGGCACTTAATAATACTCTGTCTCTGTTGCAATCATACAATTGGTACCTTAGTAATTGTCCAAGCCTGATCAACATATCGGATGCCTTATTCGAATCAGTCTTAGTTAACTCCGAAGTCCTGTTCAGAATATTTGATAGAAAAGTCGGGGAAATCTGTTCTTTTAAGCGGTTTAATTGCGATTGTATATATTCCTCTTCGATTTTCTTCATTCGTTCGTTTTCCAATATTTGATGCTTAAATAATAATGTGGCGGATATCCCCATTATACACATCATATTTATCGTAGAAGTAGGAATGAGTTGAATAAATACAAGCGGAGTATAGGATGTTATTTTGTAGGGCATCTCAAATAAGGTGCGTACAATATGTTCCATCCCAATAAGATATGCGATCTGAATAAATATGATAAAAAAGAACCCTGCTAAATAAATTCTATATCGTTGTCCCAACAAAAAGCGGGGAACTAAATAATAAATATTTACATACAATGTCGATAGATATACCATAAGGGTGATGGAGACAAGAAAAGGTCTGTAATCTGTTATAGTGGTAATATTATCCCGAAAGATATAAGTAATCTGCCGATAGGATATTATTGCAAATGAAAGAATAAACAGGATATGTCTCCATATCCTGTATTTAGGATCAACAAAAAAATTATACAGTCTCGATTTTATCATATGCTAGTTATTGGTAGTGTGCTGTCAAATTTACATTAAAAATCTAAGAGGTATAGTATGTTGAAGAATGAAGTTACCTCCTTTTTAGAGTCTATAATACTTTTTCAGGCGTTTCTTTCTTATCCACTTTCTACCTCTTTTAGTTATCCATTTAGTTGACGATGCAAAAGTATTGCTTGTAAAGGCTTGCTTTTGAAATATGAGACAGAATGCCGTTTTTTTGCGACAGAAGCAGCTTTGTTGTAGATTAAACTTTATTTTTCCCTTAGTCGTAATTGAATAAAAGTTCAGGTTGCCATTTTCAGTGTTATATGATATTCTGGTCTGATTATCTTTTGAAGAACATTTCTTTATCCCTTACGACCACTATGCTAGCCAATACAATCAAAAGGATAGTTTGGATGATTTTACTATCGGGATGTGGAGCGAACAGCTCGTTGAAAAGCCCTGCTGTGATATGGAAGATAATAGCGATAAGGATATTTCTGTTTGTCTTGTAATAGAGCCAGTTCATAAGTATAACAAACGGGAAAATGCTAACCAGAAAATTCAAGCCATAGATAAGACCGTCATTCACAACATTGCTTTGATAGTAATCACGAATAGTGGATAAGGGGATATGCCAGATTCCCCAGAACAAGGCGAAAATAAGACAGACATTAAACAGGTTGAACCTATTACGTAAAGAATCAGTGCCATAGGAATGCCATGCTAATTCTTCTATAACAGGGGCTACTATTAGCAGGAACCATACCGGGAAGATGCCGGAGGAGAAAGTGAAGTTTCCTGTGATAATAAATTGGTCTGAGCTATATCCAAATAACAGGGAAATGGCTTGTCCTATCATTATACTGACAGGCATAATCAGACAAGTCAGCAGAAAGTAGACAGGCTTAATATCACTAAAGTTGAAAAGACGTGTTGTTATATCTCTTTTTATATTCGTGTGCTTGGCTGTTAATGCAAATACGACAGCCAAGGGAGTAAGTAGTCCGATAAAGGATAGCAGGCTTGCTATCTGAAGAAATTTATCCTGATAAGGAGTGATCTGACTTATGTAGCCTGCTGCAAACCAAAAGCTCCAGGGAATAAGTGTGGATAAAGTATAAAACAGTACAGGGCGATTGAATTGTTGAATAGGATTCTTTGCTTTCATTATGCTTGATATTTTAGTTCGTTTCTACAACGAAAGTATCAAGCATTTGGAAGTGTTTTTGAGAAATGAGACAGAACACCTGATTTCAGAGATGAAAGGTAAGAATGATGACTATCAATATAGAGCAAGTCAAGTGTAATAGCTAAGTCTTGATGGTTTTTATACTCCAACTTATTAAAGAGTGGGATGGTATCTATGACTAAGAAATCAAAGGTTATCGAACTCCAAGGCACAATATGTTACTATCTGTAATAGGTTTAGAAATAGCAAGTTATGAAAACGATAAAAGCGACAAAAGAAGAAATCTTCAATTTGTCGCTTTCAGTGCGGATGAAGGGACTCGAACCCCCACGCCTCTCGGCACCAGATCCTAAGTCTGGCGCGGCTACCAATTACGCCACATCCGCGGCTACTATTGCGTTAGCGGGTACAAAGATATATTATAAGTTGCAAAAAACAAGAGATTATTAAAAAAACTTTTCACTTTTTTTCAAAGAAGTAAAAAAACGGATTCTGGAAGGCTTATTTAGTAACGTCCGGAGTATTGTATATTTCACCGAATATGCCTTTCTGCTTAATGGAAAATAGCCTAAATCAGATAGTTGTCGTAATATTGCATCGATTGTCGGTCTCGTTTGTGATTTTCGGATAAGTAATCTTATTATATCCAGTGCCAGAAAATTTAATTTGCGTTCCAATCCCATTTTTCTTTTACCTGTGAACCTTTGGACATAGATTACCAATTCCCTGAAAATAGAAATTCGGTCTTTTATCAGTTTTTCATTGTGATGCGTGTCAGAATTATTGCTGATCGATTGCGGACGTTGGTAGTAATTATAACCTTCGATAGGCAGATAATAAATAGTTTCGGCTACAGAGTATAATTTGACAACCAGATCATCGTCCTCAGCCAGATAACCTTCGGGCATTCGTATGTTATGATCGGTGAAGAGACTACGCTTAAATAATCCTTGCCATGCTGCACTCAGTATTGTGTAGTTGCAAATGTAATCATCCACCGGTAGCATTTGGTTGCTTTTGGGGAGATGGAAATGGATCGATTTTGTCTTTCCATCAGGATACACTTCTGCCACTTTGAATAAAATAATATCGTCAGGGTTAGTATTTATAATATCCAATAATTGAGATAATGAGTCGGGCGATACCCAGTCGTCAGCATCAACAAAGAATATATAATCACCGGAAGCAATATCTAATCCCTTGTTTCGAGCAGAACTAAGACCTCCGTTCTCTTTCTTAATCAGCTTTATAAAAGGATAATTGCTTTGTAGTTTTCTAACGATAGATTCGCTTCTATCTGTTGAGCCGTCATTAACCACAATCAATTCATACTTGTCAGTATCAATAGATTGACGAACAATGCTCAAAATACACCTTTCAATATAATCTTCAACATTATAAAGAGGTATAATTATACTTAGCCGGTTATTACCCATCCCGTAGCTAAACTATATAGTAACCAAATATTCAGTAAAGTAACAATACTTGCAATTGTATAAAGCATGTATTTGGTGAGAGGTTTGTTTGCATATTTACCCATTACCTCTTTAGAAGAAGTAAGTCTTACCTGTAAAAAGACAGTTATCGGTAATTGCATACTAAGCACCGCTTGCGAAATGATGAGTCCTTTGAAAGGATTGCTTATTAGAAATATGATTAAAAGAGCTACTCCCAACGAAATGGCCACCCCGGTGCGAGAGTGTATATCTTTTATATTATACGGTTCGTCATACATGCCGGCAAAGATAGACCCTGCCGCAATACCCGAAGTCATCGAAGATGAAACCCCTGCAAATAAAAGAGCAATGGCGAATACAACAGCAGCATTTGCTCCCAATAGAGGTTCTAAAAGGCTTTTTGCCTGTTGTAAATCATCTACGATTAACCCTTCTCTGAAAAAAGTAGAAGCAGCCAGCAGGATCATCGCACTGTTAATAGCCCATCCGATAACCATCGAAAAAAGGGTATCGAAAAACTCATATTTAAGTTGCTTCTCAATAACCTTATCATCTTTCAGATTCCATTCGCGACTTTGAATAACTTCGGAATGAAGAAAGAGGTTGTGAGGCATAACAACCGCACCCAAGACGCTCATTATAATAAGTATACTTCCGTCGGGCATAGATGGAGTGACCCACGAAACAGCAGCCTCTTTCCATTCGATATCTACCAGAAAAAGTTCGTATATAAACGACAATCCGATCAGAGATACAAAGGCAATAATATAACGCTCGATCTTCTTGTATGAATTGGAGAACATCATACACGCCACAAATATGGTAACAAGTATAGCTCCTATTTTTATAGGGACATCAAAAAGCATTTGTAAGGCAATTGCTCCCCCTAATATCTCGGCTAGAGATGTCGAAATAGAAGCAGCAATAGCCGACCAGAGTGTAATTCTCGAAGCTCGTCGGGGAAGATACTTATTGGCAGCTTCAGACAGACACAATCCCGTAACAATACCCAAGTGGGCTACATTGTGTTGAAGTATAATCAGCATAACGGTAGATAAGGTTACCACCCACAAGAGAGCATATCCAAACTCCGATCCGGCTGCAAAATTTGATGCCCAGTTTCCCGGATCAATAAACCCGACAGTCACCAACAATCCAGGTCCTATGTACTTTAACAGTTCAAAAGCCCCCGATTTTAGCTTGGTGTCTTTCTTGTTATAATCTTTTCTTAATCTCTGCCAAAAGTTTTTCATATTTCCTTATAACCATTACAATACATTATAGTTACATCTATGTCGCAAGTCCGTTAATATGTCTCATTTATAAACCCCGTTCCAGCAAAGTTAGTACAAAAGGTCATATAAGAAAAAGAAAATATTTAAAGACTGTAACACCCTATCGCTGTTTCGCTTACTAAACCAGTAAATGGTTCTGAGAACTTAATATATTTAGAGCTTGTTTAAATTTTCAAAGAATATAATTGTGAATAAACTTACAAATGTGCCTTACTAGCCTGTAAGGCAGGTGTAATTTAGTCCTGTTTTCAAATAACTGTATTTCATCGTGTTCCGTTAAAAAAGATGACAAAGATTACAAAAATGACACCTCTTACGAACTTAACCGCTGTTGCAACCTTTCCATATCACGCTTGGTCTTTTCGCTATCCACCTGTATGATCAATGGGCTTGCAGGCATCGCCTGTTTTCCGCTTTTCGATTCATTATATCCTCCCGATAACGAATGGATGATGGCCGAAGTTTCCGGCAGGCAATACTTTTCTTTTACAACGTACTCTTTTACTACGAGCGTATACGGGTCGTCACTGTCTTTTGAAGCCGTATAAGTTATTTTGGTTTCTATTTGTTTTTGCCCTTCAAGTTTCTGTCTCATCGACCTTCGAGCTTGCTGCCTCAATCTTTCTTCACGAGCTTCGAATGCCTGATTCAAAGCCTCCGAAAATTCGGGCTTGGTGGCTTTCCATTCATAAAACACATTACGGCTTATTCCCGCTATGCGGCATATTTCTGTAATAGTATAATTATCCTCCTCTATCAAACCTGATATTTTCTCAACTAGTTTCTGCGTATATTTTCCCATAATACTTTCTTTAATAGATAAAATGGCTGATAAGTAGCAGAAGGTATTATCGGGTTTATTACTGAACCCTCACAGCTTATGGTTGTTATAGTTATGCGAATTAGTCGTTTAAATTCTTCTACGCGCAATCGAAGATTGCTTGTATTCATTTTGCCCAAATCCGCAAAAGGAATCAAAAAGGCTTTGTGCCGCGTGGCTCGCCTGCCTGCCTTAAGCTTGCGGTCTAAACTAAACTTATTGCCTTACGGCACGTTTAGTTTTACGCCTGCCTCGCTTGTCAGCCAACGGCTACGCCACTGATGCACCGGAGCTGACGCACGTAAACGGCTTTCGTCCGTTAGGCTCCCGACCTTGCCGGTTGCACGGGGTACCCGAAGGGTGAAGAAAGCGTTAAAAAACAAAAGGATATCAACGATAAACGTTTTTCTTTTGTTTTAGCTTTTGAGACCGTAGCGGGTCGGGCAAAAGGCACAGTCTTGATCTTTTGTTTCGTTTTGCATCAAGGCAAAATAAAAAACAATCCCATAGGGTGCGTTAGAAAAATTGAACATTTAACTTTTTCTTTCTCTAAAGAAACAATATATGCTTTATAAAGTTTACTTATATTTGTTTTTATTTACACTTTCACTAAAATAGCACTTCATGAGAAAAAAGATAAATCCCATATTGGTACTTATGCTCTCGCTAGGCTTTTTGTTATTTACAAATGCCTGTAGTCGTAAAGGATCACGCACTATTGATCCCGAATTTGCACGTTATATTGCAGCATTTACTTACGGATCGGTTTCGTCGGTATCTTCTATCCAGATCGAACTGAATCAGGATATGCCTGCCGTGGAGTTGAATACCGAAGTCGATCAGGACTTATTCGAGTTTTCCCCGAAAATTAAAGGAAAAGCATATTGGGTAAATACACGTACAATCAAATTTGTACCCGAACCCGGCGAGTTGAAGCAAGGCGAGACTTACGATGCTTGGTTCAAACTCGATAAAGTACTTCAGGTGGAAAAAGACTTCAAAGAGTTTTATTTCTACTTTAAAGTACCGGAGCAAAATTTTGCCGTAGATATCTTACCCTATTCCCCAACAAAGGACAATGACCTGACATGGAACACGGTAAGAGGTACACTTTCTCTGGCAGATGAGGCAGCTATGCCCGATATCGAGAAAATGCTTTCGGTAGAAGGAAATTCCAACACAGCCGTTGTGAAAATAGAAGCTACAGACGTAAAAGGACGATATGCCTTTACTATTGACAGTTTAAAAAGAACAACTCAGGATTTGACCTATACGTTGAAGGTAGACGGTTCGCCTATCGGAGCAAAAAGAGATGCAGAGCAATTGCCCATTGTATTACCGGCTATCAATGCTTCCACCTTTTCGGTGATTGATGTACGCACGGCTTACGAACCATCGGAATGTATACGTATTACATTCAGCGATCCTTTATCGAACAATCAGAATATACAAGGATTGGTTAATCCGAATGGAATCGAAAACTTCTCGTACGATATACAAAAAAATGTATTGAAACTCTATTTAGATGCCAACAGCAATAATACCAGTGTCGATCTGAATATCTTTAAAGAGCTGAAAAGCTCCGAGAATAAAACATTAGATAAAAATTATAATTATCAGCTCTCACTTGAAAAAAATAAACCCGAAATTAAATTACTCAACTCGGGTAACATCCTTCCAAGTTCCGATAATCTGAATATACCCTTTCAGGCAGTCAATCTGTGGGCAGTAGATATTACCATTGTCAAGATATTTGAAAACAATGTATTAGGATACCTTCAATCAAATGATTTTGGAGGTGATAATGAATTGAGACGCTTCGGGCGTTTGGTGCTTAAAAAGCAAATAAGGCTCGATGAAGACCATACCATGCGATTGGATCAATGGAATAATTTCTCGATAGACTTATCAACACTTATTAAACAAGATCCGGGTGCAATCTATCGGATTAAGTTTACCATGAAGAAAGAATATTCATTATACCCATGTAGCGGAATAGTTCCCCAAGTCCCTCAAGAGGCAGGTTTGGAGCGATTCGACAACCGTATGACGGAAGAAGACGAAGCTGTTTGGGACATACCTCAAACCTATTATTATGATCCTATAGATTGGGAGGATTACAATTGGGAGGAAAGAGAAGATCCTTGTAAAAGCAGCTATTACAGCAACCGTTCATCCGATTGTATAGTATATGCTTCTAATATAGGTTTGATCGCTAAAATAGGCTCAGACAAAAAAGTAACAGTTGCACTTACCGACATACTTACAACAAAACCCATATCAGGAGCAGTTGTTGATGTATATAATTTCCAGATGCAACGTATAGGATCGGCTAAAACCGACGGAGATGGTTTCGCCACTATTGACTACAAAGGAGGCATTCCTTTTGTGGTAGTGGCATCAAAAGATAAAGACAAAGGATATCTGAAACTGACTTCTAATTTATCCCTATCGCTCAGCAATTTTGATGTGAGTGGAAAAGAGATACAAAAGGGATTGAAAGGGTATATTTACGGAGAAAGAGGAGTCTGGCGTCCGGGCGATTCTATTTACTTGACATTTATTTTGGATGATAAAGTAAATCCCCTGCCTAAAGGGCATCCCGTATCATTAGACATGTTTACACCCACAGGGCAACTCTATCAGAAATTTGTAAATACATCGGGAAAAGATGGCTTCTATACTTTCAAACTGGCAACCGATCCGGGAGCTATAACCGGTAACTGGCGGGCAGATATAAAAGTAGGAGGAGCTACCTTCTCAAAAACAATACGAATCGAAACCGTAAAACCCAACAGGCTGAAAGTCCGTTTAAATGTTGGTGAACTGATTGATGCAAGCAAAGGTGTCTTGAACAGTACCTTATCTTCGCAATGGTTGCACGGTGCAGCAGCATCCAATCTGAAAGCGAGTGTTGAAATGACCTTGTCATTAGCCGGTAATCCGTTTAAAGGATATGAAGCATATTCGTTTAACAATCCGGCAAGCAACTTTACTACCGATACCTATACCATATACGAAGGTCGATTGGATGCGAGTGGAAATGCTTCCATATCAGCGAAACTACCTCCGGCGTCCAATGCTCCGGGAATGCTTAAAGCAACATTGGTATCGAGGGTATTCGAAACAGGAGGCGATGCAAGTATCTATTCGCAAACAGCAGCCTATTCTCCATATTCGGCTTATGTAGGTATAAAATCGCCTAATGAATCAGACTATGAAATGTTGGAAACAGGCAAAGACAATGTGATGGATATAATAACATTGACTCCCGAAGGAAAACCTGTTAGCAGATCGGATGTCAATGTCAAAATATATAAGATCAAATGGTCGTGGTGGTGGAATCGTAATAACGACGACCTGTCTTCCTATGTCAACAATACATCGGCAAATGTAGTATTGGATAAGGATGTATCGACAGTCGGAGGAAAAGCCAAAGTTAGTTTTAAAGTCGAAGATGCAGAGTGGGGACGCTATCTGGTGATGGCTACCGATCGTCAAAGCGGTCATATCTCAGGAAAAGTGATCTATGTTGACTGGCCTGCATGGAAAGGACGTTCGGATAAAGAAGATGCTTCGGGATTAACCATGCTGTCTTTCTCAACAGATAAAAAGACACCTTATCAGGTGGGCGAAAAAGTAACGGTGACCATTCCTAAAAGTTCGGATGGACGAGTGCTTATCAGTATCGAAGACGGTACCAAAGTCATACAACGCGATTGGGCTAAAACCAGTGCAAAAGAAGATACCAAATACACATTTGAAGTAACGGACGAAATGAATCCTAACTTCTTCATCTTCGCAACACTTTTACAACCACATGCTCAAACGGACAATGATTTGCCTATTCGTTTGTATGGTGTGTTGAATATCAAAGTGGAGAATAAAAACACCATATTGACTCCCGTCATAACCATGCCTGATGAACTGCGACCCGAAAAAGAATTTACCGTTTCGGTATCGGAGAAGAATAAGAAGGCAATGACCTATACTCTGGCTGTAGTGGATGAAGGTCTGCTTGATCTGACTTCATTTAAAACACCCAATGCGTGGACCGATTTCTATGCTTATCAGGCATTAGGAGTTCGTACATGGGATATGTTCGATATGGTAGTAGGTGCACAAGCCGGAAAACTGGGTCCATTGTTGAGTATCGGTGGTGACGAGACTCTTAAACCATCGAGCAATCCTTTGAACCGATTCAAACCTGTGGTGAAATTCTTAGGACCATTCACCATGAAGAAAGGCGAAACACAATCGCATAAGATAAAACTCGATCCGTATATCGGTTCGGTACGAGTGATGGTGGTTGCAGGTTCACAAGACGGAGCTTACGGAAGTACCGAAAAAACGGTTGCAGTGAAGAATCCGTTGATGGTTTTATCAACACTTCCAAGAGTTGCAGGACCTGACGAGGAGATACTACTTCCTGTGAATGTATTTGCAATGGATAAAAAAGTGAAGACAGTAAATGTAACTGTTCAGGCAGCCAATGGATTATTCCAGTTTGTTGACGGAACAAGCAAGTCGGTAACATTTACCGAAACAGGCGATAAGGTGATTTACTTTAAAGTAAAAGTAGCCAAGAAAACAGGAGCTGAAAAAGTAACCATAAAAGCGAGTGGCGGAGGCGAAAGCTCAAACGAAACTATCGATATAATGGTACGGAACCCTAATCCACCTATTATATTAACTTCCGATGCTTTGGTTCCGGCAGGACAATCGCACGAATTAAATATTGATATGGATTCGCCCACAGCAGATGATTGGGTTAGACTCGAAGTTTCTCGTATGCCGGCTGTTGATCTGAGTAAGAATATGGCCTATCTCTATGATTATCCTTATGGATGTTCGGAGCAAGTAACATCACGCGTGTTCCCTCTGTTATATGTCGGAGCATTCCGTAAATTCTCGGAAAAAGAAACCGAGAAGATGAAATACAATATCAACGAAGCCATCAAAATATTGTCATCACGTCAATTAGGAGATGGGGGTATAGTTTATTGGCCGGGTAGTTCGTATCCAACAGAGTGGGTGAGTACCTATGCAGGTCATTTCCTTATCGAAGCTAAGAATAAAGGCTATAATGTACCCGAATCAGTTATCAGTAAGTGGAAACAATTCCAGAAAAAAACAGCTCAGCGTTGGAACAGGGGAGATCTTTACAGTTCTTATTACTCGTATTCGATGAACGATCTGCAACAAGCATACCGTTTGTATACATTGGCTTTAGCCGGTGAACCGGAATTAGGAGCTATGAATCGATTGAAAGAAATGAAAGAGCTTTCGATACAAGCTCGTTGGAGATTAGCTGCCGCGTATGCCATTGCAGGTAAAAAAGATGCAGCTCAGCAAATTGTGACGAATGTTCCTTTAACTGTCGATAATTATTCGGCATTCAACAATACCTACGGTAGCCCCGCTCGTGATATGGCGATGATAATGGAAACTAACTTATTGTTAGGCAGAACCGAGAAAGCCCTTTCGTTAGCATCTCAGATATCGGCTGCATTAAGCTCCGATTACATTTCTACCCAAACGGCTGCATTTGGTTTGATGGCCATGTCTCAATTAGCCGAAAAGATGGGTAAAGGAGTGATAGCTTATGACTGGAGTTTGAATGGCGTAGCTCAAAAGGTCGAAAGTTCATCTCTGGTATTTAATGAATATACGATTAAACCACAGGAAGCTGTGAATATCAATTTCACAAATAAAGGTCAAGGGCAATTATACGTTCGTTTGATTGGACGTACACAACCTCTGGTAGACAAATCTCAGCCTAAAAATGACGGGATAAATCTGTATGTGAAATATGTGGATGATAATAATAACGAGATTGATGTGACTTCACTTCAACAGGGGACAGAGTTCTTTGCTAATGTGATTGTTCAGAATGTTTCGGGCGAATCTATCACCGACTTAGCACTTACCCAGATATTCCCTTCGGGTTGGGAAATATTCAATAGCCGCTTATTTAATGCAGCCGCTAATGCTACCAATCCATCGTTTAACTATCAGGATATACGAGACGATAGGGTGATGACATTCTTCAATTTGGGTAATGGGTATTCAACAGCAATCAAAGTTCGCTTACAAGCTGCCTATTGCGGTCGATTCTATCTTCCGGCAGTGTCTTGCGAGGCTATGTATAAACCGCAAACTCAAAGCCGCACTTCGGGCATGTGGGTTGAGGTAAAACAGTAAAACTTATATTCTAAATAAAAAAGCCGCGTACAATATATGTATGCGGCTTTTTCATTGACAAAACTTCGAATTAAGCAATTGAAATATGTATTGCTATATTATTTAATTATTCGTATACCATCTGAAGATAACAGATCCATAACCGACAGATGCATTAATGTTGGCTCCTCCTCCGTTTAATTCTCCTTTTACAACATTTTTAGTCTTTGTACCATCAAAATTACTAGCCGTTAATACCGAAGCTGTAACATGGTTTGTTGAAGACAAATTGAGATGAGCTTTTGTTGTTGAAGGCACTGCAATCTGTATACTTCCTTTTTGAGTCTTAGCACTCATTGCTTCAGATGCTTTTGAATTAATAAAAGCAATATAGCCATTGGTTGAGTTGGCTGTAATTGTAGTAGCCTCTGTATGTAAATATTTTATGGCACCACTCGTTGTAGTTGCTGTATGTTGCGGGCCGGTAAGAGACTGTACAAAGATACTTCCGTTCTGAAGGCTTAACTGCGAAGAAACACTTTGAGGCGTAAAGATTTTCATCGATACCCTTAACTGATGGTAGTCAGTACCATGATTTATACCTGTCTTCTCGGTGACAGAAGCATTGATTGTTTTTCCATTTACCTCTGACTTTACATCATAATATTTGTCTAATATAGTATTGATTTGTTCCTTAGATAAAGAAGATTGGTCATCTGCCTTGGCATAAATGTATACTGCCGCTTCCGATTTATATCCGCCTAATACTTCGATATGCCCGTTTTGAGTCGTAGACGCATTTACAATACTTACAGGATTAGTCTGTAACGAATATCTAAGCATCGACTGAATCGAATCACCTAAAAAAGCCTCACTCACAGGTATATCTAGCCTGTCGTCAGCCGAAGGTCCTTTACCTTCCTCACTAATATCTCCCGGTATGGATGGAGTATTATTATCATCACTATCACTACAAGAGTAAAATACAGTAAGTAAACAAAATAGAGCTAAGCCACTAATAATTCTGGTTTTCATAAAAATAATTTTAGATGTGTGTTCTTTTAATAAGAACAAAAGTGGCTAAACATTCTGAAGAGATTCTGTAGTGATTCATTTATTCAAACAAGAAAGGACGGATATATTCATCCGTCCTTTTCCGTATTATGTGTGGGTATATTCTGTCGAAATACGCCCAATCAATCAGCACTAATCATTATCATCGTCATCATAAAGATTATTCAACTCAAAAGATAAACTATCTAGCTCTTTTATCCAAGATTCCATAACATCTTTAGGTGTACCCGCAGGCGGACTGTCAATTCTGTCTTGGACTATCTCTATTTCTTTCTCAAGTTCTTCACGTCTATTACTCATCGCATTTAAATATTTAGGTTTCTAATATTTAGCATTGTGAAAAATATTTGTGCTTATGTAAAGTTATATGAAGCTTTGTTGATTACCCTCTGCTTTCCATACTAGCCTCGTCAGGATTAATCTTGTTTGTGGCAGCCTTTACTTCACTGTTAGTTACTTTGTCAGGAATCTCTCCTGAGTTCTTAACTATTCTAGCACTTTCATATGACTTGAAGTCTCTAGCTTTAACTGTTTTCTTAAGTATCTTCATAATGTTAATGTTTATCCTTTATAAACGCCTTAATAATCAGTAATGTTCTTTCCTAAGTATTATTTAACGGATTATTAGTAAAAGAAAGTGTGTAATGATGCACTTTGGGCTTATGAAAGGCTTTGGATGTTTTTTACTTACCAAAGCAATAAAAAAGGTCTGAGACTTTGAAATAAAAAAGGGGACGAATATTATTCGTCCCCTTTCGGTATTATAATGTAAGAGTGAACTACTCTACACTGTCAAAATCAACAACAGTCTTTCTGTTAGCCATTACTCTGTCAAAATCTTCTTTAGTACCAACAACAAGCTTATCAAAATCTCGTTGACCTGTACCTGCAGGAATCAAGTGACCGCAAATAACGTTTTCTTTCAGACCTTCCAATCTGTCAACCTTACCATGAATAGCAGCATCGTTAAGAACCTTAGTAGTTTCCTGGAACGAAGCAGCCGACATGAAGCTTTGTGTTTGAAGAGCCGCACGGGTGATACCTTGAAGTATCTGATTCGCAGTTGCAGGAATTGCATCACGAACTTCTACTATACGAAGGTCACGTCGTTTCAACATCGAGTTTTCGTCTCTCAGTTTACGAGCTGTAACAATCTGTCCGGGTTCGAATGTAGAAGAGTCACCTGCATCTACAACCACTTTTTTACCCCAGATACGATCGTTTTCTTCCATTACCTCATGCTTATCAATCACTTGTTGCTCAAGGAAACGAGTGTCTCCCGGATCAACCACTTCTACCTTACGCATCATCTGACGTACGATAACTTCGAAGTGTTTATCATTGATTTTCACACCTTGCAGACGGTATACATCCTGTACTTCGTTTACAATATACTCTTGTACCGCAGTTGGTCCCATGATAGCAAGAATATCCGAAGGAGTAGTAGCACCATCCGATAAAGGCATACCTGCACGGATAAAGTCATTCTCTTGTACCAGAATTTGTTTAGAAAGTGGAACCAGATATTTCTTTATTTCACCTGTTTTAGATGTAATAATTACCTCTCTGTTACCACGTTTGATCTTACCAAACGAAGCCTCTCCATCAATTTCAGATACAACAGCAGGGTTAGACGGATTACGTGCTTCGAATAGCTCGGTAACACGAGGAAGACCCCCGGTAATATCACCCGCTTTACCTACAGCACGAGGTATCTTAACCAGTACATCTCCGGCTTTCATAGTGTCGCCATCTTCTTTGACAACGTGAGCACCAAGAGGTAAACTGTATGTTTTGATTATATTGCCTTTTTCATCCAGAATGTGTGCTTCAGGAGCTTTAGTCTTATCACGCGATTCGATAATGATCTTTTCTTTCAAACCGGTTTGTTCATCCGACTCTACTTTGTAAGTAACATTTTCTATTACGTTTTCGAACTTAATCTTACCTGTTGCTTCCGATACGATAACAGCATTAAATGGATCCCATTCGCAAATTACATCACCTTTCTTAACGTTGGCACCTTCTTTGAAATAAAGTTTAGCACCATAAGGAATATTGTGAGTAAGTAATACGATTTTAGTATTAGGATCAACCACACGTATTTCAACCAGACGGCTCACAACGATTTGTACTTTCTTACCTGCTTCGTCGATAGTTTCAACAACACGCAGGTCATCAATTTCCAAAATACCATCGTATTTTGTCATGATGCTGTTTTCAGTAGCAATATTCGAAGCGATACCCCCTACGTGGAACGTACGAAGTGTAAGCTGTGTACCAGGCTCACCGATAGACTGAGCAGCGATAACTCCAACGGCTTCTCCTTTTTGAACCATACGACCTGTAGCAAGGTTACGTCCGTAACACTTAGCACATACGCCTTTTTTAGATTCGCAAGTCAATACCGAACGGATTTCAACACGCTCAATTGGTGAATTTTGAATAATTGTAGCGGCTTCTTCTCTGATTTGTTCTCCAGACTCAACAAGGACTTCTCCTGTCAAAGGATGTTGAATATCATGAACCGAAACACGACCCAATATACGTTCGTATAGTGAAGCTACAACTTCTTCGTTGTTTTTAAGTTCTGTACAAACAAGTCCGCGAAGTGTACCACAGTCTTCTTCATTGATGATCACATCTTGTGATACGTCAACCAGACGACGTGTTAAGTATCCTGCATCGGCTGTTTTCAATGCTGTATCGGCAAGACCTTTACGAGCACCGTGGGTAGAGATAAAGTACTCTAACACCGACAGACCTTCTTTAAAGTTAGAAAGGATAGGATTCTCAATAATTTGAGCACCTTCCGCTCCACTTTTCTGAGGTTTTGCCATCAATCCACGCATACCTGACAACTGACGAATCTGCTCTTTAGAACCACGGGCTCCCGAATCAAGCATCATGTATACAGCATTAAAACCTTGGTCATCTTCCGAAAGTTGTTTCATCAAAATGTTCGACAACTTAGAGTTGATGTGTGTCCAGGTATCAATAATCTGGTTGTAACGCTCGTTATAGGTGATGAATCCCATATTGTAGTTTCCTAGAATCTGTTCAACTTCATCATATCCTTGTTTAACCAGCGTTTCTTTTTCTGCGGGGATAATTACATCCTCAAGGTTAAACGACAATCCTCCACGGAATGCCATTGTATATCCAAGATCTTTAATATCGTCAAGGAACTGAGCTGTTTTAGCAACTCCTGCCAATTTGATGATATTACCGATAATATCTCTTAGTGATTTTTTAGATAAGATTTCGTTGATAAATCCTACTTCGATCGGAGTATTTTGGTTTACAAGTACACGTCCAACCGTAGTTTCACGCATAATTGTAGCCACTTGTCCGTTCTCGTCAAGGTCTCTTACATACACTTTAATAAGGGCATGTATATCCACTTTCTTCTCATTATAAGCAATAATAGCCTCTTCAGGTCCGTAAAAAGTAAGACCTTCCCCTTGTGCTCCCGGACGTATTTTTGTGATATAATACAATCCCAATACCATGTCCTGAGAAGGTACAGTAATAGGTGCACCGTTAGCAGGGTTCAAGATATTATGAGAAGCAAGCATCAACATTTGAGCTTCCAATACAGCGTCGTTACCCAAAGGTAAGTGAACAGCCATCTGGTCACCGTCAAAGTCGGCATTGAAGGCAGTACATGAAAGTGGGTGCAATTGGATTGCTTTACCCTCGATCATTTTAGGTTGGAATGCTTGAATACCCAAACGGTGAAGAGTAGGGGCACGGTTGAGCAATACGGGGTGACCTTTCATCACATGCTCAAGAATATCCCATACTACAGGTTCTTTGCGATCAACAATCTTTTTAGCAGATTTTACCGTTTTCACGATACCACGCTCAATCAATTTACGGATCACAAATGGTTTGAATAGCTCAGCAGCCATATCTTTTGGAAGACCACACTCGTGCATCTTCAATTCAGGTCCAACGACAATTACCGAACGAGCCGAATAGTCAACACGTTTACCCAAAAGGTTTTGACGGAAACGTCCTTGTTTACCCTTCAAACTATCGGAAAGTGATTTAAGAGGACGGTTCGATTCTGTTTTGATTGCACTCGATTTACGAGAGTTATCAAACAATGAATCCACAGCCTCTTGAAGCATACGTTTCTCATTACGAAGGATTACATCCGGAGCTTTAATGTCGATCAATCGTTTCAAACGGTTGTTACGTATGATAACACGACGATACAAGTCATTCAAGTCAGATGTAGCAAAACGACCTCCATCCAAAGGAACCAGTGGACGAAGTTCGGGTGGTATTACAGGTACAATCTTAACAACCATCCATTCCGGGCGATTTTTTGCTTTCGATCCACGGAAAGCTTCCACAACTTGAAGTTGTTTCAAAGCCTCGTTTTTACGTTGTTGAGAAGTATCTGTATTAGCTCTGTGACGAAGTGTATTAGCCAATGAATCGAGATTCAAACGAGCCAATAGATCGTAAACCGCTTCAGCTCCCATTTTGGCAATAAACTTGTTTGGATCCATGTCGTCCAACAGTTGATTGTCTTTAGGAAGTGTATCCAAGTGGTTTAGATATTCTTCTTCAGTCAATAAATCTTTATAAGCAACACCTTCTTCTTCTTTGATACCAGCTTGTATTACAACATAACGTTCGTAATAAATGATCATATCAAGTTTCTTGGTTGGTATACCAAGAAGATAACCCATTTTGTTAGGTAAAGAACGGAAATACCAGATGTGAGCAACAGGCACTACCAAGTGGATGTGACCGGTACGCTCGCGTCTTACTTTTTTCTCAGTAACCTCTACACCACAACGGTCGCAGACGATACCTTTATATCGGATACGTTTGTATTTACCGCAATGACATTCGTAGTCTTTTACCGGACCAAAAATACGTTCGCAGAACAAACCATCACGTTCGGGTTTGTAGGTACGATAGTTTATAGTTTCGGGTTTCAAGACTTCACCGCTTGAATTTTCCAGAATTTCTTCCGGAGAAGCAAGACTTACTGTGATTTTTGAAAAGCTACTCTTTACTTTACTATCTTTTCTAAAAGCCATATATCAAATTATATAAAGAGTTAAAGTATATTTATAAGTATATGGAGTATTTCACGGGGAAATACTCCACAAATCCTATGTTTTATTAATCAAGAGTTACGCTTAAACCAAGACCTCTCATTTCATGTAACAATACATTCAATGATTCAGGTATACCCGGTTGTGGCATTGGTTCGCCCTTAACAATAGCTTCATAAGCTTTAGAGCGTCCCATCACATCATCCGACTTGATTGTAAGTATTTCTTGTAAGATGTGTGCAGCACCAAATGCTTCAAGTGCCCAAACCTCCATCTCTCCGAAACGTTGACCCCCGAATTGAGCCTTACCTCCAAGAGGTTGTTGCGTAATAAGTGAGTATGGTCCGATAGAACGAGCGTGCATTTTATCTTCAACCATGTGACCCAGTTTCAACATGTAGATAATACCTACAGTTGCAGTTTGGTCAAAACGATCTCCGGTTCCACCATCGTATAGATAAGCTTTACCATAACGAGGCACACCTGCTTTGTCAGTCCATTCATTCAGGTCATCAAGACTTGCACCGTCAAAAATTGGAGTTGCAAACTTAACACCCAGTTCTTTACCTGCCCAACCAAGTACAGTTTCGAAAATCTGTCCAAGGTTCATACGAGAAGGCACACCAAGTGGGTTCAACACAATATCAACCGGTGTTCCGTCGGGTAAGAATGGCATATCTTCTTGACGAACGATACGAGACACGATACCTTTGTTACCGTGACGTCCTGCCATCTTATCACCTACCTGCACTTTACGTTTCTTAGCTACGTATACTTTTGCGATTTGTACAATACCCGATGGAAGTTCATCACCGATTGTAAGATCGAAACGCTTACGTTTCAATTCAGCGTCAAGTTCTTTGTACTTACGTAGATAATTTACAATAACGCTCTTAATAAGCTCATTTTTGTTATCGTCCGCAGTCCATTTACTTACTTGTATCGATTCGAAGTCGATGCTGTCAAGTGCCGATTTTGTGAATTTAGCACCTTTAGCAATAACATCTGTATTCAAATAATCTTTTACTCCTTGAGATGCTTTACCTTCGGTCAGAACCAATAGCTTATCTACCAAGATAGATTTTTGTTTAGCCATTTTTTCTTCATACTCTTCGTCTAATTTAGGAAGCAATGCTTTGCTCGAAAGTTTTGTTTTTCCTTTTTTAGCCGCTTTAGAGAACAAATTAGTTCCGATAACAACACCCTTCAATGATGGAGAAGCTTTCAATGAAGCATCTTTCACATCTCCGGCTTTGTCTCCGAATATGGCACGAAGAAGTTTTTCCTCAGGAGAAGGATCCGATTCTCCCTTAGGAGTAATCTTACCGATAAGAATGTCGCCGGGACCCACACGAGCTCCTATGCGAACGATTCCTCTTTCATCCAAGTCTTTGGTTGCTTCTTCACTAACGTTAGGAATATCAGAAGTTAATTCTTCCACACCACGTTTAGTATCACGTACATCAAGAGAAAACTCTTCTACGTGAACAGATGTAAATACGTCTTCGCGAACAATACGTTCGTTCAATACGATAGCATCCTCAAAGTTATAACCTTTCCAAGGCATGAAAGCAACCTTAAGGTTCTTTCCGATTGCCAATTCACCATCTTCAGTAGAATACCCTTCAGTCAGGATATCACCTGTTTCTACACGTTGACCTTTTTTGCATGTTGGACGAAGGTCAATAGTAGTATTCTGGTTAGTCTTTCTGAATTTAGGTACTATATGTGTCTTAACAGCACTGTCGAAGCTTATAAATTCTTCGTCGTCTGTACGGTCATATTTAATCTTAATAGTACTCGCATCCACATACACAATCTCGCCGGGACCTTCTGCCACAACTTGTGTACGCGAATCTTTAATAAGCAAGCCTTCGATACCAGTTCCCACGATAGGAGCTTCGGTACGAAGTAAAGGAACTGCCTGGCGCATCATATTAGATCCCATCAGTGCACGGTTGGCATCATCATGCTCCAAGAAAGGAATCAAAGATGCTGCAATAGATGCAATCTGAGTAGGAGATACGTCCATCAATTCGATTTCCTCAGGGCCTACTACCGGATAGTCGGCGTCCTGACGAGCTTTTACACGAGTATTAATGAAACTTCCGTTATCATCTAAAGGAGCATTTCCTTGAGCGATAATTTTTTCTTCTTCCTCTTCTGCTGCAAGGTAAATAATACCATCCTCAGAAAGATCTACTTTGTTATTGGTAACTTTACGATAAGGAGTCTCGATGAATCCTAGTTCGTTGATTTTAGCATATACACAAAGAGAAGAGATAAGACCGATATTTGGTCCCTCAGGAGTTTCAATTGGACACAAACGGCCATAGTGGGTAAAGTGAACGTCACGAACCTCGAAACCTGCTCTTTCACGAGAAAGACCACCTGGTCCTAAGGCCGACATACGGCGTTTGTGAGTAATCTCAGCCAGAGGGTTGGTTTGATCCATGAACTGAGAAAGTGCATTCGTTCCGAAGAATGTATTCACAACAGATGAAATAGTTTTCGCATTGATCAAGTCAATAGGAGTAAATACCTCATTGTCGCGCACATTCATTCTCTCACGAATGATACGGGCCATACGGTTAAGACCAACTCCAAACTGGTTGTAAAGTTGTTCTCCTACAGTACGTACACGTCTGTTGCTTAAGTGGTCAATATCATCTACAATTGCTTTGGAGTTGATAAGCTCAATTAAGTATTTTATGATTTCAATTATATCTTCTTTGGTCAAAACACGAACATCTACGCTCGTATTCAAACCAAGTTTCTTATTGATTCTGTATCGACCAACTTCTCCTAAATCGTAACGTTTTTCAGAGAAGAATAAACTGTTGATAACCTCGCGTGCACTAGTATCATCAGCAGGCTCGGCACTACGTAATTGGCGGTAGATATGACGCACGGCGTCTATTTCCGAGTTACTAGGGTCTTTTTGTAAAGTGTTATAGATTATAGTATAATCTGAAGCATTCTGATTGCTCTTATGCAACAATATCGAAGCTACACCCGAGTCAAGAATAGCATCCATATGGTCTTTCTCAACAATAGTTTCACGTTCGATTATAACTTCATTTCGTTCTATAGAAGTAACCTCACCAGTGTCTTCATCTACAAAATCTTCCATCCATGTCTTAAGGATACGGGCAGCAAGCCTGCGTCCTTCAATCTTTTTTAGATTTTGCTTATTAACTTTAACTTCCTCGGCAAGGTCAAATATTTCGAGAATATCTTTATCACTTTCGAAACCGATAGCTCTAAGTAGAGTAGTTACCGGTAATTTCTTTTTTCTGTCGATATACGCATACATGACACTGTTGATGTCTGTTGCAAATTCAATCCAAGAACCCTTGAATGGAATGATACGAGCAGAGTATAATTTACTACCATTGGCATGTACACTTTGTCCGAAGAATACACCTGGCGAACGGTGAAGTTGCGATACAACTACACGCTCAGCTCCATTGATGACAAAAGTACCTTTTTCTGTCATGTATGGAATTAGTCCAAGGTATACGTCTTGAATTACTGTATCGAAATCCTCATGATCAGGGTCTGTACAGTAAAGTTTTAGCTTCGCTTTAAGAGGAACACTATACGTTAAACCTCTCTCAACACACTCATCGATAGTGTAGCGGGGAGGATCGATATAGTAGTCCAAAAATTCTAATACAAAGTTGTTACGAGTATCTGCGATAGGAAAATTCTCAGCAAAAACTTTATATAAGCCTTCTTTCTTTCTTTTTTCAGGAGGTGTATCAAGCTGTAAAAAGTCTCTGAAAGACTTTAGTTGTACTTCAAGAAAATCTGGGTAGTGAAGAGGATTTTTTATTGAAGCAAAGTTGATTCTTTGATTTGTTGTAGTTGAAGACATGGAATACTCTTTTTTTTGAACTAATTACTTTTGACGCAAAAAGGTCAAGAACCTCCTTACTCAGAAGGTTCTCAACCAACATCCTGATTAACAGGATTTTTTTGTTTTATTTAAGTTCAACTTCAGCTCCAGCTTCTTCCAATTGTTTTTTCAATGCATCAGCTTCGTCTTTGCTAACACCTTTTTTCAATTCAGAAGGAGCAGCATCTACTAGATCTTTCGCTTCTTTCAAACCTAAACCTGTAAGTTCTTTAACAGCTTTTACTATAGCTAGTTTGTTTGCACCAGCAGATTTCAAAACAACATCAAATGCTGTTTTTTCTTCTACAGCTTCTGCTGCAGCAGCAGGAGCAGCAACGGCAACAGCTGCAGCAGCTGGTTCGATACCGTATTCTGTTTTAAGAGTTTCAGCCAATTCGCTAACTTCTTTAACTGTCAAATTTACTAGTTGTTCAGCAATAGCTTTTACGTCTGCCATTTTTGTATGTATTAAAATTGTTATTACTTCTTTTGTTTAATTTATCTTTTCGATAGAGTCTCAAGTACTCCGTGGATGGTGTTACCACCTGATTGAAGAGCAGATACAACATTCTTGATAGGCGATTGTAACAATCCGATAACCTCTCCAAGAAGTTCTTCTTTGCTCTTGATATTTACTAACGCTTTTAGGTTTTCAGCTCCTACATAGAAGCTTTCTTGCACGTATGCAGCCTTAAGCGCTGGTATACCTTCTTTGCTATATTTGTCGATTAATTTAGCAGGAGCATTTGCAACGTTAGAAAGCATGATAGCAGTGTTACCTGTCAAGACCGGAGTCAATTCAGAATAATCAGTATCTAATGATTCTAGTGCTTTTTGCAATAAGGTATTTTTAACTACCATCAGCTTGATATCACTCTTAAAGCATTCAGCTCTTAAAGCGCTGGTTTTTGCTGCATTAAGTGTAGAGATATCAGTCAAATAAAAGAAATCATATCCTTTTATTGTAGCTGCAATGGTATCTATAATAGTGCTTTTATCTTCCTTTCTCATAATTCCGTAGTTTTAATTAGTTTTCGTCTACTGATTTAGGGTCTATTTTAATACCCGGACTCATAGTGCTAGAAAGAAATACACTCTTCACATAAGTACCTTTAGCCGAACTTGGTTTCAATTTGATAAGCGTATTGATAAATTCTTTCGCATTATCTTTGATTTGATCAGCAGTAAATGATACCTTACCTATAGATGCATGGATAATACCTGTTTTGTCTACTTTAAAGTCAATCTTACCTGCTTTAACCTCAGTAACAGCTTTTGCTACATCTACTGTAACAGTACCGCTCTTTGGATTCGGCATAAGACCACGAGGACCTAGTACACGACCTAAAGCTCCGATTTTACCCATAATGGCAGGTTGAGTGATGATAACATCAATATCAGTCCAGCCACCTTTTATTTTTTCGATATATTCATCAAGACCTACGTGGTCTGCTCCGGCTTCTTTTGCAGCAGCTTCGGCGTCTGGCGAACATAACACAAGAACTCTTACTTGTTTTCCTGTTCCATGAGGAAGAGATACTACACCTCTTACCATCTGGTTAGCTTTACGTGGATCTACACCTAGACGTACATCTACGTCAACAGATGCATCAAATTTACTTGTAGTAATTTCTTTTACAAGTGCCGATGCTTCTTTAAGTGAATAAGATTTCCCTGCTTCAATCTTGCTAAAAGCTAACTTTTGATTTTTTGTAAGTTTACCCATTTCTCAATTGAAGTTTATTTATTTAACATCAGGGAAAGCCCCTTTTACAGTGATCCCCATACTTCTTGCTGTTCCGGCAACCATTTTCATAGCCGATTCGATCGTAAAACAATTCAAATCACCCATTTTATCTTCAGCTATAACTTGTACTTGTTCCCAAGTTATTTCAGAGATTTTTTTACGGTTAGGTTCAGCAGAACCACTTTTTTGCTTAGTAAGCTCAAGTAGTTGTATTGCTACAGGAGGATTTTTGATTATAAAATCAAAAGACTTGTCAGCGTAGTAAGTAATTACTACTGGTAATATTTTACCTGCCTTGTCTTGAGTTCTGGCATTAAATTGCTTGCAAAAATCCATGATGTTGATCCCTTTAGAACCTAAAGCAGGTCCTACGGGAGGAGATGGATTTGCTGCACCGCCTTTAATTTGTAATTTTAATTGTCCAGCAATTTCTTTAGCCATTTTTGTTTTAAATTTTTTTGTTTTTGTTTAAAACTTAGTGGAAAATCAATAAAAAATGCGTAACCAAATTTATTGTTCTTTTTCGACTTGTAAGTAATTCAATTCGAGAGGAGTTTTTCGTCCGAATATCTTTACCATCACTTTGAGTTTCTTTTTCTCTGCATTCACTTCTTCAATAATACCCGAGAAGCCATTGAATGGTCCATTATTGACCTTCACCGTTTCACCTACGATATATTGAACATCCATTTCTTCGCTTTGCTCATCCAACTCATCCATCGTGCCTAAAATGCGATTTACTTCAGATTGGCTTAACGGTTGAGGATTTGTAGCATTAGGAAGAAAACCTGCAACATAATTTATATTGCGGAGTTCATGCACAACTTCACCCACCAAAGCAGCTTCTATCAATATATATCCGGGGAGATAAGCTCTTTCTTTGAGAACTTTTTTCCCATTACGCATGATATAAGTCTTTTCGGTAGGTATAAGAACTTGAGAAATGTATTTTCCTAACTCGGTTTTTTTTATTTCCGCCTCAAGATACTCTTTGACTTTATTTTCTTTTCCGCTAACAGCACGCAGTACGTACCATTTCTTTTCGATTTCAGTCATTTTAATAAATTAAAGAGGATTATTATACAAGATTGTAAAAATACTTAAGTGCCCATTCGAAAGCAGAATCTATTCCAAACACTATTAGAGCCATAATAAAGGAAGCTATCATGACAACAACAGCACTGTTTGTGAGCTCTGCACGTGTAGGCCAAGAAACCTTGTGTACAAGTTCGTTATATGAGTCTTTTACGTATTGAATTATTTTTTTCATTACCCATTAAGAGATTTGCACGGGTTGAGAGACTCGAACTCCCGACACCTGGTTTTGGAGACCAGTGCTCTACCAACTGAGCTAAACCCGTAAACTGAAGTCGGCTATTTATTAGCCGACTTTGGCTTTATTTGATTGAATAAATATTATTCAACAATTTCTGTAATCTGACCAGCTCCTACTGTACGACCACCTTCGCGGATAGCGAAACGTAGACCTACATTACATGCTACTGGGTAGATCAATTCTACATTGATTGTTAAGTTATCACCTGGCATTACCATGTCAGTTCCTTCTGGAAGAGTGATTTCACCTGTAACATCTAATGTACGAATATAGAATTGAGGGCGATATTTATTGTGGAATGGAGTGTGACGTCCACCTTCTTCTTTTTTCAAGATATATACCTCAGCTTTGAACTTAGTGTGAGGAGTTACTTTTCCTGGGTGAGTGATAACCATACCACGTTTGATATCGTCTTTATCAACACCACGAAGTAAAAGACCTACGTTATCACCAGCTTGACCTTCGTCTAGGATTTTACGGAACATCTCAACACCAGTAACAACTGATTTTTTTCCTTCAGATCCAAGTCCAATGATTTGAACTTCTTCAGAAGTTTTGATGATACCTGTTTCGATACGACCTGTTGCTACAGTACCACGACCTGTGATCGAGAATACGTCTTCAACGGGCATAAGGAATGGTTTGTCAACATCACGTGGAGGTAGTTCAATCCAAGTATCAACTGCGTTCATAAGCTCCATAACTTGGCTAACCCAAGGCTCAACACCGTTAAGTGCTCCAAGAGCAGATCCGCGGATAACTGGAGTATTGTCACCGTCGAAGTTGTAGAATGAAAGAAGTTCTCTCATTTCCATTTCAACTAGTTCCAACATTTCTTCGTCTTCAACGATATCGCATTTGTTCATGAATACAACTAGACGAGGTACGTTTACCTGACGTGCTAGAAGAATGTGCTCACGAGTTTGAGGCATAGGACCATCAGTTGCAGCAACTACAATGATAGCACCGTCCATTTGTGCAGCACCAGTAACCATGTTTTTTACGTAGTCAGCGTGACCTGGACAGTCAACGTGAGCGTAATGACGGTTAGCTGTTTGATATTCTACGTGAGAAGTATTGATAGTGATACCACGTTCTTTTTCTTCAGGAGCGTTATCGATTTGATCAAAAGATTTAGCTTCAGAGAACCCTTTATCTGCTAATACTTTAGTGATAGCAGCAGTAAGAGTAGTTTTACCGTGGTCAACGTGACCGATTGTACCGATATTTACGTGTGGTTTCGACCGGTTAAAATGTTCTTTTGCCATAATAAAGTGTACTTATTAATTAATGATTGCTTTTCTAATTCTTTTCTATGGTGATAATAAAACCACCGTTATTATATTGCCTGCTGCAATCTCTAGAGCCTATGACGGGACTTGAACCCGTGACCTCTTCCTTACCAAGGAAGTGCTCTACCAACTGAGCTACATTGGCGATGAGAGCGAAAGACGGGGCTCAAACCCGCGACCCTCAGCTTGGAAGGCTGATGCTCTATCAACTGAGCTACTTTCGCAAAATAAAAAGTGGGCAGTGATGGATTCGAACCACCGTAAGCTTACGCTATCTGAGTTACAGTCAGACCCATTTGGCCACTCTGGTAACTGCCCCTTTTTCTCACTGAAAAAAAATAGGCTTTTGCCTTTCTTTTTTTGAGCCTCTTGTCGGATTCGAACCAACGACCCCGAGATTACAAATCACGTGCTCTGGCCAACTGAGCTAAAGAGGCATGGGCTTGATTATTCTCCAAATAATAATCGCCGCTTCGCAGATGTGCTTTATGCGAAACGGCGACAAAAATAGAAAGAAATTTCTTAACTCCCAAGAAAATATCAGTTATTTTTACTTAGGTTGCACTTTTTCTTTGTACTTGATCAGTTGCTTTTCCAAAGCCTCTGAGCATAAATCGATTGCTTCTTCGAAACTTTCGGCTGTTTTATTTGCGTAAAGCTCATCATTCTTGACATTTAACTTTATTGATGCATCTTTATTATTACTGGTTTCTGGTTTTACAACCTTAAGTATAATATCTGCACTTAATATGTCGTCTGAATATTTTTCTAGCTTAATTACCTTCTTTTGGATAAACTCTCTAAGTTTTTCACTAGCGTCAAAGTGTAGCGCTTGAATTTTAATGTCCATCATGATTCCTCCTTTTGTTTTAATAGTTATGCTCGAGGATGAGCTTTATTGTATATTTTCTTAAGTTCGTCAAAAGATGTATGCGTGTAAATCTCAGTAGATGCTAAACTCGAATGTCCCAGCAGTTCTTTTACCGCATTTATGTCAGCTCCGTTGTTAAGCATTCCTGTAGCAAACGAATGTCTTAAAACGTGTGGACTTGCTTTCGCTAAAGTCGGAATCCACTTGAGGTGACTGCTTACTATCCGATGGATTAACATGGGATAGATTGGTTCTCCGTCCTTTTTAACAAAGAAAGAGACTGTTTGGTTCTCGAAATTTTGGTTGCGTATTTCAAGATAATCATCTATTAGTGCTATGGTGTTCTTGCTAATAGGTATGATTCGCTGTTTGTTACGTTTACCCGTAACCCTTATACTGCCCGAATAAAGATCCACATCTTTATCAGTTAGTCCGATAAGTTCTGCTCTTCGCATACCGGTTACATAGAATAACTCGAGGATAACTTTGTCTCGGAATGATTCATAGTCATTGTCCAAAACTTCGAGATCAAGCACCTTTTCCATATCCGCATAATTCACAAACGATGGTATTGGCTTTTTCGCTTTAGGTCCGCTTATCTTTTTTAAGGGACTTATGGATACTAGCCCCATCTTTTGGAGGTACCGATAAAATGATTTCAAAGAACTCAATTTCCTGTTTACTGAACGGGCGGAGGTTTTGGTCTCCATTAAAAAGATGATCCATGCTCTGACGATATCGCCATCTACAGTTTCCAGCTCCACATCAGGATAATTAGTGTCTATAAAATCTCTGAATTGGATAAGGTCACTATAATAAGAAATCTCCGTGTGAGAAGAGTAGTTCTTTTCATAACGGAGATAATCTATATATTTGTCAACTATCGTCATTATTTACCTTTCTGGTTCAGAGACGAAGTTATACAATCGTTGTTATAAATACAAATGTTTTAATCTTCTATTTGATGAAGTTTTTGTACGTATGCAGCGTGAATTCTTTGTTTTCTATTTGTAATAGATGGTTTTTCAAAAGCTTGACGACGTCTTAGTTCTTTTACGACACCAGTTTTTTCGAATTTTCTTTTGAATTTTTTAAGTGCTTTTTCGATGTTTTCACCTTCTTTTATAGGAACAACTATCATAATTTTAATTTTTAAATTTCAGTTTATAAAAAATACGTTTTGATTTATTAAAATAAGTCCATCTCAATCTAATCTAATTGATCCGGATACATACATAATGCTTTATTCTTATTGTAAAGCCTATGTTTCAGTACTATATTATTCTAAGTATTAATCAAAACCTCCCTTCTTTTTCGGGTTGCAAAGATATATGTTTCAATGAGAACCACAAAAGATATTTAATAAATTCTTCCAAACCTCTTCTTATTTCGATTGATACATAGCTATTGATACGGATTTATTTCCAAGAAAATAACTATTTATATTACGATCTTCTATCAGCAATTTCCTTTATGTTTTACGTGACGCCTAAAATGATTTATGGCACAGGTTGTTTGTCTTAATCAATTGTATTAAATAAAAACCTTTGCTAATTATTGGAGCTTATATGCTTTATAATTGATCTGTTTAAAGAACCGAAGTGGCGGTAAATTCTAACCTCATTCAAATAGAATGTTGAGTTGAATAGGTAAAAAGAAAGCTAAAAAAGCAGGATATGCATATTTCGTGGTTGTAGATTTCTTATTTCTAAATATATACTATAATCGAAAGATATTCATTTGGTTATAAGTGATTCTGCTGCTTTTTAAGAAGGCTGTTTATTAAGAGTAATTTCTTATTTATGGGAAATTTTAGGTAAAAGAATATAGATATTGCACATTTTTAGTATTTTTGTGCCATTCAACAATCAAAAAGAATATTATTCACTAATAGAAAAATAAAAATGAGTCATAACTTATTAAAGGGCAAAAGAGGTATCGTCTTTGGAGCTCTAAATGAAATGTCAATAGCATGGAAAGTTGCAGAAAAAGCTGTAGAGCAAGGAGCAACAATTACATTATCAAATACTCCTATGGCAATGAGGATGGGAGAAACTAATGCATTGGCTGACAAATTAAAGACAGAAGTGATTCCTGCAGATGCTACAATCGTAGAAGATCTTGAGCTTGTTTTTGCAAGATCGCAAGAAATTCTGGGTGGTAAGATTGACTTCGTTCTTCACTCAATAGGTATGTCTCCAAACGTACGTAAAGGACGCGATTATGATGATTTAGACTATAAATTTTTAGATAAAACATTAGATATTTCGGCTGTCTCTTTTCACAAAATGATGCAGGTTGCGAAAAAAATGGATGCGATTGCTGAAGGCGGTTCGGTTTTAGCTCTTACTCATATTGCAGCACAACGTACTTTTGCAGGATATAATGATATGGCTGATGCTAAATCGTTGTTAGAATCGATAGGTCGTAGCTTTGGTTATGTATATGGACGTGATAAAGGTGTACGTGTGAATACAATTTCACAATCACCTACAATGACCACTGCCGGAGCAGGTATCGGAGGTATGGGCGGATTTCTTGAATTTGCCGAAAAAATGTCGCCTCTAGGTAATGCCAATGCCGAGGAGTGTGCCGATTATTGTATTGTTATGTTCTCGGATTTGACTCGCAAAGTAACCATGCAAAACTTATTTCACGATGGAGGTTTCTCTAATATGGGACTTACTGCAGCCGTGATGGATGAGTTTAATGCAAATAAATAAGCCGGAATTTATTCGTAAGGAAAAAGAATAAAAGGTTATAAGTCTTAAGAGACAGAAAACAAGAGTTTTCTGTCTCTTTTTTTATATATTTGTCGTGTTTTGAAGAAACACAAATAAATAGAATAGGATACACTCTTCTGTACAAAGAAAAAGTTTAGGAATAATTATGTTAATAAAAATATATCCGGAAAATCCCAATCAAAAAGAAATTGATAAAGTGGTGAAGGTTCTTCAAGATGGAGGACTGGTTATCTATCCTACCGATACTGTTTATGCAATTGGTTGTGATGCTCTAAATGTGAGAGCCGTAGAGAAAATTTGTAAGATGAAAGGTATAAATCCGGCAAAGAGTAATCTATCGATTATATGCTATGACTTGAGTAATATCAGCGAATATGCTAAGGTAGATACCTCTACGTTTAAATTAATGAAGAAAAATTTGCCAGGACCCTTTACTTTTTTGTTAAATACAACATCCTCTCTGCCTAAAATATATAAAGATAAAAAAACAGTTGGTATCAGGATACCGGACAACAATATCATCAGGGAAATTGTTAGAATCCTAGGTAATCCTGTTTTGACAACATCTGTTAAAAACGATGATGAGATCATAGAGTATACAACAGACCCCGAATTAATGGAGGAAAAGTATGAAAATGTTGTAGATCTTATTATTGATGGGGGATATGGAGGTCTCGAAGCTTCAACCATAGTCGATTGTACAGATGGTGAGCCTACTATCGTACGGCAAGGCAGAGGGGAGCTAATTTGGTAGAAATAAATAAAATATCTAATTTTGCACCAACATTAATATAATACTTAAGTAGCGAAAATATGAAAAAAAGACTTTTTACAATACTGTCTGTTGTTTTAGGCACTATGTTTATGGTATCTTGTGGTGGAGACGATCCAGTACCCACACCACCGGTTGATACGAAAACCAATGAGCAGGTATTAACAGTTATGAAAAATAACTACCTCTGGACTCCAAACAATGTATCTTTAGAACAAGAAACTCCGGCTTTTTTCAAGTCGTTGTTAAGTGCGAATGATGTTTACACAGACGGAGGAAATAAGTATAATTATTCAAGAATCTCATCAACAAGCGAACCGGCTGTAACAGTATACGATCCGGGATTTGAATATGCTATTAATAATTATATCAGTGGGGTGACCTATTATGTGGTTTTATACGTAAAGCCTAATACCCCAGCGAAAGACTTTATGGCACGTGGATTGTATATTACAAAAGTAAATGGTACTGCTGTTACTGCAGCTAATGCATCTACTCTATTGGCAAGTGCATATAGTAAAGGTGAAAAAATAACACTATCTATAAGAACCCCTATGATTACAGAGGAGAAATCTGTGTCATTTTCGCCTGTCGCAAACTACTCAGAAGCTCCGATGCATACGTCTAGTATCTTGACTGCGGGATCTAAGAAAGTTGGTTATATTGCTTACAATAATTTTTCAGCAGGAGCAAATTATGCTTATGACAACAGCTTAGCAGCTAAGTTGACCGAGTTCAAAGATAAGGGAGTAACTGATCTTGTATTTGATGTACGCTATAATTCAGGAGGAAGTCTTAGCGGAGTTCAGGCATTAGGTAGTGCTTTGGTAAAAGGCCGTGATATAAATAAGGCTTTTATTCAGCAAGTATATCGTCCGGATCTGCCAACACCTGTTAGACCCTTGAACTTTCAAGATAAAACAGCGGAAGGTAAAGGAGTTGCTATTCCTACATTAGGGGATCAGTTAGGTAAGATCTATATAATAACAGGACAAACGACAGCGGGTGCTTCAGAGGCTTTAATCAATGCTATTAAAGCATATAGAGCAAATGATGTTGTACTTGTTGGAGAAAAAACAAAAGGGCGTAATATTGCAACTGCAAGAACTACCGAAAATGGAACAGCCGGTAAATGGAATTTGACTTTGGCATATTTGTATATGGCTGACGTTAATAAGAACTATAACTACACAGCAGGTTTTGCTCCTAATACTCCAATTCAGGAAGTTAAAGTTGCTGCAGAAAAGAAGATACTTTTAGGAGAATTGGGTACTGATAAGGAAGTTATCCTCTCTCAAATATTAGCAACTATAGGCGGTGCAAAATCAACGCTATCTGTAGAAACAAGATCGACCGGATTTGAAAGAGAACTTAAAACATCTTTATCAAACAGAATCGGAGCTAATGAAACTATGGTAGATCTACAATAATAAGAATATAGGATCGTAAAATAGAAAAGTGATGGAATCTAAACTGATTCCGTCACTTTTTGTATTTAAGCGTGTGTCATTTTCTTAATTTTGTAAACAAAGATTAAATCTTTATATTTGTAGGTTAACGTCATACATAAAATGATAATAAAAAAGGTTTGAGACCTTCGAACGAAAAACAATAAATTTTAGACCCGACATAGCTATGAAAGTAATGAAATTTGGCGGAACCTCTCTGGGATCGGCTCAAAATATACTCAATGTAAAAAAGATAATAGATGCCGAAAAAGGCTCTTTGGTTATTGTGGCGTCTGCGTTTGGAGGAATAACGGACAAACTGATGGCAACCTCATTGCTTGCTGCCGACGGGAATGCCGATTATGAATTGAGTTTTAAGGGAATTATTGATACTCATCTTTCGATAATAGAAGGTTTGAATTTTGACAGGAAAACAGAATCCGACCTTTTATCTAAAATCAATGTCTTGTTAGACGAACTTAGTAATATATTTAAAGGTGTTTTTTTAATAAACGACCTTTCGCAACGTACGTCTGATAAAATTGTAAGTTATGGCGAGAGATTATCGTCTCTTATTGTAAGTTATGTATTAAGTGATTTCGAGCATCTGGATGCTATTCAATTGATAAAGACTAATTCGGCTTTCGGAAAACATACTCCTGATATCGAATTGTCGAGCTCTCTGATTAAAAATGCTTTTGCAACATCGTCAGGCAAAGTATTGGTGGCAGGTTTTATTTCTGCCTGCAAATCGAGAAATGAGATTACCAATCTGGGAAGAGGCGGTTCGGATTACACTGCTGCCATATTTGCTTCTGCTTTAGATGCCGATGTCTTAGAAATATGGACAGATGTAGATGGTTTTATGTCGGCTGATCCGAAAGTAATCAGTGGAGCGTATGTGATAGAGCATTTGACTTTTACGGAAGCCACCGAGCTTTGCAACTTTGGGGCAAAGGTTATCTACCCACCTACAATATTCCCTGTTTACCATAAGAATATACCTATCCGTATAAAGAATACATTTCACCCCGAATTGCCCGGAACTTTTATTTCTCACGATGGGGGCGAAAATAAACGCAAGGCTCTGATAAAAGGTATCTCATCCATAGATGATACTTGTTTGCTTACCGTTCAAGGTTTGGGTATGGTAGGTATTATTGGGGTCAATTACCGAATATTCCGAGCATTGGCAAAAAATGCTATCAGTGTGTTTTTGGTCTCTCAGGCTTCATCCGAAAACAGTACCTCGATAGGGGTTCGTTCGGTAGATGCCGATTTAGCAGCGAGTGTATTGGAAGAGGAATTTGCAAATGAAATAGCTCTGGGTAGTATCAATAGGGTTCAGTTGGAGCGTGACTTGGCAACAGTATCTATTGTTGGTGAGAATATGAAATATACTCCCGGTATTGCCGGAAAACTATTCGAAACACTGGGTAAAAGTGGTATCAGCGTAGTTGCCTGTGCTCAGGGAGCTTCGGAAGTAAATATCTCTTTTGTTATCAAAAATAAATATTTGAGAAAGGCGTTGAACTCGATTCACGATTCGTTTTTCTTATCAGAATATAAGGTACTGAATCTTTTTATTGTTGGAGGTACGGGTATTGTCGGTGGTCATTTGATCGAACAGATCAAAAAGCAACAGCCGAAATTAAAGCAACAGTATTCTTTAAAGTTAAATGTTGCAGGTATTGCCAACGGACGTAAAGCCTTGTTTTGCAGAGAAGGTATTGACCTGGATAATTACAGGGAGCTTCTCGACAAAGAAGGTATCGCAAGTTCCCCCAGTATATTGCAAGACAAAATTTTGGATATGAATATATTCAATGCTGTTTTTGTCGATTGTACAGCGAGTGAACAAATTGCCTCATTATATGACAGTTTATTGGCAAATAATGTTTCGGTAGTTACTGCCAATAAGATTGCCGCTTCGTCGGCTTACGACAATTATTTGAAATTGAAAAATACAGCTCGTGAGCGTAATGTGAAGTTTCTGTTTGAAACCAATGTGGGGGCAGGTCTTCCAATTATCAATACAATGAATTCGCTAACTAACTCGGGGGATAAAATCATCAAGATTGAAGCTGTATTATCGGGAACACTTAACTTTATATTCAATACCATAAGTAAAGATATTCCATTTAGTAAAGCTGTGCAGATGGCAAAGGAAGCAGGATATGCTGAACCCGACCCGCGTGTTGATTTATGTGGACAGGATGTAATCCGTAAATTGGTTATTCTTAGTCGCGAAGCCGGATATAAAGTCGAGCAAAAAGATGTGAAAGTAAAACTATTTGTTCCTCAGAAATATTTTGATGGAACACTCGATGAGTTTTGGAGTAGTATTGCTGAAGTTGACAAAGGCTTTGAAGACCGTCGCCAAAATTTGGAAGTCGAAGGAAAGCACCTTCGTTTCGTAGCCAAATACGAAAATGGCGAATGTGAAGTAGGCTTACAGGAAGTTGATATGAGCCATCCGTTTTATGAATTGGAAGGCAGCAACAATATAATTCAGATTACAACCGAGCGTTATAATGAGTATCCGATGATTATAAAAGGATATGGTGCTGGAGCTAGTGTAACTGCGGCAGGTGTGTTTTCTGATATTATCAGTATTGCCAATGTGAGATAAGGTCTGAGTTTTAGACCTCCAGAATAACTCAAAATTGTTTTATCCGATCAAAAGGATAAAGCAATTTTTTTATTAATATCTTTGTATATTCAAATAAGGACGTAAAAAAGATGATAGAAATACATAAAGTACCTTCTCCATGTTTTGTGATGGAAGAAGAATTGTTACGAAAAAACTTATCGTTGATCAAATCGGTAAAAGATCGTACCGGCGTTAATATTATATTGGCGTTTAAGGCTTTTGCCATGTGGAAATCTTTCCCTATTATCCGCGAATATGTACCCTATTCGACAGCCAGTTCGGTGTTTGAGGCACAATTGGCTTTTGAGGAAATGAAAAGTCCTGCACATACCTTTTCACCTGCTTATACCAATGAGAATTTTCCTACATTCTTAAAATATAGCGATCATATAACCTTTAATTCGTTGACGCAATTTGAAAGGTTTTACCCTCAGGTTGTAGCGGATGGAAATAAGGTTTCGTGTGGAATTCGAATTAACCCCGAATATTCGGAGGTAGAAACCGATTTGTATAATCCATGTGCACCCGGATCACGTTTTGGAGTAACTCCCGAGGCTTTGGGAGATAAATTACCTGAAGGTGTTGAAGGACTGCATTTTCATACACTATGCGAATCATCTTCTTTTGATCTGGAGAAAACTCTAAATGTAGTAATTACTAAATTCGATAAATGGCTTAAACAGGCTAAATGGTTGAATATGGGTGGTGGCCATCTGATGACCCGTGACGATTATGATGTAGAGCATCTGGTCGAATTGCTACTTTCTTTAAGAGAGAAATATCCACATCTCGAAATTATAATGGAACCCGGAAGTGCATTTGCTTGGCAAACAGGCGTGTTAGTGTCTTCTGTTATAGATGTAGTAGAAAATCAGGGAATAAAAACAGCTATTCTGGATGTTTCGTTTGCCTGTCATATGCCCGATTGTTTAGAAATGCCTTACAAGCCAAAGATACGAGGTGCATACCATGATCCTGTTGAAGGAAAACCAACATACCGTATGGGGGGGAACAGCTGTCTGAGCGGCGATTTTATGGGCGATTGGTCTTTTGATGAACCTTTAGCGATAGGAGATAAAATTGTATTTGAGGATATGATTCATTATACTATTGTGAAAACAACCATGTTTAATGGAATATCACATCCGGCTATCGCATTGTGGCGTCAGGATAACCAACTTGAAATATATAAGGAGTTTGATTATACGGATTATAAAAACAGAATGAGCTAAGGTCTCACATAATTAATATTATGTATATATTCTATTTCTTAATTATCTGGAATATCATCGTATTCTTTTTATACGGACTCGATAAACGTAAAGCAAAAGCTCATACATATAGGATCAGCGAAAAAATACTAATCCTTAGTTCTTTTCTTTTTGGTGCAATAGGAGCAGTTTTGGGTATGAATATTTTTCGCCATAAGACAAAGCATGCGAAGTTTAAAATTTTAATACCTGTATCATTGCTGTTTAATTGTGTCTGCTTTTATTATTTTAGAGATTATCTTTTGATGAAATTCTAACTTAAAATAGAGAATCGACATTTGATATATGAAAAAAAGCCTTCGGATAATCTGGTTATCCGAAGGCTTTTTTCGATTATATGGTTTAATCTTATTTTGTTCCTTCTTTAGTCTTTAAGGATATTATTGGTATATATTCGCTTGTAATCATGTCTTTGATTTTAGCATATGGAAGAGTGACTTCTACTAATCCGTCAGAATAAGGAGCAACCTCATAACTATTATATACATATACAATGCCTTGATTATTAAAGTAAAAGTTGTCACTGGGTACAATTGATTCAGGATCAAGCAAGGTGATAGTATCCCCTTGAGAATTCAGGGTTTTAGCTAAATCTTCTTTAATATATTGAGTAAGCTTGTCTTGACTTCCACTTTTGAATAGTTTATCTCCTTTTATGACAGATCCGTTGCGAGTATCGATATTGTAATAGGAAATATATTGTGAGCCGTGAGCCCCTCCCATATATTCATTGGTTTCGGTTCTGGCTGTAATAGTCATGTCGGTAGTGTCAAATACCGATGTTACAACATTTTTATAATAATCAGAAAGATCGCTTCGGTCTTTAATTGCTAATTTTGCAATATCAAGACTCTCGTTGATTGATCTGTTGGTAAGGGTGTCGAATGCACTTTGAGGGTTGAGGTTTTTGTAATCATCTCCGGCAAAAGCAGTTGCAAAGTGTGATTGTATAACAGAAAGGAGAGAATCATTTCCTATTTTAGATGGATAATTAAATTCGAAGCTTAATTTTATACCTCCTTTTGTCGAGTCATTATCTAGAAAGACTTTCTTTTCAAGACTAAGCTTGTCAAACTTCCACTTTTCGGTTGCCGGCATGTTTGGTTGTGTCTTTTTACAAGAAGTGATTGCTATGATCACCATTAAGATAGCAAAACTAATCTTTTTCATAATTGAACAAATTTATATTTTATTAAGAACAAATTTAGCATAAAAACGCATGACGGACATAATAAGTTCAATTAACTAACGTTTATAAAATGTAATAAGTAGTAATAAAGGGAAATCAAAAGTATTTAAAAGGGGAAAGCCTATGGATGAGAAATCTACACAAGTAACAGGCGATGAAAAATTATTGGAAATGTTGACAGACGAACAAGGACCATCAGCAAAGACTTTGAGTTTTTTGAAGATGTTTGCGCATAGTTACTATGCCGATCCATCATTGCCGGAAGAGATCAGAGCTACATGTTTAAACTAAGTATTGTAGTAATGAATTAAAAATCTAAGAGATAACAGTCTTTCCTTCATTTAAAAGGAAAGACTGTTTTTTTATTATCTTTGTTTACAGCAAAGCATCTAAGGCAATGCTACGTTTCGAATCTATAAAATTGTATTATGAGTCATAAAATATCACCTTCGCTTCTTTCTGCCGATTTTTTGAATCTGCAAAAAGATATTGAAATGTTAAATAACAGTGAGGCCGATTGGTTGCATTGTGATGTAATGGATGGAGTGTTTGTTCCTAACATATCTTTTGGTTTTCCGGTATTGGAACGTGTTAAAGAAATAGCCAAGAAACCTCTGGATGTGCATTTGATGATTGTGCAACCCGAAAAATTTATTCAGCAGGTAAAAGATATAAATGCTTATATGATGACTGTGCATTATGAAGCGTGTACACACCTTCACCGTACAGTAGGAGCTATCCATGATGCAGGGATGAAAGCGGGAGTAACGCTAAATCCACATACACCGGTTGAATTTCTGGAAGATATTCTCGAGGATTTAGATATGGTTCTGATCATGTCTGTTAATCCGGGATTTGGAGGACAAAGGTTTATTGAACGATCCTTATCTAAGGTATCGCGTTTAAAAAAAATGATACAAGAGCGCAATCTCTCTACTCTCATAGAAGTAGACGGAGGTGTGAATCTTGAAACAGGTAAACGCTTACTCGATGCAGGAGCCGATGTTCTTGTCGCAGGTAATGCAGTCTTTTCGGCACCGAATCCTACTCAGATGATCCATGAATTGAAAAATTTATAAGGTGCATCAATAAGTTGAGGTATGGAGAAAATTACGAAAGCTCCGTTTTTTAGACTGTTGTTACCTCTTCTTTTAGGTATTGTAATTCAATATTATTACCATATAGGAAAATGGAGTATAATTCCGATTGTCTTAGGACTCGGTATTATACTCTTTTCGTATTTTGTTCCAAAGTCTAAAATATTAGGTCACCAATTCCGATTTGGGTATGGCGTTTGTTTTATGTTGTTAGGTGTAGGAATTGTTTCGACTATGCTCAGGCAGCAAATGTCAGCCTTTACATTTCCTGATGTCAGTGAAACCTATACAGCCACTGTTGTCGATATACCTCAGGAAAAACCAAGCTCGTATACTTACAAGGTTAAACTAAAAGATTTCAATAAGCAGATTGTTTGTTATTTTTCGAAAGAGGATAATTTAGAAGATTTAAAAGAGGGAGATACCTTTACTTTCTTTTCTCAAATACAAGCTTTCAAAAATAGAGGTAATCCCGATGAATTTGACTACGCCCGTTATATGTATAATAAAGGCTATTCGGGGATGACATTCGTCAGATCAGACAGGTGGCAGAAAGAACAAGTGTCCAATTCCGATTTATTTATTAAGGCAGCACAAAGTAGGCAATATATACTTCAATTATATAAATCGTTAGGTCTGACTACGGAAGAATATGGTATGCTTTCGGCTCTCACATTAGGATATACAGATGCCTTGTCTGATGAGACTGTAGAGTCTTTTAGGACTACGGGTGTCGCACATATTCTGGCAGTCAGTGGAATGCACGTGGGAATTATTTTTGTAGTTATTTCTTCTTTGTTGAGTTTTGTACACCGTCACTCAAAATACAATTGGATAAAGCAAATCATTATTATTCTTTTACTCTGGATCTATGTGTTTGTCATCGGTTTTCCGCCTTCGGCACTTCGGGCTTGTCTTATGCTTACTGCCCTCTGTGTTGCTGCATTGTTCGGAAGCAAGAGCTATTCTTATAATACTTTATTTATGACGGCTTTTCTTATGCTTGTCTGGAATCCTCTGTGGTTGTTTGATATGGGTTTCCAGTTGAGTTTTCTTGCCGTATTATCTATGCTCCTTCTTATGCCTGTTTTGTCGGATGCAATGCCTGTAAAAAATAGGTATGTAAGATATTTCCGTGATATATTCAATGTATCCTTATCCGTGCAGATAGGTATATTTCCGCTGTGCTTATATTACTTCGGTACGTTTCCTGTTTATTTTTTCATAACTAATTTGATTATTATTCCACTGATAACATTGGCTCTGTACGATGCAATTGTTATCGTTTTCTTACAGGGGGTAGGAGTTTTTCTACCTGCCGTTGCTACATATCTTCAGTATTTGCCGATTGGCTTATTTAAAATATTGGTAAAAGCAGCAACTTCCACTTCTTCATTTTTCGAGAATTTACCATACGCTTCGCTACAGAATCTAAAACCGTCTACGGTAGGTTTGGTTCTGCTATGGTTAATTATTATATCACTTATGTCCTTTCTTTTAAAAAAGAAGCCCAAGGTTCTGATTGTATCATTGGTCTGTATTTTTGTTTTTATAGGTGTGAATTTCCGTACGATTATCAAAAATAAAGATACATTGGTGGTTTATAACAGACCGGAGTCAACACAAGTTATATATCAAATAGGATATCATAAGGAGGAAATAACCGAAGTGAAAAACAATACGCTTATCTGGTTAAAGGGATCAAAATACCTGATAGTAACAAACGATACATGGAAAGGGAGATCTCCTAATCAAAAAATGAAAGTTGATTATCTTCATTTAGTTGAGAATAATTCATTGTCATTATATTCTCTTAATCAGGTGTTTGAAATAGATAAAGTTATTCTTGACGGTTCTTTGTCAAAGAAAACTCTCCAAAGATTTGTGTTAGAATGTGAAAAATTACGAATTCCTTATTACGATGTATCGGATAATGGAGTTTTACGGATATTTTTTAATGAGAATTATAAATAAAGCCAAACATTTACTGCTTGGCTTTATTTATAATATAATATGTATTTTATTGTCCAATTATTACCGAACTAGCCACATCATTCCAGTTTTTGCCAGAACCAAAAGAGACTTCTTTAAGGCGTCTAACTGTATCCTCACGATCTGTGTCACTTGTGTATAATTTTGTAGATGCAAAAGTGATAGATTTACCTTCATAGTTATCGTGCTCAAACAAGGTAAATTGAATGTTGAAGGGGAATGGATATCTAGGTGGTTCTGTCGAGTAAGTGCGAGCAAGTCTATATTTTAATGATGATATTTTATCATTCATACCATATGCTCTTAGGGAAGGAATATAAACTTTTGTATTATTTTTGTCAATCGTAAAGCTTATTCTTTTTCCATTATAACTTGAGTCTTCAAAAAGATCTACAGTAAAAGAAGTTGGAACATAAGTGCTTCTTAGATTAGTTTGTGTTGAGGTATAAGAGGGGATTTCATCATAACTGTCATAATAAGTTAGAACCCCATCCTCATTAATAACAACTGCTAAGGCTGGATTTAATCCTAAGTTGCGATACACTTCATTCGCAATCTTGTCATTTAGGATAATTAGAGAGTCTTGGGTTGAAAAGTATGTTGAAGAATATAATTTACCTTTATAGATAAACTCAATTGATCCGTTCTTATCAATATCCTTTGACTCATTTTTCCCTAAATCTAGATCTTCATTTGAACATGAAACTGTAAATAGCAGACTTAATACATAAAAAAATAGTAGTTTTTTTTTCTTCATAATAGTTTGTTAATAGTTTGTTAAAAATACAATGAACTACAAACATATAATAAAAAAGCCAAAGTATCAATATTATTGCAAGATTAAAAAATGATTGATTTCCTTAGAATAAAGTAGTATCTGGCTATAAATAATTTAAGTAGATGCAATTGTCTTAGAATGTGAAAAATTGCGAATTCTCTATTACGATGTTGAGGTAATGGGGTTTTACGGATATTTTTTTAGTATTTTTGTACGATTGTATTTTAACTAAGGTCATATGACCGATTTGCTATTAAATGATTGTAGTAAACACTGTTTGTTACAATTGTCTATTTAAAGTAACTGAAAGTATTTAATGATTGTTTTCTATGGATAACACTCTTTTCGACTTTTGTTTACCCCGGCAAAAAATAGCTCACAGAGCTTAATATATTTATTTTACTTAGAATGTTTACAAAAATAATAGATCAGGATAAGATAACTAAAGTAGCTGACCTAATTGATAAAGCGGACAAAGCTGTTATTGTGACTCATGTTTCTCCCGACGGCGATGCTATTGGTTCTTCTTTAGGATTATATCATTATCTGATCGATCAGGGTCTGGATGCTACTATAATCGTACCTAATGAGTTTCCGTATTTTCTAAAATGGTTAAAGGGTTCGAAAGATATTCTTATTTATGAGAAATATCCCGACTTTGCAGAAAAGCTAATCAGTGAAACTGATCTTATTTTCTGTTTAGACTTTAATGTCTTGAGCCGCATTAAGAATGTCGGACTGGCGGTTGAAGAATCTAAAGCGAAAAAGGTGTTGATTGATCATCACCCATACCCATCGGATTTTAGTGATGTTTGTATTTCTCATCCCGAAATATCGTCTACGAGCGAACTTGTTTTCAGATTGATCTGCCGCATGGGAGATTTTGAAATGATGAGTAAAGACTCGGCAGAGGCCATCTATATGGGAATGATGACCGATACAGGTGCATTTACATATAACTCAAACGATTCGCAAATATATTATATCATTGCTCAGCTTTTAAATAAAGGCATAGACAAAGATTATATATACTCTAAAGTATACCATAGTTATACGGCTGACCGATATCGTATGATGGGTCACATGCTGTCGGAGCGTATGAAAATATATGAAGAGTACGGAGCCGGTTTGATCTGGTTGGATAATGACGATCAGAAGAGATTCAACTCGCAGAAAGGAGATACCGAAGGCTTTGCTAATTTACCTCTGAATATAAGAGGCGTAACCTTTGCCGTATTTATGAGAGAAGACGATGGTATGATAAAAATATCACTTCGTTCGCAAGGCGATTTTCCCTGTAATACATTTTCTGCACAATGTTTCAATGGAGGAGGTCATCTGAATGCTTCGGGTGGTGAATTCTATGGTTCATTAGTGGAGGCAATGGCACTTTTTGAAAATACTCTTCCAGAATATGCCGATTTATTGATAAATAATAAAAATAATCTAGAGAAAAAATGAGAAAAGTATTAGGACTGATTTGTTTTATTATCGTTTTATGCGTTGTCTTTGCTGCATGTAGCAGTAGTGAAACATATGCAGATAAATTGAAGAATGAGCGTAAAAATATTAGCCGTTTTATCAATGAACATAATATTGTTGTTTTGAATCAATATCCTGCCAGTGGCGTTTTTAAAGAAAATGAATACTTTAGAGATCCATTAACAGGTGTTTATATAAATGTAATTGATTCAGGTAATGGAAAGAGAGCCAGTGTTTCGAAACGCTCGGAAGTGAATGTCCGACTTGCGAATACCATTTTTTTGCCCTCAGATACACTTCGTGGTAATTTGGATGCTAATTCTTCTCAGCCAATTTCATTTACATATGGTATTGTTGCTACTTATAGTAACTCTAATGACGCAACTCTTGATTATTTTTCACTGTCTACAGGTATAACTGCTCCTTTGCAGTATGTGGGAGAAAATGCAAGAGTCAGTTTGATAGTACCTTTTGCAAGTGGCTCTAATTACCAATTGAATACATTTACACCTGCGTATTACCCCGAATTACATTATACACGAATTATTAACTAATAATCTATAAAGTATTTATTGCTATGGCATTAATAAAATCAATCTCAGGTATCAGAGGTACTATCGGTGGACTTGCGGGCGAAGGACTGAATCCACTTGATGCTGTTAAATTTGTATCGGCTTATGCCACTTTCATTAAGAAAAATACAACATCTAAAAGTAATAAAATAGTTGTTGGACGTGATGCCCGCATTTCCGGAGCTATGATGGAACAAGTTGTAGTTGGAGCTCTTATGGGAATAGGTTTTGACGTTGTAAATATAGGGTTGGCGACAACTCCGACAACCGAATTGGCTACTGCAATGGAAGGTGCTTGTGGCGGAATCATTCTTACTGCAAGTCATAACCCTCGTCAATGGAATGCTTTGAAATTGCTTAACCAAGACGGAGAGTTTTTGAATGCAGAAGAAGGAGCTGAAGTACTTCGAATAGCAGAGGCTGAAGAATTTATTTTCGCAGATGTTGATAATCTCGGAAAAGTAACCAATAAAGATTATTCAGATGCACATATCAAAGCAGTACTCGACCTTAAGTTGGTTGATGTTGCCGCTATTAAAGCTGCCAATTTTAAAGTGGCAATAGATTGTGTAAACTCAGTAGGAGGAATTGTTGTGCCTAAGTTGCTTAAGGCCTTAGGTGTAAATCATATAATAGAACTTAACTGTGAGCCTACAGGCAATTTTGCTCATAACCCCGAGCCTTTAGCCGAAAATCTGACTGAAATTTCAGATTTGATGAAGTCAGGAAAAGCGGATGTTGGTATCGTGGTAGATCCCGATGTTGACCGTTTAGCGCTCGTAGACGAAAAGGGTGAGATGTTTGGAGAAGAATATACATTGGTAGCTGTAGCCGATTATGTGTTGAAACACACTCCCGGTAATACCGTTTCGAATTTAAGTTCGAGTCGTGCATTGCGTGATGTAACCAATCGTTACGGTATGCAGTACAATGCCGCTGCAGTAGGAGAGGTAAACGTGACTGCAAAAATGAAAGCAACCCATGCTGTAATTGGAGGCGAAGGCAATGGAGGAATAATATATCCTGCCAGCCACTACGGACGTGACTCTTTGGTAGGTATTGCATTGTTCCTGTCACATTTGGCACACGAAAAGAAAACTGTAAGTGAGTTGCGAGCAACTTATCCGGAATACTATATTGCAAAACAAAAGATCGAGTTAACTCCTGAGATAGATGTAGATGCTATATTGAAAGCGGTTAAAGAAAAATTCTCATCGTATGATGTAACCGATATCGATGGGGTGAAAATAGACTTTCCGGACAAATGGGTACATTTGCGAAAATCAAATACAGAACCTATTATCCGTATCTATTCGGAAGCTTCTACTATGGAAGATGCCGAAATCGCAGGGGCTGAGATTATTGAAATTATAAAATCACTGGCGAAATAGAATTTTAAAAAACGAAATAGAATCGGCTTGTGTCATTACAAAATGATGCAGGTCGATTTTTCTGTCTGAAAGGAACAGGATTTATATTTATATTTGCCACAGTAATACAAGGTCGTGGACCTTAGGCTAAATAAGATCAGATGAAAGAGAAACTAATAAGTGCAGACGAAATTCGGAGCATGCATCCTATATTCAGAGGGCGTTTTGGCAATACCCTTATCAAGCTCGTAATGAGTTTGACGGGCTTAAATAAGGTCAATCGGGTCTATGATACATCCAAGCAATATGAAGGGGTTGAGTTTTGCAACCATCTCCTAAAAGATGTAGGTGTGAATATTGTAGTTGAAAACTCTGAGGTTTTGAAGCAATTCGACAATCAGGCTTTTATAACTGTATCTAATCACGCATACGGTCATATTGATGGTATTACAGCTATTGACGTGGTAGGTTCTATTCGCCCCGATTATAAAATGATGGTTAATTTCATCTTGGGAATGATAGATACTATGTCGATGCACTTTATTGCCGTTAATCCCTACCAGAGTGGAAAGCTGGCAAGTAAATCGAGCCTTGATGGTGTAAAACAATGTATTACCCACCTGAAAGAAGGTCATCCGCTAGGTTTCTTCCCCGCCGGAGCAGTATCTAAAACCAAGATACGGAAAGGGAAAATGATCGTTCGCGATAGAGAATGGCAGCCTTCGGTTATAAAATTAATAAAAGGCTCAAAAGTACCAGTTATACCCATGTACTTTAGTGGAAAGAACTCATGGTTTTTCAATTTTCTAGACTTAGTTGACTGGCGATTGAGAAGTCTTCGTTTAGGACATGAAGTATATAATAAAAAAGGAAAAACAATTCGTGTTGTTTTCGGGGAACCGATTATGCCGGATGAGATTGCAAAGCATACCGACTTAGAAGAACTCGGGAATTTCTTGAAAGATAAAACTTATGCTCTGGCTAAGGAGGGTGAATAAGTTTTATGACACGAACATCAAATTCTTTTTAATGGTTCGTTTGTACGAGATCGAATTAAATATGTAAATTTGTCAGTATAGCTGGCTAATGAAGTAATTGATAGTATTTAATGATATTTCGACAGTCTAACGATCTGTTTCTGTTATACTAACCAAAGTACTAAAAAGGTCTGAGACCTCAAATTATACGAAAATATGGCAAAACCCGATATACAACAGGTAAAGCAACGATTTGGTATTATAGGAAATAGTCCCGATCTCAACCGGGCTATTGATATAGCCTTACAAGTTGCTCCAACAGATATGTCTGTGCTGGTAACAGGTGAAAGTGGAGTCGGAAAAGAAAGCTTTCCTCAGATAATCCACCAATTCAGCCGACGTAAGCATGGTACCTATATTGCTGTTAACTGTGGGTCGATTCCCGAGGGAACTATCGATTCAGAGCTTTTCGGGCATGAGAAAGGATCTTTTACTGGAGCTACAGGAGAACGTAAAGGGTACTTTGAAGTTGCCAACGGCGGAACACTTTTTCTGGATGAAGTAGGGGAGTTACCTCTGTCGACGCAGGCTCGTTTATTGCGTGTTTTAGAGAGTGGGGAATATATGAAAGTAGGTTCTTCGAAAGTCGAAAAAACGGATGTAAGAGTAGTTGCTGCAACCAATCTGGATATGGTCACTGCTACTGCAAACGGACGCTTTCGCGAAGATTTGTATTACAGGCTAAATACTGTGCCTATCCGTGTACCTGCATTACGCGAGCGCAAGGATGATATTCCATTATTATTTCGGAAATTTGCGAGTGAATGTGCCGAAAAATATCAAATGCCTTCTATTGCATTAACTAATGATGCACGAGAGGTTCTCAAAAATTACAGATGGCCGGGAAACATCCGCCAATTGAAAAATATTACAGAACAGATTTCTATTATCGAGCAGGTAAGAGAGATTAATTCGGATATATTGAAACTATATTTACCCGCAAATGAGGTTGGTATAGTTCCGATAGGAACAATCAATGCCGGTGCCACCGATCAGAAGCTATTTAATAGCGAGAGGGAGATTCTTTATCAGGTGCTTTTCGATATGAGAAAGGATATGAATGAGCTGAAAAAAGTCGTACACGATTTAATTTCGGGTAAAGATGCACCACATTTGAATAATGATTCTGTAATTCCGTCATCATCGGCATTTACTGTAATTGATAAAGATAGTAATACGAATATAACGGTTCCGGTCAAATACAATGATGCTCCTTCTGTTTCATCGCTTCCAATATCAAAGGATGCCGAAGATATAGATTCGAATGATTATGAGGAGGAAGCAGTATCACTTCAGGATGTAGAAAAAGATATGATCAAGAAAGCTTTGGAACGACATAGTGGAAAGCGAAAATACGCAGCTCAGGATCTTAAAATATCAGAACGCACATTATATCGGAAAATTAAAGAATACAATCTAGAAAATTTATGAGAAAACTTATTTCTTGTTTAGTTATATTGTTTATTGCTGTTTCATGTCGTATGTCGTATCAGTTCAATGGAGCTTCGATAGATTATAGTAAAGTAAAAACAATTCAGATTCAGGATTTTCAGAATCAGGCCAGATTGGTTTATCCGCCATTATCGCAAATGTTCAGTGAGCATATGCGGGATGTATTTCTTCGGAATACAAAGTTGCAATTGGTTAATAATGGTAGAGCAGATTTAGAAATAGAGGGTGAAATAATAGGCTATGATCTTATGGCTTTAGCTGTTCAGGAGGGGCAGTTTGCCTCACAAACCCGCTTGACAATGACAGTGAGAATGCGTTTTCGTAATAATGTAAATCCGCAGGAAGATAAAGAGGAGACATTCTCTGCCTATCAGAACTTCAACAGTAGCGAAATGTTGGATAATATACAGGCTCAATTGGTAGAAGAATTGAATAAGGAGATTGTAGACCAGATATTTAATGCTACAATGGCAAATTGGTAATTTAGAACCTGAAATAAGAAAAGGCTATGAATATAAAGGATTTTTACGAATTGGTGGAGTTGAAAAAGGAGCCCGACGGGTCGATGCTTCTTAAGTTGCAACTTCTTACAAAAAAATATCCGTTTTTTCAGGCCGGACTATACACCTATATTAAGTGCTTATATCTGAATGAATCAGATAATTTCCAGTCAGAACTGAATAGATTAGCACCTTTCGTTATGGACAGAAAGGCGTTGTTCTATTACGTAATGAGTGCCGAGTATAAAGAGTTTCAAAAGCAATCAGGTCATAGCTTACCGGAGAGCAGAACAGAAGCACTGATCAGTGCTTTCTTTGAAACGCTTGATAACACCGATATGCAACGCGAATTGGAGCACGCTATTGTAAATTCGAGCATGGCTTCTTTAGATTACTTTTCTTATCTCGAATCTTCGGAAAATACGGAACCTGATACCAATGTGAATTTAGATAGTATTCCTTCATTTTCGATAGAGGATATCAATATTCATTATGGAGATTCTCAGGAAGTTATTTCAGTAGAGGTCGAAAATGAACTGGAAACCGGAGAAGGTTTGGAGCCGATTGAAGATACGGTGCAGATGAAGCATCAAAGCATAATCGATAACTTTATAACTAAAGCTCAGGATAAAGAAAACTTAAGAATAACCTTTGATCCATCGGTTCAGGAGAATTTATATGATGGTGATGATGTTCCTTTACAGGAAGAAACCGAAGAAGAATTAGACGATGATTTCTTTTTTACGCAAACTCTTGCTAATATTTATATTAAACAAAAGAAATATAATCGGGCATATGAAATTATTAAGCGTTTGAGCTTGAATTATCCCGAAAAAAATATTTACTTTGCAGACCAATTATCATTCTTGGAAAAAGTAATAAAAAATTCGAATAAAAAATAAATAAAAGATATGGAAATTGTTCTTTCTATTGCGACCATTATAGTGTCTATTGTTTTGGTCTTGGTTGTTTTAGTTCAAAAATCAAAAGGTGGAGGTTTGTCTTCAAACTTTTCTTCATCGAACCAATTTATGGGAGCTCCTAAAACAGCTGATGTTTTGGAAAAAACAACATGGGTTTTGGCAGGAACTGTTATTGTTTTAAGTATGATCAGTACTAAAGTGATAACTAGCAATGCTCAAGACAGACAGCCTCTTCAAATAACAGCTCCGGTTGATAATACAGAAGCACCGGATATGCAATCGCCACAGCCAACTGCTGTGCCTCAGTTGCCACAAGCACCAGAATCTACAACTCCTGAGCCAGCTAATTAATTAAGCACTCAGAGTTCTGAAAATATAAAGAGGAAAGCTTCATAAATGTTGCTTTCCTCTTCTTTTTGTCCTATAGGGAGTGAGGAGTATTTATTCTTCGAGATTTCTCTATCTTTATAAATAGATCAGAAACCTCGTTGTCGCATGGCCTCAAATGTAATAACAGCAGTTGATACTGATACATTCAAAGAGTCTATTTTGCCACGCATCGGTATTTTTATTCTTCGATCTGCATTATCCAGCCAAAATGAGGTTAATCCATCTGCTTCAGTTCCCATAACAATGGCTGAAGGCTGTGTGTAATCTTCCTCATGATACCAATTCGAAGCTTTCAACTCGGCCGCATAAGATTTAATCTTATTTTCTTTTAGCCACATTCTGGCTTCTTCCGAAGAGCAAACAGCAGTGGGTACGGTAAAGATACATCCAACACTTGATCTGATTGCATTCGGGTTGTAAATGTCCGTTAATGGGTCACAAATGATAACTGCATCTACTTTGGCAGCATCGGCACTGCGAAGTATAGCACCGAGATTTCCGGGTTTTTCTACGGCTTCCAGTATAATGATAAATGGATTGTTGTTCAGATTAAGATCATCCAATGTATGTTTCTTAGGTTTTGCGAGGGTTATTAAACCATCCGAACCTTCGCGATAAGCAATCTTCTCGAAAACTTGTTGAGATACCTCGTATTTGATGTTGTCTGATAATGTATCAAGTACTCTAGGATAATCGGTTTTCTCAAAAAGTTCAGGACATATAAAAACCGAATCAATAGTATATCCTGCGGATAAAGCAAGCATAAGTTCTCTGGCTCCTTCGAGTATGAAAAGGTTCTGGGCTTTTCGTTCTTTTGCCTTGCTTAGCTTTACTATATTTTTTATACGACTATTTTGTAGACTGCTGATTCGTTCCATAGTTGAGGATAAGTAAAAGAAAATATTTAATGATATATTATTGTTGGTAGGGGCAGACCTGTGTGTCTGTCTTAAATAGGTGAACACACAGGTTCACTCCTACAGCCAAAGCAACAAATAGTTCTGCGAACTTAAATGATTTGCAAAGGAATATAATTTTCCTGATGTATACGAATAAAAGACGAAAAACAAAAGAGCTTGCCCATTATAGGCAAGCTCTTTATTATATAATTATATAGTTTGGAGTTATTTTATTCTCCGGCTTTTTCTATTGTGCCGTATTCCGACTCTCTTTGTATGTATTTCCATTCTTTATTACCAACACATTGCATGGTATATGTCCAGTTTTCATTGGTATTGTTACTTACCGGATTAGAATAGACTAGTCCTGTAACTTCTGCCATTTGGTCAATACCGTTTACTTGAGTCTGAGCATTCGGATACTTTAGGGTTAAAAATATCTTTATAGCCTCTATAGTTCGTTGATCCATGAATGCAGCTTTCTCGGCAGCAGTTCCCGATTTAGGATATGTTGTATCCAGAGACCTGTCTTTATCACGATAAGTGATATTACCATAGTTTGCACTGAAGCCATAATAGTATTCAGAGTCTCCATAGCTGCTAATTAGCGCAGGATTATCTATTGCCTGATGAGCTTTCACATAGTTTACAATCATCATGTAATCGTCTGTATCTGCTTTCCCTTTTTGCATTACTACATGTAAAGTAGGATCAAATACCCAACCTTTATTTGAGAATACAAATTGTTCGGTTTTTTCTATGATGAAAGTATTAGGAGCCCATTTTCCTGCTGTATATACGTATTCATCAGCATAGCATGATGTTGCAGATGTTTTATATACTATTGTTTTGGTATTTCCTTCTTGTGCAAAAGGGAACTTAAGTTTTAGATATGCAGGAAGGTAATTAGGCGCTTGAGCTGTAGTTAAGAACTTAAGGCCCATTGCATCATAATCGGACGGTTGAAGAGATATAACAGAAGATGCAAGTTGCCATTTCGAACTTTTGTATTCGTATGCCGCATATTGCAATTCTTTGTTTTTTACATCCTTACCTATGATTTCATCAAAAGCCTTTACATTATCAATTTGATAAGTTGTAGTTTTCTTTGGAGTTGAAGTATCGTCTCCTGAGTATTTGAATGATATATAGATTTTTTTGCCTTTATATGCTTTCAAATCCAATGTACCTGCACTAGCCCATTTAGTATATCCACTGGCCGGTTGAGGTATTGTAAAGCTGGAAGTTACATCTTTCCATGTTGCAGTTGTAATGTTGGCTTCTTTACCATCAAAATTTTCAGATAATTCGATTGATAAGCAATTAGCGGAAAATTTACCAACTACAATATCAAATGAAAATTTAGGGTTGGTTGTTTTTGTTAAATCAATTACTTTAGTAATTAATCTTACATCATTCACCGTTTTTGAATTATAAGATGATATCTGGGCATAATTATTATTTGAGTAAGCGATATTTTGCCAGCCGATATTACCTTTTAGATCTTTGTTGATCCATCCGTCTATGGCAACTAATATACCCGAGCCGGCAGGATAAGCATCAAAATCTGCTTCAATAATTTTGTTTTCCACAGTAGTGCTAACAGGCTCCTCTTTTGAGTAATAATACTCTACGTTCTTAAACATTCCTTCGGTAGGAGAAGCAATATTTTTAGTGAGAATTGTAGGTATAGATTTCTCCGGAGATTTCTCCGGGGTAAGAGCTGTTATTACATTCTCGCCCCAGATTAATTTGTAATCATTTTCCGTAAGAGTATAGGGAGCTGTAGATAGGTTGGTTACAGTTTCGTTACGTCCTTCCTTGTACTTATAAGTAACCTTTGCAGATGACTTAACGTCTGCTGCATAATATTTTGTTGTCAAGAAGTATGGAATGAGTGTACTGGCTTCCGCAGACGCAGAAAACATTTTGTCTGCATTTAGAATTTTTGCAGTAGCCGAGTCCTGTGCATTTTTATTGGCATTTAATGCTTTTACAATAGTAGGTATGTCTGACTCTGCAAAAGTATATTCGTAAGTCGCGACATTCTGAGGTTTTGATAAATCCTCAAAACCATCGAAGTTACGTTCGTTATAATCACAACCCGAGAATGTTGCTGTGAGTATTGTTGCGAGTAATAATATATATTTCTTCATTTTTATATTCTATTTCGAATTAAAATTTCACTTTCAATGTTGTAGTATATGTTCTTCCGAAACCATACATAACAGCAACCTGTTTCCAGTCGTGAGCGCCTTCGGTTCTAGGATTCAAGTCTCTTGAGTCGGAGATATATACCTGATCTAAGGCATTGTTTACATTACCCATCAAATTGGCATCAAATGGACCGATTTTAAATCTATAGTTAGCTCTTAGGTCTAACAGTCCGGCATTAGGAACTTTGTAAGGAGTATTGTATTTATAAGTTCCGCCAATATCTGGTACCTCGATAGCGTAGTCAGCATAGTTATTAGCATAAAAAGTGAAATCAGCACCTACCGTAAGACCGTCTAATAATCGGTAGCTGGCACCTGTTGCAAATGTTGTTTGTGCCGAGTTACCTACTTTAACACCTTTCATATCGATAGTAATAGGCTTTTGATCTTCTGGGGCAACAGGATTATTCCCATCACTTGGTTGACCGTAAGAGTCATATACAAATCCTTGAGTTCTGCTATCCCATATCCAGTCACCTAAAGATACCATACCTGTGATCTCCAGATTATGTGTTGGTTTTAGAACGAAGTCTAGTTCTATCCCTTGGTGGCGTGCATCAAGTCCGCTAAGGTTCACAAATGCATTCTGGTCGTTACCAAATGTTCTTACTGTTGTTCTGTCCATCCATTTGGTGTAGTATACATTCAGGTTAGCAGTGAAAAATCTGGAACGATATCCGTAGCCTAATTCTGCTGAAAATAATTTTTCATTAATTGCATTTTTATTTACTGCATTACTAGTATGTATAGAAGTGAAATAACCACCACTCATAAATGGCGCACGAGATAGATAACCTGTATTGAAGAATACGTTATGTTCTTCAGTTAAGTTGTAATTGGCTCCGCCTTTGATATTAAAACCAAGAAAGCTCTTTACATCCGACTTTTGGTTTTCTTTACTGTAGTAAAATCTATCAATTTTCCAGTAAGTACTGTTCGAAATAGATCCTGAAATAAATACACTTAATTTATCTTTATTGTATTCTGCTTGAGAAAATACACCTTCTTGAACAACATATCCGGTATTATCGCGATATACAATGTCTCCGACTTGTAGCTTTTCATTAATGAATGAACTTGTAAGTCCGGGTCTGTTTGCTTCATTTATTTTAGCGCGAGACGGATCTATGAAAAATTGTCCTCCCATAAGATCTACAATTTTTCCGTCATGTAATCCTGCATAATAACGAAGGTCTACTCCTCCATACACATCAATTTCATTGGTCAGTTTGGTTGTATATGTAGAGATTAAACCTGTCCATATATGGTTGTTGCGCGATTCGGTAAGTACTGCCTGAGAACCATTAGGGTCATCGGAATTTTCTTGTTGCAATTTACCATAATCCATGTATCCGGTTCTGGGATCACGGTATTTTGTATTTAGCATTCCCGTTGCAGTCGTTGTTCCATATAGGTTCGAGTATACCGAAGAATTACCTCTCCAAGCACGTCCTGCACCGTCTCCGATAGACATGTATACGACAGAAGATAAACTCGATTTATCATTGATAGTCCAGAAATGGTTCAATGAAATCTGAGGTTTATGGTAGCGGTTGCGGTTTGCTTCTACGCGTTGACCTTGAGCATCAAAACCATAAGTTGGATTAAATTTATATTTATCCTTTTGTTGTTGCCATTCAGTAATCAACATTTTGTCACCATTATAACGTTGGTTGTGCCATTGAGGTGCACCGAAAGCTGTAAAAGACAACTGGTGATTCTCGTTTATTATTTTTGATATATTAAGAAACCAGCTATAGCCTTCGAATTCAGTACCTAAAATATATCCGTCTCCCCAAGTTTTAGAACCTAGGAAACTCATCGCCCATCCGTTTTTACTAAGACCTGTTGATACATTAAATGCAATTTTATTGTATCCGTCATTACCCATACTGTATAGTACAGCTCCTCCTTTTTCAGAATCGGTTGATTTGGTTACAATATTAATTGTTCCTCCTACCGATGGAGCAGAAACTTTAGATGCTCCAAGACCACGTTGTACTTGTAGTGAGCGTGTTACGTCTTGAAGTCCTGCCCAGTTAGACCAGTAAACACCTCCCCATTCCATGTCATTAACAGGAACACCATTCACCATTACTGCGATGTTGGCAGATTCAAAACCACGTAAGTTGATACGTGAATCACCATAACCTCCACCCTGTTTTGTGGCATATACACCCGGTGTTGATTTCAGGATTTCGGGAAACTCCTGAGAACTAAGTTTTGTCTCAAGCATTTCAGGTTCAATCACCGAAATTGCTACGGGAGTTTTACGTCTGATAGCAACAGATGATGTTACTACCACGTCTTTAAGACCTATAGCATTACTTTCTAATTCGATTGTACCTAAATCGGCTTTCGCGTCTAGTTTTAACGGACTGTACCCTACATAAGTAAATGTAACTTTACCTTTTATTGATGATACATGCAGACTGAAAGTTCCGTCAAGATCAGTAGAAGTTCCAACCTTGCTTTCTTCCGAATAAACAGATACGCCAATTAAGGCCTCTTTGGTGTCTTTGTCGATTACTATACCTTTTATCACATTTTGTGAAAAGGCTGATATCGAACCAAATAAAATAGCGAAAAGCAGAAAAAATAGTTTTCTCCTCATGATAAAATTTGATAGTTTAGGGATTATATAATGTAATAGATTTCTTTTATGCTCCGGTAGTAAGGGTCGAGATTCGGATTGCTCAACCATATTTGTGTTTTTATATTTCCTCAAGCATTCCATTCAATAAGAATAATAATGAAAGTTCGACTTGGGTTGGATTGTATCTATATTCAGGTGCCCGAGTTTGTAGACTCGCTTAATAATCAGAGATCTAAATAACAAAAATATATATTGTCTGGAGAGATGGCTCCACATAAGATTCTTAATAACTTAAATGAATGGCAAAGGTAAGGTATTTTATAATTAATCCTGAACAAATAATAAAATAAATCCCCATAAGCTAAAATAATTAACATTTTGAGGAGGCGTGTGATTTAGGTTTATTCGTGGTGATAAGGTTCGTTATTTAGTATGGTCATTGCCCTGTAGAGCTGTTCTATAAAAATAAGGCGGATCATTTGATGAGAAAAAGTCATTTTTGATAAGGAGATTTTTTCAGAAGCTTTATCGTATATTGTTTCGGCAAAACCATAAGGACCTCCAATGATAAATACAAGTCTTTTGGCTACGGTATGTGTCTTTTTTTCGATATAGGTTGCGAATTGTAGTGAAGAAAATTCTTTACCTCGTTCATCCAATAATACGAGGTAGTCTCCGGCTTGAAGATGTTTTAGAATCAGTTCGCCTTCCTTCTCTTTTTGTTGACTTTCAGTTAGACTCTTTGTGTTCTTTATGTCTGGTATTACTAGCATTTCAAATGGTATATAATGGCCCAGGCGGTTCTCGTATTCACGGATGGCATCCACAAAATATCCGGCATCGGTTTTTCCTATAACAAGAAGACTTATTTTCATATTCTAAAGAATTAAAGAACAAAAGTAAGTTTTTTCTTTATACCCATTGGACATAAAAGAATAGATTTTTTATCTGATTACATATGAATAATATGATAGGCTATTTTAACGCACCATTATTTCCTTAATCTTTTAATTATATTGACATAATGTCAATATTTCTTTTTTGTAATATTACTCTCTTTTTTCTAATTATTTTCTTTTGACTTATGTATTTTATTGTTTATTAGCATTTTGGGTGTAAGTTGTTGATTTTTTGATCATTGGCGTTTTATTGACGTATTTATATTAAAATGTTCGATTAATAAGGGGGAAATTCTTTTATTTGCATCTGTTGACCATATATATGACTTTCCTAGTAGAGGGTAGATGTAGATCATATATGTAATTCTTAATATAATTGAAATCATGATAAACACTTCTTAAAGTAACTTCTGCTAAACGGAAATATCTCTTCATGTTGTAGTTAGTAGTATGTTTTTTTTGAACATGTGAGATGTTTTGAAAACAATTGCGTGAAAAACTTTTAAACTCTTCATTTTATGAAACACAAATTCCAGTTGCCCCATATCTCTTTGGGGAAATATTTTCAACGGACTGCATTGGCAACTATAGCATTATCTATTTGTTGCTCTGGTGATTTTTTATCTGCAGCTCCTAATTCACTCAACCTACTTGATGGAAGTACAGTTAGTGATCAGCAACAAACAAATAAAGTACAGGGACGAATAATTGATAAAACAGGTGAGCCATTGTCGGGTGTAACTGTTACGGTCAAAGGTTCTACTACCGGAACAATCTCTGATTTGGATGGAAAGTATTCTATCAATGTCCCTGATCAAAATGCTACTCTTGTATTTAGTTATTTAGGGTTTACGCCTCAGGAAGTATCGGTAAAAGGTAAATCTACTATAGATGTTACTTTGAACGAAGATACTCAGGTTCTGGGTGAAGTTGTCGTAACAGCCCTTGGGATCAGAAGACAAGCCCGATCTATTGGATACTCAACTACACAAGTTTCGGGGTCGGACTTTACAGAATCTCGGGATATAAATTTAGGAAATGCATTAACCGGAAAGATTGCCGGTGTAAGCGTATCGAATAATTCTACAGGCCCCGGTGGAAGTAGCCGTGTTGTGATTCGTGGTAATGCTTCATTGACAGGAAATAATCAGCCTTTGTATGTGATAGACGGAATCCCTTTTGATAACAGTACTCAGGGTAATGCCGGAACATGGGGTGGTGCCGAAATGGGCGATGGACTATCAAATATCAATGCCGATGATATTGCAGATATTCAGGTTCTGAAAGGGGCTGCCGCTTCGGCTCTTTACGGTTATCGGGGAGGTAATGGAGCAATACTTATTACTACAAAATCGGGATCAAAAGCAACCGAAGGTATAGGTGTTGAAGTGAATAACAACTTAACCTTTAATACTATTTACGACCATCGTGAATTTCAAAAGGTATATGGGCAGGGAACACAAAATAGCAGACCTTTGTCTCAGAGTGCCGCTATAGAGTCCTATTCTTCGAGTTGGGGAGAAAAAATGGATGGTGGTAAAGCCGTAAATTTCCTAGGTGATGAATATGCTTATAATCCGGTAGATAATTGGAAACATTTTTATAATACAGGTATTACCAATCAAACTTCGGTAGCTTTAAGTGGAAAAGGCGGAGATAAGATTGTATATCGTATTGGTTTTTCAAACATTACAGATGCCTCGGTTATTCCTAATTCGGGATTGAAACAACAAGGGATCAATATGAATACCACTTATAATATTACTCCTAAGGTGCATCTTACGGTTACTGCCAATTATATTTTCGAAAAGGTCAGAAACAGAGCTAATCTTTCGGATGGTAATGCTAACGTAAATGCTACTTTACTTTATCTGGCTAATTCGTATGACGTAAGGTGGTTAAAACCTGCAGTTGATGCCGATCGTGCCGAATTACTTCCAGGTAATAATGTTTACTTTAATAACCCTTATTTCTTGACACGTGAACGAAGTAATTCAACTCGTAGGAATCGTTTTACTACAGGAGCAACTCTTAAATACGACATAACCGATTGGTTATACGCTCAAGGACAGGTGACTCGTGACGGATATGTAATGGACTATCAATTGATAATTCCAACAGGGTCGGGTGCTGACCCCGGTGGAAAGATCGAAGAGTGGGAAAGAAATTATTACGAGTTGAATGGTAACTACTTGATCGGTTTCAATAAAAAAGTGGATGAGACGTTTACTATCAATGCAACATTCGGAGGGAATATGCAGAGAACCGTTAATAAATCATACGGAACAGATGGTATGATAGGACCATTTATTATTCCTTATTTTTATTCAGCCAATAACGTAGCAAACAGACCTTATACACAAACCTATTCAGAATATCGTGTAAACTCGGTATATGGAACTGCTGATTTTGGGTTCAAAGATTATTTGTTCTTGAATTTTACAGGTCGTAATGACTGGTTCTCGACTCTTAATCCGAATAATAACCATTATTTCTACCCATCGGTAAGTACCAGCTTTATGTTTAGTGAAGCATTTAAAATGCCCGATTGGGTTTACTCAGGTAAACTAAGAGCATCTTATGCGGAATCTTCGAATGGAACTATTCCTTATCAAAATTACCTGACCTATTCATTGGAAACTTTCAAGATTCAAGGTCAGTCAGTCGGAAAAGTAACAAACAGAAATATTCCTAATGCGGACTTGAGACCTGTTAAAATACAGGAATGGGAAGCAGGATTGAATGTTCAATTTTTGAATAATCGTTTAGGTTTCGATATGGCAGTTTACAAAAAGAAAACGACTGATGACATTACTACTGTAACTACCAGTTATACATCAGGCTATTACGGTGCTGTAATGAATATCGGTGAGATTCAAAATAAAGGTATCGAAGCAATGGTTTATGCCGTGCCTGTAAAAACGAAAGATTTTATGTGGAATACTTCGTTTAATATTGCCAATAACAACAGTAAAATATTGTATCTGGGAGGTGTAGAGTCTCTATCTATTGATGGAGCTCAAGCACGTAACGGGAATGCTGTAATTATGAATATTGTAGGTGATCCTTATGGTCAAATTGTTGGATATAAATATAAAACAAATGAAAATGGTGACCGGATTTATGATAAAGACGGATATCCTATACGTACCGATAAACAAGAAGTGTTAGGTAATGGTATTTATAAAGTAACCGGAGGATTCCGTAATGACTTTACGTATAAAGATTTTTCTTTGTCTCTGTTATTTGACTATAAATTTGGTGCTAAGATATTTTCGGGAACAAACCTAAATCTATATTCAACAGGTTTGCAAAAGGAAACTTTAGGTGGACGTGAAGGCGGTTATGTTGGTAAAGGTGTTGTAAATACAGGTACAAGCGATAATCCTGTATGGACTCCTAATACAACAGCGGTAGATGCTCAATTGTATTGGAGGCGTATTTCATCCGAAAATGCAATCGATGAGGAATTTGTGTATGATGCAAGCTTTATCAAATTGAGAGAGTTGTCTATTGGATATCGTGTTCCTCAATCATTTATTCGCGGTTCATTTGTAAAGGCTTTGAGTCTGTCGTTAGTGGGACGTAATATCTGGACATTGTTGAAACATACTCCTAATATTGATCCTGAATCTGCTTACAATAATACAAACGGACAAGGACTGGAATTGAATGGTTATCCACCAACAAGAAGCATTGGTTTCAATGTGAATGTAAAATTCTAAGAAATCCGAAGAGCAGGTTTTAAGTAAGTTAATACTAAAGCTTAATGATAGATTTAAGAATCATGCCAAACTATAGTATGTTACTTACCAAAACATTAAAAAGGTCTGAGACCTCAAAACAGTTTTAAATAAGAACAATATGAAAAATAAAATAGTATATATATTGGCGGCTGTAAGTTTGTTGTTCGGTTCATCAAGTTGTGGAGACTTTGGTGATGTAAACAACGACCCTCAGCACGTGACAGGCGATAAGATGAAGTTCGAAATGATGTTTACGGGTGCGCAAGTATTTGTTGCCGGAAGAGACTGGGCTGCATGGCGTAACAATTTGATATACTGCAGTACTATGATGCAGCATCTGTCATCAACTCAAGGATATTGGGCCGGAGATAAATACACCTATAATTCGGGCTATAATGCAGCCTATTTCGATTCGTATGATTCGGGTATAAAAACATTGATGGAGACCTATTTTGCATGGAAAGACGATGCAACCCGAGTTAACGAATTTCAGATGACACGTATCGTGAGAGTTATTCTGATGCACCGAATGACCGATATGTATGGTGATGTGCCTTATTCCGAAGCGGGACAAGGATATATCTCAGGAATTAAATATCCTAAATACGATACTCAGCAAAGTATCTATGCCGATATGTTGAAGGAGTTGGATGAAGCAGCACAAACTTTGGATGCTACAAAACCCAACAATATAAAATCGGCTGATATAATGTATCAGGGAGATGTTGATCGTTGGAAGAAAACGGCTTATTCACTTATGTTGAGATTGGGTATGCGTTTGTCGAAAGTAGATCCTGCCGAAGCTCAAAAGTGGGTAAAGAAGGCTGTAGACGGAGGGTTGTATACCAGTAATGCCGACAATGCAATTATAAAACATGATGCAACAACTGATGATGCAGCCGATGCTAGTGGAAAAGTTTTGTGTTATCTTGATCCCGATGCATCTCGTGTAAGCCAAACTTTTATTGATCATTTGAGAAATAGTAAAGATCCGCGTCTGACTTATATTGCAACCGTATGTGAAAATCCTAAATACGGAGCTCTTGATCCTAAGTTTGAGTATGGAGATACTACTGCAGTAATACAGTTGGGTATGCCAAATGGATATGATCAATTAGGCAAAAACAGTCTTACAGATATATCTAAAGCTCCAAACTGGCCGGGTGATGATACGGCACCAGACCCTGACCATCCCGGAGAAGTAATTGTAACCCGTTCGGGGATGACTAAGTATTCGGTTGTTAACCGCTATACATATGCACGTTTGGATGCTCCCACATTTGTAATAACTCATGCAGAGAATTTATTATTAATGGCAGAAGCAGCTTATCGTGGCTGGATCAGTGGTAGTGCAAAGGATTATTACGAGGCAGGGGTTAAAGCTGCTATGGAGCAATTTGCCGATTATGGAGTGAGAGGAATCACTTCGGATCAGATTTCCCGTTATTTGGCAAATAATCCATATAATGATGCAGATGCACTGAATCAAATCAATACGCAGTATTGGGTGGTAACTTTTGTCGATGAATACGAGTCTTGGGCTAACTGGAGACGATCAGGTTATCCGGTGTTGAAACAAGTCGATTATTATGGTAATGCTACTAATGGGACTATTCCTCGTAGGTTTACTTATGCAACATCAGAGGCTAATATCAATGCAGCTAACTATCAGGCAGCTGTAGCCAATCTTGTGGGTGGAGATAAAATGACTTCCAGAGTATGGTGGGATAAATAATGCAGTAAAAAATATTCATTTTATAGAAAAGTCCCGAAGGAAAATATTCTTTCGGGACTTTTCTATAGAGGCCATTCCAGCTTCATTATTTTAATTTTTCACTTATTACTATCAGATTTAGTCGGCAGAGCATGCTGGTAATAAGCGGGGAATGTTTAGGTGAACTTACCATGTTCTCAAGAATAGTGGTAATACTCAGTAATAAACGATTTTGGCGATATTTAAGACGGGTTCTAAATATTGGCTTTTATGCATTATTCAATGTCTTTTACATAAGCCATGATGGTCATCAACCCTCTTCCCCAATTAAAGTTGCTGCCTGTAGCCGAATACATCCCAAAACGAACGGGGTTATTTGAAGTGTTACCTTCGATATAACCATGCAAATAATAGTCTATATACATTGTATTGTCTGTTGTGTTTTTGACTTTTTGAACCGATTTTCCCAACACGGGCATTCCGATGGCGGAAGTAGTTGTATTTGCCGGTCTAAAGACTGTAAATTTACGAGATCCTTCCTCAAGTTCAATATCACCTGTTTTGAATAGCGCAATACCTAAATAATTTAAGGAAAAAGACTCAATAGGTTCATTTTTATTTTTATCAGCACTGATAGGAATATTATAATCAATGAAAAAGATAGCTGAAGAATTAGGCGGAACCTGAGCCTTAATAGATACATTTAGTGGAACAGAGCCATTGGCAAGCATGCTGGTAACAGGAGCAGGCATTTCTTGAGAGTATACATCGTAAAATGTATACCCACCCAGGGCCTTTTTCTCTTTTGTATATCCGAAAACTCCGCTTGAATTCATCCTTAGGATGTTTGTATAATCAGAAGGATCCGATATCGAATCAAGGTTTACCGACCTGCGAAGCCGTATATTTCCATTAATATCTAACATCTCAGTTGGATCTTCGGTGTTAATGCCAACTTGTGTGTAGGCTTGTAAATAAGTGGTAAATACTAGTGTTAGAGCTAAGAATATTTTCATCGTAATTTATATTTATTTAAGTTAGACTTAGATCCACATCGAAAGATGTAGATATATATATGATATTTAAAATGAGTTTGCTTGATTCTAATGAGTTGGACCAGACGGCAATGATAGCTTTTCCTTAAGCAAACCCTCTGATCAAAAATCCTCTTTCATTTCAAAATGATAAGGATGCAATCTCAATCTCAATTCTTTGACGATTAGCCATTCGAATTATACACTGCAAATTAAGTATGATTTTTTTCGTTCAGTTTTACCAAAACGTATAATTAAATTAGGCAAATAGTAAAAAACAGACTTGGCTTTTTTTAGTCAAATTGTAAATTAATTCCAAAATGTACAATTTGTTTATATTGAAAATAATACATTCAAAATGTTTGATAAGAAGCATTATATGCCTATAAGATCGTTTATGTAAGGAGGTTCTTGAAGGCGGTAATATTTGCGATAGTGAAGATGCAAATATCAAAAAATATTCGGTTGTGTTTGACCAGTATTCATTCTTTAGTAAGGTGATAAAAACAAATATCGAATCATCAGAATGTTTATAGAAAAGGCTTTTACATCCATCTAAATCTGTATATTTGTATTTAAACGTATAAAAAGTAATAGACATGAGTATAATACCAGAATCGGAATTAATCATCAATAATGATGGCAGTGTATTCCATTTGCATATAAAACCCAAACAACTTGCCGATAAGATCATCATGATGGGCGATCCTGGCAGGGTTACACTTACAGCTTCTTTTTTTGATAGCATAGAATGTGAAGTACAAAGTCGCGAGTTTCATACCATTACGGGAACATATAAAGGAAAGCGCATTACGGCTTTGTCTCATGGTATAGGTCCCGATAATATCGATATCGTAATTACTGAACTGGATGCATTGGCAAATGTTGATTTCAAGACGCGTGAAGTAAAGAAAGACTTTAAACAGCTGACTATGGTACGTGTGGGTACATCCGGAGGATTACAACCCCATTGTCCTATCGGTTCGTATGTAGTTTCTGAAAAATCAATAGGTTTCGACGGAGTTTTAAACTATTACGAAGGACGAAACTCTGTAGCAGAACTTGATTTCGAAGAGGCTTTCAAGAAACATGTAAACTGGTCTCCTCTGCATTGTGCCCCTTATGTTGTCAAAGCAGACGAAGGATTGGTACAGCAAATAGGGCATGATATGATCAAAGGAGTTACCATTTCTGCAATCGGTTTTTATGGACCTCAAGGTCGTACTGTGCGTATACCCTTGGCAAATCCCGATCTGAATAGTCGTATTGAAAGCTTTAAATTTGGGTCGGATGTTATAACCAACTACGAAATGGAGAGTGCTCCTCTTGCCGGTCTGGGTCGTTTGATGGGACATAGAGCTATGACGGTTTGTACAATTATAGCCAACCGTTTAGCAGGAGAGTCGAACTCTAATTACAAAGGATCAATAGAAGATTTAATAAAAACGGTACTTGATCGAATTTAATGGATAAACGGAAATTGAAAAATAGAATTAAAAGAGTAGCCGTTTTTTTAACTGCTGCTCTTTTTGTTATAGTAGCTGTATTGTTATTTGCAAACTGGAAGATTCCTCATGATACAAAACCTTGGTTGTATAATAATGTGGATAGTATTCCTCCACAAAAGGTTGCATTAGTATTAGGGGCATCTAAATACATACGTGGTGGTTTGCCAAATCCATATTTCGACAATCGTATCCAAGCCGCTTATGAGCTATATGAGGCAGGCAAGGTTGAGGCTTTTGTGATGAGTGGCGATAACGGGCGTGAAGGCTATAGCGAGCCTGAGGATATGCGTGACGCACTTCTGGCATTGGGTGTTCCCGATAGTATAATATATCTTGATTATGCAGGATTTCGTACATTAGATTCGGTTGTTCGGATGAATGCCATATTCGGGCAGGACTCATTTATAGTTGTATCTCAAAAATTTCATAACGAAAGAGCTGTGTTCCTTGCACAATATTATGGGTTTACCGCCTATGGTTATAATGCCAAAGATGTTGCCTTGGGACGTGTATCATATAAAACAATCGTTAGGGAAAAATTTGCCCGCGTGAAAGTCTTCGTTGACATTCTGTTGGATAAACAGCCTAAGTTTTTAGGTAAGCCGGTCGAAATAAAATAAACATTAGGAAAGTAATATGAGTAAAAAGACACAGATATATATAGTGCATGGGTACACAGCTTCGGCTCAATCTCATTGGTTTCCTTGGATTAAAGAACAATTTAATTCTGCTGATGTCGAAGTGTCTATTTTAGATATGCCCGATTCTATGAATCCCGAATTGGATAAATGGATGAATCATTTGAGAGATTATACTACAGGAATCAATGAAAATACTATTTTTATAGGTCATAGTTTGGGTTGCGTAGCTTCCCTCAAATTTATTATAGAGAATAATCAAAAAATAAAAGGCGTTATTCTCGTTTCGGGTTTTATCGATTCAACACCTTTGCCCCAACTTCAAGAGTTTGTGCAGGGCAAGTTGGATTGTGATGCTGTCAAGAGACTTGTGTGTAAAAGGGTTGTCATTGCAGCAAAGGATGATGATATTGTTCCTTACGAATATACCGAGCAGATGGCATCTCGGTTAGAAGCAGATTTCTATCTTCTGGATGAGGGAAAGCATTTCCTTGATAGGGATGGATATCTTGATTTTCGCTTAGTTGAGGTTGAGTTAAATAAAATGCTTGATTTTTCAATATAAGTAAAAGAAAATATTTAATGATACATTTTAAAAGTATAACAACCTGTCGCTGTTTTGCTTGCCAAAGCAATAAATAGTTCTGCGAACTTAAATTGAATATTAGATATGAAAATAGAACGATTAACCCGAGTATCGGATGATGTTGTAGAGTCTTTAGGACAATTAATGGTTCAGTTGGCTCCCGATTGTAAGCCTTTATCAGGAGAATATCTTCAAGAAATAATAGATTTGCCTAATATATTTCTTTTTGTGGCAAAACAGGGAGATCAAATAGTCGGAACATTCTCTTTAGTCTTGTATAAAATACCGACAGGGCTTAAAGCCAGTCTTGAAGATGTTGTGGTGGATGTTAGTAGGAGAGGTCAGAGGATTGGTGAAAAAATGATTGAGTTTGCCCTTGAATACGCCAATACACAGTTGGAAGTTAGTAAGCTTGATTTAACCTCAAGCCCCTACCGTGTTGCCGCTAATGCCTTGTATAAAAAGCTAGGTTTCGAGCAGAGAGATACAAATGTCTACCGATTTGAATTTAAGTGATAACGAATAATTGACACTAATGGACTTTATACAAATTACATCAAAAGATAATTTATATGGAATTTTGCAACTTCTAAAATTAAAAAACTGGGTTCAAAAGCAGTTTCGATTTCTTTGATTGATTCAAATGCAAAACTCAAAAACTGGTATGCGGATCAAGGGTTTGCCGAAAGCGGGTTTAAAGACTTCGATCACTTACCTTTCAGGGTATGCTTTATGCGAAAAGAGATAGGATGACGATGTGTTTTTGATTTATAACAAATTACTATGAAAATATTGAAAATTGTATTGATTGTAATTGCACTACTTATTGCAATAGTTGTAGTAGCCTATATCTATTATGGCGGACTAAGTAAAGTGGTAGTGAAAGAAGAGGTACAAGGCGGAGAAGTATTGGTCTATGAAGAGGTTGTAGGGGATTATGCCCAAAGTGGAAAATTTACAGATAAAGTATATTATGCTTTACTCAATAATGAGGGGATTGCTACAACTAAAGGGTTTGGTGTTTTTCTTGACGATCCGCAGCAAGTGGAAAAAAGCAAGCTTCGTTCTGAGGTCGGCTGCATTGTTGAAGGTCTGGATAGTACTCAAATCGCGAAATTAGCAACTAAATATAAAGTACGCACATATCCCAAGGGAAATTATATTACAGCAGAATTTCCGTTTAAAGGGCATATATCAATAATGATCGGTTTGATGAAAGTTTATCCTCAGATAGATAAATATATTAAAGAACATGCAATCAGTGATAAGGGATCTATTATGGAAATATACGATGTGCCGAATAAGAAGACAGTCTATAGAAAAGAAATCGTGAAAGAATGAATTCAAAGAAACTGACAAGATAAACAAAAGCACGTAACTGAACAGTTACGTGCTTTTATTGTAATTACCTGCTAAAGTTACAAGTCCTTCAAAAGAGATTGAACTTTAATGGTTTGTGTATTTCAATTGTTCACTGGTATATCGGTCGCCTACTTCGGGATATTTAGCTAATATATCTTCGATTGCTTTCAGGTCGGTTGGCGAAAGTACAACGTCTACAGCTTTGGCATTTTCTTCCAGATATTTAACTCTTTTTGTTCCCGGAATCGGTATAATATCTTCTCCTTGAGCCAGTACCCAAGCTAAGGCCAGTTGCGAAGCTGTGATGTCTTTTTGCTGTGCAAACTCTGCAAATGCGGCAGCGAGCTTATTGTTGTTTTCGAGATGCTTGCCCTGATATCTAGGTAGGTGTTTGCGGAAGTCGTCTCCTGCATCCATCTTCGAAACATCCAATCTGTTTGTGATTAATCCTCTTGATAATGGAGAGTAGGGGATAAGTGAAATTCCCAGTTCACGAGCAGTCGGCAATATTTCACGTTCAGGATCACGCGTTAATACCGAATATTCATATTGCAGAGCTGAAATGGGGTGTACTGCATTTGCCTTGCGTATAGATTCGGCTGAAGCTTCGCTTAGTCCTAAGTAGCGAACCTTGCCTTCTTGTACCAAATCTGCCATTGCACCAACCGTTTCTTCAACAGGAATACTTGCATCTATTCGATGAGCATAATAAAGGTCTATTGTATCGATCTTTAATCGTTTCAAACTCTTCTCAACAGCTTGTTTCATCCATTTCGGAGAACAGTCAACACCTGCTGCTCCTAGTCCGGCTTCTTTATCGTATCTAAATCCAAATTTGGTAGCTATAAATACTTTATCTCTGTTTTCTGCTAATATTTTCGAGATAAGCTCTTCGTTTGCTCCTGCTCCGTACACATCGGCAGTATCCCAAAAATTAATGCCCAGATCTAATGCTTTATGTAAAGTAGCTAAGCTTTCCGATTCATTTGTAGGACCATAAGCATAGCTCATGCCCATGCAACCCAATCCTAAAGAGGATAATTGTTCATTCGTTTTCGCAAGTTTTCTGTATTTCATAATCTTTTGTTTTTTGATATGACAAAAGTACATATAGACCATTGGTCCGTTGCTACGAAATTCAAAGAAGATATTATAAAATTCAAACAATAGCGATTATTTATTGTTGCTGCGTATCGATCCGGGAGATACTCCGGAGTTTTTCTTAAAGAAATTATTGAAATAGCTGGGGTGCTCGAATCCAAGGCCAAAAGCAATTTCAGCTACCGTCATATCGGTATGGTTTAAAAGAGCGTGAGCCTCTTTTGTAATCCGTTCAGAAATATGCTCTGACGTTGTTTTTCCTGTAACTTCTTTGATAGTACGGTTCAGGTGATTTACATGTACCGAAAGCTGACGGGCAAAATCATTTGCCGATCTCATTTTAAGGGTGTGTTCGGGTATATCTATGGGAAATTGTCTTTCGAGAAGTTCTAAGAATAAACCGGATATTCGTTCCGATGCACTGTTCTGAAAGGTATTCTTGTCAGGAACCTGCATCTTCATTGCCTCATGGATAATCAAATGAAGATAATTGCGTAAGATATCGTACTTATGAATATACTCGGTGTTTATTTCTTCTATCATTTTCCGATATATGACAGATATCTCTTCCACTTTCTTATCATCGAGGAAAAATATTTTATTATCTCCTATTCTAAATAAAGGAGAATCTGCCAGACTGTCGTTTCGTTCGGATGGCTGTATAAATTCTTCTGTGAAAAGGCAATAGAATCCCTCTTGCCTTTCGCTGACAGTTTCCCAGGCATATGGTATCAGGGGGTTGGAAAACAGAAGTGCAGGGCGGTCTATTAAAACCCATTTATCTGCATAGAATAGTTTTACTTCGCCTATAATTAAAGAAACTTTGTAGAAATCGCGTCTGCTGTACCCCGAATTTCCTGTGCCATTTTTTCTCTCAAAAACATTGAAATGTCCATATTTGGGTGATGTTCCTTTGTTTTGAAACGAAAAGTCGGCTTGCTTCCTTATGTAGAAATCATTAATGTTTTCAAATATTTTCATGCGTATAAATATAGTGAGTTTTTCGTTTCAGACATATCATCTTTTTACATTTTCAATTAAAAGAGGTTGGTTCTTGCAATCGTTTGCAATATTTTTTGTTGTGAAAAATAAAATCCTGAATAAAAGTTTGTTATTTATTATCTAGTTTTGCTAACATCAGATATTCTGTGTGTTTATTAAACTAAAAATCAGGCTACTTTGGTTTGTTGTTAATCAAAGTATTAAAAGGATCTGGATCTTAATACCAAAAGAGAATGAAAAAATCGTATTTAATTTTACTGTTGACAGTTTTAATTTACGGAACAGCTAATGCTATTGATGTAAAAAAACTAGAACCTGCATTTTGGTGGGCAGGAATGAAAAACACCGAGCTTCAAATATTAATGTATGGTGATAATATCGCTAAGTGCGATGCCAAAATAACTTCTCAGAGTGCTAAAATAAAAGAGTTGGTGCGATTCGATAATCCAAACTACTTATTATTATATGTGGACTTAGCTGATGCTAAGCCCGAAAAATTTGATATAGTTCTGCAAAGAGGAAAAGAAAAAAAGACAATACCTTACGAATTAAAGCAGCGAAAAGCCGGATCGGCAGAAAGAGTAGGCTTTAATACGAGTGATGTTTTGTATTTAATTATGCCTGATCGATTTGCAAATGGAGATCCTTCGAATGATGTCATAAAAGGTATGATTGATAATAAGGTTGATCGTAATGACCAGTATGGTCGCCATGGAGGAGACTTTAAAGGTATTTCCGATAATTTGGATTATATTGCAGACCTGGGAGTTACAGCTATCTGGCTGAATCCTACACAAGAGAATGATATGCCTCATGGTTCATATCATGGGTATGCCATTACCGATTATTACAAGGCTGACCCACGTTTTGGGACGAATGACGAGTTTATCTCATTAGTAGATAAAACGCATGCTAAAGGGATGAAAGTGGTTATGGATATGATTTTCAACCATTGCGGAAGTGAGAACTTTTTATTTAAAGATAAGCCTGCAAAAGACTGGTTTAATTTTCCTGATAAATACATCCAAACAACTTACCGAACAACCACTCAATACGATCCATATACCTCTGCCCATGATAAAAAAATGGCTTTGGATGGTTGGTTTGTAGAGCCTATGCCCGATTTTAACCAACGAAATCCGCATGTGGCAAAATATCTTATACAGAATAGTATTTGGTGGATAGAGCATGGCGGAATAGACGGAATCCGTCAGGATACACATCCATATGCCGATTTTGATATGATGTCGGAGTGGTGCAAGCAGGTGACAGAGGAATATCCCGATTTTAATATTGTAGGTGAAACATGGTTGAGTAGTAATGTCGGTATTTCGTTTTGGCAGAAAGATAGTAAGCTGGCTTATCCTCTTAATTCAAATCTAAGAACTGTAATGGATTTCCCTTTAATGGGAATTATGAATTCAGCTTTTGATGAAGAGAGTAACTGGGATAAAGGTGTTGCCCGTTTACATGATTATTTGGCACAGGATATTGTATATGCCGATCCATCGAATTTATTAACATTCCTCGATAATCACGATACATCTCGCTTCTTTAAAACTGATGAGGAAGCAGATAATATGAAAAAGTATAAGCAAGCATTGGCGTTTCTATTAACAACTCGCGGCATTCCTCAGATATATTATGGAACCGAAATTCTTATGGCTGCCGATAAGGCCAATGGTGACGGCACATTGAGAGAGGATTTTCCGGGAGGATGGGCAGGTGATAAGCAAAATGCTTTTTCACGTGACGGTAGAACCGATAAGCAAAATGCTGCTTATGATTTTACACAAAAGATCCTTCAATGGCGTAAAGGCAATGATGTTATAGCTAAGGGTTCTCTGAAACATTACGTACCTATTGATGGAGTTTATGTTTATGAACGTAAATATAATGGCAAATCGGTGGTAGTATTTTTGAGTGGTTCTGATAGTGAGAAAACATTAAATTTGGAAAATTATAGAGAGGTGTTGCCTAAAACTCAATCGAAAGATGTTATAACGGGAAAAACAATTGACGTTAGCGGAACTTCTCTGGCTATTGCTCCACGGGATGTGATTGTACTCGAATTTTAAAGTTGAAAATCAGTTTGGGGTGATATCCTTTTCGTAAACTATCATTCCCGAAAACTAAGATATTTTTAGGTTCAGGAAAATTTTAGGTAATTAGATTATTTGGTTACGTGAGGGAAAAGGGATGAATATTATTCATCCCTTTCTTGTGTCCTGTTTTATTGATTTTTTTTCTTCAGGGAGAGATATTCTATATTGAGTAGTTGACCTGTCCTTAGATTTCAAGAATATTCTTATCTTTGGTATGCAGTCGGAATTTTTCAGTGCCGGCAAATTGATGTGATTTTATTATAACTCTCCTTCGAATTTAGATTTATTCTATTTGTATGGGTTTTGTTGGTGGTCTGTTAATTTGTTTTCAATTAGTTTTTTGTGGTTTTAGAGGGTGTATTGTTATATCTAAATCTTAGATGAGATATTATTGTATTCTAGAGTAGGGGTTTTAAAATGGGGGCTGTTAAAATGAATATTGTACTAACTGATAAAGATTAAACTTATGATGCAACAGTCGGATATTATTGTAGCTATTTCTACTCCTGCAGGGGTAGGAGGGATTGCCGTTATTCGTTTATCGGGTAAAGGGTGTATTGGATTGGTTGATGCGGTTTACCGTTCTCCATCAGGTAAGAAATTAGTAGATCAGAAAGCCAATACAATTCATTTTGGTTCTATTGTGAAAGATAATACGACCTTGGATGAGGTGTTGGTTAGTGTCTTTCATAATCCAAGTTCTTTTACAGGAGAAGATAGTGTAGAGATCTCATGCCATGGATCTATATATATACAACAGGGGATTTTGCAGTTGCTATTAGAGAAAGGTGCTCGTTTGGCCGGTGCAGGTGAGTTTACTCAAAGAGCATTTTTGAATGGAAAGATGGATTTGTCACAGGCTGAATCTGTTGCCGATCTTATCGCTTCAACTTCTGCTGCTACTCACCGATTGGCATTGAATCAAATGCGAGGAGGTTTCAGTAATAAACTGGTCGAACTCCGTACTGATTTACTCAATTTTGCCTCTTTGATAGAATTAGAGTTAGACTTCTCAGAGGAAGATGTTGAGTTTGCAAACCGGGATAATTTAAAAAAATTAGCAAGCCATATTCATGAAGTGATAGCAAAATTGGCTGATTCGTTTTCTTTAGGGAATGTAGTAAAAACGGGTATTCCTGTAGCAATAATAGGGGAGACGAATGCAGGAAAGTCTACATTACTTAATCTATTGCTAAGAGAAGAAAAGGCGATTGTTTCGGATATTCATGGTACAACCCGTGATGTAATCGAAGATACTATAAATATTGATGGGCTTATATTCCGGTTAATCGATACAGCAGGTATTCGTGATACAGATGATGTTGTAGAAAGTCTCGGTATAGAGCGTACTTTTAAGAAGTTAGAGCAGGCAAATATAGTTCTTTGGGTTATTGATGCTGAAACAGAAGATGACCGTACTATTGCTTTATCTAAAAAAATATTACCACTAACGGAAGATAAGAAGCTAATCTTGGTATTTAATAAAGTCGATATAATTCCTGCTGCCCGTAAGGAGCATAAGGAGCAATTGTTAAGCGACTTGATTCCCGATCGAATTTTTATTTCGGCAAAGTATCATCAGGGTACAGAAAATCTACAGGATATTTTAGTGGAAGCAGCTAATATTCCTGAATTTGGAGAGCAGGATGTTATTGTTACCAATATGCGCCATTATGAAGCTCTGAAAAATGCTTTGGCTGCAATTACTCGTGTTTCGGATGGAATGGAATCCGGTTTATCCAGTGATTTTCTGGCTCAGGATATTCGTGAGTGTATGCATTATTTAGGAGAGATAACAGGTCAAATTTCTACTGATGATATTTTGGGAAATATATTTAGTAAGTTCTGTATCGGCAAATGATAACTAATCAACATTAATAGATATTGCTTATAATGTATAACTAAGTCGCTATTTTATAGCGACTTTTTCTTTTCTATTTTTATCTTTGGAGATCAATATTAATGAATGATGTGACATCTTTTGTGTCACAGTTGTACCGTTTTTGTCAAAATACAAAATAGGCATAATTTTTGTTCATAGATAATACATGATTGGAACTCCATGAAACACAGTGAAACATCATGGAACAAAAACAGGGAGAAATAAAGGAGAAATTATGAGTAGTAAAATGCAAATAAAAAAGAAATGCGAGTGCTGTGGGAAAACTTTCACAGCACAAAAAACGACTACACGTTATTGTTCGCATAAATGTAACTCCAAAGCGTACAAGCAAGGTAAGAGACAGTTCAAGATGGTAGGTATAAACTACTCTACCATGCAGGAAATAGAAAAACTAAGTGATAAGTATGAAAAAATAAAAGATAAAGAATATCTCTCTGTTTCTGAAACTGCATTTTTATTAAGTGCTGGTCGAACTACTATTTATCGCTATTTACACGATGGAACTCTTAAAGCTGTACAAACAAATGGCAAAACATTTATCCGTAGATCCGATATTGATGAAATGTTTGATAATGTAGAAGAATATGAATCTAAAGCCAGACCTACTGTTGAGCCAAAACCATTAACCGAATTATATACAGTAGCCGAGATTAAAGATAAATTCAATATCAAAGAATCATGGCTCTACAAGATTGCCCGAGAAAACAATATACCTAAAACATTAATCAGAGGTAAATCATATTTCAGTAAAGAGCATATCGATAAATATTTTGAAAAGAAAGGTTTTAACGAAAGTCAGGATATTAAAGAATGGTACTCAGTAGAAGAGATTCAAGAGAAGTATAATCTCTCAACGGCAGCCATATACAGTTTTGTATCTGAGCAGAATATTCCCCGAAAGAAAGAAGGTCGCAAAGTGCTGTATTCAAAGAATGACTTCGACATAGCCAAAGGTTACGAGCAACCCAAAGAAGCCGAATATTATACCACAGAAGAAGCCATGCAAAAGTATAGCCTCACTCGTGATGCTCTCTACCATTATGTGAAGTATCATAATATACCTAAAGTAAAAGAAGGACGATATGTAAAAATATCAAAGCCTGACTTAGATAAATTGTTTCAACCTCAAATAACACTGTAACTATGGGAGTAAGCAAAGTAGCACTTCGGCAGCGTGATATTACAGCAGGAAGAAAAAGTCTGTATCTCGACTATTACCCTGCCATTCGTGACCCTCATTCGATGAAGATGATACGAAGGGAATATTTAGGCATCTATATTTATGGACGACCACGCAACGAAATTGAGAAGGAGTACAATAATGAAATGCTGATGAAAGCCGAAGTCATCCGCAGCATGAGAGTACAGGCAATAATTAATGAGGAATATGGTTTTCTGGATAAGAATAAAAAGAAAGCCGACTTTCTCACTTATTACAAACTGAAAGCCGAAAAGAAAGACCAGAAATGGATGAAAGTCTATCAGCACTTTTCCAATTTTGTCAAAGGTAAATGTACCTTCGGAGATATAAACGTTGATCTCTGCAACCGCTTTCGGGATTATCTGATGGATGCAAAACAATTGAAGCACAAAGACCTTCGCATATCACAAAATTCAGCGTCAGGGTATTTTTCTACATTCAGAGCTTTACTGAAAATAGCATATAGAGAAAAGTTTTTCAGAGAGAATCTCAATGAATATCTGGACTCAATCGACACCACAGATGTAAAGAAAGAATATCTGACTTTAGACGAATTAAAGGCATTAGCCAATACACCTTGCGACTTCCCAATATTGAAATCGGCATCTATATTTTCGTGTATGACAGGCTTACGGATAAGTGATGTGCTAAAGTTGGATTGGAAAGAAATACTTCCTGCTTCCGATGGTGGTTATTGTATGCGACTAAGAACCGAAAAGACGGAAACCGAAACTACTTTACCCATTAGTGATGAAGCATTGGAACTATGTGGCGAAAGAGGCAAAGGTAAAGTATTCAAGGGATTGACAAAGTCCATGACACAACAACCTCTGAAAGATTGGGTAGCCAATGCAGGGATAACAAAGCACATCACATTCCATTGTTTTCGCCATACTTTTGCTACCTTGCAGGTTGCTTTGGGTACTGATATCTATACTGTAAGCAAGATGCTAACACATAAAAACGTGTCTACAACACAGATATACGCTGATTTGGTGAATGCGAAGAAAAGAGAATCTGCTAATAAAATAAGTTTGAAATAATTTTGCGTTCAAGGCGTAAATACATAATACTATGATTATGGGAAATTTAGATAAAAAATGGGATGAGTTAAAAGATCAGATTTATTATTGGGATGGATCGTGGAGAGATTTATATATTCTAAATACCAACAAAGAAGATTGGATAAAATGGGTTAAGTATGTAAATCAGCATTATATAGTCAATTGGTATAATGGCAAAACTGGAATAGAAGAGAATCAAATCAATTATGATGTAATAAAAGAATATTTCGATAGGGAACATGATCTTTGCTCTACTGCAAAAATATTTATTGATAAAATTCAAATAAATTGTCATTTTTTCTCTGAGTCTGAAATTGAAAATGATATAGATCCAAGAGAAATTAATTCACTTAAAGACCATGAGCATGTATTAAAATATATGACTGATTTGTCAACAATCCTGAATAAAGAAGTGATATTGACTCCAGAAAGTGAACCTGAAGTTATTTTAATGAATGTAAACGAACAATACTAAACATGATGGATAAAGAAAAACTAAAAATTGGCGATAGTCTATCAGAGAATGAAAGAGTTGGGTTGTTACGTATCATAACAGATTACACTTATGCACTTGATACTTTAGACAGATACGATTACCAAAAACTTGAAATCGAAAGAACTACTACAGAAGAGCCATTCAAAGCTGATTATAATAATGCGATGGAGGCAATCTATGTACTTCGAGATAAGTTCGGTAGTGGTGGCTTATTCGGTAACGAAAAAGACCAATCATTCAAAAGTTCGATTAGTACAATATACCAAACCTTTGGAGGAGAGGAGTTATATCCGAGTATAGAAGAGAAAGCAGCTATGTTATTGTACTTGGTTACCAAGAATCATTCGTTCAGTGATGGAAATAAACGGATTGCCGCATTTCTATTTCTATGGTTCTTAGAGCAAAACGGTATTTTATATAGAAGTGACAACACTAGGCTTATCGAAAACAATACACTTGTAGCACTTACTCTTATGATTGCCGAAAGTAGAACAGAAGAAAAAGATATTATGGTGAAAGTTGTTGTTAATCTGATTAATAAGAATAACTAAGAATGTATTTCAAAGCAAAACTTTCTGAGCGTATCGGAATGAATGATATCCATGAGATACTTCGTCTGACTCATGATAGCGATAGCCGAAAGCAAGAGTTATATAATTTAGTTATTGGCGAAGATGAAGCTATTGGGTATCATGCAACATGGATACTCACTCACTTTTCGTCAGAGGACAATAAGTGGTTATACAATAAGCAAGACGAATTGATTGATGAAGTATTAGCCTGTAAGCACGGAGGAAAACGAAGAGTGATACTCAACTTGCTTTATAAACAACCACTAGCCAATCCACCCCGAGTTGATTTTCTGGATTTTTGTTTAGAACGAATGATCTCAGTAAAAGAATTACCCGGAGTACAGTCTCTGTGTATGAAAATAGCTTACGAATTATGTCGCCCTATTCCTGAATTGATGCAAGAGTTGAAAACAATGCTCGAAATGATGGAAGGCGATCTATGCCCTGCTATACGAGCTACTCGTAAAAATATCTTGCAAGCCATGTCAAAAGGAAAGAGTTTACAAAAAATCTAATTTTGATAAAATGAATTACAAAGACCCTGAAAATATATTGCTTATCATATGCGGAAGCATGGGGATAGCTGCATCTGCATTGATATTTCGCTATCTCTTTATAGGGTTAGGTTTTGATGATTTCGGGGCAAACCTTGTATTCATTATTATATTTATAATCGGGCTAGTCTTTTTTATTTCTTATCTTGAAGTTATTCAGAAAGTTATCCCTCCACTATTCAAAAGACAACAGCAAGTAATAGAAAACCAGGATATAATACCCGAATCTGATACGGTTGAAGATATCGAACCCACCATTGAGCCAGAGCTAGAAGAACCTATCGAAAATGAAACACCTCTTATCAATGAACTTGATGTAATAAGAGAAAAGCACAACCTTGAAGAGCAACAGCGAAAAGAACAATTACTTGAAACAGCAATCCAATACACCCAAGAAACCTTTGCTCCATATACATCTGATGAAAATATAGCTATTATTTGTCAGGCTGTTACTGACTATATGAATGGGATGAAAGTTATAGTTCCTAAATCTGTTACAATAAAAGGATTGAGCAATGGCGACCTTTTCCATTTTGGTTGGAATATTTGGAATCGTTTTCAACTTGTCAGAGGAAATAAGCAGGAAGATATCGCTGTTTTTCTAAAAATCGTTTTTAAGAACTCGCTAGCAGATATAGAGATGCAAACAATAAAAAAGAAACTAACTTTTAATCAGGGGAAATATAAGATTAAGCTAGAAAAAAACTATAAGCTATCAGCACTAGCATGATATCCTATTAGTGCTGATAGCTTATTGAATGATTCTTCTTTATTCAAGAGAACTTATACTTTATTGACTAATAATGTAGCCCGGTTGATTCTCTTTACTTTTATCAACAAAACTGTACGCATTACCCTCTGATGTTTCAATTATAGTCACACTAGTATAAATAAAGTCAGGATCTATGTCTTTTAGTTTAGCTAAAACATTCTCAGGAATAGGATAATCGAGCGGAACTTCGTATCTAGTTTCTTTCCAAAAAACAACATTAGTACTATTGTTTCTATCGAATGCGACAAATTTTGTATAGCCATCATGTTTAATAATCAAGGTATAATATCCCGAAGTATTTAACTGACAGCGTACATCAGCTTGTTTGTAGTTTTTTTGGACATAATCAAATTCTGTTAGATAATTAGGAAAAAGCATTACATTATCGTTTGTTGTATGATTGATTGTGTATAATACCATTCCATCTTCATTAATAAAGATACTATATTGCAAATTTATCACTTTGTTTGTCGTTTGCAGAAAACAAAAAGTATATAAATCGTGCTTTAAATAAGACCGTCGTGTCTTATATATCTTCAAATCGCTTATGCCCTGTATTGATAGACTATTAAAAGTTGTTTGTACCACTAGAGGTAAATCTTTCAAATCGGGTATTCTTCTATGTTCAGCGTCAAATTCATTATTTTTATAGCGTAACTCAGCAGAATTATTGTTTTCGTCAATTAAATTAATATATAATAAATCGTTAGAGTCGAACGAATAGTATTTTATCTCGGCTTTTGTAAAACGAGAATTAATATCTTTCCGGATAAGTTCGGGTATTTTATCTTCAGGGTTTATTTTTGTATCTTCATCACTACATGATGGGAATAACCACAAAAGAGACATAATGGAAAAAACGGTAAAATAGACCCCTTAAAAACGGAGGAAAGTGCCCCCCTAAAGTTATGTGTTCAAAACAGTCAAAAGTTATCGTCGGTTTCAGGGTCTTGAAGTTGCAGATTTTGCCCGAGTTAAACTTTTCTTTCTTTTCTTAGTTTTCCTGTTTTTAGGTCCACTTAAGTTTTTACAAACTTAGTAATAAGTCTCTATATTTAGATAGGACCTACTACTGTTTTAATTATAGATAGCTATTTTCATTCTTCGATTTTCTTTTTCTGATTGATTCTCCAATTAATTCTACTCTTAGTGAGTCATGTACCAGGCGATCGAGTATGGCATCTGCTACAGTTTTTTCTCCTATGGCATCATACCAATCTTTAACAGGTACTTGTGAGGTTATCATTGTTGATTTTTTCTGATGCCGATCCTCTATAATATCCATCATTATACCTCTGGACTGAGAGTCAAAGGCTTGCATTGCAAAATCATCAAGGATTAGAAGATCCACCCTTTCGATACGTTTAAATTCATTTAGTATAGTCCCTTTTACTTTGGCTATCTTTAAGCTGCTCATCAATTTAGCGGTATTGGCATAAAAGACCTTATATCCATCTTGGCAGGCTTTGTTTCCTAGTGCAGTAGCCAGATAGCTTTTTCCTGTCCCGGTGGGTCCTGTAATAAAGATATTCTTGTTGTCTTTGATAAAATCCAAGCCCGCCAAGCGTTCTACCTGATTACGATCCAAGCCTCTTTCGAAGCTATAATCAATCTCTTCCAAGAAAGCAGTGTACCGAAACGCTGCCAGCTTGGTTGCTCTTTTGATGGCACGATTGCGACGATTATCCCATTCACTGGATACCAAATGGAAGATAAATTGATCTTGTGTCATCTGCTCTTTTAAAGTGTTCTCTAAAGAAGTTTTAAAAGCATCGTGCATCCCTAAGAAACGCATCTGACGCAGTTTCTCTAATGTTTGATTGTTCATGTTGTTCATTGTTTTTTAATAATTAATTTGTTTGTCTATTTATAATAATCTTTGCCTCTGATATTTTCATGTTCGGGTATATCCACTGTTTCTTCAGGTACTTCTACAAACTCAGATTTAGTTTTAAGGATATCCTGGATCTCGTTATAACTGTATCTGTCATAACTCTCAGCCAATCGGCAGGCTGCCGTCAAACGAGCCGCTCCGACCTTCCTGGCCAATAAAAGGATACCCGAACAACTCTTGTTAGCCTGATCCACATAGCGTTTCTTTTCCATCACTTTACGGATGTAACGCTCCACATCCTCATGGATGTCGGCTGCTTCTTTGATAAATACTTCAGGGGACCATTCCAATACGGCTTTATGTTTGGGATGCAGATGATCTGTATTGGTGGTATGCTTAAACTGCAAACGACTGCGGGTATGAGATGCCACAAGGCTATAGCCGTCAAAGATATGCACATCATCCGCTGAGTAAGAGAGCTTAAGCCTTTTACCGATATACGTGTGAGGTACACTGTAATAATGGATATCCTCACTCAAGCGGATATAACCATCTTTACCTACGGTAGCCATCGCGTGTTTTTTAATCTGATAGCGGATTGGATTCAATGGTCCTAAGGATTCTTTTTCAATCTCTTCAAAATAGGAACGACGAGAGTAGTTCCGATTAGTCAACAGATTATTGTTATGCAGGTCTAAAGCAGACAGGATAGCTGCATTTAAACTCTTTAGATCAGGGCAATGAAGATGACTGGTGCGAGTGTAAATATCCTTATAGGTTAGTTTAACGGCATTCTCCACAGGAGCTTTGTCTCGGGGTTTACGAACACGAGCGGGGAACACTGTGACTCCATAATGTTCAGCAAAACGCTCAAACTCTTCATTCAAGATAGATTCATGGCGAGAAGCTTTGGTTACAGCAGCTTTTAGATTGTCAGGAACAACAGCTTGAGGAACACCTCCATAAAAATAAAAACTGTTCTCACAGGCAGAGATAAAATCTTCTTTGCTCTGCCCTGATACTGCTTCCACATAAGTCAACAAGCTACAACCCAAGATTGCCACAAATACATCCACCTCACGAGGGGATTCACCATGAGGATAAATCCAAAGCTTATCTCCTGTATAATCTACAAACATTTTATCCCCTGCTTTATGTTCCATACGCATAGAGGGGTTATTAATCATTCGATAACGTTGAACTGAGATGCGAAACTGAGTTAAGCCATACCCATCGGGGTGTTCTTTGATATACTTTTGCCATTGCTGCATCGTAGTCATCCCTTTACGACCAAGGTCCTTACTGATGCTCGGAAGAAGAGACTCCAGTGTATCCCGACGTGGGTTAGGCATACCGGGAGCATCTGTAATACAAAATAACGCGTGAAGTTCCGTATCACTCTTAGACACAAAATCATCAAAACTAATCTTTAAAGAGTTCCATTTATGGATATACTTCTTAACAGTATTGCGGGAGGTGCGAGCCATTACGGCAATAGTTTTAAGACCCATATGGTCCTCATACAAACGGATAATCGTTCTTAATTTGGTCATTGTTATAAATTTGTTGGGCATAATATTAGATCGCTTTTAGTTAGTCTGAACATCAAACTAACTAAATCAAAGCCCATCAATAACAAGAACTTTAAAACTATTTTAAGAACACAATCACAGGGGTCACTTTCCTCTGGCTTTAAGGGGTCATTTTCAAGCGTTTTAGGGTGGTCAATTTCACCCGTTTTTCGCTGCTCACTTTCCTCCGTTTTTAAGGGGTCATTTTATCCGTTTTTTCCACATAATCACAAATAAGAGATATTTTAGCTTCATTTTGATGTTAAGTTAGTCTGTTTTTATTCTATTTTCGTTTTAAAGTTAATAAAAAATTTCAAAGAAAAATATTACTCTATAAATAAAACACATCGGGACAAATCACCCTTTTCCGTTAAAGGAAAATACTCTAAGTTGCAGGTATTATCTCTCACTCCCTTTCCCCATACTCCCCTATCTTCTCCTCACAAATCCTCTTTGTTATATCCCTCAATAACTCCACTTTCGGAACGAGTGCATCAATATCCTCTTTTGTAACTACAAAATCAGGATCGTAACGACCATTCACATAAGCAGCTTTTATAAGTTCGAATAACCGTTTTTCTTCGGGAGTGTCCTGTGGAAAGACTTTGATAAACTCGTTAGAATATTTCTTTACCGAATTTAAAAGTTTGGTGAGATTATGTTGTTTAGGATTCTCCAATGTAAAAACCAAACGTTCCAAACCCAAAGGCTCACCGACTTGCGGAATGACATCATCGGGACGATGCACAACAACATTGTATTCTTTCAAAACATCAATCAAATTAGACTCTTCTTTCCGATATTTTTTTGTAATCAATATTGGCAAGCTCAGGGTATTCGGTTTTCAGTTTGTTGAAATTGTCCTGACTGATAACCAAGGCTTCAATATTGGTCAAGGTTTCAGCAAACTCATCGGTGGGTTTGGAAAGCACAAAACTTTTTGACGAAACAATGAAATCGTCTGCAAATAAAAATTCAGTAGTAATTTCTTTTCCATTGTGTAAATAGTATCTTCGGCAAATGCCCTTTTTTATCCAAAATAAATTTTTGCATATATTTTCCTGCCGAAAAAGAAAGTCTCCTTTCGCGAAACTTTTTATTTCCGAATAGTTGTCTATACTTTCTAAAAATTCTGTTCGTAATAAATTAAGCAGATTTTCTTTTTTCATGATTAATAGTCAATTCGATAATCTTTTACTCTTCAATAAAATTTATGCGTAAGGTAGTCTAAATATGACTAAGGGTCAATATGTTTTTCTTTTGAGTTGTCAATTATTATCCTTTTCTTAATCAAAAGTTTCTTTTCTCTTTTGTGCTTTAATAATATTTGAATTATCCACTTTGGGTTGGTAAATAAATAATTATTTATTTAACTATTAGGTATAAGAGTGATAGAAGTTCTTTTTCGTAAATTAGAAAATATAGAGAAACAAATCATTGAGAAAATATAAAAATGCATATCTTTCTGAAAATATATGCTTTATGATAAATAGTTTTATTTCTCATATCAATAGATTTGTAACACTCAGCCAATCAGAGATTGATATTCTAACAGATAGTTTCGAACCTATTAGACTTGAAAAGAAAGAAATACTACATCAAACAGGTAAGGTAGCCACTTCTAAATATTTTGTCTCTAAAGGTTGTCTCCGTTCCTATTTTATTAATGATAAAGGAATAGAACAGATATTGCAATTTGCAATCGAAAACTGGTGGATAGCAGACTACGAAAGCCTGGAACGGAAATTACCCTCTACCCTCTATATTGATGCTGTAGAAAGCAGTGAGATTCTCTCCTTAACAAGAGCAAAAGAGTTAGAACTATACAATCGAATTCACAATTTTGAGACGTATTTTAGACAGATACTGGAAAGAGAACGAACAGCCTTTCTAACGAAAATCAGATATAATTTCGAGTTTACTAAAGAGGAGGCATACTTACACTTTTCAGAAAACTTTCCCGAATTTATAGAGCGTATTCCTGACTACATGATTGCCTCTTATCTCAACTTCACTCCCGAATATTTGAGCGTAATTCGCAAACGCATCATTTCTTAAACTGGATTAAGATTCTTGTATTCTTTTACTCATAGCTTTGCTTTATTATTTAATAAATAAGAATTTAAGATGATGAAGAGAGTAATAATTTTAAGTCTTTCTCTATTAGTAATTTCTGTTGTTTATGCAGAGGAAATTACAAATAAATCAGACCGTAATAATTTAAATCAAAAAGAAATGAGAATAAGGATTAAAGATGTAGAGCCTAAAGTATATGGTATCATGAGCAGATTTGAAAAATATCTGGAAGAAAGTGATTTATCTACAACCCACAAAGAGCTGATTAAAATCAGGGCATCACAATTGAATAACTGTGGATACTGCTTGAATAATCATTCCCAAGAAGCCTTGAAGTCTGGAGAATCCGAAGCAAGAATTTATATGCTTCCATTATGGAAAACCGTTCCTCATTTTTATTCCGAAGAGGAACTGGTTATACTGCAGATGACTGAAGAAATAACACTTATCTACAATGGGCTTTCCGATGAAACATATAATAAAGCTATGGCTCTGTTTTCAGAAAACTATGTAGCACAAATAATGACGGCTATTATTGTAATCAATGTCTGGAACAGAATTGGTGTAGCGACCCATATGGAAGATGATTGCACTCTCTAAACAATAGTAAAAGATTATAAAAGATAAATTGAGAACCCTATTTTAGTTGTCAGAAATAGGGTTTCTAAATCAACTGTCCATATTTAAGTAATGGACTTTTAATGCACAAAGATATAGAAAAAAAAACTTGCAAGCCTATACAGATAGCTATAAGTAATTAGAATTCATCCTAAAATCCCCATTATTAGGTATTGCGGTACTCTGAATCTTCAGATAATTTTATAAGTAATAATAACAATACAAAGATGGAGTAGTTATTCGATTCTTTTTTGAGTATAAATCGAAATCTGGAAATCTACCGAAATGTAAGACTAAAATGAAATATGATAACGAAGATTTGTATAAACAACTCCGATGCCCTGTTGGAGCAGAAGCACGTCAAGTAGGCGAAAGTATGTTTCAGTCAAATAGCAATATGATATTTAAAACAATAGATATTTTAGAAATTCTACCTAACACTAAAGTATTGGAAATAGGATTTGGTAATGGAATGCATTTATCTTATATCTTTGAAAAAGAGTGTCTGTTAATGTATGAGGGGATTGATATTTCTAAGGCTATGGTAGATGAGGCTACTTTGAATAACTATGAATTAGTGAAATTAGGTAAGGTTGCTTTTAAACATATAACTGAATCAGATATTTTATGCTTTACCGATTCATCCTTTGATTATTGCTTTTCTGTTAATACTCTTTACTTTTGGGATAATCCTCAGAAATATATTGATGAGATATATCGTGTCTTACAGGATGGAGGGAAAATCGCTATCACCTTTATCAGTAAATCTTTTGGGGAAATGTTACCATTTACCAAAAAAGGATTTGTTTTTTACGAGATAGAAGATATTGAGTTATTTCTTAATAAATCAGGCTTTTGTAATGTCCAATCAATCTTATTAGCCGAAGATGCCATCAGCAAAGATGGACAAAGAGTGGAGCGTCCTTTTTTTATTGTAACAGCGATAAAATGTAACAAGTTCATTTATTAAAAACAAATTCTGAATCAGAGAAAACAAATGAGATATTCCTACCTGAGAAAGCTTTCAATAATACTTTTGTCAATCTTATGTTATTGTTTACTTTTCTGAGCTAATAGTATGTATTTTTCTATTACCTTTTTCTTGTCGTCTTTCAACTCTTGCAATAAATTGGACGGCTCTGTGTAAGAATCGGAGTCGTATTTGTTACCCCAAAGCATTAACTCACACAGTGTGGGAAATAAGGCAATCATCTTATCGGTAGGCGAATAAATAAATTTTGATTTGTTATCTGCAGCTATTTTTTTAGTGACCAGATTGTTAACTTCTAAGAATTGTAACCTACTGGCTAGAATATTGGTTGAAATATTTTCATCCGATTTAAGGAACTCTCCATAAGATCGTTTTCCTCTTATAATTATATCCCTTACTATTAATAATGTCCATCTGTCTCCAATTAAGTCTAACGAAATACCGATTGGACAATTTGATCTTTTATTTATTTTACCCATAGCTCATTGTTTTAATGAATATTGCACTTGCAATTAACAAGTTATTGCTTACATTGTACTTGCAAAACAAAAGTACTTGTAAATTATGGAAAATATAAAATTAGAAACAACTATTTTATCCTCGGGCATTATATTATTATTGGCTGTAGGCTGTGGATTTTCAGTTGCTAACGTCTACTATGCTCAGCCTTTGCTGGATATTATAGGAGAAACATTCAACATAAATGAAGCAAAACTCGGAATTGTAGTAACAATTTCACAAATAGGTTATGGCTTAGGTTTATTTTTGCTGGTGCCTCTGGGTGATTTGGCTGATAGCCGGAAGTTGATTATTTATCAATTCATATTATTAGCATTATTTTTGATGGTAGTGAGCCTTGCTTCATCTTTTATTGTTCTTCTGGCTGGAATGTTTTTAGTCGGAACCATGGCTGTTGTAACACAAAGCATGGTAGCTTACGCAGCAAGCATGTCTGATCACCAGAGTCGGGGACAGGTAGTGGGAGCTGTAACGAGCGGAGTCGTTGTCGGTCTTTTATTGGCGAGAACTGTTGCGGGTACATTGACTCAATTTACGGGATGGAGATCTGTGTATCTCTTCTCCGCAATACTGTCATTGATTCTGGGTCTTACCTTTTTTCTAGTCTTGCCGCCGCCTAATCGAAACAAAAGGGCCGCTTTATCTTATCCCAAATTGCTATTATCGATGTTTACTTTGTTCAGGAGACATCGGCTACTGACAATGAGATCGTTTGTAGGTCTATTTATATTTGCCGCAGGACAAGTCTTGTGGACTCCTATGGTTTTACCACTAAGCCAAGCTCCATTTTCTTTTTCCCATATGACTATTGGTCTATTCGGACTAGCCGGTGTAATGGGTGTTATCGGAGCTTCTAAAGCCGGTAGTTTGGCTGACAGAGGTTATGCCAAATGGACATCGCTTATTGCTCTCATACTTATGATTATATCGTGGATATTTACCGCATTTATTTATCAATCATTACTATTCCTGATTTTTGGAATCATTATTTTTGATATGGGGCTACAAGCTGTCCACGTAACAAATCAGAGCATAATCTTGAAAATTGACCCGGAAGCCAGTGGCAGAATTACAGCAGGGTATATGATATTCTACTCTATTGGGAGTGCAATAGGTTCGGTAACTTCAACATTTGTATTCTCGAAATATGGATGGACGGGAGTTTGTATGCTAGGTCTTGTTTTTGGTCTTTTGGCTTTAATCTCTTGGATCAAATCTGTAAAAACTTGATACAAGTTCTGTAAACATCGTTGTGCGGCTTTGGGTAAAAGGAGTGGGACTTTAGGAACGTGTATTTTGATGTTAATTAGAATGTATATAGATCGTTCAATGAAGCCGGAATTAATTTCCCATTTCCACAGCGAACAGTACATCATGCAGATAAATAAAAAAGCATCCCAAACCTGCGAAAGTTTTTGAGGATGCTTTTAATCTTTTATATGGGGCAAGGAGTGTGCTGTACACTCCTTGTGGCACAATATCAGAAAACGTCTTTAACCCTGACTCCCATCTCTTCGTTATAAGAGGTCGAATTTATCAGATCGTTATAAGCTTCGTGAAGATTCTTGGGAAGAGAACTGTTGATATATTGCGTTATTTTCGAAATAAGTTGAACGCTCTCTTTGTGAAGGTCTTGACGTTCGCTTTGAGAATGCGATGCTTCCCGCTTCTTAATAACCTCCAAGTAGGCTCCGGCAGCCTCTTTTAGTTGAGGGTGTTCGTTAAATCGTTCTAAATCTATACTATCAAGCCTGTTGACTGCAACTAACTGAGGTTTCTCTATTAAAGCAAACTCTTCTTCTGTGAGCTCTCGAGGTTGCCCATCGTAAGGTACAAACTCTTGCTTGTAGAAGTTGACAAAATCGGTTCCTCTAAATATTTTGGTCTGAAAATTTCCTCCGTTTCCTGCATCATATATCTTATCCACATCGGGTAGATCTTCATTGATGTCGTATTTCCAAAGAGACCTGCCCATACCTTTTCCAATCGCGAAGCCATTATACAATTTAAACGGACCGATATACTCTTTTGCGTCTACGATGATTTTTTTATTCGATACTCCAAAGTTTTTCACACTTGCTTCATCTTTAACATATAAAGCCTGTACCGTAACATAATCACTCAGAGTAGGATTGATAATTCCCCCCTCACTCTCAGGGTAGACATATACGACTACACTTTTTCCATCGGCAGCCGTACCTTCTATTAGTTTGAATGTGTGTTCGCCGCCTTTGAGCGTAATTTCGACAAAGTTTCCGGGAGTAATATCCACAGGGCTTCCATCCACTTCCATTTTAATCGTTTTAGACGTAGGATTGTCTATTTTGAATAAGGGATCACCACCGGAACAGCTGCTCATAATGGCGATTAACACAAATAGGATCAATAATTTTTGCATGTAAATAATTTTTAAGTAAGTAAAGATTTCACTTATGTTGTACAACATACTAGAAGGCAAAAATATAAAATAAAATTTATTGACAACTTCTTTTATACCCAAATACTGGGATTGGTCAATTCCTTATACAACATTCGAGCACTGAATGTATAAAATTCTTGTATAAGAAGCTTCTTTGGGATATAGGCTCGGAAAACCGAAGGTCAAGTAAAAAGCTAAGATTGGTACAAAAAGCAAAAAATGAAGTGACAGCTTTAAGAGTAGAAAAGGTGCTATCTACTAATCTCATTTTTTTCTGAACTCACTTGGAGCCATACCCTTTTGCTTTTTAAAGAACTTAGATAAATGGCTCTCGTCTGTAAAACCCAACTCAAAAGCAATCTCCGTAATCCGCATATCACTATGCAACAAACGATTTTCGATCATCTTAGTTCGGTAATTGGTTACATACTGTTGCATAGTCTCATTGGTATGTTTCTTAAAATAACGCCCTACATACGACTCTGAAATTCCAAAATGCCTGCTTATCTCATTCATTCTGATTTTTGAAGGAGAGGCTATATGCGTCTGGATATATTGAAGGATATCGAACGCTTTCTCATCTGTATTTTCACTAATCTTTTCGGGAAGATATGCTGCTATATTTCTGGCAACAATTACAATCAACGTATTTATTAACTGTTGTACTAAATCCTTGCTATACAAGTCACGGTTAACATATTCCCGGATAATCGACTCAGCAATAGTTTTTACCAATAACTTATCAGACTTATTATATAAAATACATCCGGGATTGTGATTTGCATTTTGTAGTATAAATTCCATGCGTTGTTTGCAAGTTGAATCAAGCCCGTTATCCTGGATATAGATATTATTAAAACTGATAAGTAGGAATTCGGTAGTCGATTCTACATCGAATGTATGGTAATCATCGGGAGTAAGTAGAAATAGGCTTCCGGCTTTATAATTCGATTGGTTATTGTTTACTCGTTGCTTCCCATTGCCCGAAACAATATATACAAGCCGAAAAAAGCTAAAGGTTTGTCCATCTATCGGGCATTCATCTACTTTCTTGAATAGAACTTCGAACGGTTCATGCAGTTTATCTTTTATCATGATGTAAATGTACATAAATAACGAATATATATACAAGAAAACCGGGCGTTTATTAGTATATATTTGTCAGATAATTTATTTTAAGAAGATGAAAGCAATTATATTAAAAGAATTTGGAAGCGTAGACAATCAGCTTGCCTTGACTACTGAAGCAGCCAGAGGCTTAGGTCTCGAATAGGCAAAACTGTTATCCCAAAGAGGAGCACATATTATCATACAAGATACCGGAGTTGACAAAGACTCCTGAGTTTTTACAGCGGGCAATTGATGTAAATATTTCAATACCAACATGGCTGATGCACGCTGTCTTCTGTATAATGCAAAAACAGAAGTAAGGTTTTACCAAATTTATTCTTTATATTTATTACTCACATTAAACAGTAAATGATTATGCCAATTGTAAATATTCAGGTAACACGCGATGGGGTTACAAAAGAACAAAAACAACAGTTAATAAAAGGAGTCACTCAACTCTTGCAAGATGTGCTCAATAAGGAAGCGCATTTAACCCACGTCATCATTCAGGAGATCAGTACTGAAGATTGGGGTGTTGCAGGAGAACAAGTCGCAGAACTAAGAAAGAAAGGCAAAATATGAAGTATAGTATAGAAAATCAAAAAATAATTGCTGTAATAGACAATTATTTTAAAGGAATCTTTGAAGGCGATGTTTCGAAATTAAAAAGTATATTTCATCCAAACGCTTTGCTTTTTGGAGATATTGCAAACGAAGCCTACTTTAAGCACGTTGATGAATATTTGGAAATTGTTAACAATAGGAAAAGCCCTAAAGAAAACAACGAGAATTTCAAGATGGAGATCATCAGCATCGAAATACTGGGAAATAATGCGGTTGCAAAACTTCATGTACCGATGCTGGGTTTCAATTATTACGATTTGCTATCATTGTCGAAAGTCGATGGCCAATGGCTTATTGTAAATAAACTTTTCACTCATATACTATAAAAAAGAAACCGAATACCTATACGGCGATTGAATTGGATAAAGATGCTTTTTCTTATTTACAAAAAATAATATATGAACCGGATAACTATATTATTAATGGTAATACCAAAGAGACCGGTCTGAGGGATGCTGTTGCAAGCAAAGTTTATGGAGAAGCTATACTTACGATGTAGTCGCAGTTCCTCTCGAGCATAAAAGCTACCCACCGCTTCGCTTATCTTAGAAACGAGGTCGATAATCTTTGGTGTTATCCTATATGGTGGTATATATGACATTCAACACAGTTAGAAAACAATTTCGATTCAGGGTAGTTAATTGGGTAGTTTTTATTGAGTAGTACTACCCAATAAAAATTAAAATCTGAATATTTGTTGATAGCTGAAATATTGGATAATATATTCATCACTTCCCACATAATATTTCATCTAATCAATGAAAATTTAGAGAATTGGTGAAAAATACGTAACTTTCCGATACAGAATAAAATGCAAACGGAACTTATAAATCAGCTTGTACCGTCATAAATTTAAAGCAGTGATATTATATAAGTTGTATTTGTTGTGTCGTTGCAAATGATAACTAATTAATATTAATAGGTATTACCTATAATGTACAACTAAGTCGCTATTATATAGCGACTTTTTCTTTTCTATATTTATATCAGCTAATAACCGAGTTGCACTGCTAATCTTTAGATAATACTCCACTCGCAACTTGTTCTTAACCAATAAAATAAACTGTTCTATGTTGCTGTCAAATCATGTTTTCACTTGTGTGCTTGCGGTAACAAAACTTTTTCTATATATTGTAACTGGGTTTTCGTTAAATCTGAAGGATACATTTCTCTTTAGTATAGCCACTTTAAAGAAATGACCTGCTGATTAAATACAAAAACCTTGTATTATTTTTCCTCTACAAAATTTAAACAGACTTTTACTCTATGGAAACAAATGTTTTTGAACTTAGTACAGCGCAATTGAAAGAAATTGCTTTAGATTTGAAAGATAAGGTAGAAAAAGGATTACAGACCGACAATACCGAAATTCTCTGTCTGCCTACCTACGTATATCCACCTAAAGAAGGAGTAGAGGGTAAATCTGTCGTTTTAGATTTGGGAGGAACTAATTATCGTACTGCTAAAGTCGAAATACAAGGGGGCGAAACTATCATAACTCCTAAAAGCGGTTGGGAAAAAGACCTTTCGGTGATGAAAACCCCCGGTTATACCAAAGAACAATTGTTTGCCGAGCAAGCAAACCTGATCAACAAGATTGAACTACCAGATGATTCTGCTATCGGATATTGTTTCTCGTATCCTGCCAAATGCGAAACCGATGGAGACGCTACACTATTGCGTTGGACTAAAGGTGTAAATATAGACAAGATGGTAGGCAAACCTATCGGCAAAGACTTATTGGATTATTTAAACGATCGTAACAACGTTCAGTTTAAAAGCATAAAGGTAATCAACGATACGGTAGCTAGTCTGTTGGCTGGACTTTCACGTAAAGATAAGTGTGACGCTTATATAGGACTTATAGTGGGTACGGGTACAAATATGGCATTCCTGGCTCGTGAAAATAAAGTAGCCAAGCTCAACAAACCTGATAGCCAGAATATGATTCCTGTTAATCTTGAATCGGGTAACTTTTTCCCTTCGTATCTCACCGAGTACGACAGTATTGTAGACCGAGGCGAAGGTGAAGTTCCCGGCTCACAACGTTTCGAGAAGGCAGTATCCGGTATGTATTTGGGTAAGGTGTTCAGAGCCGTTTATCCGAATGATGACTATGACGAATCGTTTGACGGAAAGAGCCTGACCGATTTGATTAACAGCTCTACGCCCAAACGTAAGAGCCATGTATCCGTTGCTCGATGGATATACGAACGTTCGGCCAAATTGGTTGCCGCTTCTCTGGCAGGCTTAATTGCTGTTCAGGTGATGCACGATCCTTCTATCAAAACTATACGTGTAGTTGCCGAAGGAAGCCTTTTTTGGAGCGTGATGGAACGTGTAAACGAGAATGACTTCCATACAATAGTTGCGAAAGTGCTGAGAGATCTATTGGATGAAATGGATTTAGGTTACGTAGAAGTGTATATTGCCGGTATTAAGAATGCTAACTTAATAGGTTCGGCTATTGCGGCATTATCGTAATCTTATATAGTTATTTCGATTTTAGCACTAATCTGATTAGTGCTATTTTTTTGTCTGTACTAAAAGTGATTGTACCAAATTAGACTCGATATGTTGTTTTTTATAAATCTTAAACAGACTCTAAAGATTATTTCGGCACATCCTTATCGAGACAGAACGGATGCCTAGACATATCAAACATGGTTCTCGAAGTCCAGAAGTATTGAGTATCTGTAATTTTAGCACCACATTCAATCGCATATTGTACTGCCTCTTCCAGATTATCTACATAAAAATCGAGATGAAACATCTGACCTTGTTTACCTTTCTGCCAAGGCCAGACAAGAGGCTCATATCCTTCCACTTCCTGAAAAGCGATAACTGAACCTGTCGGTGATGCAACTGCCGCCCATCAGTTAGCTTGAAGGTGAGTCCATTCCCATACGAGCAGTTTATGATAAAAATTAGCCACTGCTCCGGCATCGGCACAATCGATAACGATATTGATTTTCGTGATATTTGGTTTCATAATTGTATTATTTTATTCATTTATGAAATGCAAGAATATTCGCTAGTCTTATTATATTTTTTGTTATTAATCTCAAGTTTAGTATCAGCAAATGATAAGTTATCAATATTAATCGAAAATAAAAAGTATTTTTTATTAGCTATATTACTTATTCGAGACCAAATGAAAGTAAATCTTTAGGGTTACATATCAACAAGATAGTCACTGTTTTAGTAAAGGAGAAGCGAAGGTTTTCCTTGAAGAAGCCCAAAAATCTATGTCCAAATAGAAAACTACAAGTCTAAAAGCTTGTAGTTTTCATTTTTTTATAATAAGATAAGTCGTTGTTTTTTAATGAGTTTTTTTCTTATCTACCAGATGAATGTATTTTTCATAGCCTTTGGCTTTCATTTCATCCAGAGGAATAAATTTTAGAGAAGCACTGTTGATACAATATCTCAAACCACCTTTATCCTTGGGACCATCATTAAAAACGTGCCCCAGATGTGCGTCTCCTGTTTTACTTCTTACTTCCGTACGAACCATTCTTAAAGAATTATCATACCGCTCTTCTATTAGTGTAGAGCTGATAGGCTTAGAAAAACTAGGCCAACCGCATCCCGACTCAAACTTATCAGATGATGCAAATAAGGGTTCTCCTGTTGTTACATCAACATATATACCTTCTCTGAACTCATCGTTATACTCATTGCTAAAAGGTCTTTCTGTCGCATTGTTTTGCGTAACCTCATATTGCAATGCTGTTAATTCTTTCTTTAACTCAGCTTTATCTTTTTTTACATAAATATTTTTTGCCTCTATATTTGCTTTACGGGCTACATCAAATAATTGTGATGGGATATGGCAATAGCCCCCCGGATTTTTATCCAAATAGTCTTGATGGTAAGATTCTGCATCATAAAAATTTTGTAGAGGTTTTACTTCTACTACTATTTTTTTCTCGTTTTGCTTTCCCAATTTATCAATTTTTTCCTTTATCAGATCTTCATCTTCTTTGTCGGTATAATAGATTCCTGTTCTATATTGAGTACCTCTGTCATTGCCTTGCTTATTCAGGCTGGTAGGATCAATTGTCTTAAAATACAAATCGATCAATAAACCTAAGTCTACAACTAGAGGGTCATATGTTATTTTTACTGTTTCAGCAAAGCCTGTTTCTCCTGTAACTACATTTTTATAACTTGGATTTTCTGTTCTTCCGTTTGCATAACCGACTGTAGTTGACGTGACTCCTCTTACTTGCTTAAAAAAATGTTCTGTTCCCCAAAAGCATCCACCCGCAAAATATATTTCATTCCCTTTACCATTCATAATATTTTCGTTTTTATTTTTTGTACTACTATCCACTTTAGCTGTACAGCTAAAGCTAACGAGCAGAATACTCGTAAAAACTAGTCCCCCAATAATCAATATTTTTTTCATAACTAATTACTTTTTTAATGATAGAACAAGTGTGACTCCAAATCCTAAATACATGATGTCTTTCAGTATAAAGAAATCTGTAATAGGGACTCCATCTACAACTCTCCAAATACCGGGAGTTGTGAATAAATAACTGAGTGTCATTAAGAAAATGATACATAGACCAATGCCTGCAAATGCCTTCAATTTATTGAATTTTAAAGTCAAAAGAAGTAGTGCAGCTACAAAGAGTTCGGTAGTACCGACAATGTTAGAAACTGTTTTTACACTAAAAACATTGTACATCCAAAATGAAAGAGGATGATTTTCAATCAGTGGCTTTATTGCGTTTGCTTCTGTCGCAGTAAACTTGAATATGCCAATCCATAGTAGTATAACTACGGAGCCAAACAAAGAAATATAATACCCTGTTTGAGAATAGTCTTTTGTGCGATTTAATTTCATTGCTGTAATTTTTTATATTAAAATTCGGATTATTTTAATACATAGTCGCAGTTTCTTTTAAATCCTGACAAAAAGAGATTCATTTTTTGATTTTTTCTTTTATATTATCTTTAAAATTTTGTATATCAATATCTTTTAAAAGTGTATTTTGTTCTTTTCGAATGATTGTACTTAATTTTTTATCTAAATAAACAACCTTTTTCCTATATGCAGAGCACCATTTACAGATAGCCAGATGGGCTTTTAGTCTCAGTCTTTGTAACAAAGACATTTTATATCCGCCTTCTTGCTTTTCAATTTCTTGGGTAGCTTTAGAGCATGGCATAATTAACCAATGAATTATTTTACGAAACATAATACAAAAATTAAAGTGTATTAAACCAGTTTATTTCTAAACACTCTCTCAATTGCAATCTACCACGTTGGAGAATTTTCCATAAATTAGTAGTTGAAATCCCCGTTTCCTGACAAACCATATCTGTTTTTTTTTCTTCTAAATAATATAATTTTATAGGTATTCTCCATTTTAAAGGTAAACTATCCAAGCAATTTTCCAACGTACCATTAAACTCGTCATCATTTAACAATGAGGTTTCTTTATCGACCCACCCATTTAGTACATCATCTCGCCTCCAAGCTCCTGATTCGTCAAAAAAATAGTCTAAACGAATCTGCCCGGTAGTTCGATATTTTTTTCGGTAAAAGTCGGCAACCTTATTATTCAAGATAGCCATCAACCATGTTTTTGGGTTACTTTCTTCTTTAAAGCTATCATACGATTCCAATGCTGCTAAGAAAACATCTTGTACCAAGTCTTTAGCATCTTGTTCATCAGACACCAGATAGACAGCTCTGTTGAGCAACGGTAAACTGTAGATCTCTATCCAGGTTTGAATGTCTTTTATCTTTTTGTCTCTTTCCATCCTGTTATGTCTTTGGATATTATTGGGAGCAAGCTTCTAATTTTTTTGAAAATTAGTTGTGTCGAAATATCTTTCCTGGTTTAGGTATTAATAAGTTTTTTCATTCTATCCATTTCGTATCAATATTAATTTGGTTTCTCTAACTTCTTTTACAGAGATATTGTAAAGCAATGGTGGGACTTATTCATGCCTTTTCTTTCATAAAACTGATGTGCTCTCAATCGCCGGACATTTGTGCAAAGTTCGAGTTGTGAACAATCATTCTCTTTAGCAAACTTTTTAGCCGCCTGAAAAAGTGTATCTCCGATTCTCAGGCTACGAGATGGCTCATGAATGATTAACTCTATTATTTCTGCTATTTTCCCTGCATGATGAAGGTGCTCCTTTACTTGGAGAGATAAAAATCCAATTACCAGCTGATTCAATTCAGCTACTATGAGCAAATGGTGGCAATCGAAAATTTGTCTGTTATAAATGTGCGTAAAAGCACCTTTATCCAATGCCGTTTGTTCTAATTCGCAAACTAACCCATAAACCGCATCCAAATCTGCCTGCTCTGCCTTTCTTATTATGATATTTCCCATGATGTTAAGACCTGATTTATTATATCTCGATTTCCAACACATTCTTATTTAATCTGAGAATGTCTTGCGGGGCTATTTTAAGGGTGTGATATTTGTCGCCCGTACCTCCATAGATATAGGTGAAGTCTAACAATTTACTGTCGAAGAGGCAAGGTAGATTGTGTCCGATTAAAGGAACTGTCCCGACCTCATATCCTGTAACTTTCAATACGTCTGATTTATCAGCCAGTTTGATCTTAGAAAAGCCTGAATCTAGTGCAAGCTTTTTAAAATCAAAACGATTATATTGATTGCTTGCAACGAGGGCATAAAATCCTTTTTCTGTTTTAACAATAAAAACGGGAGCGGCTTTACTGCTGTCAAAATACTCATTGGCATCATCGGTTTTGAGTATTGGTTTGTCATGTTCGATTATTTCATAATCACATTCCGAGTTGATGAGTAATTCCGCCAATTCATCTAAAGTCAGCATATATTTTCAGGTTTGTTTTATACCGTTACAAAAAAAGTGCAATTTATTAAATGAATTTATATTTCGGATATAAATCTACTCAGTTCGGATATTTTTTATAAGTTTGTAGCCATCACTGTTGGGGGTGTTCTTTCGAAGAAAGAGCTGAGATTAAACCCTTGAACCTGATATGTTGTAATTGACATCGTAGGGAAACGGTAGACTTTTTGAATAATCATCATCGATATATTATTTATAAAGCCGTTTCGTATTGTACGAAGCGGCTTTTTTTATTTAGATTCTAAAATTTATGATAAATATCCAACATTTAGAACGGGATTTAAGTCTGGTCAGAGAAAAATCACCTCTTATTCATAACATTACCAACTATGTAGTAATGAATAATACTGCAAATGCTCTTTTATCTATCGGAGCATCTCCGGTAATGGCGCATTCGGTAGATGAAGTGGCTGAAATGACCGGTATCGCTTCTGCTCTTGTTCTCAATATCGGAACATTAGATGCCGAGTGGGTCAAAGCGATGCTTATTGCCGGAAAAACTGCCCAAGAAAAGAAAATACCTGTCATCTTCGATCCGGTGGGTGCAGGGGCTACCTCATATCGTAGAAAAGTGTGCCAGCAAATATTGGAAGAATGCAAGCCTTCGATAATCAGAGGGAATGCTTCGGAGATTATGGCTTTGGTAAACAATAATGTGAAAACCAAAGGGGTAGACAGTACCAATTCATCCGATTTGGCATTGGATTCTGCTAAAGTATTGGCCGGCGAAACAGGTGCGGTAGTTGTTATAAGTGGGCAAACGGATTATATAACCGACGGAAAAACAACAGAAACAGTATCCAACGGAAGTACATTAATGGCTCGTGTAACAGGAATGGGGTGTACTGCCACAGCCATTGTTGCCGCATTTGCTGCTATTAATACGGACATGCTTCAGGCTGCAACTCACGGCATGGCTGTAATGGGTATCTCCGGAGAAATGGCTGCAGCCCAATCGCAAGGAAATGGCAGTATGCAGGTTCATTTTTTAGACGAACTATTCAATATGAACGGAAGTATGCTTAGAAATAAAATAAGACTGTAATGAAATCATTTGACTTAAGTCTTTATCTGGTTACCGACCGATCGCTTTCTTTAGGACGCTCATTAGAGTCTGTCGTGGCACAGGCTGTAGAAGGAGGCGTAACAATGGTACAATTGAGAGAGAAAGACTGCTCTACTTTAGAGTTTTATCAACAAGCGATGCTCTTAAAAGAATGTTTACATCCCTATAGTATTCCATTGATTATCAATGATCGTCTGGATATTGCACTTGCTTGTGATGCCGAAGGTCTACATATCGGACAAAGTGATATGCCTTATGATATTGCCCGAAAATTACTGGGGAAAGATAAAATTATCGGCTTATCTGTCGAATGTTTGCAGGATGCTGTGGATGCAAACGAACTCGATGTTGACTATATCGGCATCTCTCCTGTATTCGGCACGCCAACCAAAACCGATACAGCTCCGGCTCTTGGCTTGGAGGGGATACGGGAAATCGTGAAGATAAGCAGGCATCCGGCTGTCGGTATCGGAGGAATCAATCAGGCAAATGCAGCAGATATTATCGAAGCCGGGGCTGACGGTATTTCGGTGGTGTCGGCAATTATGTCGGCAAGCGATCCGAAACAAGCGGCTTTTCAACTGATGAATATAATTCAAAAATCAAAGATAAATATATGAAGTGGAGTGATGAAGCATGGAAGGCTATTGAGCCTGTCTACACGAAAATAAAAGAACTGCCATTTATAAAAGAACTGATGGATGGCACATTGGATAACAATAAATTTATATTTTATATCCGGCAGGATGCACTTTATCTTGCCGATTATGGTAAAGTACTGACTGCTATAGCATCAAAGCTAAGCAAGCCCGATCATATTGAAGCCTTTATTCATTTTGCGGGAGAGAGTGTTGAGGTCGAAAAAGCATTGCATGAATCCTTTCTAGGCGCATTAGATAAGAAAATAAAAGTGAGTGCTTCATCTAGCTGTCTTCTTTATACTTCTTACCTGATGAAACAATTAGCAAATTCTCCCATTGAAGTTGCTTTGGCAGCAGTACTTCCATGTTTTTGGATATATAAAGAGATAGGAGACTATATTCTTGCTAATCAAACCAAAGAAAATAATCCATACCAAAGCTGGATAGATACTTATGGTGGCGAAGGCTTTACAGAATCGGTTAAAACTGCAATTTCGATATGTGACGAAATAGCCGAAACTTGTACACCGGATCAGCGTTCGGCTATGACAGAAGCATTTATAATGTGTTCCAAAATGGAATGGATGTTTTGGGATAGTGCTTACAAACAAGAACAGTGGCAAATATAAATTCATTTAATTGGTATAAGATAAACAAATGAAGAAACAATATAAACGTGCGCTAACTATTGCCGGTAGTGATCCTAGTGGTGGTGCAGGTATTCAAGCTGATTTGAAAACTTTCTCGGCATGTGGGTGCTATGGAATGACAGTTATTACGGCAGTAGTAGATGAAAATACGGTTGGAGTGACTGACGTACACCCGATACCCGTATCATTTGTTTCAGGACAAATAAAATCTGTATTGGATGATATCGGAGCCGATGCTATCAAGATAGGTATGCTTCATTCCTCGGACTTGATTCGGGCAGTAAGAGAAACTCTCTCTAAATACAATGTAAATAATATAGTTCTGGATCCTGTAATGGTAGCAACTTCGGGTGATAAGCTGTTGCAAGATGAAGCTATAGAGACTCTTAAAAACGAATTGATACCCTATGTTCGGGTGATAACACCCAATATTCCCGAAGCGGAAATTTTGATCGGACAAAAAATTACAAGTCAGCACGATTTACCTTTGGTCGTAAAAGATTTGTCTTTCAATCGGTCGGTCTCGGTTTTGCTGAAGGCAGGGCATTTGACCGAAGATGAATTAGTCGATGTATTTTATAATGCTGAAACCGATGAGGTAATAGAGCTGAAATCGAAACGCATTCAAACCCGCAATACGCATGGTACAGGCTGTACGTTTTCGTCTGCTGTTGCTGCCTTTTTAGCTCATGGATTACCATTGAATGATGCTGTAACGAAAGCCAAAGAGTATATGACTAAAGCAATTGAGATAGGAGCCGAATACGAGATTGGAAAAGGGCATGGTCCGGTGCATCATTTCTTCGGCTTTTGGGAGTAAGGATTTAAATACTTAAGAATGATATAGAAGTGTTATCAGTGATGTGGAAATTAGGCAGGCTTTAACCAAATTTCAGTTTTACTTTGAATGTTTGTCAGATCTATTGCGTATTTTTGAATATTGACATTAAAGTAATAGTATGAAAAATTTATTATCTATCCTGCTTATCTTCGTTTTTGCATGTGCCTCATGTTCCGATAATGACCCCGATCCAGACCCGGATCCGAATGGTGGAGGTGAAAAACAAAATCCGTATAAAACAGGTAAAGATCTTTCTTCGTCGAGCCTCGTTAAGTGGAATAATAAGGGTATGGATGATGCCTATTTTATGCTGGGATATGGATACGATGTTACGGGTAAATATGCTCACCCTTCGGCAGTTCGAAATAAGGTTCTGGATTTAGAAGCATATAACAAAGATGGGGATGGTGTGTCCTTTTTCAAAAGTACTTCGAGCGGACCCGAATGGTCTATTGGTGGAACTCGACAAGAATGTATCGAAACTCTGGGGGAAAGTGCAGGATTCAGCAGTAATGAAATCTCTAAATATAAGAACCTGTTTAAAGAGAAATTCGATTCCCCTTTCAAAAGTGATTCGTCATTTCCCGACTTATCCTATAATTATCTGGGTATTTCTCAGGTACATGTAGTTTATCATTTATATTTCTTCTATTCGAGCTATAGGAAGGAGCAGTTCCAGTCACGCTATTTGAATGATGGGTTTAAAGCCGATCTTGAAACAAAATCGCCCGAAGAAATCATAAAGATTTACGGAACACATATTTTGAGTAGTATAAAGGTCGGGGAAAGAATGGATTACCTGTATCGTTATGCTGAAGACAAGCACTCTAATAGCTATTCATGGTTTTTATACAATATACCCCGATATTTTTCGCACGGGCCTACGATATGGGGAAGTGCACCCACAAGTGATGCTCCATTAAAGGAGAATCTCTATGTAGAAGTCGTTGATGGTACACTACCCAATCCTAATACTTGGATGGTGGATATTACCAACTTTCAGGGAGAAAGAATCATATTTGATGGATGGAATACTATTACCGATGATAATCTCACATTGGTAGCTTTTAGAAATAATAATGGTCTGATACCCATCTATGAATTTGTAAAAGATCCTGCTAAAAAAGAAGCCTTGGTAAAGGCATACGAAAAATATCTGAGTGAGTAATGTTTTAAGGAATTAATGTCTTTTCTAAATAGCGGCTTTACTCGCCAAATCGATTCATGTAACAATTCGGTCTTGTTTCGGGATATTACTTGGCACATTTGTGAGGGGTAAAATCGTAGAGTATAGGGAGCCGGAGTGATTTATTACAAAAAGTAGATGAAAGCAAGAATTTTAAAAGTTATCGTAATACTACAATTTCTGGCTCTCCCTATTTTAGGGCAAGGTAAGCATGATACCATAAGAGTCTCTGATGAAATTGATCTCATTAAGTTATCAGAAAATGTATATCTGCATACATCATACGTGCAAACAAAATCTTGGGGTAAGGTCGGAGCTAATGGATTATTATTGGTTAAAGATGGAAAAGCTTTGATGATTGACACACCTTGGGATGATAAGCAAACAGAAGAATTAACCTCTTGGATAAATGATTCTCTGAATGCGACAATAACAGCAATTATTCCCACTCATTGGCACGAAGACTGTATGGGAGGATTAGGATATTTGCACAGCCAAGATGTAAAATCTTATGCCAGTCAAGCCACTATTAATATTGCTAAGGAGAAAAACTTATCCGTGCCTCAGTATAGCTTTACAGATTCTCTTTCGATTAATTTTCAAAATATTCCTGTAGAATGTTATTATTTCGGGGGAGCCCATACAATAGATGTTATTGAAGTATGGTTACCTACTGAAGATATTCTATTCGCAGGAGATGTTCTCAAAGATATAAATTCCAAAAGTTTAGGAAATATTGCAGATGCAGATATTAAAGCGTGGCCAATAACAATAACGAAAATAGCAAAAAGGTTTCCTAAAGTCAAAACAGTCATTCCCGGGCATGGGAATATGGGTGGAACTGATTTGATAGAACATACTTTGAAATTGTTAGAAAAGTAGTGCTGTTTATTTATCTTTACTACAACACCGGATTAGCTCCTAAAATATAAAGAGATAATAAAAGACATCGAAAAAAGTGTCACTTTTGTTACCTTTGTAACCTTTTATAGTGTAAGGTGTTGAAAATGAGTGGTGACATAGTTTACAGATATTATTAGATAATATGTAATTGTTGTCACTTTTTTAGGCTCGTAAAAAAGAATAATTCGATAAGTAAGTCTTTATGGATCAGTATATTTTTAAGACCGAACGACTGGGTTTTTCCGTATGGAACAAAAGTGACACTGAGGTGGCAACTTCTCTGTGGAGTCACCCCGATGTGATGAGGTTACTTTCTGCTACAGGGACATACACCCCTGAGCAGATAGCCGAAAGATTGACACGAGAAATACAAAATCAAGCATTGTATGGTGTTCAGTACTGGAAACTTTACAATCTCGAAACCTCAGAGTTTATAGGGTGTTGTGGTTTGAAGCCTTATCACGACGAAACAGATATTTACGAACTCGGGTTTCAATTACTGCCTGCCTTTTGGAATAAAGGATATGCGTCGGAAGCTGCCCGATTCAGCGTTAACTATGCTTTAGAAGTATCGAAGGCTCAGAATATTTTCTCAGGGCATCATCCTCAAAATGAATCTTCTGCTAAGTTATTAGCAAAGCTGGGATTCAAGGCTTTTACTACTGAATTTTATGAACCCACAGGGTTGGTTCATCCCTTATACAGCTATTTTCCAGTAGTGTAAATTTTAATAATTAGAAATGATTCATCAAGATACTTCCCGACTATCGCGCTTAACCGCCATACTGATATTGTTGCAATCGCGTCAGATTATCACGGCTAAATTCATTGCAGATAAGTTTGGGATAAGTACGCGTACCGTTTATCGGGATATCAAAGCTTTGGAAGAAGCAGGAGTTCCCATTCTTACCGAAGAGGGTAAAGGCTACTCTCTCATGCAAGGGTATGCCATACCCCCTGTAATGTTTAGCGAGAGTGAAGCGAATGCATTGATTACAGCAGAACAGATAGTAAAAACAAACAAAGACCAATCGTTTGTAAAGAATTACACGGAGGCGATCACGAAAATAAAAGCGGTATTAAAACATAATACCAAGAGCAAAGCCGAGTTGCTATCGGATCGTATTCAAATTCGTAATAATTCGGAAGGCAAAACTACGAGCGATTATTTATCTTTACTACAATTGGCAATTACTAATTTTCAATTAATAGATATTTCTTATACTTCCGAAATCAGTGAAGACACGGAAAGGATAATCGAACCACTGGCTTTATACAGCACACAGGAAAATTGGATACTGATAGCACATTGCCGGTTAAGAAACGAAAAACGAGCATTTCGCCTCGATCGAATACAGGAGTTGAAAGTGCTATCGGAAAAGTTCGAATCATATAATTTTACTTTTCAGGATTATTTTGAGGAGTGCAAAGTAAAATATCTGGCTACCCTTGACACAGGGTTGTCATAACGATAGGCTTTCTTTGCAGTAAATCATAAAAATTGAAAGAAAAATGAAAACAACAATCGAAAAATTCTATGTTATCGGTATCTCAGTAAGAACAACCAACGAAGGAGGTCAGGCAGCAAAAGACATTCCTCAGCTTTGGGATCGATTTGTATCGGAAGATATTGAATCTAAAATACCCAATAAAGCGAGCACTGATCTCTATGGGATATATACCGAATATGAAGGCGATTTTATGCAACCTTACACAACCATTGTTGGTTATAAAGTAAGTAGTCTGGATAATATTCCCGAGGGGCTTATCGGTTTGACTATCGAAACATCCAATTACGAGGAGTTCACTGCCAAAGGAAAACTATCGGATGACATTGTATTTAACAAATGGACTGAAATATGGAAGTCGGATCTGGACAGAGCTTATCTGGCTGATTTCGAAATTTATCCCGAAAAGTCATGCGAAATGGATAATGCCGAGATTGGTATTTTCGTTTCTATTAAATAAATGATATAGTAATTTATGCTTCGACCTATCGATGAATTTTTTTTAGAACATGATGAGGATACTAACAGTTGCCTGCAGTTCCTCCGAGAGCATATTCTCAGTTTCGATGAGAATATAACCGAAGCATGGAAGTATCAATTGCCTTTCTACTACTATAAGAAGAAGCCGTTTTGCTATTTTTGGATACACAAAAAATACAAGCAGCCCTATATTGGTATTGAAAATGGCGGACTACTCGATCATCCTCAATTACTCAGAGAAAACAGAGTAAAGATGAAGATCTTATTAGTTGATCAAACCAAAGATATTGATTTGGAAGCAATAGATACAATTCTAAAAGATTCACTCTCATTACATAAAGATTCGCCTGCTAAGTAGGCGAATCTTTTTTATGAATGCGAAAGTCGATCTTATCATATTTAGTTCATTTTGACCTCTTTCTACAAGCTGCAAACTTTATATGTAATCCACTTTTTTATACAATAATAGTTTTTGTATTTCATTTATTATCATTCTGTTATGATGGTTCTCGTTTGTGCTGAATCCACTATTTGACCACTCCTCCAATTATGCATATGCCCTTGATTTTACTTTTGTTGCAATGAGAGTTGGCCATCTCAGCAAAAGTTAGCAATAATCAAAATCTAATATTCATGGAAAAAAATCTGTTAAGCAGATGGAGGAAAAGCTATACCCTTGTTTTTCTGCTGCTACTGCTATTTGATGTAAATCTCTATGCTCAGAGTACAATCACTGTACACGGACGGGTAATAGATGATACTATGAAAGAGCCCCTGATCGGACTCACTGTACACGAGAAAGGAACAACCAATGGTACATTGACGGATATAGATGGAAACTACACCATTAATACAAAAAACGGAGCAACATTGGTTTTTACATTTCTGGGGTATGTACCGGTTGAAGTGGTAGCCAATAAAAACCAGATTAATGTGACAATGAAAGAAGACTCTAAAATGTTAGAGGATGTAGTAGTTGTTGGGTATGGTACACAAAAGAAAGTAAATCTTACCGGGTCGGTTGCAGCCATAGACGGTTCTACCATTGCCTATAAATCGTCGTCGGATGTACTGTCGGCTATGCAAGGCGAAATGCCGGGTGTTGCCGTTTTACGAAGTAGTGGACAACCCGGAAAGGAAACCTCGGGAGTACGTATCCGTGGTTTTTCGTCAGCCAACGATACCAAGGCTTTGGTCTTAATTGATGGTGTTGAAGGGGATATGAATCTCTTAAATCCGAATGATATAGCCAGCGTTTCCGTCTTGAAAGATGCTGCAGCCAGTTCTATTTATGGAGCACGTGCGGCGGCAGGAGTCATTCTAATCACCACAAAGTCAGGAGGAGAAGGAAAAGTCAAAATATCATATAATGGATATTATGCGATCAACACTCCGGGTCTCATGCCAAAACGTCTACCTGCATGGGAAGAGCAAAAATTTATAAACGAATCGCGTATAAATGCCGGAGGAACTCCCGAGTGGAACGAAGAACAATCGTCGTGGGTGGGAAATCCTAACTTTAACTATCGTCCTAATAATACCAATGGTCGCTGGGATCTGTTCGAAGCCACCAATTGGATTGCCGAAGGTACAAACGATCATACTACTCAACAGAACCATGGCGTATCTATTGCCGGAGGAACCAAAGAACTTAATTATCTGATTTCGGCAGGCTTCTTTACTAAAAGTGGTATTCTAAAATACGGACCCGACAAAAATGAACGTTATAATCTGCGTGTTAAGTTAAACTCTGAATTGAATAAGTACATGAGTTTAGGCATAAATACAAGTTATAACGGGCAGTTCACCGAAACCAACCCATATGGTGCGACAAATATATTAGAGCGTTTGTATCGGGTGAGAGGACGTCAACCGATTTATAACCCTCAGGAAGATATCAACTTTAAAACCAATCCGTATAATGGCGATTTGCAGGTAAATGCAATTGACTTAATGAGAAACGGTGGATATAACGAAACTCGTTACGAGGCCTATATGGGTCGGGGGGAACTGACTATACATAACTTTGTTCGCGGACTTAGATTCCAGTTGAGTGCATCTCGTCAAGCTGCTTATTATAATAGTGAGGTCGCAAGGCGTACACTTATCTGGTATGACAGATTGGGTACTACTATCCGTTTTCAGGCAAACAACCCTAATTCTTTAGAGAAGACCAAGAACTACGACTATCACAATAACTTTGATGCTTTAGCCTACTATGATTTCAGTTTGAATAAGCATTCGTTTAATCTCTTACTGGGTACTTCGTACGAAGACTACCGAAAGGATGAAATGAAAGGAATTGCACGGAATCTTAACTCGAACGATTTCTTCTCTTTTAACGCTTACGATGCCTCGTTAGCTACAAATACAAGCTTAAGCGATTTGGTGGAGACATGGAGTATGATGTCTTACTTCGGACGTATAAACTATAACTATGCAGATAAGTATCTGTTTGAAGCGAATATTCGGTATGACGGAAGTTCTCGTTTAGCTCCCGGTAACCGTTGGAAAGCCTTTCCCTCATTTTCATTCGGGTGGCGTATGAATCAGGAAAGCTGGTTCGATATTCCCCAGATCGATAATCTTAAAGTACGTGCATCGTGGGGACAATTGGGTATCGGCGGAATTATTGGGTTTTATGATTACCTGCCTATTCTTAACGATGGTACACTCATGGGCGATAAATACTACTATCAGGACAGGCTTGCGGCCAAAGACAAAACATGGGAAGTGGTTGAGACAACCAATATTGGATTTGATTTGGATATACTATCGAGCCGCTTAAGCTTTACCGGAGATTACTACTGGAAGTTTAACAACGATATGTTGATAGAATACAATCTGCCTAATCTGGCCGGAGTAAAAGCACCTTATGGTAATATAGGAAGATTGAAAACATGGGGATGGGAGTTCCAACTTAATTGGAGAGATAAAGTGGGAGATGTAAATTATCAGCTAGGATTTAATCTGTCTGATAGCCAGAACAGGCTGGTGCAGCTAAACGGAACCAATACGATTGCCCCCGGATCAAAGCAGTTTTTGGAAGGCTTCCCATTGAATACGCTTTGGGGATACGAAACCGATGGTTTCTGGTCGAGCCGAGAGGAATACCTTGCATTTAAAAAAGCAAATCCCGGTTTTCAGTCATTTAATGATGCCAATGTAAGCGGAGGAGATGTAAAATATCTGGCGCAAGGTGAGCCAAACCATATTATTGGAGCCGGAGGTGGTACACCCGAAGATCCGGGAGACCTTATTTACTTGGGAGACTCTAACGGACGCTATCTCTATGGCCTTAATATAGCATTGCAATGGAACAACTTCGATTTTTCGATGTTATGGCAAGGAGTAGCCAAGCGTAAGCTGCTTATAGATACCAATACGATAGCCCCGTTCCAATCTACCGCAAATATGCCATGGACAATACACCGTAATTATTGGACGGAAGATAATCAGGATGCATATTGGCCACGTTTGTATAATGCCAATACATTCAACTACTACCCTTCGGATAAGTGGGTACAAAATGCAGCCTATATACGTTTGAAGAATGTGCAGGTGGGTTATAATATCCCGATTAAGAAAAAAATAGCCGATAGAGTAAGAGTATATATATCGGGAGATGATATTTGGGAGCATAGCGACTTGTTGTCGGTATTTGACCCCGAGGTAGGGAACAATGCAAGTGCCAGTTATTACCCATTCTTCCGAACCTGGAGTATGGGGCTGAATATTACATTCTAAGTAACAGCAAGTATTCGGTATAACCTGAGTTAATTATAACGATGAGTGGTATTTATACTTGCTAAAGTAATAAATAGGTCTGCGACCTTAAATTGCGATATACATTATGAGAAAAATATATTTTTTACTGATCGCTTGGGCTCTATGCCTCTCAGGGTGCGATTTAGATAAACTTCCGGAAACGAATTTTACAGATGCAGCATTCTGGAAGACTGAGACCGATGTGCGTGCTGCATGTAACCGATTGTATGACGAGCTGCAAGGCTTTTCGCACGATACACGTGGCGATGAATTAGTGAGAACGGCTGCTGATAATGTGTCGGCAGGAAGCCGTACAGTACCGTCTACCTCCGATGATAACTGGAATAAACCTTATACCCGTATTTTCACAGCTAATAATATTCTCGACAAAGCTCCAAGAGCAGCTATCGAAGAATCCGTTCTGAATAGGTGGATGGCCGAAGCCTATTTCTTTAGAGCCTATCATAATTTTATGCTCGTGAAACTGTATGGCGATATCCCTTTAGTGTTAAAGTCATTTGATGATCCCAATGACCCCATTATGTATTCGGGGCGAACCTCACGTGAGCAGGTTATTCAGCAATGCTATAAAGACCTTGAGTTTGCTGCCGAATGGTTACCTACAAGAGCCAAATTACCGGAGAAAGACTGGGGACGTGTTACCCATTCGTCGGCATTAGGTATGATTGTTCGAATCGGATTATATGAAGGGACTTTTGTTAAGTATCATAATCTGGGCAATGATTATAAAGCGCATCTGAAGAAATCGATAGATGCAGCAGAGTTATTGATGAAAGAAGGGCATGACCTTTATCCTAATTTCGAGAAGCTATTCACATTTGACGGCGAAGGTCCGAAGAATCTGGAGAATGTATTTGTGAAAGTATACGGTCCCAATGGAGCAGGAACCACAGTTCATGGTAATGCCAGAGCAATGGAAAACAGCGTTTCGATAACTCGTCAGATGGTCGATTTATTCCTTTATAACGATGGGCTGCCTCGTGAAAAATCACCACTTAAAGTAACTCCCGAAAAAAGTTTCGATGATGCTTTGACTAATAGAGACCCTCGTCTCAAAATGACTGTTTTCAGTCTGGGAGAAGACGCTTTCAAAGGGGCATACATACCCTTTTCTAATCAGCATGGATATGGTTATTCGATAAAGAAAGGTTTTATGATGGATGAATGGATTACGGTAGGACGGGAGACAGTAGATAAAATGCTGATTCGTTATGCTGAAATACTGATCTCCTATGCAGAGGCTTTATATGAATACAATGGTTCGATAACAAATGATCAGTTGGATAAAACCGTGAATAAATTACGAAGCAGAGTCGGGTTTAATGTGAAACTGACCAATGACTTCACTACCGCTAACGGTCTTAATATGTTGGATGAAATTCGCCGTGAACGGACAGTTGAGTTTATTGACGAAGGTTTTCGATATGATGATATCATGCGTTGGAAAATAGCCGAGAAAGTATTACCTACCTATCTCATAGGTGCAAAATTTGTAGATTCCGAAACAAGTAAATTACGTAAAGACTTAGAAGCCCGTTTAACTGATTCTACGGGAAAACTGAAAGGGAAACAGGTGTATGACGAAGCCGATATGTATGTGATCGAACTGGCTGATGATCGGAGGTTTGATGCTGATAGGGATTACTTGTATCCGATTCCATTGAATGAAGTAGCTCTTTCGAAAGGAAATATTACTCAAAATCCTAACTGGTAAGGTCTCATACCTATTTGTTGCTTTGGTAAGCATAATAGCGAGAGACAGTTATGTTGTAAAGTATAACAATAAATATTTAGCGTTACTTAAAAAGAAATATGAAAAAGATAATATTAATACTAATGGCAATTGCTGCCTGTTATACATTCACCGCTTGTAGCGATGATGAATGGGGCAATGGAGATCCGGCTATGGAACATATCTATTATGTAGGCTTCCTGGATTGGGGCAAACTCAAAAATGATGTTGTATTTAATATAAAACAAGGAGAGACAGCAACTATCGCCATACAGTTTCATAGTGAGCGTGTCCGCTCTTACAATGTGGTTACATACTATTATGTCGGAGGAACTTTGGTGCGTGGCACAGACTATCAGATTGTTGACGAAGCAGGCAATGTCCTGCAACCCGATACAAGCGGAGCATTCTCAATAAATTGGCCGCAGGCTATAAAAGGAGTGAAAAATGTATATGTAAAAGCTCTCAATGCTTCGGTCGGTTCACTCAATGTATTGACCTTCGATCCGAAGCAGGAGATTTCGTATACAAATATTACTAATAGTATAACGAACGATTATGAAGTAAGATCGTTCACTCAAAACTATAAAGTGACGGTTAATATTAAGAAGTAAGTAATAAAAAGGTCTGCGACCTTAGGCGTGTTTTTTTCTTAATGGATTTTTTATAGCTGAGTTTGAGAGAGGCAGAATTACAAGCTAATTCGTATGATTTGTATTCTGTCTCTTTTTCTCTTATTTTTACGTAAAGGGTCTGAGACCTTAACTCTTAAAAACTATCGGATGAAAAAAACTTGCAAGACACCATTCATTGTGGTCATCACACTTTTAATTTATTTAGTATCGTTCCCATCAACGCTTAGTGCTCAACGAGAGCTGAAAACCATAAATGACGGATGGCGGTTTATTAAACAAGATATACCTCAGGCATCTGATGCGGAATTCAATGATAAACAATGGGAGCATGTATCTATACCTCATACTTGGAATAGTGATGCTTATGTTGATAAGCAATATTACCGAGGCATAGGGTGGTATCGTAAAAACTTATACATATCGGATCAATATAAAGATAAGCAGGTTTTTATCCGTTTCGAAGCTGCAAATACAGTCGCTTCGGTGTATGTCAACGGCAATTTTGTAGGAGAGCATAAAGGAGGCTACACATCGTTTACATTCGATATTACGCCCTATTGTTTGATTGGCAAAGATAATCAGATAGCCGTTAAAGTCGATAATTCATTGACAGATGTACCTCCCGTTTCCGGCGATTTTACAATCTTCGGCGGAATCTATCGGGACGTGTGGTTGATTACTACACCAAAACAACATTTCGACCTGTCCGATTTTGGTTCGAACGGAGTATATATTGATACCAAAGACGTTTCGCAGTCGGCAGCTTCTTATATCATACGTGGCAATGTAAAGAATGATGGATCACTATCGAAAAAGATAGAAGTAACTTATACCCTAAAAGACCCACAAGGCAAAATTATCAAAACGGATAAGAATACAATCACTATTCAACCTAATTCAAAAAGCTCGTTTTCTTATACAGGGAAAATTGATAATCCGCAGCTTTGGTCGCCTGAGCATCCGAATTTATATGCTATTGAAACATCCGTTTATGATCCTAAAACAAAGCAGGTATTAGACAAAGTCAATAACAATACAGGATTTCGTTGGTACAAGTTCGATGGAAAAGAAGGCTTTTTCCTGAATGGAAAACCGTATAAACTAAACGGAGTATGCCGTCATCAGGATCAACAGCCGATAGGCAATGCTTTGAGTGACGAGATACACCGACGTGACATGCAGATGATAAAAGATATGGGTGTGAATTTTATCCGCATTTCTCATTATCCGCAAGATGATGCCATATTGGAACAGTGCGATAAATTAGGGCTGTTGACATGGGAAGAAATTCCCGTTATTGATATCGTGCCAGAGGATAAAGATTTTACCGCAAACTGCGAAAACATGCTTCGGGAAATGATTCGCCAGCATTACAACCATACTTCGGTTATTATGTGGGGATATATGAACGAAATATTGCTGATGACACAACGTAAATATCAGGGAGATGCATTGAAAGCTCCTACTGATCGAGCTTTGGTTTTGGCTAATCATCTCGAAAAAGTATTGAAAGAAGAAGACCTGTATCGCCCGAGTACAATGGCTTTTCACGGAAGTGATTCGTATAATAAAGCGGGATTTAATGATATTGTGGATGTTGTAGGATGGAACCTGTATCAAGGTTGGTACTCTGATGATTTTACAGGATTCGAGAAATTCTTAAGAGATCAGCAGTCAAAGCATCCCGATAATCCTAAAATTGTAAGCGAATACGGTGCAGGCTCTGACAAGCGTATTCATTCTCTGACCCCTCAGCGATTCGATTTCAGTATCGAATATCAGCAGGAATATATCGAACATTATCTTCCCGTGATCGAGAAAGAAAAATATATAAGCGGTGCTACTTATTGGAATTTTATAGATTTTGGGTCGGCAGCACGTGACGAATCTATGCCTCGAATCAATAATAAAGGGCTTGTATATTCGGATAGGACTCCTAAAGATGTGTACTTTTTGTTCAAGTCTTTTTATAGAAAAGATATTCCTGTTATTCATATTGCTTCTCACGACTGGCAAAACAGAACAGGTATTACTCGTACGGGAGAGCCTTGTATGCAACCCGTGAAAGTATATTCGAATATGGATGAGGTCGAGTTATTCCAAAATGGAAAATCACTCGGAATCAAGAAGTGTCACAATCGCACGGCTACATGGAATGTTCCATTTACAGACGGAGAACATTTTTTTACAGCCAAAGGTGTGTTTGAAGGAAAGCCAATCGAAACAGGATTAACCATCTCGTTTAACTCGGTACCCGAAGTCTTGAATAATCAGAATCTGGAAAAACTTGAACTTGCCATAAATGCAGGTAGTACTTCATTTTTCACATCTTCGGAGAGCAATCTTACTTGGGTTCCCGATAAAGAATATAAACCCGGAAGCTGGGGATTTATCGGAGGGAAAACAGCTGAAACTGTAGCACAAATAATGGGCACGGCAGATAATCCTCTGTATCAAAGTTTGCGGGAATCTCCCGACCAATACCGTTTTGATGTTCCCGCAGGAAGATATGAAGTAGAATTATCTTTTTCGGATATATTCCTCCCTAAAGAAAAAGTAGCTTATGATCTGAGCGAAAACTCTCAGAAGGCAGTCAGTAATGAGAATGTATTCGATATTGTTATTAACGGAAAAGTGGTAGAATCAAAAGTAAATCCTGCAAGAAATGTCGGATTTTACGGAGTAGATAAAAAACGATTCATTGTAGAAGTGTCCGAACAAAATTATATCGAAATCAAATTAATCTCTCTTTCAGGAAAATCATTTATAAATGCATTAAAAGTTAGAAAATTATAAGTAGTCGAAAGTATTTGAGGACACCTTTTGTAGGGGTGGAGTTCTACTCCACCCGATATAGAGTTCTATTATTTTTCAGTGTTACTTAATTCACTTTCTGAGCTAAAAGTTATAACAAGGTCTGAGACCTTAAACTCTTAATTATGAAAAAAACGTATATTTTATTCCTGCTTTTTCTGGGAATGATATCCACCGTTAATGCTCAATGGATATGGGATATCAACACAATGACATCCGTTAAAGCAAATATCCATTCGCTCACTTATTCGAGTGCCTATAGAGACCTTTTGCAGGATGCTGATAAGGTTATGCAGAAGAAAACACTATCGGTTACAGACAAAAAAGCAATAGCTCCGAGTGGCGATAAACACGATTATGTGAGCCTTAGCAGATATGTTTGGCCCGATCCTGCAAAATCAGACGGATTGCCTTATATACATAGAGATGGGGAATCTAATCCCGAATTAGAGAATTATGACAGAAACCCATTAGGAGAGATGGCTAATGCTGTAAATACGCTATCGTTGGCTTACTTCTTTAGTGGTGACGAACGTTATGCGGCAAAGGCTGTGGAATTTCTTCGTACATGGTTTTTAGATCCGAAAACTAAAATGAATCCCAATCTCAATTATGCACAGTTCGTTCCCGGTGTAAATGACTCTAAAGGTCGTCCTATGGGATTGATTGATACCTATTCGTTTGTGGATATGCTGAATAGTGTACAACTTCTCGAAAGTTCGAAGAGTTATACTGCAAAAGACAAAGCCGTATTACAGAAATGGTTCGGTGAATTCACAAAGTGGTTCGAAACCAGTAAACAGGGTGTTGAAGAGCGCAATGCGAAAAATAATCATGCCTTAGCATACGATGTTCAGTTAGCGATATACCACTTGTTTTCGGGTAACGATAAAGGGGCACAAAAGGTTGTGGATGAATTTGCCGAAAAACGTCTTTTCACTCAAATAGAACCCGATGGAAAACAACCTCAGGAATTGCGTCGAACATTGGCTTTCGGTTATTCGCAGTACAATATCCGTCACATGATAGATATGTTTGCCATTGCTAAACATTTTGGAAAAGAACTGAATAAAGTAGAATCTTCGGATGGCAGAACCTTTTATAAAGCGGTAGATTTCCTGACTACTTATCTGGGCAAAGAAGTTTCGGAGTGGCCATATCAACAAATAAGCGGATGGGAAGGCAAGCAACAGGAATTGTGTGAAGACCTTTATCGAATTGTGGCTTTAGATCCGTCAAAGCAAAATTACTTAGCACTTTATAAAAAGTATAGTAAACAAAAAATGTCCGATCGCAACCGATTACTTTTTGGTGCTCCCGATGTGATAGATGAAGTATTCAACTTTACAATACGTCAGTACGATTATGCTTTTGAGTGTATGGATAAAGTTTTAGCTACTACCGATAAAAAGAATCTGGTTAATCCACGTACAGTAGAAAAGGACGGAAGCCTTAGAATGGTAACACCTCGTGACTGGTGTTCGGGTTTCTTCCCCGGATCGCTGTGGTATGTATATGGTTATAGTAAAAACAATCAATGGAAAGAAAAAGCCAATAAGCAATCGCTCCTTATTGAGGGTGAGAAAATGGACAGAGGCACACATGACCTTGGCTTTAAATTATATTGCTCTTTTGGCAATGGTTATAGGTTGACAAATGACAATCATTACAAGGAAATACTTTTGCAATCGGCTGAAACTTTATCTAAAAGATTCAATCCTAAGATTGGAGCTATCCGTTCGTGGGATCACAATGCCGATAAATGGCAATTTCCTGTAATCATAGACAATATGATGAATTTAGAGCTTTTGTTTTGGGCGGCTGAAACTTCGGGCAATAAGAAGTACTACGATATTGCAGATAAGCATGCCATGACCACATTGAACAACCATTTCAGAGACGATTATTCGTCTTATCACGTGGTTAGCTACGATACAATATCTGGTAAGGTGGAGAAGAAACAAACCCATCAGGGATATTCCGATTCTTCGGCATGGGCAAGAGGTCAGGCGTGGGCGTTGTATGGTTTTACAATGACTTATCGTTATACGAAGAATGCTGATTATCTGAAATTAGCGGATGAGGTTGCCAAGTTTATCTTCTCGAATAAAAATCTCCCTGCCGATCTGATTCCATATTGGGATTTTAATGATCCATCTATACCAAATGCTCCGAGAGATGTTTCTGCGGCTTGTGTTATAGCATCGGCTTTGTATGAGCTGGCACACTATAGTAATACGAACAAGGAAAAATATACAACATGGGCTGATACCATATTGAGTAATCTGATTGATAATTATATGGCTCAGGAGGGTACTGCGCAAGGATTCTTGTTGCTGCATTCGACAGGGAATTATCCTAAGTCGGATGAGATTGATGCTCCGATTGTATATGCTGATTATTATTTCCTGGAAGCACTCAACAGAAAAAAGAATTTAAAGAATAACCAAAAGGTGTATTAAAGTGATAGGTTTCTTTTGGGTATTTGTGAAAAGAGGAGAACCGTTTGGCTCTCCTCTTTTTCTTATCTTTCATTCTGATATTAAGTAATGTGCAATAAACAGGTTTTCGATCTTAACTGAAAAGTTTATCAGGATATACCTTATTTGCTACAAGGTCTTTTATTTTCAAAATAGCTTCGGGGCGATCTTTAGCATAAGTAATACCAAACCATTTGGATGGTGTGTTGAATACTTTCACTTCGATCAGTTTCTTTTCGATCAGCGTATTTATTAAAGTCGGGATCAGGAATTCAGCCTTCACCTTGTCTTTATTTTCTTTTAGGAATTCGACGAAATATTTTTCCGAAAGGTCGAAATAATCGGGAGTGAATCCCCACATATTCATAGACACGGGAGTTGTATCAGTCAGATTTTTCCAAGTACCATCCTCGTCTTTAAACTGAGGAGTACCTTCCGCTCTTTTAACTTCGGTGCGCTCTACTATTTTGAGAAGAATATTGTCTTTGTCTACTTCGCAGATACCTCTGGCTACCGATCCGCTGTCGGACAATGTATTGCCTAACATGTACCCCATCATACAATAATGAGCGGTTTTACCCTCCATGTTTCTGAGTTGTCCTGCTAAAAGTTGAAAGCTCTCTCTGCCGTAAAAGTCATCAGAATTTATGATTCCGAATGGTTCGTTAATAACCGTTTTACCCATCAATACCGCATGATTTGTACCCCATGGTTTTTCTCTCTCGGGGTTGGGAGTAAACCCTTCGGGCAGGTCATCCAATTCCTGAAACACTACTTCTACAGGTATTGATTTTTCGTATTTGGAGAGAATCTTTTTTCTGAATTCCTCTTCAAAAGCTTTTCGTATTACAAATACAATTTTACCAAATCCTGCTTGTAATGCATCGTATATGGAGTAATCCATAATAGCTTCCCCATTAGGACCCAAAGCGTCGAGCTGTTTTAGTCCACCATATCGGCTACCCATTCCGGCTGCCAGTACAAATAATGTAGGTTTCATAGTTCTTTTTCTCTATTTGATGTTAATAATAATCTCTGTATAGTCTAAGACGGATAAAATTTACTTCTCTTTGGAAGTCGAATCTATCTTATAGACTGAATAACAAAGATACAAATTTCTTTATCATCTTTGTCCCTACGTGCCGCCTTAAGTTTACCTTCGGCATAAGGTAATCCCGATAAATAATTACTCTACTATCATCCTATCTTTTAACATTCCCTATAGCTCTATTGTTCATTATTAATGAGATTCATAACCCTCTAATCTTACGGATAGACTTCTAATACTTGTACTTTTTGAGGTGCTATATCAGCTTTGCCTTCTCCATCTACCTGATCTGCTTTCTGAACGAAAATATGCAGTTGTTTCTTGTTTCTCCATAGTTCTGTATCGAAAGAGGGTTCCCATGAGCCGACCGAAAAATCAGTTAAATCACGGACTGTCCATTTATTTCCATCAACGTCTTTGCAAACAGCCATCGAGACTTTTCCCTCTCTTTCTTCATCCCGAAACAGTAGAAATAAATTTGTATTTTTACCCTTAGTGTCAACTATCAGTTGAGGGCGTGAAATAGGTATACGTTTTGTTCCTCCCCCTTTAAGAGAGAAAGATGTATTTCGGAAATTAAGGTTCAGCACTCTCCATTCGTTATGCTTGTTATAAACAATATGATATTGTGGGATATCAGAGTTTTTTTCTCTCCAATAAGTTGCAATGTAAGGATTACCTTTACTGTCGGTAGTCATTGCAGTTTGATTGATCAGTTCGCTGTTTTGAGGAATCAATGCTGCATATTCCGATGTCTCGGCAATTATCGGTAATATATATATTTTTCCTTTTGAATTCATCCATGTTATACCTCCGTCTAATGATTTTGCATAACATAGGTCATGATTAGTTGCCACATCGGGAGTCTCACGCCATACCCACGAAATATGGATAACACCTTTATCGTCTACGCACGATTGGGCATAAGCATTTCGCTTGCCTTCGCCATCGATCAGGTTTTTCTGTAACTGATTCCATGTCTTGGTTTTTACGTTGTAGCGGTTTAAGACGAGATTTCCTTTTCCCGATTGCCCATCCCGATATATAAATATCAAATCTCCATTAGGCATTTTGTAAAATTCAGGATAAGTGACATTTTCCTCCAATTCCCCTGTCATCGATTGTTTATCGCCTAATTCTAAAGATAGAGGTGCAATACTCTTAGCATAGCGCAGAGGGTGTCCGTGATGATCCCAAGATACATGCAGATATCCGTCACCATCAGCCATAATGCTGATAGAATTATGAGCATCATTCACATTACCTGTATATTGAGTTTTATGTATAGTCCATTCTCTTTTAGGAAGTTTTCTCTTACCCAAGATTAGGAATCCATCATTGTCATAATACGCTATAAACTGTGTGTCCTTGTATGTGACAAGCGAATTTTTTCGGAATACGGTTACATTCAACGAATTGTTTGCCCATCCATCACCAACAGGCACTAACTGCTGTGAATAAATGAGTTGAGGTAATAAGCCCAGAATAAGTACAATAAGGTTTTTCATAAATCAAAGATATCTAAAGTCCAGTTATCTAACCATCTCAATACAGGTAAATTATTTTCAAACTGAATAGGTAGCCATACATACCTGCCATCTATCGGATTTTTGGGAGTCCATCGGTCTGCCATAAAAATAAAAGCATCCTTCTTGCCTGCAACAGGTAATATATAGGTACTTTGTGAATGAAAAGTCAGTTCGGAGTTTTTGCCTACACAAGGATTAGGATATAATTTCCAAGGTCCCCAGATATTGTCTGCAACAAGTAAACGTGCAGCATTAGGAGCCCAGCCTGTACATCCTGAGGTAATCATAAAGTAACGCCCGTCTTTCTTGAAAATAGCAGGAGCTTCGTTATGACCTGCGGGTTCTATCCGTATATATTTACCAGTGTGGCTCAGGTAGTCGTCAGTCAGTTCTGCTAATTGTATAGTCAGATTTTCTTCCGACGAATATATATGATAGGCTTTGCCATCGTCATCTACATATACGGTCATATCACGTGACATTTGCCCTCCTTGAAAATCACGGCGGACAAACATTCCGTCTTTTACGGCGGTAGTCCATTCTTTAGTCCACCACTTAGGGAAATTTTCAGGTGTAACTTTAGAGCTCTTTTGCTTCTCAGACATATCTATAGGGAAATATCCTGCATTGGGACGGTATGATTTCACAAACCGAAATGGTCCGGTTGGTTTATCACTTGTCGCAATTCCTACGTGGGCACTTTCGTATCCTTTGCCTTTCAGTTCGAGATGAAAGAACATGACAAATTGTTTTGTCTTTTGATTGTACACTACCTTAGGTCGTTCCATAATGCAGCCTTTTGCAATAGGACTGTTTTCGTCACTTTCTACAACAGAAAGGGCAACTCCTTCGTTTTTCCAATTGTAAAGGTCGTCTGACGAATAGCACATAACACCCACTAAGGCGTTATTGCTTTTTTCTCCCTTATTTTCTCCAAACCAATAGTATTTGCTGTTGTGATAAAGCATTCCTCCTCCATGAGCGTTTATGTGGATGCCATCTGTATCCGTCCATATTTTTCCGGGTTGGAATGATTGGTGCGAAGAGACATTATTATTTCCCGATGGAGATTCTATATAAGAAGTAGAGGCAAACAAAACATTTACATCAAGAATAAAAAGGAAGGCTACTAGGAGATATTTTAACTTTATCATATTGATTATTCTTTAAGAGAACAAAGTTTTGATTTGAGAGAGATAGTTTTCAAGGAATGGGATTTCTCTTTCTGGAGAAGAGAAACCCCTGTACCATTTTATTTATTTACCGGCTTAATCATATCCCGGATTTTGCTCCAATACAGCATCTTTATTCAATTGAATTTCAGTCAGAGGTATAGGCAGTAGAAGATTTGTTTTGCTTATCCCCACTATCGGTTTATATTTGGTGGTATTCAGTTTAGCCCGTTCGACTAAGGTTCCTGTACGCATCAATGTCATGCGGCGGTTTTCTTCACCGATAAGCTCTCTGGCACGTTCATCAAGTATAAAATCCAATGTAATGTCGGATGCCGAAACTTTTCCTTGTGCCGGATAATTAGGAAATGCACGTTCGCGAAGCACATTGATTGTATTGGCAGCCTCCGTTGTTTTACCTTGCTTAAACTGAGCTTCGGCAAGTAGCAGGTAAGTTTCTCCCCATCGCATCAAAATCCAGTCTTTAACCGTAGCCCATCCGAAAGTGTCATTTGGATCAAAAGCTCCCCATTTGTTAAGGCGAAGGTTAATTTATGCAGCATTGTAGTATGGATTTTGAGGTTAATTTTCCCAAAACTAGATAAAAGGAATAAGGAGAATAGGGGAGAATCAGATCAAAGGAGTTGAATTATAGATCAACTCCTTTTTTGTTTAGTAGAGAATAAAATCTGTTGCTATAATATGGTTGTGAAGATTTGAAACGTTAAAATCCGATAGCATGATCTTTGGGGAAATCTTCTCCCGACCAAGCTTTTTTAGCAGTCCAATCTTCAGCGGGAGCCGCCCAGAACGAATGATCAGCAGGTAGTCCCAACGGTAGAAATGTGAGGGAGGTCAGGTACAGACTACCGTTGTTGGTGTACCAATCGGCAAGATTGGGTTGGTGTCCCGCAAACCCCAGTTGAAGAAATCCTTTCTCATTGAAATTGCCTTTAGCTTCAAACATTCTTTTCATAACGCATGTCAATGCACTTCGAACCTGCCCTTCGCTTAGCTCTTCGGGTAATTCTTGTCGCCACGATAATAAAGCTAACGGTTGAAAAGCTCCCATGCGGTATGTCATAGACCGCCCAAAAGCAGGGAATGATCCTTCGGGTGATATAAAACGTTCTAAAATAAGTCCGTATCGTTGCATACGCTTGCGGGCAATATCTAAGGTCTCTTGTTTTACCATTCTGTTTTTAGTTACCAATACTTCCAGAACTTCAACATACATTGGTTGAATAACATAGCTGTTGTAGTAATCGAATGCAAAATGGGTTCCGTCGGCATACCATCCGTCTCCCACATACCATTCTTCTATTTTACGAATGGCACTGTGAATGCGGTATGCGTCGTATTGCTCGTCTATTGACAGGAGGAATGTTTCGATCATTGCCGAAAACAGTAACCAATTGGTATAGGGTGGATCTACCCAACGTAGTTTTTGAAATTCGTCAACATAGCGTTTTTTTGTCACTTCATCCAGAGGTTCCCACAATTGTTTGGGTGCCCTTAAAAAGCTATTTGCTACATAGGCTGCATCTACAAGAGCTTGCCCTTCTTTATCCCATTGCAGATAATCGGGACTATCAGGGTCTACTGCATGTGCATAGCTTTTTAAAGCCCATTCTCTTAATTGCTTTCTTTGTTTTCCTTCGGAAGTATTGTCATCGGGCAGACTTAACCAAGGTGCTAAACCTGCCATCAGGCGTCCGAAAGCTTCCATATACGTTACTCTGGTACGGCGACCATCCCACGTGGGGCTTACTTCTACCTGCATGTTTTTTACGAGTTCGCCTTTACTCATATTACTCAATACAGGCTCGGATATTTTATAAAGCAGATTTGCCCAATAAGTGCGGTCGGGAGTTGGTTCTGCTGCTTGTAACTGCACAGAATAACAAGTACAAGCGAAAAAAAGTAAGGTGAGAATCTTTTTCATAGTAAGTTGAATTTTTGTGTTGTTTACTGCTGCTTATCCAGATATTTTACTAATTCGGAGGCTGCCAGAAGAAATGCTCCTACACCAAAATCGGCAGTCGAGTTTACGTCTACCACTTGTCCCGGTATTGCTTTTTCTCCAATGGGTTGTACATACCCAATTTTACCATCGGGTTGTAAAGCTGTTTCCGATAGATATTTCCAGCTTTTTTCTACGACAGGTAAATAGGTTGCTTTATCAAGGATTCCATTGTTTATCCCCCATAAGAAGCCATAAGTAAAGAAAGCCGTTCCACTGGTTTCAGGTCCCGGTGCATGTTGAGGGTCGAGCATAGACCGTGTCCACGAACCATCTTCCTGTTGACTGTCTGCAATGGCAATTGCCATATCCTGATAGATTTTGATGTATTCTGCCCGATGTGCATTGGTTTCAGGGAGATTTTCCAACGTTTTGGGCATGGCTGCGAAAACCCATCCGTTACCTCTCGCCCAAAAGTCTTTTAGTCCGTTATCAGTTTTATGCTTCGGATAAATATATTTGGCATCTCGATAGAATAATTTACTTTCGGAGTCATACATCAGATCTCTGGCAAACGAAAAGTATTCGTATAATTTATCGAGATACAATTCGTTATCTGTAAGTTTATAGAGTTTAGTCATTACAGGCATTGCCATGTACAGACCGTCTGCCCACCACCAATAATCGTTATTTGGTGTTGACATCTGGTATTCCATTACTTGTTTGGCTCTGGCTATTTTCTTCTCATCGGGATTCAAGTTGTATAAGTCGATATATACTTGAAAACAAGTCTGGAAATCTCCGAAAAGCACATATTCGTCACTTTCTCCATAACTGTATTTCCATTTCGAAGTATCGTTCGATTGAGCCCCCATCCAAAGATTATGTTCTGCCCACGCTTCGGAATAAGCTTTGTAATTCTCAATTTTGGTGACCTCATAAGCTGCCATGTTTCCAGTATGATAGGCTGCCCGATGCCAGAATGAATTTTCGTGATTGGGGTGTGATGCCTGCCAGTTCCCGTTTACTTTTTGAATGATTTCGATAACCTCAGTTCGGGCGGGTAAGTTCGATTCTGACCGTGTGGCGGTTTTATTATTACTACATCCTATATAGGAGAAAGTAAAAAGAGGAATAAGAAATAAAAAAGATGTTCTGAATTTTCTCATAGTGTCTATTTATTAAGGTCTCCGACCTTTTTATTATTGTCTTTTTGATGGAAGCAAAGATGTGAAAGACATTAATAACAGATAGTGTATGAATAATTCAAAAGAGGAGTATAATTAATTCATAGTTATAAATCCGCCATTTTTATAAATAAAGCCTCACTGTTTGAAGTGAGGCTTTAAGAAATAGATAACCTATCAGAAAGGTCTGATACCTTATTTCAAAATACTGATTGTATAACTGTACTTGTATTCTTTATCACTGAATCGGTATTCATCCAGAGGTTTTGCTCCCCAAGAATCTAGCCCGGCAACTCCGCGTTGGAATAAGTCAACACAAAGAACTACTTCTTTACGAGGTAATACATCGGAAGCATGTTGTTGCTTCTTAGTCATTCCCGGATCGAGGTCTTCGGGTCGATTATTGGTCGCACTCACCGATAAAGGTTGTGCTCCTTTTATAAGAATGCCTTTACCTGATTTGTCTGTTAAGGATAACCAGCGTACATCGGTTTTGTTACCACCTTCCTGAGGACGGATGTATGGATAATACTGATCTTCAACAGCACCGTTCCAAACGCCCATAAAGGTATCGCCGTTTCGGTCTACATAATTCTCCCAAGGACCACGACCATACCAAGTGAAGTCATTGTATTCTTGGGGTAGAGTCATGAGCATACCGAAACGCATCATTTCGGGCAGGTCATCCGATAAGGCTTTATAATGAGCATCAGTAGTAAGGCTACCGTCTTTATTTACGGTATAAGTGAAATCAACTTTTGCTTCAATACCTCTGAGTTTTGCCTCATAATTGAATGATATGGCACCACCGTTTTCCTGAGACCCTTTGTATGTATAAATAACGTTCTGTCCGGCGGCATCCCATATACGTAAAGCGTATTGTTCCCATGATCCGAAATCGTTATCGATAGGAGCACGCCAGAAATTCAAGCGGGGAAGTTCACGAAATACTCTTTTTCCGTCATTCTCTACTGATAGAAGGCTCTTACCGTTTTTAGTCGAGAATTCGTAGCTGATTGTACCCGATTTTACAGTAATCTTATCTTCCCCTTTCTCTACGTTTAAAGAACCTGTATAAGTTGCAGGTGTAAAGTAGTTATTCGAATCGAATGCAAATTCTTCTTTAGCCACCTCGAATCCTGCAGGGGTAAACGGTGTTTGTTCCTTATTATAAGCAAATAGTTGCAGATAGTATTCTGCTCCTGCTTCGGGTGTGATTGCCGGTAGATTCAGTTTGATGTCTTTTTTAGTATCAGCAGGGATTACTGCATCAAAATTACCTTCACCGAATACTTTTCCATTTTTAAGAAGTACCCATTTGTAAGTATAATTCTTGTTGGTAAGGTCTGTGAATTTAAAGTCATTGATTACAGTAATAATACCGTTATTCAAATCTTTAGGTTCGAACAGAATATTTTGATATACTTTCTTTACAATATGAGTATGAGGCAGGTAATTCTGATCGGGACTTATGATACCATCAATACAGAAGTTACCATCATTCATTTTATTGTATCCCTTAAGGTCTCCACCGTATGCCCAATAAGGACGTCCTTGTTCATCCTGAGTTTTGAATCCGTGATTGTACCATTCCCAGATAAAACCACCTTGCATATTTTTACTGCTACGCATCAAATCCCAATATTCCTGGAAATTCCCCATACTGTTACCCATGGCATGAGCATACTCGCACATAATGTAAGGACGTCCTAAATCTTTGGCGGCATCCCTTTTCATAGATTCCCAAGATGGGTACATCGGACAAAGAATATCGGTATTAGGATCTTTCTGATGTGCTTGCTCGTACTGAACAGGGCGGCTGTTGTCTCTTTCTTTAGCCCATTTATACATCTCGAAAAAGGCTTTGCCGTTACCCGATTCATTTCCTAACGACCAGAATATTACGGATGGGTGATTTTTGTCTCTTTCAACCGAACGGATTATTCTATCCATATGAGCACCCAGCCATTCGGGTAGATTGGATACATTATCAGGTCCATACCCCAAACCGTGCGATTCCATATTTGCTTCGGCTACTAAATAGATACCATATTGATCGCATAATTCGTACCAAAGGGGAGGTTGAGGATAGTGTGATGTGCGTACTGCATTTATGTTTAGTTCTTTCATCAACTGAATATTACGCATCATCACCTCACGGTTTACGACTTGTCCTGTTTGAGTATTGAATTCGTGTAGATTTACACCTTTGAAGTATACTTTCTTACCGTTAACAAAAACTTGTCCGTCGGTGATTTCTATTTTTCTGAATCCGATTTTGTGAGAAGTCGATTCTATAACCTTGCCCTTGTTATCTTTTAATGTTATAACCAAAGTGTACAGATTAGGAGTTTCTGCCGTCCATTTAAGGGGAGACGAAACAGTTCCTTTGATGGTAGTCTCTGCTGTATTATCGGCAGGAATATTTACTTTCTGATTACTGTTAAATACCTTTTTACCATTTTTGTCTAAGATGGAAACTTCTACGGTTTGATCTTTTGCCGAACTGGTATAGTTTTTCAATACAAGGTCTAAAGAGAATAATCCGTTTTTGTAATTTTTATCCAGATCGGGGTGTGCAAAGAAATCCAAGATACGTGTTTGATCTGTCGAGTATAAATATACACTCCTGTTGATACCACCTAAACGCCACATGTCCTGATCTTCGAGATACGAACCATCGCTATATTTGTGTACTTCACAAGCAAGGGTGTTCTTTCCTTTACGGACGTATTTTGTGATATCAAATTCAGCAGGGCTTTTTGCGTTTTCTGTATATCCTACTTTTTCGCCATTCACCCATACATACATCGAGTTGGTTCCGCCTTCGAAGTGGATAAATACGCGGCGACCATCCCAGTCTTCAGGAATTGTAAACTCTCTGCGATATGCTCCTGTGGGCGAATCTTCTCTGTCGATGTGAGGTGGTTTTGCTTTGAAACCGAAGCCTACGTTTACATACATAGGTATGCCGTATCCGTTAAACTCCCAGTTTCCGGGAACTTTCATATCCGCCCATTTCGAAACATCGTAGTTCTCTTTGTAGAAACCGGCAGGAACTTCGCTGATTTTGGGTACCCAATAAAATTTCCAGATTCCGTCCAGCGACTTAAAGTAAGGTGAAGACATAGACTCATTTTTGAGAGCCGAAGTTTCGTCCGCAAATGGCAGGGATGTAGCTCTGGTTTTTTCCTTATTTACAGCAAATACCTCCGGGTTCTCCCAGTCAGGTACATTGTTCTGGGCATATAGATTACCACAGATGACTGCAAATAGAAGCAGATAGATGTTTTTTTTCATGGTTTAATAATTTAAAGTATTTTATATCTTGACAACTTGAATTTCGATTCTTGGTTTTATCGGTAAACAGTAGAAAGTATTGGACATCTAATATAGTGATAAACAAAAATACATCCAAAATTTTATATAGAGGTAGACAAATCATTCACTCGAAGGATAACAAATCGGTCAATTAAGGCTTTAGACCTATAAAGGTCTCCTTTTTTGAATTATCTATATACTATTTCAAGAAAATTATTTCTAATATTGTGATAACCTTTATCAAAAATCCCCTTACTCATGTTTACCTTAAACCTAAGACACAAGTCTGTTTTTATTGCCGTTTTTATTGCCGTTTTTTTTATTCTGGGAGTAATATCCGATTTATATTCCAATTCCATTTCTATTAATCCAATACCAGTTATGGCTCAGTTTCCTTCAAATTCGGTTCAACGGATTTTTCAGGATAAGGACGGGTATATCTGGTTTGGCACTTTAGATGGTTTATGCAGATATGATGCCTATAGGTTATTGACCTTTAGGTCGAATCTGAATAATCCGAATCTGTTGACAAATAATGAGATTACCTGTATTTCGGAAGATAAGAATAATAACTTATGGATAGGAACCAGAGAGGGGCTGAATATCTTGAATAGGGAAACTTTTCAGATTGTTCATTTAAAGGACTCCCTTATCAGGCGAGAGCATATACGGTCTATATTGACAGCCTCCGATGGTACGATATGGGTGGGCGTGGGTAATGGTATTTATAGATATGATTCTAATTTTAAAAGGATAAAGCATTATACGTCGGATGCAACAAACGCTTCGCTACCCTCTAACGGGGTGAATTCTATCACCGAAGATTCGGAGAGGAATATCTGGGTATTACTGTGGAGAGGCGGACTGCATAAATACAATAAAACGACCGATTCTTTTATTCATTATCCCAATATAGGAACAACCAATAATCCGTTTCGGATATTTCTGGATAATCATAAGCAATATTGGATATGTACATGGGGCGATGGGATTTATAAATTTTACCCTTCCAGAAGCGGACAGGATATGTACGTAAGTCAGAAGATTTTCAACAAGGAACGGCAGCAACCCGAAGATACATTTTTCAGTATAGTGCAGGACGATTTGCAAGGATATATCTGGGCGATGTCATTTTCGGGATTGTATGCTCTCGAATACGCAAATGACGGATCGGTAAAGCAGGCTGATATATCGCACCTGTTTAAAGAGACAAATAATATATTCAGTGAAATTATTAAAGACCGAAGTGGTAATCTCTGGATCGGGGCTTTCAGTGAAGGGGCGTTGACTATAAATTTCAATAAGCCAGAGATTCATAATTATCCTTTAAAGGTCATAACTCAGAAGGTAGGTGTAGTACCCAATGTGACCTCTATTTATGAAGATAAAGACGGGGTGATGTGGTTAAATCAAAACCGTTTGGGGCTGGTTCTTTATTATCCCCAGCAGAAAGAAATAAAACTTTTTAGCGATTTTCCACAGCTTCGAGATATTCAAGGGTTTCGAAACACGGCTTGTATAAAAGGCTTTACAAGTACCGATAATATTTGGGCGGGGTTAGAGAACGAACCTATTATATATGTGTTGAATCGAAAAGGTGGAGTAGTTACCATAGAAGAAGAAATTAATCTGGCTTTATATCAGTCTAACCCCGGTCTTCCCCGAATGTTTTTTGAGGACAGGAAAAAGAATATCTGGGTTGTTACTTCGGGGGGACTGTTTATGAAACCTTTTGGTAAGGATAAAATTGTACATATTGACAGTTCTTTCGGAGCATTGACGGGTATAACCGAAGATCGTGACGGTTCTATTTGGGTTAGTAGCGAGAATAGTGGTGTGTATGAACTCACATCTGCTGATGGTATTGATTACAGCAAATCTGAAATAAGAAACTACAATGAAAAATCGGATAACCTGATTAGTGATAATATACAGTCGATATATGCCGATGGAAGTAATCGGATCTGGATTGGAACCAAGGAGGGGAATATTATAGTATATGATAAAAGTAAAAACTCATTTACGGATTATACAAAATCGTGTGGAATGTTCGGCGAAGCTATTCTTGATATTGTAGTGGATAATTATAATCGTATCTGGATATCTACCAACAAGAGGATTACCGAATATAACCCCGAAAACGGTGCTTCGAGAGATTATACGGTTTCGGATGGATTGCTAGTAAACTCGTTTCTGAAAGGTTCGTATTTTAAGAGTGGTTCCGATAAAATATATTTTGGAGGTAATCGGGGTATAAGTTCTTTTGCGTCATCCGATAAATTATCGGAAAATCCCAAGCCATCAAAAGTGTTGATTACTGATGTTAAGATTCAAAATCAATCGGTACTTCAAGGATTCTCCGATTCACGGTTTAATGCAATTTCTCAGACTTTGACTATTTATCCCGATGACAGAAATATAGAAATTGATTTTTCGTCTCTCAACTATACCTTTCCGGGAAAGATACAATATGCGTATAAAATGGAAGGTGTGGACGATGATTGGGTATATACGGGCAACAACCGCCAGTTTGCTACGTATAATCAATTGGGAAAAGGATCGTATACGTTTTATGTAAAAGCCACAGACGAAAATCGCTTGTGGAGTAGTGAAGTTACTATGTTTAAGATTGAGAAACTTCCTGCATTTTATGAAACCTTATGGGCATATCTAATATATAGCATTCTTGTTTTAATAATTCTTTATTGGGCATTGCGGATTGTTCAGAATCGTTTAAAATTGCGTAATGAACTGAAAATAGCTCAGATTGAAAAAGAAAAATCGGAGGAACTTACTCAAACCAAGCTACGCTATTTTACCAATATTTCGCATGACTTTCTTACTCCTCTGACTATAATTTCGTGCCTGATTGATGATATCGAAACATCATCCAGGAAGCAGTTGCTGCAGTATTCAATTATGCGATCGAATGTGAATCGCTTGAAGCGTTTATTGCAGCAGGTTCTTGATTTCCGAAAGGTGGAGAGTGGAAATATGAAACTCAAAATAACAAGCGGTGATGTGGTAACTTTTATAAAGGATGTTTGTCATACGCACTTCTCTCCGTTGATCCAGAAGAAGAAAATTGATTTTATTTTTTCGTCGGAGGTAAATTCGAAGCAGGCTTATTTTGATGCAGATAAGATTGATAAAGTAGTATTTAATCTTTTGTCAAATGCTTTTAAATACACACCTCAGAATGGGAATATAAAAGTGGAATTACGGTTTCAGAAAGAAGATAATCACGAGTGGTTAACGATAAGTATCAGTGACAGTGGGGTAGGGATTGCTCCCGAAGACCTGAATAATGTATTTACCCGTTTCTATTACAATAGCCGAACCGATGCCAGTGAAACCAATGGGATAGGGCTTTCGCTGACCAAAGATTTGGTCGGATTGCATCACGGGACTATTTCGGCGGAAAGCCGATTAAATGAGGGGACAAGCTTTATTGTTAAGATTCCGGTTGATAGAGAGAGTTTTAAAGACTTCGAATTGGTAGAATCGTCACAAGTACTTATTGCAGAAGAAAGTTTCGATTTACCTCCGATAGAAGAATGGGAAGATGTAAATACGAATAGCAACAAGGGTAATGCCAATCTATTGCTTGTTGAGGACAATGAAGATTTGTTGCATACTATGAGCAAAATTTTATCAGGTCGCTACCATGTGCTTACGGCTTCGAATGGTGTTGAAGCAATGGGGGTTTTGAAAGCAGAAAATATAGATATAATTATCAGTGATGTAATGATGCCCGAAATGGATGGATTGGAACTTTGCCGTACATTGAAGAGGAATATAGAAACAAGCCACATCTCAATTTTATTGCTTACAGCAAAGAATAGTGTGGACGATCGTATCGAATGTTATAATGCAGGAGCCGATGGTTATATTTCGAAACCATTCGATTTGAAGGTCTTGGAGGCAAGAATCAATAATTTTATAACCAACAAGAAAGACAAGCAGCAGGAATTTAAGTCGAATGTGGAGATAAACATCTCAACACTTGAATATCCGACTCTTGACGAACAGTTCTTAAAGAATGCAATAGAAATTATAGAGAGGTATCTTTCGGAAACTGAATTTGATGTGAATACTTTTGCTGAATATTTGAATATGTCAAAGTCGTCTCTGTATCGTAAAATAAAGACTATGAGCGGATTGTCTCCGATAGAATTTATACGTAATATCCGTTTGAAGCATGCTTGTCAGATGCTTAAAGATAAATCGATCTCAATCTCAGAGGTTGCTTATTCCGTTGGATTCTCAGACCCGAAATATTTTACGTCTTGTTTCAAAACCGAATTTAATATTACACCTAGCGAATATCAGAAGAGGTGAGAGTAAAGAGTCTTATTTACTTTCTGAAGTTACAGTCTGTTGTTCGGCCTCCACATCGGCTCTTGATTTACTTTGTGTAACCAGATATACACCCACTAGAATCATAATTCCTGATATGGCTTTAGTTCCCGAAAAGTGATCCTGCCCCAAACCAATGGCTATAAATGATGCAATAAGAGGTTGGAGGTTGTTGTACATCGAAATGGTAGTTGCTCTGATCCTCTTTTGTGCCACAGGGATAAGTGTGTATGCAATGAATGTTGCAAACAATAATGTATAGCTGATAAGGATATAAGGTAAGACATCGGATTGTGAGAACAATGGAGCATTCAGCAAATCTTTATAAAGGAATGGAAGTAATATGATGGTAGAATACAAGAACATCCATTTCATGAGTGTAATAGACGAATATTTTGCACTCAAAGGACGTGTTACAACCAGATAAGAAGCATAACTGAGCGAACTGCATACTACAGCAATATTACCGATAGTGCTCGAATCAGTTGAGACATCTCCGTGATGGCTTGTGTAAACCAGAAAAATAGCACCGATTCCGCCTAATAATACACCCGAAACTTTCTTGGTTGTTATAGGCTCTTTTAGAACAAGAGCAGCAATAACCATGGCGAAAAGCGGAGTGCTTGTGGTAATTATGGATGCATCGACGGGAGAGGTATTATTCAACCCGAAAATGAAAAGTCCCTGATTGAAGGTGATTCCCAAAAGTCCTCCCAGAAAAATGGTGATGTGATCTTTGCGGTCGATACGTTCTTTGGTGACAAAAAGCGAAGCTATCCAAAAAGCAATAGTTGCAAATACCATGCGGGCAATAGTTAGTCCGTATGGGCTGATATATCCTGCTTGAAGTAAATATTTGCTGATCGGAATATTGATCGCAAAGAAAGATACAACGCAGAACATAGTTATATGCCCTGCTTGCTTTTGAGAAAGTTTCATTTCTTATATGTATTGTATGATACTATTTCGTCCGTAGATTTACGTTTCTTAGGTCTTAATTCCTGAGCAGGATAGCCTATGAGTATATCCAGTATTACCCTTTTCGAATCGGGTATATTCAATAGTTTTTTAATTTTCGATTCATTAAACCAGCCCAGTATACAACTTCCTAATCCCTCGGCTTCGGCAGCAAGGCATATATGAGAAGCAGCAATACCTATGTCGACATAAGCAAAATGCTTGTCTTTAATAACACCTCCGATTCCGGAACTGAGGTTGACTTTTTCTTCAACAAGAAGAATGTGTATGGGGGCTTGTTTTGTAAAGTGGTTCATCCCTAATAACCGTGCAGATGCAGCATCGGCCACCTTATTCTTTAACTCCGGTTCATCAACAATGACGAAGTGTACGGGCTGGGTTTCTCCTTCGGCTGGATTTGAAATAGCATCAATAGCTTCATCCATCAATTCGGTTTCATTTACTACCACAAAATGCCACGGCTGTGCATTGCATGCGGAAGGTGCTAAGCGTGCAGCTTCAATAATTCGTTCGATTTTCTCAGGCTCTACAGGTCTGTTTATATCGTATTTGCGGGTGCTTTGTCTTCTGCTTGCGAGTTCAAGAAAATCCATAGTGTATTTGAAATAAAGATGATATCCTAATTAAGTCGTCAAAATTACTGAATTAAATGGAAGAAAGCCTTTCCGTTTGGATATATTTTTATTGAATATTACCTCTTTAGTTTCTTAAGAGTCTCTTCTATCATTTCCATTCGGTTCTGAATTTTGCTTGTTGCAGCATCAAGAGTGTATCCCTCGTCAAGCAATTCTTTGATTAAGAGCATTCTTTTGATGTTCTTATAATCGTATCTGCGGTTTTTCCCTTCTTCCTCAGTAAGGCTTGTAATGATGCCTTTGTCTTCCCAATACCTGATTTGCCTTGTAGGAATACCTGTTATCTGCGATACTTCGCCGATGCCTACAATCAGTTTGTCAAGAAACTCAAAATCAAAGGATAAATCTGTCTTCTTTTCCATTTTGTAAATTAATTACAATTATTGTTGCAAATCTAAATAATATATCCTTAATTTGCAATTGTAAATTATTTGCAATGATTGCCGATAAAAAACTTAAAATGTAATTTAATTAAAAAGAATGGATAGCGGAAAAGTAGAATCAACAGTAGTTCTGAAATGTAAAGCAGATAAAATAGAGCAATTTAAGATTGCAGTCTCTCAATTGGTACATGAGACCGTAAAAGAGCCGGGATGCGAAATTTTCAAGATATTTCAAAATAAAGCACAGCCGGATGAATTTATCCTTTGGGAAATATTTAAAGACGAGGCATCTCTCGATTTACATATGAAAAGTGAATATACTCAAGAGTGTTTCTCTTTAGGATTGTTTGAGGTTGTATCAGCTACTCATCATACAGAGGTAATATAAGTAAAATCACCTATTTAATGATACATTTTAAAAGCATAACAATCTATTGCTGTTTTGCTTGCCAAAGCAATAGACAGTTCTGAGGACTTAATAACAATAAATAAAATGGATAGACAAATTTTAAAAGACAAATATGCTGTAATAACAGGCGGAAGTGATGGTATTGGCTTAGCGATTGCTAAAATATTTGCAATCAATGGAGCTCATATCGTACTTATTGCCCGAAATGAAGATAAACTGGAACAAGTAAAACGCGAATTATCTGCAATAGGAAAAGAAGTACACATATTTGCTGCTGATTTAGGTGTACTTTCTTCCGTTAAAACTGTATCGGAGAAGACCTTGAAAGCAATTCCACAAGTGGATATATTGGTGAATAATGCAGGGATTGGACGCTTTATTCCTTTTTCGGAAACAAGTGAAGAGGCATTAGATATGCACCTGAACTTAAATATCAGAGCGACTTATTTTTTGACTCAATATCTACTGGAATCATTGATTGATACAAAAGGAAATATAATCAATATTTCATCTTATTTTTCTCACAGGATGCTATCGGGAAGAGATTCCACAGCTTATTCCTTAACTAAGGGAGCAATAGATTCTTTTACAAAATCGCTCGCTTTCGAGATAGGTAAAAAAGGAGTCCGTGTAAATGCCATAGCACCGGGAAGCATCGAGACTCCACAATTAAATCTGAATATCGAAAAGCTTTCGTCTCATGAACAGCAACGGTTTAAGGAAATGATTCAGACTATTTATCCTATGGGAACAATCGGAGAAGCGGAGGATGTTGCACAAGCAGCTTTATTCTTAGCTTCGGAACAGGCCAAATGGATTACCGGATCAATAATAGCTGTAGACGGAGGATTAACAACTAATTAAGTAAATAATTCGAAACACATGAAGATAATGATAAAGAGAAAACTATTAACAATACTATCTCTGGTGTTATTAATGACACCTCTGATAGCGAAGCAACAAACCGAAACTATAAACGATATGGAAAAACAACATATTAAAGAATTGTTAGAAGAGAAATACATCAATGCAGTTGCCAATAAACTGGAGACAGATAAGATGTTGGAGTTATTTCATCCTGATTTTGCAATCTTCTCGGCAGATGGTGAGGAACTGAAGAGGTTTCCTCTTTTGGAATGGAAGAAAGCAGTAGATGATTATAAGCTTGACAATAAGGGAAATCCCGAATTGCGAACACTAACCTATGATTTTGCGTCGATTGATGTTACAGGTAATGCCGCCGCCGTTAAAGTCTTGTTATTCAGAAATAGTGAATTGATTGCTACTGATTATATTTCGTTGCTTAAATTTAATGGTACCTGGAAAATTGTCGCCAAAGTACCTTATGCACACGTCGAGAAACCATTCTGATCTATACGAAAAAGTCCCTTAAGCGTAATGGTTAAGGGACTTTTTATTTTTTATGCCGTTATATCGTTATTTAACGATGATGGTTGCTATACCGGTCAAAATGGCAAGAATACCCAGAATATTTTGGGGTAGAAAAAGCTTATCATCCGGCTGAGGGTTCTTCCTTAATTTTATCGATCTGTAAATAAAGAACAGAGCTATAATTATTTCGATCGAACTACCTAAAATCAGCAAAGCCCAGTACGTTGCATTTTCGTCAATCACACTGTATCTGATAGTATTCAGAATTACAATTCCTACCGTTCCCCAGATAATAAACAAGGGTGCAAGCCAAGCTTTGACGGTTATTGCTTTTTTATTTACAGGCTTTTTATTGAATAAAGTAGCAATGAGCCCCAGCACAATTAAAATTATTGCATAAATCATATTAAACTATTTTATAAATGAGTGATCTTCAAATATAGAAATAATTGATGAAACGCAATGCTTTCTCGTCTATTAAAAATGAATTTTCATATATGCGGTTTATTGAAAAACTATTCCTGCTTGCTTGTCGCACCTTCTGCATGTTTTTCTAATTGTTTTATTTAGAGTGTTTTGCTTGTGTTCGTGTTGTTTAAGGTATGATTCAGATATCAACTATATATTTCAAAATCACCAGGGCTATCAATGTAAGTTAATATAAACTATATAGCTTCTTCTGGTTTTCATATTTTTGATGTTGTTCGTATCGGAATGATGTTATTGTGTTTTTACGCTTCAATACGATTGAGGAATACGATTGTCGGTTGTTGATAAATTTTTGTTAGAAAAAGTGTATTTTATTCATTTTTTGGATAGATTTGCAAATTTAAACAAAACAACATTGATCTAGTGATGAAAACACTTTCAAGCCTTTTAGTTTTAATGTTCCTCCTTTTGGGGGAGGTCTGTTTTGCCCAATCAAAATACGGGGAGGCAACAATGGATGAATTAAACATGACTGTATATCCTCAAGATACTACAGCAGCTGCAGTTGTTCTTCTTAAAACAGGAGAAACACGATTTGTATACAGTGAATTATTAGGCTTCCAGTTTGAATATACGCTTCAGATGAAAGTCAAAATCCTTAAGAATGAAGGACTGGAACTATGTAACCAGAATATTTCATTTTATCAGGAAACAAATGCTACTGGAGAGAAAATAACCGGATTGAATGGTACAACGTATAATCTGGAAGATGGAAAAATTGTTAAAACAAAATTATCGAAAGACGCTATTTTTGATGAGGCCACAGATAGAAAGTGGAAATTGAAGAAGTTTACCATGCCTGCAGCCAAAGTAGGTTCGGTTGTCGAATTTAAATATACTATTACATCGATGTACTTCTATGATTTGAGAGACTTTGTATTTCAAACATGGGTTCCTACAGCTTATACTTCTTATAAAATAACGATGCCTGAATATTTTTATTATAATGTAAATATGCAGGGATATGAAAATATTATTACAAAGAAAACTCCTGTAAATGAGACTTTCAGTGTGCGTTATAAAGACGATTCGGGTCGCATGCAAATGGATAATGTACGTTGTAGTGCTCAGGAAATGAAATTTGTAGGAAAAGATTTACCGGCCATTAAAAACGATTCTTACTTGTGGTCATTGGATGATTATATAAGTAAAGTGAGTTTCGAATTGCAAAGCATCAGATATCCATGGACAACTATTAAGAATATCACTACCACATGGGCAGATATCGATAAAGAATTATTTGGTCTTGGAGATTTTGGCGGAAATTTGAAAAAAGCAGGACTTTTTAAAGACGAAATAACCAAGTCTGATTTAACGCTGGCTCAGGCGAAATCTATTCAAGACTTGGTGAAGAGTAAAGTTAAATGGAACGAAAAAAATGCCTTCTATCCCAATAGTCTAAAAGATGCATTGAAAGATGGTGTCGGAAATAGTGCCGATATGAACTTTTTACTTATTAATGCTCTTAAAGCAGGTGGCTTTGATGCGTTTCCTGTAATATTGAGTACACGTGGAAACGGACATTTGCCTGTTGCCCATCCATCTATCACGGCTTTAAATTATACAATTACGGGTTTAAAAATAGATACTCTTTATTATTATACCGATGCTTCTGCTAAGTTTGGAGATTGGAATCTTCTTCCTGAAAAATGTATGGTGACAAGAGCCCGTGTTATGATTCAAAATAATCCTGATTGGATAGATTTATCGACCACATCTTCGGGAGCTACATTGATGAATGCACAAATTCTGTTTGATGACAGAGGGCAGGTAAGCACTGTTGCCGATTTTAGAAGAGGTAATTCATCTTATGATTTTAAAGTAGATTATTTCAATCACAAAGATCAGAATGAGTATATTGAGAAACTGGCTGGCAGATTGAACGGAAAGGTAGAAGATTTTACGATATCGGGAGAGAGTAAAGCCGGAAGCGATGTTAAGATGGAATACAAATTGATAAAAGATGTTGTCTTGGGCGATGAGTTTATATATATCAGCCCGATGATCGATAAACTGTTTTCCGATAATCCGTTTACAAAAGAAGAACGTAAATTTCCGGTGAATTTTGACTATCTCGAGACCTACAAGCAAATGGTTACCATCGCAATTCCTGAGGGATATACGGTAGAAGAGTTGCCGACTTCTCAGAAGTTTGTGTTTGGAGATGATGATGCTCTTGTATTTACTTACAGAGTAGCTCAAGCCGGAAACCTTATTTCATTGCAATATCATTTTCAGATAAAAGAACTGATGGTAGGGCAAGATCTGTATCCCGGATTGCGTGAGTTTTTCGCTAAAATAATTTCGAAAAACTCAGAACAAATTGTTCTTAAGAAAACTGTACAGTAAAATTCTGTCTATGAATAATTTCTATAAAATTTTGTTGCTGGCAATTTGCTTTAGTTTATTGCCGGCACTGTTGTTTGGAGCCGATGATCCGAAGTATCCGGCAGCAGCTATTGCCGACAGTCTTAAGCAAGGAGCATCTGCTGTTGTCAGAGAAAATTCTGAAGTTTTTATTCAGAACGATGTTAATCATGCAACCTATAAGGTGACCAGAGTAGTCACTATTCTAAGTAAATTAGGTGATGGTTTTGCACACTTTGCACTCTACGGTGATAAATTTCGTGAACTTTCCGATTTTTCGGGAACAATACGGGATGCTTCAGGTAATGTTATAAAAAAGATAAAGAAAAGCGATTTAAGATTCTCTTCGGTATCGGAAGGGGCAGGTACGGATGATAATTTCAGTATAACATATATATGCAGTTTACCCAGTTATCCTTGTACGGTAGAGTATACCTATCAGGAAAAATGGAAAAACGGCATAGCTTCGTACCCTGTATTTGCACCTCAGGATAGGTACTTTGTGTCGGTGGAAAAGTCTGACTTGAGAATAGAAACCCCTCTGAATGTCGAAATGCGTGAGCGAAATAACTTTGGAGGAAGTTTGAAGAAAGAAACTGTAGGCGATAAAAACATATATTCCATATCACTAAATAATCTGAAGGCAATATTGGGAGAGCCTCTCAGTCCTTCTATTGGAGAAGTGTTGCCTGTTATGATGACTGCTCCTGTAGATATGTGTTATGACTCATTCTGCGGCAATATGAAAGATTGGAATAGTTATGGCTTATGGATTGCCAATCTGTTGAAAGGAAGAGATCAGTTATCACCCGATTTAGCTGCCAAATTACAAGATATGGTAAAAGGGGCTAAGACGGATAAAGAGAAGGTTCAGATCATTTACGACTATTTACAGAAGAATACTCGTTATGTGAGTATACAACTCGGAATTGGAGGTTATCAGCCCATAGATGCTTTGACTGTTTCGAAAATGGGATTCGGTGATTGCAAAGGTTTAACCAATCTGATGAAAGCCATGCTCACTTCGGTGGGGATAGCATCTAACTATTGTGTGATACGTTTGGATGCAAAGGATAAGGATTTATATCCCGATTTTCCCAGTTTTTATCAATTAAACCATGTCATATTAATGGTACCTCAGAAGAACGATAGCATTTGGCTCGAATGTACAAGTCAGACATTGCCTTTTGGGTATATTCATCAAGATATAGCCGGACATAATGCCATTGTAGTGTCCGATAAGGGAGGACAACTTGTTAGACTTCCTTCTTATACGGACAAGCAAAATCGTCAGGAATCCGTAGTGGAGGTTGTGGTTAGCGAGGAGGGTAGTGCAACAGGAAAAGCCGCCTTCACTCAGTATCTGGATGGGTATGAAAGTACTGTTTATGGTTTCAGATCGAATGATACTGAGAGGATTTTAAAATTTATCAATGGCAATCTGAAGCTTCCACAGGTGAAGATCGGAAAATTTGTGGTGTCAGAAGATAAGTCGGTCTTTCCTTCTACACGTGTCGAAGCAGTTATTGATGTCCCTGATTTTGCGAATAGAACAGGAAGCCGCTTATTTATACCTGCATGTCCCTTGGCTAAAACCAGTTTTAATGTCTTTACAGCATCTACCCGCAACTTGGATATCGTTTTGGGAACCGGCTTTTCGGAATCGGATACTATAACTATTACTATTCCTCAAACATATACATTAGAGGCTTTGCCTAAAGATATGGATGTAAACACAGCATTCGGGTCTATAAAGACAAAAGCGAAGGTGGATGGTGATAAAATTGTCTATATTCAGGATATTGATATAATATCGGGACGCTATAACCGTTCTCAATACACAGAGGTCAAAGATTTCTTTGCTCAGATTAATGCTGCGGTAAAAAGAAATATTGTATTGAAGAAGCTTTAAGATATCAGTAGTTTTGAATTGTATATGAAGAGAAGTTCTGTTGTTTATTTGTTAGTTGTTGTTGGTGTAGTCGTTTTAGTTGCCGGATTCTTTTTCATGAAAGACCGGAGAAAAGAACAAGCGAAGGAATGGGCTTTAGTTCATTATTATCAGGAACAAAATGAGGCATTACTGAAACAACCTTTAGATTCCAACAGGGTTGTATTTATAGGTAATTCTATAACCAAACACTGGTTTGGGTTCGACTCTCTTTTCTTTACTTCCAATCACTATATCAACAGAGGGATTATCGGTCAGACCACACCTCAAATCTTAGGCCGCTTTAGAGAAGATGTAATTAATTTGCATCCTTGTATTGTTGTAATAGGTGGCGGAATCAATGATATTGCCGAAAATACGGGTGAATATGACGAAGAACGTACCGTGGATAATATTATTTCGATGGTCGATCTGGCGCAGACAAATAATATAAAAGTTATTCTTACTTCTGTTCTTCCTGCTGTGACATTCGATTGGAGTAGGAAGGTGCAAGGTGCACCGACAAAGGTAAAATCATTAAACTCGTGTATTAAGAAATATGCCGAAGCTAATAATCTAACTTATGTAGATTATTATTCTCATTTGGCTGATGAGAACGGATCTTTTAACCCCCAATATAGTGAGGATGGGGTGCATCCTAATAGAGAAGGTTACCTTATTATGAAACCCCTTATACAGGATGCTATAAATAAACTGTTAAATAAATAAAGGCTTAACGGTTTATATAACTGACTTTTAAAAGGTGAGTTGCTCGTTTGTCTTCGGGGGGAATTTGCGTATAATTTCCGTACTGCTTTGTAAGGTAAGCATGTGTATTACCGGGCGACGAAAATGTTTTTCCTTCAAATACGATACTGCTAAGTGGAAACATATAACCGGCATGATGATTGGTGGTATTGCCAATGCCATAGCTGTGAAGAATATTATCAGGTCGCGTTATTGCACATAAACCACGCGCCAACCCTATTAATATAATTCCAATAGGATATAGAACGAGTGATAAGGTATACTCGTAAAAATAAGTAAAAGAATGGAATGGCTTTCCTCGTTTTAGTCGGCGAAAAGATCTTCCGTAAAAAAAATCAACAATATTCTTTAAGGGTTTATAGCTCCTCTCTTCCGGGAAAATATCTATATAGATGCCTTTTTCCGTATAATCGTCAATAGCATCATCTTCTTCATATACGACAGAATTTCGATCTCTTACTTTCGAAAACAGCAAGCGATACCCTTTGTCTTTAGGGGTTTGCAGATATAGGTCTGCCGGAAGTTCGTTACGGAGAATCTTTAGTAACTTTTTATAATCGGGCAGAAGCAATTCAATATCAATATCGTCGTCCCAAGGAATAAAACCTCCATGTCGTGCTGCTCCCAAGAGGGTGCCTCCGCTTAACCAATAAGGTATATTATGCTTATCGGCAATAGATGTTACGATCTCCAGAATGTCAAGCATTTTGAGTTGTAATTTCCGTAATTCCGAACCTTCAGGGTTATATTTCTTTAAATTTTCTTCCATAATATAGCTGTGAAAAACATGGCAAATGTAAGAATTTAACTGTGTATGGTAATCTCCAATCGGCTTTTTATTGATCAGCTGTAGTTGTTGTGAGTCAGTAGTCCATGTTATATGTTCAATTTTCCTAACGCACCCTTTGGGTTTGTTTTTCATTTTGCCTTGATGCAAAACGAAACAAAAGATCAAGACTGTACCTTTTGCCCGACCCGCTAAGGATTCGAAAGCTAAAACAAAAGAAAAACATTTAACGGACGATATCCTTTTGTTTCTTAACGCTTTCTTCATCCTGCGGGTACCCCGTGCAACCGGCAAGGTCGTGGAACCTGACGGACAAAAATTGTTTGCGTGCGTCAGCCGAAGTGCATTAGTGGCGGAGCCGTTGGCTGACAAACGAAACGGGCGTAAAACTAAACGTGCTGACAGGCAGTAGGTTTAGTTTAGCCTGTAAGCTTTAGGTCAGACAGGCGAGCCACACAGCACAAAGCCTTTTTGATTCCTTTTGCGGCTTTGGGCAAAATGAAAAACAAACCCAAAGGGTGCGTTAGGAAAATTGAACATATAATATCAACCACTGATCGAGATAACTACTATTTTATTTCCGGAATGTCTTGATAACTATGCTCCATAACGGTATATGTAATAAAAAGGTAGGAACCCTTGTTTCACGAAAGAGTAAAAAAATGTATTTTTGCTTATTTGAATGAAAACATCTAGATTTAGAATAACATGAAAGCTATTCTTTCCTTTTTATATCAATGGCTGATATTTATTCCGATTCTTGTTGTGACTACTGTTGCTACAGCAATTCTGGTTATGCTGGGTTGCTCTGTCGGAAATAATAAGTTTTGGGGATACGTTCCTCCTAAATACTGGTCGAAAATAGTCTGTAGAGCTGCATTGTGTAGAATAAAAGTTCGGCACAATAGTAAGATAGATCCCAATCAGTCTTATGTGTTTGTGGCTAATCATCAGGGAGCATTTGACATCTTTTTGACTTATGGATACTTGGATCAGAATATTAAATGGGTGCAAAAGTACGAGTTACGAAAAATTCCATTTGTAGGAAAGGCATCAGAAATAGCCGGACATGTTTTTGTCGACAGCTCCAATACACGAGCAATGAGTCAAACGATAGACAAAGCCGAGCGTGAATTGGCAGAAGGTGTTTCTATGGCAATATTTCCCGAGGGACAACGTACGTATACGGGCAAAATGGGTCGATTCAAAAAGGGGGCATATATCATAGCTACTCAGATGCAATTGCCTATTGTTCCCATAACTTTAAATGGTCCCTACGATATATTGAAAATACATTCGAGAATCATGCATCCGGGAAAGGACTTGGAAATAGTCATTCACGATCCTATTTCTACAGCAGGAATGACTGAGGCTGATATTCCGGGTTTAATAGAAACAAGTCGCAGTGTAATAGAATCGGCACTTTGGGATAAATACAAATAGGTCATATACCTTACTGAAAAATATCACTAATTTTTATACCTTTGTTTCTACAATAATAAATACACACTCAAATGAACTTTAAATACGTTAAATCCATTATTGCAGGTTGTTATCTGGTTATAGCAACTACATTTTCTATGTCTGCAACAGAAGGGATTCATGCATCGATTTTAAAAATTGAAATTCTGCAAGATAATGGAAAATATAAAAAGCATACGGTCACTAAGGGCGAAACAGCTTACTCTATAGCACGCTTATATAATATTTCGGTAGGAGACATTTATGCTTTGAACCCTCAGTCGGATAAAGGGCTGAAACTGGGTGAAGAAATAAAGATACCTACAAAAAGCTCACCTTCAACACAAATAGCAAGTGCATCAGGCAAATCTTATTTAGTGAAATCGAAAGAAACACTCTATTCGATAGCTAAACAGTTCGATATAAAAGTGGATGATCTGGTAAATGCTAATCCCGAATTGAAAGTGAAACCTTTAAGTGAAGGTCAGTCATTGGTTATTCCAACCGGAAAATATACAGCACAAGCACCTATAACGCCTGCACCAGCTTCTAAAAGCCATTTTATAGAACATAATGTTGCTGCTAAAGAAACTCTTTATGGTATTGCAAAACAATACAATACAACTCCCGAGGCTTTAACGGACTTTAATCCTGTATTGAAAGACGGTTTGAAGCAGGGGATGACTATTCTCATACCAACTTTACAAAGCGGAAGTGGTGTCTCATCTTCTCCAAGCGGTCAGACCCCGGTGAGTACATTGAGAGATGTTGATGCTATTAAGATAGGTGTCGTTCTTCCTTTCCTGAATAAATCACAAGGCAAGAGTGCCCGATTTGTAGAGTATTACGAAGGCTTCTTGTTGGCTTTGGAAGAAATGAAAGCAAAAGGGCTTTCGGCAAATGTATATGTTTTTGATATGGGGTCTGAAACAGGGACTACCAAACTCAAAAGTTTATTGGATACTTACGAAATGAAAGATTTAGATCTTATTATCGGTGGGGTTTCTTCTGATCAGATAGATGTAATTTCGAACTTTGCCAAAAAGCAAGGAATAAAATACGCCATTCCTTTTCCAACTAAAACAGACGAAACTCAAAGGAATAATCAAATATTTCAATTAAACTCACCTCACGAGATTCTGTATGCAAATACGGCAAAAGCATTTGCAGATATGTTTGGCAATGCGAATGTTATCTATGTAACAGAAAGTGGAGGAAGTAATGACAAAAAAGATTTTGTTTCTGCCCTGAATATGCAATTGAGTCAAAGAGGGATGAAGGCTAATTCTATTGCAGCCAATCAAAATCTGACATCCAACTTATCTTTGGCGTTAGATCGTAACCGCAAAAATGTCATAGTGGCCGCTTCGGGTTCAGCCCAATTACTACAAAACCTATTGCCCGCTCTCAATTCGATAAAAGAAGAGCAACCTAATACCAGTATCTCATTATTCGGATATACCGAGTGGCAGACATATGCTCAGTTCTTTAATGATTTTTATAAAAACGATACGTATATATTTACTCCGTTTTATTTATCTGATGACGACTACAAAACCAAACAGTTTGTATCGAATTATCAGAGATGGTATAATAACAAATCGTTAATTAATACTTATCCCAAATACGCTGCTTTAGGATATGATACAGGAATTTATTTTCTTACGGCACTGCTTAAATACGGAAAGAACTTCGAGTCTGCTGTCAATTCAGTATCAGTACCTGCCTTGCAAACTCCTATTAATTTTGATAAAACCAATGCGAATGGCGGCTATATGAACAATGGATTTTATATAATTCATTACAAAGCGAATGGTAGCGTTGATAAAATAGAATACGGCAAATGATAAAAAGAACCCTGGCTGTTTTACTTTTCGCTTTAATATGCGTGAAAGGATACTCTCAAACTAAATTTACTCCCGAATGGAATTTTGGAGCCAATTTTGGAGTCAACTTATCTAATATGAGTTTTGTAACTACTGATCCAAGTCAAGGACTGGATACTAAAATGTTGCAACAATATAAAGGTGGAGTATCAGCACGATATATTTCGGAGAAAAATTTAGGTTTTATTGCCGAGCTAAATTACAGCCAACAAGGGTATGAGCAAAAATTTCCTGTAGAAAATACAGATTCTTCAAGATTTACGCAGAAGTTAGCTTATATACAGATTCCTTTTCTTACGCATATTTACTTTGGAGATAAAAAGCGTGTTTTTGTAAATCTCGGACCTCAGATTAGCTTTTTGGTCGGTGAACAAAAAACAAGAGATTTATCAACATCAGATTATGATGAATCAAAAGCATGGGAACATTATAATCAAAAAGTTCAGAATAAATTCGATTACGGATTAGTTTTCGGACTGGGTTTTGAGCTACGTACGGGAGCCGGTAATTTCGCCTTAGAGGGACGCTATTATATGGGATTTTCGGATATTTACAGCAGTCATAAAACAGATCCTTTTTCAAGGTCGGCCAACAGAGTTATATCTATAGCTGCCACCTACTACATGAAACCGTTTTAAGGTTTCTGTTTTTTATTGCTGAAAAGAAAGAAGGTGGGAATCATCAATAATTAGACTCTCTTATTTATCTATATATTAAGGGAATGATTACACTGCTGAAAGTTACAGGCCAAGAAAAAAGAACAGGCGAAAAAAGTGTCACTTTTGTCATTTTTGTAATGTTTTTAGGGTTTTGTGATTGACCTTCAATGGTTTGTGTGGGTGACGAAAATGTACTCTTTTTATAGTCCGATTGTCATCTTTTGTAATGAGACTGTATAGCTTTGTAAGCCTGCTGTCAACTTAGGAACTGATACCTTAAATGTCTTAAATATCAATAACATTAAATATAAAACAGACTCTAGACTATTATGACTAAATTCTCTAAAGCCTTTTGGGTTGCCAACTCCGTCGAATTGTTGGAAAGGCTGGCTTATTATGCCGTCTTCATCGTTCTTACTATTTATCTGTCCAATGTTTGGGGTTTTTCCGATGTTGAATCGGGTTTAATCTCAGGAACATTTTCCGCATTGCTTTACTTCCTCCCTACATTTGTTGGTGCATACGCTGATAAAATAGGATTCCGTACATCCATTATTATAGCTTTTACACTACTTACTGTCGGATATTTTGGTCTGGGGATATTTCCTACCATGTTCGAAAATGCAGGCTTGGTTAGCTATGGTGCAGGAACGGGAGAAGGTATGTTCTCTTCATTTTTCGAAGAAAGAGGTTTTGTTACCTTTGGTCATGACACTACGTTCACAGGACTTCTCGAAAGTTCGCAACGATGGGCAATAGTACCTATCCTTCTATTGATTGTGATTGGTGGAGCATTTATAAAATCGGTAATATCGGGAACGGTAGCTCGCGAAACAACTGAAAGCACTCGTGCGAGAGGATTTGCCATATTTTATATGATGGTAAATATCGGAGCTTTTACAGGAAAAACTGTAGTAGACCCGCTTCGTAAAAGTCTTGGAGATTTAGGTTTGGTGTATCTGAACTACTTCTCGGCTTCGATGACATTACTGGCTTTGGTAGCTGTTTATTTCTTTTACCAGTCGTCAAATACATCAGGACAAGGTAAAACCTTCTCCGATATATTGAAAGCATTAGGAAAAGTGTGTATGAACGGACGTTTAATCGTTCTTATCCTTATTGTCAGCGGTTTCTGGATGGTACAACAACAAATGTATGCTACCATGCCTAAATATGTAATTCGTTTGGTAGGGCAGGAGGCTTCTCCCGGATGGATTGCAAACGTAAATCCGTTGGTCGTATTCCTATTGGTCAATTTGGTAACTACTCTAATGCAAAAGCGTTCGGCTCTAGCATCCATGACAGTGGGTATGTTTATCATCCCTATATCTGCGGCTATCATGGCTGGAGGTTCTATGATGGGCAACGAATTGCTGTTCGGTACTATTCACCCTGTAACGTTCATGATGATTGTAGGTATTGCATTTCAGGCGTTGGCGGAATGTTTTATCTCACCCCGTTTCTTGGAGTATTTTTCTTTCCAATCACCTAAAGGAGAAGAAGGACTTTACTTAGGATTCAGTCACTTACACTCGTTTGTGTCGTCGTTGCTTGCGTTTGGTATCTCGGGATTTTTATTGCAAAGATATTGCCCCGATCCGAAAGGGTTTTCATCTCCCGAAGCATATGCAGCAGCTACAGAACATGCACATTATATCTGGTTTTTCTTCTTTGGTATAGGACTGGTCTCGGCTATTGCCCTTGTTATCTATGGAAAGATAACCCGAAAGATGGACGCCGAAAAAGCCGGAATGGCATAATCATGATACAGAGAAATCCTCAAGTTTTACTTGGGGATTTTTTGATGTATATAAGCTTCTTACTTTTTTATATTACTTTTGCAGCATAAGCTTAAACAATAGAATCTCACATTGTTTATCTATGAATAAGTAAAGTTATCAACTACAAAATAAATAAAAAGGTCTAAGACCTAAATAGAAATGAGAAAAGATAGAAAACCCCAACCTATATATCCATCAGTGGAGATAGTAGATATTGCTGCCGAAGGTAAGGCTATTGCCAAGATCGATAACATGATCGTGTTCGTTCCCTTCGTGGTTCCCGGTGATATCGTTGATCTTCAACTGAGCCGTAAGAAAAAGAACTATGCTGAAGGAAAACCTGTTCGTTTCGAGAAATACTCGGATATACGTACCGAAGCATTTTGTGAACACTTCGGGGTTTGTGGAGGTTGTAAGTGGCAGATTCTTCCTTATCAGGAGCAATTAAGATACAAGCATAAACAAGTAGAGGATAACTTGACTCGCATCGGTAAAGTTGATTTGCCGGAGATTCAACCGATCTTAGGATCTGAGAAAACAGAGTTTTACAGAAACAAGTTGGAGTTTACTTTCTCCAATAAAAAATGGCTGACTTGGGAGCAGGTTCAGTCAGGAGTAACGTTCGATAATATGAATGCTGTCGGTTTTCATATTCCCGGCTGTTTCGATAAAGTATTAGAGATTAATAAGTGTTGGTTACAAGACGATGTGTCTAATCAACTGCGTAATTTCGTACGTGAATATTGCTATGCTAAAGAATATACATTCTTCGATCTGAGAAACAGAGGAGGATTGATGCGTACCTTAATCATTCGTACATCTACTACAGGAGAGCTAATGGTGATTGTGGTATTCTACGATGATGAGAAAGAGAAACATGAAGACCTGCTAAATGCTATTGCAGAGAAGTTCCCACAAATAACTTCTTTATTGTATATTATCAATCAAAAAGCCAACGATACAATAACCGATCAGGAAGTGTTGACATGGAAAGGCAATGACTATATATATGAAGAGATGGAAGGTCTGAAATTTAAAATAGGCCCTAAGTCATTCTATCAAACCAATAGCGAACAGGCTTATAATCTGTACAAAATAACTCGTGACTTTGCCGGATTAACAGGCAATGAACTTGTATATGATTTATATACAGGAACAGGTACTATTGCTAATTTTGTGGCTCGTAATGCCCGAAAAGTTGTAGGTATAGAGTATGTTGAAGATGCTATTGAAGATGCAAAATTCAACTCTCAAAATAATAAAACAGAAAATACCCTGTTTTATGCAGGTGATATGAAGGATATCCTAACACAGGATTTTATCAATGAACATGGTAAGCCCGATGTGATTATAACCGATCCTCCCCGTGCAGGTATGCACGATAATGTTATCGAAGCTATTTTGTTTGCAGAACCAGAGCGTGTGGTTTATGTGAGCTGTAATCCTGCAACTCAGGCAAGAGACTTGAATCTGTTGGATGCTAAATATAAGGTGGAGAAAGTTCAGCCGGTGGATATGTTCCCACATACGCATCATGTCGAAAATGTAGTTTTGTTAATTAAGAAATAACAATATCAGGTTTACGGTGTTATTTAGTAAAGAAGTAAATCTATATGGATTTAATCTATTATATCTAAATAATGGCAGTTACATCTGCCGGAGTAATAAAAAGGTCTGAGACCTCGAACACAGCCGATTATGATTATAAAACATTTTACAGACAACGACTTATATAAGTTTTCTGTAATGCTAGCTATTCAAAAACTGTATCCACGTTCGTATGTAAGATACGAATTTATAAATAGAGGTCATACCGAATTTCCGGAAGGTTTTGCTGAACGTCTTAAAGAAGAGGTTGTAGCAATGACAAAGCTGAAAATGACCAAAGAGGAAAAGCGATACATCGAAAGACGTTGTTATTTCTTCGATCCGGCATTTATAGACTTTCTCGAAGGATATCAATACAATCCGGATGAAGTTCTTATAACTCAAGAAGGTGGTGATTTGAAAGTCTCTATTGAAGGCTATTGGTATCGTACCGTTCTTTGGGAAGTGCCGCTTATGGCAATGATCTCGGAATTGTATTTTATAATGACGGGGCAGGCTCCGCAGGGTGTAAAGGAAAAGACTGTGGAGAAAGCCAAAGGATTGGTCGCAATGAAAGCCGATTATTCGGATTTTGGTACACGTCGTCGTTTCTCATTCGATGTACACGATGAAGTGGTAGGAGCCCTTCGTGAAAATTCGGGAGAGTACTTCAAAGGAACAAGCAATGTATATCTGGCGATGAAACACAATACTACACCTATCGGTACTATGCCGCACGAATGGTTTATGTATCACGGTGCATTGTTCGGTTATCGAGCTGCAAACATAAAGGCACTCGAAGCTTGGGTAGAGGTGTTTCAAGGAAGCTTAGGGATTACATTGACCGATACGTATACTACGGACTCTTTTTTCAAATCATTTAGCTTGAAACAGGCTAAACTATTCGATGGAGTACGTTGCGATAGCGGTGATGTTATTGAATTTACAGAAAAGGCAATTCAATTTTATAAAGAAAACAGGATTGATCCTGCATCTAAAACCATAGTGTATAGTGATTCGCTAAATCTGGAAGAAGTAAAACGAATCAAAGACTTTGTGGGAGACCGTGTCCACGATACATATGGAATAGGTACTTATTTTACCAATGATGTAGGTGTAAAGCCTTTGAATATCGTGATTAAATTATCAGCTATAAAAGCGAACCCTAAAGGAGAGTTTCTTCAAGCAGTGAAGCTTTCGGATGTTATGGGTAAAAATACGGGTAACGAAAGAGAAATTGAAATCTGTAAATTAACACTGGGAATAGATTGAAATGAAAAAGATAAGTTTAATTGTATTATTACTAATTACCACATTAATGATGACTGCACAACAAAAAGCATTGGTTATAATAGACATACAGAATGATTATTTTACGGGAGGAAATATGCCTCTAATAGGAAGTGACGAAGCGGTCTTAAACGCCAAATCGGTATTGGAGCAATTTCGAAAAGAAGGATTGCCGGTTATACATATACAACATATCTCGGATCGTCCGGGTTCTACATTTTTTGTGCCTGGTACACAAGGTGTAGAGATTCATTCGGAAGTAGCTCCTCTGAGTAGCGAGAAAGTAATTACAAAGCATTTTCCCAATAGCTTTAGAGAAACTGAGCTTCAGGCTTATTTGAAGGAACAGGGTATATCGGATCTTGTTATTTGTGGGATGATGACAAGTATGTGTGTTGATGCAACTACACGTGCAGCCAAAGATTTTGGTTACAACTGTACGGTAATAGGTGATGCGTGTGCAGCTCCTAATTTACAGCTTAATGGAAAAACTATTCCTGGCGAGAATGTGCACGAAGCTTTTTTAGCAGCATTAAGCTATTTTTATGCTACGGTCGTGAATGCTGAAGACTATTTGAATAACTAGGATTTTAAATGATATAAAAAAGAGCCATAGGAATTCCTAGGGCTCTTTTTTGTATTATTCAAATTTAAAGAACTTTGTCTACTATTACAGTTTCTGTGTCATTACCCCATTGGTCAACAACAGACATCGTGAACCCTTGGTTATTCTGACCAACGATAGTACCCGTAAATCTGGTTATCTTATTCGGATACACTTTCAATTGAGGAGTGATCAAAATTGTGTTGGATGGGTTACCATTCTGAGGATTAAGATGAATATAAAGAAATGGAGTAGAATATCTGAAATTCTCTGCACTAAAATTAGTAGCAGTTTGCATACAATAGAATACAATCGGATTGTTTTCATTGTGAGCTGAAAATAAGCTTCTACTAAGCGTCAATTGATCAAACGGGTTAGGTTGGTCTAAGTCCGATAATCTGAAGATTGAGGCATCAATATTTGTCATTCTCATATTGCTTGGTGCTATATCAGCCCAATTACTACTTATTGTATAAGTTTTCATAACCGGAGTTGCAGATGTTATACTTGCCGGAAGGCTGTTAAGGTCTTTTATTACAATCTCGACTTTACCTACTACCCTTTGTAGGGTAACATTGGCGTTAACACTTTGGCTGACAACTTCTATATTAGTTGTTCCGTAAAACTCTGTAGGACTGGTTAAGTCGGAGGTATTTAAATATGAATTTTTTAATATGGTCTTACCGGTTTCCTCGTAAGTCTTCACCTCGGCATTTGTTCTACCCGAGGCGAATACAGCAATCAGGTATTTACCCGGTTGTAAATCTAAACTGATAGCGGATACCGGAGTGCTGCCAACTTCGACATTGTCTTTCAAAACTAACTCTTCATTACCCGAAGTAATACCGTCTCCAGTCTTGTAAACAGCATATATTACTTTCTTTATGGTCGGGTCAGTTTCAGTTGTACTTCTGGTGTAATTGTTTGCGTCATTAATATTCGTTATATTAAGTACTACTTTTTGCTTATTTATTAATGAGGGAGTTTCCGTTAAGACACTGTTATCATCTTTGCTGCATGAAGACAACATACCTAAAGATATAATGGAAAATATGAAGAATATTTTTTTCATAATCGGATGTTTTATATTTTATAAGAATCTACTTAAAAATTGGTGTTGGCTGTTTCTCCCCATGTATTGTTTACAACAACTGAGAGTTCGCTGTCTCTGAAAAGTTGTCCTTTAATAATTACCTGCTCATTTGGTTTTACAACAAGTCCTCTTTTGATGCAAGTCATAAAGACAATATTCGGATTCATTGCATTTGGGTCATTTATAAAAGTAGGTTCAGTAAGTAGCAACTCCGGATTCTCAAGGAGAATAATATTTTGATATTCAGCTTTGTTTGTTGTAACTCCCTGTAGATATAAATCATACCGGGCATTCGAGAAAGGTTTAGGACCAGCTTGATAATCTATATTTATCGTCTGAGGTAAGTAAAAATCAAAGGGGTTATCTTCACCAATCGTAATAAATCGACTTCTGTTAATGCAAGCATAATTAGTTGACATGGCTGTCGCACTCTGTCCTCGGAAGATAGAGGCTCCACTATTTGTTGCAATATAACCAGGAGCAAAATAAGTGAAATCATACTGAGATTCGTTACCTGCTAACACAAGTATTGGTACGATCGTTTGTACATTATTTGGAGCTTTATCAAGATCTGATATTGCCAGTGTAATTTTACCGATAGGTCTTTTTAATTCAATATTTTTCTGGATATCAGCGCTTGCTACTTCAATATCAACCGAACCATGAAATTGATTTGGGTTTGTTAAGTTCTCAATAGCAATTGCATCAATATAGTCGGCTCCTGTCAGACCTCCGGGGTTAGCTGGAATTTTGTTTGCAACAATAGGTTTTTCAGATGCAAAAATTCCGATCGTGTAATTACCTTTTCTTAATTTGAGTTTCAGAGGAGAGGTTATAGCGGCTCCTTCTAATGTTTTTTCTTCAACTACCTGATTGATAGGTACAGCTTTATTTAAAATAACGTAGCGAAGATATTTAACCTCGCTCTCAGCCAGAGTTGATCTTGTTGACATCTCTGAAACCTCGGAAGTAAAATTACTGATATTAAATGTTACCTCATAGAATTCATCTACTGATGTATTAGGCAGATCATCACTATTGCATGAATAGCTTAAAAGCACAAGAGTGCTTAATATCCCCAAAAAGAGTGTTTTTTTCATAATTAGTTATGTTTGTGATTACAAACATAATAAAATAAAGATGTAACTATACTTCTTTGGTTAAAAAGTATTTACATTTTTTGATATAAAAGTGTTAATTCGTGTGCTGGTGCCTGTTTTTAATGGTTAAATATTTATTTAAATCTTTTATCGACCTCAATATCATCTAAAATTGAAATGATCAGCTTTCCATCAGGTGTATATTTATGTGATGGTGATGCTAATAAGCGGTTTACGATATCGCTTGTTTCATCATTCGTCAACCTATGTCCATATGGAATTGCTGCTGCATAGGCCAGAGATAATGCTAATGCTTCCTGTATCTCTTCTTTTACATCGCTTCCGGTTTCGATACTTTTAGAAACCATATTGTGGATAAGTTCAACCGAATTTATCTTGTCTATTTCCGAAGGCACACCGTTTATAGCATACGAGTTATTACCCAGATTACTGAGATCGAAACCCACAGCTTCAATATCATCGAGCAAGTAGGGGATCATAGCGGCTTCTGACGATGAGAATTCTACAATCTCAGGAAATAATGTCCGTTGAGAAATTCCTCTTTTGAGCTTTATATTTTGGAGGAACTGATCGAATAATATGCGCACGTGTGCTCTACGCTGATCAATCATCATTAATCCTGATTTTACTGATGTCAGGATATACTTATTTTTGTATTGATAGTGTAATGAGGCTGGGTTTTCTTCAAATAGGTCAGAATCTGATGATCGTATTTCGATGGCTTCTCTAACTTCTGAACTTTCTATATTGGTATCAGTTTCGAACCCTTTGTATAAACTTTCCCAATCGAAGTTAGGACGCTGATAGCTGCTACTACCAGAGCTTTGTCCTCCTGATGATGATTTAAAAGGATTGTATGCAGGGTTTACATTTATCTGTGGACGGGTAGCATTGGTATTCGGATTATGTATAGGTATGTCAATGGCATCTAATGTATCAAAATCAATAGTAGGTACTTCATTAAACTTGCCTAAAGCCTCTTTTACAGTTGCTGCAAGTATTTGCCAGATGGGTTGCTCGTTTTCAAACTTAATTTCGGTCTTGGTCGGATGTATATTGACATCAATTGTATCAGGACTAACTTCTATATAAATGAAGAAATTAGGATTTTCTCCGACCGGAATCAATGGTGCAAATGCAGATGTGATAGCTTTAGCAAAATAAGGATGTCTCATATATCTGCCATTTACAAAGAAGTATTGTTGAGCACGGGCTTTTCGAGCCGATTCGGGCTTACCTACAAAACCGTATATCTTAGCGATGGTAGTTTCTATTTCTATCGAAATCAGTTGTTGATTGAAGCTTTTTCCAATCACACTTATAATACGTTGCTTAAGGTTGGAAGCCGGATATTTGATAACTTCTATATCATTCTCGATAAACGAAAATTCAATTTCAGAATTTACCATCGCAACCCTCTCTAGTTCGGTAAGTATATTTTTACGTTCGGTTTCATTCGATTTTAAAAATTTCCGGCGTGCAGGTACATTAAAGAAGATATTTTTAATAGCAAAATTACTACCATCGGCACAAGCTATTTCTTCCTGTTTTTCAACAGCAGATCCTGCAATAACCAGATGTGTACCCACTTGATCTTCTTTGCGTTTTGTCTTTAGCTCAACATGTGCTACTGCCGCAATAGACGGTAAAGCTTCTCCACGAAATCCCATCGTGCGAAGAGCGAACAGATCTTCTGCAGTACGAATCTTGGATGTGGCATGTCTTTCAAAGGCAAGTCGAGCGTCAGTGGCAGACATACCTTTTCCATTATCTATTACCTGTATAAGTGTGCGTCCGGCATCTTTTATTATAAGTTGAATGCTGGTTGCCCCTGCATCAATAGAATTCTCGAGAAGCTCTTTGACTATAGATGCCGGGCGTTGTACAACTTCACCCGCTGCTATCTGGTTAGCTATTGAATCGGGTAGTAAATGTATAATATCATTCATTGCTTTAGTCGTTGAGTTAGCTTTGTTTCGTTACATATTACACAGTTTATAACATGATTATAGTCTGTGTCGGAAACATACCTTTACTAAAAGGTAAAGTCAGTTTGGAGAGCCTATTCGACAGTCTCGACCGCCGGTTTATTGGATCGTCGTTTGCCGGGGCTGTTTCCTCCTTTTCTTTTAACCTTCCTGAATACATCATCCCTATCAAGAGGGCGTATATAATCGAGCCATTCAAAATCCCGGAGTTTACCTTGATCGGGTTTCAAATCCGAAAGAGGGATCATTTTTCCTGTGGATTGAGGCCAGAGCTTTAGTTTTTCTATTTTCTTATCTTTGAAATCAATAGACAGATAACCACTTTCTGTCTGATTCATTCCCATCATCGACTTGTCTTTCTCTTCAGGATAGAATATCGATTCGGCGTTACCTTCAACCAATATGTGTTTAATCTGCTTATCTTCGAAGAAGGCTTTTAGGCTTCGTCCTTTGAGTTGATTGAAATGTGTGGAATCTTTCTGTTCTATCGAAAAAGCATTAGGTCTTATATGGGCTCTGTCAATTGTACTGTCATTGAAAAAGATACTAATGGAATCTCCTGATATCTGATTTGTTTCATTCCATAGAACCGGATTTTTGTACATGTACAGAATAGAATCTTTGGTTTTAAATACCAGCGAATCGCATACACCCTGCAAGTCGGTACGATAGAAACGAACATTGTAATAACCCTTAATCTCTCTATATACCGAATCGGTAATAAGTTTAAGAGTATCGGCATGCAGAAAAAGGCTGTCAGGCTGAGAATATTCAATGGCACGAGCCGAGTCGGTAGCCATAGCATAGTTGGTAATTTCGTTATAAAAACCATAATTGCCCGTCAGTATAATCTTTTTGATAGTATCCTGTAAAAACATATTACCGAATATTTCTCCATAACCTTCTTTTTTATGGTACGATATGGAATCTCCTATAAGAGTTCTGTTTCCTTCTTTGTTTACAATTCTCGATTGGTCTAACAATAATGATTGCTCGGTATTAGTGTCATACCATCCTTTTGTTGAATATATAATAGCACTGTCAGATTCTATTCGGGTAGGTCCTAATATGGTAGCAACTTTATTATTGGTATTGTATAAGAGAGTATCGGTAAACATTACAAATTTAGGATTAGTAAGTTTTACACTGTCTCTAAATAAAGCAAGCTGTTTCGACGGCTCATATTGTCCCCAGTATGACGTTAGCTCATTGAGAGAGTCTACAAGCATTCCTCCATCAAAGTAGTATCCTATATTATTGAGCCTGTCGTAATCGAGGCTGTCGGTGAACAAGGTTACATCACGATTTACTAATCGTACATTATTTCTAACTTTTAGCAGTTGGGTATTTCCATCGTATTGCAGGTAACTGCCATACAGAAAGAGTGTATCTCCTTGTTCGACACGTACCGTACCGAATGCTTCAAACTGATTGGTCGCTTCGTCGAGATAGGCACTGTCACAATACATAAAGGCACCATCGTGATACAAGACTACGCTGTCTATTAATATCTGAGGATCGAATCCAATACGTTTATCGAGAGTTAATGCTTTTATTAATTGTATAACTTTCTTATTACCTGCCGATGCGGCTGTTTGAGGACCAATCGGGTGCTGGGGCTTTTTCTGTTGTACCAAAGCCTGAGCCGAAACATATATAATAAGCAGGCACAAAATAGCTGCTATGTGCATTTTGCGCCTGTTTCTTGGAGAATTCTTTATATCGTTATTCATCTTTCAGGTGATTGCTATAAGAAGATTATACTTTTTGTAGCAAAGATGTAAATTAAGGTCTCGAACCTTTTTATTATAATTTGAGTAATGTAAGATATTAATGCTGTACTTTTTAATAAAAGACTTAGGCTCTCATTAAGAATTAGATTTTATTTAATCCAGCCTTCGTGTTGGAAATCACAATTTTTCCAATCATCATTAATTCTCACATAGGTAGTTTTTATTTTTTCTTGTACCCATTTTTTTAGAACATCTTCTCTTTTCTTTCCTTCAACAATCGATTTCATTACCTGATAGTCATCCGAAAGGTTGGCTTTGTGAGCATTTATTCTTTCTTTTAATCTTACAATAGCAACTACTTCTTTACCGCTGCTATTAAGCATCGTGAAGGGTTGAGAAATATCTCCGACAGCCATTTTATCTACAACTTTGGCTACCTCCTGAGGTAGATCTTTCATCTCGAAATGAGCTGTACCTGAATAATTACTGTATTCACTTTTATTTAGCATAAGCCCCTTGTTGTTACGAGAATCTTTATCTGCCGAAATATGGGTTGCTGCCTCTTCGAATGTAAACTTATTAGCTTTTAAGTCAACTAATAAAGAATCCATGCGTACAGTTGTTTTTTTTAACTCTTCCGTCGGAACTTTAGGTTTAAGCAAAATATGTCGTGTATTTATACGATCACCTCTTTTTTCGATAAGCTGTATGATATGGAAACCATATTCAGATTCTACTATATTAGAGACTTTTGTTGGGTCATTCAGCATAAATGCAGCATTAGCATACTCAGGAACAAGTTGAGTTCGAGGCATAAAACCAAGTTCTCCTCCTCGTTTCGCAGATTCTATGTCCTCAGAGTAGAGTAATGCCAGTGTTGAAAAGCTCGATTCCTTTTTATTGATACGATCCGTAAAATCTCTTAAGCGATTTTTAACTGCATCTATCTCTGTAATAGGTATAGTAGGATTCATGGTGATGATTTCTACTTCTACTGTCGTATTTATAAAAGGCAAACTGTCTTGTGACAATTGTGTGTAATAGTTTCTGATCTCGGAAGGAGTCAGCTTTATATTACCTACAATTTTTCTTTGAACCTCAGTCACAATTTCGTTATCACGAACTTGTTCCCTCCATTCTTCACGAAGCTGATTGATCGATTTACCCAGATATTCTTCGAGTTTTTCTTGCGACCCCAAAGAAGCTATGGCATTATTTATACGTCTGTCGACAGTTCTTGATACGACATTGTTACCAACATCAATACTGTCTACCTTTGCTTGGTGTAGAAATAGTTTCTGAACGGCTAATTGTTCGGGGATTATACAATATGGATCACCATCAAAATGCTCTTTTTCAAGTTGCATCTGTAATTTTACTCCCTCTACATCTGATTTAAGAAGAGCTTCATCTCCGATTACCCAAACCACTTGATCAATAACATTGTCTTGTGCCTTCAAATTAAATGAAATAAAGCTTAATAAGCTAAAAAAAAGTACTGCTTTCTTTAAAACGGTCATCCTTGTATATTATTAAAAGAGGCGTAAATATAGCAATAATAGGTTGAAGTTATATTTCGAATATATTAAAAGAAGTTATAAGCCTTTGCCTGCTTATTATTTCTTTGGTTTTTCTTCCTTTTTCTGGTAGAATTTTATCTCATTATTGTCTGTCGCCTTCTTATATAAATCGGTTTCGATTTGTTTTAAGAAAGATTCGCGATGCTTGTTGATTAAAATATCCGTTATTTGAGGTTTTGCATATTCGTAAGGAGCCGTAGTTCCCGATGGAGCATACTCTTCGATATGCAAAAGATAGACGTATAACGAATCTTGTGTCTCGAAGTTTTTATTTGCCTTTACAAACTGGTCAACATTAGTTATAGGAGTTGGTATGTTTGTTACAATATCATCGAAATTGACCCAACGGTCATAAAAGTAATCGTAGATAACGGCATTCTGGAAAGAAGCTTTTTCGATTTTCTCTTTAGATGCTTCCGAAGTCGATTGGTACCACTGCCTGAAATTGTTGACTTCATTGGATGAACGTGGTATCTTTAAAAATAGTCCTTTGATTAGGTTAGACTCTAACTCAAAACTTTCCGGATGTTGATCATAATATTCTTTGAGGTCTTTATCTGATATTTTTTTTGATAATTCCTCTTTAAGAAGTTGTTCCAGATAAGTAAATACGGTAAGGGACTGACGATAGTTTTCGACCAATTCGTTTATCTTGTCTTGATCTGTTACGTTTTGTTTAGCTTTTTCGTAAATCAATTCGTCATTAATCCACATTTTGATATACGCCTCTGCTGCCGCTGTACTATCTGCCGAACTTAATCCTTCGGGAATCGCAGTTTCTATATCGGATTGGTATAATGTTTTTTGGTTTACCGACACTATAGGGTTGTTAGCTTTATCCGGATTTGCTTCTTTCTTAGAGGAACAGGCAGCAAATATGGAGAGCGTAATCGATGCCGTAAGTATAATATAGTATGATATCTTTTTTCTCTGTTTAATCATTTTGCTGTTTTTAGAAATATAAATATAGAATTTTATATTAAGTGAAAGGTCTTAGACCTATTTATTGATCATTCGTATATGTTGAAAAAGTAGGAGTTACTCTACCCATTTAGCTACAATGAAACGATGAAAAAACTGTTGCTTTATTTCAAGCTGTTGAGAACATCATCGTTTATTTCTACCTTATACTTTTTGCGAAGAGATTCTATCCATTCCTTTTCTAAGATAGTTTGATATTCCGAAATTACTTGTCCCTTTACATCCTCGAAGGTTTCAGGGCTATTGATCAATTTTCCTGAAACTACAAATTGAGGATATCCTATGATTTCTCTGTTATTTTTGATCTTGAATATTTTTCTGTCGATAAAACCATTTTCACCTTTTCCCCAAAGACCCTTTTCTATATAAATATTTTTTATTGAATCGGAGTTTAGTTGTTGAGTCAAAATTGGCCCCAAAGCATCCTGATCAGGATACTTCTTGATTAATTCCTTTACCTTTTTAAGAGTGTTCTTATCTTTAGCATGTATAACATATCCTTTATACTTGAGTGATTCCCATTGGTATTTCGAAGGATTTTCAGCAAACAAGTCTTGTAGAGCTTTTGTGTCGTTTTGGGCTTTAGTCCATATTTCCTGATTCATGACATCGAATAATAGAATCCCGTCATAATACTCTGTGGTCAAGTGATGAAACTCCGGATATCTTTCATCTAAACTTGCTTTCTGCACCTCTTGTTGTTTCCGAAGGATAAAGTCATTCACTTTATGAGATAAAATATCTGTTGACAAAGTAAAGTTCGTATTTGGGTTTTCAGCTAAAAAATCCACAAAATCCATAACCTTATACTCTTTGTTGCCTATAGATAGTAGAGGCAGGTCGTCCAGAGGTGTTATTTTTTCGAAATAACTAGAATCTGCTATATGATAGGTGCTGGCAATAGCTTCTAACTGATTATATACGGATGTATTTAAGTTATAAGGAAACTCCTTTACTAATTTTTCTCTCTTTAGCTTTTTGATTAACTCATTTCTGTCATCTTGAGAAATAGCCTTGATTATTTGTTCCTTCAAGTTTTCCCAAGGTAGCTGGTAGCTTTTGTTGACTATTTTAAAGATATGAAAACCATAGTCCATTTCTAAAGGCTGAGATATTTCTCCTTCTCTCAGACTGAAAAGAGGCTCTTCAAATACCGGAGGTAAAGGATTGCTGATTCCAAACCATCCCAAGGCCCCCCCTCTTGAGGCAGTTTGCTGATCTAAAGAATATTGTGCTGCAGTTTGAGCGAAGTTAGCTCCTGACAGCAATTCTTCGTATATTTTTTGCGCTTGACTGCGAACACTGTCTTTTTGAGCTGTGTCGGAGTCTTCATATGGATAAGGAAAGAAAATATGGGATAAATTAATTTGGCCTAAATCCTGACGTCTGTTAAATACCTTTATGAGGTAATAACCTTTATTGGTTCTTACCGGTTGCGATATTGAATCCAGTTCAGTTGTATACATCGCCTCTTCGACTTTCGGATCGAGCATTAAAGCTGTTTTCCAACCGAGATATCCCGGTATGCTAGATTTTCTGCTTACGCTGTCCTCCGAAAACTTGACTACTAGTTCTTCAAATTTCTCATCGTTTCCTTTTATGGCTGATTCTCTTATGGATACGATTTTTTTGTATGCCTCAAGTGTATCTTTAGGGAAGACATCTTCTGTGGGTAATGCAATGAAAAGTTGGCTGATTTGTATATTTTGACCTAATCTGTCATATATTTTTCGAGCAACTATCTCGGGAGAAATACTATCTGTTATGTATGGACTTTGTGATTGTTCTAGATATCTGGAATATTCTGTTTTGAATATTTCGTCCTGGTCTAATTGCAATGATTTAGCCTCTTCTACTTTTAATTTAAGATCAATAAACGATCGAAGAAATTGATCAATCGATTGACTCTCTGATGAAGTTGTATTATTTGCCTTTTTATAGGCATATTCGAAATCAGATTTAGTGATTTTTTCACCATTGATTTTCATCAATATTGGATCAGATTGTCCGTATGTAATACAGCAAGACAAGCTGAGAAGGAGTGTAGCGAAACATTTAACTGTATTCATAAATTAGTTCAGATAAAAATTAAGAGTAGTAATTTTTTTTGTAACAAGATTATTCAATAATAATATAAAGGTCAGAGACCTCAGATTAAACTTTTATCCAAAGACAAAGATATTAAGATTTTCTGAGAATTATTCGAGCATTGACATATAAGCTATTACAATGAATCTTAATTTTTAACAAATAGGAAAGTTATTATAAAATACTAAATTTGTAAAAATCTAAAGTTGCTTCTGTTTTTTATAAATAAAAGAGGTCAACGACCTTACTCTTTTGAGAAATGAATAAGAATATACTACGGCTTGCCATTCCCAATATAATATCCAATATAACAGTACCTCTTCTAAGTATGGTAGATATGTCTATTGTTGGACATCTGAGCCTCGAAGTATATATTGGAGCAATTGCAACAGTAAGTATCATCTTTAATTTTATGTACTGGAGTTTCTCTTTTCTTAGAATGGGTACCAGTGGCTTTACTGCTCAGGCATATGGAGCCGAAAATAATAAAGAAACCGCTACAGTTTTACTGCGTTCTTTGCTTATTGCTTTGATTGCAGGGCTATTGATTATCATGTTTCAGAATATAATATTCGACCTGGCTTTTAAGGTAATTAAAGCTAGTAGTGATGTGCGGTTGTATGCCGGTTATTATTTTCATATCTATGTCTGGGCAGCGCCGGCGGTATTGGGTATGTATGCTTTCTCAGGCTGGTTTGTTGGCATGCAGGATGCCCGCACGCCTATGTATATTGCCATAGCTGTTAATATAATCAATATTAGTTTAAGTCTGGTTTTTGTATATGTTTTGAATATGAATATCGAAGGTGTTGCTTTGGCTTCAACTATTGCTCAAATTATGGGTTTTGTGATTGCATTTACTATTTGGTACTTCAAATATAAGGTGGTAAGACTGAATTTAGATTTCGATAGATTAAATAATATTGCTGCCTTCATTCCTTTTTTTAGAGTTAATTCCGATATTTTTTTACGAACAATGCTGCTTATAGCTGTTACTACTTTTTTTACATCATCATCTGCTAAAATGGGGAATACGACTTTGGCTGCAAATGCACTGTTAATGCAGATGTTCACCTTGTTTTCATATATCATGGATGGCTTTGCTTATTCTGCGGAAGCATTAACTGGCAGGTTTATTGGAGCTAAAAGGCATGACGTGTTAAGCAAGTTAATTAGATATCTTTTTCTTTGGGGGGCTATACTTACTGTTTTCTTTACCTGTATGTATGGACTTTTTACGGATCAGATATTGCAATTGCTGACCAACAAGGTGGATGTGATTGCCGCTTGTAAAGAATATCAGATATGGGTATTGTTGATTCCTATCGCAGGCTTTTCTGCTTTTCTCTGGGATGGAATATTTATTGGAGCTACAGCATCCAAGCAAATGCGAAATTCGATGTTTGTAGCTGCTGCCTGCTTTTTTGTGATCTATTATTCTTTATATAGTAGCTGGGGGAATAATGCTCTTTGGTTTGCCTTTATTATTTATCTGGGTATGCGTGGTATAATGCAGGCCTTTCTGTATCGAAAAATAAAAGCCTCATTTTAGGATCAGAATTCTCTATACTTAATCAAAATTCACAGGTGGAATTTTACTCATCAAGCTAAGTATTTTAGCTTTTCGTTTGAGCATATAATTAGAGGGTTTTGCGGAATTGAATCTTTTGGGATTAGGTAGTGTTGCTGCTATCAACGCACATTCTCCGGCAGTAAGTTTACTTGCCGATTTATTAAAATGCTTTTGAGCTACAGCTTCCGCTCCATATATGTTTTCTCCCATTTCTATAGAGTTCAGATAAACCTCCATAATACGCTTCTTACCCCATAGTAACTCTATCAACACTGTGTAATAAGCCTCCAATCCTTTTCTGATATACGATTTACCATGCCATAAGAAAGCATTCTTTGCGGTCTGCTGGGTAATTGTACTTGCTCCCCGTACCCGTTTCCCTTTTTCAGCTTCATTCTGAGCCTTTTCTATTTGATTGAAATCGAATCCGGAGTGATCCATAAATAAATTATCTTCGGAAGCAACAACTGCTGAAGGCAAATATTTCGAAATTTCTTCAAGTGGTACCCAAGTATGCTCACAGTCAATTTTTCCTTCCGTAAATAACTGAGCAATATTATTAGTTACCATATAAGGTGTATAATATATGGGAACGAATTTAAATATCAGCACCTGTAGAATGCTGCATACGAAAAGACATATAATGATATTGCGGACCCATTTCCAGAATTTCTTCATTGAGGCTTAATCTTTTAAGTGATTAAAGTATTTACTGATACATTTTAAAAATCAGAGCTGTCTGTTGTTTTAGCACTAGCCAAAGTAATAAATAGTTCAGAGAACCCATTCAGGTGCAAAAGTAGTAAATAATCATCTATTTGTATCGTCCTTTATCTGGTTTGTAAATGAGAAAAGGATAGTATCAGTAGTTCACTGATACCATCCTTTCGTTATTGTAAGATTTAATTATATCTTTAAAATACCACTTGGAATTGAGCGTATACAACGTTAGAATTACGTGCTGCCCATTTATTTGAGTAATCAGAATAAGTGTAATTGAGCTGCACCCGGCATTGTTGGTAGAAATAATAATTAGCACCGATAGTGTAATCAATTACTTCTGCATTAGTATCCTTATTTTTATTGAAGTAGTCTACTTTACCTGTTACATTTACTTTCTTTGGAACCACATTGTAAAGAACTGTTCCGTAAAGCCCTTCTTTTTTAATGCCTCCGTCATTTCCATGAAGCCACTCCGAACGTGCATAAAATCTGTCACCTCTATACTCAGCACTTAATGCCCAACGGTCTCTGACATGAGTGGCTACAGGTGCTATTTCTTTGTCCAAAGTATAAGTTGCAGAGCCAAAGTAGACGCTACCTCCAAAACGGAAACCTTTTATGGGTTGTAAAAGTACTTGTGCGGAGAAGTCTTTGTAATTATCTTTTTCAGGAGAAGATATACCGGACCCTTGAAACACACCGATACCATATTCGAGCAAGTTATAACCTTTCATTTTGATTAAACTACCCGAGGCGTTGATACCTATATCACGTCCTCCATTATTTCTTCCATTCTGTAGCTTCATAACATCATCAGCCATACTTGCTAGGCTGGAGATTGATCTTGTATTATATACAGTCTCTAATTGAGTCAGTGAAAATTGGTTTTCGATAGTAAAAGGCACTTTCATCTGTCCTAACTTTAAATTGAGAGCAGCAGATGGAGCCCATATACCATAGAGTTCGTGTACAAGAGGATTGGCAAAATCGAATAAAACGGTGTAGCCAATATTATTATTAAGCTTTCCGTTCATACTTATGAAAACAAGTCGGGGGGTTAGATCATGTTTCACGTTCGAAACATCACTGTATTTATACATCAATAATGCATAGCCTCCAAAATTTACATAAGGACTATTAAAAGCTTCCCTGATTTTATGGGGAATCAATTCTGTTTCTTTTTTTTGAGTTTTTGGTTGATTTTTTAGCATTATCTCGTCAGCTTCCTGTTGAGTTAATACTTGTTTCTCTACTAGTTTTCGAAGTAAGGTTGTGTCTGAATCCTGACCATACATGGTCATAACTGACAAAAGTAAAAAGGAGATGATGAATAGTTTTTTCATGATCATGGTGTATAAAATGAATAAGTGTGCGAATGTACAAAAATACGAAGATCTTTTTTTATCGATAGTGTATAAATAGAATCTATTTTTTGCTTTTGATGTTAAAATTGAAGATACTTTCGTCTGTACATCAAATAATACGCAATATTTAAAAGAATATTGTAAACAATAGAGTGGGATGTAAGTGAAATTAAAATTTAACCTATTTAGCAAAAGAGGCAATTTTTAGGTTGTCGGATAAAAGTAGGGCAAAAGAGAATATAATAAAGCTTTAGATTTATCTATGGATGAAGAAAGATATAACCTCAACATATATAAACAGGGCAGGAATAGAAAAAATAACGCTGTCTATACGATCAAGAATACCTCCATGTCCCGGAAGTATATTTCCCGAGTCTTTTACATTGAGAGTTCTTTTGAAAAGAGATTCTACTAAATCGCCTAGTGTTCCGAAAATAATCATCACAATAGCAAAACCAATCCATCCCCAAAGCGGAAGCTGAGTAAAATAGTTCGCAAAAATAACCGATGCGGCAATTGTGAATGCTGCACCTCCAATAAAGCCTTCCCACGATTTTTTTGGAGAGATTCGCTCAAACATCCGATGCTTTCCGAACAAAGATCCTGTGAGATAAGCAAAGGAATCATTGACCCATATAAAAACAAATAGAGCAAGCAGAAATGCATAATGGTATGACCTACTATCCATATCATAACCAAAAGCAAGATAGCTGAGCAATGATAATGGAATTGCTAGATATATTTGTCCCAATACGGCATATGCCAATGATTGAATCGGGTTAGTTCCTTTTAAAAACAGTTCGGAGATAAATAATGCAAGTATATAGATTCCATAAGGAACCAGAGTAATAAGTTGCTTATCGGGAGAAGAGAAGAAGAAGTATCCACCAATAAAAAGAGATAGACCTCCTAATGTATTTAAGACCCGATTTAACTCTGCATTCTTTGTCTTACAAAGTAGTCCATAGAATTCGTACAAGGCTAAGGTGGTAATCAGTGAAAATACGATCAGATAAGAGTATTGATTATATAAAATTCCCGCCATTAAGACAGCTATAAATACGATACCTGTGGCAATTCGGAGTCCAAGATTCTTTATATTCAACACTTATTTGATAGTTTTTATGATATGTAATAAAATTACAATACTAATATTATGTTATGCTTTTAACTATGGCACTTAGTATACTCTGAGAGTAAGCTATGAAATAACCCTGTTTTTATGCATTATGACTGCAAATATAATAAAAAAGGTATAGCTCGTGAAAACTATACCTTTTTTGTTTATTTTTAAAAAGTTACTCTGACTGATCTTCTTCGGCAACTAATCCTGTAGAAGAACCTATTTCGGTTAACTTTGCTTCTTGTTCTTGTTTCTCTTTTTCCTCGGCTTTAGCCGTATTACGCTCCACTTCTTTTTGGATTTCCTCGGAACGAGATATCCATGGTCGTGTTCCGAAGATATCTTTCAGATCGGTAGCAAATATGACCTCTTTTTCGAGTAATAAATCAGCCAGCTTATTGTGGCCTTCAGTATGTTCTCTAAGGAGTTGCTTGGCTCTTTCATACTGAGAATTGATCATCGCCTGTACTTCTTTGTCAATAAGTAACGATGTCTCTTCACTGTATGGCTTGGTAAATCCATATCCTTGCCCTGAAGAATCATAATAGCAGATGTTAGGAAGTGCATCACTCATGCCCATGTATGAAATCATAGCATAAGCCTGTTTGGTAACACGTTCCAAATCATTCATTGCTCCCGAAGATATATGTCCGATGAAGACTTCTTCTGCAGCACGTCCGCCTAACAAAGCACACAATTCGTCCAGCATTTGCTCTTTCGTCGTGATTTGTCTTTCCTCCGGTAGATACCATGCTGCACCGAGTGCTTTACCTCGTGGTACAATGGTAACTTTTACCAACGGATCGGCATGCTCAAGGAACCAGCTTAGCGTTGCGTGACCAGCTTCGTGAATAGCTATTGTTCTTCTCTCATTAAGAGTTGTTATCTTACTTTTCTTTTCAAGTCCTCCAACTATACGGTCGATAGCACTTGTGAAATCGCCTTCTGTTACTACCTTTTTACCGTTACGGGCAGCTATTAACGCAGCTTCGTTACAGACATTGGCAATATCAGCTCCCGAAAAACCGGGTGTTTGGCGTGAAAGGAAATCCAGATCAACCGAATCGTCTATTTTAATAGGACGAAGGTGAACTTTAAAGATTTGCTTTCTATCATTAATATCCGGTAGATCTACATAAATCTGACGGTCGAAACGACCTGCACGAAGCAACGCTTTATCTAGAATGTCAGCACGGTTGGTTGCAGCAAGTACTATAACTCCACTGTTAGTACCAAAGCCATCCATTTCTGTTAGCAATTGATTCAATGTGTTTTCGCGCTCGTCATTAGATCCCATATTTGGGTTCTTTCCTCTGGCACGACCTATAGCGTCAATCTCATCAATAAAGATGATACAAGGTGCTTTTTCTTTAGCTTGCTTAAACAAGTCTCTTACTCGAGATGCTCCGACTCCCACAAACATTTCCACAAAGTCAGATCCTGACATTGAGAAGAAAGGTACGTCAGCTTCACCTGCTACAGCTTTAGCTAATAAAGTTTTACCTGTTCCCGGAGGGCCTACTAGTAGGGCTCCTTTAGGTATTTTTGCACCGATTTCGGTATATTTTGTCGGGTTTCTAAGGAATTCAACCATCTCTTCAAGTTCTTCCTTAGCTCCGGCTAATCCGGCTACATCTTTAAATGTCGTTTTGGCATCGGGTGAACCTTTGTCATATAGTTGAGCTTTCGATTTTCCGACGCTGAATACTCCGCCACCTCCGCCGGAACCACCTCCCGACATACGGCGCATAATATATATCCAAAGTCCGATAAGTAGAACAAAAGGCAATAATCCTACGAGAATATCCGTAAAATCACTTCCTGTTTCATAGCTCACATCAATCTTATACGGATTGTTGGCTATGACTTTATCATAAAAATCAGAAAATTTGTCAGCCGAAGGAATACTAACTATGATAGAAGGATTTTTGCCCATTTTGGCAGCTCCTTCCTGAAAGATATACTGTGCCGAATCGGGGCGTATATAGGCTTGCAGTGAATTCTTTTTATTGAATACTACAATTTTTTCTACATAGTTCTTTTCTGTGTATTTTTGAAAGTCAGACCATCCGACTTCTTTCACTACAGCATCTTGTGAGAAGAAGTATATCCCAATTATAGACGCTAAAGCAATGATATATATCCAGTAGCTCGAAACGGGAATTTTAGGTCCTTTTCCACCTTTCTGAAGTAAATTTTTATTATCTTTTTTTTCCATACAGTAAAATCAGGAACTGACTAATTGTTTAGATTTTTTTTAATGCTATGTTCCGTGTATTGAATAACATCTAAAAAAAGTGATTGTTCATTCTTGGAATTTAGTCTATGTCGGGAATCCGTTCAATTTTGGCATCAGCCCACAGGTGTTCCAAATCATAAAAGTCTCTAAGTTCCGGTATAAATACATGAACAATAACTGTGCCATAATCAATACCTACCCATCTGGCTTCTTTCAAGCCGTCAGTAGTAATAGGTCTGTCTTGTATTTTCTTTTTGATACTATTTACTATTTCGTCCGAAATGGCAGAAACCTGCATCGGAGTATTTCCGTCGCAAATAACAAAATATTTACAAATAGCACCGGGGAGTTCCGAAAGGTCGATAGTTACTATGTTTTTAGCTTTTTTATCCTGACAAGCAGCAATTATGTGATTAACTAAGTTTTTTACGTCATTCATTATTTGAGGATCAATTGTTTTTAAGTTTAATACTACTATCTCAAGTGCAACAATACTAATCTGTTATGCTGAAGATAATAATGTAAGAGGCTCGATACCTTATTGGATACAAATATAGCTGTTTTTTTTATTAAATTGAGTCTAATGTGGTTAACGTCATATAAAGAATATCTGTATAGCGGCACTTTCTTTCAGATTATCAGGTACTGATCAATTTAATAAAAAGGTCGGTTATCTTAAAATCGTTAAACTGTTTATGATCCGAAGGAAAATAGATACCTTTGGTCAATAGCATTAAAGCTGACTTATTTTATAGTATGAGTTTATTCGATTTAGTTACAATATTAGGACCTACTGCATCAGGAAAAACCTCTTTTGCCTGTAAACTGGCTAATGATCTGGATACAGAAATTATTAGTGGCGATTCGCGTCAGGTATACCGGGGGATGGATCTTGGTACGGGTAAAGATTTATCTGACTATGTTATTAATGGTAAACCGATTCCTTATCATCTGATAGATATACGTGATGCAGGCTATAAATACAATATATACGAATATCAGCATGACTTTCAGGAGGCATACAAATCGATAAAAGAAAAGAATAAGTTGCCCATCTTGTGCGGAGGTTCGGGATTGTATATCGAATCGGTATTGAAAGGGTATAATTTGATAAATGTTCCAGAGAATAAAGAGCTTCGTCAACAATTAGAAGGCAAGTCTTTAGCCGAGTTGACAATTATACTTACCTCTTATAAATCGTTGCACAACAATACGGATGTTGATACCGCTCAGCGAGCAATCAGAGCTATTGAAATTGAAGAATATAAAAAAGCAAATGATACCGATTGTAATGAATACCCTCCATTAAACAGCCTGATTATAGGAGTTGATATTGATCGTGAGTTAAGACGTACCCGAATTTCGACCCGATTGAAAGCGAGACTCGAAGAAGGCATGATCGAAGAAGTACAATCGCTACTTGATGCAGGAATTCCTGCCGAAGATATTTTATACTACGGATTGGAGTATAAGTTCCTAACCCAATATCTTCTCAAAGAAATTTCTTATACACAAATGTATTCTGAACTCGAAATAGCCATTCATCAGTTTGCCAAACGTCAAATGACATGGTTTAGGGGCATGGAAAAACGAGGACTCAATATTCATTGGATAGATTCAACTCTGCCCGATGACGAAAAGATTGCAAAAGTAAAATCACTTCTTTTCCTGAAGTGAACTAGGTAATACTACAGGAATACTGTCTCTTTTGGCATTCAAATATTTTATACGCATCTGTGCTTTGTCTTTGGCTGTAGCTAAACTGTCTTTTTGAAGCATCAATCTTGATAACTGGTAAGAGTCTGCAATCGCTTTCTTCTGAATGTTGGGAAGAGCAAATGATGTTGTGTTTTTCCCTTTAAGGGTTACAGTAAGCGGACTATCTGCATAGGCGAAAATGAAATTCGCCAGACCATTATCGTGAACAGATGTTGCCTGAACTATTTCGTATTGTTTTCCCATATGGTTGAACCTGAACACAAAACCATCGCCTTCAATCGGTAGCGTCTCTGCAAATTTACCATCCTTGGTATTTACCTTTATGCTGTTGTGTATCTGTCCACCGATATATACACTTTCGATATACATCGAGCCATTGTCATTAACGCCCGATCGTAGAGTGTTGACATTAGGTGTATTACCCGAAATAGTTTTAGGAATATATACACCATAATCATCCTCTTTTTCTTTTCGGTAGGTGAATAGCTTCTTTATAGAATCAATTTTTGGCTGATAAGCAACAATCAGAGAATCACAGTTGTTTATTTGTTTTTCGTCAGAAGCCCTTCTCACTTCTTGTTTTAGAGCTAATGCATCTTTTATCTCCTGAAATGCTTTGGGGAATAAAATCTGAATACTGTCTATTTTTTGAAGTGCAGCTTCGTATTTACCATTTTGATATAACGAATGTATATCGATGAGATACTCTGTTGCCAAAGAGTTTTTCCTTTCTCCGCATGATACTATTCCCAATACTACCAAAAGTAGGATAAAAGTATGTTTAGTCTTCTTCATAACCAACGTGTTTTTTACAAAAATAATATTATTTTGCCGCAAGTACGCCTTATTGTTGTAATTTTGTACCGTAGGTCGCAGACCTTTTTATTTGTTGTAAGGACGAAACTGTCTGGTTGTCACGTATCGGTCAGACGTATAGATATGCTCTCGCAAATAAAAATAGAACAATACATATTTAAGAATACTTGATGAATTATTTAGACAATAAATATATAGAGAAGCATTTTTCGGGAAAGATATTTGATATAATCAGTGAATGTGCAGATGAAATGGGATTGGAGTGCTATGCAATTGGTGGGTATGTGAGAGACATATTCCTGCATCGCAAATCGAAAGATATAGATGTGGTAACAGTAGGTAAAGGGATTGATTTGGCACAAGCTGTTGCCAAACGTCTGGGTCGACCCACTAAGTTATCGGTCTTTCAGAGTTTCGGAACTGCTCAGGTGAAGCACAAAGATATAGAGGTAGAGTTTGTCGGAGCCCGGAAAGAATCGTATGAAAGAGGTTCCCGCAAACCTTTTGTGGAAGATGGTACACTCGAAGATGATCAGAATCGCCGCGATTTTACGATAAATGCATTAGCTATCTGTTTGAATAAAAAACATTACGGAAAACTGCTTGACCCTTTCGGAGGTTTGGAGGATCTGGAGAATTGCATTATTCGTACACCTCTTGATCCTGATATAACCTTTAGTGACGATCCTTTGCGAATGATGCGCGGAATACGCTTTTCGAGCCAACTCGGGTTCGATATCGAAGGTCGGACTTTTGACGCTATCAGTGCGAATAAAGAGCGTATCAGTATTGTTTCTCAGGAACGTATTATTGATGAATTAAATAAAATAGTATTATCTCCCAAGCCATCTGTAGGTTTTTTGTTACTTGATAAAACAGGCTTGTTGGAACTTATATTTCCGGAACTCGTTGCTCTTAAAGGGGCTGAAACAAAAGATGGAATAGGGCACAAAGACAATTTCTATCATACATTGGCTGTGCTGGATAATATCTCCAGAAAAACAGATGACCTTTGGTTGCGCTGGGCAGCCATTCTTCATGATATTGCTAAGCCTGCAACAAAGCGTTGGGATCCTAAATTGGGTTGGACTTTTCACAATCATAACTTTGTAGGAGCGAAAATGACTCACGGTATATTTCGTCAAATGAAATTACCGTTGAATGAAAAGATGAAATATGTTCAAAAGTTGGTGGGGCTGCATATGCGTCCTGTTACTTTGGTTGAAGATGTGGTTTCGGATTCAGCTGTCAGACGTTTGTTATTTGAGGCAGGAGATGATATTGAAGATCTGATGACCTTATGTGAGGCAGATATAACTTCGAAGAATCCTGATAAAGTTCGCCGTTTTCTGAAGAATTTCGAAATAGTACGTCAGAAGATGAAAGATATTGAGGAGAAAGATCATGTGCGTAATTTTCAGCCCCCGATTTCGGGTGAAGAAATTATGGAGATTTTCAATATTCCTCAGGGAGCGATGGTTGGTCGGCTTAAATCTTCCATAAAGGATGCCATATTAGATGGTGTAATACCTAATGAATATGATGCCGCCTATAAATATCTGGTTGATAAAGCAGATGCTTTAGATTTGAAACCCATAAAATAAAGCAAATCATTATAAGCGGTTTTGTCAAAAATAAAAAGCAAAGGTCTGAAACCTTTGCTTTTTATTTTTATATGCTAGAATTACGTGAATCCAGCAATTTTTCAATGATCTCGTTATCTACTTCACTGTCGAATTTTCGAGCAAATGGGCAGGTTTTTTTTCGGATATTATCATAATCTTCTATCCTTAAAGTACGAGGATATTCAGGTCCCGTACCCCAATCAAGGTGAGTGATATGTTCGTTTTTTATTTTACAGTTTGATGTGGCTAAGATCGTTTGCATCCATAGCTCATCGGTGCAGAAACAATATTTTAGCCTTTTCATAAATCGTGGATTTTCGTCGATAAAAGAGATCAGATAATCCATTGCATCTTGTCTTAGAAGTACCCAGTTCGATCCCCCGTAAACATCCATTCCTTTGTAGAAAGGTCTTCTTGTATTGTATTTTAGTTGTATCTTTCGGATATTACCGATCAGCTTCCTGCGAAAAGTATCCCAAAGGCTATTGCCTGTTATGTCATGCTCCCAATAAAGCTCGTATCTGTTTATTCCTCCATTATAAGCCCAATGCTTTATTGGCAGTTTGTCTGAAACAATATAGCTGGAGTCATTTTTATAGATGAAATTCTTGATCTCTTCATTTGAGAGCAATGGTAAATCCTGCCCACTAATCAAAGCATAGTACTTATAGTTTCCTTTATAAGCCTGTTGAAAGAGAAAGAGAGAACATGCTGATAAGTTATACCCTCCCCATACGACATGAAGTTTCGAGTAGAACCGGATATTAGGATACTTAGCTGTAAGTTCTTCTTTGTTTATCGCTGACGTCTTATCAATATGAACATATAAATCGAAATCATCTGCTAAATTACTCAACAGTAATTCGAGCTGGGTCTGATTTTTATGAGCTATGATTAGAATCGCGATCTCATTCATTGCATTGTGGTTTAGTAAAAGTTGAACATGTCGTCAATACCACCTCCTTGCTGAATATCAGCAGCATTCATAAGAGGTTCTCCGTCAGCAGTTGATCCTGCACAAGGATTCGGATTACCGGTCACTTTACTAAATTGGTCTTCTACCGAGTAGCCTAAAGTAGGATCGGCATATACCTTTTGCATAAATAATCCGAAGATCGGAAGAGCCATACTGGCACCTTGCCCCTGAGCTGTACGGTCGAAGTGGATGGAGCGATCTTCACCACCTACCCAAGTTGCAGTAACTAATTTAGGCGTGAATCCCATAAACCAACCATCCGAGTTATTTTGGGTTGTTCCGGTCTTACCTCCCATCGGAGCTCTCAGATTATATTTATATCTAACTCTGCTACCTGTACCTCCGTCCATTACGGCACGTAACATATCAAGCATTTTTACAGAGGTCATTTCATTAAATACCTCTTTCATTCGAGGCTCAAATGTTGCAATAACATTTCCATGAGCATCTTCTATGCGGGTTACATAGGACGGTAATGATCTGATTCCTTTATTAACAAAAGCGGTGTAAGCTCCTGCCATTTCGGATACGGATACATCGGGAGTACCTAGAGCTAACGATACTACGGGATCTATCTTTCCTGTAATACCAAACGAATGTAAGGTACGCACAAAAGAGTAGGGGGATGTCTGTTTCATCAGATAGGCAGTTACCCAGTTATCCGAGTTTTGTAACCCCCATTTGATAGATACCATTTCGCCTACTCGTGAAGATGATGCATTACGTGGCGACCACTCTTTGCCATCTTCGGTGATCAGCACTTGTTGCACATGGAGCATCTGGTCGCAAGGCGTCATACCTTCTTCCATAGCCAGTGTGTACAGGAATGGTTTTATGGTAGAACCTACTTGTCGGCGTCCCACGCTTGCCATATCATATTGGAAATATTTGAAATCAATTCCACCTACGTAAGCTTTAACCTGACCGTTGTGAGGTTCCATAGCCATGAATCCGGCACGTAAGAAACTTTTGTGATAACGTATCGAATCCCATGGGGTCATGGTTGTATCTACATCTCCCGACCAAGAGAATACTTTCATGTCGGTAGGTTGTTTGAACACTTTAAGTATTTCACTATCAGAATAACCTTCTCTCTTCATATTTCGATAGCGGTCAGATACTTTCATCGATTTGTAGATCAGAGAATCGGCTTGCTTGGCAACACTGGAAGAGAACGGAGCGTATGAGCGTCCTTTTTTCTCCTTATCGAATAATGGTTGCAGGTCTTTACTTAAATGTTCCTTCATAGCTTCTTCTGCATAAGTTTGCATTTTAGAATCTATAGTGGAATATATTTTTAAACCGTCAGTATATAAACTGTATGGTTTTCCGTCTGCTTTTTTATTCTTGTTACACCATCCATACAATGGATCTGTTTCCCATGAAAGAGAATCCAGCGTATATTGTTCTTGCTGCCATGATGCATAATTGTCGCGATCGGGTTTCTTGGCTGTCATTGCCACACGTAGATATTCTCTGAAATAAGGAGCTAAACCATCTTTATGGTCTACTCTTACGTAATCAAGAACCAGTGGTAATTCTTTTAAAGAATCCAGTTCGGCTTTAGTAATGTAATTTGCCTTATACATCTGTTCCAGCACAACATTACGACGCCCTCTTGTTGCATCGGGTCTTCTTTTGGGATTGAAGTGAGACGGATTTTTACACATCCCGATAAGGGTTGCCGCTTCTTCTATTGTAAGATCTTTCGGCTTTTTATTGAAATACACCTTGGCGGCCGATTGTATACCCACTGCATTATTTAGGAAGTCAAATTTATTAAGATATAAATTGATGATTTCCTCTTTGGTATAGTTACGTTCCAGTTGAACGGCAATAACCCATTCGATTGGTTTTTGAAGCACCCTGTCTACAACGTCATCTACAGGAGGTGAGTAAAGTTGTTTTGCTAATTGCTGAGAAATGGTACTACCTCCTCCTCCGCTTTCTTGCTGGAAAATAACACGCTTAACAACTGCACGTCCTACTGCATATACGTCTATACCCGAATGTCCGTAAAAACGGGCATCTTCGGTAGCAACCAGAGCTTGCACCAAATAGGGAGATAGTTCATCGTAACTCGAATATATTCTATTCTCTTTACTTTGAGAGTAGGTTCCTAGTAGTTCATTGTCAGATGAGTATACTTGTGAAGCGTACTTGTCGATAGGATTTTCCAAATCTTCGATGGGTGGGGTGTAGCCTATAGCTCCACTGGCAATAAGTGTAAAAACTGTAGCCGTAATTAATATTACAGTAATAAATATTATCCACAGCAATTTCACAATCTTTTTGGACTTATTTCCTGAATCTTTTCCTTTTTTCTTATCCTGTTTGCTCATATAAATAATTTCAAGTATTTATTGCTACTCCGATGAGTATAACTGCCTTTAGTTATTTCATCAGTCAAAGCAATAGACCTTAATCTTCGAAACATAAATGAAAATCAATTTCTCGATTAATGTTTTAACCGTGCGAAAGTAATCAAAAACAATCAAATATCACAAAAGATTGATTCAGTTTTATAAAAGCTTAGGATACAAGTGGTGTTGACCTATTCTTTCTTGGTTTTTTCTTAATACTTTTTAGGTAAAATATATAATATCCGGTAAGTGGTAATGTGCCTCCGATGATACAAGCCAGACATGTCAAAATGCGTATAATAATCCCTCCGAATGCTCCTACATGCAGAGCGTAAGCCCATGACATAATTTTAGAGACCGATTTTTGCTCCGAAAAAAGAGATGCTTTGATAATTTCGCCCGAATTATTATCCAAAGTGTATTTATCTGTAGCTCTTAAATGAGGTGCCGATTTATCCAATACTGTTGCTGAGCCATCGGATATAGTGATGTATTCGTTTTGTGGAACTTGTTTGGCTAAATTATCCAAAGCCATTTGCCACGACTGGTAATTTATTTCTTTTGGTTTTTTGCTCTCTCTCTCGCCACCCCCGTGTCCTCCTTTGTCGGCAGGGATTTCTGCTCCGAATAATTTGCACACTCCATTTCGATACCATTCAAAAGACCACATCAGTCCTGTAAGTGCAGAAATGAGCAGGAAAACACATACATATATTCCAAGACTAACGTGAAGATCGTGAAAGAAGCGCTTCCATCCTGATTTCGTTTTTATTGTGAATCGGCTTTTTAGCTTCTTCTTATCAGTAGGAGCCCACCATACAAGTCCACTGATGAGGATAAATACAAATAATATAGTAGTTATACCAACAGTGTATTTACCCCATGTGCGCGATCCGTCCATAAGCCATCTGTGTAATGACATCATCGTGAAGAAAAAGCTGTCTCTGAAACTGTATGTTCCTTTTAGTTCTCCCGTGTAAGGGTCAACAAAAGCCGAAATGCGGAATCCATTGGATAGAGAGGCTATATAGGTACGTTTGGGGTCGGAGCTTACTTTTATGCCCGAAACTGTATTGTCTTTGAGTTGCGTATTTACTATCGGTATTAATTGGTCGATAGGTATCTTTTTATCTTTTACTTCTTCAACAAAATAGCGTTCGGGATAATATGCTTCAAGGATTTCTGTTTCAAATGAAAGGATGGCGCCTGTAATACAAATTATTGTAATTATTAAGCCCACAGGCAGAGATAGCCATAAATGTACTTTTTTGAAAAATTTTCGAGTTGTCATTGGGTTTAAGTAAAAGTTAGAATTTGATGTATGGGCTATATTATGCCCATAGCAAAGCAATAAAAGGTCTGTGACCTTAAAAAATGAACCGATGTTCTGAATTGTTATTCAAAACATCGGATACACTTTGTCATTAAGTCAGTAAGTTATATTTAAAGTCAAAATATTTATATTATAACATTAGCAAAGGTAGGAGTAACCCAATTACTCTGCAATCGCAATTAATGATGAATTTGTAAGGGTTCAATCACCATAAATAGTGATTGAAATAAAAAGGTTTCGCTCTTGAGCGAAACCTTTTTAGTAAATTATTCATGAAAAATAAATTTCATTAAAATCTATAAGCTACCATTGCTGCAAAATTGCGAGGGTCAATTTGATTGATGTATCCTCCACGGAAATAAGAATTATATCCTAGCTCATCAAATATATTATTCATAAATACTCGGGCAGTAAAAGGGCCTGTTGTATATCCTAACTGAACATTTACAGTAGTGTACGCAGGCATATCGAATGGTTTAATGCCCGGAGCATAGATGTGTCCATCATAAGCAGTGCTAAATTCATTAACAGGACGTTTTCCAACATAGTATGTTCCCAAACCTATAGATAAGCCCTTTAATGTACTTCTGTCTAGAGTATAATGTATCCAACCATTGGCAGTGTGTTTTGGGGCATTCATCGGAGCCGATCCGTTTACATAAGAAGGACTGTTTTCATATTTTGCATCTAAATAAGCATACCCTAGCATGACTTGCAGGTTGTTTAATATACGTCCGTTTAACTCAACTTCAACACCTCTTCTTTTTAAATCACCAGCTTTGTATACATAGCCTGTAGTATTGGTTGTTCCAGGGATATACTCATTGTTGGTTAGATTTTCAGTAATGATATCGAAATAAGTAAAGTTGAAGCGAAGTCTGTCTCCCAGCCAGTCAGATTTAAATCCTGCTTCAAATTGTTTAGTAACTGAAGGGCCTGCTTCTGTAATGCTATCGGTAAGTATACTTGCTGCTCCTCTTAGGCTTGTACTTGTTGTATAAGATGCGAATACATTTACATTCTTAATCGGAGTCACCATTACCCCTACCATCGGGTTCCACGCATCTCTTGTCTCATTTCCTGCTGTAGCACTCAGGTTCGATATAGAGCTGTAACGTACGCCTAAAATTAATTTCAGATAATCGTTTATAGTCATTACTTCCTGAGCCATTAAACCGTAAGTCGAATATTTAGATCTTACAGGAGCAGCTTCCTTACCTAATCCGCTTTTCTTTATTTTATCGGCAGAAGGAGGTGTATTGTTTACCGGATTTAAAACGTTTATAGTATCAACCACCATAGACCCTAGACTTGTAGTGAAGGCATTAGCCATACGATAATCGAATCCTAGTTGAAAAGTGTGCTTAATTGAACCTGTATATACATCCCTTCCTATGAAGTCTAATTGGAATGTTGTATTTTTATCATCTCTTTGAGATCGGGATATAGTACGCTGTCTTATATCATAATCAATCGGTTTGCCTTTTTCAGATACTGTTGAAAGCCCTGTTGATGTATTGTCGAAGTTATAAGATGAATTGAAATAAGCAGCTCTGATGCTCAACTTGTCAGTAATCATACGGTTTAGACGAGCCGAATAAGTCAACATCTTTGTGTTCACATTGTCAATGCCTTTAAATCCTAAGAACTTATCGAAAGGCATTTCGTATAAGGCTTCTGTACCAATATCTGCAAGGTTTACGGTACTTGTCACCGGAGTTGCGTCTTCATTCAAATAGTCTAACTCAAGATTAACTGTGGTTTTATCATCAGGACGCCATTCTAAAGATGGGTTTATATATGCCCGGCTTGATGATACATATTTACGGTAGTTATCTGCACGTTCATATGCTCCATTCAAACGGAAAGCAACAGTTCTGTTTTTGTCCAATATAGTTTGCACGTCAAAGGTTGGGCGTACTTCACCCCAACTGCCTACTCTAAGGGTTGCTTCACCGGTATTTACAAATTTAGGAGTTTTAGTTACCACATTGATAACACCTCCTGCATTTCCTAAATCGGTAATAACACCTTGTGTTACCGCAGCAGATCCTTTTATCATCTGCAAACTCTCTACACCTTGCATATCTACTACACCTGATGCCGTTTGAAACTGAGAGTCCATTCTTACGCCATTTTTCAATACAGGTATTCCACGGAAGCCACGGGTTGACATACTTTCCTTTACACCACCGTATGAACCGAAAAGAGTAACCCCAGGTACGTTTCGTAAGGCATCTGTAAGGGTTAAAGCTCCTTGTTCCGCAATCACTTTCTCTGATATTACCGATATGGTTTGTATCTGCTCACTTGGGCGTAAGGGCATACGGGTGATCAATTCTAGCTTTTCAGGTTGTTTATGGCGTTCGCCAAAGACTTCAACCTCATTTAATGTATTACTTACTTTTAAATCAAAACGTATTGTTTGTCTGGAGTCATCTGTTATTGTAACCTCTTGCTTTTTTGAATCGTATCCGATGAAGCTGGCCGAAATTTTAAATGTACCGTTGGGCAGATTTTTGAATCTGAATTCTCCATTGTCATTTGTGAGCGTTGAGTAATTAGTTCCTTCGATCACAATTGTTGCTGAAACGAGCGGCTCTCCGTTTTCGTCGTAAACACTTCCTCTCACTCTTTGTGCTGAGGCATATGTTGCACATATCAAAAGCAATAAAAGTGAAAAATTAATTTTTTTGAACATGATTTTATTTATGGTTTAGTTAAAATTGATATAAATTAGAAAAGAGTTGCAAAGGTCAAGATTCGAGACCTTGGTGTCAATCGCAATAAATAATGATATTATATATCGATTATAGCTTAATCTAGGTATTTGGTATATGTAATAGCTCGTGTTGAGGTAGGTTGATTAAGAAGTTGAGATTTGTATACTCGCTAAAATGAGTATTGTTTTATATTAGAATTATCACTTTTTATCTCGGTTGTATCTGCTGGGATTGTAAAAAGGTCTGTGACTTTGTAACTTCACTTTTGTAATTATGTCTAGTTTGTATTGAAATTATTTATCTTTGTCAAAAAGAAATTTAAAATGAGTCGATCTAAGTTAGTTTTGTTGTTTGGTATCTTTTTCAGTATGTTTTTCATGGCTTGTTCAGAGCCAAGCATACAGGATGATGCCCAGAAAGCAGCTGAATTGTCGAGATTATCGAATATTTCAGCTATGGATAATGATTTGGGTGCTGCCGGAAAATTGTATAATGAAGCCCAGGAGATTATGAATAAATACAGGCAGAATGGTAAGTTTGATGAGTTTTATCAGCTATATAGTAGTTATTTGCAGGAAAGTGCAGCTTTAGAGGATCAAAAAACTCAAACTATATCGTCCGAGTCCGGATCTGATTTAACGCCTAATAATTAAAAAACATAACTAAGAATAAGCAAATGTCAGAAATTACGCCAACAGAAGAAAAGAAAAGTCTAAACTTTATAGAAGTAATAGTTGAAAAAGACTTGCAAGAGGGAAAAGACGGAGGACGTATTCAAACGCGCTTCCCACCTGAGCCAAATGGTTATTTGCATATAGGACATGCAAAAGCAATTTGTTTAGATTTTGGTTTGGCACAGAAATATAAGGGAATATGCAATCTTCGCTTCGATGATACTAATCCTGTGAAAGAAGATGTAGAATATGTTGACGCTATCATGGAGGATATCCAATGGTTAGGATTTGATTGGGCGAATGTGTATTATGCATCCGATTATTTTCCTAAGCTATGGGATTTTGCTATCCAACTGATTAAGGAGGGTAAAGCCTATATTGATGAGCAGTCGGCAGAAGAAATTGCAAAACAAAAAGGGACTCCTACTCAGGCCGGAACTCATAGTCCATACAGAGACCGTCCGATTGAAGAAAATCTCGATTTATTTGAAAAAATGAATCAGGGAGTTTTTGAAGAGGGTAGTATGGTATTGAGGGCTAAAATAGATATGGCTTCTTCTAATATGCATTTTAGAGATCCTATAATATATAGAATCATCAAACAAGCTCACCATCGTACAGGTAACCAGTGGTATGCATATCCGATGTATGATTTTGCTCACGGGCAATGTGATTATTTCGAGGGTGTTACCCATTCTATTTGTACTTTGGAATTTGTGGTTCATCGTCCTCTTTATGATTGGTTTATAGATCAATTGGCTACCAGTGATTATCGTCCGGCTCAATATGAATTTAACCGTTTGAATCTTACTTACACAATGATGAGTAAGCGCAAGCTGTTACAATTGGTGAAAGAGGGATTGGTAAACGGTTGGGATGACCCTCGTATGCCTACCATTAGCGGATTTAGAAGACGAGGATATACGCCCGAATCGATACGTAACTTTATTGACAGGATTGGTTATACCAAATATGATGGTGTAATAGATGTTGCTTTGTTGGAATATGCTATTCGTGAAGACCTGAATAAAAGGGCAACGCGTGTGTCAGTTGTTATGGATCCTATAAAACTGATATTGACGAATTATCCCGAAGGTCAAACTGAGATAATGGATGCACAAAATAATCCTGAAGATGAAAATTCAGGAAGCCATAAAGTGGTATTTTCTCGTGAACTATATATCGAGAAAGATGATTTTATGGAGGATGCTCCTAAAAAATATTTCCGCCTTACTCCCGGACAGGAAGTGCGCTTGAAACATGGTTATATAATAAAATGTACAGGGTGTAAACATGATGAAGCCGGAAATGTTATAGAGGTATATGCCGAATATGATCCGATGACCAAAAGTGGTATGGCTGAAAGTAACCGCAAGGTAAAAGGGACTATCCATTGGGTGTCAACTGAAGATGCTGTAGATATAGATGCTCGTTTGTATGATCGTCTTTTTCTATCGGAAAATCCGGGAGATGAAAAAGAGGGTGATTTTAGAGACTTTTTGAATCCCGAATCATTGATTGTGAAAACAGGCTGTAAAGCAGAGTCTTATTTGAAAGAAGCTAAAGCTTACGATCATTTTCAATTTCAAAGGATTGGGTATTTTAATGTTGATCCAGACTCTACTCCCGATCATTTGGTGTTTAATAGAACAGTTACACTAAAAGATTCATGGAGTAAAATGAAAGATAAGTAAATATATTGTTTATGGAAGAACGTGATATCTCTGATTTACTAGCCCGTTATGAGCAAATGCTTCTGACGGGTAAGAGCATGTACTTTGATGCCGATGAATACGATGATTTGGCTGAGTACTATGATAAATTGGATGATATTGAAACAGCCCGTGAGATAGTTGATCTTGGGCTGAGTATTCATCCTGATAATGAGGCTTTAATGTTGAGGTTTGGGAAGTATTTGGTTTATGATGCCAAATACACTACTGCTTTACATTATCTTAATTCTCGATTTTCTTCTTATGATTTTGAGCTTTATCTATTGAAGATAGAGTGTTTGCTTCACTTAGATTTGTATGCAGAAGCATATGAATTGACGGCTGAGATATTGAGTGATGAAGATACCGATCTGGATGTGATATTATCGGAATTGGGCTTTCTTTATGTAGGGGCAGAGTATTATGATGAGGCAATTCTTTATTTTGAGAAGAGCTTAGAGTATGACCCTAATAACATGGAAGTACTTAATGACCTTGCATATGCTTATGAGGTTAAATCCGATTTCGCTTCTGCTATTATAGTCTGTAATCAGATATTGGATGCAGACCCTTATTCAATAGATAGCTGGATAATGCTGGGTAAGTTATATTCTCTTGAGGAAGATTTTGAGAAAGCGATTGACGCTTTTGATTTTGCTTTAGCTCTGGACGAGACTAATATAAATATTCTCAAATTAAAAGCCCATTGTCTGTTATTATCTGAGCGGTCAGAAGAAGCCATTGAAATGCTGAAAGAATGTATTAAAATGTCTCCGGATGAAAGTTTGTTATATCTTTCTCTGGCAGAATGCTATATGAGCCTTGAACAGTATAAAGATGTTTTGAAAGCTCTTTCTGCTTATGAAGATTTGGTTGGCGAAACACCTGAGTCAATGGCTAAAAAGGCACATGCCTATTTGTTGCAGGGGAAGATTGACGAGGCAGTGGAATTTATAGATAAGGCGTTGAATGCAGACTCTGATTCTTTTGACGTAAATATGATTGCAGGCGAAGTATATTTGAAATTAAATATTCCGTCAGGTGCTGAGATTTTTTATAAAAAGGCTCTTACTCTTAATGAGGAGAATGCAGAGGAAGTTCTGGAGAAGCTTGTTTCGGTATATCTTCGTAAAGACGAGTTGCTAAATGCTATTGAATGTCAGGAAAGATTGTTTGAGATAACAGAATCAACTCAATCTCATGAAAAGTTAGCATTGTTATATATGGAGAATGGAGATAAAGAGAGTTTTCAGGCTGCTATTGAATCTTTCGATGATGAATCGCTATTTTCTATTCTCTCAGTTTTTTATCCTAACGATATGTCAGATCCTCCTAGTCGTGAATCAATGCTGCTTCGGTTAAATGAAGCTTATGAATGCCGATTATTGTATAAAAATATTAAATACTAGGGTTCTTATTGTCGTATCTTAACACTTTGAAGTGTTTGTGAGAAACGATTTTGGAGTAATCTGTTAATTTGTAAACCGTTGGTCTTTTGATTGACGGTTTTTTATGTTTGTATAAATATGCATTTGAGATTTTCTTGACAATTTGATGTTATTTTTCATTTTTTACTCTATTAATATGGAGTAGGGAGTCTTCGTTTGTATCTAATATCTTTTTTAAATAAAGAAAAACTAACATTTAACATGGCAAATTTTGTGTATTTTGTGAAAAAAATATACATTTGCGACTCCCATTGTGAAATAATGTAAAAGAATTCCCTTGGACTTGTGGATAATTGATTGATATTAAAATAATTGAGTAATTTAAAGTAGTGTTTATGAAAAAATTGATAATGATTTTGACTTGTATCATTGCAAGTGTCGGGTTATCAGTAGCTCAAACAACACGAGTTTCAGGTACAATCTTAGATGATACCGGTGAAACCGTGATTGGAGCTTCAGTCGTAGCTAAAGGTACAACTGTAGGAACAGTGACCGATATCGATGGTAATTTCTCTTTGAATATTCCATCAGATAGAAAAACGCTAGTGATTTCTCTTATTGGTATGAAAACCAAAGAAGTAGCAGCCGGAACAAATTTGAAAATCATCATGGAAAATGATTCAAAATTAATGGATGAGGTTGTAGTAACAGGTTATGGTCTGGTTAAGAAGGCTACATTTACAGGGTCGGCGACTACTGTTCAGTCTAAAGCGTTGACAGACATAACCAGTTCTTCAGTAGATAAAGCTTTACAAGGAAACTCTGCCGGTTTGCTTACTCAAGCAGCTTCAGGACAACCTGGTGCAGGTCAGAGGATAGTTGTGAGAGGGCTTGGTTCTGTGAATGCAGGTACTGAACCTTTGTGGATTGTAGACGGAGTTCCTATTGCTACAGGTAATTTTGGACAATTGACTTCTACCGGAGAAACTACTTATTCTGATAACTCGAATGCTTTGGCTGGTATAAATCCGAATGATATCGAAAGCATAACTGTGTTGAAAGATGCTTCTGCTACATCTATTTATGGAGCTCGTGCAGCAAATGGGGTAGTGGTAGTTACCACTAAATCAGGGATTGATGGCAAGACCAGATTCTCTTTATCTTCTAATTATGGCTGGTCAAGAAGAGCTACCAATAATTTTAAGGTAATGAACAAAGCTCAATATACTGAATATATGACAGAGGCTTTGTTTAATAGTGGAGGATATAGTTCTTTGGATGAAGCTCAACAGGATTTATTTGATACTTTTCCTAAAGATGCAAATGGAAATTCGTATAATTTTAATTGGATGGATAGAACATATAGAAATGATGCGCCTACCTATTCATTTGATATCTCGGCAAATGGAGGTAATGCGAAAACTAAATTCTTTGTTTCAGCAGGATATTTTAATCAAGAAGGTATTTTAGAGGCATCGGCTATGAATCGTATCTCGAACAAATTCAATATAACTCATGCCTACTCAAATAAACTTAGATTTGGATTGAGTAGTACTCTATCTTTGACTAAGCAAGAAACTCCATTAACAACAAGTTCTTATTATTCTAATCCAGTATTGGCATCAGCTATAATACCAGCTCTTGATCCAGGCGAAATAGACGGAGTTCCAACGAAGTTAACTGTTTTATCTGCAAATTTTTTGGCGAATATAAAATATAACTATGCTAACTCTAGAACTTATAGAGTTATTGAGAGTGCTTTTGTAGAATATGATCTTCTGGAAGGGTTGACCTTTAAAACACAATGGGGTGTTGACTTTATGCAAGTGAATGAGGCTCAGTGGGATGATCCAAGGGTTCCCGGTAATACAGCATCTACTCTTGGAGGACGTGCTACACGTACAGGAGGAGAAAGTTTAGTTTGGAACATTACTAATACATTGAATTATAATAAAGTATTTGATAAAGTTCATAATTTAAATGTAATGGTTGGACAAGAAGCAAATGATGACTCTTATCGCTATCAAATTGCTGCTTCGGAAGGTTTTCCTACTCCCGATTTTCAAGAGTTGACAGCAGGAGCCAATCCTGTTACAGCTGAAAGTGATTATAAGCATGTGAGACTGTTTTCTTTATTCACTAGAGTAAACTATGCATATGATAACAAATATATTTTGTCAACAAGTTTCCGTCGAGACGGTTCTTCTCGATTCTCTAAAGACAATCTATATTCAAACTTCTGGTCTGTTGGTGGACAATGGAGAATGAGTCAGGAGAATTTCCTTCAAAATGTAGAATGGTTAACAAATCTAGGCCTAAGAGCTAGTTATGGAACATCAGGTAATTCAGATGTTACTACTTTTACGACTGCTGGGTCAGAACTTGATGGAAGACACCCTGCATTAGGATTATATTCTGGTGGAGCCAATTATAATGGAGTATCAGGTATTTACCCATTGCAGATGGTTAATAATGATTTGAAATGGGAGTCAACAGCTTCATTTAACGTAGGTGTAGATTTCTCTGCTTTTAATAATAGATTATCTACAACTCTTGAATTCTACAATAAGAATACAACAGATCTACTATTCCGTGTCCCAGTATCTTCTACTACCGGATTTACCACAGCAATGAGAAACGTGGGAAGTATGAGAAATAGAGGAGTAGAATGGACAATATCAGGGGTTCCTGTTGTTACTAAAGATTTTGAATGGACTGTTAGCTTCAATATAAGTCATAATAAGAATAAAGTAACAGAACTGTATGGAGGACAAGATATCATTACTACAAATCGAATCAAACGTGAAGGGGAAGATGTTCAGTCTATTTATACTTATGAATGGGCTGGTGTAGATCCAGAAGATGGTGCTCCAATGTGGTATGCGGAAGATGGAAGTAAAGTGAAAAGTATTTCAAAAGCTAATAGACGAATTGTTGGATCTGCAGCTCCTAAATACTTTGGCGGTTTAACAAATACGTTTAAATATAAGGGATTTGACTTGTCTGCATTGTTCTACTTCAATCAAGGTAATAAGATTTCAGACCAGACTTTGGCCATGGTGAATGCTTTTGGTGCTAGAGGTTTATGGAATCAATCACCAGATGTGTTGAATAGATGGCAAAAACCAGGAGACATAACAGATGTTCCAAAAGTTATCTATGGTGTATCTCCTTCAGTATATGCTCCAATGTCTACTAGATATGTATATGATGGTTCTTTTATCCGTTTGAGAAATTTAAATATCGGCTATACATTACCAAATGTACCAGGATTACGTATTTATTTCCAAGGAACGAATCTTTTGACTTTTACAGATTATAAAGGACTTGATCCTGAAGTTGGAATTAACGGAGACCCATGGTTTGGATATCCTGTTGCTAAAACCATGACATTTGGTTTTAATTACAATTTTTAAATCTTAGTTCTTGAACCTATTTTAAATTAAGAAAAGATTATGAATAAATATATTAAAATGTTTGCTTTAGCGGTAATTGCTACCGTATCACTGCAATCCTGTGATAGTTTCTTGGATTTGAAGCCAAGTTCTTCTGTCGATTCCGCAAATGCTATAAATAATGTTCAAAGTGCAACAGCAGCATTAGTTGGAACTTATGATGGGTTACAGTATTATTATAGTTATGGACGTGACTTTGTTGTTTACGGTGATGTTTTAACTAATAACGTAAAAGCCTCTCCTACTAATTCTAATCGATTCACTTCAGAGGCAGCTTGGTCATGGAGTGTGTCAACAGCAGACTTTGGTTATTATTGGAATCAAACATATAATACAATAAACAGGGCTAATAATATAATAAATGCAAAAATTTCTGGAGATCAGACTGCTGTAAACCAGATTGTTGGTGAAGCATATGCTCTTAGAGCTTTACTACATTTTGATTTAGTTCGGATGTATGCTCAAGACTATAATTTTACTACTGATCATTCTCATTTAGGTGTACCATATATAACAAAACATGATGCAGCAGGGCAACCTAAAAGAAATACAGTGAATGAGGTTTATACTAATATTCTTTCCGATTTAGGAAAGGCTGCTGAACTTGTAACTAAAATGCGTCAAGTTGCACCTTATACGCTTTCTCCTAATGCTATAAATGGATTATATGCAAGGGTATATCTTTATATGGGTAACTATGCCAAAGCTAAAGAGTATGCTGAGTTGGTAATCCCTAAATATAGTTTGATCCCCAACGATAAATATCTGGCCTCTTGGGGGGAGGAATATACCTCTGAGTCGATATTCACTTTAGCTCATAATCTTGTGGATAATCAAGGAACTAATGCTTTAGGATATATCTATATTGAAGCTGGTTATGGAGATCTATTGGTGGAACCCAAGTTTCCGGCTCTTTATGCCGAAGGTGATGTTCGAAAGGGTTGGTTTGTAAATGGTGAGGCAGCATCTAAAAAAGATAATATTTATGTAGAAGGTAAATATCCTGGTCGAGGAACACCTGGTTTGGATAATTATAGCATGCTTAGAGTTTCTGAAATGTATCTAATTGCAGCGGAATCAGCTGCAAGACTAGGAGATGAGACTACAGCTCGTAAATATTTGGACGCAATAAGACAAAGAGCTCTTCCTACAGCGGCATCAACAACTGCTACCGGACAAGCTTTAATCGATGCTATACTTCTAGAGAAACGCAAAGAACTAGCTTTTGAAGGACATTATTTTCATGATTTGAAACGATTGCATTTGCCAATTATTGCAGCTACTACCGGAACCGGAGCTTTAGGGCAAACTATTCAACCCGGTGATACAAGATTAGCATGGCCAATACCTCAAAGAGAAATTGATGCCAATCCAAATATTGCTACACAGCAAAATCCTGGATATTGATAATTGAATACTTATAATAAAAAAACACGAAGAAATTACTCTTCGTGTTTTTTTTATGTTCTCAATAATAAAGTTTCAAATTGTTCTTTACTTAAAAAAGTGTATATTTGTTATTCTTGATCTGGTAAAATGGATAATCAGAAGATAAAAGAACAGGTTTTAAATAAGTTTACTGAATACCTCAATCAGCATAAACATCGCAAGACGCCCGAACGTTTTGCCATACTTGATCATATCTATTCTACAAAAGGACATTTTGATGTCGATTCGCTTTTTCAAACAATGAATACCCAAAGTATGAGGGTTAGCAGAGCTACACTGTACAATACAATCGAATTGTTATTGGATTGTGGTTTGTTAGTGAAGCATCAGTTTGGAGCAAATATATCTCAGTATGAACGTATATATGGTGCTGAAAACCATGATCACTTAATTTGTACTACATGTGGGAAGGTGAAGGAATATAAAAATGCAACACCATTTACTCAGACACAGCAAAAGAGGTTTGCCCGATTTAAGATTGGCTATTATAGTATGTATATATACGGAACATGTGCCAAGTGCTTAAAGGAAAAGCAACAAAGTGAGAAGAAATCAAAGAAATCAGAAGAAAATAAAATAAATACCAATAAAAAGAAATGAAAGCAGATGTACTACTGGGGTTGCAATGGGGTGACGAAGGTAAAGGCAAAATAGTGGACGTATTAACTCCAAAATATGAAGTAGTAGCCCGTTTTCAAGGCGGACCCAATGCTGGTCATACTTTAGAATTTGAGGGTGAGAAGTATGTCTTAAGATCGGTGCCTTCGGGTATCTTTCAAGGTGATAAGATAAATATCATCGGAAATGGAGTGGTACTGGACCCTGCATTATTTAAAGGTGAAGTTGAGTCTCTTGAAAAGTCGGGGCATGATCTCACTAAACGCCTGTTGATCTCAAAGAAAGCTCATCTTATTTTACCTACACATCGTTTATTGGATGCTTGTTATGAAAATGCTAAGGGAGACTCTAAAATAGGAACTACCGGCAAAGGTATCGGACCGACATATACTGAGAAAGTAGGACGTGGAGGTTTGAGAGTGGGAGATCTCTTATGCGGTTTCGATGAAAAGTACCAACAGGTAAGAAACAGACATCTGGAAATACTAAATCAATATAACTTCGATTGCAGTTCATTGGCTGAAATCGAAAAAGAATGGTTTAAAGGTGTTGAAAAATTAAAAGAATTTACATTTGTAGATAGTGAGTATTATATCAATAATGCTTTGTCAAAACATAAATCGGTCTTAGCAGAAGGAGCACAAGGCACTATGCTGGATATCGACTTCGGGTCTTACCCTTTTGTGACTTCATCTAATACGATCTCTTCGGGAGCATGTATTGGCTTGGGCATTCCTCCCAGTCATATAGGTGAAGTTTTTGGTATTTTCAAGGCATACTGCACACGTGTAGGTAGTGGTCCTTTCCCTACAGAGCTGTTCGATGAAACGGGTGATAAACTTCGCAAGTTAGGCTTTGAGTTTGGATCGGTAACAGGGCGTCCCCGCCGTTGTGGTTGGATTGATCTGGTTGCATTGCGTTATGCTATAATGATCAATGGGGTGACTCAACTGATTATGATGAAAAGCGATGTATTGGATACATTCGAGACTATCAAAGCATGCGTTGCATACAAAATCGATGGTAAAGAAACAACCGAATTTCCTTTTGAAATAGGAGATAATGTAACACCTGTATACAAGGAACTTCCAGGATGGAATATGGACATGACAAAAATGCAGAGTGAAGAAGAGTTTCCTCAGGAATTTATAGACTATGTCAATTTTTTGGAGGAAGAGTTAGATGTTACTATCAGTATTGTATCAGTAGGTCCTGATCGTGATCAGACTATTAAACGTCAATATTTCGTATAATCTCTGATTAGCCTTTTTTAAGTAATTATCAAATTTACAAACAATTAATATGTATATCTTTGGCATATCTTTTGATAAAGATAATTATAAGGTAGAAAAGGTTATTAATTAAAATAGTAAGATTATGTATTTCGGTTGGATTTTATTCGGTATAATTGCTTTGGGAGGCTGGATAGTTTCGGCAACATTACAAAGCAAATTTAAAAAATACTCAAAGGTACCATTAGATAGCGGATTGACAGGTAGAGATGTTGCATTGAAGATGCTGCATGACAATGGTATATATGATGTACAAGTAGTTTCGACCCAAGGTATGCTTACGGATAATTACAATCCGGGCAACAAAACGGTAAACTTAAGCGAAGGTGTTTATCATAGCAATAGTGTGGCAGCTGCTGCGGTTGCGGCACACGAATGCGGACACGCTGTACAGCATGCTAAAGCGTACGGACCTTTGACTTTAAGATCGGCTTTGGTGCCTACGGTTAGCTTTGCTTCGAAATGGGTTATGTGGGTATTATTGGCAGGTATATTTATGATCAATACTTTCCCTATATTATTATGGATTGGTATCGGTTTGTTTGCAATGACTACCATCTTTAGTTTTGTGACATTACCTGTCGAAATTGATGCCAGTAATCGTGCTTTAGTATGGCTTAATACAGCCGGTATTGTAAGAGATTCTAATAAGGATAAAGCAAAAGATGCCTTAAAATGGGCTGCATATACATATGTTGTAGCTGCTTTAGGTTCTTTAGCCACTCTTATTTATTATATCTTTATCGCACTGGGGAGCAGGAGATAATCCTTATCCCTCTAAAATATAAAGAGTAACATTATAGTTACTCTTTTTTTTCATGGCACATACAGATGTGTAGTATCGGATTTTATTTTTATCAAGCTCTGACTGATTATGAAATATCTTTTTTTTATCATTTTTCTTTTACTTTTTTTAGCAGGTAATTATTATGTTTTCTACAGAGCTTGGACGGTTATCCCTTTGAGCGTAGTAACGCGTTCGTTATTGATCGGGGTAGCTGTAGTATTGATCGGTTCTATTTTTTTGTTATTTCTGGCAGGAGAACATTTTCCGGTTGGAGTAACATCTGTTTTATATACAATCGGAACCTCGTGGTTCTTTATTTTTATTTATTTTCTCATTTTTAATTTACTCACCGACTTGATTCGTGCCTCCCATCTTGTACCTCGGGATACACTGAACCAATATACCAAAGATAATTGGCTTAGTTTTGGCTTGACAGTGGGCTTTATCGGCTTACTGATGCTGTGTGGTTATTTAAAATACCGCATTAAAGAACGGGTCGATCTGCCTATCGAAATTACTAAAACTATAGGAGGCGGCGATTCGCTTACTATAGTGGCGCTTAGTGATATGCACTTAGGATATGGCATCGGTAAAAGTGAGCTGCAACAATGGGTAGAGCTTATCAATAAAGAAAATCCGGATATTGTTCTTATTGCAGGAGATATTATAGATAGTAGTGTCAGACCGCTGATTGAGCAGAATATGTCGGATGATCTGAAAAAGATAAAATCGAAATACGGAGTATATGCCGTTATGGGCAATCATGAGTATATCAGCGGAGCTTTGGCTTCATCGAAATTCATAGAAGACTCAGGCATTAAACTAATTAGAGATTCTGCTGTTTTAATTGATAGCATGTTTTATATTGTCGGACGAGATGATAAGTCGAATTCGAATCGAAAACCTCTTGCAGCATTAACTGGTTCTTTAGATAAATCGAAGCCCATAATTTTGTTGGATCACCAACCGTATAATTTAGAAGAAGCTGAAAATGAAGGGGTAGATATTCAATTTTCGGGGCATACACATCGCGGACAGATATGGCCTATTTCGCTGATAACCGATATGATTTATGAAGACTCGTATGGTTATTTGAAAAAAGGAAATACAAATATATATGTAAGTTCGGGTATGGGGCTTTGGGGTGGAAAATTCCGTATAGGGACGCAGTCCGAATATGCTGTAATTAAAGTAAAAACGAAATGAAAGTCTTCTTATTTCAAGCACTTATAGTACATCTTATATTTAATGTATATGTATTTGTACGAGGATGGCAGCTTTTACCCAAGAGTAAAGCATACAGAATTCCTTATGCATCGCTGTTTGCAATAGAGCTTATCGTATATCTGGTAGGGTTGATTTTCAATGTTATGTTACCATCTGCTATCTTGAAGCCTATTTTGTTGATTGGAACTTCATGGATGATATTTATTGGCTATACTTCGGCTTTACTGCTGATTTATGATTTTGTTAAATTTTTAGGGCGCTGGATTCAGCCTATACGAAGATTAAACTTACAAAAGGTTTCATTCCGAAGAATATATAGCATACTATCGCTGGTTATTGTAGTTTCTTCGATGACATACGGACATTATCGCTTTTGGCATCCTGTTGTAACAACGATGGATTTAGCTGTTGATAAAAAAGTAGAAGGGCTTAAAACTCTTAAAGTCGTGATGGTGGCAGACATACATGTTGGACATTTGATTGATAAAAAGGTGTTGAGTATGTATGTGGATAAAATAATGGAACAAAAACCGGATGTTATCCTGTTGGTTGGCGATATTATAGATTATGATCTGTCTCCATTAGTAGATCAGAGGATGGGGGAGGAGTTCCAACGTTTAAAAGTTCCTTATGGAGTATATGTGACTACAGGTAATCACGAATACAGATTAAATTCTGAAGAGAAAATAGCTTGGCTAGCTTCCGAAACAGGAATGACCATGTTAAGAGATACGGCAATAAATATAGCTGATAAGTTTTATATTGTAGGTCGAGAAGACGATCATGCCGAACATCGAAAACCATTAACTGAGCTGATGCAGCATGTTGATAAGCAATTGCCTGTAATTGTGATGAATCATGAACCAAAGAATCTATCAGAAGAATCAAATGAACAGGCAGACCTTGCTGTTTATGGACATACTCATAACGGACAATTGTTTCCCAATAACTTATTGATGAGTCTGATATATGAAGTCGGTCATGGCTATAAAAAGAAAGATAATACACATGTTTATGTTACTTCGGGACTAGGACTTGCCGGCCCTCAGTATCGTATCGGAACTATTTCTGAAATCGTAGTTTTAAATCTGCATTTTAAATAAAAGCAAACATTTAGTGAGACTCTAAAAGAGTATCATACTCTGTTGTTATTTTGCTAACCAAAGTAACAAATAGTTCTGTGAGCTTAATTAGTGTTTTTATGATTAGTTGGGAGATGGTATGCCTTCAACTATAACTGGTTGTATTTGCTGTATTCATCTAATTGATAAAAAGGTATGAGACTTTAGTTTATCTATAAAGGTAAGAGTACAGGTTTAAATCGTATGAGGTTTGAAGGGAAATAAAAAAGCAGCATAAAAAGTGTCACTTTTGTCATTTTTGTCACCTTTTATAAGTTTGTTGTCTGATTATTAGTGGTTTGAGAAAGTGACGTAATTGTACTGTATCTTGTAACCTTTGTAGCTTAATTGTATGACTTTTGTCACTTTAGTGTAAGTGAGTGACTAAGCTAATAATAAGAGCTGAAAGTATAATCAGGGCTTTAAACTGTCATTTTGTTTGGAAAATTATTACTATTTTTACCGAGGGACATAATAAAAGGCGTAAATTGCAGTTCTTTCCCTATTTATAAGTAAAAGAAAGTATTTAATGTCGTATTCTAAAGCAATAACTATCAATGTTATACTTGGATGGACAATAAATAGGTCTGAGACCTTAATATAATGCGAATTAGCGTAATTGACATAAATCTTAAATAAGTTAACTAAAGTATGGTAACAAAAAAAATCATGAGAAACGCTCTCGGATTGGGTATTTGTACCGGCTTGATGCTGGGTACGATTGCTTGTTCTGAAAAAGGGCAAAAAGAAGCTGAACTTGAAAATCTGACACAGTATGTTGATCCTTACATCGGTACAGGCGATCATGGACACGTATTTATGGGAGCCAATGTTCCTTTTGGATTCGTACAGCTAGGACCTACTCAGCATAGTCAGGGATGGGATTGGTGTTCGGGATATCATATCAGCGATTCTACCATTATCGGTTTCGGACATATGCACTTAAGCGGAACAGGTATTGGCGATTTAGGCGATATTTCATTCATGCCTGCCGTTGGAGATGTTAAATTAACAAGAGGTACACTTCCCGACGAATCAACAGGCATCTATTCTTACTTTTCACACGATAAAGAAACAGCTAAACCGGGATATTATTCGGTTCATCTGGATCGATTCGGTATCGATGTGGAGTTGACAGCAACTCAACGAGTGGGATTTCATAAATATACATTCCCTGAGTCATCAGATCCTAAAATTATTATCGATCTTGAGCACGGTATCGGATGGGATATGCCTGTAGATGCTACTTTGATTCAGGAAAATGACAGTGTAATTTCGGGTTATCGCTTCTCTAAGGGATGGGCAAACGATCAACGCGTTTATTTTACAGCGACTTTCTCGAAACCGATATCTAAATTTGTTTTATCGGATACTACTGCAGTTTACGAAGGATCTAAAACCCCTATGCGTAAAATCTATGGTCAGGTATTCTTTGCTCCGACTAAAACCGGAGAACAAATATATGCTAAAGTTGCTCTGTCGCCGGTGAGTATCGAAAATGCAAAAATGAACATGCAAGCAGAGCTTCCCGGATGGGATTTCGAAAAAACCGTTGCTAATGCAGATAAGGCTTGGAATGAAGAATTGAATAAGATAGTGGTGAAATCGGATAGTAAAACCGATCTTCGCAATTTCTATACTGCAATGTATCACTCTATGGTAGCTCCATCGGTATTTGCTGATGTAAATGGCGACTATTGGGGTAGCGATAAGAAAGTACATACCAACAATGATTTTACTAATTATACAACTTTCTCACTTTGGGATACATATCGTGCAGCTCAGCCGTTGCAAACTATTATCCATCCCGAGTTGGCAAAAGATGTAGCCAGTACTTTCATTGAAATATTTAAACAACAGGGAAAATTACCGGTGTGGCATTTGATGGGTAACGAAACCGACTGTATGGTGGGTAATCCGGGAGTTATTGTTCTGGCAGACTTATTCTTGAAAGGCTTTGTTGCTGATAAGGATAAAGAAGCCGCTTATGAGGCAATGAAGACTTCGATGATGTTGGACGAAAGAGGTCTTAACTGGTTGAAAGAATATGGATATATTCCTTACGATAAAGAAAAAACATTCGAGTCTGTTGCTAAAGGCTTGGAATATGCTATCGCAGACTGGAGTGTTGCTCAGGTTGCAAAAGAAATGGGTAAGACCGAAGACTATGATTATTTCATCAAAAGAAGTGAGTCTTATAAAAATTATTTTGATAAAGAGACTCAGTTTATGAGAGGTCTTTCTTCTACAGGTACATTCCGTGTACCATTCAACCCATTGCATTCTACTCACCGTGAAGATGATTACACCGAAGGTAATGCTTGGCAATATACTTGGTTGGTTCCTCATGATGTGAATGGCTTGATTAGCTTATTCGGAAGCGAAGAAGCTTTCGTAACAAAACTTGATTCATTGTTTACTATACAAGGAGATATGGGATCAGAAGCTTCTCCTGACATTAGCGGATTGATCGGACAATATGCACATGGAAATGAGCCAAGTCATCAAGTTCTTTACTTGTATCCATTCGTAGGTCAACAATGGAAAACGGCAGAAAAAGTACGTGAAGTATTGACTACTCTTTATTTTGACAAACCTGCCGGATTGAGCGGTAATGAAGATGTGGGTCAGATGTCATCATGGTATATTCTTTCGGCATTAGGATTCTATCCGATGGCTCCTGCCGGAGGCGACTATATCTTTGGCAGTCCTCAGATGAAAGAAGCTACTATAAATCTGGGAGACGGAAAAACATTTAAAGTGATTGCAGCCAACAATAGTCCTGAGAATAAATATATTCAAAGTGCTAAATTGAACGGTAAGCCTTATACTAAATCTTATATCAATCATAAAGACGTAGTTGCGGGTGGTACTTTAGAATTTGAAATGGGATCTCAGCCTTCAAAAACTTTTGGAGTTGATAAAGCCGACAGACCTGTTTCTGTGAAATAAAAAGATTAGATAAAATCAATAAATGAAAGAGCGGTTATCCTTTGAGGGGTAACCGCTCTTTTGTTTTAAGTTAATACTTCTATTCAATATTGTTTTCTTAAACCAGTTTAATCTTATTAGACTAGAATAGGTTTAACTTCGCCTTAACCAAAAAAACAAACAATTATGGAAACGAAAAGAATAAAAATACATGAGGTTGCTCCGGAAGCCTATAAGGCGATGCTCAAATTAGAAACATATTTACATGGTACATCATTGTCTCCAATTGAAAAAGAACTGATAAAAATCAGAGCATCACAAATAAATGGCTGTGCATATTGTCTTAACATGCATACAAGAGATGCACGGAAATTAGGAGAAACAGAACAACGTATCTATTTGTTGAATGTTTGGCATGAAACTGAGTTATATACAGAAAGTGAAAGGATCATTCTTACTTTGACAGAAGAGATAACTTTGATAAGCGATGGGGGAGTTTCGGAAGAGACCTATCAAAAAGCAGAAGCTCTACTCGGCAAAGAAAAGCTGGCAGAGGTTATTATGGCAATTATAACTATCAATGCATGGAACCGAATAGGTGTAAGTACATTACTTTCTTTAGATTAGACCAACTGTGGGCTATAAGAAAGCATGAGGTTATTCTTTTGAGTAGCCTCATTTCTTTTTAGAGGCTATTTTCTAAAGCTGTATAAAGAGGTATTTCAGATAAGTACTCGAAGCTAAGATTATCATAATCGATGCAGCAGCAATAATGTTCCATTCCATTCGATATAATTAGATACTTAACCCGAAGTACAATATTATATCTGGCAATCTGATCGAATACTTCCTGAGTAATCTTTACATCAGGAGACTTATATTCTACAATGACCAAAGGGTTGAGCTTATTGTCATATATTACCGAATCACATCTTTTTCGTTGCGTATTAAGTGATATCTGGGTTTCGTTTGCAATAAGAGATGGGGGGTATTGTTTTTCTGTTATCAGATAGTTAATAAAATGTTGCCTTACCCACTCCTCAGGCGTAAGAGCCACATATTTGGAGCGTATTTGATCCCAAATGTATAGCTTGTCGTTTTTTTTTATCTTTGGAGTATAGGGTGGTAAATTTAGTTCTAACATTTTTGCTATCTTTGTTTGGTAATAACACCATAAGAAGCGATCTCTTCCGAAGAGGAAATAGAGCTTCTTTGTATAAAACAAAAATAGGTTTATTATGAAGACTAAACAAGAAATTGTAGACAATTGGTTACCTCGGTATACTAAACGACCACTAGAGCAGTTCACAAAACATATTCTCCTGACAAATTTTTCGAAATACGTCGAAATATTTGCAGAGCATTTCAAGGTTCCGATATTAGGATTGGATGGAAATATGCCCAATGCTTCGGCCAACGGGATTACTATCATAAATTTTGGAATGGGTAGTGCAAATGCAGCCACTATTATGGATTTATTGAGTGCCATAAAACCAAAAGCAGTTTTGTTTTTAGGTAAGTGCGGAGGAATCAAAAAACATAATCAATTGGGCGATTATATCCTTCCTATTGCTGCTATCAGAGGAGAAGGTACATCCAATGACTATTTTCCACCTGAAGTTCCATCATTACCGGCATTTAATTTGTTACGTTCATTATCGTCTAATATACGTGACTTCAATAAAGATTATTGGACCGGAACAGTTTATACAACCAATCGTCGAGTATGGGAACACGATGATAAATTTAAAGATTACCTGCGTTCTATCAGAGCTATGGCTGTTGATATGGAAACAGCAACATTATTTACTTGTGGTTTTGCCAATGGTATACCTACGGGAGCTTTACTTTTGGTATCTGACCAGCCCATGATTTCGGACGGAGTAAAAACTGAAAAGAGCGATAGTGTGGTGACTCAAAATTTTGTGAACGAACATGTAATGATCGGGATTAAAGCTTTGACGACATTGATAAATAACGGATCTACAGTAAAACATCTTCGTTTCGAAGACTTTTGATAAAAGATGTCATTCGAACAAATTAAAAAAGATATACTTTCACGTAAGTTTCACCCCATCTACCTTTTGATGGGGGACGAACCTTATTATATTGATGATCTCACAAATGCCCTTTTGGAGAAGGTAATTCCCGAAACGGAGCGTGATTTTAATCAAACAATTCTTTACGGATCGGAAACTGATGTAGCGACAGTAATAACATTGGCACGGAGTTTTCCGATGATGTCCGATCATCAATTGATTGTTGTAAAAGAGGCTCAGGGGCTAAAGAAAATTGAGGATTTGGAAATATATCTGAGAAATCCTCTGGCTAGTACCATATTGGTGCTGAACTATAAAAACGGAACTATAGACAAGCGTAAAAAACTCTATGCAGGTATAGAGAAATGTGGTGTTGTCTTTGAATCAAAAAAGATTCCCGATTATAAAATGCCTGCATTTATAACTTCTTTTGTTAGTACAAAGGGATTAGGAATCGACCAGAAATCGGCTCAAATGCTGACCGATTTTTTAGGTAACGATCTGAGTAAAGTTGTCAATGAAGTAGACAAATTATTGCTTTCAATACCTCCTGCCGAAAAACGTATTACAGCCGAGCTGATCGAGCGTAATATCGGAATCAGCAAGGATTTTAATAACTACGAGCTTTTGAAGGCAGTTGTGGAGAGGAATACTTTTAAAGCGAATCAGATTGCTGATTACTTTGAGAAAAATCCTAAAAATAATCCTTTAATAGTAACTCTGGTTGTGCTATTTAATTTCTTTAGTAATCTGATGATTTGTTATTGGGCAAAAGACAAATCCGAGAATGGTATTGCTGCTGAACTTGGTTTTAGAAACAGTTATCAAGCAAAAGATTATGTACTTGCTCTTAAGAGTTACAATGCTTTTAAGACTATGGAAATCATGTCTCTTTTAAGAACCTATGATGCAAAATGCAAGGGTGTAGATAATCCATCGACCCCTGATGGAGAACTTCTGCGTGAATTATTATTTAAAATAATGCATTAGTTATTAAGATTTATTTATCCCGAAAATTACGTGTGACAGGAATTTTATGTGTTCCGATATTCAGCAGATTCCCATCTATAGATTGCATATTTTTAGTATATTATCTGTGGGTTTGAATGAAGTTTTCACAAGAGAGTGAGCTTCTTGCTTATTTGAAAACTTTACTAGGCATTCGAAATATATTGGTTTAAAATGGTAATCTACTACGTTGGTATTAGAAACTAAAAAGAGAAACTTCCCGAAAATAAAATAGTTCCCCTTGTTATTTTATTTCCCTCTGTAGTGTCATCCGAATCGAGGTATGTTAATCTGCGAGAATAATCAATGCGGATCATATTAAATATATTGGCTAACCCGATGTTAAATTCGGCATAAGGCGTATTACCCAGAGCCCTGATGCCATTATTAAACATGAAAAGATCAGGATGATATGCCGGATCATTTTCTTCAGAAAGCGGTCCGTATATTATTTTCGATCCCACACATATTTTTATTTTATTATTGGGGTTGAATAATCGGATGGGTGACCAATCGAATGTCGAATTAACGCTACCTGCTATAAAACGGTCTGTAGCAAACTCATAGAAATTCATTACGTTGTACGCTCTGCTGTTAAATACGTAACTTTGATTACCCTCGGGTATAAATAAAAGCGGAAATGGTACACGCCCCCAGATTTTGCCTCCTGATAAATAGGTATCTACCTGAGCAATATTTCGAGTAAAATCAAATCTTCTGAAAAGATTAAAATTAACAGCATTATATCCATAATCAGCACCAAATAACCCTTTAATGCCTCTGCGGTAGGTAACATCAAGTTCGAAAGCGGCTCTGCGAATAGCTGTTCGTTTTTCTTTTCTTTGAATAAACCTTTCTCCCGGAGCAAAACGTAATGATAAGATAAGATCGCTGCTTGTTATATTGTCGATAACAGTAGTATCCGTCGGACTTATAGCTCTCACATATTGTACAACACCTAAAGGTTTATCATAGGTGATCTTACCACCTATTTTATATGTTAAGTTACTGCTGTTCTCACTCTCAAATGTCAATAATCCAATTCTTTGTAACGACATGTTATTGGTTGGAGCATGAGTAAAAGATTGTGCGAAATGATCTCGGTTCATCAATAGCATATCCTGCCCCGGAATATTTAGATCCGATGCATAGGTAAAAGAGAATAATTTTTTAGGGTATTCCCAAAGATATTTCTGTTTAGGAGAAAGCGAATATACTAAATTGGCTTGGTGCTTTACTCTGGTATCTTTAGTTCCGTAGGCTATGTATCCTCCCAACTGAAATTGATCAGAGAATCTGATGGTGGTATTTCCTCCTACTCTGATCCTTAGCCCTTCCATATCATTGTAACTTAAAAAATGAGTTAAAGGTCCGAGTTCAACCGGTCCCTCTATTCCACCAAGGCTGTAAGAGCCACTGAGAACCAATGAAATGACTCTTTCTAATCGTCTGAACCTTTTGCTGCTATCTGCGGCCTGTTCTAAATTACCGATCTGCTTTTGTGAGTTAGTTAAAGGTATGGGTCTGATAGTTGTCCAAAAAGAAGTGTCTCTTCTAAAATAGCCTTTCTCTCTACTGACTCCCCATCTGATGTTGTGGTCGGGCTTGTCAAAATTATAATTGAGAAAGATGTCCGTCCGTTTGGCAGCCATCATTCTGTTTGCATCGTCTCCTATTAATAATATACTTTCTTGTTTGACCGGAATAATGATTGAATCCTGCAAATTAAAACTATGGGTTAAGAGTATATCTTTTAAAAAGTTAGCACTCTCTCTGTTATTGAAGGTAAATTGAGCTTTTATTAGCTTCGGGTTTTCTCCAATGGAAGTGTATAGATTTCCGGCAAAGGCATTCTCTTTCATGTTAGTACAGAAGAATGCAATTTCATTGCAGGTCTGACCATCGATTTGTTTTTGTCCAAGTAATTTATACGTATAAGTTTCTGTATTTGATTTGTGGAGTGGTCCCTTAAAAGCAAGTAACATAATGTCATTGGTCTCCTTAAAAAGGTTGATATCCCCAAATATCTCGTCCAGAAAATAGGAAATGTTCTTATGTCCAATAGTTTCAAAGATTCCGTTATTTTGTGACGCATGAATGGTCTGTCCTCTTTTTTTGTTAAGGTTATCTGCAAATATAGATTTATAGTCTTCAAATAATAAAACGGTGACGTTCGCCTCATCCGATTTGCCATTAGAGCGTGCATATTGAAACGAAAAATCGAATGGTCTGATAACAAATCTTGATATAAGGTCAGAACTATTTCGCATATGAGCAAGTTGAGACTCTATAGAATCTTTGTTCAAAACAGCATCAACCGATGTTTTTCGGTAGAGATTATGAAAATAAAAAGGCTCACTCTTATAACCTTTTTCATCATATTGTACTATAACCTTTAAAATGATATCTTTAGCATCAGGCAGGCTGTCTTTCTCGGATAGATCTTGAATATTTTTTATTATCTGCCTGCTTTGTTCCGTATCCTGTGCTGTAACCAATATGCAGGATAGTAAAAGGGGGACAATAAGCAAATAGCGTAAATTTATTACCTGATATTTTATTATTTTCTCTATCATCCTGCTTTAATCAGATAAAATTGTTCATAATTATGATTACTCATCAGAGAAGAACAATTGGTAATGGGTAATGGTTCGTCTCGATTCCTTTATAATTGACACAAATATCTATTTTTATTTATTCATTACTCTCTTTTTGTTGTTCTATTTTATCTGTAAACCTTTATTTTTGTATTCTTACAGATTATTTTCCAGTACTTAATATTAATATGATTATACGAAAGCATAAAGAATCAGATCGGACGAAAATCATAGATTTGCTAAGATTGAATACGCCGGAGTATTTTTCTCCCGATGAAGAGTGTGACCTTATCTATTATTTAGATAATTATGCAGATAATTATTATGTGGTAGAGGTCGATAATGTGATAGTAGGGTGCGGAGGATTCAACCTGTCGGACGATGGAGAAATAGGGAGAATTTCGTGGGATATTTTCGATACCCAAAAACAGGGAAAAGGGTATGGAAGTGCATTGACCAGATTTAGGATCAAAAAAATGAAAGAGATTGATGGTATAAAAACTATTTCTGTCAGAACATCACAATTGGTTTACCCTTTTTATGAAAAGTTCGGACTGAAGATCCGAGAAATAGTTAAAGATTATTGGGCTGAAGGTTTTGATCTTTATCGTCTGGATTCAGACATTGATCAGGTATAAATGTGAGGTATGGTTTCTCTTGTAAATATTTTAAGTACCCGAAAAAATTAGGATAATTGTAGTTCCTTTATTCTCTTCTGAGATAATTTCATACTTGATCCGGTTTTTTTCAAGAATACGTAAGGCTATGGATAATCCGATGCCACTGCCTTGTATTTTATTGGTATTATCTGCCCGATAAAATGGTTTGCTAATATTGTCTAATTGATCGGAAGGTATGCCTATTCCTTTATCAGCAATTGCTATGCAAAGATGGTCTTCTTTTTTCGAGAGTTGAATATCCACAGTGTTCCCTTGAGAGTATTTTACTGCATTTTCTATCAGATTAAACATAGCCATAAGTAACTGTGTTTTATCTTTATTGATAGACAATAGCTGTTCATCTTCGGGAAGGATATCTACGTTTACTCTAACTTTTGATCCTGTATAACGGTTCGATATTTTGCTTATTATTTCCCATATGAGATCATCAATCCGTATTTGTGTTCTAATGTCTGAGTCTTCCCTTAGATCGGATATAACAATTAAGATATTCAATATTTCTTCTAATTGATAAATTTGTTGTATCAATTTATTTGATAGCTGTTTATACTCCTCTGGGGTACGGTCTTTTATCGAAAAGACTTCGAGATTGCCCAATATCGAAGCCAAAGGTGTTTTAAATTCGTGAGATACATAATTCACAAAATTCTTTTGTATGATAAATGTTTCGGATAGTTTATTTAAAAGTTCATTAAATGTATCAGTAAGATCCTGTAACTCATCTTTGGTCTGTGGTGATTCTATCTGTACATCTAAATTTTTGGTTGAGATGCTATTTACCTGATCTATTACCTTTCTGAATGGGCGATATGCCACATGTGAAACCCATCTGCTTAATCCTATGATGGCTAATAGTCCTATTACAAAAGCTGCTAATAGAACCCATAAAAGCTGATTTACTTGCTCATTGAGATCTTCTTTCTTCTTTTTAGTGATGACTACAAAATCACCTTGGTTATCTTCATAGAAAATCCCATTGCATAAAAATTCATCGGTCGAAAAAGACAACTGTTTTTCTTTACGTATACGGTCGAGTATATGTGGTGGAATATCTGCAGGTTTAGCTCCATAACTAACCTGGTCGTTTTCGTTATATATCTGATAATAAGAATCAGAAACCGCTTCTTCGAATTGCTTTCTAATTTTAGCAAAGTCTTTGCTATTTAGCTCATCTTCTTCGAGGTAAAAAAGAGCGGTAATCTGAACTGTTTTTTTTAAGCTTTGATAGATAGATTTTTCAACATTATTATAATATAATCCATAGATAAGGAGAGATAGTATGGCAAAAACCACTCCGAATATAATAGAGCAAAACAGACTTAAACGAGTTTGTACTTTCATATGTTGAGTAACAATAAGTATCTAGTGCAGTATTATTTGAAAATCAGATACCTCATTCATTGTGAGTTCTAATCATATATCCTCTTCCTTTGATTGTTTCTATCAATTTGGTATGACCTTCGATATCAACTTTATTTCGCAGATACGATATGTATACATCTACTACATTGGTATTTGAATCATAGTTGATACCCCATACCGAATCGAGAATCTGGCTACGGGGCAGTACCTTATTTTTATTCTCCATCAGAATTTTAAGTAGCTTAAATTCCTGAAGGGTCAGTTTTATCTCGGTATTGCCTCTTTCTATGCGATGTTCGTCTATATAAAGTTTAAGATCGTCACATTCAAGTATTTCAGAGGGTGTATTGTAATTTAATTTGGCTCTGCGTGTCAAAGCATTTATACGAGCAATCAGTTCTTTGAAATGAAAAGGTTTTGCCAGATAATCGTCGGCTCCATAATCGAGAGCTTTTACCTTGTCATCGGGTTCGCCCAAAGCACTGACAACGAGAATAGGGGTATTGATTTTTTTATAGCGTGTGTATTGTAGGAGCTCTATACCATCGATATCGGGTAGCATTATATCCAGTAAAATCAAATCCCATTCCCGTTGACTGATCAGGCTTCGTGCATCAGTTCCATTTTCAGCCAGAACGACCGAAAAGCCACTTTCCACAAGTCCTTTAACTATGAACTCGCTGATGCGTATATTATCTTCTACGAGAAGTAACTCCATAAAACAGCCATTTGATTAAGGTCTCAGACCTTTTTATTGCTTTGGTGAGTATAATAGCTAAAGTTAGTTATAACTTTGGAATACAACAATAAACAGTTTATTTTAGTTTAAAATCTAAAAATAATAATTTTTTTATTGATAACATTCTTTAGTTGTAGAGAAGACCCATATGCCTGTCCTCAACGGTCAAACGCATAGGTCTGTCTCTTATCAATGAGAAAAAAAGGTATTATCTTAGTCTTTTATCTCGTCTGTAAGCAAAGTAGAATACCTGTGGTAAGACCGTAAACGATAGTAGCATACAGATTAATATTCCTCCAACAATCATAATGGCCAGCGGTCTTTGTATTTCAGAACCCATTCCGGTTGACATGGCTGCAGGAAATAATCCCATTGACCCCATAAGGGCAATCATCAGTACCGGTCTTACCCGGCTGTGTACAGCTTCGTCAATAGCCAGTCGTAGGTTATGGCTTCTTTGCATTTTACTTTTCATCAATGCAATCAGCAAAATACTATCGATTGCCGTTATGCCGAACAGGATAATAAAGCCTATTCCTGCCGATATTCCGAATGTCGTATTGGTTACCCATAGCGATATAAACCCTCCAATAAAGGCATAAGGCATGGCACTGGCTGCAATAAGGGTATCTTTAATGGTGCCGAAGTTCATATAAAGAAGAAACAATATCAGTAGTAATGCAGCTGGAACAATGACCATCAAACGCTTGGTAGCTCGTTGTTGGCTCTCGAATTCACCTGCCCACTGCATCTTATTTTCAGGTTTCAGTTGCACATTTTCCGCTACTTTCTTTTGAGCTTCTGCAATGGTAGATCCTAAATCGCGATCACGTATACTGAATCCTATTCCAACATATCGGCTGTTACCATCCCTGTAAATAAATGTAGGACCTGTAATGAAAGTAATATCGGCAATCTCTTTTAAAGGAACCTGTTTTCCATCCATCGTTGGAATAAGAATATTACCTATTTTATCTTCATTATCACGATACTCTTTCTGAAAACGGATATTTACATCAAAAGTACGTTCGTCTTCGTAGAATTTAGTCGCCGATTTTCCTCCGATAGCCATTTCGACCACTGCTTGTGCATCTGCCATAGATACTGCATAGCGAGCCATGCGTGCTTCGTCTAATTTGATTTGTAATTCGGGAAGACCTATACTTTTAAAGACATTTACATCTTCTATCCCTTTAACATCTTTAATGGAAGCTGCCGTTTGATTGGCAAGATCCTCTAACTGGTGCAGGTCGTTCCCGAATATTTTGATAACCAATGAGCTTTTTACTCCTGCGACATATTCTTCGACATTATCTTGGATGGGTTGGCTGAACCCAAAGATAACACCGGGATATATATCGAGTGAATCCTTTATTTCGTTAATCAGATCATCTTTACTGATTTTGCGATTCCAGTCTTTCTCGGGTTTCAATTGAGTATGAAACTCTATATTGAAAAATCCTGTAGCATCGGTTCCATCATTAGGTCGCCCTGTTTGTGAAAGAACAAACTCCACTTCACCGAAATTCCGCAGTTTCTTTTTCATCTGCTTTGTGATCTTTACCGATTCGTCCAGATTGACACTGTTTGGTAAAGTCGCACGGATATAGATTGCTCCTTCGTTCATACTTGGTATAAATTCGGTGCCCCAATAACAGAATCTGGCAATGCATAACGATAATAGGATACAGAACGCAATAATGGTTCCTTTTCGATATCGTGTACCGAACTCGTATATCTTATATAAAGTTGAGGTGAAAAATCGGCTGATAAAATTAGTTCTCTCTTTCAACGGTTTTGTCAATAGCACTTTACACATCACGGGAACATAGGTTAAACTAAGGATAAGAGATCCTAAAAGTGCGTATCCTAATGTGAAAGCGAGTGGTGAGAACATTTTACCTTCTACTTTCTGGAATGAGAAGATGGGGAACAGTGCCACAACCAAAATCAATTGGGCAAAGAAAATATGTGATGCAACGGTTCCGGCACTTTTCTTGATAAGTCCGCTTTTCAACGTATTTTCGTACCTGCCTTGAAGTAAAGCAGATCGTTTTTCCATCTCCACGAAAATAATCTCGACTATGACGAGTGTCCCCTCCAGAAGTAAGCCGAAGTCGAGAGCCCCCATCGAAATAAGATTAGCCGGTAATCCTTGTATACGGAGCATAACGATGGCAAATAAAAACGATAGTGGAATCACTGTAGCTACGATCAGAGTTGTTCGCCAGTTGAAAAGGAAGATAAATACCACTATGGAAACCAAGATTATGCCTTCGAGCAAATTTCGGATAACTGTATGTACAGTGGAATCCACTAAAGTTGTGCGGTCGAGAAAAGGTTCTATTTTTACATTTTCGGGTAATATTCTTTCGTTAAGTTCTGCTATTTTTTCTTTTAGATTGACAATTACATCACTCGGGTTTTGTCCCCGAAGCATGATTACGATACCTTGGACTACGTCATCATCTCCGTCAAGACCTACTTGTCCCAGCCGGGGTTTTGAAGCAACGCTTACCGATGCTACTTGTTTTACACGGATGGGGGTACCGCCTTTTACCTCGATAAGGATATTTTCGATGTCCTCTACGCTTTCGAGTAACCCTACGCCTCTGACAACAAATGCCTGACTTCCTTTTTGTATAATGTCTCCACCTACGTTTATATTACTGTTCGAAACGGCTTCGAATACCGCTAACGGAGACAGATCGTAATTGTTGAGTTCGGCAGGGTTTACTTTTATTTCGAACATCTTCTCTTCTCCACCAAAACTAGCTATGCTGGCTACTCCGGGTACAGATAATAGTTCTCGTTGGATGACCCATTCGTTAAGAGCAGCTACTTCGCGTATGGGTAAATCGCTTTTGATGACATAGCGATATATTTCTCCTGTTGCACCCGATGGAGGTTCTATTCCCGCTTCTGCTCCTTCAGGTAGTTCCAGCCCCTGCATACGGTTCGAGGCATACTGTTGTGCGTAGAAATCATCTACTCCATCTTCGAAAACAACAGATACTACTGACAATCCGAATAACGACGTCGAGCGTACATCTGTTTTACGGGGAATAGTATTCATTTCCCGCATGATGGGTAAGGTTACAAACTTTTCGATCTCTTCGGCACTACGTCCCTGCCATTGAGTAATAATCTTGACACGGGTATTGGTTACATCCGGATAGGCCTCAATAGGCGTATTTAAGTAGCATACAATACCTGCTATAAATAGTATACCTGTCAGAAAAAGTACAAGTATATGATTACGTAGGGCAAATGCTATTATATTTTCTACAAATTTGTGCATACTATATAGATATCTAGTAATGTTTTATGATATATTGAAAAGCACTAACAGTTTAGTTTATGATTGTTATGCTTGCCTGAATATGTAAGCAGTTCTATATATTAATCTTTAAGACCAGTATATATCAGTAATTGATTTTTTATAACTATGTTTTCTCCTTCTGATATTCCCGAAGTAACATAAGATACATTGTTGTGATGTCCGCTGAGGGTAACCTCTTTCGATACAAAATTATCGGGTGATTCTTCGACAACTACATAGTAGCGGTCGTTATCAAAAACCAATGCTTCTGATGGAATTGATACCAGTTTGTTATGAGTTTCATTCTTTAATCTGATTACGGCAGACATTTCAGGTTTTAACCTCAGGTCTTTATTGGGCATCACGATGCGAGCCTTAAGAACTTTTTCTTCAGGATCAAATACCTGTGACAATGAGTTTATCTTTCCATAGAAAATTTCGCCCGGATAGGATAGGGTGGTAATTTTCACCTCCTGCCCTTCTTTAACAAACAGCAGATTACTTGCATATACATTGGCCGTAATCCATACAGTACTTAGGTCTGCAATAATGAATAAAGGGTCGCCGTCTGCTGATACAGTACTTCCCGATGAAGCATTCTTGCTGACAATATAGCCACTCATGGGAGCTTTGATAGAGAATGTTCCGTTTCCTTTGTTCGACCCGAATACCGACATATCGGTTTGTATTTTACTGTATGCCGCTTGTGCCTGACTCAGTTTGGCCTGTGCCTCCATCAGTTCTTTTTCAGACAACATATTGTCGTCAAACATGGCTTTGGCGGTTTTTAATTCACGCTCTGCAATCTTAACATCCGATTCGAGACCAACACGTTCCGATTGCAGGGAACTCAACTCGGTACTTCTGATGTCGAGCAGTGTTTGCCCTTTTTGGACTTTATCGCCTAGAGAAAAATACGAACGCTCTATAATCCCTCCGATCATAGGTACGTAATTGATAACCTTGTCGGGGTCATATTCAACTTTTCCTGTCAGAGTTAATTCTTCCTCTTGGTTGCTCAATACGGCTTTGGTTGTTTGTACATTTTGAAGAAAGGCCTGCTTAATTTCCAGCTTATTATTTCCGCTGTTTATATCAGACTTGCCTCCACAAGATGCAAGGAGCAGTATTTGTAGAGCTGCGACGGTGAATGTGATTTGTCTCTTTATCATATGTTTTAGTTCTTTCGATTACTTATAGCCTTATTTTATATCCGATCCTACCGTGTATTGTAGTTCCTCGAATTGTGTATTTACCTTTTTACGAGCCGACAGAAGGGTTTCTTTATTGGTTTTATAAGAATCCATAAAGTCGATAAATTCAAGCATACTGATGTTTTTATTCAGCAGGTTTTTAGTATATACGGTGAGCATACCGTCAAGTTCCGATAGCAAACTGTTTTCGCTTACACGCTTGTAGAACCGATAGGCTAAAGCATAGTTGCCATAAGCTTCGGCTACTTCGTGTTGTGCCTGATTTTGTTGAAGTTCTGCCAGGTGAATACTTTGATCTCGACTGATACGTGCAGCTTTTATATTTCCCTGATTACGGTTGAAAAAAGGGATATCGAAACTTACACCAAAGCCAACAAAATCTTTCCAAACACCACCATAACGGTCATAATTTGCACTTACAGTAAGGTCGGGAATACGTTGAGCCTTTTCGTATGCCAGCGACTTTTCATGAAACTGCGTCTGTAATCTTGAAGCTTTTACATCAGGACGAAATTCTGAAGCCATGTCAAGCAGATTAGCTAATGATAAATTGTTTGGGTCTTGTACAGTTTGTGCGTTGTCTTCTATCACGATGACAACCGAAGGAGTAACATTGAGTAGTGTTTTAAGACCTTTTTGCTGTTCGTTAAGGTCTATTTGTGTATCGTTTGATTCGTTTTCTAATTCGAGTAAGGACGATTGCAATCTGAGTAATTCGCTTTTGGCTATATTACCTTGTGCTACTTGCTTCTGATAAGCTGTGATTAGTTGCCCTAGAGACTCTTCTTGTTGTGCGAGAACTTTTTGATAAGCTTGTAGATAGACGATTTCGTTGATTGATTTACGAAGTTCGATTTTTAGTCCTCTGAAAACTTCTTCGAACTCCTGAATAGCTATTTCTTTAGAAACCTTTTCTTGTTTTACTAGCTTTCCTCTTTTGCCTGCGGTTTGAATCAGTTGACTCAGTTCTACAGAGAATTGGGTGTTTCGGGCGAAAGAACCAAACAGAGGGGGGATCACTTCTTTTTCGCCTTCACGTTGTTTATCGGTAGTCCATAGGTTGACCGATCCGACAGATATTTCGGGGTTATCCCATAATTTGGCTTGTATAATGGCGGCATCTGCCAAATCAATATTCAGATGCTCGGCTATAAGTTGCAGGTTTTGTTTTAGGAATAATGCTTCGACCTGTTCGGCTGAAAGTTTTAGCACTTGCGGTTCTTGTGCGTAGCTATTGGCTAGACTTAAAATGCTTACTAGTAGTAATAGGTATTTTCTCATCTTTCGGAATCAATATTTTGTGTTGCAAATATATCGTCCTAAGATTAGAGGCGTTTTTGAGGTGTATTAGATATTTATTAAGGCAAGATTAGAATTGGATTAGAAAAAGAAAACGCCTGTAATTTTACAGGCGTTTATTATTTTATATAAGATCTATTAAGACCTACCTCCGGAACCAGTAGAAGGTGTCCTAGGGGTGCTAGATTCTTCTCTACTTCCAGACTCTCTGACGCTGGCCTCATTCATGTTTGTATATGTCAATATAATCTTTAATGATGAAATTATATCATTAAAGCTATCCCCATTATATTTTTTGAAAGCTTTAAGTACGATTTGAGTAGTTTCTCCCTTTTCTTCACCTGGTTTCATTGGTCCATATTGCGAATCATTCCAAGCAGTAGCAGCATAAGCAGCACAAGATTCACCTCCATAGTTTATATGTTCATACATCCATAAAGCTGCTTGTCCCCTAAAGTTAAAATCGGGTGTCATATTACCTATATATAAAGAGACTTTTGCCATTGATATATTATCATTATGACTATAAACCCTTAAATCTGGAATTAACCCCAACTCTCTATCATCTGTAGTCAATCTAGTATTTAGTGCTTTGTACGTTTTTTCTATAACCATCGTAGTTGAAGAATTAAACAAGGGGTCTATGTTTTTATATAATCTTACAACGATTTTCATATAAGGTGTTGAATCTGTTGCTCTTAATTGGGGTTTTGTTTTTTGATTCTCTAAATATTCAGATTCATTATCAAAATAGGTAATTTTATTATCATCGCTAACAAGTACAAATTTATTCTCATTCTTCCCTAGATTGTTATAGATTATCTGTGTTTCGTAGTCCAAAATAACCACAGAATCGCCTTTTTCATAATATTCAGAAGAATAGGATTTACCTTTATAGATAAACTCTATTGTTTTTAATATCGGCTTTGAATCCGTAGATTCATTACTTAAATTAGTGCTAGAAAGAATCGTATCGTCGTTTGAACATGACGAAAAAAAGAAAATAGATAAAGCTAATAAAAATAGATTTCTCATAAAATTTGCATTAAAATTTAACTTAAAAGCAAAGATAATGAAAATTATTTAAGTTAAATTATATCCTGGTTGTTTATTAAGTGGAGTTTGTTATACTGTTATTTAATAAAAAAGTCCTCTCTAACTTAATAGAGAAGACTTTTTTATTAATCATAAATATTTTTCACCAAATTAAAGTTGTTTTGAATATATACTCTCCTGGTTTAAATGTATTAACATTTACATTGTCGAATAAATCAGAAGCTGTAATATTAAATCTGATAAAATTAGCACCGTATTCGAAATTTATTGTTTCTGAGACATAATGGGACTTTTCATCCCAAAAGTAAGTTGTAAACGCTAATGGTCTGAATGTCGCATCGATAAGAGTTGAAGCAGTTACTGCCCCATTCTCTGCAACAAAATTAGTTAGCTGATTATGTGTAAATTCGCAATAATAGCATTCATCAACAGGATCCCATAGCCACATATTTTCTCTAACTACAAAGTCTCTAACATCCCATTGAGTGGGATTATCTATATAGTTATCCTTCGTACATGATCCCAATAAAAAAGAAATTGAGAATATTAATAAGGCTACTTTTGTCAGGTTTAGTAATTTTTTAGTCATATGTGATGTTTTTTTTAGTGACTTAGTTATTATACTTGCCAAAGCAATAAAAGGGTTTGCGACCTTTAGTTGTATAGTTTATTATTACAAACGTATGTAAAAATAGTGAAATAAAAAAGCATTCTTGAAATGAATCAAGAATGCTTTTATGCTGAGGGTGAAAGACGGGGCTCGAACCCGCGACCTCCTGAACCACAATCAGGCGCTCTAACCAACTGAGCTACAATCACCATTTTGTTTGCGGTGCAAAGATATATATTTTTTTTACTGAAACAAGATGTTTGCATGAAAAAAATCATCAAAAAAGAAGATCCTTTTCTCTAAAGATAGATAAGGGCTGTTAATCAGATCAATCAAACAAATTGAGTTGAATATTTCCTTTAGGTTTATCGGGCTTTTTAGCATCACCAAAGACCGTTTTACCTCTGTAAAGGTATGACTCGTCTCTTTCTTTTTGAACGATAGCATCAAAATTATTGTTGGGGGTAAATCCCCGTTCCATCTCCTGAGCAATTTTTGAGAGGTTTCGTAATGCATCCGATTTGTCTTTCTCTCCCAATCGGGAGAGGTGAACAGCCTTATCGAATATTTCGATAGTTTCGTCATATATGGTTAAAGGAACCGGAAAAGGATGACCGTCTTTACCACCATGAGCAAAACTAAATCGGGCAGGATCCGAAAAGCGAGAGGGGGAACCATGTATGACCTCACTTACCAAGGTCAACGATTGTACGGTACGAGGTCCTACACCTTCCAATAATAAAAGCGATTCTATGTCCTGTACATTTGTTTCGTGTGCTAAGGCAAGAGCTGCTCCCAATCGTTTCAGGTTGACATCTTTTGCTTGTACCTCGTGATGATTGGGCATAATTAAAGATATTTCCCGCATCAATTTATCTGGATTTTCTTTAGTCAAATCTAATATCCCCGATTTTAAAGGGCGTGCATCTTTGTCCGTCAGATTCAGTATCAATCCCTGATTCTTTCCATAAATATAGGAGTGGGGTTCTTCGGTAAAAGATTTTACGTTTTCCGACATCCAATGATAACGGCGAGCCATCTTTTCATTGGGATTCATACCCTGTTGAATAACTGCCCATTCGCCTTCGACAGTTACAACAAAAGAATGGAGATATAATTGAAATCCGTCTTGTATGGCGGTATTGTCTACTTTAGCAGATAGGCGGCTGGCTGTAACAAGTTCCGTTCCGTTTAATCCCGTTCGGTTGGCTACAGCTATAAGTTCGGTAGGAGTCTGGCGTGATGCTTTTCCGCGTCCACCACAGATATATACGCCCAATTCAGCAGAACGTACATTGATCGCTTTCTTTAAAGCATTCATAACCGAAGTCGTAATGCCTGACGAATGCCAGTCCATACCCAATACGCAGCCTAAGGACTGAAACCAGAACGGATCGCTCAGCTTTTGTAATAGAGCAGTGCGTCCATATTCAATAACAATAGCTTCTACGATAGCCCCACCCAGATGGCTCATGCGTTGTGCAAGCCAAGGCGGTACAGTTCCGTAATGCAGCGGTAAATCGGCGTGTCCTCTTTTCATCGGCTCAAAATATGTGATAGAATATCCAATACATCATTCCAAAATTATAACCTGCATGGCCGATTACGGCTCCCCATATCGAACCGGTCATTTGCTTACATCTAAAGAGTAATTGACTTAAAATAAACATGCCTGATACCCAAAGCAGAGCCGGGAAAAATAAAAAGTCCCATTTGCCTAAATTATAGATAATGCCGAAGTGTGCCAAATGAGTGACCGAAAAAGCAAGGCTGTCGAATAAGGATGCTTTTTGTTCTCCGAATCTTTCTACAAAACTCCCGTGAATAACACCTCTGTATAGGAACTCTTCGCCGATCGGGCTAAAAGTCATTCCGGTAAGAGAAAATGTTGTGAAGAGAATCAGTTTGTTAATTGCCGTTAATTCACCCGTAGGAAGTGTATATGATTTTGAAATATATACAAAACTATTGCTGATGGAATCTCCGAATAACAGATATGAGCTGACAAACATGAATGAGCAAAAGGCGGATCCAATAAGAAAAGAATAGAGCAACCATTTGTAATTCTGAGGTTTTCTTATGCCGATATACGTTCTGCCTTTTTTATTCAGTAGGATAAAAGGGGTGATCCACATGAGCATAAATATAATAGATACCAAACCATAATTTCCCGAAATATTGGCTTCGAGAACGATAATAAATCGGGGTATACCGAATAAAAGTATCAGCAGAATACCCAATTTCCAATTATAGGTAAGGATGTTTTGCCAAAAAGATCTGAGAAGTTGTTTATCCATTACTGCAAGTTTATATAGATATAGACGTAAAATTATTCTATTTATTTTTATATTCGCTTAAAGCAAGCTATTTTTGCACCGATGAAGCCAAAACAGAAACAGATAGCTGCGGTTCGTACCAAGCAAGCAAACTTTTCGTTGAGTGACGAAGAGTATAATCTGATATCTTTATACATGAAGAAGTATAAGATATCCAATAAATCGCGCTGGTTGCGAGAAACTGTGTTGGCTCACGTTCTCAAGAATCTCGAACTGGATTATCCGACCCTTTTCGGAGAAAATGAAATGCGCCGATGACAACAACTATATTAAACGATGAGTCTTTTATGCGTCAGGCTCTTAATGAGGCTAAATATGCATATGAGAAAGATGAGGTGCCTATCGGGGCAGTTGTTGTATGTCAGAATAGAATTATAGCCAGAGCTCATAATCTTACGGAAACATTAAATGATGTTACGGCTCATGCCGAAATGCAGGCTATCACTGCTGCTGCCAATGTATTGGGAGGGAAGTATCTTGTTGATTGCACTCTTTATGTAACAGTAGAGCCTTGTCCGATGTGTGCAGGAGCTTTAGGTTGGTCGCAGATCACCCGTATTGTATATGGGGCTGCCGATCCTAAAAGAGGTTACTCATTGATTTCTCCAAAATCATTACATCCAAAAACTACTATTGTATCGGGTGTTCTCGAAAAGGAATGTGCCCAATTGATGCAAGACTTCTTCAAAAGCAAACGTTAAGGGTCACAGACCCTTCTATTAATTTACGGGGTCGCAGGTATGCGATGCGGAGCCATAAAAGGGTCTGTGACCCTAGCGGATAAATACCCAATCATCACCATTTGATAAGGAAGGCGAAAAAGAGTATCCTTCGGTATCGAAGTGCTTTAAATCTTCAATCGTTGTAATCCGGTTCTGAATTACAAAACGGCTCATCAACCCCCTTGCTTTTTTAGCATATACTACTATTTGCTTGTAGCCTTTCGGGGTATCTTGTTTGAAAGATGGTGTTATTATACGTACATTCTTACCAAGAGCTTTTTTGTCGATTACTTTACTGTATTCATTCGAAGCCAAGTTTAGCCAAATATTTCCATTGGTTTTGAGCTGTTTAGCTAGGTGTTCGGTCAAAGTCTTTTTCCAGTAAGCATATAAGTCTACCCCTCTGTCGTTAACCACTTTGGTGTGCATCTCTAATCGATAAGGGTGTATAACATCCAAAGGCTTCAATGCCCCGTATAATCCTGATAAGATAGTGAGGTGTTTTTGAGCAAACTCCCAATCGCTTTCGCTAAAGGTTTTACTGTCTAATCCCAGATATACCATTCCATTATAGGCAAGAGCAGCTTGTTTTTTCGGTGCTCTACCCATACCAAAAGATTGTACATACTGATAAACATCAAGTGTTATCTTAGGATTGATGTTCATTAAAGTACCTATTTCGTTAGCTGATAAATCTTTTAGTATGTCGTTTAAATAATCGGCATCTTTTTCGAAATGAGGCTTTGTTTTTTTCTCTATTGTTGCAGGACTTTCAAAATCCAGTATTTTGGCTGGGGAAATAGTTATTATCATAGATTCTTATATTTAGGATAGAGACGCAATTAATTACGTCTCTATCGTTATAAAAAGCAAAGATATAAATAGATCGCTTTTATCGCTTCAAAGTGAACAGAAATTCCAAGCCACCATCCAAACGGTTCTTAACCTGGATCTCGCCTTTATGAAGCAGTACAGCATTTTTCACGATGGATAGTCCAAGTCCTGATCCTCCCGAATCACGTGTCCGTCCTTCGTTTACACGATAAAACCGTTCGAATAAACGACCTAGATATTGTTCGGGAACCCCACTTCCTGTATCGTAAAAAGAGAAATACACATATTTATCATCTTTCATGTAATTGTTGATATGTACTTCTATATTGGATCCTCCATAACTTATCGAGTTATCCATCAGATTGCGGAATATCGAATATAGTAAGGTGTAGTTACCATGTATAACCAAATCATTATCTACTGAAATAGAAAGGGCTATGTTATTTTCTTTTAGCTTGCTTGCCATGTCTATCCTTAGTTCGTCAAGCAAAAGAGAAAGGTTTACCTGTTCCATCACAAATTGAGCAGGAGCTTCTTCTATTTTACTGATAAGGCTTACATCCTCGATGAGGTTGGATAAGCGGACAGATTGAAGGTAGGCTCTGCTGATAAAGAATGCTTGCTTGTCTTCGGGTAAATGTTGCTCGTTTAAAGTTTCGAGATAGCCACGCAGGCTTGTCACAGGAGTTCTGAGTTCGTGTGCGATATTATTGGTCATCTCTTGTTTCAATAGACGGTTTTTTTCTATTCTGGTTATATCCCTGATTGTTATTTCGAACGATTTGTCATCGAAAACAATCACTTGTATCGACAGGATTTTTCCGCCTACTTCGTATTGTGATGCAGAGTAATTATGATCTTTTTGCCTTGTATTCAGAAAATCCAATACAGGTTTAAATGCATCGTTTTCGAATAATGAATTAACATCAAACGTCGGACGATTGGCTATAAGATTCAGAAACTGAATGAAATGAGTATTGGCATATATTTTCTGAAATTCGGCATTGAATATACAAAGCCCAACCTCCGAATACTGAAAGTGTTGGATTAGCTTCTCACGTTCTACTTCAACATTCCGTTTATTTTTCTCTATTTCATTAAATATATGTACCAACTCTTTGCTTATGTCACCTAGCTCATCATCAGGAAACTTAGTATCCTCAGGAAGCGGTTTGCCTGTTTTTATTCTCGATGTAAAGTCTTTCAGCTTAGTGATTGATTTCTCGAAGCGGTTAGCTGCTATATTGACTAAGAATAGTACTATGATAAATAAGGATATAACGATGTATATAAATAAGTTATCAGCCTTCAATGCACTTTGAGTTTCTATACTATAAGGTAAAGCCACCCGGATATAATAAGTCTGAAAGTATTTGGCGTAGTATAAATATTCGTGCTGTGTTGATGACGACATACGAATATTAGCTCCGAAATCCTGATACTGAGCCTTTCTTACTTCGGGTCGGTTGAGGTGGTTATCCAGAGTCTTCACGTTGGAAACATCTTTATCGTAAAGAACGTTTCCTTCGCCATTAATGATGGTAACCCTTATTTCTTTCGGTAAGATTTTAATCAGTTCATCTACATGTGCCATATTGCCATCGCCCGATTGGTTGAGTGCAATATATTGATGAATGATTTCGACATAACTGTCCAGTTTCGATTCAAGGGCTTCCGTTCTGTATTTTTTCTCCTGCTTTTGTTCCGATATAATAATACATATCGAGAAGAAAGCAAACAGTATGAACATAAACCCGAATATCCGTTGCTTATAGTTTAGTTTCATTGCGTCTCATTGTTTTTATAGGTGATATAGATAATGCAAAATTTTCATTCGGAGACAAAGTTGTATCCATAGCCTGTCCTGTTAATAATATGATCGCCATATACACCTATTTTTTTTCTTAAACGGGCTATATGCACATCTACCGTTCTTTCGAGTACAATACCATCCCCTTCCCATGCTTTGGCTAGGATATCGGCTCTAGAGAATACTTTTCCTGTATTTTTTACTAAAAGAGTCAATATATTGAATTCGGTCTTTGTCAGGTCTATCGGTTTGCTGTTTACAGTAACCGTCTTCATGTCCATATCGATGCTCAGGTTGCCGATAACCAATACCTGACTTTGAGTTAATTGAGCGGGCGATGACGTACGTTTTAATACTGTTTTTACCCGTGCGATAACTTCTTTTATTGAAAAAGGCTTCGATATATAATCGTCTCCTCCGATAGAGAATCCGGTGAGCATATCGTTCTCGGTATCTTTCGCTGTCAGGAATATGATGGGGGTATAATTACCCGATTTTCGTAGCTGATCGGCCATTTTGAATCCCGATATTCCTCCCATCATTACGTCAAGCAAGATAAGTTTATGATCGGAAGTCAACTTCTTAAGGGCTTCTTCTGCAGATTCGGCGAGATCTATTTTATAGCCTTCGTTTTCGAGGTTAAACTGTAAAATCTCCCTGATATCTACTTCATCATCAACAATAAGTATCGAAATATCTTTATTCGTTGTTTCCATGTCTGATGTCTTTACCTTCTATTAGATATATTGTGGCTTCGGCAATATTGGTTGCACTGTCTCCAATCCGTTCCAGATTTTGAGATATAGCATTGGTGTGCATTATATTCATAATCTGTTCTTTAGTCAAACTCTTGTTGGCAAAAGAGCTTTGTAGCGATTCGCTGATCTGATAAAAAAGATGGTCCACCTTATCATCGTCCTTTATCACCTGATAAGCAAGGCGAGTATCTTCGTTCGAGAATGAAAAAATTGCATTACGGAGCATTTCGTCCACCAATTTGAGCATTTTGTATATTTGCTTTTTCTCTTCTTCGAATTCAGGTTGTTGCTGATAGGTTGTTTTAGTGTAATGAATTACATTCAGCAACATATCTCCAATCCGTTCAAGATTTGTAGTTATATCCTGATAGGTGATAATCAATCGTAGATCGGCAGCTTTAGGTGAGAATTGAAAGATCGAAAAAACGACCTCTTCCCTGATCTTTATTTCGAGCCTGTCCATAATAATTTCGTTGGCTTCGGCTTCTTCATAAAGAGCGTCTAGGCTTGAATCCTGCAACACTTTTTCTGCAATCTGCATTTGCAATAAAGCAGTGCGTGAGAGTAACTCAAAATCGTTAAGTAATACCTTTAGTTGCTTTAGTTTTATATTGGTTGTCATATTTCGTTAATTGTATTCAGTTATAAATTTTATTAAGGATATAGTTGAATAAAAAAGTCTGTGACTTTTACCCGAATACACCGGTTAAGTAATCTTCGGTACGCTTGTCTTTAGGTTTGGTAAACATCTGTTTGGTTGTACCATATTCTATCAGTTCCCCCAGATACATAAACATCGAATTATCCGAAATACGAGCCGCTTGAGACATATTGTGCGTCACAATCACTATGGTATATTGTTGCTTCAGTTCAAGGATCAGGTCTTCGATTCTATTTGTTGATATAGGGTCGAGAGCCGATGTGGGTTCGTCCATCAATAGTATCTCAGGTTTTAGGGCTATGGCACGGGCAATGCAGAGACGTTGTTGTTGTCCTCCCGAAAGGAAGCTCCCTTTTTGGGTCATCGAGTCTTTTACCTCGTCCCAAAGAGCAACGCTTTTCAGGCTGTTTTCGACAATTTCGTCTTTCTCCGATTTGCTGAGCCCTATGTTATTTAATTTGTATCCTGCCAGAACATTGTCATAAATACTCATGGTAGGGAAAGGGTTTGGACGTTGAAATACCATACCTGCAAGACGTCTTACACGCATCGCATTCATGTCGAAAATGTTTTCGCCTTTGAGCAAAATCTCTCCCGTTGTTTTAATGTCGGGATAGAGTTCGTGCATTCTGTTTATAGCTCTCAGAAGGGTACTCTTACCGCATCCCGAAGGTCCCATGATAGCTGTAACCGTATGTTCACGTATAGCAACATTTACGTCTCTTACCGCTTTTTTCTCGGGATTGTAAGATACCGAAACGTCTTTTAACTCAAGAATATATTTATCGTTATTTATTGAATTTTCCATTTTTTAGCAATGCTTTTAGCAAAAAGATTTATACCAAGTACAACTAATAAAAGTAATAATGATGATGACCACACCAGCGGAGCCAGATTGGGGTCGTTATAAAATTCCCAGATAAGCAACGAAATTGCACTAGTGGGTTCGGTTATGTGCCAATTGACGGTAGATGAGCCTAGCACAGTAACCAATAACGGTGCAGTTTCACCCATTACACGTGATACAGCCAGCAGCGATCCGGTAAATAACCCTCCGAAGGCTGAAGGTACAAGAATTTTTAATACCACGGATGTATACGAACCTCCCAATGCTAAACCGGCTTCTTTGAGCGAGGTGGGCAGCATCTTGATGCTTTCCTCCGTTGCACGGATAATCATGGGTAGCATCATTACGGCAAGGGCTATACTTCCGGCAATAGCCGAATAGCTGTGCATCGGTTTTACAACCCATACATATACTATAATACCGATAACGATAGATGGAATACCTTGTAGCAAGTCCGATAAGCTTCGTATCAGTTTGCTGAATGTCTTTTTCTGATTTTCCGCCAGATATATTCCGGTCAGGATACCTACGGGAATGGCTATAATCATAGCCAGTAAAAGGATGAGTAGTGTACCTGTCAGCCCGTTTAAAATACCTCCGGGAATAGCTTCGCCGCTTATTTTAGCCAACATGGCGTCCATTGACGAGGGCGATACTTCTGTAAATAAACTAAAGTTGAATTGTTTGTATCCTTTCTTTATTAACTCCCACAAGATGAGGAAGAGTGGAATCATGGTAATTCCGCAAAAAGTACAAACAGTATAAAAAAACAATTTACTTTTTAATTGTCTGTATCGTGAGGTTGAAAATAGTGTCTTTTTCATTTATTTACGATTTTCAATATGTACTTGGCTATAAAATTGATAGTTGCTGTTATCAGGAATAATAATAATCCGATAGCCATCAGCGAGCTCAATTTCAAACCATCTGCTTCTCCAAACTGATTGGCAATAATACTTGCCATTGTATTTCCTGTATCGGATAGATGGGTGGGTATATTGTTGGTATTTCCGATAAGCATGGTTACTGCCATTGTTTCACCTAAAGCCCTGCCGAGTGCCAGGATGTATGCTGCAAAAATTCCCGACATAGATACGGGTAAACTAACGGTTTTGATAACTTCCATTTTGGTAGCACCTAAACTATATGCAGCCTCTTTGAGTTCGCTCGGAACCATCGATATAAATTCGGTACTGAGTGACGATGCGTAAGGGATAATCATTATAGCAAGAACTATGGAAGCCAGCAATACGCCGAATCCCTGTGCACTGAATCCCATGTCAATAAGTATCGGGCGTAGAACATAAAATCCCCATAAACCGAAAACAATAGAGGGTATTCCTGCCAGAAGATCAACAATAGAACTAACTAAAGTAGCTATCTTGGTTTTCTTGAAATACTCGCCATTGAATAATGCGATAGAAAGGGAAAAAGGTATACAGAAAAATAGTGCCAGAAGCGAGGTTATGAGTGTGCCTGTAATGAAAGGGAGAGCTCCGAAGTCGTTATTCACAGAATCCCAGTTGCTCGAACCAATGAAATTGAATAATCCAAAGGCAGAAAAAGCATTTATACTCTGTGTGACCAGAGCATAAATAACCCCTGCTGTCAAAACCAAAATAAGGCATGACGCTATAAATAATATTGATTTAAAAATCTTGTCTTTCATTCCGACTTGTTGATGTCTTTAGTACTTTCTGTTATTTATAGGGGCGTATAGTTATACGCCCGTCTAAAACTCAGGCGAGAAATTTTTCGCTCTGTATTAGTTTTGTGCAACAGGTTGAGCCACTTCTATCGGCTTGCCGTCGAATGTCATTGATTTTATGATTGCTGTAGTTTTCTCTAAAGCTTTAGCAGGTAGGGGAGCATAATGCGTTTTCACTGCGATCTCCTGTCCTTCTTTACCGATAACATAATCAAACAATGCCACTAACGCACGGGCTTGTGTCTCGGTTTTCTTGTTATAGCTTTGTTCTTTGTAAGCAATAATCCAAGTAAAAGTGCTTATAGGATATGCCTCTGGATTAGATGAATTGGTAATGATTTGTCTTGTATCGTCCGGAAGATCAGCTTCAGCAGATGCTGAAATACTTTTATCGTTGGCTACAATAAAGTTACCCGAACTGTTTTGAACCGATGCCGAAGCAATATTCAGAGCCAATGCATATTCGGAACCAATGTATCCGATAGAACCTTCTGTTCCTGAAATAATACCGGCTACTCCGGGGTTACCTTTGGCTGCTACTCCTACCGGAAATTTCAATGATTTACCACTACCGATTTCATTTTTCCATGCTTCGTTGGTTTTTGCCATGTATTCGGAGAAAACCGAAGTAGTTCCACTGCCATCCGAACGATAAACAGCAGTTATCTCTTTATTTGGTAATGTCAGATCAGGATTTACAGCTTTGATTTTTGCATCATTCCAATTGGTTATTTTTCCTCTGAAAATGTCTGATATAATTTCCGAAGTTAGTTTTAAGTCAGTAACTCCAGGTAGGTTATACGATAAAACCACGGCTCCCAATGCTGTAGGGATGTGAACTACATCTGCTCCCATTTCTTTCAGTTCTTCATCCGATAAAAATACGTCGGTTGCACCGAAGTCTACAGTTTTGTCTTTTAAACTTCTGATTCCTCCTCCACTACCGATAGCTCCGTAAGTAACATTATTACCTGATGCTTCGGAAAACTTCTTGAATACGATGTTGTAAAATGGTGCCGGAAATGTTGCTCCTGCTCCCGATAGTTTTGCAGTTTCGCCTTTGTTTGAGTTGCAGGCTGTCAATGAAATAGCTGCTGCTAGAATAAATAGTAATTTTTTCATATTTCTTTTTTCTTTAGTTTCTTTTATTTGTTGCAATATTATGGGAGAATTGCAACAATGGCGTCAAGGAAATGTTACGAAATGGTTAAGAATACTGTTAAGGTTTAAACTCTATATACTTATAAACAGATATTGGAGGGTTTTGTTTCTGAGGAGATTGATATTAGAGAAGTTTGTAAACGGTACAAGTCGAGTTAAATGTAACAAATTTAATTTTGATACAAAACGTATGTTTTTATGGCTTCATAGGTGTTGTTATTCTACGAAGGCTTAATGACGTAAGAGGGTTAAATGTTTAATTGTATAGATAAAATTTGGTTTAGAAGCATTCCAAAGCTTCTGCCACAACAAAGTTGCTTCCTCCAATAAATACAAGGTCATCGGATTGAGCATTGGCAAGAGCCGCTTTAACGGCTGATTCAACACTATCGAAGGTATCTCCTGTGAGTTGGAAAGCTGCACCTTTCTCTGCAAGTTCTTTTTCGTTTAAGGCTCTTGCGATATGTGCTTTTGTAAAATAATAGATTGCTTCTTTAGGTAAGAGTTCTAATACATGGCTTATGTCTTTGTCATTGACCATGCCTATTACAATATGTAAATGATTGTACGTTTCAGAAAGGAGTTGTTCCGATACATATTTAATTCCTCCTACATTATGCCCGGTGTCGCAAATTACTTTAGGATTTTCTTGTTGTATGATCTGCCATCTGCCCATAAGTCCGGTTAACTCGGTAACCATAGCAAAACCACTATAAACCGACTGCATGGTAGTGTGGATTCCTCTTTTGCGAAGTGCATCGATAGACGAAAGTACAGTAGCCGCATTTTTGATCTGAGGTAGACCTCCTAATTCGCCTTTCAGATTTGGAAAAGCATTTGTTTGAAACAACCACGAACCGTTGTCAAGTTTATCGGCAGCATATATCCAATTCTCATCTTCTGCAAATATGATAGGTGCATTTACCGATTGAGCTTTTTCTTCGAATACTTTACGTACTTCGCCTTCGGCTTCACCAATAACTACAGGAATGTGTGGTTTTATAATACCGGCTTTTTCTTTGGCTATTTTTTCGAGAGTATCTCCTAAAAATTGCGTATGATCGAGACTTATATTGGTAATAACCGATAGTTCGGGAGTGATAATATTTGTACTGTCTAATCGTCCTCCTAAGCCTACTTCAATCACGGCGATGTCTACTTCTTGTTCTTCAAAATAACAAAAAGCCATCATCATAGTCAGTTCAAAGAATGAAGGATGTATAGGTTCGAAGTGGCTTTTGTGATTCGCTACGAAATTTACAACATAATCCTGAGATATTTTATTGCCATTTACCCGTATACGTTCTCTGAAGTCGACAAGATGGGGCGATGTATAAAGTCCTACCTTATGCCCTGCCTGTTGAAGTATAGCAGCTAAAAGATGAGAGGTTGACCCCTTCCCATTAGTACCAGCAATATGTATGGTTTTATATTTCTTATGCGGATGATTAAAGTACTTATCTAAAGCTAGGCTGTTATCTAAGCCTTCCTTATAGGCACTTCCTCCTACATTTTGGTAAACGGGAAGTTGGCTATACAGGTATTGTAGGGTTTCTTGATAGTTCATTTTATAGAAGAGGGGTAAAGAGTCTGAAAATAGATTCGAAGAAACGTCTGACACGTGATCTTTTTTCCCATATTTCGGGATCGACCAGTTCAGAAGATTCCATATCATCAAAGAAAATATTTTTGGCAGTTAAAGCCGTCTCATTATTGTAAATAAAGGCGTCAATCTCGAAGTTATGCTCGAAGCTTCGAACATCCATATTTGCCGATCCTGTTATGGTAAGGGCGTCATCTATAACGATAAGTTTGGAGTGAATAAACCCACCGGTAAAGAAGTAAATTTGAACTTTGGTATCCAAAAAGTCTTTAATAAACGATTGAGAGGCAATACTAACAAATGTAGTATCCGATTTTTTAGGGATCATAATACGTACATCAACACCACTCATGGCTGCTGTTTGTATGGCAAGCATAATGGCGTCGGTGGGTATCAGATAAGGAGTTTGTATATAAACATATTCTTTGGCGTTGGTTATTGCCTGAAATATGCCTTGATGTATTTCTTTAAATTCGCCAACAGGTCCGCTGGTTGCAATCTGCATGAGATTGTCCCCTGCGGCTGCAAGTGTAGGAAAGTATTTGTTGGCAACCAGAAACTCTGATCGCGATGCATACCAGTCTATAATAAAAGAAGTCTGTAAGCCATGTACGGCTTTTCCTTCGAGCTTAAAGTGACTGTCGCGCCATACTCCGCCATTAGCACCATTGATATATCTGTCGGCAATATTCATTCCACCCATAAAGCCCACCTCGCCGTCAATAACCACAACTTTACGGTGGTTACGGTAGTTTACACGGCTGGTTAATAATGGAAATGCAACTTTCAGGAAGGGGGTAACCTGTATACCCGCTTCTGCCATTTCTTTGTAGAACTTTCTTTTAGCAGTCCACGAACCTACATCATCATAAAGAACTCTGACTTCTAAGCCTTCTTTGGCTTTTTCGATAAGAAGATCTTTTATCTTTGTTCCTATCGCATCATCCATAAAGATGTAGTACTGTAGATGAATGTATTTTGTTGCTTTCTTTATCTCTTCGATAAGAGCATTAAATTTATCAGTACCGTTGGTATAGAAAGTTATTTTGTTGCCTCCGTAAAGAGGGGTATCTTTCAGCTTATTAAGTAGATTGATCAAACCTTTATACTCAGCAGGTGGATTGAGGGTTTCTAATAATTCGATCCGCTCGAGCGTTTTTCGATTTATTTTTTTGTGCATTTTTCTGGATATCAACCTTTTTTTGCGATGGTCTTCTCCGAAAAAGTAGTAGAAAATAAGCCCTACTAAAGGTAAAAGCAACAGAACGAGTACCCATGCTATTGTTTTTAATGGATTTCGGTTTTCCGAAATAACCACAATTACTACTCCGATTGCCGTAAGTACATACAGCAATTGAAATACTAAGATGAAGTTGTTTGCGGAAAAAAGTTCCATTAAATGTTTCATGCGTCGAGTAGTCTAAGTATATCTTCCTTTAAGATGGTTCTGTTCCATGAATATGTTGTATCCGTAGCTTCCAGATACTCTATGAGGTCAAGAGCTGTGTGGAGTTGATATATCTCTTTTATATCACTTATTTCATATTTGGTTTGTAAAAGTTTGGCATATTGCTCTATTAGATCATTGTCACCAATTTTTATTACGATGGTTTCAGATGAATCTTCCTGACTGATATTAAAATCATTATTGAAAAGAAAAAAACACTCGCTTAGGATACGTTTCTTCTCTGTCGAGTTGGAATCCGAATTCTTATTTTCATTAGCCAGTTCATGTAACTTGGCAAAGAACTCTTCGATAAGCCTCTGTAAATAATCTTTTTTTCTTTGCTGAATCATTTAGTACGAAATTGCTTTCAATTCTTTTCTATCTATAAATAAACATATAATAGCACCTAGTGTGTAACAAAAGATATCGCCCCAACTAAATGACGAACCTATTACAATTCGCATGATGGCATTATCCTGCATATTTAAAACTTCTACGAGGTTGAAGTATTGTCCGATTTCTACAGCGTATGCAAAGAGCAGAACACCTAAAGCCAGAGGCAGGGGATTCATCTTTACAAAGCTTTTGAAAAAATAGTACATCAGAATAACTACCAAGATATCTCCCCCATAAGGCCGAATGATACTATCTTTTACAAACAATGCTATAATAACCTCAATAACAAATATAAGCAAAAAACATAAAAAAGATTTAAGATCCAGTCTAAATTTTATGGTGGTCCTATTTTCGGTATTTGTCATCAGTCTCGTCTTCTAAGATATTAATGTATGATTTATATCTGCTTTCGCTTATATAATGATTTTCTACAGCTTCTCTTACTGCACACCCCGGTTCGTTTGTATGCATGCAATTGTTGAATCGGCAATTATGTGAGAATTTGAAAATCTCAGTAAAATAATGGCTTATTTCTTCAGGATTCATATCTACTGTTCCAAAGCCTTTGATTCCGGGAGTATCAATAATAAAACCACCTTGGGGAAGTTCCATCATTTCGGAGAAGGTTGTAGTGTGCATACCCTTTCCGTGATAATTCGAGATATCGCCTGTCTTTAATGTAGAATTGGGTACAATGGCATTTATAAGAGTAGATTTCCCAACACCTGAGTGTCCCGAAAATAGCGTTATTTTGTCTTTAAGCCTGCTGTTTAATATATCTAGCCCTGTACTGTTTTTTGCTGATATTTTGTAACATGGATAGCCTATATATTCATATAAGTTTATTAAAGCCTCCATGTATTCGGTTTCGGCTTCATCGTATATGTCTATTTTGTTGAATAACAGATTGACAGGAATACGATAGGCTTCGGCCGAGGCTAAAAACCGGTCTATAAATACAGTTGTCGTGATAGGTTTACAGACTGTTACTATCAGAAAGCATAAGTCTAAATTCGAAGCAATGATATGTGATTGCTTCGATAAGTTGGATGATCGTCTGATAATATAGTTCTTACGATCTTGTATTTCAGTAATGACACCCGTTCCATCTTCATTCATGATGATGGATACTCTGTCACCTACTGTTATGGGATTGGTACTTCTTATGTCCTTCAGCCTGAAGCTGCCTTTTATCTTGCATTCTACGTTTTTGTTTTCATCCGTGCGTACAAGATACCAGCTTCCGGTATTTTTTATAACCAATCCTTTCATTAAAACTTCTTCATTATTTTTTATTCCTAAATTTGTATTCTGTATAGATGAATTAAGTAAATAAGTAGCATTAAATATTTATAGTTGAATTTTATAACTATAACTGTCTCTTGCTATTATGCTTACCAAAGTTATAAATAGGTCTGAGACCTTAAATGATTACCTGTTGAAAATTCTGTCTATACTTTTCTTTTCGTCTGTAAAGGTATAAATTAAGTGCGAACAATGATTTATTCCAGTATGATTACTTAACTCAACTTATGAATCACCAATCCCGATCTTAGTTTAGGCTCAAACCAAGTAGTCTTAGGTGGCATAATATTGTTTGAATCGGCAATCCGCATCAGTTGCTCCATTGTAACGGGATGAAGAACAATTGCTAAAGCCATTTCTCCGCTGTCTACCCTTTGTTTTAGTTCTTTTAATCCTCTGATACCTCCTACGAAATCTATTCTCTTATCAGTTCTCAAGTCTTTGATATCCAAAATATCATCCAGAATATATTTTGATGAAACGGTAACATCTAACCCTTCAATCGGATCATTATCATTATAAGTGTTTTCTTTAGCTGTTAAATAGTAGCATTTACCATCAAGATATACCGAGAAAGTATGCAATGAGTTTAGACGAACGATGTCAGATCCCTTTTCTTCAACGATGAAAGAGGTCTCGAGTCGGTTTATAAATTCAGAAGGAGTCAATCCATTCAAATCTTTTACTAAACGATTGTAGTCAATGATGTTCAATTGACTTGCAGGGAAACAAACAGACATAAAGTAGTTATATTCTTCGTTTCCTGTATGATTGGGGTTCTTTTTGGCTTTTTCAGCACATACCAATGCTGCTGCCGCAGATCGGTGATGCCCATCTGCTATGTATAAATAGGGGATTTGGACGAAAATATTTGTTATATCGCGGATGTCCTTGTCGTTATCGATGATCCAGAAATGATGCCCTACATTATCGGGAGTTATGAAATCGTATTCTGTTGGTGACGATATTACTCGGGTGATTATGTCTCCTAATTCTTTATTATCAGGATAAGCGAAAAATACAGGCTCTATATTGGCATCATTTATATTGACATGTAGCATGCGGTCTTCTTCTTTATCCTTACGTGTTAACTCATGCTTTTTTATTTTGCCCGACATGTATTCATCCACATGAGAGCACACAACCAGTCCGTACTGAGTTTTGCCATTCATGGTTTGAGCATATACATAATAATTTTCTTGCTCATCTTGTACGAGCCATCCTTTCTTCTGAAACTTATTGAAGTTTTGCAATGCCCGTTCGTATACTCTGGGATCATGTTCGTCTATCTGTTCTTCAAAGTCTATCTCAGGCTTGATGATTCGGTACAGCGATTTCTCATTACTTTCAGCTTCTAACCGGGCTTCATGCGAATTGAGGACATCATAAGGTCGAGAAGCCACTTCTTTGACGATGCTTTTTGGTGGGCGTAGCCCTTTAAAGGGTTTTATTGTAGCCATGATTTTGTGTTTTTAGTTCGTATTGATATATGGTTTTTATTTCACGGACAATTGAGTAAGGTAACTATTTAATGACATATTTAGTAAACATACTATCTATTGCTTTTTTTGCTTGCCAAAGCAAGAAATAGTTCTGATAAAATATTATCTTGAATCAATTCTCTAAGATACAAAAAGAGTAAAGAATAGAGGCTATTAAGTCTCTAAATTCTTTACTCTGTATTTTATGTTAGAATTAAAGTCTGCGACTTATACAGTCATGATCTCTTTTTCTTTATCAGCAAACAATTCGTCTATCGCTTTGATATATTTATCGTGGATTTTTTGAATATTTGCTTCAGCATCTTTTGCGACATCTTCGGGTGTACCGTCTTTTACTGATTTTTTTACAGCATCAATAACATCACGACGGGCGTTGCGAACACTTATTTTAGCTTCTTCTGCCTCTTGTTTCGATTGTTTTACCAAAGTCTTACGACGTTCTTCGGTTAATGGAGGAATCGATAAACGAATCATTTCGCCATTATTGTCCGGATTTAATCCTAAATCAGAGTTAATGATCGCTTTTTCTATCTCACCAAGCATGTTTTTCTCCCAAGGTTGTATAACGATGGTTCTTGCATCGGGAGTGTTTACAGATGCAACGCCTGTAAGAGCGGTTATACTGCCGTAATAATCTAGTTTTATGCCATCGAGGATACGAGGATTTGCTTTTCCTGCACGTATGTGAGCCAAAGTTTCTTCTAAGAATTCGATAGTCGATTTCATCTTAGCTTCAGCTTTCTTTTCTAACTCTTTAATATCTGCCATTTTTCGTGAAAATTAAGGTTTCAGACCTATTGAATATTATCTTCTATTTGCTGTTTTTATTGCTGATTAGGCGTGAACATACGTTCCTATGTTTTCGCCCTTCATTACTTTTGCGAGATTACCAACGGTGTCCATATCAAAGACCACAATAGGTAGATTATTCTCTTTACACATGGTTGTTGCCGTTAAGTCCATTACCTTAAGTCCCTTATTGTATACATCATCATAAGATATATTTTCGAACTTAGTTGCGGTAGGGTCTTTTTCGGGGTCGGCGGTGTAAATGCCGTCTACACGAGTGCCCTTCAACATCACATCGGCTTCAATTTCGATGCCACGCAAAGCAGAACCTGTATCGGTGGTAAAGAACGGGTTACCTGTGCCGCACGAAATAATTACAACTTCACCATTTTCCAAAGCCTCTATAGCTTTCCATTTAGAGTATAACTCGCCAATAGGTTCCATACGGATAGCTGTTAAGACACGTGATTTTTGCCCGATAGCGGTCAACGCAGAGCTTAAACCTAAACTATTAATAACGGTTGCTAACATTCCCATCTGGTCACCTTTGACCCTATCATAGCCTTTCGAGGCACCACTCAATCCGCGAAAAATATTTCCTCCACCGATAACAATACCGACCTGCACACCCATTTCGGCTATTTCTTTGATTTGTGTGGCATATTCCGATAGACGCTTCTCGTCTATACCATATTGTTTGTCTCCCATCAGGGATTCACCGCTTAATTTAAGCAGTATTCGGTTGTATTTTACCATTTTGTTGTTTAAGTACCGTAAATATATTATTGTAAATAGGCTTACTCAAATCGGCGAGCTTATCTACAGCTTCGTTGTAACTATATAATTGCAAAACTAATACTTTTTGTCAGATTATAACATACTAAATCTGTAAAAGCTTATCTACAGTTGCAATAATAAGGAGTTTGTGCTTATTTATGTTTTATAATGATTTGTTAAAATCTGTATGTTATAAAACATGTTGCGTCAAAATAACACCTCATGCGTATTGTAGACGCAAATAAAATGATACATTTGCGACATAGTAATTGAATGAAACCTTAATATTTAAAATCAAACATCATGAAGAAATTATATCTAAGTATTCTGGGTATCTCGATGTTAGCACTTGGCTACTCCCAAAATAGCTATGAGGTAGTAACTAATAAAAAAGGAGCTACTCTGGGATATTCTCCTAATTCGGGGGTGACAATTTTAACCGTTAACGGACTTAAATTTAAAGACCTCAATAAAAATGGTAAACTTGATCCGTATGAAGATTGGCGCTTGCCTGCTGATGTGAGAGCTAAAGATTTAGCAAAACAAATGTCGGTAGAGCAAATTGCAGGTTTGATGCTATATAGTGGTCATCAGGCAATACCTGCTAATGCTAAAGGCTTTGCAGCCGGAACTTATAATGGTAAAACATTTAAAGAAAGTGGCCTTCAGCCTTGGGCTTTATCGGATGCACAAAAGAAATTTTTAAAAGACGATAATTTACGACATGTGTTAATTGTAGGGGTGCAGAGCCCTGAAGTTGCAGCCAAGTGGAATAATGAAATGCAAGCATATGTCGAAAGTATTGGTTTGGGTATTCCTGCGAATAATAGTTCCGACCCACGCCACTCGGGTCAAGTAACAGGTTCTACTGTTGCCGAGTTTAATGCAGGAGCCGGAGGAGATATTTCGGTATGGCCTGATGGTCTTGGTATGGCGGCCACATTTGACCCTGCTTTGGTGAAACAATTTGGACATATTGCAGCACAGGAGTACAGAGCCTTAGGTATAGCCACAGCTCTTTCACCTCAAATCGATTTGGCAACAGAGCCTCGTTGGTATCGTGCATCTATGACATTTGGTGAAAGCCCTGAATTGGCAACTGATATGGCTCGTGCTTATATCGATGGTTTTCAGACATCAACAGGAGTTGATGAAATCAAAGACGGCTGGGGATATAAGAGTGTGAATGCTATGGTTAAACATTGGCCAAGTGGAGGTCCTGAAGAAGGTGGTCGCGATGGTCACTGGGCTTTTGGTAAATTTGCAGTATATCCGGGCAGTAATTTCGAAACACATTTAAAACCCTTTACAGAAGGAGCGTTTAAATTGAATGGAAAAACGGGTATGGCTTCTGCAGTAATGCCTTATTATACCATATCGTACAATCAAGCGAAAGACGGAACTAACTATGGGAACGGCTTTAGCAAATACATTATAACTGATCTGCTAAGAGATAAATATAAGTACGATGGAGTTGTGTGTACCGATTGGGGTATTACAAAAAATGAAGGCAAAACACCCGGTGATTTTGAAGGAAAACCTTGGGGAGCAGAAACCCTTACAGTTGCAGAGAGACATTATTTAGCTCTTATGGCCGGAATGGATCAGTTTGGAGGAAATAATGAAATTGCTCCTATCTTGGAAGCCTATAAAATGGGCGAGAAGGAAAAAGGAGAAGCATTCATAAGAAATAGATTTGAACAATCGGCAGTACGCTTACTTCGCAATATATTCCGTTTAGGATTATTTGAAAATCCATACCTGGATCCTCAGGAGAGTGCTAAAGTAGTAGGTAATCCCGAGTTTATGCAAGTGGGATATGATACTCAGGTAAAATCTATTGTAATGCTGAAGAATAAAAATAATGTATTACCTATAACTGAAAAGAAAACTGTCTTTATTCCAAAAACATATATTCCGGCTGTTAAAGACTGGTGGGGAAATTGGTCACAACCACGATTGACAACTCCGGTGAATACTGAATTGCTGAAAAAGTATTACAATGTAACAGAAGACCCTTCGCAAGCTGATTTTGCTATTGTATTTATTTCCAGTCCATATAATAATAATGATGGGGGAGGATACGATAAGAACGATCGTAAAGCAGGAGGTAATGGTTATGTGCCTATCACATTGCAGTATGGAACTTATACAGCAACTGATGCTCGTGAGCATAGTATTGCCGCAGGTGACCCTGTTGTAGATCCTACGATAACAAACCGCTCTTACAAAAATAAGACTGTAACAGCATCCAATACGATGGATTTGAAAACGGTACTTGATACTAAAGAAATGATGGGTGATAAACCGGTCATCGTTGTTGCTAATGTCTCAAGAGGTATGATCTTTAATGAATTTGAAGATAAAGTGGATGGTATTATTGTTCGTTTCAGTGTAACAGAACAACCTGTTTTGGATATTATATCCGGAAAGTCAGAACCTTCGGGCTTACTGCCTATGCAAATGCCTGCAAGTATGTCTGCTGTTGAAAAACAATATGAAGACGTACCTTTTGATATGGAGTGCCATAAAGATACGGAAGGCAATTTATATAATTTCGGATACGGGCTTAATTGGAAAGGAGTCATAAAAGATGCCCGTACAGCAAAATACGGATTGAAATAATTACATACTAACTAAAAAATAAGCAGAAAGAGTATCATAGGAGCAGGATTGTAGCTTTTTATTGAGAGATTTTTTATTTGCCTTCGATCTATGATACTCTCTTTCTTTAATACCTAAAAAACCTAGCCATGAATAAAAATTATAGAAACATAGGAGCTTTAGTGGCTCTAGCAGGATTACTTAGTAGTACTACTGCATTTGCTCAGGAGAAAGCTGTTGCTGATACTCTAAAAGTGAAGACGAAGAGTGAAGAGCACAAAAGTGATCGTAATGTGATGCTAAATGCAGCTAACAATACGGGGCCTCGTGATGTGAATATCGGACTTCCTGCTTCGGTAGGGGGTACAACTGTTCTTGAGAACGGATTGCCTGTAGTTTACTTTTTCTGGCCCGAGCTGCCGACTAAAGCGTGGCGTCAGGATATAATGATCAATAAAGTGCAGTTGCTTGATTTAGGACAAACCGCGATAAAAATTGGAGATGTTGGCTTTTCAGTAAGTACATTTGATAATTTGGGTACCGACCAATTTCATGGGGTAGGTACACTCAATTCAAATCATTTCGGATTGTTGCGTGGTGATATTAATCTGAGCGGTCCATTGAATAAAAAAGGATTGAAATTCTCAGCAGGAGCTTACTTGAATTATGATCCGGGAGCTTTTAAAGCACAAGGTTTGCCTAAATATTATTCTGATAAAACTCAGATGTATAAAGGAGCCTTGACTCAGGATTATTCTTTTCAGGGAGGTACAGGTACTATTACTGCAATGTATAAATACACCAATACAGAAGGGCTTCGTCAATCATATGCACCGTTCATGTATAAAAAGGGTGGCAAAATTGAAGAGATTGACGGATTCAAAATGGGGGGAGACTCTTACTATGAAAATACCGGAAAAATCATGTTGAAAGATGCTTTTACCGGAGAATATGTAAATCGTGATGTTATAAAAGATTACGGATCAGAGTCTCATACATTAGATTTTATTTGGAAGAATACATTGGATAATGGCTTGCATCTGAATATGATTTCCCGTTACCATACTGGAAAAATAGGTAATTATTTACCTATCATGACAGGTGTGAATACTGTGGGAGATGATAAGTATACCTATGCCGATACCGGCGAGGCGTATGCCGGAAACGATGTACAAGGGGTACTTGTTTTGGCTACTAAAAGAAGACCTCTGAAATCATTGATGTCTACCTTCGAAGTAGGTAAGAAATCTGGTAATCATGACTGGAATATCGGCTTGAATCAATGGAACTACCAAATCAATAAATATGCTACAGAAGGAGCAATCTATTATCAAGAGGTTGCAGCGAATCCTCGAAAGCTGATAAAAGCCGGATCGCCGGTCAATGACTATGGCAATATGTCGGGAGGATTGGAGTATCACAATGGTTCTGAAAATAAAACAGCTTTATTTATCACTGATAAATGGGATGTGGCTGATGCCTTCACTTTAAGTTTAGGTGCAAGACTTGAGTATCAAAACTTAAGAGGTGATTACCAAGATCGTGAGCTAAATCTGGATAACCTGAATGGTACTAAAACCAAGATCAATAAAGATTGGCTAAACAAAGCCTTTATGTTGAATGCTGTTTATAAGATGACCAGCTCATTCGGACTATTGGGAGAAGTTAATTATAATGAACAAGGAGGACACCTTGAAAACTATAATGTGGGACAAGATCCTAAAATCAAACAATCGAAGATTCCTGGAGCAGGTTTTGGAGTATACTTTAATCATCCGATGATCAGCCTGGTTTCTAAAGCTACTTACATTCAACGCGACGAGTACAGAACAACTGTAAACTTCTCGAACCCCAATAATCCAACAGATGTAAGACGTGAGATTACAAATTATGATATTCAGACCTTGGGCTGGACTACAGATATTCTTGCTTCTCCATTCAAAGGGTTTAATCTTCACCTATTGGTGACTGTTCAATCGCCAAAGTATAAGAACTTTGCCGGAAAAGTCGCATTCCCTGACGGAACAATTGCAGAATATGATTTTAGTGATAAAATTGTTACAGGTGTGTCAAAAGTTCTGTTGGAAATCGATCCAAGTTACACATGGGAGAATTTGAGAGTATGGGGTAGTGCCAGATATTTTAGTAAACAATACTTTAACAAACCCAATACATTGGATTTGGAAGGTCGTTGGGAAACTTTTGCAGGAGCAAATTATAAACTGAACAAGTTTTTGGATTTCAATGTAACTGTTGTGAACTTACTAAATCAACGTGGAGCATCGGGTTCTATTCCTGATGGAGACTTGATTACTACAACAGAGGCCGCAGAATCTAAATATAATACGATAATGTCGGGAACATATATTCGCCCCTTCACTGTAGAATTTGGTGTTAAATACAATTTCTAAAAACTGAAACTTACTTATTATATCAAATAATAGCTGACAGTAAACGCCGGAATTATTGGTTATAATTCCGGCGTTTTATTTATATTTGAGATCACAGACTTGTTTATAGGATTATGTTTACCTAAATGATAATAAGATCTGAGAATTTAATTCTAAAATTTAATAAATGGCTCAACATAACGATCTCGGCAAAAAAGGTGAAGAGCTAGCTGAAGCGTATCTAGTTCAAAATAACTACCAGATTATTCAACGTAATGCAATATACGATAGGAATGAAATAGATATAATAGCTTCGAACTCAGAATATATTATTTTTGTGGAAGTAAAAACCCGGTCTTCGGCTTATTGGGGAAATCCCGAAGAAGCTGTTTCGGCTACAAAGATCAAAAGGATTGTTGCAGCGGCAGACTTTTATCTGAATGAGAAGAATATAAATAAACCTGCAAGATTTGATGTAATAGCAGTCGTTATAAATAAAGGATCTATTGATATAGAACATATAGAAGACGCTTTTTTTGCACCTTTAAACTAGTAATAATGGACAGCTAAAAATTAGAGGAGCTTTTTTTTGATAACTGTTGACAGATAATTGATAATAATATGGATATAGAGCATGTGAGAGAATATTGCCTCTCGATAAAGGGAGCAGAAGAATGTTTTCCTTTTGACGAGACGGTATTGGTCTTTAAAGTAATGGGTAAAATGTTTGCCTATATGAGTTTGGAGCGAAGAGACGAAGGCTTTATGCTAAACCTTAAATGTGATCCCGAAAAGGCTGTTGAGTTAAGAGAGAAGTATGAATGTGTACTTCCCGGATATCATGCCAATAAAAAATACTGGAATTCTGTTTTTATAGAACAGAATATGCCGGACGATGAACTTAAATATTGGATAGACCATTCAGTAGCCGAGGTCATTAAGAAACTACCTAAGAAGCAACAAGCAGAATATGCTGCTATGGATTAAAACCAAGATGTATGAATATAGAAGAACTGAGAGAATTTTGTTTGTCGGTTAAAGGGGCTGACGAATCATTTCCTTTCTTAGACGATAGAATATTAGTCTTTAAAGTAATGGGTAAAATGTTTGCTTACGTAAATATTGAACCTAAAGATGCATTGTTTAGAGTGAGTATAAAATGCGATCCGGATAAGTCGGTAGAGTTGAGAGAACAATATGAAGGTGTTATGAATGGTCAGCATACTAAAGCATTAGAATGGAATTCTATTTGTTTGGAGAGCGATGTCCCCGATGACTTGATAAAGGAACTCATCTTACATTCGGTAGATGAGGTTATCAGGAAGTTACCGAAAAAGTTACAAGCAGCGTATGCATCAATAGAAAAATAATATACATGAAAGATCCTTTATTTATTTACTTGGAAGAAGTGACATCTACAAGCCTTTATCTGAAAAACATCAGTAATGTAAAACCGTTACTAAATGGAAGCACAGTTTATACTGATTTTCAAACAGCCGGACGGGGACAGAAAGGCAATTCATGGGAATCGGCTAGGGGAAAAAATTTGATGTTCAGCACGATTCTGTATCCTATCGGCTTGAAAGCTGATCGTTCTTTTATCGTATCTCAGATAATTTCGTTGGCTATTAAAGACGTGCTTGAGCAATACACGGCTGATATATCTATAAAATGGCCTAACGATATCTATTGGAAAGAAAAAAAAATAACAGGTATTCTTATCGAAAATGATATTATGGGTGATGAGGTCGAAAAGGCAATTGTAGGAGTTGGAATTAACCTCAATCAGGACGCTTTTATCAGCAATGCTCCTAATCCCGTATCTTTGAAGCAAATCACAGGTAATTCTTATCTCGTAAAAAATATATTAAAGCAAGTACTGGAGCGATTGATGTTTTATTATGAGAAACTACAATCTCCTGAGGTGATAAAAAATCAATATAAACAATCTCTATTTAGAAAAGAGGGACTTCACCTTTTTGGAGATGCAGATACTACTTTCCTTGCAGAAATATATGATGTAGAAGACTCCGGTCTATTAGTCTTAAGACTAGAATCAGGTGAAATCCGTAAGTTTGGCTTTAAAGAGATTAGATATATTCTTTAGTGACCATAGAAAAACTCAAACTCAAATGACAGGCTGTCGTATATCTCTTTTTTGATTGGATTTTCTGAATCTTTAAAGATGATAACCTTTTCCAGAATTTGATCAGCCAATTGAGGAGTAACCTTTCCTGCATTCTTCAAAAACAGATTTGCAGCATTGCGTAACGATGTATTTTCAGAAGAGATATCCTCCCAAATGTATTGAAATGTATCTAATTGTATGGTACGATTGAATGCTTTCGTAAGCAAACGTCTTACAATAAGCCAATATCCGGTAGACCTTACATTTTCATCCTCACTGTTTATCCATTCTATACCTATATTATCAGCAAAGTCTGTCGTTTGAAACAAGTTTACACAAATCTGCTCTCTTATCTCTTGATTAGGAATTTGTGCAACCCATCGATTGGCAGTTTCTATTGTAAACAAATCAATAGGGTAGAGTAGTGTTGCCAATATTTTCAATTCACGTGTACCATCTAGCCAAAGAACTTCAGCCAAATCTCTATCGGATCCATAACGGGCAGCTATCTCCTTAATCTTTTGTATCGATACACCAAAATTGAGCTTGTAATTAAGCCCGTAACCTCTCATGCTCGCCGAAGCAATGCCGTTCATTGCCATACGGCATCGCTTGCGAATATCTCTTATAATTTCTTCCTGCATGTATCAAATTTCATAATCCACAGCTATACGGCTGCTTACTGCTTCTTTCACAAAAGGTAATACGGCTTGATGCAAAGGGTGATTTTGATAAAAATCTAAAGCCTCTTTAGAAGCAACCTCTGAGTAAAGGGCTACATCGTAATTTGCGGCAGATTCAAGAAAATTAATACCTACCTCTACTTTAACAAGACCTTCAATTTTGCCGTTAAGAGCTTCGAGCTTTTCTTTGATCAACGATGCGTTTGTAGCTTTGTCATTTCCGTGAGCTTCCTCTTTGAGTTTCCAGAATACAATATGTTTAACCATTATCTAGTTTTTTTGGATAATTAATAAGCAAATATATAGAAAAACAATGATTAGAAGAGTTTAATCTGATGTGTTTGTATACTCTTTGATAGTTTAAATAGAGGTAGATCACTAAACTTTATTTCGCAATATGCACTACGCCAACCATATTATACTTAAATTTGTATAGAAATTACCAATAATTATAATGATGAAATTATTATTACTAAGCAATTCAACTAATCCGGGAGAGCCATATTTGAGCTATCCTAAACAAACAATCAAGCAGTTTTTAGGAGATAAACCTCTCAATATAGTGTTTATACCTTATGCAGCAGTAACTTTTTCTTACGACGAGTATGCTGCAAAAGTAAATGACAGTTTGCAAGAAGTCGGAATTCAGGTAAAAGGAATACATACTTTTGTTAATGCAAAAGAAGCTATTCGTACCGCCGATGCCATTATGATAGGTGGAGGAAATACTTGGAAATTAACCAGAATGCTTCAGGAAAATGGTCTGATAGATCTTATTCGTGAAAAGGTGAATACTGGTACGCCTTATATCGGATGGAGTGCAGGTTCTAATGTTGCGTGTCCTACTTTAAGAACAACCAATGATATGCCTATTGTAGCACCTTTAAGCTTCGAGACATTGAATTTAGTTCCTTTTCAATTGAACCCTCACTATCTGGATGCTCATCCTGAAAATCATGGTGGAGAAACACGCGAAATGAGAATAAATGAGTTCATTATCGAAAATCCAGATATTTATGTGGTAGGTTTGAGAGAGTCTACTATTCTACATTTCGAAAACGGAAAGTTATCGTTGATAGGTGATCGCTCGGCTCGAATATTCAAGTTTGGAAAAGAACCCTATGAATTGACATCAAAAGACGACTTCGATTTTCTGGTAAATATGAACTAAAGCTTATAGTAAATAGTTACTATAACGATGCATCACAATAGATAGTACGATTAGAGTATCGAAAAACGACTTCATTATTGCAAAAAAGCTGTAAACAGGTCAGAAAACTTAATTATATTAATATGGGATATTTAAATAAGAAACTAAGAATACCAACCCCCACCTTTTTTATATTTGCAATTATACTTATTGCATACTTCTCGCCCAGAGAGAGTAAGGTAAGTTATAATGAAAGCGAAGGTAAACCTTGGAGGTATGGACTTGTGACTGCTCCTTTCGATTTTCCTATTTATAAGGACGAAGCACAGCTGGAACAGGAACGCGATAGTATTCTAAAGGAATATATCCCCTATTATAGTGTTGATAAATTCAGGTCGGAGCGAGCAATAACCCTGTTCACGAATGATGCACAGGCTGCCGAAACTCCTGCGGCATATATTCAGTATGTGCAGCGGAAAATGAAGGAAATTTATCAGGCAGGGTTAATTTCTGCCACAGATTACGATAAGTTGGAAGACAGTAATCTAAAGCAGCTATATTTGATTAATGAAGATAATGTGGCCACTATTCGTAATGTAAATTCGTTTTATACCTCGAAGCTGGCTTACGAAAAACTAATAAATGACCTCCCTGACAACCTGCAATTGTATGTTATTCAATCGCTAAATCTAAATAATTATCTATATGACAATGTTATTGCAGATAATGAATTGTCGAAGAAAGCAAAGGACGAACTATTGATGAAGGTTCCTTTTGCCGAAGGAAATGTTCTGTCGGGGCAAAAAATTATAGATAGAGGTGAAATTGTAACATCAAAAACAGTACATATCCTTAATTCCTTACAAAAGATTACCGAGCAGAAAGAGGGATCGGGAACCCGCAAAAATTGGATGGTCGTAGGAGATGTTATACTCATTGCGGCACTTATAATGGCATTCATGACGTATCTGATATTTTTCCGTCCCAGAGAGTATTACGATCGGCGTAACGTCCTCTTTATGTTGACAATGATTGTTGTACTATGTGTGCTGACTGGAGTATTTGTCAAATTAGGATTCAATGTATATATCATTCCGTATGCTATGGCGACAATAATGGTACGTACATTTATCGATTCACGTACAGCCATGCTTATACACTTGATAACGGCTATTATCTGTTCGTTGATGGTGCCCTTTCCTCAGGAATTTCTTTTATTACAGATTCCGGTAGGCTTTATGTGTATCTTTAGTTTGAAAGATTTATCTGAAAGATCACAATTGATTAAATCTTCGTTCTTCATTTTACTCACATACGCCTCTCTTTATATCGGTGTTACTTTGGCTCTTAAGGGCGATATTAAGCAGATAGATCCTTTGATGTTCCTGTATTTTGCGATTAACTTTATGTTTGTAATGTTTGCATACTTATTGGTTTATATCTGCGAAAAAGTATTCGGTTTTATTTCGGGAGTAAGTATGATCGAGTTATCCAACATCAATAAACCCCTTCTGCAACAACTGTCGGAAGTGGCACCGGGTACGTTTCAGCACTCTATGCAGGTATCCAATTTGGCGGCGGCAGTGGCTACCCGTATCGGAGCAAATGCACCGCTGGTACGTACAGGAGCTTTGTATCATGATATCGGTAAGATGACAAATCCTGCTTACTTTACTGAAAATCAGATTCCGGGAATGAATCCCCATGTGGGACTTTCTTATAAAGAGAGTGCTAGAATAATAATAAACCATGTACCTGAGGGAATAAAGATTGCCCGTAAATATAATTTACCACAACAGATAATAGACTTTATAGCGACTCATCACGGAACGGGAAAAGTAAAATATTTTTATAATTCATATAAAAATGAACATCCGGATGAGGATGTAAGCGAAGCCGATTTTTCGTATCCGGGTCCTAATCCGTTTACCAAAGAAACTGCTATCTTAATGATGGCTGACACAGTAGAAGCAGCATCCCGCAGCTTGAAGGAATATACCGAAGAGTCCATCTCTCATTTGGTAGACAAACTTGTGGATTCTCAAATGCATGATGGCTTATTAAGAAATGCTCCTATTACTTTTAGGGATATTGAGATTGCTAAGAATATATTCAAGGAGAAATTGATGACCATATATCACTCCCGTATAGCTTATCCGGAGTTGAGTAAAGAAGCCGAGAAAAATATTGAAGATGCAGCCGAAAAAGGAACCATATAGATTTTAAACACACTAAATAGTATTGAAGAAATGGATATACCAAAGCCATTAAGAGTTGTAAGTATAGTACTGATTGTACTAGGAGTTATCAGATTAGTTGCCGGAGCCTTAGGCTTGATTGGTTTAAGGGGCTTTTTTGATGAAAATCCTAATTTAATAACTCAACTTATAATTGAGAATTTTATTGCAGGACCGCTGATCTTAATTTCAGGTTTGCTATTGTTGAAAGGTAAAGCCTTAGGGCGTTTTCTCTTAATACTGGCAGTAGCAGGATCATGGATTGCCAGTTTTGTTATATCAAAAGAACTAGGTATCGGTACTCTGGTTATATTTGGAGTATTAATTGCGATCTTGTTTTTGGAAGACAATATAAAATTATACTTCTCGAATAAGGACTGATAACCGCATTCTATTTAATAAAAAAAGGCATCAATCGATGCCTTTTTTTATTCGTCTATATCTTCCCATATATCGCTGAAGCGTGTCGAATGCAATTTCCGTAGAGAATAGAGTTCTTGCTCCATAGTCTGCACCTTTTTCAACAGGTTTTGTATCACATCTATACCCTCAATATTGATTGACAGGTCGTAATACCAATTCGCAAAACGCTCTAAATCGGGTAACTGAGACTCTCTTATATATTGTTCACCTTCGATGATTTCCAATTCTATTAGTCCCTCGTTTTCCAACAGATCAATAAAAGATGGTTCTACCTGTGAATTACGGCAATATTCTTGTATTATAATTAGTTCTGTTTTCATCGTGATATCATTTTGATTGATAACTAGCCAGTTTCTTGAAGAGCTCTTTTTGCTCCTCATTCAAACCTGTTGGTACTTGTACATTATAAGTGATGTAGAGATCACCGAAATGCCCGTCTTTTTTATATACAGGAAATCCTTTTCCTTTTAACCGAACCTTAGTTCCGTTTTGAGTTTCGGGCTTAACTTTCAGTTTGACTTTTCCCGATAAAGTGTCGATAAGGGTTTCACCACCCAATACGGCAGTGTACAGATCTAATGACTCGTTTACATACAGATCGTTGCCTACACGTTTGAATACAGGGTCTTCTGCTATAACGAATGTTATATACAGATCGCCGTCGGGACCTCCGTTTGCACCCGGTCCACCTTGTTTGGGTAGTTTAATAACTTGTCCGTCGGCAATACCGGCAGGAACGGTTATTCGTATATTTTTGCCATTTACGGCAAGAGTTTGTTTATGGGTTTCCGCAGCATCTTTTAGACTGAGATGCAGTTCGGCTGTATAGTCTTGTCCCTTGAAGCCGTGAGACCTTCCAGAACGTGCACCACCGCCTCCTCTGTTTCCGAATAGAGATTCAAAGAAGTCCGAAAATTCGCTGTCATCGCCGGAATAACTGTAGCTTGCACCGCCGCCAAAACCTCCGAATCCTCCACCAAAACCTCCGCTTTGAGCTTGTTGTTGACGGGCTTTCTCGTATTCTTCGCCATGTTGCCAGTGTTCGCCGTATGTATCGTATTTTTTTCTTTTCTCGGGGTCGCTTAAAACTTCATTAGCCTCATTTATCTGCTGGAATTTTTGATGCGCCTCTTTGTCATCCGGATTCAAATCAGGATGAAATTTGCGTGCTAATTTTCGATATGCCTTTTTGATATCATCAGCTGAGGCATCTTTTTTTAGCCCTAGTACATTGTAATAATCAATAAATGCCATATTTTATTTAGTTTATGTTATTAACATTTTGGGTTACCTATTCGTTCAATAGCTCACAAAATAAGCATGCTTACGTAATTATTTTACAGTAAAGTTCAGAACCAGCGAACTACCAGTTTCATCTACCACAGTCAATTTATGTTTACCTATTGCCGGTGCTAACTCTTTTTTGTGAAAATTTTGAGTTTCGCCTACATAAGTATCATCCAGATGCCAGAATACTTTGGTCTGCGGGTTGCGATGTGCCAACTCAAAAACCACTTTACCGGGCGATCCGTCCAATTGTTTGGGTATGCTTATTACACCATTGGCAAACGGATATATAAACTCCATTGTTTTGGTCTGGTCTTCATCCATACATTCGGGCGAAAATGGCGGAAGCATCTGATAAGACGGATGCTGTTCCTTATAAAACCATTCCCACGAAGGTGGTAAAACAAACCACGAAGTCTGTATTATACCTCTGTTTCCGGCACAATTTTCATATACCCTGTATTTATAATCTTCGGATACATTTATCCTGATATGGAAATTACAAGCATCGGTTTCCGTTCCTTTTTTAGTAATCCATATTGTATCGGCAGATGTTTCGGGGCAATTTACTCCCGTCAACATACCACTTTCTTTACACACTTCGACTTTTGTAAGATCATTTTCCGGAGTAACAAACCAACGGGAGGCAGGTAATGAATTGAATATATCGAACATTACCATTCCGGCAGTACGTGCTCCTGTTAATCCCGGACGACCTTCTCCGTCAGAATTTCCCACCCATACGCCTACGGCATACTTGGGATTGACTCCTACTGCCCAACCGTCGCGAAAGCCAAAGCTTGTACCGGTCTTCCATGCAATTTTTTGCATAGATGGTATTGACCTCCAGTCGATCTCCTCAGGACGATTTACATTCGTCAGAGCATCAAAGGTCAGCCAGATAGCACCGGCTTCGAATAATGGTCTCGTAATACGTTCAATCGGTTCATTATTATCCTCGTTGTAGATATACGAGATCGGTTTGTGCTTCCAGTAACGCTGTTCCCGATTGTAATCGTTCAAAGATTGTGCCATATGAGCATACATCGAGGTAATGTCCCATAATTTACCTTCGGCACCTCCCAGAATAAGCGAAAGTCCGTAAGTATCAGGCGAACGTGACAAAGTTGTCATACCTGCATCTTTCAATAAAGTATAAAATTTAGGTATTCCGTATTTACGCAGTGATACAACAAAAGGAATATTCAACGAACGAGCCAATGCTTCGGATGCTGGTGCAGCTCCGTCATAATTCAAACTGAAATTTTTAGGACTAAAGCCATTTATATTGATTGGTATATCAGCTAATAGTTGGTTGGGGAGTATTTGCCCATCCTGAAGCATTGCACAATAAAGAAATGGTTTTAATATACTTCCGGTGCTTCGTGGTGCCTGAATAACATCCACCTGATTGGCTGAGATGCTTTTGTCGAAATTGACGTTTCCACAATAAGCAACCACTTCGTTTTTCTCAATATCAATAACTACAGCTGCAATATTGTTTATTTCATTCTGTGCGAATTCGGCATTCCATCTTGATAGAATATTTTCAACAAGTAACTGCTGACGTTTATCGATGGTGGAACGTATGTGTTTACCGCCTTGTTCCACATATATTTTAGTAACAAGGTGAGGTGCAATTTGAGGTAAAGCATAAGGTTCGAAGGGTAGTGGTTCAGCTATCGAAAGCTCATAATCGACTTCGTCAATGATACCCTTTTCCTTTAGATGTTTAAGTAGGTTGTTTCGTTTGTTTAAGAGTTTCTCTCTGTTGCGACCAAAGTGCATAATTGCAGGAGAATTAGGCAGCACGGCTAGAGTGGCAGCTTCTGCCCATGACAAGGTAGAAGATTGATGTCCGAAATATCGCCACGATGCGGCTTCTATTCCAACTACATTACCGCCCATAGGGGCATGAGAGGCGTATAGGCTGATGATTTCGTCTTTTGAATACGAAAATTCGAGACGGGTAGCCAATATCATTTCGATAAGCTTTTCGCCGAAAGTTCGTTTCTCCTTTCTCGATAGGCGGATTGTTTGCATCGTAATGGTACTAGCTCCGCTTACGATACGTTTTTGAGTGATATTTTGCTTAATAGCTCTGAAAAGAGAAACCGGATTGATTCCCCAATGGTATTTGAAGTATTGGTCTTCGAATTGAGTTACGCAAACGCGGTACTTTTCAGGTACGGAATCGACCGAAGGAAAACGCCATTGCTGATCGTTGGCGATACGTGCTCCTAAGAGTTCGTTTTCTCTATCGGAAACAACGGTGCTGTATGGAACATCAAAGAGTGGAGAGGGTAGACAAAAGATATACCAGATAACTAAAATAGTACATGCCGGAATGGCTATCTTATATTTAAGTTTGGCAGTTTTATATCTGTTTATCCACTCTTTGATCTTCTGTTTCATGGATGGTTATAACCTTTACTTTTTGAATTCAACTTCGGCTGCTACCGGATAATGATCCGAAGGGATACGGGGCAGGCTGTTTTTATCCCAATAAATATCGGTCAAAATACCATAGCGTATAACTTTAAAGTCGTTGTTGACAAATATATGGTCTATACGCTCATCTGTTTTTCGGGTTAAATTGAAAGAGTTAAAAGTTCCGTTGTTAGCATACTTAATAGGCGATAGTTCGTAAGTATCACGTATCTGATGCGTGGTGTTCAATAACAAATAACTGTCGCTGGTTTGATCGTCATTGAAATCGCCCGTCAATATAACAGGTTTTTTACCAGCTATTTTTTTTATCTTTTCGAGAATCAGTTTAGCTCCTTCTTTGCGTGCTTTAACTCCTACATGATCGGTGTGTACATTGAAGATGTAGAATTCTTTTCCGGATGTTTTTTCTTTAAATTTACCCCATGAACAGATGCGGATACATACGGCATCCCATCCCATATTGGGTTTCGAAGAATTATTGGCTAACCAGAAATTACCCGAATCGAGTAACTTAAACTTGTCTTTTTTGTAAAATATAGCAGAATATTCTCCTGCCTGCTTACCATCGTCACGACCTACACCGATATAGTCCATCTCAGGCAATTGTTCTTTCATATTCTCCAATTGATGATATAACCCTTCTTGTGTACCGAAAATATCGAAATTATGGTATTTTACCAGATTACAAACTTCGGGTAGACGTTGTTTCCATCCGTTTCCGTTTTTGGCATCGTCCGAATTGGCATCATTACGAATGTTGTATGTTGCCACAGTCATTGTTTGGGCGTTCATAAAATATGAACAGCTTAGTATACAGAGTATGAGTAAAAATTTAGCTTTCATTGTTTATCAGTTTAGTGTTTTATTTGTGAAGAAAACGGAACTAATTTAATAAAAAAGCTCCGTTTTGTATTTATGTTTTGCTATAATTAAGATATGAGTCTTTACTCTTCATCTTTGAACCAACCCGAATACATCAGATAGTTCTTAGCTATTTTTTGATTCATTTCTTTAGCCTGTTCAGCGTCTACTTTCTTTACGAATTTAGCAGGAACTCCGGCATAAATACTTCCCGGTTCGATGATTGTTCCACTCAGTACTACCGATCCGGCAGCTACGATAGAACCTTCGCCTACCACTGCATGATCGAGAACAATGGCTCCCATACCGATCAAAGCACCGCTTTCTATTTTAGCGCCGTGTATTACTACATTGTGACCTATGGATACATCATCGCCAATTTCAACAGTTGACTTTTGATAGAGAGTATGTAAAACCGTACCATCCTGAATATTCACACGATTGCCTATGCGGATTGAGTTTACATCACCACGAAGTACAGCATTAAACCAAACGCTGCAATCGTCACCCATGATTACATCTCCTATAATTGTTGCATTATCTGCCAAAAAAGCATTTTTTCCTATCTGAGGTGTAAATCCTCTAACTTCTTTTATTAAAGCCATTTTTTTAATTCCATTTTAAGTAATCTGAAAATTATTACTGCATTTTATCGTAGGGGCAGACCTGTGTGTCTGTCCTATTCGGGCGAACACATAGGTTCGACCCTACATCATGCGTAATATTATATTGCTTTTGTTTTATCTTTCAGCCATTCTTTTTCTTCAGTAGAAAGACTGGGCGATAAACGGTCGTATACATATTGATGATAATTATTAAACCAAGATATCTCATCTTTAGTCAACATTTCTTTAATTATCGGTGTAGTATCTATCGGGCAAAGTGTAAGCGTTTCAAGAGAATAGAATGCTCCGAACTCGGTTACACAATCTTCTTTTGTTAATACTAGATTCTCGATACGAATACCGTATTGATTAGCCCGATACAATCCCGGCTCGTTGGATGTTACCATGCCTGGTTGTAATGTAGTTGGATTTTCATTCATCCGTATGCTTTGAGGACCTTCATGTACATTGAGGAAGTGACCTATTCCGTGTCCTGTTCCATGTAAATAATTGAGTCCGTTATCCCATAAGGCTTTTCTTGCTAATATATCAATCTGGCTACCTCGTGTTCCTTCGGGATATTTACAAGTAGCTATACCAATGTGACCTTTAAGTACCATCGTATAGTCTTTTTTCATTTGCTCTGTTAAAGCACCTACAGCAACAGTACGCGTAATATCGGTAGTTCCATCAAAGTATTGTGCCCCTGAATCTATCAATTGAAGTCCTTCGGGTTTAACTTTTGCCGAACTTTCGGGCGTTACATGATAGTGAACAATAGCTCCATTAGGTCCATATCCTGCAATGGTATCGAAGCTTTCGCCTACATATAAGTCTTGTTGACTTCTGTATTCGGTTAGCTTGTCTACAATAGTCATTTCTTCGACTTCGCCTGTTGGTACAGCCTTTTCGAACCACATGAGGAATTTAACTAAAGCAACACCATCTCGTTGCATAGCATTGCGAATGCCTTCTTGCTCAGTCTCATTCTTTTTGCTTTTCATAAGATCGGCAGGAGAAAGAACATCTATTATCCGACTCATCTTCGGTATTTTATTATATAAAGCAAAAGATACTTTAGAACCTTGTAAGCAAATCTTGGTATGTGCAGGAATTGAGCTTACATAATCGAAAATCTTATCGTAATCGGCTACCTGTATATTTTCTTGTTTGAAATACTGACCCATTTCCTGAGTCAATTTCTTTGGATTGATAAATATTACCGTCTCCTTTTTTGAAACATAAGCAAAGCAAACAGCTACGGGGTTACACTTTACATCATTGCCTCTGATATTAAATAACCATGCAATAGTATCGAGCGATGCTACCAGAAGCGAGTCTGCTCCTTGTTTCTCTATTGTAGAGCAAACTTGTGCTATTTTTTTAGATGCTTTAACTCCGCTGTATTTTACAGGAAGTTCAAAAATAGTATTTGTTGGGATCTGAGGTCTGTCTTTCCAAATTTCAGCAAAAGGATCATAGTCTGTTATCAGATGCAATCTGTTCATTGTTAATTTGACGTTTAATTGGAAAGCTTCGCTCGCAGCATATACGTTACCGTCTATACCAACACTATTTCCTTCGGAGAGTTCCGATATTAACCATTCTTCAATAGTTGGAGTTGTAGGTAAGCCTTCTCTAAATAGGTCGATACCCGTGTTATCGAGTTGTTTTGCTGCTTGAAGAAAGTAACGTGAGTCAGTCCATAAACCGGCTTTATCTCGTGTAACCACGACAGTACCCGCCGATCCTGTAAATCCGCTAATCCATTCCCTCGAAGCCCAATGCGCAGCCGGATATTCACTCAGATGTGGGTCGGTACTTGGGATTATAAACGCATGTAATTGTTTTTCTTCAAGAAACTTTCTTAGAGAAGCCAGATGGCGTTGTATTGGGTTTGCCATGATTTGTATTCTTTTATGTAGTGAAATTATATCAGTTGACAAGCAACAGTTAGCATTTAACAATTTTATTGCTAGCTATTGGCCGATAACTGTTAACTGAGTATTTAGCTCTTCATTTTGCAGGATCCCGTAAAGCGGGCTCCGGGCTCTATCTCTATAACTTGTGTAGTTATATCTCCGATGAGGTTTGCTGTAACTCTAAGTACAATTGTATCTTCACATAATATATTGCCTGATACCTTGCCTAGTAAGTCGAGAGTTTGGCATTCAACATCGCCCGAAACATGACCATTGTTGCCAATGATGATTTTTCCGCGACTGATGATATTACCTTCAATAACTCCATCGATACGAATGTCATCCTGTGTTACAAGGTTTCCAGTCAGGACAGTTCCTGCTGACAATACATTATGCATGCCACTGGGGGCCGGTGCAATTTCCTTACGATTTAGCATATTTCAAATTATAAGTAACATTAAATATTTATAGTTGGATTTTACCCCATAATGGTCTCTGGTTACTATGCTTACCAAACTATTAAAAAGGACTGAAACCTTAATTGAGATTATATGAGATAACAAATGTAAAAAAAAAACTTAGCTTTGCACCTCTATTTTTCTACTAATATATATTAGGATATGGAAACTTACATATTGCTTGAGAACGTTGAGATGTATGCCAATCATGGAGTCTTTCCTCAGGAGACACTCGTTGGTAATCTCTTTATTATCAATTTGAAACTGAAAGTCGATTTTGAAAGTGCTTCTAAGTCAGATGATTTGGATGAAACTATCAGCTATGCTGAGGTTTTTGATCTCGTAAAAAAAGAAATGTCTATTCCGTCTAAGCTGCTAGAACATGTTGCCGGACGCATCGTCAGAGTGTTAAAAAAGACATTCCCTAAAATTGAACAAATAGAACTAAAAATCTCTAAACGAAATCCACCCGTTGGAGGTCAGGTCGAGTATGCTAGTGTAATGATCATCGATTAAAGGTCGCAGACCTGTTTGCAAATTATGAGAAAGTTAAAAATAACCGAATTAAATAGGATTTCCCCCGACGAATTTAAAGAGACTGCTAAGATTCCTTTAGTAGTTGTGTTGGATAATATCAGAAGCTTGAATAATGTAGGCTCAGTGTTCAGAACTTCGGATGCTTTCCTTGTTGAAGCAATCTATCTGTGCGGAATAACTGCGATACCTCCCAATCCTGAAATACATAAGACCGCATTAGGTGCGGAACATTCGGTGGAATGGAAATATTTTGATGATACTGTAAAGGCAGTAGAGAGTTTGAGGGAAAATGGATATACTGTTTTTGCTATCGAACAAGTCGAGAACAGTACTATGTTAGATGACCTTCAATTAGATTCTCAAAAGAAATATGCCATAGTAATGGGCAATGAAGTAAAAGGTGTACAACAAGCCGTAGTGGATGCTTGCGATGGATGTATTGAGATTCCTCAATATGGAACAAAGCATTCGTTAAATGTATCTGTAACTACCGGAATTGTTATCTGGGACTTTTTTAAACAACTGCACTCTTAATGTTGACGGTTGCCCAATTGTTTTGGTTGGTCTCGTTTGTAAGTCACTTATCGCTAAGTAGTATATTTAAGCAATTTAAATTGCGAAGAAACGATCAGTCTTTCAGATTAATAATCTGCATTACCTTTGTAACTACACCTGCGTTGTCCTGTACATATCGTCCTGCATGATTTCCGGCAGAAGTTAAGACCTGAGGGTATTCTACAAATTCATTCATCAGACTCCAGAAGTTTTCTTCATCCTGAATCGGATATCCTCCACCTTCTTCGATTATTTGATGAGCCTCTCTGAATTTCTTAAAGTTGGGTCCAAAAAATACAGGAATGCTGTATACAGCAGCTTCCAATATATTGTGAATTCCTACACCAAATCCACCGCCTACATAAGCAATTTTACCATATCCGTATAGTGATGATAATAAGCCAAATGAATCTATAATAAGACAATCATATTGATGCACATTTTCTAATGTTGCTTTAGAATAACGAATCGAAGGGCGTTTCAAAATGCTTTCGATATAGTTTAAATGAGCTTCGTGTATTTCGTGAGGAGCAATGATTAATTTCAACTCCGGAGTGTCGTTGAAATATTTTACAAATATATCTTCATCTTTTGGCCATGAGCTTCCTGCGACTAGCGTCATATGCTTTTCCCCCTTTTCGTTTTTGCTGAATGCCTCGGCAAGAGGAAGAGGTTTGGCATTGTTTTTTATTTCGAGAACCCGATCAAAGCGAGTGTCTCCGCAAACTTCAACATTAGTTACTCCTATATTATTGAGCAGTTGTTTCGAATTTTCGTCTTGTACGCAAATGCACGAGTAAAAATGAAGCATCTTTTGATAAAGTCTTCCATACCATCTGAAAAATATCTGATTGGGGCGAAAGATTGCCGAAACCATGTAAATAGGCGTGTTTCTTTTGTTTAGCTGATTGACATAATTATACCAGAATTCGTATTTTATGAAAATTGCCATGTAGGGATTAGCCAACTTAAGGAAACGTTTTACCTTGCTTTTTCTGTCGAATGGCAGATAACATACTATGTCAGCCAAATTATAATCCTTACGAACTTCGTATCCCGAAGGAGAAAAGAATGTGAGAAGTATCTTATAGTGTGGATGTTTTGCCTTTATATCTTCAATAATGGGTCTACCTTGCTCAAATTCACCCAAAGAGGCGGCATGCAGCCAGATGTATTTGGCGGTGGGATCTATTTCGGCTTCAAGTTTTTTGAATACATCTCTGTGTCCCTTCACCATCAATCGAGCTTTTTTATGAAAAGGAGATATGATGTATACGACAAAAGCGTAAAGACCTATTATAAAATTATACATGCTTAAGCTCTGTAAGTAAAAGATAATATTTAATCATATATTATTGGGTTATAACAGACTATAGTTTTCTTATGTCTGCCAAAGCAATACAACGGTCTGAGACCTTATTTGATTTTAGATATGGCAGTTTTCAGTCGGGCAAGAGTTTCTTCCTTGCCTATTGTAGCTGTGATGTCGAACATATGAGGACCTTTCGACTCGCCTACGATAGCCAGTCTGAAAGCATTCATTATATTACCTAGATGATATCCTTTATCTTCGATCCATTGCTTTACAATTTCTTCCTGATTGTGTGCCGAGAAGTCGGAAATTCCATTTAATACGTCACACAGTTCACCTATCTGAGCCGATGAATCTTCCTTCCAACGTTTTTTGACTACTTTCTCATCGTAGCTATCAGGTGCTTTGAAGAAGAACGAAGATTGATCCCATAAGTCAGAGATTAAGTTTGCACGTTCTTTGATAAGACCTACAACCGTTTCGATATATTCAATATTGGTATGGATGCCTTCTTTCTCTAAAATAGGGGCAAATAATTTAGCTAATTCTTCATTTGATGTAGCTTGAATATATTGATGGTTGAACCATTTTCCTTTTTCGAAGTCAAATTTTGCACCGCTCTTGCTACATCTCTCGATAGAGAATAGCTTGATAAGTTCTTTCATTGACATAATTTCCTGATCATTACCGGGATTCCATCCTAATAAGGCTAGGAAGTTGACAACGGCATGAGGCAGATATCCGCTTTCTCTGTATCCCGAAGATACTTCCTGAGTTTTAGGATCAGTCCAAAGAAGAGGAAATACAGGGAAGCCTAAACGGTCGCCATCGCGTTTGCTTAGCTTTCCTTTTCCATCAGGTTTCAGAAGTAAAGCAAGGTGTGTAAATTTAGGCATAGTATCCGCCCATCCAAAAGCTCTATATAACAATACATGTAGAGGGGCAGATGGTAACCATTCTTCGCCTCTTATCACATGCGATATTTCCATTAAATGATCATCTACAATATTGGCAAGATGATAGGTGGGTAAATTGTCAGCCGATTTGAACAAAACTTTATCGTCAAGTTCCGATGAGTTTATTACCACATTACCTCTGATAAGGTCTTCGACAGTAATATTTTCGTTGGGTTCTATTTTGAAACGAATAACGTAGTTTTCGCCTTTGTCGATCAATTCCTGAACTTCTTCTTTCGATAAAGTCAGCGAGTTTCTCATTTGACCTCTCGTAGAAGCATCGTATTGAAAGTTTTCGATTTCAGCTCTTTTGGCATCCAGTTCGGCAGGAGTGTCAAAAGCCATATAAGCAGCACCTTTATCCAGAAGAATATCCACATATTCTCTGTAGATATGTTTTCTGTCCGATTGTCTGTATGGACCATATTTTCCACCAATGTGAGTTCCTTCATCAAAATTCAGACCTAACCACGTTAGTGCCTCAATGATGTAATCCTCGGCACCCGGAACGAAACGTTGCGAATCTGTATCTTCAATCCGAAGAATAAAATCTCCACCTTGCTGTTTAGCAAAAAGATAGTTATACAGTGCTGTGCGTACACCTCCGATGTGTAATGGACCTGTGGGGCTGGGAGCAAAACGCACCCTTACTTTTGAACTCATAATGATAAAAATATCTGTGAATCGAATTTGAAAAAATGGATACAAAAATAGGCAAAAAATATCAATAAAAGATAGAAAAAGGTCGAAATGTAGAACTGGCAGGTTCAAGTGCCGAATGTGGCTGATTAATTTAGATAGGTACGAATAAGGGCGTATGATTATACGCCCCTATTGCCTGCGGTGTGATTTTTATCACTCCTATATATGTTTTCGTCAAACTTTACTTACAGTCTAAACTCTTAATATTTCAATTTCGAGGCAATGTCTTTAGGTACAGCTTCTTTGTTTACAACAAAACTGATTGTTTTGTATTTTACAAAAGCTTCGGATGCATACCATATCCCTTTGTAAGCACCGGCTTCACCCCAAGAGTTCTTTACCAAATAGTATTTAGTTCCATTTTGATCTTTTACGAGACCGAAAATCTGCATACCATGGTCATCGGTCGTTTCGTAATTGTCAAAGCCCTTTTGACGTAGTTCTTGCGTGATGGCAAGTTCTTTAACAGGACCTTGTTCAATTTTCTTTTTGATAGTTGAGGTTTTTTCTGTAGCAGATAAACCTAACCAATGTGCTTGATCTGAACCGATGTTTTCGGGAGCACTGTCATCAGGAACGACAGCTATTCCGTTGCGCGAAAAACCAATTTCGCTTACATCCGAAGCCCAAGCTACAGTGTAGCCTTTTTCGAGGGCGTTGTCTATGATTTTTATCATATCATCCAAAGGAACATTGTACGACAATGCCCAACGCCAGTTGTCGGGGACCTCTACTGCAAAAGGTACGTAAAACGGATGGTGTGTAAATGATGTGAATGACACATAGTTATTGCTGTTTAAGCCTAACTCCTGAGCAAAGCTTTGAGGAGTATAATTTTTTCCTTTGTATGTGAAGCTCTCAGGTTTTGCTCCTAAGTAAGCATCAAGGATACCTGTAAAGCCGTTGTACCAAGCTGTTGAAAGCTTTTTGTTACCGTTTTTCATTACCCCGTTGATGTATCCGGTAAGACCATCAGCCATTTCGCCGTGTTTGTGTCCCGTTTCTCCATAGCTGAGTCCGGGCATAGCAGCGTCAGGTACAACTCCGTACTCATTAATTGTTTCAATAACATCGGCAAACGAACCGCCTTGTGCAAAGTTAAGGCTTCCGTTCAAACGGATATATTTTACTGCTTTATCTTCATAATTGCGGCGTACGATATACATTTCAGAAAGATCTTGTTCGCCTTTTCCCATCCTCAATAGTTCAGACTCTAAAAAGCCGACACCCGAGAATGACCAGCATGTACCGCTGCTTCCCTGATTTTTTATAGAAGTTATGGGATTCTGTTTTACTACCGAGAACTGATAGCCGGATGATGCCGTGCTGTCTTTTTGTGCCCATGCTGATACAGCCATCAAGAGAGCAACCGATGCGACAAAAAGTTTTTTCATTTTATGTTATTTAAATTAGATACGATTACTTTATTGCTATGTTTCTTAATTAGAACTAACAATTGTTACTAAGCTTGCCAAAGCAATAAAAAGGTCTGAGACCTTAATGTCACAAAGGTAAAGAAATAAGGTTTAATTTTGTCTTTTTTATCTTAAAAGAGTTTTTCTTTTGACCATATATCTAAATATTGCTGTGCTACCTTTATATAATCATGATGTTTTTCGATAAACAGTCGACTGTTACTCGATAAATCGGCAATTTTCGATTTGTTTAGAATCAGATTTTCGAGTTTCTCAAAAACATCTTTTTCATCAGGAAGCACATTTATAATGGGGTGATTATCTTTTTCATTTAAGAGGTTGTACATCTCCGGTTCGCCTCCCCCAACTACAACTAAACCCTGAGCCATTGCCGTGAGGGCATTCATCCCGGGGGTATATGAGTATAACTGATCTAATAATATGTCCGAGTGGTCTCTCATCGTTATGTATTCATGATAAGGTACCGATTCAGCTTTGTTGACAACGCATTCATTCGGATATTTAGAGTGTATTTCTTTTAAACAATTGTACAAAATGTCAGCTCCTTTGATCTCGTTTCTGAGTTTTTGTATTCCAATGAAAAAAGCGACTTTAGAAGTGTCTTTGCTTCTTTGCTTGAAGGTTATTTCAGATGTGTTGATAGGGGCGGGTATGTAAGTGAGTTTCTCCCTAAACTCAGGTTGATAAGCAACAAAATATTCATATAAGCAGGCAATGATACCATCCGAATTTTCGGCTATCTCACGGTTTACTTTTACTTTATCTTTATCAGACCAAATTTTGATTAATTCTTTGGCAGGGTCTAGATATTCTGTTCTGTTTGGAATGTCAAACTCGGAGTAGCGAAAAGTTTTTTTATCTAAACAAGCTTTCAGCCAATAAGCATCGTTGCCGAATGCTCCCATAAATACTTTTCCGTTATGCTTTTTGAGATAATTAAATGCAGCGAGATTTTTATTTGCTTTGAGATCCAGAAAAAAAGGATTTATAATTTGTACAATATCGAATCCTTTAAACTGTCTGAAATTTTTACTGAGAAGATAAATGTATTTAACTGTATCAATTAAATTATTGCTGTTGCGGGTAATATCAATGTCTCGCTGATAGTTTTTGTAACGGTCTCCATTAGAAGCCACCACAACCGAATGTCCCAAAGCTTGTAATCCTTGAGCTAAAGTCCAGTGAACATTGCTGTATTCTCCTAATAAAAGAATTTTCATTCAAAATAGCATTGAGGTCTCAGACCTTTTTATTCTTATGGTAAGTGTAATGCCAATAAGTTGTTATAATTTTTAAATATAGCAATTAATATTTGGCATTGCTTGATATGTAAACAAAGGTATAAACTTTTATAAAATTATTCTGTTTATATTTATAGCAGAATAATGCTCGCAGACCTTTTGTTGCTATAGAAAATGCAATAACATTATAGGTTATAAATAAGGGGTGTAATAATAAAATATGCTTATTAAGATAGTTTACAAAAAATAAATGAATACATCAGGTATCGATATTGTATTGCCTTGGGTGGATGGACAGGATAAAGTGTGGCAGCAAAGCTTTCGGCAATATGCCAGTCAATCACTTATAGGAGATACTCATGCAATTCGTTTTAGGGATTGGGATTTGCTACGTTACTGGTTCAGAGGGATAGAGAAGTTTATGCCATGGGTCAATAAAATTCACTTTGTAACATCGGGGCATATCCCTGAATGGCTCAATCTCGACCATCCCCAATTGAATTGGGTGAAGCACGAAGACTTTATTCCCGGCGAATACCTGCCTACATTCAGTGCAAACACCATAGAGTTGAATCTGCATCGTATAGAAGCACTGTCAGAGCATTTCATCTATTTCAATGACGATTTGTATGTTTTGAATCCTCTGAAACCGTCGCGCTTCTTCAAGAAAGGCTTGCCTTGCGATTATGGTGTGATGACTGCCAAGCCTTCTAGCGGAGGTATTATTCATATGGCTATCAATGACCTGGATGTGCTTGATTCATATTTTGATAAACATCAGCAGATTAGGAAGTATTGGCAGAAGTGGTTTTCTCCTAATTATGGCTTGAAGCTGTTAAGCAATATATTGCTATACCCTTGGCGTGATTTTTCGGGTTTTGTCGATCCTCATTTGCCTAATGCGTTTTTGAAATCTACTTATGATGATGTTTGGTCGCAGGCAACCTCTAAATTGCATCTTACCTGTCGTTCGAAATTCAGATCTAATTCGGATGTAAATCAATGGTTGATCCGTTACTGGCAGTTGGCTGCGGGAAAATTTCACCCATATAATACCGTAAAAGATACTACCTGTGTGGATCTGACAGACCATTCGCTACTTCATATATGTGACCAGATTGTACGTCAGGAGTACGATATCATGTGTTTAAATGATAGTGTAGAGATTTTGGACTTCAAAAGAGCCAAGAATACTCTTCGCCGAAGCTTTAAGGAGGTATTTCCTCAAAAATCTGCTTTTGAGAAGTATTAATGGTAAGAACTTATTGGTGAGTGTGTAGTTTTTTCACAATAATATTTGCCGCTTTTTTAGAAGCTCCTGCCTCTCCTAGTATATTGATAATACGGTCGTATCCCTCCAGCATATTATTTCTATATGCTTTGTCATTTAGAAGTCTGTCTACTTCATCTTCGATGTTTTCCTTCGAGAAGTATTTGGCAAATAATTCTTTTACCACTTCTTTATTTGCAATCAGATTTACAAGAGAGATGTAAGGTGTATGTAAAATGTTTTTGAATGCCCAGTGTGCAAGGTGAGGTACAGGCATTCTGTAACAAACTACCTGTGGAACTCTGAATAAAGAGGTTTCGAGAGTTGCCGTACCCGATGTCACGAGTGCTGCATTCGAATAGGACAGTAAACGATAGGTCTGATCAAAAATAATTTTACAATTACTGCCGGCTATATAAGTATTATAATAATCAGGATCCATACCCGGTGCTCCTGCTATAACGGCTTGATAATCGGGAAACTTTTTGACTACTTCCAGCATGGTAGGAAGATTGTCTTTTATTTCCTGCTTGCGGCTTCCTGCTAATAGGGCAATGAAAGGTTTTTTCGCTAAATTATTTTCCTGTATAAACTTCTCACGAGAGTCGTCTTTACTTCTCTCTTTAAAATCGGCTATTGCATCTACGGTAGGATTGCCTACGTAATCTACTTTGTAATTGTGTTTCTTAAAGAAATCAACCTCAAAAGGTAATATGCAGAGCATTTCGTCTACATATTTCTTGAAAGATTTTACCCTGTATTCTTTCCAAGCCCATACTTTGGGTGAAATGTAATAGTAAACAGGGATATTGGTTTTGGTTTTAACAAACTTCGCAATTTTAAGATTAAATCCCGGATAGTCTATTAATATAACTACATCGGGTTGATAATCTACAATGGCTTGTTGACACATTTTCATATTGCGGAGAATAGTCCTCAAGTTGAGCAAAACAGGAATGAAACCCATAAAAGCCATCTCCCTGTAATGTTTAATAAGCTTGCCTCCTTGAGCCTGCATGAGGTCTCCTCCCAAAAAGCAAAATTCTGCCTCAGGATCTGTGACCTTTAATGCCGCCATAAGATTAGAAGCATGCAAATCGCCCGAAGCTTCTCCCGCAACAAGAAAATATTTCATATAGTTATATTATGTTGTATGATAAAAGTATTCGGAATCTTAGATTAGGTTCTCCAAACCTTTCATTTGCTCTACTAACTCATGAGCGGTTAAATCAACCTTCGTAGGAACGATGGAAGCATAGCCATTTGCTAAAGCCCATTCGTCGGTAGAAGTATCATTAGGCTCATCATTCTCAAAATATCCTGTTAACCAATATATTTCGTTATCAGCACCGTCTGCCGATTTTTTGAATTCTTTGACAAACTGACCGGGAGCTTGTTTGCAAACTTTGATTCCTTTCAATTCTTTTGTTGAATGAGGTATGTTTACATTTAAGCAAACGCCTTTAGGCAATCCGGTTTTCAATACGCTTTCACTCAGAGTGCGGGTTATCTTGTTGGTGTGAGAAAAATCAGCATCATAATGGTGGTCTAATAGCGAAAACCCGATAGATGGTACTTTGTAAAGGCATCCTTCGATAGCAGCTCCCATTGTTCCCGAATATATAACACAGATCGAAGCATTGGAGCCGTGATTGATTCCCGAAACTACAAGATCGGGTTTTCTGTCCAATATTTCACTTATACCCAACTTTACACAGTCTACAGGTGTTCCGGTACAAGCATAAATAGTAATGTCATTTTCTATGTCTTTTTTTGCTAAATAGTACCTTATGGGTTGTATCGATGTAATAGCACTTGACATTCCCGAACGAGGTCCATCGGGTGCTACAACTACTATTTCTCCGAGTCCGATTAATGATTGTGTTAACGCTTTTATACCTTTGGCTTTATAGCCGTCGTCATTAGTGATGAGTATTAATGGTTTCTTTCCAGACATATCTTATAATTTCTATATTTTTACATTGAATTACAAAGATACAGAAATATTTCAGTAGAGATATAAGTGATTAATAAAAGACTTAGTTACTATTTTTCGAGTGGAATATTGATCTGAAATCTGTACTTTTGTGTAATTGATCTAAGGTTTGAGACCTTAAATACAGTATTTTGCTAAATATTATTTTTATGAAAAAAACGATTTGTTCCTTACTTCTGATTCTTTCGTGCGGCTTGGTTTGGTCTCAGCAATATCACAGACCGGTAAAACCTGTAAAAAATGTCATTGTAATGATTCCCGATGGAACTTCTATCGGTGTAGTTTCTGCTGCCCGATGGTATCAGATATACAATAAATTAGGTGGTGAGAACTTAAATATCGACCCTTATATTTGCGGGACGGTAAAAACATTTTCATCTAATGCTCCTATCGGAGATTCTGCTCCGACTACTTCTGCATACATGACGGGGATGCCTCAGCGTACGGGCAATGTAGCGATTTATCCTGTAGCCGACCCTGAAAATGATTTGGTGAAGGTTGATCCTGCAATGGCTTATCAACCTCTGGTTACTATTCTGGAAGCAGCGAAGATTCAAAAAAACAAAGCTGTAGGAATGGTCGTCACTGTAGAGTTTCCTCATGCTACACCAGCTGATTGCTCGTCACATTATTATGCACGTGGTAAATACGAATATATTGCTCCTCAAATTGCGTACAATAATCTCGATGTGATGTTTGGAGGAGGTAATTCTATATTGACTGATGATATCAAAGACCATTTTAAAAAGAATAATACAACATTGATTCAGAATGATATAAATGCTTTCCGATCATTTGATGGAGATAATAAGGTTTGGGCATTGTTCCAAGACCGCGAACTGCCTTATGATTTAGATAGAGACCCTTCTGTGATTCCTTCACTGGAAGAGATGACTAAGAAAGCAATAGATCATTTATCCGAAAACGATAACGGGTTCTTTCTTATGGTAGAGGGTAGTAAAGTCGATTGGGTGGCACACGGGAATGATGCAGTTGGTTGCATTACCGAATACCTGGCTTTTGACAGAGCGGTAGGTGCAGCTATTGAGTTTGCCAAGAAAGATGGTGAAACTGCGGTTATTATACTTCCCGATCATGGAAATAGCGGATTTACTATCGGCCGCAGAGATTTGAAGAGTTACGATAAGGCTACTATAGATCAACTTTTCGGAAGTGTATCGAAATACAAGCGAACAGGAGAGGGGTTGGAGAGAATCCTTTTACAAGAAAAACCCGAAAATTTTAAAGCGGTATTTAAAAAGTATACTGATATAGATCTTACCGAAGATGAATTGGCAAGTTTATTGAGTTCTAAGAACTACAAAGAAGCCGATTATATGAAAAAAGCTGACAGCCCCAATATGGGACATGCTATTGTTGATATTATGAATAGTCGTACTTATTTTGGTTTTACAACCGGGGGACATACCGGTGAGGAGGTTTTCTTAGCGGCTTACCATCCTCAGGGAGATGTGCCTTTGGGGATGAATACCAATGTTCAAATCAATAATTATCTGTCAGATGTTTTAGGACTCGATGAGAGTCTGCCTGAAATGACGAAAGAAGTTTTTGCCAAACATCAGGATGTTTTTGCAGGACTTAAATATACAATTGATAAATCTACAGATTTTGCTCAATTAACAGTGAAAAAGGGTAAGAATACATTGGTTGTTCCTGCGTTTAAATCGGTTGCATATCTTAATGGTAAAGAAATCGATTTGGGTTCGGTAACTGTTTATATCGATAAAAATGATACATTTTATCTACCTGCAAACTTGATAGAACAATTGAATTAAGATTTTAGGATTAATTGGTTATCTTTGCCAACTGAAAAATTTAAGAATAATAACTAAACAATCATAGCATATGATTACTGTAGACCAACTCAAAGAAGTGTTGGAGCGCGAGCAAGCGTTGAGGGGGTACCTTTGACGTCGATGCAAAAATAATCCAATTAGAAGAAGAAGAAATACGAACTCAGGATCCCGACTTTTGGTCTGATAATAAAGCTGCCGAAGAGCAGATGAAAATAATCAGAGGTTTGAAAGGATGGCTTTCGGGTTATAATAAAGTAAAGGCTGCGGTTGAAGAATTGCAGTTGGCTTTCGATTTCAATAAAGAAGGAATCACCTCCGAAGAAGAAGTAGACGAAGTTTATAGCCAGACAATAGAAGTATTGGAGGAGATGGAACTTAAAAACATGCTTCGTCGGGAAGAAGATAAGCTCGGTGCTGTACTAAAAGTGAATAGTGGTGCAGGAGGTACCGAAGGTCAGGATTGGGCTTCGATGCTTTTCCGTATGTATCAACGCTGGTGCGAATCAAAAGGCTACAAGGTAACTATCACCAACTTTCAGGAAGGTGATGAGGCAGGAATCAAAACTGCAACGATTCAGGTTGAAGGTGATTTTGCTTATGGATATCTTAAGTCTGAGAACGGTGTACATCGTTTAGTACGTGTATCTCCTTACAATGCACAGGGTAAACGTATGACTTCTTTTGCTTCGGTCTTTGTTGTGCCTTTGGTTGACGATACAATTGAGATTGATGTTAACTTGGGAAGCATTACATGGGATACCTTCCGTTCGAGTGGAGCAGGAGGTCAGAATGTAAATAAGGTAGAAACGGGAGTTCGTCTACACTATAAATACAAAGATGAGGAAACTGGAGAAGAAAAGGAAATTGTAATTGAAAATACGGAAAGTCGTTCTCAGTTCGGAAATAAAGACAATGCGATACGCCTATTGAAATCGCAACTTTATGATATGGAGTTAGAGAGGCGAAGCCGTATGCAATCGCAAGTAGAAGCCGGAAAGAAGAAGATAGAGTGGGGATCACAAATCCGCAGTTATGTTTTTGACGACCGTCGTGTAAAAGATCACAGAACGAATTACCAGACATCGAATGTAAATGCTGTTATGGATGGCGATATTGATGGTTTCATCAAAGCCTTCTTAATGGAATTTGGTGCCGAAGTGTAACATTGTAATAATATATAAGAAAAAGGTTATTCATATTATTATGGATGACCTTTTTCTTGTGAAATTGTAATGTTTTATGTGGATATTAAGTAAAGAATAAAATTTATGGGTGTATTTTATAGTTATAACAATCTATATCTGTAATACTTGCCAAAGCAATAAAAAGGTCTGCGACCTTAAACTAACAACACTAAAAAAAATGAATAAACTAATCTTATTAACATTAATTTTATTTGTAAGTATTTTCGTAAATGCTCAAGATTTACCTGAAATAGTTCATCTCAAGAATGGAAACTTTATTCGTGGTAGGATTACCAAAATAGTACCAAATGATTTTTTAATAATAAAATCAGGGGATGGTAAGTTATACACTTATCTTATGAGTGAAGTTGTGAGTATTGAAGAGAATCCGGCGTATAAAAAGGTAACCCCCCCAGCTGTGTCGAATAATGTTGTTGAGGAGTCGGAGAGTTCTAATACATATAGAAAACCTTTAAGAGTTACTTCCGAACCGGATTATGATTATTATCCTACGAATCATAATCAATATGCATTAGATAAAGGCTTTCGTGCTTTTTTTGATTTAGGTTTTTCATTAAATACACGAGAGTTTATAAATGTAGAATCATCACAGCTGAATAGAATAGAGATGTCTTTTTCTGTAGGTAACCAGTTTAATGATCTCTTTTATTTGGGAGCAGGTGCGGGATACAATTACTTTTATGAGTCGTTAGGAGGGTCTTACCCTGTGTTCATACATCCAAGATTCAATTTTAATAATAATGAACAGATGGGTTATTTGATTGATTTTAAGATTGGATATGCTCTTGGAGAAGAAAGCTTAAGAGGTGTTTATACATTTTCGGGTTTTGGTTTACGATTTGCTCAACGTTCTGGAGGAGGTGTTAATTTGATTTTAGGGTTTACAAATTATTATGTAGATGGGTTTATTTTTAAAAATGATTACAGTTGGGAGAAGTCAAAAGTTAATCTAGGCGCTATAACGTTCAAAATTGGTTTTGATTTTTGATACAAAAAGATATCTATAAAAAAGCACCTTAGCTGATATCAGCTAAGGTGCTTTTTTATTCGACATACATGAGGTCACTCATTATACTGTCAGAAATAAATATTCCTTGTGGTGTTATCTTATAATGATTGTCAGAGAGAATTACATTGCCTGATTGTAAATGCTTTTTAAGATTGTCTTCACAATAATCGAGCATTTCTTGTCCGAATTTTTCTTTTAAAACAGAAAGATCAATACCCCACATGGTGCGCATGCCTGTCAAAATAAAATCGTTGTAACGAGATTGAGTATCGAGAATTTCTTCTTCAATATCAGGCTTGCCAGCCTTTATTCCTTCAATGAATTTGGGTATGGAGGCTATGTTCCAGCATCTGTTTATCTGATTGTAAGAATGTGCCGAAGGACCTAATCCCAGATATTTTTTGTCGAGCCAGTACGAGCTGTTGTGACGTGAAACCAGTCCGTCTTTGGCGAAGTTTGATATTTCGTAATGAATAAAACCGGCCTCTTTCAGTTTTTCGATTAATAGAGAAAACATATCAAGGCTTAATTCCTCATCAGCCGATCTTACGTCTCCTTTTTGCAGTAATCGATACAATTTAGTTCCCGTTTCATATATAAGGTGATAAGACGATATATGCTGTATATTCAGTTCTATTGCTTGGTTAAGCGTATCTCTCCATATATCCATTGTCAGCTCGGGCAGACCATACATAAGGTCTATGCTTATATTCTTAAAGCCACCTTCCTGAGCCAGTTTTACAGCCTCCACTGCTCTTTGGGCAGAATGCCGTCTGTTTAGAAACTTTAGTTGCGCATCATCAAAACTTTGTACACCCATGCTTAATCGGTTGAACCCCGATGTTAAGAGCTGACCTATATAGGTTGCATTCAGATCGTCGGGATTAGCCTCAAGAGTTATCTCGGCTTGTGGGCTTATCTCAAAGGTATTTTGAAGCGTACGAAGTATTAACTGTAAATCTTCTATTGCTAATTGCGAAGGTGTTCCTCCTCCAAAGTAGATAGTTTCGATAGTTTCTCCACCCAAGTAATCGGCACGAAGAACAGATTCTTTACATATCGATGATACGTACGGATTCTTTTGCTTCATGTCGGTTCTTGTAAAAAAGTCGCAGTATATGCATCTTGTTTTACAGAAGGGAACATGTATATATATACCTGCCATTTATTGCTCGGCGTACATTTTCTCGATCAGGTCTTTGTATCTTTCTACAACAACCTTTCTCTTTATTTTCAATGTATTGGTAAGTTCTCCCGATTCCATAGTGAATGGTTCCGGTAAAAGAGTAAAACGTTTTACTTTTTCATAAGGAGCTAAATCAGCCTGACGCATTTCTATACGTCCTGATATCATAGAGTTAACATCCTTGTTTTGGAGTAAATCTTCCGTCTTATTGTAGGGTATCTGATTCTCTTCAGCCCATTTGATGATGGCATCATAGTTAGGGACGATCAATGCACTTACAAATTTCACTTCATCGCCAATAACGGCAATCATATCTATAAACTTATCATTTGCAATGATAGTCTCTATAGCTTGCGGAGCAATGTATTTCCCGTTAGAGGTTTTGAATAAGTCTTTAATTCTCTCGGTAAGTACAATCACATTACCATCTAATAGCTTGCCGGAATCTCCTGTTCTGAAGAAGCCGTCTTCGGTAAATACTTTAGCCGTCTCTTCGGGTTTCTTGTAGTACTCTTTCATTATAGTGCGACCCTTGACTAATATCTCGTCATTTGATGGGTCTATTCTTACTTCCAAGCCGGGCATTACCGAGCCTACCGAATGAATTTTAAAGTGTACGGGAGGGTAAAAGCTTACTGTAGCTGTAGTTTCGGTAAGACCGTATCCTATTATGATTGGAATATTTACCGATTTTAGGAATATATTTATTTCGTCGGATAATGGAGAGCCTGCACATGGGAATAATATTCCTTTTTCTATACCGATTACCATTTTCAATACACGGAATATGGTATTATTATAAAAGTGGAATTTCAGGGCATTGCCAATCGGAGGCTTTATGTCGTTATTTTTATAATCGAGATTATATTTCTTTCCGGTCTTAATAGCATCAGTATATAGCCACTTCATTAAGCCTTTAGAGCTTTCTATCTTTTCGAAAACTCCCTGATATACTTTTTCCCAGAATCGAGGTACACTACACATAACTGTAGGTTTTACCTGCTTGATGGATTTTTGTATTTCCTTGGCATCGGTATTGATAGCTATTGTCATACCTTTATGTATGGCATAGTATGTCCATGCTTTTTCGAAGATATGTGCCAAAGGAAGGAAGTTCATAGATACATCTTTGTTCGATAGCTGAGGCAACCTCTCGTCGTGGATTCTGAAAACCTCAAGGAACGACGAATGTAGCAGGACAACACCCTTAGGTTCACCTGTAGTTCCGGAGGTGTAAATAATACAGGCAATGTCCGTTTCGCGGATTGTTTTCATTCTGATTGTAACTTTCACTTCGGCATCGGAGTTTTCACCCGTAGCTATAAAGTCGCTGAAATATACCGAAGTATGATCTTCGGGGTGAAGTTTTACATTCGGATCGAATATTACCAGCTTTTTTAAAGTTTCAGATTGCTGCTGTACTTTGTATGCATTATTATATTGAAATTGCTCACCTACAAATAAAGTATGAATTTGTGCATCATTAACAATGTACTCTACCTGATGTGGCGATGCTGTCGCATATATGGGAACCACAACGGCCCTGTTTGCAAAAGCACCAAATTCGGCGAATAAGTATTGATACATGTTTTGAGAGTAGATACCGATATTCTCCTGAGTATCTATTCCTGCCTCAGCCATAGCCCATGCCGTTTTCATGACGTATTCAGAAAAACGGGTCCAAGAAATGGTTTTCCAACGTTTTTCATTGGCATCTCTATACTTAAGAACTGTACTTGATTTGTATTTGGCTGCTCTTTTGTGCACCAATTCGGCTAAATGGTAGTAACTCATTTCGATGTTTTTTACTTCTGGTAAGGTCTTCCGGATGTCATATATAAAGTTCTCTCAGGCTTTAGTGGTATGACAGTAGAAGCTGATATTTAATACTATGTTCTCAGGCAACTTACTGTCACTGTTTTACAAGCTAATGCAATAAAAATATCTGAGATCTTACAAAGTTAGCTAATAAATCATAAATTGATGTTAATAGCTCGATTTTTATAATTGCCTACACATTAGTTGTCGTGATAACGGGAGCATGAAAAAGTCTTGTATTTCGTTAATATTAACTACAATATACATATGATTTGTATTACCTTTGCATCCGAAAAAATCAGAAATATGGCAGGAGGGATGAAAAGTCTGGCCAAGGATACCGCCATTTATGGTGTGAGTAGTATCTTGGGTAAATTCATAAATTGGTGTCTTGTACCAATTTATACACGGGTTTTGACCACCGGAGAGTTCGGCGTGATGACCAATGTGTATAGTTATACGGCTTTGTTGGCTGTTATTCTTACTTATGGTATGGAGACAGGTTTCTTCCGTTTTGTAAATAAAGGAGAGGATGACCCTATGCGGGTATATTCGACCACTTTATTGTCAATTACTGCAACCTCTATTCTGTTTGTTGGATTTTGCTTTAGCTTTTTGACTCCAATTTCCGGGTTTCTTGACTATGGGCAGCATACTGACTATATTGCAATTATGGCTGTGGTGGTCGGAATAGATGTCGTAATGACTATTCCGTTTGCTTATCTGAGGTATAAAAAACGTCCTATTCGATTTGCAACACTTCGGTTGTTGAGTATTTTTATAACCATCGCATTTACTATATTCTTTCTGATTATCTGTCCTAAAATTTATACCTCAAATCCTTCGTTAATCGACTGGTTTTACAATCCTCACTATAAAGAAGGATATGTATTTGTGGCTAATCTGATAGGTTCGGCAATAACACTTGTATTGTTACTTCCCGAGTTGACAGGCTTTAAATATGTTGTGGACACTAATTTATTAAGAAGGATGCTTAAATATTGCTTTCCTCTCTTGATACTTGGTATAGCAGGTATATTGAATCAAACGGTCGATAAGATAATATATCCTTTCTTATTTGAAGACAAGGCAGAGGCTTTCCGTCAATTGGGTATTTACGGAGCATGTTCGCGAGTAGCCATCATTATGATGATGTTTACCCAAGCATTCCGTTTTGCTTACGAACCATTTATTTTTGCGAAAAATAAGGATGCTAATAATGATAAAGCATATACTGAGGCGATGAAGTTCTTTATTATCTTCTCGTTGATTATCTTCCTCGGTGTTATGTTTTACATGGATATAATAAAACATTTTATAGGTAAAGACTTTTATGAGGGATTGGATGTGGTTTCTATCGTCATGATGGGATATATTCTGTTTGGAATTTACTTCAATCTGTCTTTCTGGTATAAGATGGTCGATAAAACCTATTTTGGAGCTATATTTTCTATTGCCGGTTGTGTAATTACCATTGTGCTGAATATTATATTTGTTCCTATTTACGGATATATGGCAAGTGCATGGGCTACCTTGATCTGTAATCTGGTGATGATGCTTCTTTCGTATTATTTCGAACGAAAATACAGACCTCTGCCTTACGACTTTAAAGCAATCGGTTTGTACTTTGGTTTGGCTATAGTTCTGTATGCGATAAGTTGTTATGTACGCTTCGACTCCGAAGCCTTACGTTTAGCCTTTAATACGGTTCTATTCGGTATATTCTTTTTTGTCCTTATCAAGCGTGACTTGCCTTTGTCCGAAATTCCGATTATAGGTAAAGTGCTAAAGAAAAAATAATGTTTTTTACTGTGGCTATTTATCTATACCATGAAGCTGTAGGCGAGTACAGTAGTTGTACAAAATAGATATAAACAGACGAAAGAATAAAACATAAAAAGAAGTGTCACTTTTGTCATTTTTGTAATGTTTTTCTGTTTTATGGTTTGATTTACAGTGGTTTGTGAAAATGACAAAAATGTACACTGCCAGGCTGTCGGATGTTAGTTTTGTAACCGGGTGGTGAGTTTATTGTCATCTATTGTCACTTTTTGATTTGGTACGTATCTCGAAATAACAAATGGGTCTCAGACCTTAATTTAAATAATGAAAATGAAGAAAATCTTTTTATTGCTAGGCGTTTTACTCTCGCTGTCCTCTGTTCAGGCAGATGAGGGTATGTGGCTGTTGAAAGAGCTAAACAGACAAAGTGCAGCTCGTATGAAAGAGCTGGGATTTACATTTCCTATTGATAGTATTTATAGTGAAAAAAATGCATCGTTAAAAGATGCAGTAGTTATATTCGGAGGTGGTTGTACAGGTGTAGCCGTATCTCAGGAAGGGTTGATTTTTACGAATCACCATTGCGGATACGATGCTATCCAAAAACACAGCTCGGTAGAACACGACTATCTGAAAGATGGATTTGTAAGCCAGTCGAAACCAGAAGAATTATATACTGAAGGCTTGACTGTATCTTTCCTTCAAAAAACCGAAGATGTTACCGATCAGGTAACTGTAGGTGTAACCGATGCTACTTCGGAAGAGGGTAGAAATCATATCATTGATTCATTATCTACTCAAATTTTGAGCCAATACAAGAATAATGAGTTCTTGAATGCACGTATAGTTCCTTTCTATACAGGGAATAAGTTTTATTTAGTGGTGTATGAGGTGTTTAAAGATGTGAGAATGGTTTTTGCTCCACCGTCGTCAATCGGTAAATTCGGAGGCGATGCCGATAACTGGCAATGGCCACGTCATACAGGCGATTTCTCGGTATTCAGAGTATATGCCAATAAAGATAACCAAGCTGCACATTACAGTGCTGATAATGTTCCTTACCAGCCTAAATACTCGGTTCCGGTTTCGTTGAAAGGATATCAGGATAAAGATTATGCAATGACTATCGGTTATCCGGGAAGTACGGAGCGTTATTTGTCTTCTTGGGGAATTACTCAAATGATGGAATCTGAAAACATTCCCCGTATTGAGGTTCGTACCGTGAAACAAGATATCTGGAGAAAAGCGATGAATGCCGATGATGCAGTGCGTATCAAGTATTCGGTGAAATTCAGCAGAAGCTCCAATTATTGGAAAAATGCAATGGGTATGAATGCTGCATTAAAGAAACTGAATGTGGTAGAAGAAAAACAAGCTTTGGAATCTCAATTGGCAGACTGGATATTAAGCACTCCTGCATCTACCGAAAAATATGCAGATGTTTTACCTAGCCTTCAATCAGCTTATACGAACTCTATGGAGTCGGTGAAAATAGGAACATATTTTGGCGAAACATTTAATAATGGAATAGAAATTATCCGTTTAGCCAATACTGTAAATAATGCTAATATTGCAGATAAAGAAGAGTTGATGGCGTTTGTAAGAGCAAAACTGACTGATACTTACAAAGACTATGTGCCCGAACTTGACAAACAGTTGATGCCTGCTTTGCTTGAACTTTACAGAGAAAGAGTACCTGTTGAATATCTGCCAAGTATTTATCAGACTATTGATAAGAAATTTAAAGGCGACTATGACAAATATGCCGAGTGGGTTTACAAAAACACGAAGTTTACAAACATAGATGATCTGGCTTCTACTATAAGTGAAGGAGGCTTAAAGGCTTTAGATAAAGATCCGGCAATGATTTTAGCAAAATCGGTAGCGGACGGTCGTCTGAAATTGGTCGATGATTTGTCGCCAATCTATCCGATAATAGATAAGAATGCTCGTAAATACATGGCTGCTTTGATGGAAATGCAACCTGATAAAGCTTTCTCTCCTGATGCCAATTTTACTCAACGTCTTAGCTACGGTTCGGTAGGCGGTTATAGTCCTGCTGATGCTATTGAGTATGATTATTACTCAACCAGTAAAGGTATTCTGGAAAAAGAAAATCCAAACGATCCTGAATTTGCAGTACAGGGTTATATATTAGATAATCTTCGTGCAGAGAAGTGGGGTCAGTATGCTGACGCTGACGGAACTATGCATGTGGGATTCCTTTCTAATAATGATATTACCGGAGGTAATTCGGGAAGTCCTGTATTTAACGGTAAAGCAGAATTGATCGGTCTAGCATTCGATGGTAATTGGGAGGCATTGAGCGGTGATATTGTTTTTGAACCACAATTGCAACGTACCATTAGTGTCGACATTCGTTATGTACTTTACACTATCGACAAGATTATGAACTGTCCACGCTTAATCGAAGAACTAAGCATTACAAGATAATCTTAGGATAATTCTTTCTATTCATAAAATAGCCTTGCAGGAATACTGTAAGGCTATTTCTTTTATCGGACAAATATCTCGATTAGTCGATTGTACGTGCGTCTTTGTAGAATATAATTGTATAAGAAAAAGAAAGGTCTTAATATTGGAATATGTTTTTTGAAGTCTTAGTGGTAATAGTATCACAAGATTTTGTATTAATAATAAAATTTATAGGATATGGGTTATAATCGGTTTTTAGTTGGTTTTATGTGTATAGTCTCCTTATGTGCAGTTTCGTGTAGCAGCGATGATGATAATACAGACGATGGAGGTAGCGAAGGTGGAGGTGTTATAGTGGGTGACGATTTTACGACTAACACCAAAGATACTACATTCTCAAATGCTGTTGTTATAGCTTACTCGTCGGATGCTGTTACAATAACAAACCCTTATGCAGATAAGGGCGTATCTATAGCAACAAATGGAGCGGACGTGGTTGTGACTTCTACACTTGTAGATACTGAGGTGAATTATGTATTATCGGGAACAACTAAAGACGGATCATTTAAGATATACAGTGACTATAAGTTTGGGGTGGGTCTGAATGGTGTCAGCATTGTAAATGGAGACGGTCCGGCTATAAATATCCAGTCAGGTAAAAAGGTGTCGATTGTATTGGTTGGAGGTACTTCAAATAGATTGGTTGATGCTGCGACTTACACGGCTAGTGGAGATGAAGATATGAAAGGGACTCTATTTAGCGAAGGTCAACTGAACTTTGATGGCAATGGTAGCCTTTTAGTTTACGGTTATAATAAGCACGGTATAGTGAGTGATGATTACATAAGAATAAACGGTGGGAATATAACTGTCAAAACAGCTGTCAAAGATGGTATTCATGCCAATGATTATGTATGTATCGATAATGGACAATTGACTATTACAACCTCAGGTGATGGTATAGAATGTGAGGAAGGGTATATTGCCGTAAATGGAGGGGCGATAGATATCAATAGTGTGGGAGACGCAATCAAAACTTCATACAGTGGTACTGATACATCTATATTACCTTATATAACGATCAGTGGCGGAACAATTGATATTACAACTACAGGTGAAGGTTCGAAAGGTTTAAAATCGAAGGGTGATATTACAATCGCTGATGGTGATGTTGAATTGGCTACTACAGGGAGTGCGTATTATGATACTGAGGATGCGGATATCTCTTCATCGGCAGGCCTAAAAGCCGATGGGAACTTCCTGATGGAGAAAGGCAATCTAGTTATCACAAGTTCGGGAGCGGGAGGAAAAGGAATTAATATCGATGGAACGCTTACGGTTAATGGTGGAACCATCTCGGTTGTAACAACAGGGGATCAGTTTAAATATGGTAGTAATGATACAGCTGCTAAAGCCATAAAGAGCGATGGTGATTTGACTGTAAATGGTGGAACAATTACAATTAAGACTTCTAAAACAGAAGCCGAAGGACTGGAGAGTAAAACCACGCTGACGATAAATGACGGAAAGATAGAAATAGAAGCGTATGACGATTGTATTAATGCATCTAAGCATATTCAGATTAATGGAGGTTCAATATATTGCTACAGTGAAACGAACGATGGGATAGACTCTAACGGAACATTGACTATAACCGGAGGAACAGTGGTGTCATCAGGATCTACTGCACCCGAAGAAGGTTTAGATTGTGATAACAATACTTTCAAAATAACAGGTGGAACTTTAATCGGAATCGGAGGGAGTACAAGTACACCAACATCAAATGTAAGTACACAACGAACTGTAATATATGGGGGTTCGAGTTCATCCAATCAGTTTATACATATTGCATCCGGTGATGGAACAGGAGTGCTGACGTTTAAGATACCTCGGGCATATAGCCAAATGACTTTGTTATTTAGTAGTCCAGGTTTGGTGTCAGGTGCAACTTATACGATTTATACAGGTGGTAGTATCTCTGGAGGAACAGACTTTCATGGATTGTTTACCGGAGCAGCTTATACGAAGGGTACATCAGCGGGAACATTTACACCAACCTCAATGGTTACTACAGTCGGTAATGTGAGTACAATCCTCGGTGGAGGACGCCCTTAATTGAAGAAAAAAGGAAGCAAAAAGTAATATAGTTTTATTGTGTTTATGTTCTTTTTTTAGTGTGAAGCAAACAAAGTTGTGTGAAGCAGGGATGTCGGACGACATCCCTGCTTTAATATAAAGCTGATGGTTAACAGCTTTTCTTTTCAATATAGTGTTTGGGCAAGTGAAGCCTTATTTTGCCGTGATAGTATCTCTTTTAAATATCAGATTGATTAATCGACAAATAAAATAGATTGCAATAAGTACAAATATAATAAAGGCTCCTGAAGGAACGTTGATGAATGCTGAAAGAATAAGCCCTGAGATACATCCTACCAATCCGAAAATGATAGAAAGAAAAATCATCTTGGTGAAATTGGCAGTATATAAATTGGCAGTCATTTGAGGCATTGTAAGTAACGACATTAATAAAACGACGCCTACTAAGCGTATAGTTAAAACAATAGATACTGCGATGAAAAACATCATAGCATATTCTATAAACTTAACAGGGAAATTACGGGTTTTAGCAAAATCAGAATCAAAAGCTACATATAGAATCTCACGGTGAAAGAAGAAAAATATGGCAGCTAATACCACTGACAATGCAGCAAAAGCATATATATCGGCTGTTGTAATGGTTAGTATATTACCAAAAAGGTATTCCGATAAGTTAGGTGCAAATCCGGCTTTCAGATAAATGCATATAATACCTATAGCCATTCCGAATGACCAGAAGGATGCAATAGCAGAATCTTCGCGTACACCTTTTCTGCCCGACAACCATTCTATGCCAAAGGCTGAGAATATCGAAAATACCATTGCCGATAAAATAGGATTGAAACCAAAATAAAAGCCAATGCCTAATCCTCCCAATGAAGCATGGGTAATACCTCCGCTGATAAAGACAAGGCGTTTTACTACTATGTAAGTTCCTATTATACCACAGGCAATGCTCGCAAATATTCCACCTATAAGTGCGTTGGTGAAAAAATCGTATCGAAACAGTTCGAAAAAATCCATTTAAGTTTGGGGTGTTTGGGTGTATAGGGTATAAAACACCTCACATAATTTGTATGATTTATTGTTCTTCTACCGAGAACCCGGCTTTACGTAAATCTTCCCAGAAGTAAGGGTAAGATTTGGTAACAACCATCGGTTCGGCTATTAATAAATTCTCAAGCTTTAGTGTTGCCGGAGCAAAAGCCATTGCCATGCGGTGATCTTCATAGGTTGCTATGATAGGAGTTGAGTCGGGTTCGCATCTTTCTCCATCCCATTCAAGAATACTGTTTTGACTATCCGTAATGACGTAACCTAGTTTTTTCATTTCAGCCTTTAGAGCCTCTATTCTATCGGTTTCCTTTATCTTAAGAGTTTGAAGTCCTGTAAAAAGGAAAGGTACAGCCATCATGCAGCATGTAACCACAAATGTTTGGGCAAGATCGGGCTCATTGATGAAATTATGGAATAGTTTTTTGGCAATCCTGTCGGTCTTAGTCAGAATAACACCTTCTTTTGTAAACTCGGTTTCAACACCCAGATCCAGAAATAAATCGGCAACCTTGGAGTCTCCCTGTCCACTCTCTTTAAATAATCCTTTTAATTCAATCCTGGCATCTGTGCTTAATGCGGCAATCGAATACCAATAAGATGCAGCAGACCAATCAGATTCAACTAGATAGGGTATCGGTCTGTATTCATTGGGGAATATTTTAATAACATTACCTTCCCAATCGCATTTTACACCAAACTGCTCCATCATACGAAGCGTTAGCTTGATATAAGGAATCGAAATAATATTTCCTTCGAGGTGCAGGGTTAAACCCTTCTCCATTGTTGGAGCAATCATTAGCAGCGCCGAAATAAATTGAGAGCTTATTCCTCCCGACAGAAAGATATCACCTCCATCCAGAGCACTTCCTTTGATTTTCAAAGGAGGAAATCCCTGGTTTTTTAAATACTCAATATGTGCACCAAGAGTATTAAGAGCTTCTACTAAAGTATTTATCGGGCGTTGTTGCATTCTTTCACTTCCGGTAATTATCCACTCTCCCGGTTTTTTGGAGAGATAGGCAGTCAGAAAGCGCATCGAAGTACCTGCTGCGCCGATGTCGAAAATATTGCCTTTAGAAGCAAATGTTTCTACCATTACTCGTGTATCATCGCAATCGGATAAATTTTCGATAGGAAAAGAACTGTTGCTAAGCGCCTTTAATATAAGAGCTCGATTACTGATGCTTTTTGAGGCAGGAAGTTTTATATCTGTATATATCGGATTCTTGGGTGCTGTAATTTTATATTTCATGCGTATTTATAAATATATTGTATTACAAAGATATGAAAAAGCCTGCTTGGGTAAGCTCGCTTAAATCAAAGTTTATAAATATTAAAGTTAAGTTAAGTTCTCGGAACTTTTTATTATTTTGAATTTGCTCTTCTGGTAGATTTAGTACGGTATGTACTCCAGTTCCAGTTAATCATCTGGCGTAGTCTTTTTAAGAAGCGCTTGGATGGTTTGTCCAGAATATATGACTCTATATGGCGTTTGCGTTTTTCTTCCAGAATTTCATCTTTGTCAATAAGTATCCCGGTTTCTTCTACATTACCAAATGTATCATTTACGGCTGTTCCAAAAACTTTCATTTGAGGAGATAAGCCCATATAAGCATTCACCAATGGAGGAATATTAATACCCAATCTTCTGACTGACGTATTCAATATTTTATAATCGGTTTTCAAGTCATCCTCGGTGAAAAGCTTTTTCAAAACTTTGCTATCTGTAGTGATGTTCAGACTTTTCTTTGGATAAACTAATTTGTCAGGATCAGGAAAGTGCTTAAACATGAAGTATAAGATCATGTCTCTGGCTTTAGCATCATATGTATCGTACATAGTTACTTTACCGAAGAAGTACCTCATCGTTGGTTCAGCTACGGATAATGCACCTAATCCGTCCCAAAGATTGTCGAGGGCAAAAATACCTTTCGAGCCTGCTCGCGTACTTTGGTATTCCAGTGAAACGAACGATCTACCCAATTCAATGGTATAAGGAAGATATTCGTTGATGAATTTAGGAGAAAAGTGAAAAAGATGTGATGTCGCTAATTCGGGCTCTCCGTTTTTATCGAATTTAATGTCGGGGCCGCAAATAAAGCGATAACCTCCCAATATCTCTTCAGCTTCAGGATTCCATACAATTAGTTGTTTGTATGGGTTGTCCATCATATCGTATTCGTCAATATCTATTTCCTTACCTGTTCCCCCACCATAATAACGGAATGCAATTTCGCGCAAACGTGCAATCTCACGCATAACATTAGGGGAGTTATGGTGAGTGATAATGTAAATTTCATTATTAGCTTTATTTGTTTTACGCAAGAATTTATCTTTTGTAAGTTCAGCTATTAAAAGTTTCTTATCGATTGCCGGAATAATACTTTCCATATTTTAAGTAACGTCAAATATTTATTTAAAAAAGAATACCGATTTATCGTTATTCTGCTAACGAAGCTTTAGAGCAATTTGCGACCTTATTTCGAATTGCTTTCCGCTAAATTATATGCTATATCTTTTACTGTTTCTGCCCACTGTTGATGAGATTTTGTCTCGTCAAAAGATTCCCATGGTATAGGACTCCCAAAGGTAACAGAAAATGTCTGATGCTTATTTTTAAACATTTCGTCGGGTAGAAAAAATGTTTCTATATTGAATTTTATACCTAATTTCTTTCTGAGATTTGCAAATCTATAAAAGAAATTTGAGTTTTTAGCGTCAAAATAAATAGGAACAACGTCACGCTTGGTTTGTATAGCTTTTTGAATGAACGATTTTTGCCATTGCAGATCATATATTCGCCCGTTTATTTTTCGGGAACACAAACCTGCCGGAAATGTAATAATTTGATCGTCCGAAGCATAAGCCTCGTTTAATTGAGCAGCTTTTTCTTTTGCTTGGGCTCCATATTTGTTGATCGGAAGAAATATTGGACGTAGATTTTTGATGAAATAAAGTACATCATTTACGAGATATTTTATCTTCTTATCAAATTTATTTCCAATGATAGATGACAGGCAAATGCCATCAAGTCCTCCCAATGGATGGTTTGATACAAATATATATCGGTTATCATTCGGGATGTTATCCAGTCCGTTGACCTCAAGTCGTAAATCGAAATACTGAACCACCGAATCCATAAAATCTACACCATATTTGTCAGCGTAAATCGTCAGGATTTCATTCAGTTCATTCAGATGAATTTTCCTTTTTATGTAGTTGAGAGCAAAAGCAGGCGTTTTGGCATAAAGCTTAGGAGCCTTATCCATAAACACCTTGTCCAAATCTATTAAATTTGGAGTATTCTTTTCTACTACTTCTCCCATTACTTACACTCTGAATTTCCTGAAACCGTAAAGATAATTTATTTTATACAAAGTCACGATTTAGTCGTCTTATTATTCTCAATTTTATATTTGAATGGTTTGTGGGGGCTATTATTTAGTCTCGATTTACTTCGTTGTAATAGCTTGATTTTAATATAAATGAGTATGTTGAAAACTTTTTACTAAAACTTTGTGTTTAAAAGTGGGGGAAAGTGGATAATTTTATACCTTTACGCACTATTATATAGAGTACAAGGAGTGTAAGTGTGGTTTTAGAGTGTGATCAAGGTGTTTTATATCCGCGAGATTAACAAATGGCTCATGCCTTAATTGAAAAAGAATGCAGTTTTTAGGTAGTATAGATGCAAAGATTGACGCAAAAATGCGTGTGTTTGTGCCTGCGAATTTCCGGAAGGTTTTGCAAGCAGAAGCTCAATCTGTATTGATATTGCGTAAAGATATTTTTCAGGACTGCCTTGTATTGTATCCGATAGAAGTTTGGGATGGTGAAGTGCAAAGGTTGCGTCAGCGATTGAGTCGTTGGGATAAATCGCAACAGCAACTTTTTCGTCAATTTGTAGTTGATGCCGAGAGATTGGAGATCGATGCAAGCGGGCGTATTCTTATCCCCAGACGTTATTTGCAGATGATTGGTGTAGTGTCCGAAATTCAGTTTCTGGGTGTAGATAATACAATAGAAATCTGGGGTAAAAATCAATTGAATGAAACTCTGGTTACTCCCGAAGATTTCGGAGTGGAGATTCAACGTATAATGAGTGGAGAAGATTGATATGGCTAAAGATAAAAAAAATGTAGTGACGGCTGATGGTTACCATGTGCCTGTTCTGTTAAAGGAGAGTGTTGATGGTATGAATATCCAGGCAAACGATATTTGTGTGGATGTAACCTTCGGTGGTGGCGGTCATTCCCGTGAGATTTTATCCCGTTTGGGAGCAGGAGGACATTTGTATGTGTTTGATCAGGATGAAGATGCAATTCAGAATATTGCAGATGATAAGAAACAAACGTTTATTCGTAGTAACTTTTGTTTCTTGAAGACATTCCTTAAGTATCATAATGTAACAAAGGTAAATTCGGTTCTAGCTGATCTGGGAGTTTCGTCTCATCATTTTGATGATAGCGAACGTGGATTCTCTTTTCGCTTCGAAGAAGGATATCTTGATATGAGAATGAATCAGAAATCGGATCTTACGGCGGCTAAAATATTGAATGAATATGCTGAAGAAGATTTGGCAAATATTCTATATCTGTATGGTGAGTTAAAGCCATCGAGGCAGATTGCAGCAGCTGTTGTTCGTCAGCGTAAAGAAAAGGCTTTCGAGAAAGTGAAGGATTTGCTGCCTATTTTAACTCCTTATACTAAAGGGGGGAAAGAAAAGAAAGTGTTGGCTCAGGCTTTTCAGGCTCTTCGTATCGAAGTAAATCAAGAGATGCAGACTTTGAAAGATATGTTGACTCAGGCATTGGAGGTTTTGGTTTCGGGGGGACGATTGTCTGTTATTACATATCATTCGCTGGAAGATCGTTTAGTTAAGAACTTCTTTAAAACCGGAAATTTTGAAGGAGAGGTGGATAAGGATTTTTATGGCAATATCAATACTCCTTTTGTATTGGTAAATAACAGGGTAATAACTCCATCTCTGGAAGAACAGGATGCGAATCCGCGGTCTCGGAGTGCAAAGTTGCGAATTGCTGAGAAAAAGTAAGATCATGCCTCTTTATTGCTTTCGCAAATATAGTAATGGTAGGTCGTTACATTTAGAAATATAGCAATGAATATTTAATATTACTTGAAGTATGCGTGTCAATATCAAAGACATAAAGAAAAATATAATGCACGTATTAGGTGGGACTATTCTCACGGAAGATTTCTTCCTGAAAAATACCCGCTTTATGCTCGTAGTGTTTATTATCATGGTGTTTTATATCAGTAATCGTTATAGTTGCATATCTAAAATGGCAGAAATAGAGTCTTTGAAAAAGGAGCTAAAGGATGTCAAATACGAATCGCTGACTATTTCGTCAGACTTGACAGGGGTCAGCCGGCAGACTCAGGTGCAAACGCTTATAGATAAAAACGGGCTCGATTTACAGACACCATCTGTGCCTGCATATAAAATAAAGAAACAAGAGTAAGATAACCATATATATTAAAGTAGAAGCATGTCAAAAGATGCGGATAACATCAAGAAGAAAAAGAGTACGATAATCAATCGATATGGATTGATCGTGATTCTGTTTCTGATTGTTTTTATTGTTATCTTCGGTTATATCATCCGTATAATGTTTGTTGAAGGCGAACAATGGCGGGCTTTAGGTATAAAAGAAACTGTAAAGAAAGATCGAGAGATTAAGCCCAATCGGGGGAATATATATGCTGACGATGGTCGCTTGTTGGCAACGAGTGAACCTCTATATGGAGTGTATATGGATTTTATGTCGGAGGGTATACGCAAAGATACCCTGATGAAGTATGTAGGTGACTTGTCTGTTGCTTTATCTAAGAAATTTCCGGATAGAACCGCAGCTCAATATAAAAATATTATCCTTAATGGCTGGGAGTTAAGTCGCAGGGAGCTTGCCGAAATAGAACGAAATAAAGAAAGCGGTTCTAAAAAGAAGATTACACTTAAAAGTCGTTATGTTCGAATTATAAAGCGGGATGTAAACTATATAGAACTGAAAGAATTACGTACTTATCCATTCCTTAATCAGAGATCCAATAAAACGGGGCTGATCGTTGAGGAAAGAACGATGCGTGAAAAACCTTTTGGAAGACTTGCCGGACGTACCGTGGGGTCTATCTATAAAGATATGGCAAAGGGTGGAGCCAGTGGTATCGAGATGAAATACGATTCGATACTTAGAGGTAAGCCGGGAGTTAAGAGCCGTCAGAAAGTACAAGGTCGTTGGATTGATATTGTTGAAGTTCCGGCCGAAGACGGGTGGGATGTGAAAACAACGCTGGATGTAGATATTCAGGATATAACCGAACGGGCATTGTATTCTAAACTGGTGGAAACAGATGCAGAGTCAGGGACGGCTATCATAATGGAAGTTGCTACGGGTGAAATCAAAGCAATCTCGAATCTCGATAGAATCTCAGAAGGCGTTTATGCAGAAGGTAACCCCAATGCATTTTCGTATATGAATGAGCCGGGATCGACTTTCAAAACACTTTCTATTATGATTGCTTTGGAAGATGGAGTGGTAACTCCGACGGATAAATTTCATGTAGGAAATGGGTTGTTTCAATATGGAAAGAGTTGGATTCGCGATCATTACTGGCAAAAAGGACAAGATAGAGGAGACCTGACAGTAGCCGAAGGTATGTATATATCGTCTAATATTGTGGTCGCAAAAACAATATTGAAAGGCTATGAGAATAACCCCGAAAAATATGTACAACGTTTGTATGATCTCGGGATTACAAAAAAAATAGAATGGGATGTGCCTTTGAGCGGAAAAGAAGGAACTGCGGTTATTCGCCATCCGAATGATAAATCGAACCCTTGGTCGAGAACTACACTTCCATGGATGTCATTTGGATATGAGACTCAAATTCCGCCTATTTATATCCTCATGTTTTATAACGGTATCGCCAATGGAGGCAAGATGATAAAACCTTTTATCACCAAAGCTTTCATTAAAGACGGAACTGTTGAGAAGGAGTTCGAAACAGAAATAATCAATCCGTCTTTATGTTCATCTAAAACATTGGAAGAAATCAAATCAATGTTGATAGGAGTTGTAAATGAGGGAACAGGTAAAGCGGTGGCATCTTCTTCGTTTCAGATTGCAGGTAAAACAGGAACGGCTCAGATAGCAAGCGGAGGTAATTACGCCAATGGGCACTTTGTTTCGTTTTGCGGATATTTTCCGGCTGAAAAACCATTATATACATGCTTTGTCGGTATCAGACGACCCAGAGGTATTCCTTCGGGAGGGCTTATGCCGGGTGGAGTATTTAAAAGAATAGCAGAAGAAGTGTATGCCCGAAATGTTTTCGTATCTCCTGATCAATGTAAGCCCGACTCAGTACTCGCACTTATGCCTTACGTGAAGAATGGATCATTGAAAGATATGCAAACAGTTTTTACACAATTAAATATACCATTTACGCTTCCTGTAGGAGATGCAGAGTGGGTAATGGCTAGTACATTGCAGAATAAGATAGAGTTAAGTAAAAATGTAGTTCAAAACGGATTAGTACCCGATGTACGTGGAATGGGAGCCAAAGACGCGTTGTTTTTATTGGAAAAAGCAGGTCTTCGTGTCTCTTTGCAAGGGTATGGTTCGGTAACCTCTCAGTCTATTCCGGCAGGAAGCAGGGTGATTAAAGGTTCACAAGTTACATTAAGTCTGAAATAAAGGAATAAATATAGTAGAAGATACTTAATAAAAAAAGAGTATGGAATTGCAGGCATTGATATCAAATATACTATCGGAAGATATAGTAGAAATACTTGGGCATAAAGATATAGATGTAACAGGTATTACTTCCGATTCACGCAAAGTAACCTCAGGTTATGCGTTTATAGCACTAAAAGGTGTGCAGGTGGATGGTCACGAATTTATTGGTAAAGCAATAGAATCGGGGGCAAAAGTTATTGTTTTTGAAGAAAACATAGATACATCTGACTCGTCGGTTACTTATATAAAAGTAAAAGATGCGGCAGATGCTATCGGGAAAATAGCTTCAGCATGGTATGGTAACCCTTCGCAGAAATTGAATCTGGTAGGAGTTACCGGAACAAATGGCAAAACCACTACAGCTACTCTTTTGTATAATGTTTTTCGTAAATTAGGATATGGTGCAGGATTACTTTCTACGGTATGTAATTATGTGAACGAAGATCAATATCCGGCAACCCATACAACTCCTGATCCAATTTCGTTGAATGAGTTTTTAGCGAAGATGGTTGAAGCAGGTTGCGAGTATGCCTTTATGGAAGTTAGTTCACATGCTATTCATCAGAAAAGAATAAGTGGTCTGGAATTTAAAGGAGGAATATTTACGAATCTGACTCAAGACCATTTGGATTATCATCATACCATGCAGGAATATCTGAAAGCTAAAAAAGCATTTTTTGATAATCTGCCTTCTTCTGCCTTTGCTTTAACAAATGTAGATGATAAAAATGGCTTGGTGATGTTGCAGAATACCAAAGCTAAAAAATATACATACTCTTTGAGAACTTTAGCGGATTTCAAAGCTCGTATTCTCGAAAAACATTTTGACGGTACTGCAATCGAAATAAATGGAAAAGAACTCGAAGTTCAGTTTGTCGGAGTCTTTAATGTGTATAATCTTCTGGCAGTATGCGGTGCTTCAGTTTTACTGGGTCAGGATATTGAAAAGGTATTGATTGTATTAAGCACATTAAGATCGGTTGCCGGTCGCTTCGAAACAATTCGCTCCAAAGACGGATTTACGGCTATCGTAGATTATGCTCATACGCCCGATGCTTTAACAAATGTTTTGAATGCTATACATGATGTGCTCGAGGGAGGAGGTCGCGTAATAACAGTGGTTGGTTGCGGTGGTAACCGTGATAAGACAAAACGCCCGATAATGGCTCGTGAAGCTGTATCATTAAGCGATCAGGTGATTCTGACTTCTGATAACCCACGATTCGAAGAACCTCAGTCAATAGTAGATGATATGGTGGCGGGACTAGACCCTGTACAAATGAAAAAAGCCTTGTGCATTGTAGATCGTGAGCAGGCTATAAAAACGGCTTGCACTTTTGCAAAGTCGGGTGATGTGATATTGATTGCGGGCAAAGGACACGAAGATTATCAAGATGTAAAAGGTGTGAAACATCACTTTGATGATAGAGAGATTGTCAAAAACTTACTTGGATTATAAGTAAAGATTAAGAATTAATAAACGACCAGATAAAGTCGATAAAAATATATTATATAATGCTATACTATCTTTTTAATTATTTGGATTCCTTAGACTTTCCCGGTGCGGGGATGTTTAGATATGTATCCTTTAGAGCCGTAATAACTATTATACTTTCTTTAGGTATATCCACCGTTATAGGTCGTCGGATTATTGATAAATTGCAAGTTCTGCAAATTGGAGAGACTGTGCGGAATCTCGGACTTGAGGGACAGTTAAGCAAAAAGGGTACTCCAACCATGGGAGGTATTATAATAATCATAGCAATTATAGTACCGGTTATATTGTTGGCACGTCTCGAGAATGTTTACATTATATTAATGCTGATAACCACTTTATGGCTAGGAACACTTGGCTTTTTAGATGATTATATCAAAGTTTTCAGGAAGGATAAAGACGGATTACAAGGTAAATTTAAAATCATAGCACAAGTTGGATTGGGTTTAATTGTAGGATTAACGCTGTATCTAAGTCCAACCGTAATTGTCCGTGAAAATACTGAAATACGAAATCAGGATAATGTAATTGAGAGAGTTACATATACCGTAGAGGGAGTGAAATCTACTCAAACAACAATCCCTTTCTTAAAGAATAACAATCTGGATTACGAATCATTCGTATCCTTTCTTGGAGAATATACAACTCCTGCCGCATGGATATTATTTGTATTTATCGTTATATTTATTGTAACAGCGGTATCTAATGGAGCTAATTTGACAGATGGATTGGATGGTTTGGCTGCCGGTAGTTCTGCCATTATAGGTGTTACACTGGGTATTCTGGCATATGTATCGGGTCATGTGGAATTTGCTTCGTATCTGAATATAATGTTTATCCCCGGTAGCGAAGAGTTGGTGGTATATGCTGCCGCTTTTGTGGGGGCAACAATCGGTTTTCTTTGGTATAACTCTTTTCCAGCCCAAGTGTTCATGGGTGATACAGGAAGTTTAACGCTAGGTGGAATCATTGGAGTTTTTGCTGTTATTATTCATAAGGAGTTACTATTGCCTATATTGTGCGGTGTTTTCTTTGTTGAAAGTTTGTCGGTAATGATGCAGGTATTTTACTTTAAATTTACTAAGAAGAAATACGGTGAAGGTCGTCGTATATTCAAAATGACACCTTTGCATCACCATTTCCAAAAAGCAGGTAATTCGGGAATACAGGCACTAATACAGAAACCATTTAATCCCGTTCCGGAATCAAAAATTGTGGTTCGTTTTTGGATCATAGGAATTATTTTGGCTGCTGTAACTTTAGCGACATTGAAAATGCGATAATTCATAAAGAAGAATTACGTTCGTTGGATATTTAAAGAATAAAGATTTTAGATGAAATGAAAAAGATAGTAATACTCGGAGGTGGCGAAAGCGGAGTCGGCTCGGCTATACTTGCTCAAGCGAAAGGATTTGAGGTTTTTTTATCTGATAATGGAGCTTTGCAAGATAAATACAAGGCTGAATTAGTCGATAAGAATATCCCTTTTGAAGAAAAAGGACATACCAAAGAGAATATACTTTCCGCCGACGAAATAATTAAAAGTCCGGGTATCCCTGATGAAGTTCCTTTGATTCAGGAAGCAAAGCAGAAGGGAATATCGATCATTTCGGAAATTGAATTTGCAGGCAGATATACCAATGCAAAAAAAATATGTATAACAGGAAGCAATGGAAAAACCACTACTACAAGCTTACTCTATTACATACTTAAATCGGCAGGTTTAAATGTCGGATTAGGAGGTAATATTGGGAAAAGCTTTGCAAGACAGGTTGCCGAAAATAGTTTCGATTATTATGTATTGGAGCTGAGTAGTTTTCAGTTAGACAATATGTACGACTTTAAAGCGGACATTGCTATATTACTCAATATAACACCCGACCATCTGGATCGGTACGATCACGATTTTCAGAAATATGTAGACGCAAAGATGCGTATTACTCAAAATCAAACAGCAGAAGATGCTTTTATTTACTGGGCGGAAGACCCTGTGGTAAGTAAAGAAGTGAGCAAGAAGCAACCCAAAGCAAGGTTGTTTACATTCTCGGAGCATAAGGCGGACGGTGTGTCGGCTTATGCAGATAATGATCAGATAGTAATTAATACATCAAAATCAGTATTCACCATGGAGCAAGATTTATTGGCTTTAACGGGTACTCACAACTTATATAATTCGTTGGCTTCGGCTATTGCAGCTAAGTTGCTGGATATTAAAGATGAAAAGATAAGACAATCGTTGAGTGATTTTAAAGGAGTTGTGCATCGTTTAGAGAAAGTTGCTTCTGTAAAAGGGATTCAATTTATAAACGATTCTAAAGCAACTAATGTAAACTCTTGTTGGTATGCTTTAAAGAGCATGAAAACAAAGGTTGTCCTTATTTTAGGAGGAAAAGACAAAGGAAATGACTACCGAGAAATAGAGGAGCTTGTGAAAACAAAAGTACATGCTTTGGTTTTCTTAGGAGTAGACAATTCTAAATTGCATAGATTTTTTGATGGAAAAATCGAAACAATTGTTGATGCCGGTTCTATGGAAGAGGCTGTGAACAAAGCCTATGCATTGGCAACTGAAGGAGATTCGGTTCTTTTGTCGCCTTGTTGCGCAAGTTTCGATTTGTTTAAAAATTACGAAGATAGGGGAGACCAATTTAAATATTGGGTCAGAAAACTTTAGAAAAGCAAAAAAGGAGTTAATGAGTATACTAAGCTTGTAACTTGTAACTATAAATTTATGAGCGTCTTTGATAGGATATTTAAAGGGGATAAAACAATCTGGTGCATATTTATAGCATTATGCATTATATCGTTGCTGGAAGTATTTAGTGCATCCAGTACTATTGTTTATCGCCAGCACAATCACTGGGGACCTATCTTGCGTCATGCCGTATTTCTTTTGATCGGTTTTGGTGCGGTAATGTTTCTTCAGAGAGTGGCAACAAGATATTTTGCAGCATTGTTGTTATTACTGCCCGTTTCGTGGGTGCTACTGGTAATGACGATGTTTATGGGTACGGATGTGAATGGAGCACAACGATGGTTAGGTGTTGGAGCATTTACCATTCAGCCATCGGAGTTTGCCAAGTTGGCTTTGGTGGGTTTTGTCGCTTTTTTTCTGAGTAAACTGAAACCTGAGAATGAGTCGTTTCTATTTAAAATATTAATGGGTGGCATATTAATAACCTGTGCCCTTATTATTACCGAAAACTTATCTACCGCCTGTCTATTGTTTGGCGTATGCTATCTAATGATGTTTATTGGACAGGTTAGCTTTAAGAAGTTGGGAATGATAGCCTTATTTGGAATTGGGGCTTTAGTTCTGTTAATAGGCTCTCTAACCCTTATACCTAAATCAACGGTGAAAGATTATCTGCCCGATCGTTTTGCAACATGGCAAGCCCGTATCGACAGACACTCTGCAGAGCAAGAGGATGAAAGTAATATTAATTCTCCCGGAGAATATAAGATAACAGATGATAATTATCAGGTATCACATGCAAAAATTGCAATAGCTAATGGAGAGATAATAGGTCTTCCGGGTAGTGGAAATGAACGTGATTTTCTACCTCAGGCCTATTCGGATTTCATTTTTGCCATAATTCTTGAGGAGATGGGATTGTTGGGTGGCCTGTTTACACTACTTTTGTATGTAGCACTGATGATTCGTGCAGGTGTTTTAGCATCTAAATGTGAGAAATTATTTCCCCGTTACCTCCTTTTGGGGGCGGGATTGATCATAACAGTACAAGCATTAGCCAATATGGCTGTTGCGGTAAATCTTATTCCGGTTACGGGGCAACCTTTGCCGCTTATTAGCCGAGGAGGAACATCTACTATCATTACATGTATTTACTTTGGGATAATACTAGCATGTTCTAATGCCAAAGAAGATCAGCATGAAGATGTAGATGAAGATATTGCAAATGTAGAATACGAGTAAAAGGGGGCATCTATGGAACGACAAATGAGGGTAATTATAAGTGGGGGAGGTACGGGAGGACATATTTTTCCAGCCATATCTATAGCAAATGCTATAAAATTGCGTTATCCCGATGCAGCTATTCTTTTTGTTGGAGCAGAAGATAGAATGGAAATGACCCGTGTACCGAAAGCCGGATACGAAATTGTAGGTCTTCCTGTAGCAGGTTTCAACAGGAAAGACTTATTCAAAAATATTTCAGTAGTAAAGAAATTGATTACGAGCCTTTTTAAGGCAAATAGTGTAGTAAAGAAATTTAATCCCGATATTGCGATTGGTGTAGGTGGATACGCTAGTGGTCCCTTATTAAAAGTGGCAGCCAGAAAAGGTGTACCGACACTTATTCAGGAGCAAAATTCGTATGCCGGAGTAACCAATAAATTATTGGCGAAAAAAGCATCTAAAATTTGTGTCGCATACGAAGGAATGGAAGCATTCTTCCCTAAGGAGAAGATTGTGTTAACAGGTAACCCTTGTCGTCAGGATCTACTTTCTGAGGTATCAAAAGAAGAAGCGTATCGTTACTTCAAGCTTGATCCTATGAAAAGAACGATTCTTGTTCTTGGAGGTAGTTTAGGTGCACGTACTTTGAATCAGAGTATAATGAGGAATCTGTCTCTTTTAGATGACTCAGCAGTACAGATTCTTTGGCAGTGTGGCGAGCGTTATCAATACGATCTAACTATCGAATTGTCAAATAAACCTCAGGCTAAAGATATTTATTTGCATGATTTTATTAATAGGATGGATCTTGCGTATCGAGCTGCCGATATGGTTGTCTCGAGAGCGGGTGCCAGTTCTATTTCTGAACTCAGCATATTAGGAAAACCAACAGTCTTGATACCTTCGCCTAATGTTGCAGAAGATCATCAGACTAAAAATGCGATGGCTCTTGTAGAGAAGAATGCAGCAATAATGGTAAAAGATGCAGATGCTCCAAATGAACTTTTGAAAACTGCATTGCAAATTGTTAAAGATGATAATATCCTTGCCATGTTGGCAAAGAATATAAAAACAATGGCACGCCCCAATGCTTCGGAGCACATTGTAGATGAGATAGAAAAACTGGTAAACAAAGGCAAACAATAGGAAAATTATGGAAAATATAAAGTCAGTATACTTTTTAGGCATAGGTGGTATCGGTATGAGTAATCTCGCTCGTTACTTTCTTTCTAAAGGAAAAAAGGTTGCCGGATACGATAGAACGGAAACTTTGCTGACACAGACTTTAGTCGAAGAAGGAGCAAGTATCCATTATGATGATAATGTAAATAATATTCCTGCTGATTTTACAGCTAAAGACTCAACGTTAGTTGTATATACTCCTGCTTTACCTGCCGAAAGTGATGAACTACAATATTTTCAAAAGAATAATTTCGATCTTAAAAAACGGGCAGAGGTACTGGGGCTGATAACTAAAAGCAGTAAAGCCTTGTGTTGTGCAGGTACTCATGGTAAAACGACTACATCGAGTATGCTTGCTCATATTCTGAAAGGTTCTCATCTCGATTGCAATGCTTTTTTAGGAGGAATTCTAAAGAATTACAGCAGTAATTTGATGCTGTCCGATACAAGTGAGTTAACAGTAGTAGAAGCCGATGAATATGACCGATCTTTCCATTGGTTGCATCCCTATATGGCTCTGATAACTTCTGTAGATCCAGATCATTTGGATATATATGGAACGGAAGCCGAATATTTGAAAAGTTTCGAAAAATTTACCAGCTTAATCCAACCCGGAGGAGCTTTGGTAATGAAGCACAATATAAACCTTTCACCTCAATTAGCTGAAGGTGTTAGGCTATACACTTACTCTATTGATAGAGGAGACTTTCATGCCGAAAATGTCAAAGTAGGAGATGGTACCATTCGCTTTGATTTTGTGACACCTAAAACGACAATTCGAAATATCGAATTAGGAGTTCCGGTTCGTATTAATGTCGAAAATGGTATAGGCTCTATGGCTCTAGCCTGGTTAAATGGAGCTACAGATGAAGAGTTACGCCGTGCAATGGCTACCTTTCAAGGGGCAAAACGCCGTTTCGATTTTCTTTTGAAAACCGAAAATCTGGTGATGATTGATGATTATGCACATCATCCCGATGAGCTGTCGGCAAGCATATCTTCTGTAAAAGAATTATATCCAGACAAAAAAGTATTGGGGATTTTTCAACCTCATTTATACTCAAGAACCAGAGATTTTGTAGATCAGTTTGCTAGAAGTTTATCCTTATTAGATGAATTAATTTTGTTGGATATTTATCCGGCTCGCGAAAAACCGATTGAAGGAGTAACCTCCGAAATAATTTTCGAGAAAGTTACTTGTAAAAAAACTCTTTGTAAGAAAGAAGAATTATTAGATTTGCTACAGCAAAAAGAAGATATTGAGGTGCTATTAACAATAGGAGCCGGAGATATTGACAGATTGTTGCCGGCTATAAAAGATATTTTAGAAGCTCGCTTATACTAGAAGATTTAAGATACTGAATGGTAAAGAAAATATTAGTTATTATCGGATTATGTTTATTAGGTGGATACCTGATTTTTGCGGCTTTCTTTTTTGAGAGAAAGCCACAGGATAAGATATGTAATCAATTTGAGATTGTAGTAAACAATGAAGATACGGATCGATTTATAGAAATAGCTGATCTGGAAAAAGATATAGATGCGAAAGGCTTAAATCCTTATGGAAAACAACTAAAAGAAGTTAACACTCTAGCTATACAAGAGGCCTTATTGGCCAATAAACTGATTAAATCGGCAGAGGTTTTTATTACCAGTGGAGGAGGAATAAGAGCTGTAATTATCGAGCGAATCCCCATTCTTAGGGTAATTCCTTCAGCAGGCGAAAGTTACTATATTGATAAAGATGGTGAGAAGATGCCACTCTCGAGCCATAATACAGCATACCTGCCAATTGCTACGGGTGAAATAAAAGATGAGCTTGCAAAGACTGATTTATATAAATTTGCACTATTTTTGTGTAAAGATGAATTTTGGAATGCTCAGATCGAACAGATTGTTGTTCAGCCCAAAGATGAAGTAACTTTAATAACCCGTATTGGTAATCAGGAGGTACTTATGGGAAAGTTAGACAACGTTGAGTCAAAGCTTGATCGTCTCAAAAAATTCTATACTCAGGCCTTGCCTGCTACAGGATGGAATAGATATACAAAAATAAATTTGAAATACGACAAACAAGTCGTAGGTACAAAGCGTTGAATATAAAAGTTTAATATTAAATAAATCTTAGAAAAGAGCGTTTAGTATTTATATAGGTAAATAAAAGTATTTAATGATCTGTTTAAAGTCATAATAGACTAGGAGTGTTATACTTGCCAGAACATTATAATAGGTCTAAGACCTTAATATAGGAAAGAAGATATGGAACAATCAGGTTTTATTGTCGGTATCGACTTAGGGACTTCGAAAATTGTAGGATTGTTAGGACGGAAAAATGAGCAGGGAGTAATATCTATTCTCGCATCAGAATCTATCCCATCTGATAATTGTGTAAAGCATGGAGTGGTTTACAATATAGATGAAGCGGCAGGAAAAATAAAGAAGTTAGTAAACTTGTTGGAAAACAAGTCGGGTCGTAAAATAGGAAAAATATACGTGTCGGTTGCCGGGAAATCTCTGCGGGCAATAGAATATACTTTAACAAAGGATCTGATTGATGAGTCGGAGGTTTCGTTTGCGGTAATAGACCAGATGGAACAACAAGCTCGCCAGAATAAACCTGATTTTTTGACAAATTATAGTGTTGTTGCACCCGAAATATTTCTGGACGGGCATCCCGAAGAAGACCCTATAGGGAAAAATGCTACTTTGGTAGAAGGTCGTTACCGTCTTATAGTCGGTCGTCCCAATATTAAGAGTAACCTGATAAAATGTATAACCGATAAAAATCAGTTAGATATTGCAGGCTTTATTGTCGGACCGGTTGCTGCAGGAGCAATTGTTCTTGATGAAACCGATAAGCAGGCAGGTTGTGCCCTTATTGATTTTGGAGCAGGCACAACTACACTGTCTATATACAAGGAAGGACTTCTGCGATATATGGCAGTTATTCCATTTGGAGGACGTACTGTATCAAAAGATGTAAAAGAACTTGGATTTATAGATACAGCAGCCGAAGCATATAAAATAAAATATGGTAGAGTCGGTAAGGATAAAAATAAACAAAATACTTCTTCTAACTCTGAGGTTGATGTGAAGGAATTGAATAAAGTAATTCAACTTCGTCAGGAAGAGATTATTTTAAACATTCTTAATCAGATTAAAGAATCGGGTTATGCAGGTAAACTAGATGCGGGAATAATAATAATAGGTGGTGCTTCTCAATTGACCGGTTTGCCGGAGTTTCTGGAAGAAAAAGTACAGATGCCAGTAAAAAAAGGAGCAGCCAAACGTTTATATATAAATAATGCAGCCGATTTATTACAGAATCCGGCTTATGCACAGTGCTTGGGACTATTGCTTTTTGCAAATGAAAATTGCGAGAAAGTAGAGGCTCCTAAAGTTGACTATATCAATCGTCCTCGTCCCCTAGATGCACAAAGTGGAACTTATTCGGAGTCTGCAGAAAGAAACCAAAATGCTTCAGCACATCATGAACAACCTGTTGTTGACAATGATGAAGACGAATACGAAGAAGAGGAACCTGAATACGAAGAAAGACCTAAAAAAACAAAAAAGGTGAAGGATAAAAAATCTCCGGGGCTTTTTGATTTCTTCGGGAAAATTCAGAACTTGGGAGGAACTATGTTTAAAGATGAAGATTAAGTAGCGTTAACTATTTAATGCGATATTTTATCAATATAACGGTCTCTAGTTGTGATGCCCAGCCAAAGCAATAAAAAGGTCTGAGACCTTAGTTATTTATCTACCAAAGCAATAAGAAGGTCTGTGACCTCAAACATGAAAAATAAAGAAGATACGCTATATGAATGACGAGATATTAGAATTTCAATTTCCGCGCAAAACACAAACTATTATCAAAGTGATAGGAGTAGGTGGTGGTGGAGGAAATGCCGTGAATCATATGTATAATGAGGGAATACATGACGTCTCATTTGCTCTCTGTAATACAGATAACCAGGCATTACACGAATCTCCGGTCGAAACCCGTGTTCAACTCGGACGACGTACAACCGAAGGTCTTGGAGCAGGTAACCGTCCCGAAGTAGCTAAGGCTGCCGCTGAAGAAAGCCGTCAGGACATTCAGGAGCTTTTGGGAGATGGTACCAAGATGGTATTTATCACCGCAGGTATGGGAGGGGGAACCGGAACGGGTGCAGCCCCTGTTGTAGCCCGTATTGCAAAGGATATGAATATTCTGACTGTTGGTATTGTTACCATCCCATTTGTATTCGAAGGTCGTAAAAAAATAATTCAAGCTCTTAGAGGTGTCGAAGATATTGCTCAAAATGTAGATGCCCTACTGGTAATAAATAATGAGCGTCTGATTGATATATATTCGGATCTAACTATTCCGAATGCCTTTGCCAAAGCCGATGATACGTTGGCAATAGCAGCGAAAGGTATAGCTGAGATTATAACTGTACATGGTCATATCAATCTCGACTTTGCCGATGTTAAAACCATCCTTAAAGATGGAGGTGTTGCAATTATGAGTAGCGGAATCGGAGAAGGAGAGAATAGGGTAGAAGAAGCTATCAGAAACGCATTACATTCGCCGTTGTTGAACAACAATGATGTATTTAAAGCGAAAAAGATACTTTTCAATATTTATGCAGGTGAAGATACTCCACTTATTGTTGAAGAAATGGAATCAGTATCTGAATTTATGAAACGCTTTGGGCCTGAGATTGAGGTTATCTGGGGTACTGCTACAGAAGAAAGTCTGGGAGGTAAAGTTAAGATTACTTTATTGGCTACAGGTTTTGGAATGTCAAGCATACCGGGTATCGGAGATCATCTGAGGGAAATGACCGAAGAAGAGCAACGCTTAGAAGAAGAACGTTTCATCAAAGAGGAGGAAGAAAAACGCCGTATCAATACTATGATCGAGCAGCATTATGGCAAAGACGGAGTTAAGACAATGGATGTGAGATCATTCTTTACTCCTCGCCCGATTATCTTATCGACAGAAGAACTGGATGATGATAAAATAGTTGAAGCATTAGAAAATACTCCTGTTTTTAAAAGAGGAGAAGATTTTAATCCGAATGATTATAGACCCGAATCAAAAAAATCGACAGATTTATTTAATTAAGGTCTCGCCTCATTTCTGAATAAAACAATATACAGAATAATTTACAACAAAAAATAGAACGAGATGGACTTGTTTGACAGAGTAAGTGAAGATATTAAGGATGCAATGCGTGCTAAAGATAAAATCAAATTAGAAGCATTGCGGGGTGCAAAAAAAGAGTTTATTGAAGCAAAGACTGCAAAAGATAGCAATGGAGAACTTGCTGATGATGTTGCGGTGAAAATTCTTCAAAAAATGGTAAAGCAAAGAAGAGACAGTGCCGATATTTACAAATCACAAGATCGTCCCGAGCTGGCAGAGAAAGAATTGGAAGAAATAGCTGTGTTGGAACACTATTTACCAAAACAACTGTCAGAGCAAGAATTAGAAGCTAAATTGAAAGAAATTATAGCCTCTGTTGGAGCCACAAGTGCTGCCGATATGGGAAAAGTAATGGGTGCTGCTACAAAACAATTAGCAGGATTAGCTCCCGGAAAAGCAATCTCAGACACAGTTAAGAAACTATTATCTTAAAGAGATACTTATATCTTTTTATTCTAGAATAAAAGAGCCGATGAATATAATTTCATCGGCTCTTCTTGTTTATAGTTTTATCTGCAAAGCAATAAAAACGGTGTCTGAGACCTACATCATATTAGCAGCTAAGAATTTTCTGGTAAGCTCAGCCTTTTCTCCTCTACGTTCTATATAATTTTCAGCCTGTTCTTCCGAAATCTGACCAATACTAAAATACCTCGATTGAGGATGGGCAAAAATAAGTCCACTCACAGAAGCATTCGGTAACATAACGCCGTTTTCAGTAAGTTCAACACCTATCTCGGTTGATTGTAACAGATTGCTGTTCAGTAGGAAGTTGATAGACTGATCGGGTATCGAAGGATAGCCTACAGCCGGACGGATTCCCTGATATTTCAAAGAGAACATTTCATCCACAGTAATATTTTCATCGGGAGCAAATCCCCAATATTCTTTCCTTATTTTAGCATGCAGGTATTCGGTCGTAGCCTCAGCCAAGCGGTCTAAAACTGATTTGAGGAGCAACACGCTGTACTCGTCTCCTTCGTGCTCGTATTTGCTGAGTAACTCATTAGAGCCTACACCTGCGGTAGCAGTGAAGCCTGCTACATAGTCTTTTTTACTGCTATTCTTAGGAACGACAAAATCGCAAAGAGAAAGGTATACCCCTTTATCATTCTTCTTTTGTTGTCTCAACATCGGGAAGCAAATATCATTGATATAGATACATTCGTTATCTACATAAGCCTCATGAATCGCATATACAGCTTTTATATATTCAGCTTTTGTAAAAATAAGATGATCCAACATCTTTTTAGCATCACGATACAAACTCATTCCTTCCTGTGCCTTTTCCTTCTCTTTTTCAGGGAAAGTATTCAACCACTCAGCATCACAACTTGGACAACCGTCTAAATGTTGAACAGTGTGATAGCGAGCCGAAAGATTCCATGAATGGAAGAAGAATTTCCAGTCGATATAAGGTAGGATATCTTCTATTGGAATATGAGGAATAACATGACGACCCAGCTTATTTGGAGTTGAAGGGGTATAGTTTTCCCAATCGATTTTAAATGGATTTTTAATGGCTTCGGCAAGTGGAGTAAGTTCGACTTTCTTGCTTTCCATTGAATCTCTAAGATCTTGGTATTCGTCTCTTATTTCCTGAATAAAAGACTCTTTAGAAGCCGGATTAATCAATTTGGCAACAGCAGAAGGAGCCTGAGAAGCATCTTTCACATATACTACCGATCCATTGTTATATTTAGGATCAATTTTGATTGCTGTATGCAACTTAGATGTAGTAGCTCCTCCGATCATAAGAGGAATAGTGAATCCTGCTTTTTCCATCTCATGAGCTACAATACTCATCTCCTCCAAAGATGGAGTGATAAGCCCGCTAAGACATAATATATCGGGTTGTTCCTCTATTACTTTTTGGATAATTACTTCGGGTGGAACCATTACTCCAAGATCGATAACCTCATAATTATTACAAGCCAGAATGATAGCTACAATGTTTTTACCAATATCGTGAACATCTCCCTTTACGGTTGCAATAACCAGTTTTCCGGCACTGTTAGAAACTGATTTTGAATCTTTCTGAGCTTCAAGAGTTGGTTCAAGTATAGCTACGGCACGTTTCATTGTACGTGCAGTTTTTACCACCTGTGGCAAGAACATCTTTCCAGATCCGAACAGATCACCTACTTTGTTCATACCTGACATTAGAGGCTTGTCAATAATATCTACAGCTTTTGGATATACTCTTAGAGCTTCCTGTAAATCTTCCTCCATGAAGTCGCTTATACCCTTGATAAGGGCGTATTCTAAGCGTTGATCTAGCTCATAGCTACGCCATTCCTCAACCTTTTGTTCAGGCTGATTCGATTTCTCATTTTTGATACGCTCAGCATAATCAATAAGTTCGTCGGTAGCTTCTTCTCTTCTGTTAAAGATAACATCTTCTATCAGATTTCTTAAGTCCGTTGGAATATCATCATATATTACCGATTGTCCGGGATTAACGATACCCATATCCATGCCTTTTTGGATGGCATAATAAAGGAATACCGAGTGCATGGCTTCACGTATATAATCATTGCCACGGAACGAGAAGGATAGGTTACTTATACCTCCGCTTATTTTAGCATGAGGCAGGTTGGCTTTTATCCATTCAATAGTTTTCAGGAAGTCAACAGCATAACTTCTATGTTCTTCAATTCCTGTTGCTATCGCTAGGATATTAGGGTCGAAGATTATATTCATCGGATCGAATCCGTCATTTACAAGTAATTTATAAGCTCTTTCGCATATTTCTATACGTCTTTCAAACCTGTCAGCTTGTCCAGTTTCGTCAAATGCCATAATAATTACGGCTGCTCCATACCGATTTACTAAACGTGCTTGTCGAAGAAATTCTTCTTCTCCACCTTTCAATGAGATTGAGTTTACCACGGCTTTACCTTGCAGGCATTTAAGTCCGGCTTCTAATACTTCCCATTTAGAAGAATCTACCATTACAGGAATACGAGAAACATCGGGGTCAGATGCTACAAGATTAAGAAAAGTAGTCATTTCTTTCACACCATCAAGCAGACCTTCGTCCATGTTTACATCAAGAATTTGAGCGCCATCTTCTACTTGTCGGTGTGCAATAGTTAATGCTTCTTCGTATTTCTCTTCTTTGATAAGACGGAGAAATTTGCGAGAACCTGCTACGTTACAACGCTCTCCTACATTTATGAAATTGATTTCAGGTTTAGCTTCTAATAGCTCTAAACCTGAAAGCCACATATATTTAGGCTTATCGGCAGGCTTATGAGGTGTTGCACCTTCTACTAAACTTACGTACTGAGATATATGGTCAGGAGTAGTTCCACAACATCCTCCCAAAATATTAACAAGACCTTCGTCTATATATTCTTTGATTTGCTTAGCCATAATTTCGGGAGTCTCATCATACTCTCCGAACTGGTTGGGTAATCCCGCATTGGGATATGCAGATACATACGTTGGAGCAAGTCTCCCCAATTCTTTAAGGAACGGTTTCATATCAGATGCTCCGAACGAACAGTTAAGACCAATCGAAAGGAAATCGATATGACTCACTGATGCCAAAAACGCTCCTGTTGTTTGCCCCGAAAGAGTACGTCCGCCTTTATCGGATAACGTTACCGAAATCATGATAGGCATTTCTATATTTCTTTCTCTGCGTACTTCATCAGCCGCAAAGAGGGCAGCTTTTGCATTCAGTGTATCAAAGATAGTTTCGATCAAAAGTAAATCTACTCCACCATCAATCAAGCCTTCTATTTGTTCTTTGTACACTTGGTGAAGGTCATCGAAAGTGACAGCACGATAAATCGGATTCTCGACCTTAGGACTCATCGATGCAGTCTTATTCGTCGGACCGATTGAGCCAGCAACAAAACGCGGTTTATCTGGCGTACGTTTAGTATACTCATCTGCAGCTTTACGAGCCAGACGAGCAGCAGCTACGTTCATTTCCTTTACCAAATCCGACATATTATAGTCGTCCATAGATATGGAGTTGGCATTGAAAGAGTTTGTTTCTATAATGTCGGCTCCTGCTGCCAGATACTCACAATGAATTGCTTCAATAATATCAGGGCGTGTAAGACATAACAAATCATTATTACCCTTAAGAAGAGTGGTTGAGTTTTTGAATCTGTCTCCACGAAAGTCCTCTTCGGTAAGTTTATATCGCTGAATCATGGTACCCATGGCACCATCCAGTATCAGGATTCTTTCTTTTAGTATATTTTTAATCTGTGGCATTATTAGTATTCTTGTTTATTTGTCGGATTCTATTTTAAAGGACTTGATATTGTGGTATCTCAGATAAAACATATTGATCCAGTGATTGGGTTTAGATGGAATTTCATCTATCATCGGAAATCCTGTTTGAGGATTAATGGATTCTTGAGTAACAAAATCAAACTCTGTTTTATTGGGTTGCCTATTTATGATCTGTTCTCGCTTCTCGAATATTTTATTTATAGCATACAAATCTTTGAAGCCTCTTTGATAGGACAGTATGAAATATATGGACGCGAAAAATATTAAAAGTGTTTTTATTACTGATATGTATATATGATCTGTTTTCAGATTAGCGTATATAATCCCAATTGCAATAATGAAGAATGTTATAATTCCAAACCATGCTCGTGGTGGAAATTCAGGAGAAGTTACCATTGCTAAGTCTGCCATTAAACCGGCGAGACAGAAACAAAGCGATAGGTATATAATCCTTGTATTTCGTTTCTTGTCAAAATAAATGTAAGTGACTAATGTCAATGAGTATATCATAACAAGAGGGAGAGCGAATTTATAAAAATCACCTATTACAGGAAGTAAGCGGGAGAAATAAAACTTCACTTTCGATTGTTGAAGGAGTTTATTGCCTTCAATAACATTTTCGTATCTAAGATAATTGCCGGGGGCAGCGATCATGATTATAAAACCAATAATAGCACCTGTTAATCCGAAAAGCATCCATACCGGAATCTTTTTTTGTGTATGTTTAAGATAGATCATTAATATACCTATCAGAATTATCATGCCGATAGCTGTATTTTCGTTAGTCCATCCGGCAATAATGCCAAAAAGAACAAAGACGATACATTTATAGATAGAGTTGTTGTTATCTTGTTTTATAAAAGATTGGCAGAAAAAGTATAGAAACGAAATAATAATCAACGTTCCCCATAAATAGTTAGCACTTCCTGTAATCCATAATATGGTTTGAGCGAAAGCTGGTTGAAAAAACCAAATAAGAATATTGATGAAGAAAAATAGTGACGGATTTGCTCTCTTGTTAAGATTAGAAATCTTATAAATAATATAAGCAAACAAAACATATGCCATGCTGTTGATTATATCAGTCCAATATCCTTTGAGGAGAAGCAGAGATTCTGCTATGATATGTACAATCGTTCTTCCTCCATGTAGAAAGTAGTGTTGATATTGAGAATTTAATATATCAGAAAAGCTAGTTATCTTTTGGGTTAACTCAGATCCGGTTATAAAAGTATATCCCCAATCATCGGCATATAATGGGTATATGATATTAAGCAAAAGGATAAGAATCCCAAATGATAGAGAAAGCAGCAGCAAAATACATTTGGCTGATTTCTCTTTCGAAAGAGCAGCATCTAGTTTTTGATAACCGAAGATGACCTTTTCGTAATATTCTCTCATTTTCACTTGGGTTTTAGTAGTGCTTACGGATTAATCCGTTTTATCGAATTTAACTTATAATAGTCTGCACAGATACCATTTCGCCATGAGTCTGGATCGTTCGAAATATCTTCAAAATCAAACTCGGCAGGCAGTATAATAGGAGGTTCTTCTAAAACTATATCTTTATTACCTATTTCTTTTTGTTCTTCTATATATAACTCTCTTTTTTCATACCTATCGGCCAGCGACACTAGTATTTGGTATCTTTCTGAATAGGTAAATGCGAAGATAACAGTTAACGCTGTCAATATCAAAATATTTATGATTTTCATTGCTAAATTACTCATATTAACATTTGCATAGATTATACAGATGGATACAATCATAAAACTTGATAAGCAAAAAGCAGCACGGAGTGGAAATATGGGTGATGCAATCATAGCTAACGCCGAAATATGGGCAGCAGTAAAAAACAGTAGTGAGCCAAACCAGGCAGTATAGTTTCTATTATCTTTATTCTGACAGAAGAATACAAAATTTAAACAGATATATATGAGAATCAGTATGCCTATGGAATTCACATATTTATAAATCCAATATATGTTTCTCGCTTTATACCTTAAGACCTCTAAGAAAGGTTTGTCGATTAAATTAAAAGCTGCATGGGTATCTTTTGATCTAATAAAATTGCCGGGAGCTAATAACATGACAGCACACCCAATGCAAACACCTATAAAACCATATATAGTCCATTTGGGGATTTTTATTTTTCTTACCTTACAATATAAAAATAGAATGAATAATATCGAAATTAGTGCTATTACCGAATTTTCATTTGTCCATCCGGCAATAATACCTCCGAATAGGAAGAGTATATTTTTAAGAACGCTATCTTTTGATTTTTCGTTTACATAGAAGCTGTAGTAATACGATAAGAATACCAATATTATAAGTGTTCCCCATAAATAATTACTACTACCTGTAATCCAGATTACTGTCTGTGGAAATACAGGAGTTAATAACCAGACGAGTAAATTAACCAGAAGAAATAAATAAGGATTTGTTTCTTTTCCTTTATTTGCAATTCGATATATAATAAAAGCAAATGCTGTATAAGCGACGCTATTGAGTATTTCTCTTAAAAGAGGATTTAGCAATAGTAAAAGCTGATCGATAAAATGTACAATATTACGCCCACCCCAATATAGATAGTGGTTATACTGTGAAACAATAATATCAAGGACATTTCCAATACGCTGCGGTGGATTCTCATTGAATATAAAAGAGTACATCCAATCGTCAGAATGGATGGGATATAATCTATTTAGTAGAAAAACTAAAACGAAGAAAATAATAAGGAATAAGCCCAGAATAACCTTGTTTGTATTATTCCCTTTTATCCCTGCTTTATTATTATCCATCTCTTTTAAGTAGCATTAAAGTAAGTTTAGAAGTGCTCGATAATCAAGTATACGAAATTTGTGAACTTGTTTACTCTATGTATCTAGACGATATAGGATTTGAGACCCTATTTTTTCATTACTCGATCAAGCATTCTTTTGTCATCTTTCTCTTTGAGAGATTGTCGCTTATCGTATTGTTTTTTTCCTCGGGCAACAGCGATATTTAATTTAGCTAAACCTCTGTCATTAAGAAATAGTCGTGTCGGAACAATTGTATATCCTGTTTCTTTTACTGAACGTTGAATTTTTTTGAGTTCTTTTTTATTAAGAAGCAATTTACGATCGCGGCGTGCTACGTGATTGTTATATGAACCATAAAAATATTCAGTTATGTTCATGTTTCTTACCCATAAAGCCTCTTTTTCGAAGATACAAAAGGTATCAACTAAACTGGCTTTCCCCAATCTGATTGATTTAATTTCGGTTCCGGTTAATACCAGACCTGCTGTATATGTATCAAGCAACTCATAGTCAAAAGTTGCCCGTTTGTTTTTTATATTTATATTTAATTGTTTCATTGTAAATAATCTATCTTAGAGTTGCTCGTGTAAATAAAGTGAATCTACCTTATTCTTTAAGCAATTTGTCTAAAAAATCATCAAATTCTTTATCGATGCGATTCAAAAAATCATTCTCGATTCTGATAACAGAGTCATCTTCTATTACCAGTAATTCTTCTTGAACAATAAGGTTTTCGTCTGCAATATTAATAGAAAATGGTTTAAATACGTCCAGAGTGTCGAATTTATTATCCATATCAAATTGCTCAACAACTTCTCTTAATTGACGAGCTATTACCAGATCGTCATCTTCTGATGCCCATTCCTCTATTATTATCTGAGACAACAGATTTTCTTCGTCATCAAATACCGATAAGCTTCCACTATCTTTATCTACAACAAGAAATATATCAGTCAAAGAACTGCCTGTATACCCTTCATTCAAACTGTTAATTGCTTCAGTTAGAACTTTTGAAATTTCTTTATACACTTTTCTTGCTGTCATAATCGATTGCTATTTAAATCTTATGCTTTATTGTTACTCTTTCCCAAGTAGTTTTTGATATTCAGTATCATTATTTATAATTTCAAGACCTCTTCTGAAGATTTCACTCTCATCGTTGATAATCTTAAAGTAGGCAGCCGTGTTGAATAGATCTCTGGCTATCAAAGCTTTTATTCTTCTTTTGAATTGCTCTTTAGATCTTAAATACTGATCTTCTTTATATTCTATTTTTTCATCGGTGGCCATTTGTATCATTTCGGCTAGTACTTTGTCCGAAGCTTCATACTCATCTTTAAACTTTTCAATAGTAGGGTACTTCTTCAAAAGCTCCTTTCTATTTGCATCTACTTGATTGAGTGCAAGTTTATAAACAATACCCATTGCATTAATACGTCCACTGTATTCGGTATATTCGGTTGTATCTATCGGAACAAAATAGTCGGGCATAATACCTCCGCCACCGTATACAATACGCTCATTTACCAGCGTTTTATATTTTAAAGAATCAGGGAAATGTATGCTGTCAGCATTCATCATTTCACCCCTGTTGTATCTTGCTATCAAATCCCTGTTATAAGAATCCTGATCTCCATGCGTATATGGTTTCTGAATACAGCGACCTGTCGGAGTGTAATAGCGTGCTACCGTTAAGCGGATCATTGATCCGTCGGGTAGGGGAAATTGTCGTTGTACAAGCCCTTTGCCAAATGTTCGTCTTCCAACTATCAGTCCTCTATCCCAATCCTGAACAGCACCGGATACAATTTCACTGGCAGAAGCCGACCCTTCGTCTACTAGAATTACTAGTTTACCTTTCTCGAATAAGCCTTTTTCTGTTGAGGAATCGCTTGTTCTTGCTTGATGAGCTCCCTCCATATAGACGATAAGCTTATCTTTACCCAAGAATTCGTCTGCAAGTTCGGTTGCCGCGTTTAAATAGCCTCCACCATTGCTTTCAAGATCGAGAATCAGATTCTGCAAACCTTCGGCATTCAGTTTAACCAAAGCTTCTTTAAATTCTGCTACAGTAGTGGCTCCAAAACGACTCAAACGAATATATCCTGTTTTATCATCAATCATATAGGCTGCATCCAGACTATAAATAGGAATCTTAGCACGTATTATCTGGAAAGTTATAGGCTTTTGACCACCTCGGCGAAGAACTTTTACTGTAACTTTTGTTCCTTTCGGTCCTTTCAACCTTTTCATAATATCACGTGTACTCATATTAACACCTGCGATGGTAGTATCGTTCACTGATATTATGCGATCGCCCGGAAGTAAGCCTACTCGTTCAGATGGACCATCGGCAATTGTTTCGATAACATAAAGAGTATCAGACATCATATTGAATGATATACCTATTCCATCGAAGTTGCCTTCTAATGGCTCATTCATTTCAGATACAGTCTCGGCACTAAGATACGAGGAGTGGGGATCTAGTTCTTTTAGTATGGATACAATTGCATCATCTGCCAATTTTTCATCATTAACAGTATCAACATACATCCTCTCGATTAAAGTCATGGTAGTAGCTAATTTCTTAGTTCCTTGACTCATCCCGTATTGTGCTGAAATGGTATTAACAAAAATGAATGTACAGGTTATTATCAATAACAATGTCTTTCTTCTCATCTTATATTTTCTTTTTAGTAACAGCAAATGTTTAATGCGTTATTCTTAGATTGTAATTAATAGTTTTATTATACTACCAACATATATAAAGGTTTAAGACTTTAGATTATGCAAAAGAGTCAAGCAAAGGCTCTTACTTGACTCTTTGGATAGTTCTTTTATTTCTGTTCAACTGTTTTAGTCTGTATTAATATCAATACCATCCGGTACAAAATTACTTACGTCATGTTTGTATCGCAAAAGTTCGCGGACGATTGTTGAGCTGATATGAGTCAGCTCAGGCTCTGTGAAAAGTACTAATGTTTCGATTCCCGATATATTGCGATTCATATCCGCAATTGTTTTCTCGTATTCAAAATCATTTACTGACCTGATTCCTCTAATGATAAATTCGGCATCTACCTTTTTAGCGAAATCGACAGTAAGTGAATCGTACGAACCGACCGAAACCCGAGGCTCATCCGCGTACAATTTTTCTATCATATGGATTCGTTGTTCCAAAGAAAAGTAACTTCTCTTATTGTCATTGACTCCTATTGATATTATAATCTCGTCTACCACATTTAATCCTCTGCGAACCAGCGAAGCATGTCCTATTGTAAAAGGATCGAATGTGCCCGGAAAAATAGCTCTCTTCATTTTTTATAATAAAAAGGTCATTAGACCTTAGTTTGCCATATCGGAGATGAACTTAATTCTTACCAGACGTATTTCCTCTTCGGTATACATACCCAGTTCGTTTATTGCATCTTCGAGATCGTCTGATTCTGCTTCCTGAAAATAATCGAAGATATCCGCCATATGGTCTTCATCTATTACCTCATTCAAGAAATAATCAATGTTTATCTTAGTTCCTGAGTAAACTATAGCTTCTAATTCTGCCAGTAATTCGGGAAACTCTATACCTTTCGATTCTGCAAGATCGTCCAAAGCAACCTTGCGGTCGATACTTTGTACTATAGCCACTTTTAATTTCGATTTATTAGCTACCGTTCTTACTCTTAAGTCTTCTGGACGCTCAATCTCATTTTCTTCTACGTGCTTCTTTATAATCTCAACAAATTCGGCACCGTATCTTTTAGCTTTACCTGCTCCTACACCGGGGATGTTCTGTAGTTCGTCGATACTTGTCGGGTAGATGGTTGCCATCGATTCCAACGAAGGATCTTGGAAAATAACATAAGGAGGAACATTTAATTTTTTAGACATCTTCTTACGAAGGTCTTTCATGATAGAGAATAATACTGGATCTACAGCCGAGCTTCCGCCCCCGCCTTTGATAACCACTTCATCATCACTCTCATCATCAAAATCCTCTTCCTGAGCTATCTTGAATGAAACCGGCTTCTTTAAAAAGTCTTTTCCTTTTTTTGTAATTTTAAGTAGACCATAGTTTTCTATGTCTTTGTCTAAATAACCGGCAATCAGACCTTGTTTAATTACGGCATTCCAGGTGTCTTCATCAGTATCTTCTCCAGATCCGAATGCTTCTAAATCCTGATGACCATAGGTCTCAATTTCTGACGTTTCTTTTCCTCTAAGGAAATTAATAACGTACTCAGTTTTGAATTTTTCTTTTAATGCTAATACAGCTTCTATTGCTGTTAATAATAAGTCTTGAGCTTCCACTTGTTTTTTAGGGTTTATACAATTGTCACAATTACCACAGTTATGTTGATTATATTTTTCTCCGAAATAGTGTAGTAGAACAATTCTACGACACATTGCTGTTTCAGCATAAGCTGCTGTTTCAAGAAGAAGCTGTTTGCCAATTTCTTGTTCGGCAACAGGCTTACCCTGCATAAATTTTTCGAGTTTCTGAAGGTCTTTATACGAATAGAATGCTACACATCTACCTTCACCTCCATCACGTCCTGCACGTCCTGTTTCCTGATAATATCCTTCGAGGCTTTTAGGCATGTCATAATGTATGACATATCTTACATCGGGTTTGTCGATACCCATACCGAAGGCTATTGTGGCTACAATGACGTCCACTTTTTCCATCAAAAAAGAGTCTTGATTCTCGCCACGGGTCGAGGCATCCAAGCCGGCATGGTAAGCAAGCGCATTTATATTATTTGCCCGCAGAATTTCAGCAAATTCTTCTACTTTTTTTCTGCTTAAGCAATATACGATACCCGATTTTCCTTCCTGAGATTTGATATACCGGATAATATCCCGGTCTACCTTGTCAGTCTTTGGTCGAACTTCGTAATAAAGATTTTCGCGATTAAAAGATGATTTGTAAATTTTTGCATCCAACATTCCCAGACTCTTCTGGATGTCGTGCTGCACCTTAGGTGTCGCTGTTGCTGTCAAAGCGACAAGCGGCCGCTGACCGATTTCCATGATGATGGGCTTGATGCGTCTGTATTCGGGCCTGAAATCATGTCCCCATTCCGATATACAGTGAGCTTCGTCTATTGCATAAAACGAAACTTTTATTTGTCGCAAAAACTCAATATTTTCATCTTTAGTTAAAGATTCGGGAGCAACATATAATAATTTTGTTTTGCCCGATATTACATCCGCTTTTACCAACTCAATGGAAGCTTTGTTTAAGGATGAATTCAAAAAATGAGCTATACCATCTTCTTCGCTGAAGTTGCGCATGGCGTCAACCTGATTTTTCATCAATGCAATTAATGGGGATATGATAATCGCAGTACCCTCCATCAATATCGCAGGAAGCTGATAGCAAAGAGATTTTCCCCCTCCTGTCGGCATCAAAACAAAAGTATCTTTTTCCTCCAAAACATTCTGTATGATAGCCTCCTGGTTACCCTTGAACTTATCAAACCCAAAATGTTTTTTTAGATTTTCAATTAATAGATCTTCTCGTTTTGACATAGTTAATTAAATCGCATAAATGGAATATCAAAAATAGACATAACCTACACTAGTTATTTTTGAAAATGTAATTATATCTTACGAAGATAGCTTCTTAAGTCAAAAATACAATAGAAAAAGATTTTTTTTTAATAGAAAAATGAGAATTATTCATAAGAATTTTTCAGCCTGTCCAGATTAGAGCTTTCCAATTGCCGTACAGCGTACTCTTTTGTGATATGCAAGCTCTTTTCGTCGCTAGATGGGATGGTAAACATAGCATCCATCATCACTGTTTCTACTATCGAACGAAGTCCTCTTGCTCCTAGTTTATATTCAACAGCCTTGTCTACTATATAGTCGTATACTGCATCATCAAAGGTGAGATTCACATCATCCATGGTGAATAACTTCAAATATTGTTTGATGATCGAATTTTTAGGTTCTGTTAAAATTCTTCTCAAAGCCGAATGATCTAAAGCATTCAGATAAGTAAGAATAGGCAGACGACCAATAATTTCAGGAATTAATCCGAAAGATTTTAAATCCTGAGGAGTTATATATTTCAGTAATTCATTTCTGTCGATATCCGAATTTTTCAAAGCAGCCGAATATCCGACAACACGAGTATTCAAACGTTGAGCAATTTTTCTTTCGATACCGTCAAAAGCCCCTCCACATACAAATAGTATATTTTTGGTGTTAACAGCAATCATTTTTTGATCGGGATGTTTACGTCCTCCCTGCGGTGGCACATTTACAATAGAACCTTCGAGTAATTTCAAAAGACCTTGTTGTACACCTTCGCCACTTACATCACGAGTGATAGATGGATTGTCTCCTTTACGGGCAATCTTATCTATTTCGTCAATAAAAACAATACCACGTTCGGCAGCAGCTACATCGTAATCGGCAGCTTGCAAAAGGCGGGTAAGAATACTCTCGATATCTTCTCCTACATAACCGGCTTCTGTTAATACCGTAGCATCAACAATGGCGAATGGTACGTGTAATAGTTTGGCGATAGTACGTGCCAAAAGAGTTTTACCTGTTCCTGTCGGACCCACCATGATGATGTTTGACTTTTCGATCTCAATATCATCTTCACCTACTTCCTGAAGTAATCGTTTGTAGTGATTGTATACTGAAACCGACAAATAACGTTTTGCATCATCTTGTCCGATAATATATTGATCTAAGAATTCTTTGATCTGTTTTGGATTCGGTAGATTCTTTTTGTCAAGTATGTCTTCAATACCTTTTTCGGACTTTAATGAATCTTTTACGATAAGATATGCTTGATCCACACATTTATCGCATATGTGAGCAGATATTCCTGCTATTAATAAATTGACATCACTATCTGGTCGTCCACAGAAACTACAAAAATCGTTTGTCCCTTTTTTTGCCATATTTTTTATTTTAGGTCATAGACCTGTTTCGAAATCTATCTGTTATCTCTGCCTACAAATAAATAATTGACTGCCTATTAAGTATAATAAGCAGCCAATTATTAAGCTCTTGGCAGTAGTGTCTGCATTATTTAGTACGAACTAATATTTCGTCGATCATACCGTAGTCTTTAGCTTCGGCAGAGTTCATCCAATAGTCGCGATCTGAATCCTGAGCAACCTTTTCGATTGATTGTCCTGAGTGATCAGCGATAATTGCATATAGTTCTTGTTTTACTTTTGCGATTTCACGAGCAGTGATTTCGATATCAGAGGCTTGACCCTGAGCACCACCCAACGGTTGGTGTATCATTACACGTGAGTGTTTCAATCCGAAACGCTTGCCTTTTTGTCCTGCAACCAAAAGTACTGCTGCCATAGAAGCTGCCATACCTGTACAGATTGTAGACACATCGCTTCCGATAAATTGCATAGTGTCATATATTCCGTATCCGGCATATACTGAGCCTCCGGGCGAGTTGATATAGATTGAAATATCTTTACCCGAATCGGCAGAGTCCAAATAAAGTAATTGAGCCTGAATAACGTTGGCAGTATAATCGTCAATACCTGTACCTAGGAAAATGATACGGTCCATCATTAAACGAGAGAACACATCCATTTGTGCAACATTTAGTTGACGTTCTTCGATAATGGTTGGTGAAATATAGCTGCTGGTTATATCCATGTATTGATCAAGAGCCAATCCGTTCAAACCAATATGTTTGGTTGCGTATTTTCTGAAATCATTCATAGTTGTTTATATCTTTAATTATTAATTCACTTAGGAGACTGCAAATTCTATGCCTAACTTTTAATGGTAAGTACGAGTAACCGTCTAATCTATTATTTTGCAATTATAACCGACACTTATCAATTACTTATCCGGAGCAATAAAAAGTCTTAAGCACTATGCTTTCAGTAAATAAAAAAGACCTTTGCCATTGATGCTTAGTCTAAAACAAAGTTATAAATAATTATTGGAAACCAACAAATAAAAGCTTTGTCTTTCTTAAGATTGGAGGCAAAGGTCTTTTCGTATAGACCTTATTTTTTTATTGCAATATTATAAGCTTGGGTCTTTATTAAGCTTCAGCTTCTCCTTCGAAGAATTTTTTAAATTCGTCAAGACTCATTTCTTGTTCGTTTAATGTAACAAGAGATTTCAAGCATACAACAATTTTTTCTTCCATTGCTTTGTCAACCAGGTTACGAGAAGTTTCTTTGTTCTTCAACATTTCGTTTGCATAATTTGCAAGAACATCTTCCGGCATACCCATCATTCCGTATTGAGCAAATTGTACACGTGCTGCTTGGATAGCTACGTTACGAACATCAGCTTCTTCGATTTTAAGATCGTTTTCTTTTACTAATTGTTCTTTGATCAAGTGGAATTTCAAATCGTTGATGATTTGAGGATAATCAGCTTCAAGAGATTCTGCAGTTCTGTCAGTTCCTGTTGCCATTAACCATCTTTTTAGGAATGCATCAGGAAATTCAAGATCACCTGCTTTTTCTTCCAGCAATACACGTGCATCCAATAAGAATTTGTAATCGCTATCAGGAGCCAATTGTGTTTGAAGAGTTTCTTTTACTTTAGCAATGAATTCAGCTTCATCTTTCACAGTACCTTCTCCGAATACTTTGTCAAATAGAGCTTGATCCAAATCAGCCTCTTTGTAACGAGTAATTTCGTTTACCGAGAATTGAAATTCAGCAGCAATAGATTCTACTGCATCTTTTTCGATATGTAGGAATGATGCTATTTCAGTTTCGTTTCCGTCGTAAGCTTTACCCGGATTGAATACGATAGTTGCACCTTTCTTTACATCTGCAAATTTAGCTTGCTCTTCTTCATCTTTCATATAAGAAGGCATTAAAACAGCATTCTCTACACGGATACCGCCATCTTTAGGTTTTCCACCTTCTAATTCTACCACTTCACCTTTCAAAAGGTCAGTTGGCTTAGCGCCTTCTTCGAGAGTTTCATATTTACCATAGTTGGCCTTGTATGAAGCTATTTGTTTGTCGATCAATTCTTGCTCTACAGCTATTTTGTAATAATTGATTTTGTCTTTTTTGCTCAAAGCTAATTTTACTTCAGGAGCAAGAGCTATATCGAAGAAAAACTCAAAATCTTCTTCTTTAGAAAAATCAACCAGTTGTTGTTTTTCTTCATTTGGAAGAGGTTCACCTAATATATTAAGTTTGTTTTCTTGTATATAGTTATAGATACCCTCACCAACCAATTTATTTACTTCTTCGGCAAGGATTGATTTTCCGTGCATTTTTTTTACCATACCTACAGGTACAGTTCCCGGACGGAAACCCGGTACGTTGGCTTTCTTACGAAAGTTTTTTATAGCCTCATCGACTTTTACTTGATAATCAGCTTTTTTTACGTCTACCTTAAGTATAGCATTTACGCTATCTACTTTAATAAGAGATGTATCCATCTTTGGCTTATATTTTATATATTGTTATGTAATTAATTCAGTCGATTTACTAAATACCAGCTGTACTGCTTTCAATTCAGAATAAAGATAAATTTTAGTGGCACAAAAATAGTTTTTATTATTCCAATATTCAAATTTATTTCTCATTTTCATTTTAGTATTGGTTGATTCTGATGTTAATATTATTAATTTATTGAATATTAATTTATTATTTGTCTGCTTACACGTTTAATCTATGCAGATGATTGCTCTGTGTAATTGCTCTACATATCTTTTATCTTACAAAAAACTCAAATAATGAATAAAAAATATTTATATTTGCTCCTATATTTGGTACTTTAATCTTAGGTACTTAGTAAAAATGGCGTTATATGATAAAAGACAAGGGAGATGTAATCAGCTTTGAAGCTAGCATCCCTGGTATGTGGGCTCTTCTTGAAGAGAATGAACGTGAGCTTGTAAAAGCTTCAGCGAAGATTCTCCACCTCAAAAAAAATGAAATAATTTATTGTGAAGAAGAGATCCCTAAAGATTTGATGTGTCTCCTGAAAGGGAAAGTCAAAATCTTCAAGAACGGGGTTGGTGGACGTAGCCAAATAATCCGGATGATACGACCTGTCCAGAATTTTGGGTATCGTGCTTACTTCGCTAAGGAACCTTATGTGACAAATGCTTCGGCTTTCGAAGCCTCTACGATTTGTCTAATACCTATGGTCCTTATCGAAGAATTGGTTATGGTAAACACCAAACTGGCTAGGTACTTTATAACCGAATTATCTACTGATTTGGGTATTGCCGACGAACGGGTTGTGAGTCTGACTCAAAAACATATCCGTGGAAGGCTGGCCGAATCATTGGTCTTTCTTCTTGAGAACTATGGTCTCGAAGAAGATGGTGCTACTATAAGTATTTATTTGTCAAGAGAAGATCTGGCAAATCTGTCAAATATGACTACTTCGAATGCCATCCGTACTTTATCTACATTTGTAGATGAGCATATAATTGCACTGGATGGCCGCAAAATAAAAATAATGGACGAAGATAGGTTGCGAAAAATTAGTAAAATCGGATGATCTCATCTATAGTACACAAATATCTAGATTTTAAGTACAAAGAGGTTGAGCAATTTATTAATAAACCGTTTCTTACACAGGAAAAAATACTTAACTATCTTACCCAATCAGGTGCTAATACCTTTATTGGAGATAAATACAATTTCTCATCTGTCAAGAATAAAGATGACTTCAGAAAGATGGTTCCGGTGTTTCATTACGAAGACCTCAAGCCTTATCTGGAGAAAATTCTTATTGATAAGCAGCAGAACGTATTGTGGAATAAGCCTGTTAAGTGGTTTGCCATGTCTTCGGGTACTACCAATGATAAGAGTAAATACATTCCTGTAACACAAGAATCCCTTACGCAAGGTCATTATAAATGCGGGCAACAAATGCTGGCATTGTATGCGAAAAATAATCCCGAAGCTAAGTTTTTCTTAGGTAAAACGCTTGTGTTGGGTGGGAGTAAACAAGTGAATAATATCGGAGACGGTATTTTTACCGGAGATATTTCTGCCATCTTAATTAAAAATTTGAATTTTCTGGCAAAGTTCAGTAGAACCCCGGAGAGTATATCTTTGATTCCCGATTGGGAAACAAAATTACAAAAGCTTACTGAATATGCTATAAAGAAGGATGTAAGAGCTTTTATGGGCGTTCCTTCATGGCTATTGGTTTTATTGAAGAAAATAACTTCTGATACAGGTCTGGAATTGACCGATTTGTGGCCCAACTTAGAAGTGTTTTTTCATGGCGGAGTTAGCTTTACTCCATTTGAGGATCAATACAGAAAATTGATCAAAAAAGATTCGATGGTTTATTGGGAAACCTATAATGCTTCAGAAGGATTTTTTGGTTCTCAATATTCAGGTGATTCAAAGGATATGCTATTAATGCTCGATAATAATATATATTATGAGTTTGTGCCGATGACCGAATGGGATTCCGAGAATCCTGAAACCCTTACCTTAGAGGAGGTGGAGATTGGTCAGAACTATGCAGTACTTATTACTACAAATGGTGGACTTTGGAGGTATATGATTGGCGATACTATCGAATTCACATCTACCGAACCCTATTTATTTAAGATAACAGGTCGTACCAAGCATTTTATAAATGCTTTCGGAGAAGAGGTTATTATCGATAATGCCGAAAGTGCATTGAGTGAAGCTTGTGCGGTAACGGGAGCTCACATTGTTGAGTATACGGCGGCACCCATTTATTTTGGGGATAATTCTGCCGGAGCCCATGAGTGGCTGATCGAATTCGATGTTGAACCTGCCGATATTCATTTATTTGGAGTAACTTTGGATAATGCCTTGAAGAAGGTGAATTCGGATTATGAGGCAAAGCGATCTCACAATTTATCCCTAAAAGATCCGGTTGTTCGGGTCTTACCGAAGAACAGTTTCTATAATTGGCTTAAATATAGAGGAAAAGCAGGTGGACAGAATAAAGTTCCCCGATTGTCAAATAATAGAGATTATGTAGATAAAATGTTGATTTTCTTGGATATGAGTAGGGGTTGAATTTCTTTTGAGAGATGTGCTGTGCGGGTAAGTATCTCAAAATAACTTAAAAAAAAAACTTTATTTTCAAAATCTAAAAGCTTTACTTAAATTTGTGACTCAAAATCTCATTCTGAACTAATGAAAATAAGAATTCTCTTAGTATTTGTACTTACGCTGTTGGTAGCTACTTCATGTGGCGAATACAACAAAATACTTAAAAGCACCGATTATGAATTAAAGTACACTTACGCAAAGAAGTATTTTGATGAAAAGAAATACGGTAGAGCATCCACATTGTTGGAGGAGTTGGTTCCGATCTTTAAAGGTACAGCTCATGCAGAAGAATCTCTGTTTTTACTTGCTCAGAGTTTTTTCTATGATAAAGATTATGTGACAGCAACACAGTATTTTAAAGCTTATTATACGACTTATCCAAAAGGGGAGTTTACAGAGTTGGCAAGGTATAATGCAGCTTACGGATTGTATCTGGATATTCCCGATGTAAGATTAGATCAGACTAATACATATAAGTCGATGCAGGAATTCCAAACATTCTTAGAGATATATCCTCAAAGTGATAAAGTACAATTGGTACAGGATTATTTATTTGAGATGCAGGAAAAGTTGGCATTGAAAGAACTTTTGGCATGTCGTTTGTATTATAATTTAGGAAATTACATGGGTAATAATTATGAGTCTTGTGTTGTAACAGCAAGAGAGGCTCTTAAAACGTATCCCTATTCACAATATAACGAAGAATTTCAGATTCTGATTCTGAGATCTCGCCACGAATTGGCCTGGAAGAGTGTTGCCGAACGTACAGCCGAACGTTTAAGAGACGTGGTTGATGAGCACTATAACTACTTGAATATGTTTCCCGAAGGGAAGTATAAAAGAGAAGCCAACAGGTACTACAGGCAGGCTGTGAAGGCGTTGGATCTTAAGATCGAAGGTCTGACAGATGACGAACTGGAAAACGAAAAGAAATTAGAAGGTAAATAAACATCACATTCATTATAGCGAATAAAGTTATGGATTACAAGAAGACAAATGCACCAAGCAATACAATCACGAGAGATATGATGAGCTTGTCTGCTGATACAGGTAATGTCTACGAAACAGTACGAATTATTGGAAAGAGAGCAAACCAAATAGCTGTGGAAATGAAACAGGATTTGGACAGAAAGCTTCAGGAGTTTGCTTCTTATAGCGATAACTTAGAGGAGGTTTTTGAAAACCGTGAACAAATCGAGATTTCGAGATATTACGAAAAATTGCCGAAAGCAGCTTTAATTGCAGCTCAGGAATATACTGAAGGAAAAGTATATTATAGAAACCCTAATAAGGACAAAGACAATTTCTAAATGATACAACGTATACAATCCGTATATCTATTAATTGCAGCCATTCTTATGGCTGTAGTTGTATGTACACCTCTGGCTGTACTGATTGGAGCATCCGATAGCTTTTATCTTTTTAAAAGCATGGGTGTTTTTGAGAATGGCATAACACTCGTATATCCGTCTTGGGGTATAGCTGTCTGTGCAGTTATAAGTGCTTTGCTTAGTTTTGTTTCCATATTCTTGTTTAAGAAACGAAAACTGCAAATAAAAATGTCTTATGTTTCGATTGTTTTCATTATTCTTTTTTATACTGCATTTGCCGCTTACTTATACACAGGACAGGCAGTATTGGATGCGAAATTCGCTAAAGTTGAATATGGCTTGGCATTACCTGCAATATCATTAATATTAACGGTACTGGCACTGTCTAAAATTAAAGCAGACGAGCGATTGGTTCAGTCATTGAATAGAATCAGATAAGATCAGTTATCGACAGATATATATATACAAAAAAGAGATTGCTTATGGCAATCTCTTTTTATTTTAAGGCTAAGCCCTATTTATATCTATAATTTGAAAAAGTAGAAGGTTATCTGACCGCAAAAAACGGATTACTTCTCATTTCCTCTTTGATTGTTGTTGCAGGACCGTGACCGGGATAAACAATTGTCTCGGGAGGTAAGGTAAATAGTTTTTGTCGGATAGCTTCAAGAAGCTGTTCCTGATTTCCTTGCGCTAAATCGGTACGACCGATACTGCCTCTGAACAAAGCATCACCTACTATTACACAATTGCCTTTTTCGCTGTAAAAAGCTACACTGCCGGGTGAATGTCCGGGAACTTCAAGGATGATTAGTTTCTGATTGCCAAATTCAATGGTATCTCCTTCTTTTATATAAGTTCCTATTGCCGGTGCTGACTCTGCATTTGGGAATCCGAACATTCTCATTTGAGCAGGCATACCTTCCAATAGAAACTCATCAGCCTGATGTGCTTTTGTATGTAGATGGAATTGCTCTAAAATGAAACTGTTTCCAAATACATGGTCAAAATGTAGATGTGTATTTAGCAGATGCTTTACAATTAAGTTATTATCCAGAATAAAGTCGAGTAACTCTTGTTTTTCATCCTGATAAAAAGCTCCGGCATCAATAATAACACATTCTTTTGTGTCGTCATACAATATATATGTATTTTCGGCTATTGGGTTAAATTCAAAAGTCTTAATCTTCATAATCGTGAAATTAAATTCTAAAAATAGAGTAGGTCTTTCTGTTATAAACTTGTGAAGTTGCATACTAACTTGTTAGCAAGCTTGTATGTCTCATTATATTTATCTTTACTTATAAAGGAACGTATACTACTTTTTTAGTTTCAAAAAAGTCTTCCTCAAAGAAGTTCTTTAGATCGTCCACCTCTGCATATTTCTTAAACGGGTGGATCTCTCCTTCAAGTTCTCCGCCTTTTAAGCAGATAAGGCCGTTAGGCAGAGGATTCTTTTGCTCGTGTGATACGTTTTTACGGGTAATCTTTATCAGATCATCTAAAGGCATTACGGCACGACTAACGACAAAATCAAATTTGCCTTTTTCTTCCTCTGCCCTGCAATGCCTGAAGCTAATATTTTCCAGACCAATCGCGTTGGATACCTCTGTTGCTACTTTGATTTTTTTGCCGATACTATCTACTAATAAGAAATGAGAATCGGGGAAAAGTATAGCCAGTGGTACACCGGGAAATCCGCCACCTGTTCCCACATCCAAAATCTGGCTGCCTTTGGTAAAGTTGATTACTTTGGCTATTCCTAAGGAATGTAGAACATGGTGTATGTAGAGGTTCTCTATATCTTTTCTTGAAATTACATTTATCTTAGAGTTCCAGTCTAAGTACAAATCGTATAATGCACCAAACTGTTTTTTTTGTAAGTCGGTAAGAGTCGGGAAATATTTTAATAGTATATCCATCAGTACTTAAATGATATGCAATGTTTAATGCTGTTATAACTGTCGTGTCAAATAAATAAAGCCGTAGGCTTTATTTATTGATAAGTTGTGAGATTGGAGAGTCGTCTTTCAAAGCAAGATCTATCTCATTGAATGGAATAAAAACTTTGATGGCATCGAGCTTATAAGCAGAATATTCTCCTTTATTGAATATATAAGTGATTCCCTTAGTATCTAATAAGAAGTTATCATTAGGAGCCATTTCGTCGATACCAAAATATCCTAAATCTTCCAGTTCATTAATGGACTGAACTTTGTTCGATTTTATCAAATAATCTTTAAAAATAGGGGTCAAAAGCTTCTCATATCCGGGTTTGAAAATATCGTCTTCGGTAATTAGCTTTCCTGTTTTCAGATTGATTACATAGTTCTTTAGAAATTCATAAGAACTGGCTCCACCTTTGTAGTTAGACTGAGTAACTTGAAATGCAAGAATATCTGCCTGATTAAATTTAATCTGGTTAGATGTTGTTTCATAATAGGAGAAGAACTCTTCCCTGTCGTCATGAGAATCGTTATTTTCAGAGAATATTTTCACATCCTCTTTGTAATTCTCTATATATGCTTTTCCATAATTTGCTACTGCATCTTTGGGATTGTATAGACCGTATGTTTCATCAAAGAAACAAGATACAAAGATACGCTGCAATGAATCTAAAATAGCTTTATCATCATAAGATACAGGATAGATAAAGGTCAGTTTTAAATTGCATGAAGGCTGAGTAGAGTCATTGTCCCAGTGATAGTTTTGTACAGAATGGATTGTGTCAAATTCAATAATGTTATCACGAGTTGGTGTTTTCTTCGTATTACAAGAAAACAAAGACATTGCAATTGCGCACAATATCGCTAAATAGATGTTGATCTGTTTCATAAGACTTTTATAAATCTATGTGCAAATGTACCAATAAAATTAGACTAATCTAGTTAAAAAGACCGATTTTAGAAAGCTTAATTTTCTGCTTTTTGTCAGGTAAGAGAAGTGCATTTGATTATCTTATTGTTGCGTATCTTCCTTTTATTGGAAGTCTTATATAGTGTTAATTATATTGTCTTGTTGTAAAAGAATAACTATTTTAGAACAATATTTAATACTATTTATTCACACCACCTATCTGATGGAAAAGAGATTTCTTAATTCTAGGTTTGCTTGCTCTCTGGGGATATTATTATCCTTGGTTCTAAGTCTGAGGGGACAGAATGTGGAAGTTTCTAAAAATTGGTTGAAAGAGGAACGAAAGCTACAGTTAAAAACGAATGTTATATTGGAGACGGAATACCTAAAGATATCTCCTAAGGAAGATCGGTATGCTAATTATAAAACTCTTTATGAAGTAGGTAAAGAAAAGTATTCGATTGACTACTTGAATGCGTCAATTAAAGAAGAGCTTAAGTATATGCCGGTTGGTTCACCTCCACCATCGTATAGTGGTGCTGCAGTAATAATTGGAGGATTGAATCTAAGTAATCCGAAAGCATGGTTTACTGCTGCTAAGTTCAAGAAGCGGAAACGGAAAATGCTACAAATAACAAACTATGTTTACTCAATAGATTGAGGATTTATTCCTTGTCTTTTTTTTCCTTTTCGTATTCTCTCGAAAGCATAAGTGTAGTATATAAGAGAAGGAATGCTGCTGCGAGCATCGAAATAACCCATTCATTCTTTTGTACAAACATCAAATAGGTGCTTATTGCCATAAATGCAATACCAAATATCTGAATGCTGAATAAACGTTTTCCTCTTAAACTTTTACCCGGATAGGGAGTTGTGAAAGTTACAGCGGCAAAACCGAGTACGCCTATAGCCATTATGTATGCAGCAACTACCGGATTGAATAGGTACGATATTGCAGCAGCAAGAATAAGTAAGGCCGAGAGTTTAAATATAAAATCTTTGGGTTTGTTCATAAATTATAGTTCTGTAAAATTATTCGATGATAAATACTTCTTCGTTTTCCTGTTTCATTAAATAATTTTCTCTTGCAAATTTTTCGATATTGTCTTTATCTGAACGTAATTCATTTAATTTACGTTTGTCAGTTTCTGTTTTTTCTTGATAATATTCGATTTGATTTTTCAAATCCCGGATTTCAAGATCGTAACCGAAACGCGAAAAAATATTGCTATCTCCGATAACAAAACAACAGATCATCAGAACAGCAATTATAGCCAACTGTATTTTACTGAATTTCCGCAGGATGTATCTTCCGATTCTTTTTAATTGTTCCATGTCTGAATGATTTGAAAAGTCAAGATTGTACAAATATAAAGATATTTAATCAGATGATAGATAAATAGGTGTATTTTTGTATAAGCGAGGTAGAAGATCTCGTTTAAGGAATGAAGCTTATGGCATCTGTAGAAGACATAAATAAATCGGCAAATATAGTATCGAAGTATAAATCGTATTTGCTGTTAGAGAAAGCACTTTCGCCGAACTCTATAGAAGCATATCTGGATGATCTTACGAAGCTGTTAAAATATTTCGAAACAGAAAATTTGAAATTGCAGCAAATCCGTCTTGAAGATCTTCAGCAATTTGTAACTCAATTGTACGATTTGGGCATTAATGCCCGTTCCGTAGCACGGATATTATCGGGCGTGAGGTCTTTCTTTAACTTTTTGATTTTAGATGGCTATATCCAGAGTGATCCGACAGAGTTGTTGGAAACACCTAAGATTGGACTTAAGCTTCCTGTGGTTTTGAGTCTTCAGGAAATAGAAAATATTATATCCATAATAGATCTTTCTACAAAAGAAGGGCAACGCAATCGTGCTATAATTGAAGTGCTTTATAGTTGCGGACTACGTATTTCGGAATTGACCAATCTTAAATTTTCCGATTTATTTCTTGATGATGGTTTTATTCGAGTCGAAGGCAAAGGAAGTAAACAACGTTTGGTTCCAATCTCACATACGGCAATTAAAGAAATTGGTAATTATTTGCTTGACCGAAAACATATTGATGTGAAAAAAGGATCCGAAGATATGGTGTTTCTCAGTAAAAGAGGTACTCCTATATCCCGTATTATGGTATTTCATTTTATAAAGCAATATGCAGATCAGGCAGGAATCAAAAAAAATATAAGCCCCCATACTTTCAGGCATTCATTCGCCACTCATTTATTGGAGGGCGGTGCAAACATAAGGGCGATACAACAAATGTTGGGACACGAAAAAATAACGACTACTGAAATTTATACTCATATGGATCGTGAGTACCTTCGTCAGGAGATAATTGAGCATCATCCACGAAATATGGATAAACGATAATTCTTTCCTTTTGTAAAAAGAATAATGATAACACATAATAAAAAGAAGAAAATATAGTTTCTATATTTGAAATATACTGATGTATTTTTTTACTTTTGATAAAGCAGAACGAATAAATTCATATAATAGAATGATTAAAAAATATAAATCGCACCCCTGGCATGGTATCTCTCTGGGAAATGCCGCTCCCGAAGTAGTAAGAACATTTATAGAAATTGTTCCGACCGATACTGTAAAATATGAGGTGGATAAGCAGACGGGATATTTATGTATAGACCGTCCTCAGAAATATTCGAATATCATACCTGCTTTATATGGATTTTTACCTCAGACTATAAGTGGTCCTCGGGTGGCAGAACTGAGTAATGTGAGGCTTGACCGAACCGATATAGTCGGAGATAATGACCCTATAGATATTTGTGTATTGACCGAGAAAGATATTACACATGGAGATATTATTGTAAATGCACGTCCAATAGGAGGCTTTCGTCTGATAGATCACGGGCAAGCCGATGATAAATTGATTGCGGTTCTTGATAATGATGCCATTTATAGCTCGTATCGTGATATCAGTGATGTACCTTTTGCTGTAATAGATCGTTTGAAGCATTACTTTACTACCTACAAAGATATTCCGGGGGATACCGAGCGTAAATGTGTTTTGACGCATGTGTATAATGTAGATGTTGCTTACGAAGTAATAAGGCGTTCGATAGATGATTATAACGAGTATTTTAGTGTCTGTGGCATATGATAAAGCTCTAGCGTCTTTTTATCAAAGAGAATAAAAAATAAAGAAGCCGATATTCAAATGAATATCGGCTTCTTCTATATATCAGAATAAGAAGTAATTCTTATTTTTTGCGTTGTACACGTTTGTAACCATATACAGCTTTGTCACCCAATTCTTCTTCGATACGAAGTAGTTGGTTGTATTTAGCCATACGGTCAGAACGGCTCAAAGAACCAGTTTTGATTTGTCCTGAGTTAGTTGCAACTGCGATGTCAGCAATTGTAGCATCTTCAGTTTCACCCGAACGGTGAGAAGTTACCGAAGTGTAACCTGCACGGTGAGCCATTTCGATAGCATCCAATGTTTCAGTAAGAGAACCGATTTGGTTAACTTTGATAAGGATTGAGTTAGCACAACCTAGTTCGATACCTTTTTTCAAGAAATCAACATTAGTTACAAACAAGTCGTCTCCAACAAGTTGTACTTTGTCGCCGATAGCATCAGTAAGGTTTTTCCATCCGTCCCAATCGTTTTCGTCCATACCGTCTTCGATAGAATCGATAGGATATTTTTCAGAAAGTTCTTTCAAGAAAGCAGCTTGTTCAGCAGAAGTACGTTTTGCTGCGTTAGGACCTTCAAATTTAGTGTAATCGTAAACTTTAGCAGTTTTATCGAAGAATTCAGAAGCAGCACAGTCAAGAGCGATAGTTACGTCTTTAGCTGGCTCATATCCTGCAGCCTTGATAGCTTTAAGGATCGATTCAAGAGCATCTTCAGTACCGTTTAATTTAGGAGCAAAACCACCTTCGTCACCAACAGCAGTACTAAGACCTCTGCTTTTGAATTCTTTTGCAAGAGCGTGGAAAATTTCAGCACCCATTCTCAAACCTTCTTTGAAAGAAGCAGCACCAACCGGACGAATCATAAACTCTTGGAATGCGATAGGAGCATCAGAGTGAGATCCACCATTGATGATGTTCATCATAGGTACAGGAAGAGTATACGTATTAGTACCACCAATATAACGGTACAATGGAATATCTAGAGCATTGGCAGCAGCTTTAGCAACAGCTAAAGAAACACCAAGAATAGCGTTAGCACCCAATTTAGATTTAGTAGGAGTTCCGTCAAGAGCGATCATTTTAAGGTCAACACCTCTTTGATCCAAAGCACAGTCTCCAATAAGTGCAGGAGCGATAACAGTGTTTACGTTCGCTACAGCTTTTTGTACACCTTTACCTAAGTATCTTTTTTTGTCTCCATCACGAAGTTCAAGAGCTTCATGCTCTCCTGTAGATGCTCCTGAAGGAACAGCAGCACGTCCAAATGCACCACACTCTAGTGTTACGTCAACTTCGATTGTTGGATTTCCTCTTGAGTCCAAGATTTCACGTCCGAAAATACGTTCGATTCTCATGTTTGTTTATTTTAGTTTGAATAAATAATATGTCCTAAATTTTACTTTTCACGTTTGCGTAACAAAAATACTTCTTTTTTTCGTTTATTGAAATACTTTTGTAGTCTAAAATGCTTTTTAAGGATTTAGACCTTTTGTTATACTCTGGTAAGCATAAGTGCAACTAAGTGTTATACTTAAATAACGTTGCATTATATATTTACTATTAATGCCAATCAGTAACTGAAAAGTGTTACGAAAAAGTGTCATTAGCTACAAAAAGTAAACAATAAAGGTGACAAAGTTGACTACTGAATGTTACTTTTTGATATTTGTTAATTCGTTGTTTATTAGTGATTAATAGTTGAAAAGGTTACAAAAGTAACAAAAGTGACAATTTTTTTACGAGTTCTTTTTTTCTTTGTCTAGCTATTCAATGATCCTTATATAAATAGATAAAATAATTCAATAACTGATTCGGATTATTGCTTAAAATAATTTTGGTAACATAATGAAAAAAATAATAGTACTGGTATTGGCATGTGTCTCGTTAATAGCTTGTAAAGAGACGTCAAAAACGAAGAATGAAAGTGATTTTCAGATGGCAGGAGATGCTCTGGCAGTAAAAGACAGCATTGCAGGTTCGGATTCCCTTTTTAATAATATGGAGTGGATAGATGAAGAGCTTTATCCTAAAAGCAAGGATTTACCTTTGTTTGTATTATCGACAGGTATTTTTCATGGAGATGAAACTTCTCCCGTAATGATACATAAAGGCTGGTTTGGTATTTTTCGGGATAGAGGAAAATATTATATTGCACCTACTACACTTACCATTCAAAAAGCTTTTGATGTTGTTTTGGATGAAAACGAACACAACTCATCAGAGTGGACAGGGTGGGAAGTTAAGACTTCTCATATTGATACTTCTTTGGTCTTGATAAGTAGTTCGCCTCGTTTGTCATCTCACGAGATAAAGACAATACCATTAGACAAAGATTTTATTGAACCGAATGAGAAAATGACATTTACATATAATGGCTCATCGTATACACTATATTCAACAGGTGATTTAAAACCTGCTGAGTATAATAAAGATGAAATGATTGTAAGTAATTATAAACTATATATCAAGGGGAATAAGGACGGAAAAGAAATAAATCAATTGATAGCATCTACCCCTACCTTTGAAGATGCTATATTTAGGGTATTATTTATAGGTGATATTGATAATGATGGCTTTCCAGATTTGGTCTTAAATACGACATATAATTATAATCTTTATAGACCAACGGTTTATCTTTCGTCATTTGCCGACAAAGATCAATTAGTCAAAGTCGTAGGTTTGCATGAAAGTGTTGGCTGCTGAAGCAGAAAGAACTTAGCAGGAGATATAGATAAAATAAATGACTTATATTTGTAGCATCGTTTTGGTGTTATTCGGTCACATTGCTGAAAGAATAATGAAAAGGGAATCCTGTGAAAATCGGGAACAGACCCGCTGCTGTAAGCTTCGCCAACAGTTCTCGAACAATACTCTATACCACTGTTTCTTAATATGAAACGGGAAGGATGTTCAGGATGAAGTAAGTCAGAAGACCTGCCAAAATAAATGAATTCGGATGCTTTCGGGAAACAAAGCAAAGAATCTTAACTATAGATGTTTACGATTGGTAAATATTCTGTCATTATTTTTACATATTGTCATTTTATGGGGTAGGAGAGAATTATAATTTTTCTTTTTTATAACTTGTACCGCTAATTTTGGATAAAACAGAGTAAAGTTAAGCAGATTATATAGTATTGATTTAATAGTAAAGATATTAGTAGGTAAAAATATTAAATAGGTCTTGGATCTTTATAGTAATAAAATGAGAAAAATTTACGAACAATTTGTAGCTCGCGAAAAGCTATTAAATAAACAGTATGGTGAAGCATACTATAAAAGACAACATCAGCGAGGAAAGTTAACGGCCCGCGAACGTATTCTGTTATTGTTCGATGAAGGAACATTCGAAGAAACAGATGCTTATACACCTCCAGTAGGAGGCGGTTCGTTTGGTAAATCGGTTGAAGCTTTAGGTGATGGAGTCGTTACCGGATACGGATCTGTAAACGGAAGATTGGTCTATGCCTATTCACAAGACTTTAGTGTATTGGGAGGCTCATTGGGTATTTCGCATGCCGCTAAAATTGTAAAAATACAGGATATGGCTCTAAAAACCGGAGCACCTGTTGTCGGGCTTATTGATTCGGGTGGTGCCCGTATTCAAGAGGGGGTAAGCAGCTTGAATGGTTACGCTGATATTTTCAAACGGAATGTAATGTCATCGGGGGTAATCCCTCAGATTTCAGTAATAATGGGACCTGCTGCTGGAGGTGCAGTATACTCTCCAGCTCTTACCGATTTTATATTTATGACGGCTGACACAAGCTATATGTTTGTAACAGGTCCTAATGTGGTAAAAGAAGTTCTGAACGAAACAGTATCTACCGAAGATTTAGGAGGTGCATCTGTTCACGGAACTAAATCGGGTGTTGCTGACTTTGTTTACAATGACGATGAAAATACGATCTTGGGAGTAAAGAAACTTCTTTCTTATCTGCCATCCAATAATATGGAGAATCCTCCACTGATACAATCGGAAGATCCTGTCAGCAGGGTAGAGGAGAGCTTGAGAAATATCGTACCCGATGATCCCGATAAACCTTATGATGTAAAAGATATTGTAAAGCTGATTGTCGACAAAGGCGAATTTTTGGAAGTTGCCGAAAACCATGCAGCCAATATATTTACAGCATTTGCCCGTCTGGATGGTCAGGTGGTAGGTATTGTAGCCAATCAGCCTAAAGTAATGGCTGGTACATTGGATATTGACTCGTCCATAAAAGCGGCTCGTTTTATCAATATTTGTGATTCATTTAATATACCTATTATAACACTGGAGGATGTTCCCGGATTTTTACCCGGAACAGATCAGGAGCATGATGGTATTATTCGTCATGGAGCGAAATTACTATACGCATATACTTATGCAACAGTTCCCAAGATTACAGTAATCTTGCGTAAAGCTTACGGTGGTGCATATATCGTAATGAATAGCAAAGGTATTGGTGGCGATTTTAGTTTTGCATGGCCTACAGCCGAAATTGCAGTAATGGGACCCGATGGAGCAATTGCCATCCTTTACAGAAAAGAGTTGAGCGAATCGGAAAATCCGGTGGTGCTTAAAAAGGAACTGACTCAGAAATACAGGGAAGAGGTAACCAACCCTTATATTGCTGATGAAAAAGGATTTGTAGATGAGGTTATTGATCCGGCTCTGACTCGCCATAAAATAATCAGATCTTTAAAGACTCTCGAAAGAAAGACCGAATATAAGCCAAAACGCAAACATGGCAATATGCCTCTTTAATTTGGATAAGAATCAAGATGAAACAAAAGAATAAGATAAAATCAATATTAATAGCCAATCGTGGTGAGATAGCTATTCGCATAGCTAAGACTGCCAAAATAATGGGGATTACTGCGGTGGGTATTCGTACACTTAAAGAGCCCAATGCTCTTTATTTGTCGGCAGTAGATAAAGTTGTCGATTTTCCCGATATAGATAATGGCGGTATTCCCGAATTTCTGGATATAGAATCATTGGTGTTATTAGCCAAAAGAAATCATATCGATGCTATTCATCCGGGATATGGTTATCTGTCTGAAAATGCACAGTTTGCAACTCGTTGTACCGAAGAAGGTATTGTATTTATAGGGCCTTCGCCCCGTATTATTCAAAATATGGGTGATAAGGTAATTGCCAAAGAAATAGCTGCAAAAAATAATGTTCCTATGTTGGGTGGAAGCAATGGAAGTGTTGATACACTAGAAGAAGCATTGGATGTTGCCGAAAAGATAGGTTTTCCACTTATCATAAAAGCTTCTGCCGGAGGTGGTGGACGTGGTATGCGTGTGGTTTATAAGAAATCGGAAATGAAGCAGATGTATTTCTCAGCTTCATCTGAAGCCCAAAATGCATTTAATAATCCGTCGGTATTTATTGAGCGTTTTTTGGAGAATCCCAAACATATCGAATTTCAGATAGTGGGTGACTCACACGGAAATGTAATCCATCTCGGAGAACGTGAATGTTCTGTACAACGCAAACATCAAAAACTGTTAGAGGAAGCTCCATCACCTGCTCTATCCGAAGAACTTCGTGAAAAAATGGCTACTGCTGCCGTTTCTCTAGCGAAAGGTGCAGGATATATCAGTCTGGGGACAGTTGAGTTTCTGCTTGATAAACAAGGTAATTTCTTTTTTATGGAAATGAATACCCGTGTTCAGGTAGAGCATCCTGTTACGGAAATGATAACAGGTCTTGATTTGATCGAATTGCAGATACGGATAGCCAATGGCGAAAAACTTCCTATTACTCAAAGTGATGTGAAACTAAATGGTTGGGCTATCGAATGTCGTATCAATGCCGAGGATGTGCAATCGGGATTTTCACCCTGTACAGGAATCATTAAAGGATTAAGAACTCCCGAAGGCGAAGGCATAAGAGTGGATAAAGGAGTTATAGCCGGTTCTGAAATTACTCCCTATTTCGATTCGATGGTTGCTAAATTGATTGTACATGCTAAAGACCGTCCGACAGTTATCGAAAATACATTGAAGGCGTTGAATGATTTTCATATTAAGGGAATCAAAACAACAATTCCATTCTGTAAAGCTGTTCTTCATAATGAAGTTTTCAAAGGAGGAAGTTTTGATACCTCATTTATTGAAAAGGATATGGATTCTCTTGTTTTTCATGAAAAAGATGAAGCTCTCTTTGCTGCCTTATTAGCTATCTCGAATTATCGAAAAGAGAATGAGCCGATCAAAGAAGAAAAACAAGTATTGGATATGTGGTCTTTGAGAAACAGAATTAATAATATGTAATCCGGAATGATAATGAACAAGCAAAATACAACTCAAAAACAATTGGTTGCTCTGGATTTAGATAATTCTAAAGAATATGGGTTTAAGATTGGAGAAAACAATACATATACGATTGGCGATAAGAAGCTAAACGCATACATGGAAGAAACTTCCGATGGATTTACTTTTATGAATGTCAATGGTGTAAGTTATCCCGTAGAAATAGTTGCTCAGAAGCAAAACGAATACGAGATTCTGATCAATGGTATCAGCTATTGTTTTTCGGTAGAGACTCCATTCTCATTGCAGCGAAGAAAAGTATTGAGTTCGCAGGCTAGTGAGTCTTCTACAATTTTACTTAAAGCACCTATGCCCGGTAAAATATTGGATGTACTGGTGAAAACAGGCGATACAGTAAAAGCCGGCGATACTTTAGTAATCTTGGAAGCAATGAAGATGCAGAATGCTATCTTGGCAAGTACTAAAGCCATTGTCAAAAAAGTAGTAGTGAAAGTGGGTGATACTACAAGCAAAAGCGACCTACTTATAGAATTGGAAAAAGATAGCTAAAAAAGCTGTAGGCATATATGAAAGAAAAAGCACGAACCATTGATTCGTGCTTTATTATTTTGGTTTAAATGAGATTTAAATGAGATTCAATTAGAAAATGATTGTAACAGAATATGCAAATTAGTAGTAAATAGTTTTACTGCAATACCCATCAGGATGATACCGAAGAACTTACGCATCACATACACACCTCCAACCCCTAAAAGTCGTTTGACAAATTTTAGATTTTTCAGAACCAAGAATACGATTATCATATTCAGTAGAAGTCCGATAATAATATTACTGACATGAAATTCAGCCCGCATCGATAATAATGCGGTAAATGTTCCAGGACCTGCAATTAGGGGAAATACAATAGGAACCAGAGTGGTAGACCCAGCAGGGGCATCATTCCTAAAAACTTCTATTCCGAAGATCATTTCAACAGATATAATAAATATAACCAATGCTCCGGCAATGGCAAATGAAGACACATCCACATTAAATAAATGTAAGATCAATTCGCCCACAAAGAGGAATGCAGTCATTATTACAAAAGAATAGATAGCAGCTTGTTTTGGATTAACATCTTCGCCCTTTTGTTGAAAATTGAGAAAAATAGGAACTGATCCTAATACATCAATCAGAGCAAATAATACAACAAAGACGCTTAGTATCTGGGTGAAATTTATATCCATGATTATGGTTCTATTTGAATGTGAGAATTGATACTACAATATTACAAAAAAGGCTGCACTACTAGTACAACCTTTGCATTTATTTATGAAGATAACTTTACTTGTTTAGTTCGTCTACACAAACCTTCAAACTATCTTCCCATTGAGGGATTTCTAATTCGAAAGTCGCTTTTATCTTATTTTTATCTAAAACACTATAATTCGGACGACTTGCTCTCGTTGGGTATTGGTCAGTAGTAATAGGGCTCACTTTACAAGTTGTGATGCCCGCTAATTTGTGAATGGCTACAGTAAAATCATACCACGAGGTAACTCCTTCGTTCGTATAATGATAAATACCCGCTTTGAAGTGATTGTATGATTCGCTATGGTCTAATATTTTCACTATTGCTTTAGCTAAATCAGCAGCATTGGTAGGGCTGCCTGTCTGATCGGCAACGACATTCAGAGCGTCTCTTTCTTTACCCAGTTTAATCATCGTTTTTACGAAATTGTTTCCATAAATAGAATACAACCATGCTGTGCGGATAACAATAGAATCGGGGCATACTTCGAGTAAAGCAGCTTCACCTTCATGTTTTGATTTTCCATATACCGATTTAGGATTTACCGGATCGGTTTCCAGATAAGGTCGGTTTCCTGTACCGTCAAATACATAATCGGTAGAAGTATGAATTACTTTAGCTTCATTGTTGGTTGCTGCTATTCCTAGATTACGTGTAGCCTCTTTGTTTATTTTATAACATAGCTCAATATCATCTTCGGCTTTATCAACAGCTGTATATGCAGCACAGTTTACAATGTATTTGATATTATTATCTTTTACAAATTGTTCAACAGCTTGTAGGTTGGTGATGTCTAATTCGGCGACGTCGGTGAAGATAAAATTCAAATTAGCCTCATGATCGGCTGTTACACGTCTAAGTTCACTGCCTAATTGACCGTTAGCACCTGTTACCAGTACGTTCTTGGGAACTAATTGAAAAACGAATATATTTTTTGCTGATTTGTCTTCATCATCAGCTTGTTTATTTCCTGAGAAAAATGCCATTATCGTTAGTTTTTATTGTTATTTGATATCTTTTGGTAGAGATAACTTATATCTCCAACTTACCTTCTTTGTCTAAATGATATCTGTTAGATAGCATCCTAAGCAAAGAACTTATCTGAGATATTGCAGCCTGTGTTTCACCTGAAATTTCCTTTTGTTGCAATCTTAATAATAAGAATCCGTATAACGCGGCAAAGCAAGTTTCGAGTTCAGGAGTACTTTTATCCTCTGATTTAGATCTCAGCTCTACAATAAATGGCAGAGTCTTATAGTAACTGGCAATATACTCGGGTTCTTTAGGCGACTTAAGCAATCTCAAATGAAGATCGGTAAGGTCGATTATAATATTTTGATTGATCTGAAGATGTCCGCTTTCTGTCTTACTTTCGAGTTTCATCATCTCGATTAAGCCTTCGTACCAATCTCTGATTTCATTCTTTATATCATCCGGTTGCTCAAACTTGTCTATAATATTCTTTTGAATAGATTCGATATCAAGTTTATGTGCCCTTATTATATCTTCAACTTGCCACATATATAGCAAATATTCTGCAATATTTTCGTTTTTCTTTTGTTTGGCTATCAGCATTCTGTTTACTTTAAATAATATAAGGTCTCAGATCTATTTATTGTCTATTCAAGTATAACAACGATTGATGGTTATTGCTTAAAATATGACATTAAATACCTTCTGCTACTTAGAATAATTACAAAGATAACCGAGTTTATACAGATCGAGAATAAATAAACTGGGTTTCTTTCCTAAAAGATTCTTAATGAAACGATTTTTCATCAATCTAAATAGTATAGAAATTATATAAGTGAGTTTCAATTTGTCAATCAGATTCTTTGTTTGAAGCAGTTTCACCGTGTTTGACAAATCGGAATTGTTACTTGTTTTGGATTGTTGTAATGAATATAAGTTTTGAATAGATATTCGGGTTCTTTCAAGAAACTCCTCATTGGATATCAGTCCTGTATGGATTAGAGGATTGTCAACTTGGGTAATATGAAACCCCTGTTCTATTATTGTTGAGTGGAACATTACATCTTCATACCCATATTCTTGTAGATCCTCGTTGAATGGATGAAGCAATAATACCCTCTTATCTATCATGAAATTGAATGTAGAAAAGAATTTATCAGAGTCTTGTTGGCGTTCTTTTATCGAGATAGCCTCTCTCTCTACACCGTAAAGCCATCGCAAATAATATTCCGGACTATAACAAGGCAAATATTTGCAACCTCCATAACAGATAACTCCGGGTGACCGCAATCGGAGATAGGTTGAGATGAAATGGGGAGAACACAAAAGTGCATCATTATCTATAAATAGAAGGTAAGGGTATGCTGCCTTGTGAGGAAATAAATTTCGAATAGCCGATCTACTGATGTTTATCGGAAGTTCTTCGTAAGATATGTTGTCAAATTCTGCTAACTTTCGATTGATCTTTTGAAAGTGTGATCTCGAAGCGTCATCAATCAATATTATTTCATATAAACAGTCCAGAGCCTCGCATTGCAGGTATAGGTCTGTTACCAGAGTGGTAACGTCATTGTTATATATGGGAATACATATCGAAATCATTCAGCATCTTCTTCTTTTTCGAAAATAGAAAAATTGACACTGCCATACACTCTCTTTTCTTTGTAAAAAGGCGAAGACGAAAAATCATCAGATTTAGAGTGTTCCATGATAAAGGTACCTCCCGGTTTAAGTAGATTTTTCTCTATAATGAGTTTTGGAACCTCTTTAAGGAAAGGCAAATCGTAAGGTGGATCTGCAAATATAAAATCAAACTGGTCTTTAGATATTTCAAGAAACTTAAAAACATCCATTTTGAAGATTCGCAGTTCCTTGGCATCAAGTAAACCTTTAGTCTTTTCGATAAATGAATAGTTAGGTGGGTATTTTTCGACACAGGTAACCTGAGGGCATCCTCTTGATACAAGTTCGAAGCTTATACTGCCTGTTCCTCCAAACAAGTCCAATGCTTTTACATCTTCCCAATCAATAGAATTACTTAGTATGTTAAATAAATTCTCCTTGGCAAAATCGGTAGTTGGTCTTGCTTTAAAGTTCTTAGGAAGGTCTAATCTACGACCTTTATATCGTCCGCTAACAATTCTCATAGGGTTGCTAATATTAATAAATCAAGAGGGGCTTTTCTGCTGTCTGTTCCCATAAATTCAACTTCACTGGGTACTCCCACGGTTTCTATGCGTTTGATATAATCGCGAAGGAGTGGAATAACCGACTTCTCGGAACCTGCAAAGTCCTCAAGGATATAAAGGTAATCCTGATTCTGGTCAAAATTGCATTTATCCCAGATATTTAGGATAAAATATATCAGATTATGCTCATTTTCGTGTTGGAAGGTTATTGCATGCAGAAGTTGTGATGCCTCATCATAGCAAAATACATCCAAAAATTCGTTGTGAAAATTGAGGTACATTTTTGATCTCTTTTCTGTCATACGATTTTTTCCCTCGATGTATTTCATCAGTAAATTGGAATGATGAAAGAAATGGGGGTTGTATAAACTGCGCATCAAGAATTTATAGATTTCCTTATCTGCATTAAATAATGTGATATTTTGTTGAATCGGATCGGGGCTTATCAGTACCTGCTCTACTTGTTCTTGATGAGTAAAGTTGTATAAAGCTTCTTTCTTATTCTTTTCAAACAGATATTGAGGTGCAATGTCATATTCTTTCGAAACAAAAACTACATTTGTTTGTTTGAAGACCTGTGTCAGAAAATTATAATCGAATATGATGCGTTGTATATTGCTAAGCCTGTCAGACTCGTTCGAAAAAGATTTCTCCCGATAACAATAGTTACCACCCATGCGAGGTTCATGTATGGAGAACGATAAACCGTTGGGTGTTATACGGATTGTCAGGATATATTTTTCCGATTTTCCGAGATCAATATTGTCAGGTAAAAACATAATATCTTATTTAATGTTTACAAATTTAGAAAAAGAAACTTTATGTGCTATTTTTATAGCTTAATATCTCTTAGGTAAGTACAGCAGTCGCCCCAAAGGGATGCCCCTAATCAATATATAAATGTCTTTAAATAGTTTTTTCTTAAATCAGATCAAAAAGAATTTTCAGTTCGAGCCAACTTCCGAACAGGCAGAAGCTCTGGATATGATTACCGACTTTTTGTTTTCTCGAGTATCTGATAGTATATTTCTCTTGAAAGGGTATGCCGGAACGGGTAAATCCTCATTAATTGGAGCTTTGGTGAAAACTATGACTGACTTTGAGCAAAAAACAGTGCTGCTTGCACCCACAGGACGTGCAGCAAAAGTCTTTTCGAGCTACTCCAGTCACCCTGCATTTACGATCCATAAAAAGATATACAGACAAAAACGGTTTTCGGGCGAAGCTTCAGGATTTGTTCCTATGGATAATCTACACAAAGATACTTTATTTATTGTAGATGAAGCATCGATGATTAGTAATGATGGCATTGACTCTTTTAGTTTTGGAACGGGACGTGTTTTGGACGACTTAATTCATTATGTATATGGTGGTGAAAATTGCCGTTTGTTACTTATTGGAGATGAGGCTCAGTTGCCCCCCGTAATGCAGGAGTCGAGTCCGGCTTTGCAGATAGATATTTTGAAGGGGTATGGACTTGATGTTTTGAGTACTACAATGACGCAGATTGTGAGGCAAGCCGGAAATTCGGGGATATTATTTAATGCAACTCATATACGCAATGCGTTGCTGGAGAATACAACTGAATTGTTTCCCAAGCTGAAACTGGATGGCTTTGATGATATACGAAAGGTTTCGGGCGAAGAATTGATTGACGAAATATCGGCAGCCTATGATCGCGATGGTATTGAGGAAACTATGATTGTATCGCGTTCCAATAAGCGAGCCAATATTTATAATGAAGGAGTACGTAACCGAATCTTATATCGTGAAGAAGAATTGTCGTCAGGAGATATGTTGATGGTCACAAAAAATAATTATTTTTGGACTGAAAATATTGAGCAGGTCGATTTTTTGGCAAATGGCGAATTGCTTGAGATTTTAAGAGTTAGAAGGACACAAGAAATTTATGGTTTTCGGTTTTGCGATGTTTTGGTGAAGCATCCCGATTATGATATCGAATTGGAGATAAAGATACTTATAGATACCTTGCATTCGGAAACAACAGGTCTTTCGCAAGAAAAAAATGCCGAGTTGTTTTATAATATATTAGAGGATTATGCTGATATTACAACCAAGAATGGCAAAATGCAGAAAATGAAAGTGGATCCTTTCTATAATGCCGTTCAAGTAAAGTACGGATATGCAGTTACTTGCCATAAAGCACAAGGAGGAGAGTGGACAAATGTTTTTCTTGATATAGGGTATATTACCGAAGAACATTTAGGAATTAATTTCTACCGTTGGTTATATACTGCCTTAACTCGTGCCTCTAAACGACTTTATTTGGTAAATTTGCCGGATGAATTTCTGTAAGAGGAGGTACTTTCAATAGTGCTTTCATGATAATAGCAGAGGGTGATAGTTTGTATTAGCTAAAGTAAGCAAATAAGTCAGAAGCCTTAATTCTTAATATTTTGTTAATTTAATAAAAATACAACAACAGGAAGCAACATTCTGGGGTTGTATTCATCTAATAATTGAACCTAAAAATCCGGATGGAAGAATTGCAGCTAATACAGGGATGCAAGAAACAAGATCGTAGGTCACAGCAAATCGTTTACGAACGATATGGGCGTGTGATGTATGGGATATGTCTTCGCTATTCGTCGGATGCCGAAACGGCTCAGGATTTATTGCATGATGGATTTATAAAGGTTTTTACACATATTGTCTCTTACGAAGGAAAAGGTTCGTTTGAGGGATGGATGAAACGGATTTTTATAAATTTGGCGTTGGAAACAATTCGAAAAGATAAGATAAAGAAACAATATTCGGAAGATATTGAAAATCTATCGGATGCAGATGAAATAAGGGATGATTCGGATGATGATATAGACAAAATATCGGAGTCGGAGTTGATGAAGATGGTACAAGAATTGCCTCAGGGGTATAGATCGGTTTTCAATTTATATGCTATAGAGGAATATTCGCATAAAGAAATTAGTGAGGCTTTGGGTATAGCCGAAGGAACATCCCGCTCACAATATATTCGAGCGAGATTATTATTGCAAGAAAAGGTTAAAGCATATTTAAAAAAACAATGAAAGCGGATAAAGATCACATAAAGGATGTCTTTTCTTCGAAACTGAAGGGTTTTGAGGCTGACCTTCCTCCGTCATTGTGGAATAAGATTGAGGCTGACCTTCCGGTTCAGGCTCCCATAAAGCCATCTCTAAAGAAACCCGTTTACAGGATTCTGAGTTGGGCTTCTGCAGCGGCTGCCGTGATTTTTGCAGTTCTATATTTTATACCTCAGAATAGTGAGAATACTCATATAGCGAAGGTAATAGAGGATAAAACGATTGAGAAGAACCGTTCTTTTGCACAGCTTAAAGTTGACGATCGGGAGGATAATTCCGATAATAAGATAATAAAACAGGTAAAAACTCAACCGACTTTGAGTTTGTTGGCTACTACCTCTGGTCAGTTCGTTGCTAAAACGAAAACTGTCTCGTCTGCCGGGAAATTGTCAGGAAGTATATCCTCAGAGGGTGTTGCTCCTGTTGAGAATACAATAGCAGAAAATAGAGTACAGGATGTGCAAGATATTTATGTTGCTGATGCTGCAAAACAAGAAAACTTTCAGCCGAAAGATCCGGACTTTGAGCGTGAATTAAAATCTAAAATTGAAGCATTTGCTGCCGCAGGGGATGAATCGAAAAATATATTAGCAGATAATAATACCCGGGTAAAATCAGAGAAGAAAGGTGATGGTTCTAAGGGTATTGCTATTGGTGTTGGTGGAGGAGGAGGTTTTTCTAAATCGAATGATGTTGCAAACACATTTCGATATGCGAATGCCGCTTTAGCTTCTGATGGAATTTATACTCTAAGAAGCCAGCAGTTCAGGTTGGAACATAATCAGCCCGTCTCTTTCGGGGTAGCTGTGAATAAGAAACTAACCAATAAGATATCTCTTGAAAGTGGTATTGTTTATACTTATGTTTCTGCCAGAATCAGAATGGACGGGCAGTCGGAATACAATCAGAATGATCAACAATATTTTCACTACTTCGGTATTCCATTATCTGTAAATTATAAGCTTGCAGAATGGAAGAAGGCTCAATTTTACACATCGCTGGGAGGAATGATTCAGAAAGATTTCTACGGGCGAATAGAGAGTAAGAGTAGTATTGATGATCTATTAAATTCGGAACGTTCGTCGAAGCGTAACATATCTCAAAGTAGACCTCAATTTTCAGCTACGGCATTGATGGGTATCTCTTATCCGTTGTATAATAAGCTATCTGTTTATACAGCCTTTGGGGGAGCTTATTATTTTCAGGCAAATAATGAATATGAAACTATATTTTCGGATCGTAAGTGGCTGTTTAACTTTAATCTTGGATTGAAGTTTGGTTTTTAGAGATATGGGTACGATGTATTAAGAATAAATAATATGAATAATAATAAAATACTTAATTAATCATGAGAAAGACATTTTTATATGTGTGTGCAGTGGCTATGTTAGCCATTATTTTACCTTCGTGCTTAGGAGATAACGAGTCAACCTATCAAGGAACCAGAGAGTTTGGGGTCATAAATATTGCTGATAATGGGGTAAAATATGCTGCAGTAGGTAGCGGTCTAAATCAGGGAATGTACGTAACTTGGGATGGTATCTCTACATATGGTAAAGATGATGCTGTATTACTAACATATAAAGTTAATAGTAATAATGTAGTCTCGGGTAATGTGTTAATGGCTGAATATGCTACAGTGGCAGAAGGAGAGTCGTTCCCCGTAGCTGATCAAAAAAATATTAATATTCAAGTTGTGGATACTACAAAGCAGGCAAATTCAGCATTTTTTAAAACATTTAATCTGAATAAGTACTCATCAAATAATTTCTTTTCAGACAGATGGTTGTTTAGCTATACTGCAGGGTTAAAAGATGGAGAAGTTTTGACTGCTAGATTTTATTATGATGCAACTAAGCAGGTGCGGAAGAATAAAACAGCTCTACCTGATAATGCCGCTATTGTAGATGTTGTTTTGACTAAAAGTGGAACAGCTGTAGGGACGACTACAAAAACTGAGGATAAAATGATTGTTGCTGATATGACTTCTTTAAGAAGAGCTCTTCAACCTTCTAATTTAGATACTGATGTAACTAAAAGTATTTGGTTCAGAGTAATGAGAGAAGATTCTAAAGTTGATGCCGGATATGCATTAACGTATATCGAAAATGCCGGATATTTATTATATTCTAAATCAAATTAATCGGAACTTATATAGTTTGACTGAAATAAGGGCTTGCATTGTGCAGGCCTTTATTTATTTTATATGACTAAACGTAACATGTTTATTTTGTAATTTGTTTGGTGGTACTTTTTTATTATATTCGTAAAATATCAATTTTATGTTGATTTAATAACTAAAACCTTACAAACATGAAAAAATTAATCTTTATTTTATTAGGAACTTTTTTCTTTATCGCATGTTCTAATGAGGATTTTGAAAATGCCCCTAAAAGTATGCCTTCTGAGGAGACTGGCAATTTAGAGTTTATTTATCAAGGAGTAATGTATTCTACACCATTCTATTTTGATAATGATTCAATTCCAGTATTTGAAGATGTGGAAGTGGGCAAGATTTATGAAGAGATAAATGGATTACCTAATGTAGCAATTCTTGTTAGTAAAGATAAGCCAAATGAGTATTTTGATGATTATGAGAATTTGCAAAAAGAGTTAAGTATAAGATTTGATGGTACGAACTCTGTTTCTAAATTGAGGGCTGCTCCTATGATTCCTTGTGAAGTTAAACTGTATGATAAGGCGAATTATTCGGGAAGAATGGTTTCCTTTACATTAATGCCTTTAGGGGGAACTACGGCTTCCAACACTAATGGTGCTAATAATTTAAATTATTATCCAATGACTGTATCTCAAGTTATGTCATTTGATAATGTTCTTACTTCTGTTACGATTAAATCAAGTAATTCAAGTTATAATAGTTTAACTGCTACGTTTTTTGATAATCCTTATTATCAAGGCAAATCTTTAACTTATTCGAATTTTAATACTTTGAATGAAGCAGACTTTAGTAAATACCAGCATACTAAACCTGGTTTTTTTCGCCATTCTAAAGACTGGAATGAAGTTATATCTTCAATACTAATAACCTGGAATTGAATTTGCTGTGTGGTTATAATGTCTAGAAAGGTTGCATTATATAATTTAGTGCAACCTTTCTTGTTCCTTTTTTTGATAATTCGCAGGAAATCTGTATCTTTGCGAGCCGATTATTATAAATGTGAATATAAATATTTGATATATAGCTGGTTGTTTGCTTAATAAGTGTCCTTAGTAAATAAGTAAAACCGATATTGTCAAATAAAAGTCATTAACCAAATTAAAAAAATAAAGAAAGTGGATACTTTAAGTTATAAGACCATTTCTGCAAACAAAGCAACTGCTAAAAAAGAATGGGTTGTGATTGATGCATCAGGTCAAACTTTAGGCCGTTTGGCTTCAAAGGTGGCTATGCTTTTGAGAGGAAAGTACAAGCCAAGCTTTACTCCCCATATTGATTGTGGAGATAATGTTGTTATCATTAACGCTGATAAGGTAGTTCTTACAGGTAACAAATGGACTGATCGCGTATATTTGAGATATACAGGTTATCCAGGTGGACAACGTGAAACAACTCCTCAAGTTTTGATGGGTAAAGGTGCAGATCGTTTGATGCATAAAGTAGTTAAAGGTATGTTGCCTAAAAATAAATTAGGTGCAGCTTTATTGAAAAATCTTTATGTATACGGTGGAGCAGAGCACAAACATGATGCTCAACAGCCAAAAGTAATAGATATTAACACTCTTAAATAATAACAATGGAAGTAATAAATGCAATCGGAAGACGCAAAGCTGCAGTAGCACGCGTATACCTAAGCGAAGGAACTGGGAAAATTGTTATCAACAAAAGAGAACTGGCAAATTACTTTCCATCGACAATTCTTCAATATGTTGTAAACCAACCTCTAAATAAATTAGGTGTTGCTGAGAAATATGACATTAAGATTAATCTGAACGGTGGTGGGTACAAAGGTCAAGCAGAAGCTGCTCGTCTAGGTATTGCTCGTGCTCTAGTGAAGATCAATGCGGATGATAAACCTGCTCTAAGAGCTGAAGGGTTTATGACTCGTGATCCACGTGTTGTTGAACGTAAAAAACCAGGACAACCTAAAGCAAGAAAGAAATTTCAATTCTCAAAACGTTAATTTGGATATGGCTTTCTCCCTCGGACATTTGCTTTTGGTTGCATAAGTTCATAGGCGAGAGTAGAAATATAGATGTAGATGATACATCGATCAAAAGTTACGTTTAGTATCTAAATTGACGGGACTTCATAAGTAGAGCTACCCGACAATTCAATTTACAGAAAAAGAAAGTAAACGCATTAAAAAAACAAAAATGGCAAAATTAGAATTTGACCAATTATTAGAAGCTGGTGTACACTTCGGACACTTAAAAAGAAAGTGGAATCCGGCGATGGCTCCTTATATTTTTATGGAGCGTAATGGCATTCACATTATCGACCTTTACAAATCGATAGCAAAAGCTGATGAAGCTGCTGCTGCGATGAAACAAATAGCAAGATCGGGTAAGAAAATTTTATTCGTTGCGACTAAAAAGCAAGCGAAAGAAGTTGTTGCTGATCTGGCACTTTCTATAAATATGCCTTACGTGATTGAGCGTTGGCCAGGAGGTATGTTGACCAACTTCCCAACTATCCGTAAAGCTGTGAAAAAAATGTCGACTATCGACAAAATGATTAAAGACGGTACATTCGATACTCTTTCTAAAAGAGAAAAACTTCAAGTAACTCGTCAACGTGCTAAACTTGAAAAGAATTTAGGTTCTATCCAAGATCTTACACGTTTACCGGCAGCTTTGTTTATCGTTGACGTATTGAAAGAAAATATTGCAGTTAAAGAAGCTCAACGCTTGGGTATTCCTGTATTTGCTATGGTAGATACAAACTCAGATCCTTCTGATATTGATTTTGTTATCCCTGCAAATGATGATGCTTCTAAATCTATTGAAGTAATTCTATCTCACCTTTGCGATTCTATCAAAGAAGGTTTGGAAGAAAGAAAAGTAGAAAAAGCAGACAGTACTGCAGCTGAAGCACAAGAAGACGGCGCTAAAAAAGACCGCAAAAGAACTACAGCTAAAAAAGAACGCACATCTAAAGATGATGATGATGCTTTGAAAGCTGCTGTTACAAGCAAATTCGTTAAAGACGAAGAATAATAATTATACTAAAGGTTAAGAGTAAGTGCTAAGGGATAAATCTTTTGGGCTCACTCTTGACCTTTTGCTTTTTTAAGAAAAAGCAAGTATTTAATATCGTATTTGAAAGTAATAACTGCCAGTCGAGATTATGCTTGCCAAAGTAATAAAAAGGTCTTAGACCTAGAATATTAATAATCAAAAATATATAAAGATATGGCAATTACTATGGCTGATATCCAAAACCTTCGTAAAAGAACAGGTGCGGGTATGATGGATTGTAAAAGTGCATTGACAGAAGCAGAGGGTGATATCGAAAAAGCAATCGAAGTAATCCGTAAAAAAGGACAAGCTTTTGCTGCAAAACGTGGCGATCGTGAAGCTTCGGAAGGATGTGTACTTGCTGGTACAAACAATGATTTTGCTGCAATTGTTGCAGTAAGATGTGAGACTGACTTCGTTGCAATCAACGCTGAGTTTGTTGGTATGACTACTTCTATCTTAGATGTGGCATTAGCTAATAAACCTGCAAATTTGGATGCCTTAAATGCTCTTGAAATCGGAGGTCGTAAGATTTCTGATGTTGTTGTAGACCGTATGGGTATAACAGGAGAGAAAATGGAAATTGGTGCATACGAAACTATTACTGCTCCAACTGTAGTTGCTTATGTACACCCAGGAAACAAATTGGCAACAATTGTAGGTTTCAACAAGGCAAATGTAGATGCTCAAGTAGGAAAAGATGTTGCTATGCAAATTGCAGCAATGAATCCTGTAGCATTGAAAGCTGAGCATGTATCGGAAGAAATCAAACAAAGAGAATTGAATCTTGCAAAAGAAAAAGCTCTTGAAGCAGGTAAGCCTGAAAATCTTATTGATAAAATTGCTGAAGGTGCATTGACTAAATTCTACAAAGAGTTTACTCTTCTTCAACAAGAGTTCATTAAGAACCCAAAACAAAATATTGAACAATATCTTCAATCTATAGACAAAGAGTTGACAGTTGTTGAGTTCAAACGTATTACTTTGAATGCTGAGTAATTCAGTTAAAAAGAATTGATAAAAAAGCCGTTCCAAGTTTTGGAGCGGCTTTTTATTTTTTAGCAAAAGTAAACTATGGGGGAAGCATTGTTCTTGTTCTGCATTAGTTTTTACAGATCAATCGTATTTTCCAGAAAACAGCAGATGCTGATGAGAATTGAATGTATTATCTGGGTAGGTATGTATGATAAGGTGTATATACTTTCTTGAAATAAAAGATATATATTTGAATGTTGAAAAGAATATAGAGGTTATACAAAATGTAGATAATGTGTTGAACTTGTTACTTGATCATTCATTGAATAATCAAGTTGAATATGTATCGATAGTTAAAAAGAACTTAATAGAAAACTAATGATTGATATATCAGATTTACGAAGAGATTTTACACTGAAAACCTTAGACACTCAAGATGTTTTGCCGGACCCGGTTCAGCAGTTTGAGATTTGGTTTAAAGAAAGCCTGGAAGCCGAGGTGTTAGAGCCCAATGCAATGAATCTGGCAACAGTAGGACTCGATTTGAAACCATCGTCAAGAGTTGTATTGTTGAAACAAATTAGAAAAGGAGGCTTTGTGTTTTTTACAAACTACGATAGCCGAAAAGCTAAGCAAATAGAAGAGAATCCAAATTGTGCATTGACTTTCATCTGGAACGAACTGGAGCGTCAGGTGAGGATCGAAGGCCGAGTTGAGAAGATACTACCGGAGGAATCCGATTCTTACTTCGAAAGACGTCCTATTGGCAGTAAATTGGGTGCATGGTCTTCTCCACAAAGCTCGATTATTCCTAGCCGCGAATATTTAGAAGGGCTAGTAGCTGATTTTGAGAAGAGATTTGCAGATGTTGATGTAAAAAGACCTGATAACTGGGGAGGTTATTTGGTAAGGCCTATTCTTGTCGAATTCTGGCAAGGACGTAAAAGTCGATTACATGATAGAATTCAGTATACTAATGTTAATGGCGATTGGGAAATTAACAGATTAGCTCCTTAATTGTGCAATCAAATAAGAAAAGTTAAAAATATATCAGGAAAATAGCCGTCAAAGATTTGCAAATACGAGATAAATGCTATTAATTTGTATTTAGTTATAAACCAAAATTACAAAGCCTATCGAAAAATCATTACTCATAGTAACTTAGACATATAGTAATGGATGTATTAAAGGACATGACTGATGAAGAATTAGTTATTTCTTATTCGATTGGTAATAATCTAGCTTTTGATGAACTTCTTCTTCGTCATCAAAAGAATGTATATAATTACATATATTTTATAATAAGAAATAGAGAAATGGCGGAGGATGTTTTCCAGGAAACGTTCATTAAAGCTATTACAACTATAAAGCAAGGTCGATATACCGAAAATGGTAAGTTTAGAGCATGGATAATGCGTATTGCTCATAACCTGGTGATAGATTATTTCAGACAGGAAAGAAGCGAGAATACAGTTTCTAATGATGAAACTGAGATTGATTTACTGAATAATGCAAACCTATGCGATAATACGATTGAGGACAGGCTTATTTATAGTCAGATCTTGGAAGATGTGAAAAAGCTGATACATTACTTACCTCCGAGTCAGCGTGAAGTCCTCGAAATGAGATATTACCAAGAACTAAGCTTTAAAGAAATATCGGAACAAACCGGAATAAGTATCAACACAGCTTTGGGTAGAATGCGTTATGCCATATTGAATATTCGTAAAATGGCAGAAGAACACGGGATTATTCTTTCTGTTGGTTAAGATCATCCCAATCCTTAAAATCTAAAGACAATTGTATTGCATCGTGCCAAATGACGTTATCTACATTTTTTATACTTAAACCCAATAAGCGTACTTTGGCTGAAAGATCTATATCTTTCATTAATTCAAATCCTGTATTGTATAATGTGCTATAGTCGGTAACTGCGGCTATTAGAGTTTTACTTCGTGTAATTATTCTGAAATCAGCATATTTGGCTTTTAGGGTAATTGTACGTCCGAGAAATCCGCTTCTCTCAACTCTATTGATTACATCTTGGGCTATTTCATCCAGTTCTATGGCAAGTTCATCCAGCGATTCGATGTCGTTACTGAACGTGTTTTCCGCTCCTACCGACTTTCGTTCTCTGTTTGGTTCTACTTTGCGGTCATCGATAGCTCGTGCATTCATATAGTACATGTGACCTGCTTTTCCAAAATTGGCAACTAATTCGGTTTCGCTTCTCGATTTTAATTCTAAGCCGTCTTTTATCCCTAGTTGATGCATCTTTTGAGCAGTTACTTTACCTACTCCGTAGAAACGTTCGATGGGCAAGCTTTCAACAAAAGCTTCGGCATCTTTGGGTCTGATTACAAATAATGCATTGGGCTTTTTGTAGTCGGATGCTATTTTGGCTAGAAACTTATTATATGAAACCCCAGCAGAGGCGTTTAGAGAGGTAGTTTCATAGATCTTCTTTTTGATCTCTTTAGCTATTTGAGTGGCATAAGGAATGTTTTTATGGTTCTCGGTTACATCCAGAAAAGCCTCATCCAGCGACAGAGGCTCAACCAGGTCGGTATACTCCAAGAATATATCCATAATCTGATTCGAAACATATTTGTAGACATCGAAGCGGGCGGGAACGAAGATCAAGTGAGGACACTTTCTCAAAGCTGTTTTAGAAGGCATGGCAGATCGTACTCCATACTTCCTTGCCTCGTAGCTGGCAGCGGCAACCACACCTCTGTCACCGGCATACCCTACAGCAAGTGGCTTGCCTTGATATTCCTCATTGTCTCTTTGCTCAATAGAAGCATAAAAGGCATCCATATCTATGTGAATGATTTTCCTCACATGCAAATTTAGTGAAATAGAGCGTGTCTTTTAGTTAAAGAACAGGGGAAAGTTGCTTATATTTTATGGGCAATATTTAAGATCCAAGTAATGAGAAGGACTGCAAAAAGAGGAATCTTATATTTTAACTTTAAAGGGCGTCGTATTGTTTTGAAGAAAGTTTCCCGACCTCTTATCAGATCATAAAAGAGCCAGCATAAAGAGAGTGCAATTACCATGCTGAGGGGAATACACAGAATGTTATAATAAAGAGATTCTGAAATATTTCCCGATAATAATGCGAGAGTTGCCCGTCCCATACCACATCCGGGGCAGGGGATACTTGTCAGCAACTTAAAGGGACACGATGTTATATGTTCATGATGCAGATTATAGTCCATGAACAATAACGCCAAATATCCTCCCATAATAGCAAGGATCGCTATGATTGTATTGAAAGGGTATTGGCGTGATTTTATTACCAGAGAATGGAATCTCAAGGCTATATTACTTGATTCTATTTACAGTTTGAACTAATAGATTATAATTATATTCCTTAGTTCTATCTTGAATGATAAACCAGTCTATAATCATCCAAATATAAAAACCTCCGCAGGTCAGTAATTTGAGCACTCCCAATCCTGTATCGTTAAGTATAAACCTGTCGATGCCTAAGAGACCTCCCAAAAGAGATATAATCAGCATCATTGTAGGATCTTTAAAGTCTTGAGACAGCAAAGCCTGGAACTGAGCATCAGTAAGATTTGGTAGCTCAGCTATAATCTGATTCAATTGATAAGGAGAGAATTTTTTGCCGTTAGTAGCTAAAAACAAATTTACTCTGGCTTGATCAATAGATGCTTTAGGTTCTGAATATTCCATATGTGTTCTTTATTATATTGTAAGAATCAAATATAGAATAAAAAATCACACAAAACAAAAAACATAAAAGGTGTGTGCCATCAAAGTAAAACTATAAATCTCATGTTGTAGCTAAAAGTGATAACTATTGATCGTTATTATATTTGTCAAAGCAATAAAAAGGTCTGAGACCTTATTTATCTACAAACATTTTTCGTATTTTCGCAGTTCGAAAAATATTTTTAAGTTATGGAAATTGCAAGTAAGTATAATCCTGCGGAAGTAGAGGATAAGTGGTATGAGTATTGGATGAAGAACAATCTTTTTCATTCAGAACCAGACAGTCGCGAGCCGTTTACTGTCGTCATTCCTCCTCCCAATGTCACAGGTGTCCTTCATATGGGGCATATGTTGAACAATTCGATTCAGGATATACTAGTCCGTCGTGCACGTATGATGGGCAAAAATGCTTGTTGGGTTCCGGGTACCGACCATGCATCTATTGCAACAGAGGCTAAGGTTGTAGGTCGACTGGCTTCACAGGGAATCAGTAAGAAAGATCTTACACGTGACGAGTTCTTGAAACATGCTTGGGAGTGGACTGATGAACATGGCGGAATTATTCTTCAGCAATTGCGTAAACTAGGAGCTTCGTGCGATTGGGAACGTACATGTTTTACATTAGACGAGAAACGTTCCGAAAGTGTATTCAAGGTATTTGTTGATCTTTATAAAAAAGGTCTTATCTATCGAGGTGTTCGTATGGTTAACTGGGATCCTACGGCCAAAACAGCTTTGTCTGACGAAGAAGTTATACACAAGGAAGAAAACAGTAAATTATATTATTTAAAATATAAAGTTGAAGGTGAAGATGGATTTGCAGTTGTAGCAACCACTCGCCCCGAAACTATCTTTGGTGACGTTGCTGTTTGTATCAATCCGAATGATGAGAAAACAGCACATCTGAAAGGTAAGAAAGTAATTGTACCTATTGTAAATCGTGTTGTGCCGATCATTGAAGATGATTATGTCGATATGGAATTTGGAACAGGTTTCCTTAAAGTGACTCCGGCCCATGATGTAAATGATTATATGTTGGGTGAAAAGCATAATCTGGAAGCTCTTGATATTTTCAATGACGATGGATCTCTCAATGCGCACGGGCTTCAATACGAAGGTATGGACAGATTCGATGTTCGTAAGAAAATCGAAAAAGATTTGTTGGATGCCGGACTGTTGGAAAAAGCCGAAGCCTATACCAATAAAGTAGGCTACTCGGAGCGTACCAATGTACCTATCGAGCCTAAACTGTCTATGCAGTGGTTCTTGAAGATTGATGGTCTAGCAAAACCCGCTTTGGATGCAGTTGAAAACGATACTATAAAATTCTATCCGGCACGATATAAGAACACATATCGCCATTGGATGGAAAATATCAAAGATTGGTGTATCAGCCGTCAACTTTGGTGGGGACATCGTATTCCTGCCTATTACTTGCCCGAAGGCGGTTATGTAATTGCAGAGACTCCCGAATTGGCCTTGATCGAAGCTCAAAAGAAGAATCCAAATCTGAAAATGGAAGACCTTCGTCAGGATGAAGATTGTCTTGATACTTGGTTTTCATCGTGGTTGTGGCCTATATCGGTATTTGATGGAATAAATCAACCGGATAATAAGGATATAGAATATTATTACCCTACAAGTGATTTGGTTACAGGTCCGGATATTATTTTCTTCTGGGTGGCTCGTATGATTATGTCAGGGTACGAATATCGTCAGAAACCATGTTTCCAGAATGTATATTTTACAGGTATTGTTCGTGATAAGCAAGGACGTAAAATGTCGAAGCAGTTGGGTAACTCACCCGATCCTCTTGAGCTGATTGCCAAATATGGTGCTGATGGGGTACGTATGGGATTATTGCTTACAGCACCTGCCGGAAACGATATTCCTTTTGATGAAGCTCTTTGCGAGCAAGGTCGCAACTTTAACAGTAAGATATGGAATGCTTTCCGCCTAGTAAAAGGGTGGGAGGTAGATAGCTCTATAGAACAACCCGAATCGTCAGCTATTGCAGTGAAATGGTTTGATAATGTATTGTCTAAAACAATTACCGAAATAGATGATTTATTCTCAAAATATCGTTTGTCAGAAGCATTGATGCTTGTTTACAAACTATTCTGGGATGAATTCTCTTCTTGGTATTTAGAGATGATTAAACCTGCTTACCAAAAGCCGATTGATGCTAAGACATATAACGAAACACTGAATTTCTTTGATTCATTATTAAGAATGTTACATCCTTATATGCCATTCATAACCGAAGAATTGTGGCAGGCTCTTTCTGAAAGAAAAGAAGGGGAAAGTATTATGGTTGCTCTTATGCCAACTGCTAAGAATGTCGATACCGATCTTTTGAATGCATTTGAAAAGGTAAAGGAAACTATTTCGGGTATCCGTACTATCCGATTACAAAAGAATATACCGAATAAAGATTCTTTAGAATTGGAGATTATCGGAGAGCATAATGATGCTTATAATCCTGTAATTGCTAAGATGGGTAATATTACAGAGATCAGAGCCGTAAATGAGAAAAATCCTCAAGCAATGTCATTTCTGGTTGGTACAACAGAATTTGCTGTGCCTATGGGTAATAATATTGATGTTGAGGCTGAGCTTGCTAAACTCGAGGCTGATTTGGTATATCAACAAGGTTTCTTAAATTCAGTTATGAAAAAGCTGGGGAATGAGAAGTTTGTAGCCAATGCAAAAGCTGATGTGGTAGATGCCGAACGCAAAAAGCAAGCAGATGCTGAAAGTAAAATCAAGACAATAAAAGAAACTATTCAGAGTCTTAAAAAGTAAAATTTTATATTTATTATATGAAAAAAGCTCTATCATTTGATAGAGCTTTTCTTATTTTACAACTACAGAGTTGATCTCATAATATGCTGAAAACATTCTGTTATGCCAGTCATTCGGATCATAAGAAAGCTCGAAGTAGTGAAAGAAACGTCCTTCGGGAAATATTCGGTCATTAAACACGAAGTCCTTGATGCCTTCTTTCTTTCCTTTTTCTATGACACTTGCTCTTGCTTGTAGTATTTTTTCTGCATTCTTAAGTTCTTGATATCCTCTGTAATAATCGGCAATAAAGAATAATAATCCGAAAACGATGGTTGTATAAATTACCTGCTTAACTAAAGCTTTCGAAAAATCAAGATTAGCATACAAAATACATATTGCGACAAAGAATAGGGTAATAATGCCGAAAGCTGCCCTTCCCGGAAAGATTGGAGATGCTGACATGGCTAACGTAGCCACAATTGCTCCCAGAACGAAAACTGCTGCGACAAATACAATCGGTTTATCGGTTTTCTTTCCAAAAGAACGGTAAAAGCACAATGTAAGTGCAAATATAAATGTAGGTACTAATACAAAGTAATAATATCCGGCAATTGCAGCAGCAAACCGACCGATAAAAATGACTATAAATGATTCGTTAATATGTTCTTGCGACAAAACATTATTCATGCGGGCGTAATTGCCCGGAGCAGCAATCATTATCACGCACCCAATAACAGCACCTATAAGCCCTGTAATTGCCCATAAGGGAATCTGTTTATATTTTACTTTGTAATATATCACAAAGGTGGTCAGCATTACTATAAGAGCAACTGCCATATTCTCATTTGTCCAACCAGCAATAATACCCGCAGGAAAGAACAAGGCAGCTTTTAGATAACTATTACTATTGGGAGATAATGCTTGCTTAGTATATGGTACTAGAAAGCACAAAATAATAAGTGTACCCCACAGATAATTGGCACTTCCCGTAATCCACAGTATGGTAGACCCAAAAGCCGGTTGAAAGAACCAGATAAGTAAGTTAATCGATAAAAGCAATGATGGTCTTACCTTATTCGATTGGTTAGTCATATAATAGATCACCAGTGTGAAGGCTATGTATACCAGGCTATTGATGAAATCGCCAATAGATATTCCTGCCAAAAGGAGGCTTTGTGCTATTATATGTACTACCGTACGTCCTCCCCATGTAAAATAATGCTCGTATTGAGTATATAAAATATCAGAGAAGCTTTTTACTTTGGTCTGGCCGTCAGGTAAGAGGCAATAGTTCCAATCGTCCCCGAATATTGGGTGTAAAATGTTGAGTATATATATAAGAATAAAGGATGAGACAATAATCAGTCCGAAGCATACTCTTTTGACAAGAGGCTTACCGAAGAAAGAGTCAGCCTTATGAAGCGTACTACATAAGGATTCCTTATAATTATATATTTTATCAGCTTTAAGCATCCTGTTCTGTTTCTTTCGCTATGTATATCGGACGTTTTTTTGTTTCCAAGTAAGTTTTTGACAGGTATTGTCCCAGTATCCCCAAACACAATAACTGTATACCTCCGATGAAGAATATAGCACAGATCAAAGACGGATAACCGGGAACGGGATCGCCCCACAGCAATGTCTTGGTAATAATCATGCAAATCCACACAAGGGAGATAAGGAAAAATACAAACCCAAAAATAGAAGCAATAGCCAAGGGGCGGGTCGAGAAAGCAATAATACCTTCAAGTGAATAAAAGAACAATCCCCAGAACGACCATTTGGTTTGTCCGGCTACACGTTCTACATTTTCATATGCAATCCATTTGGTATCGAAACCCACCCATCCGAAAATACCTTTCGAGAAGCGGTTATATTCTCCCAATTTTAGAATAGAATTAACCATTGGACGTGTCATCAACCTAAAGTCTCTTGCTCCGTCTACAATCTCGGTATCCGATATTTTATTGATGAGCTGATAAAATTTCTTTGCAAAGAACGAACGGAGAACAGGCTCTCCTTTACGGTCTTCGCGGCGTGTTGCTACACAGTCATACTCTTTTTCCTGAAGAGTTTGGTACATCTCGATAAGCAAGTGAGGAGGATCTTGAAGGTCGGCATCCAACATGGCAATATAGTCACCTGTTGCAGCTTCTAACCCTGCATAAATAGCAGCTTCTTTTCCGAAATTACGAGAGAAAGAAACGTATCTTACTCTATTGTCTTTTTTTCTGAGAGCTTTAATAACCTCAAGTGTTTTGTCTTTTGATCCGTCATTAACAAAAATGAACTCAAAATCTTGTCCACTCATTTGTTGAGCTACCCTCGTAAGTTCTTCATACAAGTACGGAAGAGCTTGCTCTTCGTTGTAGCACGGGACGATTGCTGATATTTTATCCATCATAGAACCTTGTTTTTGTATAAAATTAAGGAGTTGAAAAGGTTTAGTAATAAAATAAGACGGTATTTAATCATCCCTATTATTAAATCTCCTTTTAGTCCTGATTTTTCTCTTTGTATATATTTTATAGACAATCTGGTATTCGGATTGTTTATTATTTTCTTAATATTTTTATATCGTTGCCAAAAACTGTTGTCGTTATTAGTGAAATATTCGTTGTTGATAGATGTTATCGCTCTTAATACATAATCATTACTAATACGTTGGTTTGCTTTTATGATAAATGAAAGAGATTTGGTTTCAAAATACTTTTTCTTTAAATCATCTAGAAAGATAAGTTCCTGTTGCCAACGTATTGGGTCGTATCTGTTGGATAGCGATTCGTCATTTACCTGATAGTGATAAAGAATATCATCTATAAAGAACATCTTGTTTGCATGAAGCATGGATGTTATGGTAAACAGTCGATCTTCGCACCTTCTCAACTCCTTATTGAAGCGGATGTGATTCTTCTCAATCAAATCTCTTTTGAATAGATGAACCCAAAGAACACCAAGTATAAACATACCTCCGAATTTTTCTGAACCAATCATCGGAAGGACTATTTCTTGTTCGAAACGATCACCGGAGTATTCGCCTTTGAAAGGCAGCCAATTTAATATCTCGCCTTTTCTTTTGGCATTAAATCTCAGTATATCTATATCATTAGCTAGATAGGGAATTAGCGTCTCGTATGTATTGAGTTCAATATAGTCATCGGGATCAACAAAGCTTATATAATCGCCTGTTGCTGCATCGAGTCCTGCATTACGAGCAGACGATACACCAGAGTTCACTTGATGTATAACTTTAATCCGATTATCGTTTTGAGCATAATTATCACAAATATCTCCCGAAGAATCCGTTGAACCATCATTAACAAGGATAATTTCTAAAGAGCTGTATGTCTGACTCACAACAGAATCAAGACAACGTCCCAGAAATTGTTCCATGTTATAGATGGGGATTATTATGGAGATAGTAGGAGTCATATTAAGGCATTAATTTGTTATAAATGGCTTCGGCTATAAAGAAATCTTCTTCCCAATCGATGTCAAAAGAATCTATATCGTTATTCTCAAATAGAAACGGTTTTTGACCAATCCTGTCTTGCAAATTTCTGTAAATATCTATATCTGCTAAGAATATTCCACTATTGATTTCGTAAAGAGGTTCAATAGTCTGGGTTCTTGGCCATTTTTCGTTGTTTCGGTCATAATTAACAGCCCCCTCTTTATTCCATATGAAAGTTCGAAGGGCGGTAACTGACATAAGTGAATCATTTTCACCTTTTGACAGAGCATCTTTGTAAACATTGATGGCTTCTTCATATATTTTACCATCAATAAAAGGAGACGTTACATGAGTCCATAGAACCGCTCCTTCACTAATGATGGTGGGTACATATTTTACCAAATCATCGGTAGATGTGCTTGATGTCGCCAGATGTTCGGGACGTCTGTCTATTTTTATTTTATCGCTTGATAATGTTTCTGCCAGTTGAATTACTTCTTCGTCATTAGTCGATAGAACTATAGTATCAATTGCATTACAAGCAATCAGTTGTTGTAATTTAATTTTTAAGAGTCCTCCTTCGATTCCGGCAAAAGTGCGGGTGTTTTTATGTGGAACTCTCTCGCTACCTGCTCTGCATGGCAGAAAAACTGATATTTTCATTTAATTAGTCAATTAACAATCTATATACTGATAAATTTTTCACCCCTTGATATTTGGTTGCTGTTATGGTAGCTATTTCTATATCGGGTCTCGTCTTCACTATTTGTGAAAGAAGGTATTCGTTTTCAGATGTAAGTATTCGTTCATTTTCATTTATCAAACCGTCGTATCCATCATAGCCTGCAATATAAATATCTTTTGCCGCGAGTTCTATGGCTGTTTGCAATGCCAAAGCCGTATGTGAATCCTTATAAAGAGTAGAGAAAGTCACTTCTTTCAACTCAAAACTTTTGTCAACTAATTGTTGAGGAATGTAAGTTCCCATCTTACGTGGATAAGAGGGGAGAACGCACGAAATTTTATTAAGATCGAAGTTCGCAAATACTTTCTCTAAACGGTGTCCCTCGTTTCCTACCAGACAGAAAAACTGAGGAATATCTATATCATTATAATAACCTGCATTTTTACTGCTGGCATGTATAATACAAACCTTTTTATCAGCTTGTTTTTTTATCAGTTGTTTAATTGCTGTTGCACAAGTTGCACCGCTAGGACCTCCACCAACTATAAGAGCAATGTCGAAATGTGATTTTTCGGCATTGAAGATAGGTAGTTTCAGATTATCACCCTTTTTATCCTTCATATTGTGTAGAGCTTGCAAAATACTATTGATCGAGTAGAATCGGCGAGTTACCCAATCCATTACATCTTTTTGAGGAAGTGAGTTGAACCCCGAAACCATATAAGGTAGATTGGTTCCCCAACTGTATTTTTCTTTCAAGCGTTCAAAATCTGCAACTGTTGTGCTTAGGCTGTTGAAATCTAGTGCTACACCTTCTTTCGAAGATAGGTAGGACAGCAGTAGTTCAGTTTTCATATTACCTGCACCTCGTCCCATTCCCGTAATGGTCGTATCTATAATTTCACAACCCGCTTTTATGGCAGCCAATGTATTGGCAAAAGCCAATTCAGTATTGTTATGTCCGTGAAATCCTATTTTGCATTGAAGCACCGTTCTAAGATGTCGGGTAATGGTTTCGACTTCTTCGGGAAATATACCTCCGTAAGAATCAACCATAGAGAAACTGTCCACTTTACCATTAAGGTTGGCTACTTCGGTCATGAAATCGGGATATTCGGTCATCCATTTAGAAACATACATGACATTGAAGCCCATTTCGAAGCCCATCGCTTTGATGCGTGCTGCGGTTTCTCCTGCACGTTTTATGTTGGCAGGGTCAGCAGCCATCCGTACAACATCTATTACGCCTTTGCACGAAGATAGGAGCTTATCCAGATCTTCGGGTTTCACTTCTTTTTCGTTCAGCATAATACCTATTTTTTTAGTAGGCATTTGCTGACGTGCATATTCTAATATATAGTCGGGACAATAGTTGTACTCTCCCTTGTAACCATCGTGAACTAAAGATCTGTATCCGATTTCAACGTATGAAACAGGTAGTTTTTCCATTGCCTGAAAATAATTGAGAGTCAGGTTTCCGTCAAAATCCCAATTTGTATAATATCCCCCGTCTCTAAGGGTACAATCTACTATATCTATCATGTCAATTCCGGATTAAATACATACTTAATAATATCTTTCATTTCCTGTCTTACTTCCGTTTCGGGTTTCTCGCTAAACTCTTTTAGTTTGGATTCAAATTCCGATAAGTTTACAAATTTATCATCCATACCGATAAACTCTTCGTTCTCAGATTCAGACCATCGTAACGAAATTTTGCCCAATGCTAACGACTCATAATAAGCGGTTGTATTGACGGCAATGGTAAAGTTGACCATGTCTGATCGCAAAACCTCCTGTACGGAATGTTCCCGCCCGAGAAAAATCATATTGTCGGAAATACTGGCAAATGATTTATGCTCCACATCCATCAAAAAGGGATGCTTTTTTATATAGTACAATATTTTGTTGTTATGTTTCTTATTAAACTCTTTTAATAGCAAAAGTAACTTTTCATTGGAGGGTATGTAGATAGCACGACCCAATAAAACGAGGCATTTGGTGAAAGATTGGTCTACGTGCTCAATCGTTAAATCCTTGTATTTCGGATTCCCTATTAATATCAGTCTCGATTGGTCTATTCCTTTTGAAGTCAGATAATCGACAGTAGATTGTCCCCAACACAAAAGTTTGTCGGCAATCATATTGTCGAAGTTGATGTAGTCGAAAGGTATAATCAATTTGAAATCGCAGAAAATACCGTGCTGCATAGAGATGGTTTCTATTCCCCTGTTTTTGAAATAAAGGGTAAGCAAGCTTTCTTCTTTATAGGCTGCATTGAAACAAATATATCTTTTTATGTTTTCGGGACATGAGGTTTTTTCGAGTGCATGTATTTGGTTAAACAGTTTCGTAATCAAGCCAACCAGAAATAGTTTGGTCATAAAAGACTCCTTGATTGAGCGTTTGAAAATGAGCTTAGTTGCCTTAAGTAGATGTCTGATGTAAGAGAAACTCAGAAATGAAACTTTCTTATTAGGCAGCCCTGAAAGTTTAACAATTGATGAATCGGGATAAATCGCTTTTACCGAATTAGCCAGATCTTTATAGTCGTCCCTGTCGATAAGGAACGATATTACTGAATTAGATTTACTATCAAGTACTTTGCCTAGATCGGTAATCTGAGTTCCGATATAAAATTCTTTGAAGACATCTCGTGCCGAAATAGCATCGTCACTAAACAGGAATGTAAAATAACCCGGAACCAAATGCTTAACATTATACCCTTTGTAGGTGTAATTTAACTTTTCGAGTAAAGATTTGTACCGATTATAATACCTTTTATCCATGTAAATAGTGAATGTTTTTATAGCAATAAGCGTTAAACTTTACTTATTGATTAGCAAAGTTAATCAATTCACATTATAGAACGATATATCTTGAACAATTTTAGTAATCAGCAGATTATTTGTGCGTACTGCAATGTCCTTAGAATGTTATTTTTACATTGTTATCAGCAGGGTAAAAATCCAGTTCGATATTGTCTATCGGCACAGGAACAGACGAGTCGAGTTCCTGAGACAACTGTTTCATTGTTTTTTTTAACTCTTCGTCCACTATCTCATCTCCGGCTAGATGCATGACAAATATTCTGCCGATCATGTCAGTCATTAGCGATAATGTTGAATCAGGTAACTTCATCCCCATAGATTTAAGCTTATTCATAGCTATATATCGCCCGCGTTCTTGCATGATTGCTTTATTGTCTTCCGCCAAATTGGGATTATTAGGTATTGCATTTACATTTTTCGTGGAAATCGTCATTCCTTTTCTGTCCAATTCAACAAAGCGGTAAGGAAACGGATAAGCACAAAGCGAACCGGTTTCTATATCGTAGATTTTATTGCCTCGTGGCGATCTGTATTCGGTGATATCATTAGCATGGAAGTGTCCCGTAAAAATGGCTTTCATGCCTGAATCTGCAAAAAGGGGAGCAAGCCTCTGCCAGTCATTAATGACGTAATCTTTGAAAAACGTTGCCTGAAACATAATGTGCTCTACCAAGCCATGGTGCATCATGCCTATTACCTGAATGTCATTTTGTTCGGCTTCGTTCATTACACCCATAATCCATTGCTCGGTTTCTCTAGGTATCTGTCCCGAAGAAATGGTTGATGTAGTATATTCTTTATAGCGGCAACCGTCGATAGCTAGCAGCCAAGTCTTGTCATTCAGTTGGGCTACATAGCTTAGTGATGCAGTATCTCGTTTGAGTGCTCTGTTGTAGCCGCAATCTGCGTATATGTGCCTAAACTGCATGGGAGTTACATTTTCAGTCGGATATGTTTTATCTCCTTCATATTTCAGCGGACGAGGTACATTCACATCGTGATTTCCGGGTATTACAAATACCTTTATCCCTTTGTCAATAAGAGGTTGCAGTTTTTTTACAAAATCGATGTGGCTCTGTCTTTCACCGTCTTTGGTCATATCCCCCGGAATAAGCAATACCTCTATGTCGCTATTGAGATAATCGGCTAATACCTGGTCTAAAATCTGGGGTACATCCGATATGGCTTTTCCGCTTGTATTTACTGCATTTTGAATAGCTGAACCTCTATCCATCAATTGTTCCGATAGATAATGGGGATCGCTCATTACTCCGATTTTGATTTTTTCGGATTCCTGTGCACAAGACGTAAAACTCCATCCGAAGAAGAGTACTATGTATAGGATTATATTGTATCTCATTCTTTTGTCAGTAAGTGATATATGTATTTTGTAGCATTTCAGAACTTCGTTGCTTCGTTTTTTCGTAGATCAGGTATCCGCAAATACTCAGTACTATAGAGAGGATGAGCATATATGCACCTCTTTCTATTAGTTTTCTTCTACGCTGATATATACCAAAGGCAAGTACTATAACTCCTATAACAGATAGGGCGATTAAAATATATCGGGCAATGATTATTATCTCGGAAATTTGTTCAGGCATCATAATCTATGAAATTGTAATGTTCGAATTTTACAAAAGTAAGAAAAGTGATATAATATATATCGTAAAAATTATAAATTAGCCTTATAATGAAGGTTAAGATTTAGATTATCTTTTGTTTACTGCTCAAAAGCTTTAGTCTTCGCATTAATTATTCTATTTTTGCAAAACAAAATTAAAAATCATCAATAATAAGTAATGAAAAGGTATTTCAGATATCAATATCTATTGACTATTTTGCTAATAGGGCTTATCCTGTCTTCTTGTGGAAGTAAGAAGCCTCAGCTTAGTTATACAGATCTTCAATATCCTAAAAGAGAATTTAGAGGAGCATGGATTCAAACCGCTTGGCAGGGACAGTATAAGACGATGAATAGTGCCCAGATGAAGGCCTATTTTAGTAATATGCTCGATAAATTTCAGTCAGCAGGCATCAATGCTGTCATTTTTCAGGTTCGTCCGCAGGCAGATGCGTTTTATTATTCAGAACTTGAACCTTGGAGCAGTTTCCTGACAGGAACTCAGGGTAAGCCGATGGCCGACGGATTCGATCCGCTCACTTTTCTGGTGGACGAATGCCATAAACGTAATATGGAACTACATGCATGGTTAAATCCTTATCGTGTATCACTTTCCGAAAATCAGGTCTTAACTAAGAATCATATTTATTATCAATATCCCGATCGTTTTGTGAAATACGGAACTCAGATTTTCTTCGACCCAGGTATACCAGCCAATAGAGAGTTTATTTGTAAGGTGGTAAAAGATATTGTAAAACGCTATAATGTGGATGCAATACATATGGATGATTATTTTTATCCATATCCTATTGCCGGAAAACCGTTTCCCGATGATAGAAGTTTTGCAACCTATGGTGCAGCTCAGGGATTCGATCAGGCACATCGTGACGACTGGCGTCGTAATAACGTGAATTCTCTGATTAAAGAGATTAAAGAGACCATTATAGTAACTAAGCCTTGGGTACGTTTCGGTATAAGCCCGTTCGGTATATATCGTAACAAAAGAAGTACTCCTAATGGTACGGGAAGTAATACGACCGGATTGCAGAACTACGATGATTTATATGCCGATGTAAAGTTGTGGGTTAAGAATGGTTGGATAGATTATAATATGCCTCAAATCTATTGGGAGATAGGACACAAAGCAGCCGATTACTCAACCCTTATCGAATGGTGGGCAAACAATAATTTCGAGCAACCTTTGTATATCGGTCAAGACATAAAAAGGACTATGGATGCTGTGATGCCTTCGGGAGATAATCAATTATCAGAAAAGATGAGACTCTCGAGAAGTTACAAAACGGTAAACGGTAACTGCTTCTGGTATGGTCAGAATCTGATGGATAATTACCGAGGTATTACCGATAACCTGAAATCGAACTATCATAAATACCCATCGCTTATTCCCGCTTATACACATATGTATAAAGGAAGTCCCAAGAAGGTGAAAAATGTAAAAGAAAAGTACACCGAAGCTGCTCACCTTTTAGTTTGGGATAGGGATGGAGAACAAGGCGATCCTCTTGCAGCCACTTATTTTGTTGTGTATCGATTTGCACAAGGGCAAAAAGAGAATTTGGAGGATGCCCGTAATATTGTAGGTGTCACGCGTGATACGAAATATTCTCTGCCTTACGAAGGAGGCAAAACGAAATATAAATATGTTGTGACGGCAGTAGATGCTTTTCATAACGAGTCGAAAGGCGTTGCTAAAAAGTTATCATTGTAACGGTGCAGGGGGCAGACCTATGTGTCTGCCCTATGCCGAGTGAACACATAGGTTTACTCTTACAGTGAAGAAAATTGAAGTTACTTAAAAATAGAAATAGAATTAGATGAGTAGGAATACTTTTGAGATGGTTGCTAAAACAATGTCGGGGCTCGAAGAAGTCTTGGCAGAAGAATTAACCGCTTTAGGAGCTGATAATCTTCAGATCGGGCGGCGAATGGTTTCGTTTACAGGCGATCAGATGTTAATGTACAAGGCAAATATACATTGTCGTACAGCTTTGCGAATATTGAAGCCTTTGTTCAAGTTCAAAGCAAAAGATGCCGACGAGGTATATGAAGAAATAAAGAAATTTAAATGGGATGAGTATATGTCCGAGAAAAACACCTTCGTAATAGATGAAGTGGTTTACTCGTCGTTGTTTACACATTCTAAATTTGTGGCTTATCGCTCGAAGGATGCGATTGCTGATTATTTTCTGGCAAAAACAGGCAAACGCCCATCGGTAAGTATTACCAATCCCGATATATTTGTTAATGTACATATCTCGGAAAATCAATGTACGGTATCATTGGATAGCTCTGGAGAATCGTTACACAAAAGAGGATACCGTATAGCTCAAACCGAAGCCCCCTTGAATGAAGTGCTGGCTGCAGGGATGATTTTAAAGACAGGATGGAGAGGCGAATGTGATTTTGTTGATCCCATGTGTGGATCAGGAACTTTACTTATCGAAGCTGCCATGATTGCCATGAATATTCCTCCCGGTATATATCGTCCCGGTTTTGCCTTCGAGAAATGGCCTGATTTTAATCAAGACCTTTTTGATACAATTTATCAGGATGATAGTAACGAGAGAGAATTTAAACATAAAATCTACGGCTCGGACATTTTGAAAAGTGCGATTGCTATTTCAACCGAAAATGTGAAAAGTGCAGGAGTAGCCAAATACATAGAGCTTAAAGCGATGCCTTTTCAGCAATATAAAGAAGCTCCTTCCGAAAAAGGTATTCTGATAACTAACCCTCCTTATGGTGAGCGTATCAAATCGAATGACCTGTTCGGGATGTATGAAATGATCGGAGAGCGATTGAAACACGTATTCACCGGATATACCGCATGGATATTGAGTTATCGCAAAGACTGCTTCGATAAAATAGGACTAAGACCCTCCAAAAAGATTCCACTGATAAATGGTTCTTTGGAATGTGAATTTCGCAGGTACGATCTGTTCGCAGGTAAAAAATACGATAAGAGAAATAGAGAAGAACAACAAGATCAAGAATAAAAAAAGAGAGGTGAAAACCTCTCTTTTTATTTTATATAAATATCTCTTATTTCCAAAGTGGAGTAGGGTATTCACCGCTATCAGCTAACGCCTGAAGTTTGTCTACAACAGATTGACGATCTTCGGCATATGTTACACCAAACCATTTCGAAGTAGTATCTAATACTTTTACATCAGCAGTTTTGTTCTTGATTAAATGATCTACCATAAGAGGTATGAAATATTCGGATTTCAGGTTATCCTGATTCTTCTTCAAGAAGTCCACAAAGAAGTCTTCCGAATATTGGAAGTACTCAGGAGTAAATCCCCACATATTCATAGATACAGGCGTATTTTCTTCCAATACATGCCATTCGTTTTCACCCTCTTTATATTGGATTTTACCGTCTTTACGCTCAATGTGAGTACGTTCGGTAACAGTAGTCAAGAAACCTTTGTCATCACTTTCACAAACGCCGCGTGCAACTGATCCGCTTTCCGAAAGTGTATTGCATAAACGATATCCTACCATGCAGTAATGATTTTTGCTTCCTTCGAGATTTGTAAGGAATTTAGCCAGAGTTTCAAAACCATCACGACCGTAAAAATCATCGGCATTGATTACTGCAAAAGGCTCTTTAATAACATCTTTACCCATCAACACTGCGTGATTAGTACCCCAAGGTTTAACACGCTCAGGGCTAACCGTGAAGCCTTCGGGAAGATTGTCGAGTTCTTGAAATACGATTTCAACGGGAATATGTTTGTTGTATTTAGATGCAACTTTGTCTACGAACTCTTTTTCGAAAGATTTACGGATAACAAATACCAATTTGCCGAATCCGCTTTTTACCGCATCATAGATCGAATAATCCATGATTGTTTCGCCACTAGGACCCAATCCGTCTAATTGTTTAAGACCACCGTAACGGCTGCCCATACCGGCAGCAAGCACAAATAATGTAGGTTTCATTCTGATGTATTTTATATTGTAATATTATAAGGTTTATAACGTCAAAGTTAAGTTTTTATTTCTTTAGTTTATTCCTTTCATTGATAAAGCTACACGTTTTCTATCCGTATCAACCGAGATCACTTTCACCTGAACATATTGGTGCAGTGATACAATCTCTGTAGGATCAGAAACAAATCGATCAGCCAATTCAGAAATATGTACCAATCCGTTTTCTTTAATACCGACATCCACAAAGCACCCAAAGTTGGTAACATTAGTCACAATACCGGGCAGAATCATTCCTTCTCTTAAATCCGCAATGGATTTAATTGTCGGGTCAAACTCAAACGCCTGAATACTTTTTCGGGGATCACGTCCGGGTTTGTCCAATTCTTCTATAATATCGTTCAGAGTAGGTAGTCCCACTTTGTCATTCACGTATTTATTCAGATTGAGGTTCTTTTTCAGTTCTTTATTTTCGATCAACTCTTTTACACTACAACCTAAATCTTTAGCCATAGTTTCTACTACGACATAACTTTCGGGGTGAACCGCCGAATTATCTAGAGGGTTATCCCCATCGGCAATACGTAAAAATCCTGCACATTGCTCAAAAGCCTTTTCACCCATTCGAGGAACTTTCAGTAACTGCTTACGGGTTCTGAATGCTCCGTTCTCCGCCCTGTAATTTACAATATTTTGGGCTAGGGTGGGACCCAATCCCGATATGTAAGTCAGCAAATGTTTACTAGCCGTATTCACATTTACCCCGACCATATTTACACAGCTTTCGACAGTCAAATCCAATGATTTTTTCAGCTTTGTTTGGTCTACATCGTGTTGATATTGACCGACCCCAATTGATTTTGGATCTATTTTTACCAATTCGGCTAAAGGATCCATCAAACGGCGACCTATTGAGACTGCTCCACGTACAGTGACATCATATTCGGGGAATTCTTCCCTTGCAATTTTTGATGCAGAATAAATAGATGCCCCGTTCTCGCTGACAACAAATACTTGTACCTCTTTTTCGTATCGGATATTTGTTATGAAATGTTCCGTTTCACGGCTTGCAGTTCCATTACCAATGGCAATAGCATCTATTTTGTAGGTAGATACCATTTTAGAAATCTTACCGGCTGCTTTAGAAGATTCGTTTTGAGGTGGGTGAGGATATATGGTTTCGTTGTGAAGCAAATTTCCCTGTGCATCCAGGCAAACGACTTTACAACCGGTTCTGTATCCGGGATCTATACCCAATACACGCTTTTGTCCGAGAGGAGCTGCAAGAAGTAATTGTCTTAGGTTTTCAACAAATACGCGTATTGCCTCTTCGTCTGCAATGTCTTTTGACAGGGTGGCAAACTCAGTTTCTATCGAAGGCTTCAATAATCGTTTGTAAGCATCTTTTACCGCTAATTCTACATATTCCGATGCTTCGGTTACACCCTTTACAAATTTGCGGTTGAGGCGTTCCAAAGCATCTTCTTCTACGGGTGCAATATTGATTCGTAAAAAGCCTTCGGCTTCGCCACGTCTCATGGCAAGAATGCGGTGAGAGGAGCAACGGCTCAATCGTTCTTCCATATCGAAATAATCTCTGTATTTATCACCTTCAGCTTCTTTTCCTTTAACTACTTTGGAGGTGATAAATGCCTCCCGCTGAAAAAGGTTACGGATGGTGTTACGAGCAGCCTCATCTTCACTTACCCATTCTGCAATTATATCGCAAGCTCCATTGATAGCTTCTTTCGTATCTTGTACATCACCTTTTACAAAAGCAAGAGCTTTCGATTCTACATCAAATTTTTGTTGTAGCATCAAGGCCTGTGCTAATCCCTCCAACCCTTTCTTACGGGCTATTTCAGCACGAGTTTGTCGTTTGGGTTTGTAGGGTAGGTAAATATCTTCGAGTTCAGTTGAATTCCAGCAGTTTTCTATTCTCGATTTCAGTTCGGGTGTTAGTTTCTCCTGTTCTTCAATTGTTTTTAAGATAGTCTCTTTCCGTTTGGTGAGTTCGATCAGTTTATCGTATTGTTCTTTGATGTTGGCAATCTGAACCTCGTCTAAACCTCCGGTAGCTTCCTTTCGGTAACGGCTGATAAACGGAATAGTAGCTCCATCGTTCAGTAAGGCTATAGTTTTTTCTATTTGGCTCTCTCTGATATTCAGAGCCGATGATATTAGCTTGTTAATGGTCATATCGAATTTACATATTTGAAGTGACAAAAGAATTACAAAAGATGACAAAAATGCCTTACAAATTATCTAATTTACTGCAATTTTTGTGTTTTCTTAAAGGTTTGATATTTAGTGAATAGCGAAAAAAAACATGACAAACATTACAAAAGTGACAACTTTTTCGAGCCTTTTCTTATGTCACTTTAAATACTGTCATAATACTTTCTTTTATAGATAAAACGTTCAATTAAATTGTCTTTTCTACGCGCAATCAGAGATTGCTTGTATTTCTTTTGCCCAAAGCCGCAAAAGGAATCAAAAAGGCTTTGTGTTGCGTGGCTCGCCTGTCTGACTTTAGCTTGCAGGCTAAACTAAACCTACTGCCTATCGGCACGTTTAGTTTTACGCCGATTTAGCTTGTCAGTCAACGGCTACGCCCCTGATGCACTGGAGCTGACGCCTGCAAATGGCTATTGTCCGGCAGGCTTCCCGACCTTGGCGTTTGCACGGGGTACCCGCAGGATGAAGAAAGCGTTAAGAAACAAAAGGATTCAACGATAAATGTTTTTATTTTGTTTTAGCTTTCGAGTCCGTAACGGGTCGGGCAAAAGGCACAGTCTTGATCTTTTGTTTCGTTTTGCATCAAGGCAAAATGAAAAACAAACCCATAGGGTGCGTTAGTAAAATTAAACATTTAAACAAAACAAAGTAATTATTGATTGGTATAACTCATATCATATAACTACTTATAATGAGTAAATTATCAAAATATCCCTATTTCAAGGTATTGTGTATACCTTAAAACCCTGCTTTCTTTGTATTATTCAAAATCAATACAATTAATTCTAAATACAAAAGAATAAAGACATGGCAAAGATAGGCATATACTATGGTTCTACAACCGGTAACACTCAAGATTTAGCAGAACGTTTAGCAAAAGCATTGGATGTAGCATTAGCAGATGTATATGATGTAGCATCGGCTTCGGCAGACTTTAGTGCTTATGATGTGGTTCTGTTTGGAACATCAACAATGGGGATGGGAGACTTTCAGGACGATTGGGAATCTTATATCGACGATGTCAAAAATGCTGATCTTAACGGTAAGAAAGTCGCTTTATTCGGTTGTGGAGACTCTTCTTCATACAGCGATACTTTTGGTGATGCTTTAGGGAAAATTTACGAAGTAATAAAAAATAAAGGCTGTGAGATAATAGGTAGAGTATCTATTGAAGGATACACATTCGACAGCTCGGAAGCAATCGTTGACGGGCAATTTGTAGGATTACTTATCGATGAGGATAATGAATCGAATCTCACAGATCAACGTGTTGCTTTGTGGTTAGAAGATTTAAGAAAAGTAATTTAAAAGGTTTACGACTTTAATATAAGTTTCTTACATTAGAATTCTCCATTATGCTAGTTTTCAATCATCATATTTACGAATTCAAAAAAGGAGTCAGAGACATGGTACTCTGTACGCTTTCAGGGAAACTGGAGGAAAAAGTAAAGGCTAAGCTCGAAAGGAATGAGATTAGCTATATGATACAGAAATTGAGAAACGGGAATATTAATGTCTTTTTTGGCAAGAAAGAGTGTCTGGTTGTAGTGGACAAGCTATGTAAAGATAAATCTTTAGACCAACTATCGGCAGAGGAAGATTTTATGATCGGTACTTTGTTGGGGTATAGTGTAAGTGAGCAATGCAGACGTTATTGCAAAAGGAAAAAAGAAACAAACGTCATATTCAGTTTATAGTGAATCATTTCTATTGATAGTTTTTTAGTTGATCATTAAATGCCCTAAGCTGTGATAGCTTGGGGCATTATATTACTGTATTTCATTTATTCCAATTTATTCTCCCTGCCTGTTTCTAGCTTTTGTATTTTCTCTCCTTGTTCCTTTAATACTTTATTCAACTCTATTGTATACAAAGTTAGCTCCTCTATTTTCTGCAATAATTTAGCTTGCATTTCACCTAAACTTACTCCATTTTCTTTTACTTCTTTTTCAGATGGAATATCCGGTAAATGTTTGTGTTCAATGATATGATTTTCCACTTCTTGAAGCGTTGGTAGCTTATAATCTTTATCGAATACGAAGTCAGACCAGGGTCAAGCCTCTACTTTTACTTCAGTCGCACGGATGGTGCCAGCTACATCAAGTTTGTTTTGTGGGTTATCTGTTCCAATACCTACATTGCCAGTAGAAGTAATACCTAGACGACATTGTGCGGCTGTGAAAATTTAATGCCTCCATGTCCACTGTGCCATAATGTTGGGGCTCCCGTTTGCCAAGAATCATATACCCATTTCATGGCATAGTTTCCCATTTTTTTTTGATCATATGTAAAAGTATCATTATATACATATGTTAGCTCTCCACCGGATAATTTTATGTTACTTCCAACATTGATATTCTGTGTAACTCCTAAGCTTCCGTCAATGCTCTGATCTCCATTTTCAATAAGAACTTTCGACCATTTACCTTCTCCCAACTCATTTGTACTCCTGATATACATAGCAGGCCAACTGTTAGATCTGTTTATGCCGAATGCAATCTGTCCTCCCCAATGATATGGCTTAGATAATAAGCTTTTATTGATAGAGTGAGCAATATTTATACCCCAGAATAAATCATAATCTTTATTAGGTATATTTGTAGAATTAGATCTTGCTGATTCGTAAAATCCAGAATACCTTAGAGTATTCCAGTCCATAGTGGTTAAGGTAGAGATCTCTTGAGAAAATAGTAGATTGGTGATACCTAAATAAAGGATTAAAAAGAAAGTCTTTTTCATACAATATGTTTTGTGTTGTTAATAAAGCCTAAAAGTAAGAATAAAACTTGAGATATAAGGTTTGGAGAGAGATTCCGTTGTCAGTTCCACCTTACTATACTTTCTTGAAAGGAAGCATATATAATTCTGCCAGAACAAAATACTACGGGATACAGTTTCGGTTCGAAATATAAGTTTTAGTATGCGTTTTGTTTTGGCTTATTTACATATTAAAGGAGTTTGTTAGTGTATAAATAGCCAGTATGTGTAAGACTTTTAATTCTATTTATGAGTAAAATACAATGCCCTAAGTTATCATAGCTTGGGGCATTATATTTTTATAAGTAACAGTAAATATTTAATGTCGTATTTTAAAGTTGTAACTGCCAATCGCTGTTATACTCGGATGGACAATAAATAGGTCTGAGGCTTTAGTTTCTTATATAGGTAAGAAATTTTCTCCAAGAGTCGACTCATTCATCGAAGCATATGAATAATGTTTGGGTAAGAACCACGAAACATATCCCATAATTCCATTAAATTGATCCCTGTCTTTAAACTTATCGGGAGTAAGATTGAAGACCAGTTGCTGAGAAAACTCTTCTCCCTTAGGTCGGTTTAATAAAGCTATTTTTGCATCATTGATTTGAAGACTCTCGAAGAACAGTCGTAAAATCCTTCTCGTATGCTCAGGTATAATATATTCTGAAGGTTGACCTACCAATACCTTTTCTTCGCTTTCTAAAACTTCATCGGCTTTCTGCATATCCCAGTTGTTGGATTGCGTGTAAAATTCATTCCTGAGGTGAAAATTTACAATATCTCCATAAGAAAATACCCAGTCAGGATTTCCTTTTTCCGGATTTATAACAACACCTAATCCCTGCTCTAAAAGAAAATCATGAATCATATTATTGATTACATAGCATTGAAAAGGTTTATTCGGTTCAGGTGTATTTAGTACAAAATAAGGAAAGCCATCAGGACCGCTAATTACCTGAGGGTCGCTACATACAAAACTGGCATCGGCAACATTTGCCAGAAATGTTTCTCTCCATACTTCGTCTCGTAATTCTCCCTTTACTTTAAATAATTCTGTCAAAATTTCAGTTTTTTTCAAATCACCGTAGTAAGGCTCTTTTTCTGTCATAAAAGTGTTCGTATATATGTATAATGAAGGTCGTAGACCTTGTTTAAATTTCGGATATCAGATATATAATAAGTAACTTTAATTATTTATTGTTATGTTTTATATGATAACTGATTGTTGTTTTAAGTAAAAGAAAATATTTAATGACTCATTTTAAAAGCATAACAACCTGTCGCTGTTTTACTTGCCAAAGCAATAAATAGTTCTGCGAACTTAATACTTATCCAATCAATAAAAAGTACTGATACCTTAGCTCATGAGACTATTCTCATATTTTCAGCTAAAAGTATATCTTTGTTGTATAATATGAAAGCTTAAGAGCCACATTTGATGAAAAAATATTTGCTTTTTGTTTCTCATTCTTATGCCTATTCTATTCTTCGCCCTATTCAAGAAGAAATATGGAGAAGAGGCGATGATGTAGCATGGTATATTGAAGACTCATCCCCTCTGTTTCTTAGAGAGAATGAAAAACAGCTGAAGACAATAAAAGATGTGATGGATTATAATCCTTATGCAATTTTTGCACCGGGTAATTATATTTACGATTTCTTTCCCGGAATAAAAGTTGAAGTTTTTCATGGGTTATATTATAAGCGAACCGATTATGGAGATCATTATAAAATCCGAGGGTTCTTTGATATTTATTGCACTACAAGTGGCTTGTTTACACCCACTTTCAAAGAATTAGAAGCTAAACATCGTTTCTTCAAGGTATACGAAACGGGTTGGAGTAAATTCGACAGCTATACAATACCTAAATCGGATGATGTAGACAATGGCGTAAATATTATATATGCTCCGACTTTTACTAAGAAATTAAATTCAACGGAGGATCTCTATCCCCAGATAGTCTCTCTTATTCAGCAAAAGAATTGGAATTGGTTTTTTTCCTTTCATCCTAAAATGGATAACGAGACAAGCGATAGATACAGGGATTTAGCTGAAACATATAGTAATGTAACTTTTTGTGATACAGAAGACAAACTGCCTTTGTATCAGAAAGCAGATGTTATGCTAAGTGATACATCGTCTGTTATCTACGAATTTTTATGGTTCTACAAACCTGTTGTTACTTATAAGAATACATTTCCGGCTAATCATCTTCTGGATATTGACAATCCCGAAATATTAGGTGATACCATTGAAAAAGCACTTCAGCATCCTGCTGATTTAATGGAGAATATCAAGCAATTTATGGATCAGGTTCATCCATTCCGAGATGGAAAAGCATCAGTGAGGATACTTGATGCTGTGGATGATTTTGCAGCAAACTATAAGGGCAAAATAAAAAAGAAGCCATTGAATCTTTTCAGAAAACTAAAATTAAGAAAAAAAGCAGGTTATTTTCCGTTCGGATCACGTTACAAAGCAATAAATTAAAGCTATTACAATGAAAAGGAAAAATACAATATTTGCAACAGTTTTCTCTTTGTTTATTATCCTATTGATATCATTCTTTTCTTATTAATGCGAATCAGTAGTTGATCTGTTTAATGTCCAATTATTCTAACGCACCCTATTGGGTTTGTTTTTCATTTTGTCTTGATACAAAACGAAACAAAAGATCAAGACTGAGCCTCTTTGCCCGACCCGCTACGGACTCGAAAGCTAAAACAAAAGAAAACATTTATTGTTGATATCCTTTTGTTTCTTAACGCTTTCTTCATCCTACGGGTACCCCGTGCAAACGCCAAGGTCGAGGAGCCTTACGGACAAAAGCCATTTGTAGGCGTCAGCCCAGTGCATCAGAGGCACAGCCGTTGGCTGACAAGCGAAGCAGGCGTAAAACTAAACGTGCCGATAGGCAATAAGTTTAGTTTAGCCCGCAAGCTAAAGTCAGGCAGGCGAGCCACGCAACACAAAGCCTTTTTGATTCCTTTTGGGGCTTTGGGCAAAAGGAATACAAGCAATCTTCGATTGCGCGTAGAAGAATAATTTAATAGAACATATAATCCCAACTACTGATTGGCATTAGTTAATTATATGTAAGTAAAATATTCTATATATTTGTTGCAGTAATTATAATTTCATGGTAGATACTAAAGAACTTTGGATAAAAACAGGATATGATATTTTTGCAAAAAGCGGTATAACCGGATTAAAAATCGAAAGGTTGGCGAAAAAAATCGGAATCAGTAAATCATCATTTTATCATCATTTTGTTGATCTTGATTTGTTTATTCAATATTTGCTTGAATTTCATATTTCACAGTCGTATATCATTGCGAAGAAGGAGGTTAAAGCCCAAAATATTGATCCTGATTTGATAGATATATTAGTCGAGCATAAGGTTGATTTACTTTTTAATCGTCAGTTACGAATAAATAGAGAACAAAAAAAATATTCTGATACCCTCACCAAGTCAAGTTTAATAATAGGAAATGCTTTTACAATGCGTTGGGTAAAAGACATGGAACTAAGATTAAATGAGAAGCAATTAGAGGCAATTTTTGAACTTGCTCTAGAAAACTTTTATCTGCAAGCGACAGTCGAAAGCATAAATCATAAATGGCTTTTGAGTTATTTCGCATATTTAAAGAGAGTTATTGGAAGTTTTGTGTAGTGTGTTTGTACGGTAGCGTCTAAAATAATCAGATCTTTCCATATATATTTGCATAAACTTTTAAAAAAAAATATGCAACCCAAAGGAAAAAACAATCAGATCTTACTGAAAGCATTACTGGCTATTCAAACATTAGTCCTGCTAATTTATACAATCATTGTTAATTTGAATGATGGTGGAAACTTTGCTAAAGTCTTTTTTGAAAATGTCGTTTCAATAAATTGGAATGGTCAATTCAGCCTTGATTTCCATTGTTATCTACTTTTGTCTATGCTATGGATAATGTGGCGAAACAGATTCTCTATTTCATCAATCATAATGGGAATTGCAGCTAATATTCTTGGTATTATAGTTTTTGCTCCCTATCTCATCTATTTGATAACAAAAGAAAAAGGAGATTTAAAAAAAGTATTAGTTGGAGATCGTTAAAATCCTACTAAGACAAAGTTTTTCGTTTTATGAAATATATAAAAATCATAATTCCCCAAAAGATAACGTTACCAATATTAGAGTTTATATCAAATAAAACAAATAATTTGAAATTTTATTATAACTGACTCTTAATCATTGATTTTAATGATCATAATATGCAATATTTATTGAATGACAAAATAAATTGAATCTAGTAATTATGCTCACAAATTTATATTTCCGATATAAATGGAAATATAATTAACTAAGAAATATAAATATAATATAAAAAAGAGAAGCGCTGCAGAGAACATAATCTGCAGCGCTTTTTGGATATTTGAGTTTTTACTTACTTTAATAACTCAGCTAGTTTTTCAGATAACTGATCACCTCTAAGATCTTTGGCTATAATCTTCCCGTCTTTATCTAAAAGTACTGTGTGAGGGATACTATTAACGGCATAAGCTGCACCAAGTTCGGTTTTCCATCCTTTCAAATCCGATATTTGAGGCCATGTAATATTAAGATCTTTGATCCCTTTCTCCCATGCTGCCTTATCATCGTCTAAAGATACACCTACAATTTCGAAACCTTTATTCTTATATTTCTTATACGCTTCTACTACCAGAGGCATTTCCTTACGACAAGGAGGACACCATGATGCCCAGAAATCAACAAGTACATACTTCCCTTTTCCGGCGTAATCGGACAATGAAACTTCTTTGCCATCAGGAGTAGTTCCTTTTATATCTACAAATTGTTTTCCGATTTCAGTTCCTTCAAGAGCTTCCAATCGTTTCTCCAATTTTAAAATTCGAGGATTCGTTTTAGTCTTGGGATCAAGAGCCGGCAATAATTCCTTTAGTTGAGCAGCATCAAAAGAAACACCTCTGTCTATAAGTACATATACCCCAAGAGGATTTGTGATATTGGCTTTAGTAAAGTCAAACACTTCTTTTTTCATTCCATTATACAAGGAGTCGTATTTATCATCTAATTGTTTCTCATATTCAGGCGTAAGAGTTCCTGCATTTTCGGCATCTTTGCTTAGTTTAGATAATGCACGAAGATCATCCGATATTTTATTTCTCTTATTAGAGAATTCCTGATATTTATCGTTCAGGGCAGTACCCTTAACTGTAGCCACAAATGCTGTATCAAAAGAAACATCAATGTTTCCGCTTTCAATTGCAATCAGTACAGGTTTTGATAAACCTTCTGCCGAGATAAAGCGAAGCATAGGACTGTCTTCTGCCAAACCTTTAAATACAAAAGTTCCGTTTTGTACTGTTGCAGTATCAACAGATACAAATTCTCCTGTATTTTCATCTATTGCCTGTAAATATACCAACAAGCTGTCGGATCCACCACCTGATAAGTTACCTGTAAGAGTATACTCCTTAGGTGTGGGTTTTCCTGTGCATGCAACCATCAATATAACAATGGTTGCAGCGAGTAGAGACAAAATCTTTTTCATTAATATTACGTGATTAATAAATTAAGTAACTAAAAGTAATTAATTATATATTGTATGAATATAAACAGTTCTATTTATTACACTAACCAAAGTAATAAATAGAACTGTGAGCTTAATATCGTTTATTTCAATAATTCGCTAAGCTTATTCTCAAGTTCTTGTCCTCTCAGGTTTTCGGCTACAATTGTACCGTCCTTGTCAATTAATACCGTGTAAGGAATACTTGTTACATTGTATGGAGCACTCAATTGGCTTTCCCAACCTTTAAGATCAGACATTTGAGGCCAAGCCATATTCAGATTTTTGATTGCAGCAGTCCACTTGCTCTTATCATCATCTAAAGATATACCAACAATTTCGAAGCCTTTGCTTTTGTACTTTTGGTAAGCAGCCACTACGTTAGGCATCTCTTTGATACAAGGCCCGCACCAAGAAGCCCAAAAGTCAACAAGAACAACTTTGCCTTTTCCTGCATATTCTGATATAGAGATTGTTTTTCCATCAGGAGTTGTACCTGTAATATCAATGAATTTTTTACCAATAAAGCTACCTTGTTGTGCTTGAGGTTGATCATCCAGACCTAACAGATTGTTGATCAGTTTTTGATATTCAGGACTTGCTAGTTTTAATAAGTCTTGAACCTGATTGTCATCAAAAAGGTCGATAAACGAAACCAAATAAAATTCACCTATTCTATTGGATATATTTTCTTTAACGAAATCATATCCGATTGTACTCATTTCCTTTTGTAGACCCTGCATCTCGTCTATATAGCCTTGACGTTCGTTTGGATCAGTAACTTGAGCGGCCTTCGCATCTGCAGTTTCCATCTTTTTAGCAACGACTGCCAGTTTGTCGAAAAATGCCTGACTCTTTTCATTTAAAGGTGTTCCTTTTACTTTAGGTACACTATCTATATACATTTCGATATTCCCTTTTTCGTAAACAAAAGGTATTCCGTTTGGAGTTCCCGCAGCAGCTTCCTTAACTACGATGTAAGCAACACCCACTTCAGTAGAGTCGTTAAGTTCGAAGCTAAATGCACCGTCTTTTACTATAGTAGAATCTACCGGTTGAAAAGGAGCATTAAAATCTTTCATCGTCAACAGATAAACTTGCTTCCCGTCGTTGTCCGCATTTGCAAATTTACCATTCAGCTGACTTTTCTGCGAACATGCTGATAACAAAAGTGCTATGGCAGGCAGTAAGTATAGGAATCTTTTCATGTTAATTGTTTTTTATTTTTAAAATTGTGAAATTCTTGATTTTTTGTTGGTTGAGATATTTTGAAGTATTGAATCTCCTTAGTCCAATAACTCTTGTAATTTATTTACCAATTGAGTTCCCCTAAGGTTACTGTCAATTATTTTTCCGTCTTGATCCAGTAACAAAGTGTATGGAATACTGTCGATGCCATATAACTTGGCAGCCGCACTTTTCCATCCTTTAAGATCCGACATCTGAGGCCATGTCATACCTAAGCGGTCTATAGTGCCTAACCATCTGCCCTGATCCTCATCCATAGATATTCCTATAATCTCAAAACCTTTGTCTTTGTATTGTTTATAAGCGTCTACCACGTATGGCATTTCTTTGATACAAGGTCCACACCACGATGCCCAGAAATCTATCAGAACAACTTTGTTTTTACCTACATAGTCAGACAATGCGATGTCATTACCTAATGGATCTTTTAATTTGATATCTTTATACATACCACCTGCAACTTTAAGATTTTGAGCTTCGTAATACGAAATAACCTGCTGTCCCAAATCGCTGTTTCTGAACTCAGGTCTCATCAAAGATGTCAACTCCAATACTTGATCAGGTGTAAGTACTTCGAATGACGATAGAGCAATAAATTCGCCTAAGTCATTATTGATGTTTTCTTTGGCGAATTCATACCTGCTTTCTTGTAATTGTTTCATTATAGCTTGCCCTTCCTGCATCATTTTCGCTTGATTTCCTGAAGTTTGAAGCATTTGAGAATAGGTTTGAACAACACTCTCTATTTGTTTGTTCAAAGAATCCTGCAAATTAGAGAAATCTTGAAAGCGATTGTTGCGGAGAGTACCTTTAACTTTGTTTTGTTTACCGATGGCTAGGCTAATTTCTCCAGCTTCGGCTAAGAAGAATGCAGGCGCATAGGTTACAGGTTCTTCCGTTGAGATAAACCTTAAAGCAGGCTCATTACCTTGAGTTGCTTTCGTAAATTCAAATCTGTTACCCATAACAATTGTACTATCAATATTCGTGAAGCCATTTCTGGTATCATTCAACTGTTGCAGGTATACTTTTTTACCGTTATATTGATTATCCTCAATACTACCTTTGAGTGTATAAGTATTGTTTTGAGCACAAAGGGCTGATGAAATAAATAAAAATAAGCCTAATACTTTTCTGTACATAAATGATTTTATATTAAGGTCTGAGACCTTTTGATTATTCTGACAGGCAAAGGTGATACGCACTATTATAACTGAATACTAACATAAAGTGTTCACCTTTACTCAATTTAACAACAAAAGTATAGAAAGTATTTGATTCGTAAGGTGAACCATGTATATTTTAAGTAATCTTAGTTTTATTAGCCCATAATAAGTGAAAGAAAGTATTTAATGGCACATTTTTGTTGGTAGGGGCAGACCTATGTGTCTGTCCGAAATAGGCGAACACATAGGTTCACCCCTACAGCTAAAGCAATAAATAGGTCGGATATCTGAAGTAAATAGATACATTTATTTATTTAAAGCATCATCGTATACCTTAAGCACTCTTTTTCGTGCAAATTCATGATTTACAATCGGTGGAATATAATTTAATGGATCAAATCCGGGAATCCATTTTTTGATATAGTCCAAACGTTTGTCAAATCTCTCGGTTTGCAGTTGAGGATTGAATATCCTGAAATACGGAACAGCATCACAACCACTGCTGGCTGCCCATTGCCACCCTCCATTATTAGACGCGAAATCAAAATCGAGCAGTTTATTGGCAAAGTAAGCTTCGCCCCATCTCCAGTCTATCAGCAAATGTTTGATAAGAAACGAAGCCGTAATCATTCGTACGCGGTTATGCATAAATCCTGTTTCGTTCAGTTGCCTCATTCCGGCATCAACAATCGGGTAGCCGGTTTTTCCGTCACACCAAGCTTTAAACTCGGTCTCGTTATTTCTCCAGACTATGTTGTCGAATTTGGGTTTAAAAGCTTTGCTCTCACAGATATGAGGAAAGTGCCAGGTTATAGCCTGATAAAACTCCCGCCAAATAAGCTCATTCAGAAAAGTTTCGTTCAAAGCCTGTGCTTGAGTTACTAATTTACGTATGCTGATTGTGCCGAATCGCAAGTGAATACCTAATCGGGAAGTGCCTTCTATTGACGGATAATCTCTCTGTTGACTATAATTAGATACCAACTCATTACTAACCTCTGTTGAAGGAAAGCTGACTCCTCTTTTTTTAGTAAAGCCTAAGTTTGACAAACTGGGAATGTAATTGTTTTCGAATGAGTAGAAATTCGAGAAGAGGCTTTTAGTGTCGAACGACTCTAAATGTTCGGGGCGAAGTTTTTGTTTCCATCGTTTCGAATAAGGTGTAAAAACGGTATAAGGAGTTTTATCATCTTTCAGAATATCGTCTTTGCTGAAGATAACCTGATCCTTGAATGTTTCAAAAGTAATGCCTTCTTCTTTTAGTAACTCTTCTATTTTACTATCTCTCGTTCGAGCCGAAAGCTCATAATCTTCATTCGTATAAACTGCTTTTATAGAATATTTCCGGCATAACTTCTCAAAAAAGACTTCCGGAGTAGAATGTCCTATTTCTATCGAACTTCCGTGAATACTTAACTCCTTTAGTAAGATTTGTAACTGTTGATGAATAAATTCAACTTGTGCATTCTCTGCCGTTTCAAACTGTTTAAGAATGTCTGTATCGAAAATAAAAACAGGCATAATGCGGTAACCACTATTTAAAGCATGGAAAAGTCCTGCATTATCATCAAGCCTTAAGTCTCTTCGGAACCAGAAAATCGCAATCGGGTCAGATTTCATATAAGTAATTTATGTCTAATTATTGTAAAACGACATCTTGTCGTTTTGAATAGAATGTCTCTCTGTCTTTTTGGCAGTTTATCTTTTTGGCACAGATTTAGCTATAGAACAACTGAGAATATCAACATCAAATATAACAAACAAATAATAAAAAACTAGAATTATGAGTATTAAACCTTTAGCAGATAGAGTGCTTGTTAAGCCAGCTGCGGCAGAAGAAAAAACTGTAGGAGGAATCATTATTCCTGATACCGCGAAAGAAAAACCATTGAAAGGCGAAGTTGTTGCCGTAGGTAACGGAACAAAAGATGAAGAGATGGTATTAAAAGCAGGAGATCAGGTACTTTATGGTAAATATGCCGGTACTGAAATCGAATTGGAAGGCGAAAATTTTCTGATCATGCGTCAGTCTGATGTACTTGCTATTATTTAAGTATTCCAAGTAATAATGAAAAGGTCTGAAACCTTAAATTTATCTCTAACGTTTTAAAGAATTAGAAAAATCATGGCTAAAGAAATTAAATTTAATATTGATGCTCGCGACGAACTGAAAAAAGGCGTCGATGCATTGGCAAATGCAGTAAAAGTAACCTTAGGTCCAAAAGGTCGTAATGTAATTATAGAAAAAAAATTCGGTGCACCACATATCACTAAAGACGGTGTAACTGTAGCGAAAGAAGTAGAATTGGAATGCCCATTCCAAAACATGGGAGCTCAACTTGTAAAAGAAGTAGCTTCTAAAACTAACGATGATGCAGGTGATGGAACAACTACTGCAACTGTATTGGCTCAATCGATCATCAGCGTAGGTTTGAAAAACGTAACAGCAGGTGCTAACCCAATGGATTTGAAACGTGGTATCGACAAAGCTGTTGCTAAAGTTGTTGCTAATCTTAAAACACAATCGGTAGCTATTGGCGACGATTTACAAAAAATAGAAAACGTAGCTAAAATCTCTGCAAATGGAGATGAAACAATCGGTAAGCTGATTGCTGAGGCTATGGGTAAAGTGAAAAAAGAAGGCGTAATCACTGTAGAAGAAGCTAAAGGTACTGAAACTTACGTAGATGTAGTAGAAGGTATGCAATTCGACAGAGGTTATATATCTCCATATTTTGTGACAGATACTGAAAAAATGGAAGCTGATCTAGAGAATCCATACGTTCTTATCTATGACAAGAAGATTTCGGTATTGAAAGATATTCTGCCAATACTTGAAAAAACAGTTCAATCAGGACGTCCTCTATTGATTATTGCAGAAGACATCGATTCTGAAGCATTAACTACTCTTGTGGTTAACCGTCTTCGTGGCTCGTTGAAAATTGCAGCAGTAAAAGCTCCCGGATTTGGTGACCGTCGTAAGGAAATGTTGGAAGACATTGCAGTTCTTACAGGTGGTGTAGTTATCTCAGAAGAAAAAGGTATCAAATTAGATGCAGCTACTATCGAAATGCTTGGTACTGCAGATAAAATTACTATCAACAAGGACAATACTACAATCGTAAACGGTGCAGGAGATAAAGCTGCTATCGCTTCACGTGTAGGTCAGATCAAAACTCAAATCGAAAAAACAACTTCGGATTACGATCGCGAAAAACTTCAAGAACGTCTTGCTAAATTAGCAGGTGGTGTTGCAGTTCTTTACGTAGGTGCTCCATCGGAAGTTGAAATGAAAGAGAAAAAAGACCGTGTAGACGATGCTCTTTCTGCAACTCGTGCTGCTATCGAAGAAGGTACAGTACCCGGAGGTGGTGTTGCATATATTCGTGCAATTGAATCTCTTGATGGCTTGAAAGGCGAAAATGAAGACGAAACTACAGGTATCGAAATCATCAAACGTGCTATCGAAGAACCACTTCGTCAGATTGTAAACAACTGCGGAAGAGAAGGTGCAGTAGTAGTACAAAAAGTACGCGAAGGAAAAGGTAACTACGGATACAATGCTCGTCTTGATATTTATGAAGACTTGGTAGCATCAGGAGTTATCGATCCTGCTAAAGTAGCACGTGTAGCACTTGAAAATGCTGCGTCTATCGCAGGTATGTTCTTAACTACAGAATGTATTATCGCAGATAAGAAAGAAGAAAATGCAGGTCCAGCTATGCCTCCTATGGGTGGCGGAATGGGTGGAATGATGTAATAAATCATTCGCTGTAATAAACAATTAATGATAGAAAACGCTTTCGGAATTTTCCGAAAGCGTTTTTGCATTATGTGTGTATAGGTCATTTTAGGTAAATTGGATTTTATTAGGTATGTTTGAATTTTACTGTGACTAATCGAAATAAATGGGTTTGTGACCTTTAAAATAATCTTTCTATGAAATTTCAAAAAATAACGATGATTGATGCTTGTCGTTTAACCGAAAATGCAATTCCAGAAATCCAGAAGCTATCTAACGATCCTTTGAAGTTATATTGGAGCTATCCTTCATCAGAAGAAGAGGTGATAGAACGAATTGGTGATAGTGATTGTGTTCTGGTGAGTTTCCAAACTCGACTTACTCCCCGAATTATAAACGCTGCCCCTAATCTGAAATATATCGGCATGTGTTGTAGCCTTTTCAGTGAAGAGACTTCGAGTGTTGATATTCCTGCCTCACGAGAACGGGGAATCGTAGTAAAGGGCGTGAAAGACTATGGAGATGAAGGTGTTGTTGAGTTTATCTTTAGTCAATTGATTAATTTAGGCAAAGGATATGGTAAATATCAATGGAAGGAAGAACCTTGCGAGCTTGGGGGAAAGAGTATAGGTATAATCGGTATGGGTACTCTTGGTAAGATGGTTGCTGTTGCAGCTCGCTCATTTGGAATGAAAGTCTACTATTACAGTAAAACACGGAAACCCGATGAGGAGGCTAAAGGCTCAGAGTTTTTACCTCTTAAGGATTTAATGGCTACTTGCGATGCAGTTACCATTCATTTGCCCCGCTATACGGTTTTGGTCAATGAAGAAGAATTTGCCTGCAAAAAGAAAAATTCGGTATTTATCAATACCTCTTTTGGCCCTCTGTTTGATAAAGAAGCTTTTGTTAAGTCGATGAATGCAGATAAAACATCTTTTGCCTTCTTTGATGCGGATGGGGCAGGAGTGTATTATAAAGAATTTTCGGAAATGGAAAATATTGTACTTTATGATAAGTCGGCAGGATTTACACGAGAATCAAAAGAAAGATTATCTCAAAAAGCAATAGAAAATATGGTTGCTTTTTTGAAAGATGGAAAATAAATTTTTAGATTATGGTTTCTGAAAATAAAAAAGGCTATTCCATTTGGAATAGCCTTTTTCTATATAATAAGAATTTATATTCTATTATTCAGCAGCAGGAGCTTCTGTTTGAGGAGCTTCGCCATCTTTTTTCACCACAGGTCTGTCAGGACGAGGAGGGCGAGGAAGAAGAGCTTTACGAGATAGTTTGATTTTGCCTGTTTTAGCATCCACATCTACCAGTTTTACTTCAATCATATCACCTTCTTTAAGACCCGATTCTTCGATAGTTTCAACACGATCCCATGATAGTTCAGAGATGTGAAGTAAACCGTCTTTTCCGGGTAAGAATTCGCAGAAAGCACCGTATGGCATTATCGAGCGAACTTTTGCAGTGTATACTTCTCCTATTTCAGGAACAGTAACAATACCTTTGATTCTAGCCATCGCAGCATCAATAGAAGCTTTGTTGGTTGCAGATATTTCTACACGTCCTTGATTATCGATCTCTTCAATAGTTACAGTAGCACCTGTTTCTTCTTGAATACCTTGTATGATTTTTCCACCCGGTCCGATAACAGCGCCGATAAATTCTTTAGCGATCATTATTATTTCGATACGTGGAGCATTTGGTTTAAGATCTTCTCTAGGTCCCGATAGAGTTTCCAATACCTTACCTAAGATGTGTAAACGACCTTCACGAGCTTGGTTTAATGCTTTCTCCAAGATTTCGAAAGACAAACCGTCTACCTTTATATCCATTTGAGTCGCAGTGATACCATCTTTAGTTCCACAAACTTTAAAGTCCATGTCACCCAAGTGATCCTCGTCTCCTAAAATGTCAGAAAGTACAGCAAAGTTAGTTCCTTTGTTTTCAGAGATAAGTCCCATTGCGATACCTGTTACAGGTTTCTTAATATTTACCCCTGCATCCATCAGAGCCAAAGTTCCGGCACAAACAGTTGCCATTGAAGATGATCCATTAGATTCCAAGATATCAGATACTATACGTATTACATATGGATAATTTGCAGGAATCATTGGTTTCAAAGCACGGTGGGCCAAGTTTCCGTGACCAATTTCGCGACGACCTACTCCTCTTTGTGGACGAGCTTCACCGGTAGAAAATGGAGGGAAGTTATAATGTAACAAGAAACGTTCTTTACCGTTGAATAAAACATCATCGATAATTTTCTCGTCTAATTTTGTACCTAATGTAACAGTTGTCAATGACTGAGTTTCCCCACGAGTGAAAACTGCCGATCCGTGAGCTCCGGGTAGATAATCTACTTCAGACCAGATTGGGCGGATTTCAGTAGTTGAACGACCATCCAGACGTTTTCCTTCATCAAGGATAGAACGACGCATAGCTTCTTTCTCAACATCGTGATAATAACGAGAGATCAATGCTCCTTTTTCAGCTAATTCTTCTGGAGTTAAAGCAGCTTTGTATTCATCTACAATTGCTTTAAAATTAGCAATACGCTCGTGTTTGTTTGTGTTACATGATGCAGCAATTACATATGCTTTATCATAACATTTATCCCAAACATCTTTGCGTAGGTCTTCGTCATTTACTTCATGACAGTATTCTCTTTTTACAGTTGTTCCGCAAAGCTCCATCAGTTCGATCTGAGCCTGGCACTGTACTTTAATAGCTTCGTGTGCAACTTTGATAGCTTCAAGCATTTCTGCTTCCGAAACTTCTTTCATTTCACCTTCTACCATCATTATATTGTCGATAGTGGCACCAACCATGATGTCCATATCTGCTTGCGCTAATTGTTGGAATGTAGGATTTACTACAAATTTGCCATCAATACGACCAACTCTCACTTCAGATATAGGTCCATTGAAAGGAATATCCGATACAGCAAGAGCTGCAGAAGCTGCAAGTCCGGCTAATGCATCAGGCATATCTATACCGTCTGAAGAAAACATGGTTATAGTAACAAATACTTCAGCATGATAATTATCAGGGAATAGAGGACGTAGTACTCGGTCGACTATTCGGCATACTAGAATTTCAGAATCTGAAGCACGTCCCTCTCGTCGAAGGAAACCTCCGGGATAACGGCCTGCCGCAGCAAACTTCTCTTTATATTCAACTTGCAAAGGCATAAAGTCTACACCTGGATTTGCATCTTTTGCGGCACATACTGTTGCCAATAACATGGTGTCACCCATTCTTAGCATTACAGAACCATCTGCCTGTTTTGCTAGTTTTCCTGTTTCTAAGGTGATAGACCTTCCATCACCTAAATCGATACTTTTTGTAATCGGTTTAATCATAATTCTTTTTTACTTCTTAAAATCGCATAAAGTTACTCAAAGTTTTTTAATTATTGTGCTGCCAAATAGATTAAAGACAGCTTGATATATAAAAGTTCGTTCAGAAATGTGTTTTTTGAAAATTTATATATATACTTGTTAAGTTTTTCATATCCGGTAAACTTTTTTAGTTCACCGTCTGTTTAACCTAGTCGCAAGCATAAAGTTTTTTTAATATTATATTATATGAAAAAGGGAATAGTTTTAATATTTGCATTAGCCTTATTTAGTTGTAACAATAAACCTAAAGAAGGACCCGCTGATGGTGCGGTGTTGGAAGGGGCTGATACTGTAACGGTAGTGGCAGACGAGCACAATGCTATGAATTCATTGGATTATAAAGGTGTATATAAAGGAGTATTGCCTACTGCTTCGGGAAGCGGTATGGATGTAATGATCGAATTATCTGATAGTACCTACAATAAGAAGATACTTTATGTTGGTAAGGGAGATAAAGCTATTTATACGAAAGGAGCTTATTCGTGGAATAAAGAAGGTAATACGATCACATTAGAAGGTGAAGATAAACCGAATCAATATTTTGTAGGAGAGAATACCCTGACACAATTAGATATTGATGGAAATAAAATAAAAGGTGAAATTGAAGAGGATTATATCCTGAGAAAATAAGGGGAAAAAATAAAAAAAGAGAGACGCCTAATTACGATTAGGTGTCTCTCTTTTTTTATTTCTGAAATTTTTATTTCGTGGGTTTATTCTGATATTTAGGAGAAATAAAACAAAATATATCTTCAGGTATCTATTTTTGTTAAGTTTTCTTGAACATATTCTTGTTATTGTCTGTTTCTATGTCGATGTGTGATTAATAAATGCCGGCATCTAATAGGGGGAAAACATTTGAGTCAATTATTTTAAGTGAAGAGAGATATAATGGGGAGGGGCTGTTTGGTAGAATCGTATTTAGGAAAGAGGTGATATTTTCTTTTTTCGAGGAGATAAATGCTCATTCATTAGAATTTATTTATATTATTCGTTATTTATTTAGTTTATGAAAGACAAATACAATCTTAATGAGCAAGTTGTTTCTGTGATAAAAAACTCGATACCACCGGGAAGTAATATGATCAGTGAATTGATGGAATTACTCCCTATTGGTAGAGAAGCTATTTATAGACGATTGAGAGGTGAGGTTCCTTTTACATTTGACGAAATAGCGAAAGTATCTCTAAAGATGGGTTTTTCATTAGATGCAATTGTAGGGGTTAAAAATCATGAACGGGCAGTTTTTGATCTTAATGTATTAGATTTGGATAATCTTAATGACGATTACTGCAGTAGAGTAAATGAGTATGTTGAGTTTTTTCGAAAATTACGTACTCAAAAAAATGTAAGAGCCCGCTTTGCATTTAGCACCTTGCCTTATTCTTTTTATTTGCCTTTTGAGAACTTGTCTAGATTTCGTCTTTACCGGTGGTATTACCAGGTTAATAAATCACAATCGTCAATATCTTTCTCCGAAATTATAATGTCTGAAGAGGCAATACAAGCTCATCGTAACTTTATTCTAGAAAGTCGCAGTATACAAAGAGCAGTGTATATACTTGATCGCGAAATATTCAACTCTATAATAAAAGATATAAATTATTTTTTCAAGTTAAGTCTTATAACAGTCGAAGAGTTGGAGCTGTTAAAGAATGAGCTGTTAGAGTTAATAAGTGAGTTAGAAACTTTGGCAATATCGGGAGTCTATAAAAACGGAACAAAGGTCGCTCTCTATTTGGCCAATGTTGATTTGGAAGCTTCTCATTCTCATTTTGAATCTGAAACAATAGGAGTGTCTCATCTTAGGGTGTTGGCTATTAATGGCTTGGATTCTCAAAGCTCTAGGATATCGGATGTTCAGAAAGAGTGGATTGACTCTCTGAAACGATGCTCTACATTAATAACACAAAGTGGAGAGGTAGATCGTTTTGCTTTTTTTAGAAAACAACGGACGGCAGTCTCGCTTATCGGACGTGATTAACTTTTTATTTAATTTCTCCTTTTTTTATAATTAAAATATATTTCTTGAATATTAGTGATTATTGCAGATGATACTCTGTTTTGTCGTTTTCAGAGTCTTTTGTTAATGATTTGTGTCTTTTTAGGTGTGTGTTTTTCTAGAATACTCTTTTTTCATAAATAATTACACGCATTTTTGCGAAATTGGTCGCTATAAACATAGTAGAAACACTAAAGATAGTATTGAGTTGCGATAATTTATATATAATTTTACTCCCTGAAAAGTAATAAATCAAACTTATGTTATTAAAAATAGAAAGATGTAAGGAGACAAGCATCTTTTGGGTAAATGTAAAATATTTAACCAAAAAAATGTTATTGAGAAACACAAACTATTTAGGTTTTGGTACGTGAATGATTATTAAGGGTTTTAAACTGCCGTGAATCAGTTAAGGCAGCTTATATAGAATAGGTAGTAGGAAAGGGAAATTATTATATATCAACAAAATTTGAATTTGCAATATGTTACTTGAAGTAAAAGACCGCTTAAATTAGATTCTTCAAAATTATTTATTGAGTAAATAGAATGTCAATGTTAATTTATTAATGTTGAGTGCTTTTTCTATGTCTTGCTGAGCCAGGTTGGGGTGTTTTTGACCCTATTATGGTTTGGTTATCAGGTCTCTTGTGTTAATTTTTCCGGAATTAACGTCTGTAAGCTAAAAATGATGTAATAACTGCTAAAATTATAGTGTTTTGTTTCTTAAAAGACAAGTGATACCAATAAAATAAATTTTATGAAAATAGAGAAGACTATAAAAATGACTATTAACAAATGCTCTTTTTTCGCTTATTTCTTTACATTCTTTACATTTTTTGCTTCGGCTCAAGTATATGGACCGGAAAAAGTACTACGAGGAACATTTGAAACTGTTGATTCACAAGGAAAAAATGGAGATGGTGGAGCTGGTGAGAATATTTACCCATTACTGGATGCTTCTAAATTGGGGGTTTATTACCAACCTGCACAAACAGTGTTTTACAATAATAGCTTAAAAGAAGTTGCGATTAATCCCAAAGTAACTATCGGACGGCCTTTGACTGCAACTGCAGGTTCTACAACTTCCTATAAATGGGGGCTGACCGAAAACTGGTATTCGGGTTTTGCAAATACTTTACCTGATAAATCTAAGAATAATTCATGGCAGATTACACCCCATGCTCCAAATAATGGATATTATGTTGTGGCTACTTCTACTAATGGAATGTATAATCTGCCGTCATTGAGTGATAAGGCTTGGCCTGTAGTCTTGTATGATCGTTATGAGACAGACTTTACTACTCCTCGCAATTATTTTATGGTTGTAAATGCTGACCAGGATCCTACAAAAATATTCTATAGTCAGGCGGTTGACGTTGAGTCGGGGCAGGCATATCGCATGGGATTGGATTTGGCTCAACTGAATGGTACCGGTATAGCTCCCTCTGTAGCTCTGGTTATAAATAGTGATCCGACAAAGCTTTCAACAGTGAAAGCTACCAAAACAATAACTATGTCGAAAGTGGGAGTATGGGAGAATACCTATTTCGACTATGTTGTTCCCTGCGGAGTGAATAAGGTATATATAGCATTCCGAAATAATGTAAATGGAGGTAATGGTAATGATCTTGCACTGGATAATTTGAGTATGAAATCTATTATTCCACAGATTAAAACTTTATCTAAAGATTGTACTAAATGTACTTATACGCTAACAGTGTCTTCTCCCGACGCTTTTCCTGACGCCTCTTATTTATTCCAATGGCAAAAGAAAAACGGTAATACATTTAGTGATATTTACGGAGCTACCAAAAATACTTATACAGCCAGTACAGCAGGCGTTTACCGTCTTTCGGTGTATACTAAAACTACGAAAAATTGTCGTATGTACTCTAATGAAATAACACTTACCAAGATTTCTAATTGCTTGGAAGTGGTTGTTCCCGTAGCCAAAGATGATAGCTATACAGTATTGGCAGCAACTGATCTTGGGGGTAATATTATCACGAATGATGCTCCCGGCAATAGAGGTGCTTCATTGAAGGTTGTGGAATATGAAGTGAACGGTGTTAAATATGCAGCAGGAACAACGGCTAAGATTAATAAAAATAGCGTATTAGTCGGAACGATAACACTAAATCAGGATGGAACTTTTCTTTTCAGATCGGTACCCGGATTAACCGCACCTTTCACTGTGCCTGATATAACTTATGTTATTGCTGAGTCATCTGCAGGGCAAGCATCAGCTAAAGTGAAAATAACTATCATCGCAAAAGTTGTTACTTCTATCACTGTTTCTTCTGAAGCATCATGTACTTTATGTCCTATTAAAGTTTCGATGTCGGGTACAGGTATGTCGGAAGGTACAAACTACTCATTGTATAGAGGAACGGTTAAGAAAGGAACTTTCAATACAGCATATAAACTCGAATTTACAGAGGGTACTTCCGGCACTTTCACATATGCAATTAAAGATGAAACCGGAAATGAAGTGAAAACTTTCAGTATGACCGTACATCCTGCTGCTGCAACATGGAAAACAAACTCTGCTACAACAGAATGGGCTGATTCAACAAATTGGGAATCATCAACGGGTAAAGGAGCTCCTATCTGGTGTACGGATGTAACCATATCTGAAGATGCATCAACCTATCCCGTGTTGAAAGCCGGAGATGCATGCCGGGATATAACCTTTAAAAATGGTGCCAGTGTTGGGCAGATACAATTACTGCTCTATAGAAAAGCTTTTGTTGAGTTAACTCCCGATCGTAACAGATGGTATATGTTATCTGATCCGTTGCGATACATGTATTCAGCCGATTATCATGGTGATATGAGTTGGCCTAATGCAGTATCTCCTAAAATATTTATGATGTACTTCAATGTCGGTAATAGTCAAAACCCGGATGGTAGAACGGGATATGTGGTAGGTGATTTTTCTACTCCTTTCTCAAAATTAGAAGAAAATCTACCTACGGCGAAAGGTTTTGCATTGTGGGTTAATGGAAAAGCTAATGGAATGAATTATGCTGATACAAACTTTCCAACAGGAACTCCTTATAAATTTCCTCGTCGTTTAGTTGATGGTCGTGATGTCACTTATAGCTATCACGATAAAACCAGCGGAGCTTGGTTGACTCAGGTAGCGCCTCTTAATCGGGGAGACGAAGCCAGTATACCTAACGATTCGGTATGGACTGTCGGTCATAATAACCTTACCAATAAACAAAAAAATAACAGATATCGGTTTGTTTTTGAAGAATCCTACTCCAATGGAGTTTCTACAGTAGGTGTAGCAGCAGGAACTACTAATATTGTGGGCAATCCGTTTATGTCGCATATCGACTTTGCGAAGTTTGCAGAAGATAATGCCGATAGCATGTATGGTTATTACAGAATATGGGATGGAAGTAAGTTTTATGCCTACATAAGTAGTGGCAGTAGTGAAGTGTGGAGCGGTTTGGGAGGCTTATCTTCTGAAACGACAGCCGAAAGTTTATCACAATTTATTCCTCCTATGCAGTCGTTTTTTGTAGAAACGAAACCCGGTAAAAAAAGTTTGGTATTTAAACCTCAAAACATATCGGTAGCAAAAGCCGGTGCCGGTGTTGAACTCAGGTCTTCAAATCAAGCTCTTGCAGATGTTCTTTATTTAGGTCTGAATTTCAATAAGATTCAAAGTAAGACAATCTTAGCAGCACGTAAGGGAGCTTCATTGAAGTATATAGCAGGGGAAGATATCCGGAAAATGTTTTCACCCGGAACTGATGTGCCCGAAATATATACTATTGCTAATGAAACCGAAGCACTGGAAATTAATCTTTTTGGCAACAGCGATCAAAGCATCACTATCCCGATCGGTATCCGTACCACTAAAACCGGAAAAGCAATAATCACCATCAAAGGAATAGAGGCTTTTGCTGCATATTCCGATGTTATATTAATAGATAAATTACAAAAGAAAGAATATGATTTACGAAAAACATCATCTGTATCATTTGACAAAACATCAAGTAAAAACTTGGAGGATCGTTTCTCCATCCAATTGACAGCTAAATCGACATCCGGTATTGAGGATGAAACTTCTGACGGCGAAATAACTATAACATCAGCAAACGGTATCCGGATAGAATCAGCTCATTTTGAGTTGGAAAGAGTCGAATTATTTGATGTGATGGGGCGTATGGTATTTCGAAAAGACAAAATTCATAATACTACTTATTTGATTGACGAGGGCGTATTGGAGAAAGGCTTCTATTTATTGAAAGCCGATACATCGCAAGGGTCAAAATCCTTTAAGATAATTCTCTAAACCGAAATAAAGAAATCAAATAATAAAAGTTATGACTACATCTGATTATGCAAATAGTTTGGATCCAAATGTATCTGAATCAACATCAACTCCGTTTAATAATGAGTTGCCATCTTCATCAACATTGGAAACAATAGAACAAAAGACAAGTGATGCCAATACAACAGTCTATGCAGGATATAATCCGAATGATGATAACGATGCTCCAGAGTTGGGAGCTGTCGGGGCACCCATCGGAGACTTCTGGGCACCATTGTTTTTATTCATTGTATTCTATACTATTCGTACTTTGAACAAAGAGAGAAAAATGACTAAAAGGCTTTATGTAAGTCAGTGATAAGCAAAAGAAAAATTACAAATAAAAAAAATACAAAATGAAATTACAAAAATTATTCTTATTAATAGGTATTGCATTTATAGCAGTATCATGCGAGAAAGCAGATGATAATGCATCTGTATCCCCTGTTGTATCTCCTGAATCGGCAAGTATCAGTTTGCAAATAGCAGGAACAAACGGTGTTCAAACAAGAGCTGCCGGAAATCCTACCCAAGAAGAGAAAGTATTAAAATTAGATGCTTTTGTGTTTAATGCTGATGGGTCTCTTGAGGCTTATAAAACAGCAACCAGTACGGTTAATACAATCACAAAAGTGGATAATATTGCAGTTACAAGCGGTGCGAAAAAAATATTTGTATTGGCTAATTATGCCAGTGATGCTTCTTTGATAAAGACATTGGACGATTTGAAAAAAGCAGTAGCAGACTTGAAAAATGAAAAAGATAACGGTCGTTTAACTATGGCTACAGATATAGTTGATGTAACTATTCTACCCGGTAAAAATTATATTGGATATTCGTCGAGCGTTTCAGACGGAACTTCTTTGGCTCCTCATTCTTATTCTCTGACAAGATTGGTTTCTCGTGTGAAAATAGAAGATATGCAATGGCAAAGTAGCGAATATAGTTTTGACGACCTGACTGCGTTTGTTATAAATGCATCAAAAAGCTCACTAATCGCAAATGTAGGAACAGCATCTGCTCCAGCGGCTTATTATGAAGGCCTTTCAGGTTCGGGCGACTTGTTCCCATCAATAAGTACTGTATTGTCGGGATCAGATAATTTCTTGACAACTGCAGCTAGCAATAATAATACTTATTTTTATCTGTATGAAAACCAACCCGTAAATAATGTGATGGCTTATCCTACTATCTTGGTGATAAGAGCAAAAGTCAAACAAAATAATGTTTATATCAGCAATGTACCAGGGCGTGTAGATGCCAGTGGATATACTTATTTTCCTGTAGTTATAAATAAGGAAGGAACAGCGTCTACCGTTTCTGGAGCAACTGATGGCCATACTTATATTAAGCGTAACAATACTTATAGTATCAAAACCGTAGTAAAAGGTCTGGGTGTTAGCAATCCATTTAGCTCCGAAGCTCCATCGTCACTTAGCGTACAAGTAAATGTTGCGGCTTGGGCTTTGAATATTTCGCAAACAGCAGTTTTCGAGTGATCAGAATTATTTATTATATGTGTAGTGTGTTTTAAGAAATACAGTTATGCTGTCAAAATTATAAATAAATTATGTATTTTATAAGTTAAACAGTATTGACGACGACAGTTATAACTGTATATTAGAGGGTTGTCTCCCTGCTTCACGACCGGAGGTTTGTATCCGGTTAAGAAGAGGGAGATGATTTTTTTAGTTTTATATCTGACAATATCGTAAAGCCAAATAAGCAATAGTTCCTACTGAAGTTTTTAAGGCTTCCTCATCAATCAGAAATGTTGGAGTATGTAATCCGGTGCAATGCTGTCCGCCAATAACTCCATATCTATAAAAGGTGGTAGGATAGAGTTGTGAGAAAAAGCCAAAGTCTTCGGCTGTCATTCTTTTGGGTAAACCCCTAACTTTGTCTTCACCTAAGTATTCAGCAGCAAAAGCTTTTGCCATGCGTGTAACTTCCTCATCATTGTAAGTACAAGGGTAGCCGTCATATATTTCGATGTCACATTCGCAACCGTATGCTTTAGCTGTATGAATGGCAATATCACGTATGATTGGTTTCAGCTTGTTTCTTTCTTCCTCATCCATGCAACGAAGCGAACCTGCCAGAGTTACCGTATTGGGTATAACATTAGTAGCACCGTCTGCAATAAATTTACCGAATGAAAGCACACAAGGTTTAAACGGATTAGAACGCCTGCTAACTATTTGTTGCATAGATACCACCAGTTGAGATGCGGCAAGTACCGTATCGTTAAGATCTTGTGGTATGGCTCCGTGTCCTCCCTGTCCTTTTATTTGAATATGAACCTCGTCTGCGGATGCCATAACTGTGCCCGGTTCGAAACCGACTGTGCCAACAGGATAATCAATATAGGCATGTTGCCCGATAATTATATCAGGTTTATAAGTATCAAAGATCCCATCTTTTAGCATGAGGCTTGCCCCTCCGGGATGTTTTTCTTCTCCGGGTTGAAAGATAAAAAGGATAGTTCCTGCAAATTGATCTTTCATTTCGTTGATTATTTTAACCGCTCCTAATAAGCTTGCCGTATGAGTGTCATGTCCGCATGCATGCATAACCCCCTCATTTTTCGATTTAAAATCAATGTCGTTTTGCTCTGTAATCGGAAGTGCATCCATATCGGCACGAAGGGCAATTGTTTTGGAAGAAGGTTTCGAGCCTTTGATGCAAGCCAGAATGCCATAGCCTCCAATCTTATTCCGGTATTCTACCCCCCATTCCTGTAGTTGCTTTTCTACATAAAGAGAGGTATTCTTTTCTTCAAAAGAAAGTTCAGGGTTCTGATGCAGATGCTTGTAATGGGCTACTGTATCACGATGATATTTTTTGACCTTTTCGGTTACGGTTTCAACTAGTTTTTCGGACATAACTTCTGTAATTTAAGTAAAAAAGAGAGTCTAAAGATATAAGTAAGTTCAACTATTTAATACGATGTGTTATCACCATAGCGACATCTGGTTGTTATAAATGCCAAAGCAATAAAAAGGTCTGCGACCTTGCGACCTTAAAATTACTAAATATATTGGCTTCGAAGTTTCATATCAAGCAAAAGTTATTCTAATTTTGCAAGATCAATTATCGAATCCTCTAGTTATGTCAGAATATGAATACGTGCTGAAAACCACAAAAGGACGTGCACGTTTAGCTATATTATCTTTTTATTTTATTCAAGGACTTGGTTTTGCCAGTTGGGCGAGCCGTATTCCCGACATTAAAACCTCTTTGTCGATGAGCGAAGCTGCTCTGGGTACGGTTTTATTTGCACCCGCTTTGGGACAACTTGCAGCTATGCCGGTTTCGGGAACTTGGATTGCCAAATATGGAAGTATCCGTATGTTGGCTATTGCTATGGTTTTGTACTGTTTTGTACTTGTAACTTTAGGACTTGCAACCAGCTCGATAATGCTTTTTGTGAGCCTGTTTTTCTTTGGTTTGTGTTCTAATTTTCTGAATATAGCAGTTAATACACAAGGTTTGCGGATGGAGGAAATTTATGGCAGACCCATAATGTCTTCCTTTCATGGAGGATGGAGTTTTGCCTGTGCATTGAGTTCTGTTTTTGCACTATCCATTGCTCCGTTCAGGATCGAACCTTATATTCATTTTATTATAATTGCCATAGTTATGCTAGGCTTGATGGTTTTCAGGTTGAAAGACTTAATACCCGATCCGCCTAAAAAGAATACAGAACAGAAAGAAACGATATTTAAAAAGCCTGAACTATTACTCGTTCAGTTAGGATTGATCGGATTCTTCGGGATGTGTTCCGAAGGTGCCATGTTCGACTGGAGTGGAGTCTATTTTAAAGAAGTGGTACACGCTCCCGAAATGATTACGGTTATGGGTTTTACCATTGTGATGACTTTTATGGCTATCGGGCGGTTCTTGACCGATAAGTTATCCGTAAGAATAGGAAAGAAAAGAGTTTTGCAATTGGGTGGTATACTGATCTTTACCGGCTTGATGATTTCTGTATTATTTCCCTATCTTATCCCTTCGGCTATTGGCTTTATGATTGTCGGATTTGGAATATCCAGTATTGTTCCTACCATATATAGTATAGCAGGACGTAATACAAAAGGTTCTCCAAGTATTGCACTGACTATCGTTTCGAGTGTGAGTTTCTTCGGCTTCCTGCTCGGTCCTCCTATTATCGGATACATAGCCGAACTTACCAATCTGAGATATTCGTATGCCGTAGTCTCGATGTTTGGGCTAAGTATTACGCTTTTAGTAAGTTTAATCAGGTCGTTGAAGCATGTTCGATAATATTTTTTTGCGATATAGAGCCAAGTATTGTACATTTGTAAAGCACCCAAAATATAAACAATGATTATAAAAGATGCTAAGTTTGTTATAAGCAACACAGATTATAAACAATGTCCGACAGACGGTAAACCCGAATATGCGTTTATTGGTCGGTCTAATGTAGGTAAATCTTCTCTTATAAATATGATCACTAACCATAAAGGGTTAGCAATGACATCATCGAAACCCGGAAAAACCCAATTGATAAACCATTTTATCATAAATGAAGAATGGTATCTGGTCGATCTTCCCGGTTATGGATACGCTCAAAGAGGTAAGGAAGGTAGAGAAAACATCCGTATTATAATAGAAGATTATATTCTGAATAGAGACGATCTTACCAATCTGTTTTTATTACTTGACAGCCGCCATGATCCTCAACAAATCGATATGGAATTTATGGAGTGGTTGGGCGAAAATGATATTCCATTTGCAATAGTTTTCACTAAAATAGATAAGTTGAGCAAATCGAAAGCCAAAGAAAATATTGCAAAATATACCGAAAAACTCGAAGAGACTTGGGTAGAACTACCTCCCATATTTATAACTTCTTCCGAAAATAGAATCGGCGGAGAGGAAATTTTAGGCTATATAGAAAAAATAAATAAAGAGCTGAAACACAGAAAATAAATTTCTAGACCTTTTTATTGCTTTGGCAAGTATAACAAATATGATTGTTATAACTATAGAATATGCCAATAAAATTTATTTTTTACTTAAACGGAACTTGTTAGAAATGAATCCAAAATATATGCAACAAGCCATTAAATTGGCTGAGAATAGTGTGAAAAACGGTGGCGGTCCTTTTGGGGCTGTAATTGTGAAGAACGGAGAAGTTGTAGCCGAAGGCTCCAACTGTGTAACTCTGGATAATGATCCTACAGCTCATGCGGAAGTAACCACTATCCGCAAAGCCTGTAAAGAACTCGGTACATTCGATTTGAACGGATGTGAAATATATACTTCGTGCGAACCTTGTCCAATGTGTTTGTCAGCTATCTATTGGGCTCGTATCGACCGTATATATTACGGATGTTGTAAGGAAGACGCCAAAAATATTGGTTTTGACGACTCATTTATATACGAACAAATCGAACTTAAACCGGAAGAGAGAAGTATCCCTTCTATCCAAATACTACATAAGGAAGCATTATCGGCTTTTCGGATGTGGGAAGAAAAAGATGATAAAATAGAATATTGAAACTATTGCATTTTCGAACACGTATAAGTAGAGTATTACAACAATATAGATTTTCTGTTTTTTGTTTTCTCTACTTTTTTTTATTAGCCTTTTATTTGAGAACTGTGTATATTGATTGGAATCCTTTGTTTCAATCATTCAGTTTGTCTACACATGCAAGCAGCTTACTATACGCTGCGTTGAATGCTATTATCATACTGTCTTTTTTAAATCTTATCTCTCATATCAAAAGAGTTGCCATAATATTTGTGTTATTACTGGCAATAATCATATCTATAGAAGCAACTTTAGCTATTGCTTTTTCGTCTCAAGTTACATTAGGTTTGTTTTCTTCTATTATCGAAACCAATAAACATGAGGCTCTGGGTGCAATCAGGATGTATGCCGGCATAGCAATTCCTCTGATTATTGTAACAAGTATTGTTTTGTATCTGGCTTATCGGGAACTTAAGAGTCGAAAGCCTTACATCTTAGCCTCCATCTTATTTATAATTGCCGGTTTCGGTATTTGTTATGGTTCTGTTTACCTGTTGATGGATGAGTCGCAAAGGAGAAAAGTTCCTGAAGAGTTGAGAATCTCACCACTCATGCATTTTTATTCAGTTTTAGGAGTGAGGCTTCCTCTTCTTACGAATGTGGGATTTGCCTCTGTAATTTACTGTCAGGAAATGTATCGGTTCAGAACCGAATTAGCTAAGCCTAAAACTTTACCTCAAGAAATAAGCTTTTTCACTACCTCAAATAGTCCTAATACAATATTTGTAGTTATGGGCGAAAGTTCTTTGCAAACACATTATAGTTTATATGGTTATAATTTGCCAACGACCCCATTTCTTGATAGTCTGAAAAATGCTGATCGTTTATCATACTACAATGCTGTATCTCCTGCATCCATTACACGGGATGCTTTAGGACTGTCTTTGAGTTTTGCTACACCGTTGGATCGCCAACCATTGCTCAATAACAAGAATGCAGTTGCTCTGGCTAATGATGCCGGGTATGAATCTTATTGGATATCTAATCAGGATAAAATAGGGATGCACGACAGTTATATCGGATTGATCGCTTCGTATGCTGATACTTCCTGTTTCTTCAATTTTCAGAAAGATGATCTGGAGTTAATCCCGATTATTGAAAAATTATATAATCCTAAAATTAAGCAGATATTTTTTATTCATCTTAAAGGGAGTCATCTCGAGTATAAGGAGAAATACGATAAGGCAGATTGCCGAGTCTTAACCAATGATTTTAATACAACCTTAGATTATGATCGAACCATACATCATAGCGATCGGGTTATCGGATTGTTGTACAATACAATAGTTAATAAACTAGATACGAAAGTTGCCTCTTCCTCTCTTGTCTTTTATTTTTCGGATCACGGAGAAATCATAAATAAAGGGCATGGCTTTCTGGATAAAGATATGGATCAGTTTATGATTCCTTTTGTTGTGATACCTTATAATGATACAATTGATACTAACCGTATTATCGATAAATATCTTGTTGATGGAAGGTTAAATACTACAAATTTCAATTATATCCTCTCCGAGGTGATGGGCTATAAAATTTCAGAAAAAGGAATAGAAAAAGCTAAAAATGATGGTCTTTATTATTATCATGTAGATGGTAAAACCTATCTGTTTAATGACATAAAGAAATAAAATCAGAAGTAATATATACTCATTTTATTTTAACAGTGCCATTTTCAAATATATTTATTAAATTTGGAGTTCTTAGTTGATAAAGTCATCTAATCCTGAAATAAAAAGGTCTGAGACCTTAAAACCATAATAGAAAAGAACGATTCAAATTCTTGCAAATATGAAAAAAATCAATTTTAGCGCAGGTCCCTCAATTTTACCACAACAAACAATCGAAGAAACAGCAAAAGCTATTTTAGATTTCAATTCGTCCACATTATCTCTTATGGAAGTTAGCCACAGAGGTAAAGATTTTATCGCTGTAATGGATGAAGCTATCGCATTGTTTAAAGAACTATTGAATATACCTGAAGGCTATTCTGTAATATTTTTAGGTGGAGGTGCCAGCTTGCAGTTCTGCATGGTTCCTTTTAACCTTTTGGAGAAAAAAGCCGCTTATCTTAATACAGGAACATGGGCAAGTAAAGCTCAGAAAGAAGCAAAAATGTTTGGCGAAGTTATCGAAGTAGCAAGCTCAAAAGCCGATAATTTTTCATACATACCAAAGGATTATACCATTCCTGCTGATGCGGATTATTTCCACATAACAACCAATAATACTATTTTCGGAACAGAATTACATACCGATTTAGATTCTCCGGTGCCTTTAGTTGCCGATATGTCATCAGATATATTTTCACGAGTAATCGATGTGACTAAGTATGGTATTATATATGGTGGAGCACAAAAAAATCTGGCTCCTGCCGGTTTGACATTTGTTATCGTAAAAGATGATATCTTAGGGAAAGTTTCTCGTAAGATACCAACGATGTTGGATTATAAAACACACATCGATAACGAGTCTATGTTTAATACCCCTCCGGTAGTACCTATTTTTGCAGCTTTGCAAACTCTTAAATGGTTAAAAGCTAATGGTGGAGTTCCTGCAATGGAGAAAAAGAACAAAGAAAAAGCTGCTTTATTGTATGCCGAAATAGATAGAAACCCATTGTTCGTAGGAACTGCAGCTAAAGAAGACCGTTCATTGATGAACGTATGTTTTGTAATGGCAAAAGGTCACGAAGATAAAGAAGCCGATTTCTCGAAATTTGCAGTAAGCAAAGGTCTTGACGGATTGAAAGGTCACCGATCAGTTGGCGGATTTAGAGCGTCTATTTACAATGCTATGCCTATCGAAGGTGTTCAGGCATTAGTAGATGCAATGAAAGAATTTGAAAAACAAAATGCATAAGAGGTTGCAGACCTTCTCACATACAAATCAGATATGAGTATAAAAGTATTAATAGCAACAGATAAACCTTTTGCGGCAGAAGCAGTAAAGGGAATTAAGAATGTAATAGATGCAGCAGGCTATGAATTGGTTTTGCTCGAAAAATATACAGAAAAACAACAGCTATTGGATGCTGTGGCTAATGTAGATGCAGCTATTATCCGTAGTGATATTTTCGATAAAGATGTTTTTGCTGCAGCCAAACAACTGAAAATAGTTGTGCGTGCAGGTGCAGGATTTGACAATATTGACTTGGAGGCTGCAACTGCTCATGGAGTATGTGCAATGAATACTCCCGGACAAAATGCAAATGCAGTAGCCGAATTAGCTTTCGGTTTGGCTGTATATGCAGTGCGTAATTTCTACAATGGAACATCGGGTACCGAGTTGGCCGGTAAGAAACTGGGAATTCATGCGTATGGTAATGTGGGACGTAACGTTGCCCGCATTGCAAAAGGATTCAACATGGAAGTATATGCATTTGATCCTTTCCTTTCTGCGGAAGCTATCGAAAAAGAAGGTGTAAAAGCTGTGAAAACAGTTGAAGAATTGTATTCTAATTGCGAATTTGTTTCGTTACACATACCTGCTACGGCAGAAACAAAGAATTCGATCAATTACGAATTGTTGAATAAACTACCTAAAAAAGCATTATTGATAAATACTGCTCGTAAGGAAGTTATCAATGAGGCCGAAATTGTGAAGTTGATGCAGGATCGTACGGATGTGAAATACGTAACAGATATTATGCCTTCCAATCATGCTGAAATGGCTGAGAAATTTGAAGGAAGATATTTTTCTACACCTAAAAAAATGGGTGCTCAAACTGCAGAGGCGAATACTAATGCTGGAATAGCTGCTGCTAATCAGATCGTTGATTTCATAAAGAACGGAAACGAACGTTTCAGAGTAAATAAGTAATATCTTATTATATTATATAAATGAGGTTATTCATATTGAATAACCTCATTTTGTTTTGTTATAGGGAGGACTTTTGTTCTATATGTAAAATCTCTTAAAAAAAGATTTGAGCCTTAATTTAATCTAGAGATCTGTTTTACACCTTTTACCGTCCGCAATTTTTTCATTAAACTTTCGAGGGTATTTGTATCTTGCAATGTTACGGATAAATTGCCTTGAAATAATCCATCGTTTGAGTCTATACTAATCGAGCGGAGTGTTATCCCTTGTTCTTTAGAAATTATAGAAGTCAGGTTTGTTACAATACCAATATCGTCAGCACCTACAACACGCAATATAATGGTGTAACTTGATCCTGATTTTCCCGACCATCGTGCAGGTATAACCCTGTAACCGAAGCGTGAAAACATATCGTGTGCATTCGGGCAATTAGTCCGATGTATTTTTATTCCTTGCGATGAAATGAAACCAAAAACTTCATCTCCATATATAGGGTTACAACATTTAGCCAAAGCGTAATCTATCCCTTTCAGGTCTTTGTCTAATATAAGCTCATCCGTTGACTTGTCATTACTTTGAGTGGTGCTCTGGGGCTGAATTGTGTAGCCTTCGGCACTAACCAGATCATGTTTATCATGTACTTCACTCTCTCGTTTCTCTAATTCAAGATATTGATCGATAACAGAGTTTACGTCTAAAGTTTCCTGCGCTATTTTGATATAGAAGTCGGTTACAGTTTTAAAGCCTTTTTTCTTTATCAGGCGCATCAATACGCCTTCGTCTTCATCTATTTTTCTGTTTTTGAAGCGACGTTTTAATAATTCTTTGGCGTAATCAACTTGTTTGTTTGCTTCTTCTTTTAGTTTTTGGCGAATCTTATTTTTGGCTTTTGTAGTTGTTACAAAATTCAGCCAATCTTGTTTTGGAGTTTGATTAGCAGAGGTCATTATCTCTATTTGATCTCCACTATTCAATTTATGACGAATAGATACATTTTTGCCATTCACTTTACCCGATACGCAAGTAGCCCCTAGCTTAGTATGTATTGAGAATGCAAAATCCAGGATGGTAGCTCCTTTGGGTAATTTGTGTAAATCACCTTTGGGTGTAAACACGTAAATTTCATCATCGTAAAGATCCAGTTTGAAATCTTCAAGTTTCTCGTTGTTTGCCACACTTTTGTTCTCTAAAGCCTCGCGTAAAGTGGTCAGCCAGTCGTCAATATTTGACTCACTTTTCACTCCTTTGTATTTCCAGTGAGCGGCTAGACCTCTCTCTGCAATTTCGTCCATGCGTCGAGTTCTGATCTGTACTTCTACCCATCTAGATTGAGGTCCCATTACTGTAATGTGCAGGGATTCATAGCCGTTACTCTTTGGTATAGACAGCCAATCTTTAAGCCTTTTAGGGTTAGGTTGGTATAAATCCGTTACAATAGAATAGATCTGCCAGCACTCAGCCTTCTCTTTTGGCTGTGGAGAATCAAGTACTATCCGGATAGCAAACAAGTCGTATATAGATTCGAATTCAACCTTCTGCTTTTTGAGTTTATTATTTATCGAATAGATAGATTTTACCCGACCTTTTATATCGTACTTAAGTCCTGTTTCTTTAAATTTTTCTTCAAGAGGTGCAATAAATTCGGCTATATATTGATCACGTACAGTTTTACTCTCATTTAATTTTTGAGATATGTAGTCATATATTTCACGATCGGTGTACTTGAGATATAAATCTTCTAACTCAGATTTTACATTATACAACCCGAGCTTATGTGCCAAAGGTATATATATGTAAGAAGATTCTATCGATAGTTTTAAGCGAGTTGCTTCATCTACCTCACTGGCTGTTCTCATCAAATACAGTCTGTTGGCAATCATAATTAATATGACCCTCATGTCTTCGGCGAACGATAATAAAAGCTTGATGAAATTTTCAGATTCTAAAGTTGTTTGATTAGCCTCAAGATGATTTATTTTCATCAGACCTTTTACAATATCAGCTACTTCGTGATCAAATGTCTGTTTAATTTGCTCTATTGTAATTATCTTATTAACGGCAGGTCTGTATAGTAAGTTAGCTATTACGGCAGCTTTTCGGAGTCCTATTTCGTTAATTACAATGAGTACAGTATTTAATACAGTAATGAGATGAAAATATTTATTATCATCTACTTTATAGATCCCTTGAGCGATTCCCTCCTTTACGGTAGATCTAATAAAAGCTTCCTCCTTCGAAGATATTTGTAATTCTTTTGACTTTGCAGAAAGTTGATGCAGTAACAACTTAAATTCATCTTCTTGTGCAATATGATCTTTCATTACTTATATTTACTATTTATCCTAAAACATATATACCTAAAATGTAAAAATAATATTTTCATTCCAATTGAAGTTTTGTTTTTGTTTTTTTTATTTCAAATTTACTAATTATTGGACTTCTAGTCTTTTATTCACTGGAAAAACATTTGTACTTTTGATCTAAATTATATTAATGATATGAATACAGATAAAATACAGCGTTTGGAACGAAATGAAAAATTCAGAAGAAAATTTTATGCTAAAGGAGTTTGGCGAAATTATGCTATAGTGCCACCGTCTGGAATTCTTTTTGTCGCATTATTTGGTTTCCTTTACCTGTTTAATGTTGATCATTTGATGAGTTTGTATGCTATACCTTTTATAATTCTGCTTTTGTTGGGGACAATATGGTTAAAGGCAACACGAAAATACATTATAAATCAAAAAATATCAGGTAAGCAACCTTTTGCAATTTGTCTATCTATTCCTTTAATGAAAAAGAATGGAAAAACAATTATGATGTTTTCGGCAGGAAGCAACAGACTTAACAAATATTATTTGGAAAAAGAAAAAAAAGAGATTTTAGATAGAATTGGGCCAGATGCTGATTTTGTGGGCGTTAATCCCTCAAATAAGCTTTTGGTGGCTGTTCCGGAAACCGATATTTACTTGATTTATCCTTCTTTTTCGGATCGACTATCAAACAAAACTACAACCTCAACTGTTAATAGATATGTGATATTTGATAATTTGGAGAAGATCAGGTATATAACGCTTCGGGAGATGGAGAGTTTTTCTTGATATATAAATGTTAAAAAATAACTAATTTGTATGTTATTAGTTGAAAGATATTGTTTTAGAATTTTCCAATGATTATCTTTGTCGCAGAATCGTGATTTTTATTGTTAATATTCACGTCTATTATAAAGTTAGTCTATGTTAAATTTAGGTATCAAAATAAAGAAAGGATTAGTAGTGTTGTTGTTTTTGCTACTTATTCCATTTGCTGCTAATTCAGCACCTGGATCTTTTGCAGCTCCAACTAGTTTTCTTCCAATGGAGGATGCATTTTCTGCTGCCCGATCTACACCCGAATTTGTTAATGAGAATATTAAACCTTACAGACAATCGTTCAATTTAGGGAATCAATCTTCTCAAAATGGATATATTAACTTTACTTCAACAGATATACTTGCATTTATATTTCTTGCAGGAGTGTATTTGATGTTTGTTAGACGTAATTCACAATCGAGAAATGCTTCTTTTTAAGAGTTTAATGAAAATCAATTAAGATTATATCTTCCCTATATATAAAAGCAAACCATTTTTGGTTTGCTTTTTTTTGTATATCATACACTGATCGTTGATATCTTTTCTATATTTGTGTTTATTAATCCTAAATATGATTTCTTATGCATCAGACATTTACAAAAAAGGATATTGAAAAACTAAATATTCAAGGTCTAGACATTATCGAAGTTCAGAAGCAAATTGATCGTTTCAAAACAGGATTTCCTTTTCTTGAAATTATAAATTATGCAACGAATGATAAAGGAATTACCGTCCTTAGTCCCGAGGAAGCTGATATATATATAAATATATGGGATGGCTATTCTCGATCAGGACATTCAGTAGTTAAATTTGTTCCGGCATCAGGCGCGGCAAGTCGTATGTTTAAAGATTTATTTGAGTTTCTGCAACGGAAATCAGAATCTCCGGATAATGATTCTATAAGTATATTCTTTGATAATATTCGAGCATTTGCATTTTTTGACGATCTTAATTCCGCTTGTGTAAGTAAGAAAGGTGAGGATGTGGAGTCTTTGATTCTGCATGGTAGGTATAAAGATGTTTTAGAGGTTCTTTTACTTAAGAATGGCTTGAATTATGGCGGGCTTCCCAAAGGATTGTTGAAATTTCACGCATATGAAAATTGTAATAGAACTCCAGTGGAGGAGCATCTTGTTGAAGGGGCATTATATGCAAAATCAAATGATGGAGGGGTTACTTTGCATTTTACAGTTTCACCAGAGCATCGTCAGTTGTTTAAGGAGTTGATTTCGACAGTCTCAGATAGCTATGAACGGGCATTTGGCGTGAAATTTGACATTTCTTTCAGTGAGCAAAAAAAGAAGACAGATACAATTGCTGTTGATGATAATAATGAGCCATTTCGTGATGGTGAGGATCTCTTGTTTAGACCCGGAGGGCATGGTGCGTTGATTGAAAATTTAAATGACCTGTCAGCGGATATTATTTTCATTAAGAATATTGATAATGTTGTTCCTGATAAGTTTAAGGATGAAGAAGCTTATTATAAAAAGATGTTGGCCGGATATTTGGTAGATGTCCAGAGTCGTATTTTTGGTTATTTGAAGTTAATAAATTCGGGAGTGTATTCAAGAGAGGAGCTTTTAGAAATTCTTTATTTTTTACAGGATAAATTGAATGTGAAAAATCCAGATACTAAATATTTAGAGGATGCCGAGCTTGTTTTATATCTTCAGAAGAAGCTCAACCGACCTATTCGGGTTTGTGGTATGGTGAAGAATGTTGGTGAAGCTGGAGGAGGTCCATTTTTTGCAGTTAATGAAGACGGTACTGTTTCTTTGCAGATATTAGAAAGCTCCCAGATAGACTTGGATGATCCTCGAAAAAAGGATTTGTTTGTTAAAGGAACACATTTCAATCCGGTTGATGTTGTTTGTGGGGTAAAAGATTTTAATGGTGAGAAATTTGACCTTATAACATTTATTGATGAAAATACAGGCTTTATAAGTAAAAAAACAAAAGAGGGAAGGGCTCTAAAAGCATTAGAACTGCCCGGATTGTGGAATGGGGCTATGTCAGATTGGAATACGGTATTTGTGGAAGTCCCTTTGAGTACTTTCAATCCGGTTAAAAGTGTTAATGATCTATTGCGGAAAGAGCATCGATCTTAAGCTATAATTGGGGGTAAACTGTTCTTTTGTTAATGTTTATTTTGTTTAAAATATATTTATCTTTATATTTGTGGCTTGAAAAAGTCACAAACAGGTGATTTTAACAGAACTTTAAATGACAAAAACAGCATTAATAACGGGAGTAACTGGACAGGATGGAGCATATCTATCTGAATTTCTGATTAAGAAAGGATACATTGTCCATGGGATAAAAAGAAGATCCTCTCTTTTTAATACAGATAGAATTGATCATTTATATCAAGATCCGCACGAAGAACATAGAGAATTAATTCTTCATTACGGTGATATGACTGATAGTATGAATCTAACCAGGATAATAGGAGAGGTTCAGCCAGATGAAATTTATAATTTGGCTGCTATGAGTCATGTAAAGGTTAGTTTCGATATTCCGGAATATACTGCCAATGCAGATGGTATCGGTACATTGAGATTGCTGGAAGCTGTTCGTCTTTTAGGATTGACTAATAAAACTCGTATTTATCAGGCCTCAACCTCAGAATTATACGGATTGGTGCAGGAGATACCTCAAAAGGAAACTACGCCTTTCTATCCAAGGAGTCCATATGCCGTAGCGAAACTATATGCTTATTGGATTACAGTTAATTATCGAGAGGCTTATGGGATGCATGCAAGTAATGGGATCTTGTTTAATCATGAATCACCTCTAAGGGGGGAGACTTTTGTGACGAGAAAGGTTACAAGAGCAGTGTCTCGCATAGTTCTAGGTCTTCAAGATGAAGTATTCATGGGGAATCTCTCGAGCAAAAGAGATTGGGGGCATGCTAAAGATTATATCAAAGCAATGTATTTAATATTGCAACAAGATACACCTGATGATTATGTTATTTCTACTGGAATAACAACTACAATTCGAGATTTTATTAAAATGTCGTTTATGGAAGTGGGTGTAACTGTTGATTTTAAAGGAGAAAATGAACAGGAGGAAGGTTTTATAACTGCTGTTGACGATATTAAATTTACTAATAAAGTAGGAATCGAATACTTGGCAGACTTCAAAACTAGAATTGGAGATTCTGTAGTAGGTGTAGACCCTGCATATTTTAGACCGACCGAAGTTGATATCTTGATTGGTGATAATACTAAAGCAAAGCAGAAACTCGGATGGGAACCTTCGTATGACTTAAACGGATTGTGTGAAGATATGATGAGTCATGATGTTACCTTGATGAAAAAAGAGGAATTCTTGAGAAAAGGAGGCTATAAGATACTTAATTATTTTGAGTGAAAAATGATTGATAAGTCTTCAAAGATATATATTGCAGGGCATCGAGGATTGGTTGGATCCGCTATTTTGGCTAACTTAAAGAGTCGAGGTTATTCTAATTTTATATTAAGAACACATAGTGAACTGGATTTAAAAGACCAACTAGCAGTGTCTCGTTTTTTTGAAGAAGAAAAGCCTGATTATGTGATTTTAGCGGCGGCTAAAGTTGGAGGAATTATAGCTAATAATAAATATAGAGCTGATTTTATTTATGAAAATTTGATGATTCAAAACAATATTATTCATCAAGCTTATCTAAATAATGTAAAAAAACTTGTATTTTTGGGCAGTACTTGCATATATCCAAAAGAAGCCTCTCAGCCAATTTCAGAGGACGCATTATTGACTTCTCCCTTGGAATATACAAATGAGCCTTATGCTATAGCTAAGATTGCAGGGATTAAAATGTGTGAAAGTTATAACATTCAGTATGGAACAAATTTTTTAGCAGTAATGCCAACAAATTTATACGGACCAAATGATAACTTTGATTTAGAAAAATCACATGTCCTTCCTGCTTTGATTAGAAAAGTGCATTTAGGAAAATGTTTGGAAGAAAATGATTGGAGTGCCATCAGATTAGATCTTCAATATAGACCAATTGAAGGTGTTGATGACAAATCAACTGAAGATGAGATCTTATATATATTAAATAAATACGGTATTGGTAAAGTTGCAGATCAAAATATAAGTATTGAGATTTGGGGATCGGGTAAGCCAATGAGAGAATTTCTCTGGAGTGAGGATATGGCTGATGCAACAATCCATATAATGGAGTCTGTGAACTTTTTGGAGTTAATAGATGTTACTATAGATAAGGAAGTTCGCAATACTCATATAAATGTGGGTACAGGAATAGATATTTCTATAAAAGAACTAGCTTTGCTGGTGAAAAAAATAGTGGGTTTTAAAGGTCAATTATGGTTTAATACCGAGAAGCCTGATGGAACTCTAAAGAAACTAACAGATGTTTCTAAGTTACATTCTTTGGGATGGAAGCATAAAGTGGAAATCGAAGAAGGTGTAAATTTGATTTATAATTGGTATAAGAGATACCAGAAAAAATAGAATTAAACTGTTTAACTATAATTAATTGATTATGAAAAAGGTAAGTTTACTTTTGTGTTTAGCTCTTGCTGGCATAAGTGCTACTGCTCAAGAAAGCGGTGTTAGTGCTGAGGCTGGAAGAAAAGCAACTTTTGCTCGTAACGGATTCTGGGATAACTGGTTTGTCGGTGCAGGTGCAGGTGCTAGTGTTTATTTTGGTCCAAGTGATCAACATGCTGATTTTCTAGATCGTATGACTGTTAATCCTTCGGTTTTCGTTGGTAAATGGTTCAATCCATACTTAGGAGCACGTTTCCGCGGTCAAGGTGGAAAAATCCATTCATTTAGTGGCAACCAAGGTCAAAACATGTACAGCATGACTCACGTTAATGCTACTGTGGACTTTATGTTCAATGTTACAAACTACTTGGGTAAATACAATGAAAATCGTTTTTATAACTTTATCCCTACTGTAGGTGTTGGTTATAATCACCGTTTTGAAGATAAATTCAAACAACGTGGATTTAACGGTCCTACATTCAATGCTAGTTTATTGAATACATTCAGAATTTCAGATAGATTATCTGCTTTTGCTGAAGTTGGTGGATTTATTGTTGAACAAAGATTTGATAGAGGTCCTAAAGGTAAAACTCATTGGAATGGTATCGCTACAGGTACTGCAGGTCTTATGTTGAAAGTTGGAAAAGTTGGATTCAGCGAAGCTGTTCTTATGGACAACGATCTACTTAATGACTTGAACGGACAAATCAACAAACTGAGAAGAGAAAACGATGACTTGAGAAACCGCAAACCTAATTGTCCTCCAGCAGTTCCATGCCCAGAGGTACAACCAGCTGCTGTAGCTCCTGATACTTACATTCCTAATGTAGTATTCTTCCGTCTAAATAGTGCTAACATTGACAACAATCAAGAAGTTAGTATCTATAACACAGCTCAATTCTTGAAAGCTAATCCAAATGCTAAAGTTAAGATTGTTGGTTATGCTGATAAATTAACTGGTACAGCTGAATATAACCTTAAGCTTTCAGAAAGACGTGCTAGAAACGTTGCTAAAGTTCTTACTGATAAATACAAAATCAGTAGCGATCGCGTTCAAGTTGAATGGAAAGGTTCTTCTGAACAACCATACAAAGAAAACGCATGGAACCGTGTTGCTATATTCTTCGCTCAATAATATTTGCGTAGAACAACAGATAAAAAAAAGAAGCTGCCTTAAGGTAGCTTCTTTTTTTTATCTGCTTATGTAAACGATTCAAGTTTATCTCTTGATAAAGCGATACATATTAGAAAGCCGTCAAAAGATTCTTTTGACGGCTTTCTAATATATATTTAATCTGTTATTTCATGAGAGAGTAACAGATTAATCTTTATTTCTCAGCTAGTAATGCTGTGTTATTGCTATTGATAGAAGTCATGTTCAATACGATAAGATATTTTTTGTATTGTTCTGCAGATAAAACACTTTTTGTATTTGCCAAGTTGAAGGCAAGTGCTTTTCTTACCTCTTTTTCGGAATTTTCTCCACTGCGAGATGCTCTTTCCATTTTTTGAGAAGATAATTCAAAAATCTCTTTCAAATATCTTTGTTGCTCATAGTCTGCTTCAAGATAATTAACCAATCCATTGAACTTTTCTTTTTCATTCAATTTTGATAAAAAAGCATAATCACCATTTGAGGCGAAAGTAACTGAACCTAACGAGAATATAGCAACTGCTAAAATAAATAAACGTTTCATAACCTAAAATTTTAAAAATAAAACAATCTTTTGATAACCCTAATTATAACCTAACCTAAATAAAAAAAGACAGAACACACCCGAGTTTTTAACTTCATGGTATATTCTGTCTGTAGATTTATACTACAAATATAGTACATTTTTCTTAGATGGGATAATATTTATAGCTTTTTATTGATGTTTTGATATTGAAAATATCGATAACGAATCATATTGATTTATCTACATAGTTATTTGCTTGTGTATTTACGAATATGTCACATTATAGTAACTATTTAGTAATAATATATACCATTAATTAAATACTTTATCGACATGGTGAAATGTCTTTTTTCTATTGTTTCTGTTTTATTTATGACGTTTTTATGCTAATCGAAAAATAATATATCAGAACTTTATATTTGCGAGTCTGTAAAAAACAAACTATCTTTATTCTTTTCGTTATCACACTTATCTTTTGAATTAGTAACAGAATAATTTTTATTAAATGAAAACAGAACAAACCTTATCTGAATTAAAACGTCGATTTCCAAATGAGCCCGAATACCATCAAGCTGTACATGAAGTTTTAGAATCTATTGAAGAAGTATACAATCAGCATCCAGAATTTGAAAGAGTAAATCTTATCGAAAGGCTTTGTATTCCAGAACGTATATTTTCATTCCGTGTAACATGGGTTGATGACAAGGGGAAAGTACATGTGAATATGGGATATCGCGTACAACATAGTAATGCTATCGGACCATATAAAGGAGGCATACGTTTTCACTCATCGGTAAACCTATCTATTCTGAAGTTCTTAGCTTTTGAACAAACTTTCAAAAATTCGCTGACAACTCTTCCTATGGGTGGAGGAAAAGGTGGTTCGGACTTTAATCCTAAAGGAAAGTCAAATGCTGAAATTATGAGATTTTGTCAAGCATTTGTGACTGAGCTTTGGAGACATATTGGTCCTGATACAGATGTGCCTGCAGGAGATATCGGTGTTGGAGGACGTGAGGTTGGTTTCATGTTTGGTATGTATAAAAAATTAGCTCGTGAATTTACAGGAACATTTACCGGTAAAGGCTTAACCTTTGGAGGATCATTAATTCGACCTGAAGCTACAGGATATGGTAATGTGTACTTTCTTCTTGAAATGTTGAAAACTCGAAATATCGATATTAAAGGTAAAAAATGCTTAGTATCGGGTTCGGGTAATGTTGCTCAATATACTTGTGAGAAATTGATCGAATTGGGAGCTATTCCAATGACATTGTCAGATTCAGATGGATATATCTATGATCCGGAGGGAATAACTAAAGAGAAATTAGAATATGTAAAAGAGCTTAAAGATCTTTACAGAGGACGTATCAAGGAATATGCTGAAAAATATAACTGTAAATTTGTTGCAGGTGGTCGTCCTTGGGGTGAAGTAGCAGATATTGCATTGCCTTCGGCTACACAAAATGAGTTGAATGGTGATGATGCAAAATTACTTGTAGCTAATGGTGTCTTTGCCGTATCAGAAGGGGCTAATATGCCTTCTACTCCTGAAGCTGTAAATGTATTTTTAGATGCTAAAATATTATATGCACCCGGTAAAGCTGCTAATGCAGGAGGTGTTTCGGTTTCCGGTTTAGAAATGTCTCAAAATTCAGAGCGTTTAAGCTGGTCTATAGAAGAGGTCGACAATCGATTGAAGACTATTATGAAAGATATCCATGAGAATTGCTCTAAATATGGAAAAGATGCAGATGGTTTTATAAACTATGTAAAGGGTGCTAATATTGCAGGCTTTATGAAAGTTGCCAAAGCCATGATGGCACAAGGGGTACTATAATTAACCTCCATCTTATATTAAGTTCGCAGAACTATTTATTGCTTTGGCAAGCAAAACAGCAACAGGTTGTTATGCTTTTAAAATGAGTCATTAAATATTTTCTTTTACTTAAAATAAAAGAGAGCCATTTTTTAATGGCTCTCTTTTTATTAATCTTTTAGTACTACTCCATACTTTTTCTTACCATTAATCTTTATGACTAAAGGTTTTGAAAATCGTACATGGCGAATTGCATCTGATTCGTATAGTGCCGGCTGGCTATTAAGAAATGCTTCATCAAAAGTACCCTCTTCTTTAAGATAAGAGTTAATCGTAAAATATCCCACACCAAAAGAGGTCAGATTCTGAAAGAAGTGCGTGCCTTGGCTGGGTTCTATCCGGTAGTTTTCTAATCCCGATTCAACTAAGAGTCGTGCATTGCTTATATGAGGCCATTTTACGGGGATTCCCAGCCATGAATCGCTGCTTCCCCATCTTCCGGGTCCAACCAGAATATAACCTCTGTCTTCCTCTGTAAATCGCTTATTCAGCTTTTCAATCTCGTAAGCTAATAACTGATTGTTCGAAGCATTGAAGTTTTCGGTTTTGATATATACAATATCGCATACATCGTCAATAATTCCGTTGCCCAATGCATTATTGGAAGTCAGAATAGTATCTTCTACAGGTATTTTTGTAAGGTCTTCATTTAAGACTTCTTTATTCTGAACAATCGGTCTGATTTGAAGTAGGTAGAAAGTTGCCTCATCTTTACTTTTCAGGTTAACCGCAAATTCAATCTCTACAGCCCTCCCCATTTCGAATTGTGTAATTTTCAGAACTTTTTGAAGCACGCTTGATAATGGGAATAATTCGTGTTGAAGAATATTGGCAAATGAGATAATCTTACGTCCCCCTTCATAAAACCCCTCGTATATAGTTTGGTCGATAGGGTCGAAAGTCGAAACGATAAATCGTAGTGAGTCATCGGCTATGGCATCATTTACATTCAATTTCAGTAAGTTAAAACCATCATTGATAGAGAATTCCTGTGTAATATCCTTCATGTCAAGTGCATAAAACTGCCTTTGAGTTTCTCGCAAGGCAAAGTCTACCGAGCTTAGTTGCAGAATGTTATTCGGGTGGTAAGGCGAAAACCGAAGTGTCGTACCCCCATCAACAATGTATTTGCCTAGTCCTAGTGCGATATTTACAATCCCTTCTTCGGCTTTCTCGTGACCGATAGGGTAGAAATTAAGAGATCGTGTAACTCCCGACATTGTTGGGTAGAAACGGTCTCCGTATCTGCTTCCTACAACTTCTTGTAAAACAATTCCCATTTTTTCCTGATCAATCACATTTTGAGTGGCTGTCATATAAGCTTTGCTGTCGGCGTAAAATACAGAGGCATAAACCGACTTTACGGCAGCCTTGACCAGTTGTATCATTTTATGTTTATCTTCCAAAGCAGGCACCATATAGGTCGAGTATATGCCTGCGAAAGGTTGGTAATACGAATCCTCAAGTAAGCTCGAAGAACGTATGGCTAAAGGTGATTTAACAGCCTCGAAAAAGGTTAAGAAATCATCATCCAGACTTTCCGGCAGATCGGCATCTAAAAAGTGCTGCAGGATTTCCTCATCACTTCTATCCGACAGAGCTATGGGATACAGGTTATTAGACTCCATGAAATCATCAAAAATATCGGTACAGAGTACAACCGTTTTAGGCAGTAAAACGGGGAAATTTGGATTCTCATTCAGTTCGAAATTAGTCTTTACGATATTCCCCAGAAAGGCCAGACCTCTCCCTTTGCCCCCTAATGATCCGTTACCTATACGTGCAAAATTCGAAAACTCATCGAAGCGGTCTTTTTCAAAAACTGCAATTATACCCGAATTCTTCATTCTACGGTATTCAACTATAGTATCATAAATGATTTTTCGAGCCTCATCTATATTCGAAAGATCATCAACATCAATTTTCTTAAGAGTCTCTGCAATGGGGAACATCGCTCTGGAGTAGAGAAACCGCGAGAAATGATTATGAGACATGTGGTAAGCCAGTGATTTATCAGGAATTGTTAATATCGATTTCTGTAAATCTTTCAGGTTTTTTATCCGCACAATCTCTTCTTTAGTATCCGGATCTATTATAATAAAGTCACCAAAACCAAACTGTTCAACAATTTGAGTCCGAAGATCAAGAGGGTAGCTTTTTGAGTTTTTATCAATGAAACTGCACGCAAGCTCATCTGCATATACTTTGTTGCTTTCCTCTGATGAATTGAATATAATGGGTAAGAACCTGTTCTGTGTCTTTATCCATTTTGCCAGATTATAACCGGCAAGCTTTTCTTTGATTCCGCCATGCATATAGCTCATGTCGGTAACTATCCCCAATATGTTATCCTTGTATTGTTTGTATATAACAGCAGCTTCTTCATAGCTGCGAGCAAGAAGAATTTTGGGTCTGCCTCTCATTCGAAGCATCTTTTGATGTTCGTTAAGCGCTTCTTTCGAGAACTCGCGAGATTCTTTCAGTACAATTTTGAATAGAGCTGATAAAGCTGATGAATAAAAACGGATAGAGTCTTCAACCAAGAGTATGATTTGTACCCCTACCATTTGGGTATCATGCTCTACGTTCATCGAGTCTTCTATCAACTTGATGATTGCCAATAATAAATTGGAGTTTCCTAACCAACTGAAAACATAATCGGCAAAAGTGAGGTCTTCGGTCGCAAAACGTTTTGAAACTTCTTTAGAGAAGGCAGTTAATACGATTAAAGGTATCTCCGAATGTAAATGTTTAATCTCTCTGGCTGTTGCAAACATATCAGCATCGTCCATATTCGGCATATAGATGACAAGCTCATAATGGTTTTCCTTCAGATGCTCAAAGGCATCTTCAGCGGTAGACACTTGGGTAAATCGGGGAGGGTAGCGTAGGTTTAGGGATGTATATTCATCGAATATCTGCTCATCGACACGCCCATCCTCTTCCAATATAAAAATATCGTATTTCGTAGCTATCAATAATATATTATAGATACGTTTATTCATCAAGCTGGCAAATGAAGTATCTTTAAACTGGTACCGTTTTATATCTGATATATTTTGCATATATTTATAAGTGATCTTAATGAGTGGTGCTTTACTTAAAGCTTAAAAATAGGAATAATAATTTGGGTTGGAAAACGAGTCGTGAAAAACTTCTGAAATAAGGTGACATAAGTTACATAAAGTAATCAATAAGGCAACAAAGGTTACAGTTCTGTTCATCAAAGTGTAATTTTTGTATATTTGTTAATGATTTGTTTATCAGTAGTTAGACTCGGGAAACATTACAAAAGTGACAAAAGTGACACTCTTTGCATAGTTCTTTGTTTTTCTTCCATATTATTCTGTATTCTTTATAGATAGATAAAGTAATGCTGCCTCTTGTCCGAGTGAATCGAAATGTTTAAGGAAAATAAATAAATGTAATAATAGCATTAGACAAAAACTATAACAATCTACCATTGTTATAGTTGCCTCAGTTCCAAATAGGGCTGAGAAGTAAAGAGATTAAAGATTATGGAAGAGAGAAGATTAAAATTGAGTGTACTGGATCAGTCACCCATCAATAAAAATAAAACAGCCTCAGAGGCTTTGTCCGAAACCACCCGATTGGCAGAACTAACAGATCGGTTAGGGTATACCCGCTTTTGGGTATCGGAACATCATAACGCAGAGAGTCTTGCCGGAACTTCACCCGAAATATTGATTGCTCATCTGGCTAATCATACTCAAAATATACGGGTTGGTTCGGGTGGAATTATGTTACCCAATCACAGTGCATTGAAGATGTCCGAGAATTTCAGGTTACTTGAAGCCTTATATCCTAACCGGATAGATATGGGAATTGGTCGTGCACCCGGTACGGATAGGTTAACTGCCTCATTGCTTAATCCAAGTAATCGTTTCGATGAGCAGGATTTTATACAACAGCTTTATCATCTGGATAATTTCTTTCATGATGCAGATAAAAAGGATACCATTTACAGTAAAGTAAAAGCATATCCCTCTATATCAACAGTTCCCCACCGTTGGTTGCTTACTTCGAGCGGCGAGAGTGGAATGATTGCTGCACATTTTGGAATGGCGTTGTCTTATGCTCAATTTATTAATCCACATTTAGGAGCCGATGTGATACAGGCATACCGCAAAAACTTCAAGCCGTCGGAAGACTTGAAAACTCCACAAGCTAATGTTGCCATATTTGCGTTCTGTAACGAAGATGAAGAAGTGGTAAGAAAGCAGCAGGCGTTAATGGATTACCGCTTTATTCAACTCGAACGAGGAGGAGGTCTTGCCCCTGTCGTTTACGAAGATATTAAGCATATGCCTTATTCCGAATTTGAACTTCAGAGGATTAAGATAAACAGAGCCAGAACTATATTTGCTACTCCTGAAATAATGAAAGAAAAATTAATTGGTTTAGCCGAAGATTACGGTGTGGATGAAATAATGCTTGTAACTTATGCCGAAAGATTCGAAGACCGCTTGCATTCCTATGAAATCTTAGCGGATATGTTTCAGTTAGGTCATTGATTTGCCTATATAAACGTTTTTTACTAACGCACCCTTTGGGTTTGTTTTTCATTTTGCCTTGATGCAAAACGAAACAAAAGATCAAGACTGTGCCTTTTTGCCCGACCCGCTACGGACTCGAAAGCTAAAACAAAAGAAAACATTTACTATTGATATCCTTTTGTTTCTTAACGCTTTCTTCATCCTGCGGGTACCCCGTGCAACCGGCAAGGTCGAGAAGCCTGACGGGCAAAAGCCATTTGCAGGCGTTAGCACAGCCGTTGGCTGACAAGCAAAGCAGGCGTAAAACTAAACGTGCCGAAAGGCAATAAGTTTAGTTTAGCCCGCAAGCTTAAGTCAGACAGACGAGCCACTCAGCACAAAGCCTTTTTGATTCCTTTTGCGGCTTTGGGCAAAAGGAATACAAGTAATCTTTGATTACGCGTAGTGAAAAATAGAACGTTTATTTTAACTGAAAACTCGAATTATTAGCAGCATAATATACTACTATAAACTAAACAGAGAAAAGGTCCTTGATATAAAAAAATAAATATCTAAGGTTACTTATAACTAAGAGGAATAAAAATTTCTATATTTGCATATTGGGTTTCTATGTCCTCGTGGGTACAGAAGCACTGTAAATAAAAGAAATATTATTTATTCAAATTCTCTACAAAAATGAAAATTGCTATTGTTGGCGTAAGTGGTGCTGTCGGACAAGAATTTTTAAGAGTTCTTGACGAACGCAATTTCCCGTTTGATGAATTAGTCTTGTTTGGTTCGGGTCGTAGTGCCGGAAAAGAATATACCTTCAAGGGTAAACAGTATACGGTGAAAGAACTGAAGCATAACGACGATTTTAAGGGAATAGATATTGCTTTTGTATCGGCAGGAGGAAGTGCTTCTGTTGAATTTGCCTCAACAATCACAAAACACGGCACTGTAATGATCGACAATTCGAGTGCCTTCCGTATGGATAATGATGTTCCATTGGTTGTACCCGAAGTGAATGGTGAGGATGCAAAAGTACGTCCTCGTAATATAATTGCAAACCCTAACTGTACCACAATTCAGCTAGTGGTTGCATTAAAGCCCATTGAGAAATTGTCTCGGATCAAACGAGTACATGTGGCTACCTATCAGGCGGCATCGGGAGCAGGAGCTACCGCTATGGAAGAATTGGTAAATCAGTTTAAGCAAATTGTAAATAAAGAGCCGGTTGTTGTTGAGAAATTTGTAGCTCAATTGGCATATAATGTAATACCTCAGGTCGATATTTTCACTGAGAACGGTTATACAAAAGAAGAGATGAAAATGTATAACGAAACCCGCAAGATTATGCATTCCGATATCGAGGTCAGTGCAACTTGCGTACGTGTTCCTGTTATACGTGCCCATTCAGAAGCTACTTGGGTCGAAACAGAGAACCCTATTTCTATAGACGAAGCACGCAAAGCTTTCAGCGAAGGTGACGGTATTGTTCTTCAGGATAACCCCGATAAAAATGTATATCCTATGCCGCTTCATGTTGCAGGGCAAGATCCGGTATATGTAGGCCGTATCCGTAAAGATCTAACCAATCCGAACGGGCTGTCATTCTGGTCGGTAAGCGATCAGATAAAAAAAGGAGCAGCTTTAAATGCTGTTCAAATTGCAGAATACCTTATCAAGGAAAATGCGTTGTAAGAAAGTCAACTATATATTACTATAATATAATTAAGGGAGTATCTCAACAGGTATTCCCTTTACTTATAAGTCCTGTAAAATATTCACACTGGCATTTATCGATAACAATATCTTGCTTTTTATCTGCCCAATGGAAATAATAAGGTCTGAGACCTGACACTAAAAATAAAGAATAAATAATGCACTAATAATATGAAGAAACTACAATTCTTAAAACCTCTGCTAAACTTTGCATTTATAGCTCTGCTGATTACCACAATCAGCCGTTTTGTGCTATTCATGATGTATAAAGACCGTGTAATATCAGTAGATAACTATTGGGAAATATTTCCTATTGGATTGAGAATTGATTTGATTCTTATATGCTATCTATCATTTATCCCTGCCGTGCTTTTATCCTTTTTACCCGATAAAGTAGCAAAGTATACCAGCCGGTTTCTGACCATTTATTTTATTACATTTCTGTTCCTTATCTTCTTTATGGAGATCGTAAGCCCCGACTTTATAGATCAATATGATACACGTCCCAATAAATTATTCCTCGAATATCTGATATATCCCAAAGAGGTAGCCAATATGTTACTTAAAGGACGTGTCTGGACTGTTATTGTTGTTCTCGCTTTATCGGGAGTAGCCCTTTATTTCGGCTTCAAAAAAGGAGCGAAACTATTTCAGGTTCGCCCGACAGATTATAAGTACAGATTACTTTTGTTCCCTCTGCTAGGTTTCTTTCTATTTTGGGGAGCCAGAGGTAGTCTAACCAGCAAAAGACCGGTAAACCCGAGTAGTGCAATGTTTTCGAATGATCAGCTGACCAATTGTCTGGCATTAAATTCTACATATACACTCTTTTATGCAGCTTATGGGCTGAAAAATGAAGTGGACGCCAGTAAAATGTACGGAAAAATGGACCCAGAAGAAGCTATTCTTCGTGTGAAGAAATATATGAATGTTTCGGAGGATAATTTCACAGATCCCAATTTACCGTTGACGCATATACAGATGCCTGATACCTTAATGAGCAGACCTTATAATCTGGTGATATTTTTACAGGAAAGTCTGGGAGCTGAGTTTGTAGGTTCTTTAGGAGGAATGCCCCTTACTCCCGAGCTGGATAAACTGGCGAAAGAAGGTTTGTTATTTAGTCGGCTTTATAGTACCGGTACTCGAAGTGTACGAGGGATAGAGGCTGTGGCTACCGGATTTTTGCCCTCACCATCAGAAAGTGTAGTCAAATTGAGTGGAGCTCAAACCGATTTTTTCACACTTGGTGCTTTGTTGAAACAAGCCGGATATAATACCAGTTTTATCTATGGAGGTATGGCTAATTTTGATAATATGGCATCATTCTTTAATGGGAATGGTTTTGATAATATTATCGATGAGTCGGTATTTGATAAAGATGGAAACACCTATGCTTTCAAAGGCACATGGGGATATTCGGATGAAGACTTGGTGACAAAAGCAAACGAATATTTCAAGAGCATGGGCGATAAGCCATTCTTTTCATTTATGTTTTCGAGTTCAAATCATGATCCGTTTGAATTTCCCGACGGACGCATAGAACTCTATGAACAACCCAAAAATACGGTTCATAATGCGATCAAATACGCCGATTTCTCGATAGGTAAATTCTTTGAACTGGCAAAAAAAGAAGATTATTTCAAGAATACCATATTCGTTGTAATTGCCGACCATAATACTCGCACCTATGGAAAGAATTTAGTTCCTATCAATAAATTCCGTATTCCGGCTCTGATAGTTGGACCGAATGTTCCACAAGGTGTAAAATATGATAAGTTATCAAGTCAGATAGATATCGCACCTACTTTATTATCCTTTGTCGGAATGAAAGTCGAAACTCCTATGCCGGGACGTAATATACTTCAACTTGCCGATAGTATTCCGGGGCGTGCAATCATGCAATTCCATGATATTAATGCTTTCAGAGTAGAAAATCAAGTGGTTATTATGCAACCCAATAAGCAGCCTCTGCAATTTGAGGTTAAAAATGATACAACTCTTGTTCCTGTTGAATTAGATACAGAACTGGCAAAAGATGCATTAGGGCATGTTATTGCAGCAGACGATCTGTATAAGGAAAAGAAGTACCGATTGAAATAGAAACAAATGAAACATAAAAAAGGAGAATAGTTTGATAGCTATTCTCCTTTTTTCGTATATGAAATTGCCAATATTTATTTCTTTCTCTTTTTATCAACATCTTTTGCCACATTGCTTGGATTTGTAGGAGTAGCTTTCTTTTTTACCCCGCTTCTTTCCAATAATGCATCGATAGTTGGTTCCTGACCTCTGAATTTAACGTATAATTCCATCGGATCTTCAGTATTTCCTTTCTCAAGTACATTCTTTCTGAAAGCTTCCGCTGTTTCTTTATTGAAAATTCCATTCTCTTTGAAAGCCGCAAAAGCATCAGCGTCTAACACTTCCGACCATTTGTAGCTGTAATATCCTGCAGCATAACCTCCCGAGAAAATATGTCCGAATGAGGTCGACATATTAGTTCCGTCAGCAACAGGAAGAAGAGCCGTCTTTAGCATTGCATTCTTTTCGAAATCTTTAACATCACCAGTATACGGATTTTTTAAAGTGTGCCAAGCCATATCCAGATAACCAAACGATAACTGGCGGTAACACATATATCCTGCATTGAAATTAGAAGCATCGATCAGTTTATTTACTAATTCGGCAGGAATAGGTTCTCCTGTTTTGTAATGCACCGCAAATCTATCCAGGTATTCTTTCTCTGTCAACCAGTTCTCCATTACCTGAGAAGGTAACTCAACAAAGTCACGAGCTACGTTAGTACCTGACAGAGTTTCATAAGTACACTCGGTAAGCATACCATGCAAGCCGTGTCCAAACTCGTGTAAGAAAGTCTCTACCTCGTCAAAAGTCAATAGAGCAGGATCTGTTTCGGTAGGACGGGTAAAGTTCATTACCAATGATACATGAGGACGAGAATCTTTACCATCACGTTTATACTGACCTTTGTATTCGGTCATCCACGCACCTTGACGTTTACTTTCACGAGGATGGAAGTCTGTATATAATACAGCAATGTAATTTCCGTTAGCATCAAATACTTCAAAAGCCTCTACTTCGGGATTGTATACCGGTATATCTGTATTCTTTTTGAAAGTAACACCATACAAATCGGTAGCCAAGCCGAAAACACCTTTCTTTACATTTTCCAATTCGAAGTATGGACGTACCATCTCGTCATTCAAATCATACTTTTCGGTTTGTAGCTTTTCAGAATAATAAGCCCAATCCCAAGGTTGAAGGTCTACCTGCTTGCCTTCGAATTTCGAAGCATAATTCTGAACGTCTGCAACATCTTCTTTAGCTCTCTCAGCAAAAGCATCATATAGATTATCCAAAAGATTGAATACACCTTTCTCGTTTTTCGCCATCTTATTTCGCAGCGTGAAAGTCGCATAATCAGGGTATCCAAGAAGTTGAGCTATTTGAAGACGAAGGTTTGCTATTTTTCTAACATTTTCCTGATTATCAAATTCACCACCAGCTACACATTTTGTAGTATATGCAAGATATAGTTTTTCGCGTAGGTCACGGCGATCCGAATATTTCATAAAAGCGATATAGCTTGGTCCCGAAAGATCAAATACCCATCCTTCTTTGCCTTTTTGCTTTGCTTTGGCTTTAGCAGCATCACGCACACTTTGAGGTAATCCGGCTAAATCTGCCTCATCGGTCAGTACCATTTCGTATTTGTTACTTTCCTTTAAAGCATTCTGACCGAAATCTAAAGTTACTTTACTAAGTTCAGTAGATAGTGCTCTGTAGGTTTCTTTGTCCTGAGCCGAAAGGGTAACCCCTTTATTTTCGAATCCCTCATAGATTTTTTCTGTTAAACGTATTTGTTCAGGTGTTAACCCCGAATCATTACGTTTATCATATACAGCCTTAACACGAGCAAAAAGATTCTCATTTAAGCCGATATTGTTACTATGTTCCGATAACTTAGGGGATAATCTTTGCGAAATCTCCATCATTTCGTCATTACTCTCAGAGCTCAGAAGATTGAAGAATACCGAACCTACATTAGACAATAGTTCGCCTGATTTCTCATAAGCCTCAATTGTATTTGCAAATGTTGGAAGATCGGGATTATTAACAATTTGGTCGATCTCAACCTCTTGTTCTTTTATCCCTTTTTCAAATGCAGGCTCATAGTGCTCGTTTTTGATTTTGTCAAAAGGAGTCGTTCCATGAGGTGTCTTATATGTCGAAAAGAAAGGATTTTGAGAATTAATATTAGCTGTCATAATTGCTATAAATAAAATTAAAATAAAGGTTTTTCTCATACATGTATACTATCAAGTTAGTAAATCTTTTGTTAATAATGATTCAATTTGTAAACAAAGTTCTTCTTTTTTCTTCGTAAGTGCAAATTAATGTCTGTATTAACTAAGGCGATACTTGAAAATAAACAATAATAAAGTTACTTTTGCATAACTAGGGATAGTCCCGACTGCCTTGAAGCAGTAGAGGATAATCGGCATTTAGACTATGTTAATGGATTAAATAAATTACAGAAAATAGGTAATGATACGTTTAAAATCATAACTCTCTATTGTTGTTATATTACTAGTTAAATAAACAAGGAGGTCTGAGACCTATTTAGATAGAAACTTCAAATTACTGCACTATAATTATGATTGATTATATAAAAGGAGACATAGCAGAGTTAACACCTGCTTCAGCAACTCTGGATGTTAATGGAATTGGATACTTTATCAGTATCTCTCTGAACACCTATTCGGCATTGGAGAATAAGGCGAATGCAAAATTATTTATTTACGAGTCAATTCGTGAAGATGCACATCAATTATTTGGTTTTATAAACAAGCAAGAAAGAGAATTGTTCATGCATTTGATCAGCGTTTCGGGTATCGGAGCGAGCACTGCCCGTATGATTCTGTCTTCGATGAGTCCAAGTGAACTTGAGGTTGTAATATCATCAGGTAATGCCGATATGTTGAAAACAGTCAAAGGTATTGGGTTGAAAACTGCACAGCGTGTTATAGTTGACCTGAAAGATAAGATAAAAGTATCGGGTAATCACGAGAAAGGCGATATCACCATAAATAGCGAAACTGCTAATGAGGCTATAGCCGCTCTGGTGATGCTTGGTTTTAATCAGGCTCCTTCTCAAAAAGTAGTGTCGAAACTGATGAAAGACAAACCAGACAGTACAATAGAACAAGTAATAAAGGCTGCATTGAAAATACTGTGAGAAATTTCCGGATCAAGGGCTTAAGCTGTATTTAGTTGAAGAAGAATTTTAAATATTTTATTCTCTTATCACTCTTTATTTGTGGTATAAGTTTGTTCTCCGGCACTACCGGACGGATAGACTATATACTGCCGGATATAAATGCAGAAGTAGCTTTACCTCAGGATACAGGAGCTATTTATCCGGTACGGAAAACTCAGATCACAAATTATGAAGACCTTATACAGAAAACACCTGTTGATCTTCGTGATCCGTCGAACGTGAAAACAGAAGTAGAGTTTGACGTAAAACATAATATCTATTTATTCCGTACAAAGATTGACGATGGTGAGTGGGTTACACCTTTTACGCTGAATCCTCAGCAGTATATGGATTACTCACTTAAAGAATCCATGTCACAATATTTTAGGGCAAAAAATTCCGAAGCATTCGATCAAAAAGATAAAAAGGAAGAATTCTCACTGAAAGATATTAAAGTTAACCTCGGATCTTTGGAACGTATTTTTGGTCCCGGAGGAGTTCAGCTTAAAACTCAGGGGTATACCGAAGTTTCGGCAGGTATAAGGCATACAACTACTGAAAATCCGACTTTAGCTCTCAAAAACAGGAGCCGTACGATGTTCGATTTTCAACAGAAAATACAAATGAATGTCAACGCTTCGGTTGGGGATAAAGTCAATTTTGGGCTAAATTATGACACAGAAGCCACCTTCGACTTTGATTCAAAACGCTTGAAGCTAGCCTATGAAGGTGACGAAGATGAAATAATAAAATACCTCGGAGCAGGAAACGTAGCTCTGAATACTACCAATTCGCTTATTAGTGGCGGTGCATCCTTATTCGGTATTCGTGCCGATTTACAGTTCGGAAAATTAAGAGTAAATACGGTAATTTCTCAACAGGAATCAGAAACACAATCAGTTGGATCGAAAGGTGGCGTACAAACCACAAATTATCAGTTTGATGCATCTAAATACGATGAAAATCAGCACTTTTTCTTAACCCGATACTTTAGGGATAAGTTTGATGACGGAATGAGTAAGCTTCCCTTTGTAAATTCACCTATACTGATAACCCGTATAGAACTATGGGTGACTAATAAACGAGGTAATTTTGATAATGCTCGTAACATAGTCGGATTTGTGGATATGGGAGAGCATGGTGATAATATAAAGAATAAGAATAAATGGACTAGCCAAGGTTCGTCTATTTTCCCCAGTAACACGGCAAATAATTTATATAGCGTTGTAAACAGTACATATGCCAAAGCTCGTAATATAAGTGATGTAAATGAGGTTCTGACTAATCAGGCAGGCTTGGTAAGCGGACAGGATTATGAGAAGCTGGAAAGTGCCAGGTTATTGGATGCCAATGAATATACGGTGAATACACAACTCGGGTTCGTATCCCTAAAATCAGCCTTGGCCGATGATGAAGTTTTGGCAGTAGCCTTCGAGTATACTATGAATGGTCAGGCATATAGAGTAGGGGAGTTTGCCAGTGAGATTCCCAATAAAGTACAACAGGGAACCAAGTCGGGAGCTTTGTTTATAAAACTGGTAAAACCCGTAGCACTATCGCCCAATTCTTATGCATGGGATTTGATGATGAAAAACGTCTACCGTCTTGGAGATAGACAGATTCAAAAGGATAAGTTCCGATTGAATATTACCTACTTAAGTGACACAACAGGTACTTACATCAACTATTTACCGGCAGGCGCAATACAGAATAAACTCTTGCTAAGAGTAATGAACTTAGATCGTTTGGATGCACAGGAAAACCCGCATCCGGACGGTATTTTTGACTTTTTACCGGGTTTTACAATTCTTCCCGAAACGGGCAGGATCATATTTCCGGTTGTAGAGCCTTTTGGTTCACATCTCCGTAAGCAAATAGCTAATGATGCTATTGCTGATCAATTTGTTTATCAACAGTTATATGATTCAACACAATTTGTAGCAATACAAATTGCCGATAGAAATAAATTCAGGATAAGCGGTTCTTATCGTGCATCAGCATCTAATTCGGTGATAAATCTTAATGCAATGAATGTTGCACGCGGATCGGTGGTGGTTACTGCCAATGGAATTCCTTTAGTGGAAAATGCCGATTATACGGTCGATTATTCAGCCGGAACGGTTACTATTCTCAATCAAGCACTCATTGATGCCGGAACACCTATTAATGTAACTCTCGAAAATCAAGCCTTGTTCAGTATGCAGAGGAAAACCCTGCTTGGGATGAATCTTAGTTACGAATTTACCAAAGATTTTACAGTCGGTGCTACAGTTATGCATATGTACGAAAGGCCACTGACCATGAAAGTGGGTATCGGTGAAGAAGCGATCAAGAATACAATCTGGGGTTTGAATACTTCCTATCGGGCACAATCGCAATGGTTAACCAATTTGATTGATAAACTTCCATTCCTTACAGCAACAGCACCATCTCAGATAGCTTTGAATGCCGAGTTTGCTCATATGATTGGAGGGCATTACCAGAACCAATATTTACATGGATACTCGTATCTGGATGATTTCGAATCGGCTAAATCGACTGTTTCTTTGAATAATCCTTATGCATGGAAACTATCTTCTACACCCTCGATGTTTCCGGAGTCAAAACTGAATGATAATATTGAGTATGGCAATAACAGAGCTCATTTGTCGTGGTATACAATTGATAACCTGTTTACTCGTAAAAATTCATCATTGAGACCCGATTATATTAATGCCGATAGTTTATCTAACCATTTTGTGAGGGAGATTCAGCAATCAGAAATTTATCCAAATCGGGATATTTTGGCAAATGAACCACCGCTTATTTCGACTCTTAACTTAACTTACTACCCTCAGGAAAGAGGTATGTATAACCTCGATGCTACAAATATCACTCCCGAAGGTACATTGCTAAACCCGGACAAAAGATGGGGAGGGATTACCCGCAAGATAGATAACAGAGATTTTGAAAGTACCAATATTGAGTATATCCAATTTTGGCTGATGGATCCTTTTGTGTATAATGATCAAGCGAAGTATAAAAATGATGGAGGAGATTTATATTTTAATCTGGGAGATATCTCGGAAGACATATTAAAAGACGGTCGGAAGTTTTATGAAAACGGGCTTCCTTTAGATGATGATCCATCAGCTTATACCTATAATGTTTGGGGTAAGGTTCCTACCCGTCAATCTACGGTATATGCCTTTGACCTTTCGGGGGGAGCTGCTTCTATAGCTAAACAAGATGTGGGTTTAAACGGTTTGAGTAGAACCGAAGAAGCTCAATTCGAAACATACGCAAAATATCTGGCAACTTTTAGGTCTAAGATTTCGGGAGCAACAGAGGCTGCCATGTTGCAAGACCCTTTTTCGCCGTTAAATGACTTATCAGGCGATAAGTACCACCATTATCGTGGGGCAGATTATGATAGAGAGAGACTGGGTATTATTGCAAGGTATAAATACTTTAATGGAACCGAAGGAAACTCTGCAGAGGGAGATTCGGGTGCAAACGGTTTTTCGATGGCAGCTACCATTCATCCGGATGTAGAAGATTTGGATCAGGATAATACCATGAACGAGAACGAACGGTATTACCAATACAAGGTACATTTACAGCCGGACCAAATGGAGGTGGGAAGAAATTTCATTTCAGATAAGCGTACTGTTGAAGTGGAGTTACGTAACGGTCAGAAAGGAAATATAACATGGTATCAGTTTCAGGTACCTATCCGTACGCCTCAAAAAGAAGTAGTAGGAAATATTAAAGATTTTACTTCAATACGTTTTATGCGTATGTTTCTTACCGGCTTCAAACAAACTACGTATTTGAGGTTCGGTACACTCGATTTAGTGAGAGGTGATTGGCGAGTATACACACAAACCCTTCAGGATGGTATAAATCAAGGATTGGGATCACTAAATATATTCGCTGTAAATATTGAAGAAAACAGTACAAAAACTCCTGTTAATTATGTTCTTCCTCCGGGAGTTACACGTATTTTAGATCCTAGTCAACCTCAGGTAAGACAAGAGAATGAGCAAGCACTTGCTTTGCAGGTTTTAAAACTGGAGCCGGAAGATGCCAGAGCTGTATTTAAGCCGACCAGTTATGATCTTCGTCGCTACAAACGCTTGCAAATGTTTACTCATGCAGAGGAACTTATCGATGGTCCCCCAATTGCCGATGGTGAGATGACCGTTTTTCTGAGATTAGGATCCGATTATAGAAGTAATTATTACGAATACGAAATACCTTTATCTATAACTCCTGCCGGGAATTATAATACGAATAACCCCACCGACCAACGGATCGTATGGCCAACTAATAACATGTTTGATTTTCCTTTGGAGATTTTAAAGAATCTGAAACTTAAAAGAAATAAGGAGAAGAGACAGGTTGGGTCGAAAGTTTCGTATACAGAGCGATATTCGGATTACGATCCGGAGAAGGTTGCCAATAAGATAACTGTTATCGGTAATCCAAGTCTTTCGGAAGTAAACGTAATAATGATCGGTATACGTAATAATTCGCGTACGGTAAAATCAGGCGAGGTGTGGGTGAATGAACTGCGATTGACAGACTATGACGATGAGAATGGATGGGCGGCACAAGGCAATCTGAACATTGCATTGTCGGATGTTGGAACAATTTCTTTTTCGGGAAGAAAAGAAACCTCCGGATTTGGTTCAATCGATCAAAACCTGATGGAACGGCGTTTAGATGATTTTTATTCGTATGATATTGCTACAACTGTAGATTTAGGAAGGTTCTTACCCGAGAAAGCAAAAGTGAATCTGCCCCTTTATTATTCTTATTCTAATCAAACTACTACACCTAAATATGATCCGTTGGATCAGGATGTAACTTTGAAAGAATCGTTGAGCATTGTAGAAACAAGAGCCGAAAAAGATTCAATAAAAAGTTTAGCTCAAGACCGAACTACGACAAAGAATTTGAGCTTAACCAATATGAAAGTAAATATTCAGAGTAAGACTCCAATGCCTTATGACCCTGCAAACTTTACTTTCGGCTACGCATATAGTCAGACCGAAGTGAAGAATCCGACTACAGTTTACGATCAGACGAAGAATTACAAAGCAAGCTTAAACTATTCATATTCACCTTCGATGAAGACTTGGGCTCCATTTAAGAGCATGCAAAGCAAAGCACCATTGGCTAAATATCCGAAGTCTCTGGGAATAAATTATTTGCCGAGCAATATATCTTTCAATTCGTATATGACACGTTTTTATACAGAAACATTGGTAAGAGATTTAGATGGATATATTTTAGGAGGAGGCAGTACTAATGAAAACTTATTTTTGACTTGGAGCCAGAACTTTTATTGGGATCGAGACTTTAGTATTAATTGGGATCTATTAAGAAACTTAAAAATAAGTATTCAAACAGGTACCCGAGCCGAAATAGAAGAGCCTTTTTTGCAGGTGAATAAAAAATTGAATAGAGATGATTATGAGCTTTGGCGAGATGATGTTTTGCGAAGCATACGTAATCTGGGAGACCCGCTGGCATACAGACAGACTGCCAGGGTAACATATGCATTGCCTCTAAATAATATACCGTTTTTAGACTGGATCAGCTCATCGGCCAATTACGACAGTGGCTACACTTGGGATCGGGGAGCGGTTATAGATACTACTGTAGAGGTAGGAAATACCATAACTAATAATCTGACCTTGACATTCAATAATAGGTTAGACCTTACATCACTATACAATAGATCTCCCTTCTTGAAGAAAGTAAATGATAAATTCGATATTAACCGTCGTCGTCAGAATGCCCAAAGAGAGAGACGCCCTTCCGAGAACCGAAAGAAACGTTTCGAGCAGGAGGTTCGATTAAATACCGATTCTGCAACCATCGTGAAGCATGGGATGAATACGAAGAATATTCAGCTTGTAGCTAGACAAGGTACTAAGTTGTTTAAAGTTAAATACAAGCGTGTTGACGAAAATACCATACGTATCACAACGAAGGATACGGCACAAATAAAAATCAATATTGTCGAAAAAGGAGATCAGGAAGAGACCACTTTATATAAAATAGCCCAGTATACAGCTCGAGGATTAATGTCAGTAAGATCAGTCTCATTTAATTACTCTACTCGTGAAGAAACAGCCATCGGAGGCTTCCGACCGGGCATTGGAGATGTCTTTGGACAAAAACAAACCGAATATGGAATGACCCCCGGTGTTGGGTTTGCTTTTGGGTTCGACGGTGGTGAACAGTATATCGATAAATCGCTTCGTAATGACTGGCTGGTGTTGAATGAAATGAGCATAAGTCCTGCGGTATATAATTCAATTAGTAAATTCGATTTCGAAGCCCAGATAGAACCTATACGCGGATTGAAAGTCAGGCTGACTGCTTTGCATGAAAAAAATGACCGGACCACATTCCAGTACGATACTCAGGCTAATGTCACAAAAATATTTGGAGGTAGCTTTACGATGAGTACAATTGCCATTGGATCGAGTTTCGAAAGTAGTAATATTGGAAATAACTATAAATCAGCATCATTTAGTAAGTTCTTAAAAAACAGGGATATTATAGCAAAACGATTGACGGATAAATATTCGGGTATTTATTATCCTAATGTTGGTTTTATCGCTGAGGCAGGATTAGGTAATAAGTTATTTGATCCAGCCAATGGAGTTGTGAATCCAAATTCACCGGATGTTCTGATTCCTGCATTTCTTTCAGCCTATACAAGTGGAGGTAGTGCCAATAATATTGCTTTGACTGCATTCCCGAAATTATTGTCGATGTTGCCTAACTGGCGAGTAAATTACGATGGATTGACAACCTTACCTTGGTTTAAAGATAAGTTCAAGAATTTTATTCTATCACATGCCTATACAGCTCAATACAGTGTCGGATCATATTCGTCGTTCCTAACTTGGATTGAAGCCGGTGATAATATAGGATTCATAAAGAGTCTGGATGATGTAGCTATGCCTCTTCCAACCTCGGCATACGACATATCTTCTGTTAACCTTATCGAACAGTTCAATCCACTACTGGGAGCGGAAGGTACTATGACTAATAACCTGACTTTGAAAGCACGATATAATTATTCCAGAATGTTGAACCTCAGCATAACATCATTCCAAATTGTAGAGACACTCCAAAAGGATTTTGTTTTGGGTGCAGGGTATCGTATTAACGAATTTAATAAATTGATAGGACTGCCGATTAAAAACGACAGAGGATTTAATAATGATTTAAATGTGACCGCCGATATCTCCAGAAGAACAAATCATGCTTTGATACGCCGGATAGACGAAGGATTTACTGATGCTACAAGCGGTAGTACGATATTGACACTCAAACTATCGGCCGAATACACATTAAGCAGAGCCTTATTACTACGGGCTTTCTACGATCGTGTTGTAAATTCACCACTAATATCATCAAGTTCCTACCCAACATCCAATACTAATTTCGGAATAAGTCTTCGATTTACTCTTACAGAGTAGTAGATGAATCGTCTGTGTTCTATATTAATAGACTTTGATGGGGTTTTATAGATGAATTCTATTTATTTTCTTTATTTTTGTCTAAGATTTTTAATAAAATAAAAAAAAAGAGATCTTCGATTTTTAAGTCTAAATGTTAAACAAAAATAGATTATCTTTGTTTTAAGATATCATAGGTACTTGATAATTGCTCGGTTATAATGTATATGGAAAATAAAAGAAAATGAAAAAATCAACGATATGGTTACTCGCAGGGGTGATGGCTTTCACCTTTTTCGGTCTACTGTACTTGCAGATTAGTTATTTCCGTATCTCCCTTAAAATGAGGAATGATCAGTTTGAAGAGGCAGTAAGCAGAAGCCTTTACCAAGTATCTAAAAATTTAGAACTGGATCAGACTAAAAAATATCTGGATCAGGAAATTATTGATTTTCAGAATAAAAATGGGTATAAAGATCCATTAGGAGGAGAAAAAACCGTAACACATACTCAGCAAATACAAATTACTGACCCTACGGGTGCTCCGATCATGAATATGGAGTATAATATTTCTCAAACGACCAGTATAAAATCGCCAAAGAGCAACAATGCTTCGCGTGGAGGAGCAAATGCTTTAGCACAGGCATCGTTTAATATACAAGAATTATTTAAGCAACGTTACGATTATCAAAGGCAGTTATTAGATAATGTGATCTATAAATTAATTCAAACATCAAGTACAGTTCCTCTGGATGAAAAATTAAATTATAAAACATTAAACGATAATATAAAAGACGAACTCCGATACAATGGTATCGATTTACCATTTCGGTTCGAAATTGTAGATAAAAATGATAAACCTGTATATAAACAGGAGAATTATGGAGAGCCTGATAAGAATGCATTATATACTCAGGTATTATATCCTAATGATCCTATTGATAAGTTAAACTACCTGAGGGTATCTTTTCCTACAAAGAAAGATTATCTTTTTAGTGATGAGATTTCGTTTATAGTACCGGCTTTTGTATTTACATTAATTCTTTTAGTGACATTTATAATATCAATCTATTTAATATTCAGACAAAAGCGTTTGTCGGAAATGAAGAGCGACTTTATGAATAACATGACTCACGAGTTGAAGACTCCTGTATCGACAATTTCTTTGGCTGCCCAGATGCTAAAAGATCCGGGAATAATGAAGTCACCGGAAATATTTAAACACATATCAAGTGTTATAAATGATGAAACTAAACGTCTGAGTTTTCAGGTAGAAAAGGTTTTGCAGATGTCTCTTTTCGAGAAGCAAAAGGCAACGCTGAAATTCAAAGAGTTAGATGCAAATGATGTAATCGTAAATGTAGCGAACACTTTTCAGCTTAAGGTTGAAAAATTCGGAGGAAAAATTGATATTGATCTCGAAGCAAATGATACATTAATAAGTGCAGATGAAATGCACTTTACAAATGTTTTATTTAATTTGTTAGATAATGCACTTAAATATAGACGCGAAGATGTGACCTTAGAATTGATGATAAGGACATGGAATCAAAACAATAAGATATATATAAGTGTTGAAGATAATGGAATAGGTATAAAAAAAGAAGATGCTAAAAAGATTTTTGAACGCTTCTTTAGGGTGTCTACCGGAAACCTACACGATGTAAAAGGTTTTGGATTAGGTCTGGCTTATGTTAAGAAAATAGTTGAAGATCATAAAGGAACTATTAAAGTAGAAAGTGAATTGGGACAAGGAACCAAATTTATTATAAGTTTATTCAATATAAAGTAGAGATATTATGGAAGAGAAGTTGAAATTATTTTTATGTGAAGATGACGAAAACCTAGGAATGTTACTCAGAGAGTACCTCCAAGCTAAAGGATTCGACACAGATTTATATCCGGACGGAGAAGCCGGGTATAAGGGTTTTGTTAAAGAAAAATACGATTTATGTGTTTTAGACGTAATGATGCCCAAGAAAGACGGAATAACATTGGTAAAAGAAATTAGAGCAATTAATCCGGATATTCCAATTATATTTTTAACAGCTAAAAATATGAAGGATGATATCTTGGATGGCTTTAAGGCCGGAGCTGATGACTATATTACCAAACCTTTTAGTATGGAAGAATTGGTGCTTCGTATCGAAGCTATATTCAGAAGAGTAAAAGGCAAAAAAGGTAAAGATCGTCAAGTATATCAATTTGGTAAAATGGTTTTTGATACTCAAAAACAAATCCTAACCATTAGTGGAGAGAGTACCAAATTGACAACAAAGGAATCGGAACTTTTAGGATTACTTTGTGCTCATGCTAATGATATTTTGGAACGTAACCATGCTTTAAAACAAATATGGGTAGATGATAACTACTTTAATGCCAGAAGTATGGATGTTTATATTACTAAGCTTAGAAAGCTGTTAAAAGCTGATCCTGAAATTGAAATTATCAATATTCACGGAAAAGGTTACAAGCTGATAGCTCCGGTAAACGAAGACGCTGATGATAGCGAAGCTTAAATAAAAACGTTACTACTATAAAGAAGAAAGTCAACTTTAATTTAAAGGTGGCTTTCTTTTTTATGAGGTCTGCCTACTAATTTTAGAGAACCTATCTTATGATATTATCTAAGTCTAATAACCTATCTACAGTAGTCAGGTTTACAATAATCTTGCTGATGTTTATACTCTCTGCACCGAGTTGTAACTATGGGCATAAGAGCAAAGATATCAATCAATTAAAAGTATACCGTAAAAACATGAAAATCCCATTAAAAGGAAAAAAGATTCTTTTATATGGCGACAGTATTTCTTCATCGGAATACCCGTGGTATAAATCGGCACTTGAAGAATTAACAGGAGCCGAAGTATATGCGGGAGGCTTTCCCGGATACACAACAAGTCAGTTAGCCAGAGATGCACAATTGCAGCTGATTTTTGACTATAAGCCTGATATTATAATCTGTTTAGTAGGAGGAAATGATGCCGGAGTAAAGGGTGAAGTAGGTACTTTTGGGGCAACAGATGAAATTCCGGTCAAAGAAACCGACATTACAAAAGATTATTCAGGTTATACTTTTATACAGGCAGTAGCACATATAATAGAAAAAATCGATAAGCATTATAACATGGATGACAGTACTCATATGTTAAGTGCTGAGGATATTTCTCCCGAAAGACCATTTCTGGTATTTTGTACCACTTTACCTCAAAAACGAAGTAACAGATTCAATAAATTTTCAAGATCAGACAATTGGCTCCGAAAAAGAGATGCAGTTGTTGAATGTTGCAATAAATATAAGGTTCATTGCATAGACTTCTATAACTTATGTGACTGGGACTTTTCAAAAGAGCCATATTGGGTTCCGCCAACAGATGTACACACAAATAGAGGCGTTTTTACGATGGATGGCGTACACCCCAATCAAAAAGGATATGAGGATATGGCCCGTATCATTTATAACGAGTTGGCTTTATAATTAACCGATAATCTCGAATCGGGCAAATTTTAAGAGTAATTGTTTTACCCCAGCATTTTCGAACTCGACAGTCGCTTTTCGACTCGCGGCATCACCCTCAATAGCACTAACTGTACCTATACCGAATCGTTCGTGCTTGATTACCGCACCCACTTGTATACCATAAATATCCTTTGTTAGAGGCGTTTTAGGCTCGGCGGTTCGTGCATTTACAAAGTTGGGCTTAGAGTATTTATTTTCTCGTGATGGTATCTGGGGGCTTTCGAAAATCGAATCCTCTCTTAGTTGTACCTGCCTAATTTCCTCTTTCTCTTCTCTGTTTTTACGTACATTATCCCAGAAGCTGCCTTGTGTTTGTTGAGAGAATCCACCCATACTGCCTTCCAATACACCTGCATTGGCATTGAGGTACTCCGGATTTATATCTTTAAGGAACCGACTTGGATTGCAGGAGTTGGTCTGCCCGTTACGAAAACGACTCTTTGCATAGGTAAGCATACAAAACTGTTCGGCTCTGGTTATGGCTACATAAAATAAGCGACGTTCCTCTTCCAAGCCTTTGGGTTCGGATTTAGTCATAGAGGACGGGAAAAGATCTTCTTCCAATCCAACAACAAACACATTCTTAAACTCAAGTCCTTTCGAGGCATGAATAGTCATCATAGTTACTTTCTCATGATCCCCTTCCTTATCGGTATCCTGATCACTCAATAGCGAAACTTCGGATAAGAAATCAATCAATCCGATATTTTGCTCGCCTTCCTCCACTCTCGATTCACAAAATTCATGTATACCACCTAAAAGCTCCTGTAAGTTCTCCTGACGGCTCATTCCTTCAGGTGTTTGGTCTTGATAAGCTTCTCTGGCGATACCACTTTCCTTGACTATTTTAGTAGCTAATTCGTATGCTGAAGCTACAGGCAATTCCTTTATAAAGCCATCAATTAGAATTTGGAAATCTTTAAGCTTTTTAGCTGTTCCTGCATTTACATTCAGATTATGACCTAACGGATCACTTATCGTTTCCCATAAACTGAGATTGTGAAGCTGGGCTGTATCTACAATCTTACCCACTGTCGTATTTCCTATTCCCCGGGTCGGATAATTGATGATACGTTTAAATGCTTCCTCATCTTTCGGATTGACTACCATACGAAAATAGGCAATAACATCTTTTATTTCTTTTCGTTGGTAGAACGAAAGTCCGCCATATATACGATACGGTATATTCTTCTTACGAAGCGACTCTTCGAATACACGCGACTGTGCATTGGTTCTGTAAAGAATTACAAAATCACTGTAAGATGAATCTCTATGTCGTCGGAGGTCTTGTATTTTATTGGCAACGATTACTCCTTCTTCGAAGTCCGAGAATGCACTGGCTACTTCGAGTTTTTCGCCTACCTGATTTTCTGAAAAAACATTTTTTTGTATCTGCCCCTTATTTTGTTTGATAAGGCTATTGGCTGCATTTACAATATTCTGAGTAGAACGATAATTCTGTTCAAGTTTAAATATACGAGCTTCGGGATAATTACTCTTATAATTAAGAATATTATCGATATTAGCTCCACGAAACGAGTAGATACTTTGTGCATCGTCTCCTACCACACATACACGATGATGTGCATCAGCCAATTGTTTAACTACAAGGTATTGAGCAAAGTTAGTATCCTGATACTCATCTACTAGAATAAACTGGAAACGATCCTGGTAGTTCTTTAAGACCTCAGGGTGGTCTCTGAATAATCTATTGGTATAATATAGCAAATCATCAAAGTCCATGGTGTTAGACGCCTGCAAACGGGCATTGTACGATCTGTAGATATCCTTAACCATCGGAACTTTAGCTTTCATATCATATTCCTGCATCTCTTTACTTTGGGCATAGGCAATAGGCGATACTAAAGCATTCTTTGCATTGGAAATCATCGATTGTATACGGGCGGGCTTGTACACTTTATCATCCAACTGATATTCTTTGATAATGGTCTTTATCAGGTTACGTGAATCGGCTGAATCGAAGATGGTAAAATTAGACGTGAATCCAATCTTTTCGGCTTCGGTTCTGAGAATTCTTGAAAATATCGAGTGGAATGTACCCATCCATAAACGGCGTGCTACACTTTCGCCCATTAATTGTCCTACACGTGCTTTCATTTCACGTGCCGCTTTGTTGGTAAAAGTGAGCGATAATATATTGTGCGGGGGAAGCCCCAGATGTAGTAAATAGGCAATTTTGTAAGTAAGTACACGTGTCTTACCCGATCCGGCTCCGGCTATAACGAGTGAGGGACCGTCATTATATTCAACAGCTTCACGTTGTGATCCGTTGAGTTCTTGTAGTAGATTATCCATATCCATATATAAGACAAAGATACATAATGCAACAAACCCACTGAAACAAATTGAGTAAATTTATTTCGATAGGTTTGTTGAACTACTTATAAAGCCGACACTCGCAATCTATATTGCAAATATCGGCTTTACTTAAAAAAGGGCGTTTTATATTTTAAAAAGAAGATATACTTCCCGATCCTCTAACTGTTTTGTTGAGTTTTATGGGATTTCCTTTAAATCGAATATCTCCGCTACCACTTATTTTTGCAGTGAGTTCTTCAGTTGCATATACTCTGGCTCCTCCCGAACCCTGTATTGAACAGATTGTGTTTTTTGTTACCAGATTACCGGCATCTATATCGCCACTTCCACTTATCGAAATATTGCTGTTGGTTGCCTTGCCTTTCAATTCAGCATCACCCGAACCTGCTATAGAAATAGAGAAATCGTTGCATTGAAGGTTCTCGGCAGTTAGGTCTCCCGAACCTGCTATGGATATATTTAATGAAGGAGATTTAAGCTCATTTTTGAGTGTCACATCTCCCGATCCGGCTATTCTTACCTTAGTTAGAGAGGCAGAGTTTGTATAAGCCCTGAATTTGCTTGGTTGAATGTTTCTACCGTCTAGTGATACTTGCAAGACACCATTCTTGACTTGAGCTTTTACGTATTGTTGAAGATTATCATCTATTTCAATACGCAAATACGGTTTCTGATTGGACTTCTGTTCATAAATGATATCACAAGATCCGGCAACGGATATTTCAGAATATGAAGTTACAGACTTTTCAACAGAAGTTATTTTTTTATTCCCTTTAGTGGAAGAGTTGGAACTTGCCTTACAGGATGTGATTGCGACTAGTACACATAGGACAGCTAAGATTTTTTTCATAATTGCAATTTAAGTAAAGTGAATATCTTGTATGGGAGAATAGCAATTCTCCCCGTCTTTTTATGTAAGACTCTTTTGTTTGATGATATGTTACAACAAAATAGTTTTTTAGACTATTCTTTTGCTTTTATACTACCGATGCCACTGGTTGATAGATTTTTTTCTTTCGGATTCCCTTTATAATTGATTTTCCCTACACCGCTAACATGAGCAGAAAGTACTTGGGATGCATATATATCGACATATCCCATTCCTGATACAGAACAATCTGCATTCTCCGATTCCAACTCGTATGCATTAATATTGGCTTTCCCACTAACAGACATATTTAGATTAGAAGCTTCTCCACCAAGAGTTATATCTGCAATACCTGACATATTTATGTTTATATTCTTACAATGCAGATTTTTGGCTGTAATATGTCCGGCTCCCGACCCTGATATTTGCAGATTTTCGGAATAGATCGAGTCTTTTAATTCGATATCATTTATTCCACCAGCCGAAAGCTCAGATAAAGAAGTCGAGTTAGTATATATTTTATAATACTTAGGATTAATCTCTGAGGTAGACTCTATCGTTAACTTGTTGTTTTCTACTGTTGCCGATACATAATTAACTAGGTTTTCATCGATTTCGATACGTAAATAAGGTTTCTCATCTACTTTTTGTGTGTAGACAATATCAAACTGGTTACTTACTGAAATGCTATTGTAATCGTCTATGGCTATTTCTTTAGAAACCATATTGCCATTTCCTTTGACTCCGTTTTTAAAAGCGGACATGTTACACGAAGTCATAACTATGACACTCATCAAGACGCATACTAGTATTTTCATAATTGTTTAGGTTTTTCTTATATGACTACCTTGAAGTGTGATTGGTTACAAAAAAATAAAAGAAAATTCACGAAAAAAAAAGAAGGTGTGCCAAAAGTCTAGATAGAACAACGATTACACTGAAAAAACAGAAAGTATAGTATCTGTGTGTTATGCGTTACTAACTTCTTTTGTCACACCCTCTTTTTTACTAGTCGGAGACCTTATTTAAGATTCTTATATCTAACCAGTGCTTCTAAGAAGTAGTAATCGGCATAGCATAACGGAACGTTAATCTCTGACTTATGAGGAATACTTCCCACACAATGCATAATTATGAAATTAGCATTTGTGCCTAAAGTTGCTCTATAATTTGGAGATGCCAAGCTATGAAGCATTTTGATCGCCATTTCGGTGTAAGATTTATTCTGAGTAAACTCCCCTAATTCAAATAAGGCAGAGCAGACAATGGCTGCTGCCGATGCATCTTTTAATTTTTCCTGAAACTCTACAGCATATGATTTTCCCTGAGGGGTATATCCGGTCTGGGCTACATTAAAATCCCATAGAGGTATAAAATCGGCAGGTAAATTTTTTATGAAGTAATCAGCCAACTGTTTAGCTGTATTCAGATAAGTTGAATCCTTTGTTTCCCTGTAGACCATAGTAAATCCGTAAATTGCCCATGCCTGACCGCGAGCCCATGTAGAGTTGTCGCTAAAACCCTGAGCTGTTCCTTTGAAACGGACGTCCCCCGTTATGGTATCGTAATCTACAACATGATACGAGCTGAAGTCTTCCCGGAAATGATTTTTGATGGTTGTATTAGCATGCTTTACAGCAATATCGTAGAATTGTTTATCTCCCGATATTTTCGAAGCATTGAAAAGTAACTCAAGATTCATCATATTATCAATGATAACCGGAAAAGTCCATTTTGTAGTATCTCCCCATGCCTTACCCCCATTCCAGGACTTTATCGATTGTACTTTATCATCATATCGTGTTGATAAAGACCGGGCACTCTCAATCAGTATATCCTTGTATTCAGGCTTAGAAGCCAACCGTTCGGCATTACCATAGCTGCAATACATCATAAAGCCAAGATCGTGATTGCCAGTATACGTTTTTAGAGGTTCGAGCGAATGTGTCCATTTCTCGGCATTGTATCTCCATGTAGTATCACCGGTCAATTCATATAAATACCATAGCGAACCGGGAAAAAATCCGGGAGTCCAGTCATACATATCGGTAACTCTCAGTGTACCGTTCTCATTGGCCGTGCGTGGATAGTTTTTGCCTGTTGGTTCTCCTACATTAGCAAGCATAAGCTTTGTTTGTGCTGAGGCAAACTCTACATTTTCGTTGATGAAGTTTTCTTTTTCTTTCTTTTTTTCTTTTGTGCAAGAAGTGATAAAGAAGGTACCCATTAATAAAAAAGTGAGTACTGTTATTTTTGATGTTTTCATATAATAAATAAATTAAGGTTGTATAATTCCAAAAATAGGAAAAATAATCTTTTAACATGTATTGTAAGGTATAAATAGTTGATATGCATAATCGAACCTGAAAAAGTAATGCCGATACGATGATTTTCTATATCTTTATCATCTGTGTAAATATGGGACTGTATATTTCGATATAGTTTCTTTGTTGCTTAATCAATAAACAGGTCTGAGACCTTTAAATAAAATAATATGAAACTTATTAAAAGTACAATTATCTTAGCACTAGCCGTAATGGTTGTTAGTTGCGGTGGAAATTCAAATAAAGAGAATGCACAGAGTGAATCTGTTGAACAGGTTGCCGATAGTAACAAAGTAGCAGCAGGTACTTATACCAATGAACTTTTGGGATACAGTATAAGCTATCCGAAAGATATACTTTTACCTCAGGATGCCTCAGCAAATAGTGAAGAGCAAATTTTCAAGGCTGCCGAAGGAAAAGCAGAGTTGCGTATTTATAGCGATAAGCGTACAGATAAGAGTGGTGCCTCTCTGGCTTTTAATGCAGCTTATGAAGAAGACATAGCCGATAAAAAAGGACGTCAGATTGCTCATAGTGCATTGAGTCCCAATTATTATGTTATATCGGGTCTGGATGGAGACATGCTCTATTATCAAAAGACAATTTTCACGAAAGGAGCTTTAGTTACAGCTATTCTTAAATATCCAAAAGAAGAAAAAGACACTTATAATGCAATGATTTCTCCTATATTCAACTCATTTAAGTAAAAGGAAATATTTAATGACACATTTTAAAGGCATAACAGCCTATCGCTGTTTTGCTTGCCAAAGCAATAAATAGTTCTGCGAACTTAAATAATAAGAATATCCGGAGTCGAAAATAAAAGAGGCTGCCCCACTTTTGCGGGCAGCCTCTTCATGTATTAAACTATAAACTTTATTTACACTACACGGTTTTCGTCTTTTTTAGGGCGTGCTTCTTTTATGATTGCTCTTTTTTCGGTTCTATACTTATCTCTTAAAGCTTGAATTCTCTCTTTTTGAACTTCGGGAGCTATGCGGGTCATTTCTACAGCTTTCTTTTCTTTTTCGAAATTCGATTTCAAATCTGCTAATTTAGCTGTCGTTGCAGCATCTAACTTCATTTGTTTTCCGCCTCTGTTTCTGTTTCCAAAATTCTTACCACCTCTATTATCTCCCTTTGTTTTCTTATCAACCATAGCTTGCCATTTTACTTGCTGCTCGGGTGTAAGTAATGCTTTTATATCTGCCTGATGAGTTTTTCGTAAATCTCTTTGCTGACTTCGTAATGCACTGTTCTTTGTTTTAAAATCTTCTGTCAAAGCTTTCATTTTCTCTTGTTGCTCTGCTGTCAGGTTCAACTCTTGAAGAGCTTTAGTTCTGTCGCCACCTCTGCGTCCGCCATCTTTGCCTTGAGCTGATACCCCGAATGAAATACTTGCTAATAATGCTAATGACAATAATATCTTTTTCATATTTTCTTACTTTTAATTGTTTATGCATCTTTGACCTGAAATAAGAGTAGAGGTTTAATCTATTTACATTCTTTAATAAAGCAGTTCAAATCCGATATAAGGGTTTTCTCGTTAGCCGAAACGCACTCCGTGGTATTTATATAGCTTATTAATAATATATATTTTAACTAAATTGGGGACTGAAATCTCTATATGTCTAACTTTTTAGACGAAAAAAGAGGTGGACTATTGTATGTCTAATTTTTTAGACATACATTTGCTTCATAACATCGAATAATTATGCAACTGACAAAGGCTGAAGAACAAATTATGCAGATACTGTGGACTCTAGGGGAGGGCACAGTGCAGGATATATTAAAGGAGTTTATTAAAGAGAAACCAGCAAGAACTACCATAGCTACCATTTTAGGAATATTAGAGACTAAAGAGTTTGTGGCTCACAGAACGGATGGTCGATCGAATGTTTACTGGGCGATTATAAAAAAAGAAGACTACTCGAAAAAACAATTATTCGGCTTTTTGAAAAACTATTTCGACGGATCTTTTTCTTCGATGACTTCTTTCTTTGCCAAAGAAGCCAATTTATCAATAGATGACTTGGATAAGCTTTTGGAGGAAACCAGACAGTCATTACAGGAAGATCAAAACAAAAAAGAAAAAGGATTATGAAAGAGTTTATCATATATATAGGTCAATCCGCTATTTGTATTGGAATATTCTTTATTATTTATAGAATGTTCCTTCGCTCCTCCACATTTTTCCGATTCAATCGTATATTTCTCTTGTCGGGATTATTAGCCTCATTCATTTTACCAACGATACGTTTTTCATACGATGTAGTTCTTCCTGTATCTGTGTCTTCACTTTCTGATCCATCAATACCCCTCGTGGAAGAAACGGCAGAAATAAATATATGGTTTCTTTTGTCCGTTGTTTACATAACCGGCATTATAATACAATTGTTACGTAATCTGACATCATACCGGAAAATAATTCGATTAATAAAATCCGGAATACAAACTAAAACCGATTACTACAAAGTGGTAGACAGCCCTCTGATAAAATCACCTTTTACAGTACTCAATTGCATTGCTATCAATACAATGAATATGAGTGAAATTGAAAAAGACGTAATATTAAAACATGAAATAACTCACATATCTCAAAAACATTGGATAGATCTATTATGCAGCGAATGTGCACTATTACTGCAATGGTTCAATCCCTTGATGTGGTTATACGTGTCTTCACAGAAAGAGAATCACGAATTCTTAGCTGATAAAGCGGTAATAGATGCGGGTATTTCTCCTGCCATATATCAGGCTGCACTTATCAATCAAAGATTTCAGGGCCCGGTGTTTTCTTTCTCTAATTCATTTACTTATCCAAACCAATTAAATCGTTTATTTATGATTAAGAAAGAAAAAACTTCACCTTGGAGAAGAGCAGCTGTGCTGGCTCTTATCCCTTCTTTTGGATTATTCTTCTGGGCTTCGGCAACACCTCGTTTTATATTTAAATCTACTGGAGAGAACTCTGATAATGTGTCATCTGTCTTTGCCCGGGATTCAGTAAAGGTTATTGGATTTGCAGCCGACCATATTAATAATAATTCCGATGCGAATAAAGCCCTCTATATTATTGACGGTAAAGAATCGTCAGTTTCAGGAATGAAAGGGCTTGACTCTAAAAATATAGAATCAGTCTCAGTGCTTAAAGACAAGTCTGCAATAGCGGCATATGGGAGCAAAGGCGAAAATGGGGTAATCGTAATTACAACTAAAAAAGGGGCTTCTGTATCCGTTCCGATAATGATAAATATTAGTGACCCTGTAGCATCAGATCAAGGACAGTCCGGTACGAACACTATATCTGTAAATGAAGACAAGAACGGATTATCTGTAATTTCTTCTGATAACGATGAGGGTTTTAAAATGACAAATATTAAAGCGGGTAAACCTATAGTCTTTATAAATGGTAAGGAGGCAACAGGCGAGATCCTTCAAGCATTAAGCCCTGATAAAATAGAACGTATAGAAGTTCTGAAAGGAGATAAGGCTATTGAATCATACGGAGAAAGAGCTAAAGACGGTGTAATACTCGTTACTCTAAAAAAGAATTAAGGTCGCAGTTTAGCTGGTATAATAGCTATAAATATATTTAAGACGACCTTACTTCATATAAATACTACGAACATAATGGATTTCTGAGTTAAGGATGAGTTTTTTATCTATATAGAAAACTCATCCTTATATTATAAGGCAGCACCAAAGGAAAACTAATTCTGAAAATTACGTAACAAGCATAATCAAAAAGTATTATTTGAATTGCCTGAGCTGTTACTTCAATCAGTATCTGAATACTTCGAGTGATAGACTCTAAAGCGAAAGAACAACTTGAAGAATGAAGAGAAAATTGAAGTAGTCTAATCAAATGGGACGTAATTTTTCGAGAGCTAATACTGCCAGACCTTTCTGTCCAAAGTGATTCTGCGGGTCAATCGCAAGACACTCTTCAAAATCTTTGATAGCATCATTTATTTGTCCACTATTGGCTAGAGCTAGTCCTCTGTTAAAAAACAATTGCGGATCGAAAGGGTCAAGCTCTATAGCTTGATTATAGTCGTTAATTGCCTTTTCAAATTCTTTAATATTGACATAGGCTGCGGCTCTGCAACTTAAGTTGATTGTATTATACGGATTTATTTCGATTGCTTTATTGTAATTATCAACAGCTTCCTCGTACATACCCAAATCGTCGTAGGTATATCCTAAATTACAATGATAATCAGCATTGTCGGGATCCAGCGTAATTGCCTTTTTGTAGTCGATTATAGCTTTTTGATATTCACCAAGTTTATTGTAGGTATTTGCTCTGTTGTAGTAAAGAGCTGGAATGCTGTTAGCTATTTCGATAGCTTTGTTGTGATATTGTATTGCCTTTTCATACTCCTGTAATTCAGAATATGCTACTCCGGCACTACTATATTTGTCGACTTTCTGAGCCGGAGATTCTTCTTCTAAAGATAAATTTTCATTCTCGATCTCTCCGATTAATTCTCTGAGAGCACCGGCTTTCTCAGCACCAGGTGGTTGAGATAAAGCATCTCTTAATTTTTCAGAGTAAAGAGATGAGTAGTTCTCTTGCTCATAAGATTGGCTATTTTCGGATTTATCTAATCCTAAAAATCCTAATATTTTATTTAATCCGTTGTTACCCATATATTAAAAGGTCAGAGACCTATCCGTTTTTTATTTAAATATATATACAAAAGTAATTAAAATAGCCTCAATAAGGAATTATCAACTTACCGGATATAGAAATTAGCATTAATATTTTATAGCTTTAAAGTCGTGAATCTTCTCTTTACTATTGTATTGGAGAAAATGCAGTAACCGAATATACTTTCTAATTATTAATCAGAAGGTCTGTTTTATTTTGATGTATTTAATATAAACGAAATGAGAGTCTATTTATTTTTTTTACTAAGTTTAATTTGTTTAAATAATGATCTTAAAGCACAGGACTATGATTGGTCAGAGAGCAAAAAAAACGAATTTAAGCAAGACACCGCACAAGTAGAACAGTCGGTGAGAGTGATGTTGGATAAAGACTATTCAACATATGGTATGATCGAAGCCTCACGTTATCTGGAGCAGGGATATGATAAACTGCTCAATAAATATTATAAGGTATTATTGAATATCTTAAACGATGAGAATAAAGAATTATTGAGGATGAGTCAGCGTAATTGGATCTCGTTGAGAGATAGTGAGAAGAAATTGATTTGGGGTATGAAGAATCAGACCTACGAGGCTTCGGGCGGAGGAACTATATGGAATGTCATTGCAGCGGGTGCAGATGCTGATATTACACGTCGACGCGTTTTTGAATTATATGATTTATTGATGTTTTCGACTCTTAATTGAAGCTCAGCTCCGAAAATAAAAAGAAGGTCTACTTCGTATACCGAGTAAACCTTCTTTTTATTTTGCATGTTAGTCTGGGTTGCTTTACTTCTTTCCCTTTTTTGCAACTTTTAGATCGGTTTTAATATCTACACTATTTTCGTCTTTAGATTGTTGGATTAGCCATGATTTTAACTCGTTTACTTTTCGGATAAGGCAACTGGCACATGATTGGGGAATTTCGGCTACAGCAAATACCTCATTATACAATCCATAAATGCGGCTCATGCTATAGCGATGGGTTGAGTTTACTTCTTTTAAAAGAAATTCAACTTTTTGTACTAATGTATCTGTCGTTTGTTTTGTTTTTGTAAGTGTCATACTATATGTAATTTAGTGAATAGGGAATATTTAATGATGCGTTTTTGGATATAAGTGCTCCTCGTGTTTACAGTAAGAGTAGGAAATAAAATCTTATTTAATAATTTTCGAATTGTCATCAAGATATAGTATTATAAATATGATGACCGAAAATATAAGCCCAATAGTCCATATTAACCATGAGGATAAAGTGATTGACACAATTGTATAAATTATCCATAAAAGATGAAAAGTTAAGCAGGGTTTACAGTTGAAGGGTTTGCGATTGAATTTTTTAGAAAATCGTGTTAGTGAGAAATCTGGATGCTCGGTTAATACTTTTCCGAGTAGAATACCTGATAAATTTATCGAAATACAAACTAAAAATAATGTTAGCATAAGGAGATGTTTTTTCATATAGATAAAAAAAGAAGAAACCAATTTTGATTTCTTCTTCTTTTATTATGACAATATGATCTGATCCTTATTCTTCCAGATTATCATTTGAATCAGGAGATTGTACCTTCATCAATTTGGTAATTAGATCAACTTGTTTTTGAGCTTTTTCGATCAATCGTTGGTTGTTTGGCTCCAGAGACATCACTCTTATAAAGTCGTCAAGACCTTGTTGATATTGCTCAGTTATTTTACACGCCAAACCTCTATTGAAATATGCTTTAGTATAGTTGGGGTTTAATTCGATAGCTTTGCTGTAATCTTCAATAGCTACACTATGTTGGCTATGATTATAGTAAATATTTCCCCTGTTAAAATAAGTCTCTGCTAATTCGGGATTGAAACGAATAGCTTCAGTATAATCTTTTACTGCCGCATCGTATGCCTGTTTGTTTGTATGAGCATTTCCCCTGTTAAAGTATCCTTCAGCATTTTCGGGAGATACACGCAGTAGCTCATTGAAGTTGAAGATTGCCGCATCAAAATCTTTAAGATATGCATATGCTAATCCTCTGTTGAGAAAAGCCTCCTCGTTGTCGTGCGACAGCTCCAATACTTTGTCGTAACTGGTAATTGCCTCCGGATATTCTTCTTGTTTAAAATAGGCTGTAGCCAAATTCTGATATGTCTCGAGTCCTGCTTTCTGATTGAAAATAACTTGATTATAATCGTTGATCGCTAAAGCAAACTGATTAGTTTGGAAGTACGCATCAGCTCTGTATCCATATACATCTGTATTGTTAGAATCTAGACGAAGAACTTCATCAAAATCAGCAATTGCTTTATCGTACTCTTTCTTTATAAAGTAAGATTCACCTCTTTTAAAATAAGCACCAACCTCATTAGGCTTAGTCTCGATTGTTTCCGTAAAATCAGCAATTGCTTTATCATATTCACCAATACTGAAATATACATTCCCACGGCTAAGCATATCTACACTGCCGGGGTCGAGGCGTAAAGCCTCATTACAATCTGCTATTGCTCTGTTATGATCACCTTTGGTATTATATGCACTAGCTCTGTTGTTGTATGCTTCGGCATTTTCGGGATTCAGTTCAATGGCTCTGTTGAAATCTTCGATAGCTTTATCAATCTCACCACGTTTTAGCAGAATTGTTCCTCTAAGATTGTAAACCACTGCATCTTCGGGATTCAATCGAAGTACGGTATTGAAATTGTCAATTGCCCGGTCGTACTCGTTTCTGGTGTAGTATACTAATCCTCGGCTGTAATACGCTTTATCATAATCAGGAGAGATAATAATTGTAGCATTATAGTCGTTAATCGCTTTATCCAATTCGTTCACTTTCGAATATGCAAGCCCTCTGTTGTAGTATGCTTCCTTGTCATTCGGATTAAGTCTGAGCGTTGCATTAAAATCTTCAATAGCTCTATCGTAATTGTCCAGTGCCAAATAAACCAGACCTCTGTTGAGGTAAGCCTTTATATTATTAGGTTTAATTCGTAACGCTGCATCAAAGTTCTCAATTGCCTTGTCGTATAATCCTTTGCTTTTACATATCAAACCTCTGTTGAAGTATGCTTTAGCATCGTATGGATTCATCTTGAGGGTTGTATCATAATCCTGAATGGCATCATCAAACAGTCCTAGGTTGAAATAGGCATTTGCACGATTATAATATGCATTTGTATAGTTTGGATTCAATTGTAGAGCTTCGTTGTAATCTTGGATAGCTTTATCAAATTGCCCCATGTTGCTAAGTGTAGTACCTCTGTTGTAGAAGGTTTCGGCATCATCCAGATTCAGGCTTATTGCTGTATTGTAATTCTCCAAAGCTCTATCGAAGTCTCCCTTATCGCTATATGCAGTTCCTTTGTTGAAATATGCTTCGGCGTAGTCGGGTTTTAATTGTAGAGCCTGATTGTAATTCTCAATCGCCATATCGTATTGCCCTTTGCTGCTGTAAGCAGTTCCTTTATTGTAGTAAGCTTCCGTATAATTAGAATTTAATTCGATAGCCTTGTCATAGTCGGCAATTGCTTTGTCGTAGTCGCCTGTGCTGTTATATACATTGCCCCTGTTGTTGAAAACCTGAGGCTGATTAGCATTTATTTCGATCAGTTTAGTATATGTTTCTACAGACTTATTCGTGTCTTTATTTGCAGAGTAGGCTTGTGCTAAATAAAAATAAGTTTGATATAGTAAGCTGCTTTTGCGGTCTTTATCTATTACCTCATCTTTTTCAATATTTTTTGCAATATCCTCTAGTGACCCTATTTTGGTTGCCATATCAGCTTTGCTTATAGCAGCATGAATGTCGAAATTGTAACTTGAAGTACGTGCGTCTTCTTTGATATTTATTCCTATCTTTTCAACCTCCGAAAGCGTACTTTCTACTTTACCCAAGGCTGCATTTATTTCATCCTTTCGGTCATCTATTTCTTGAGTTTTTGCATCAATCTGTTCTTTCTGAGCATCAATTTCAAGTTTCTTCGTATCAATGTCTTTCTTCTTATGATCTATTTCTTCATTTTTATCGGTTACTTTATCTAAAGTATCCTCAACAGCTTTCATTCTGTCTTTCAATTCCATAAATCCAAGGAATGAAAAAATGAGCGTGATAAGTGCTAATACGGCTGCCCAGACAAATAGCAGCATAACTGTATTGTCGGCTGTTCGTGACAACATGCCTGAGTATTCGGTTAATTGAATAGTGGCTTGTTTGATAATAGCTTCTTCTGCTTTTTGAGCTTTTTGAGTCTTAACCAAATTAATACTGTCAATATAATGACGTCCTACCTGATCGGTTGCTACTACATATTGTGAATTATCCCGTAACATTCCGAATAACTCTTGCAGTTCTTGGTTATTTTGCTCGGCACGATCTACTATTCGTTTAGTATTTGTATAGCTTATACCTCCTGCAACAAAAGTAAGTGCAATGAGTATACATGCAAACCATCCAAAATTGATAAATCGAGAAGTTTTCCTGTTTTTGTCAATAGCCATAATACAGCTTTTTTATAATAGTTAAATTGAAAATTCTAAATAGATATGTATTTCTACAATAAATGCATATTATAAAGTGTTCTGAGACTTTATAACATGTTAAATAAGGTATCTATATTTAATGCATTTGTTGTTAATGTATATTTATAATATCAAAAATGTATCTACGTGTGTAATAGATATATCTTTCTCGAAAACACAAAAATAAGAAAAAACATTAACATTTAGGTGCCTAAAGAGAATTTTTAAATGTGAAAAAGAATCAGAGAATTTAACACAAGGTTGCATTCTTTTAATTATAAGCTTTAATCATTTTACTATCTTTATCTTCTGATTTGTTTATTAGAATGAGAATTGGATGTGTATGAGTAAGATTTATAGGATAATAAGGTTTGGTGTATTTACGGTAGGATTATCTTTACTGCTAGCATTATCTTCATGTGGAAGCAGCAAGAAGGTTTTATATAATCCGGTGGAAGTAGAGCAATTATCCCGGACTTTACGTATTCCGATTAATAATGATGATCCTAATATTCCTCTTTATGCTGAAACATCGCTGTGGCTGGGCGTACCTTATCGTTATGGTGGAAATACAAAAGCGGGTTCAGACTGTTCGGGTTTTGTCTGGCAGGTTTATCGGAGGGTTTACGGTAAGAATCTGGAGAGATCATCCGATGATCAGGCAAAAAAAGATGTGCATAAAGTTGGGAAAGGAGGTCTTAAACCCGGAGATTTGGTGTTTTTTAGAACGTCTAAAAAATCGAAAAAGATAGATCATGTAGGTATTTTCCTTAAAGATGGCTATTTTGTACATGCTTCTACCTCCAAAGGTGTTATTGTAAGCAGTTTGAATGAGGACTATTATAAAAAAACTTGGCAAAAAGGAGGTAGAGTCAAATAACTCGACCCATATATAAAAAATCAAGGAGCGAACATATTTTTGATATGTTCGCTTTTTTATTCTTTAGAATGTTTAGATCTCGTCAGGCCATGGTGTCGGCTTTCCTGTCGCGATGAAACTGGGGCGTTGAGCATCTACACTTCTCAGGTGTTTGCCCAGATCTTTCGAAAGGCTCTTTACTATGTCGGCATGTTTTTCTGAAAGATCATTTACTTCGCCTATATCTTCGGAAATATTAAAAAGTTCTTTCTTTCCACTTTCGTAATAATATATTAGTTTCCAATAACCATCCCTGATAGAGCATGTTGCACCTATTCCCGGTCCCGATGGTCCCCATATATTGGGAAAGTTCCAGTATAGTTTTCGCCCATTAGCCGGATTTCCGCTTTCAGTCAATAATGGGACAAAGCTTTTTCCGTCAATCGGCTGAATTATTTTGTGATTTTTTACTTTTGCCATTTCTAAAATCGACGGGTAAAAATCTTCAATGATAAGATACTCATTGCACTTTGAGCCCGCTTTTACTTTGCCGGGCCATGAAACAATCATCGGTTCACGTATCCCACCTTCGTAAGCTGATCCTTTTCCGCTATTGAGAGGAGAGTTTTGTGTGTGAAGTTTTCCGCTGCGTGTGGTGGCAGCCAACCCGCCATTGTCAGACATGAATAAGATTATTGTATTATCTGATAAATTGTTGGCTTCCAGATAATCCATCAAATCTCCAAGGCTTTTATCCATGCCTTCGATAAGAGAAGCGTATGCAGCCTCAACCTCAGTCATGCCTTTGTTTGCATATTTTGGGTAAAACCTCATGTCTTTTTGAATCGGGATGTGTATGGCATAATGTGCCATATATAAGAAGAACGGTTGTTCGAGTCTTTGAGCATGATCAAGTTCTTTCTTCGCTTCCAAAGTAAGAGCTTCGGTAACAAATATATCTTGTCCCCAATATTTATCGAGTCCGGGTATTGCCTGAAGCGGACTTTTTTGTCCATTGGTTTTATTTCCGAAGTTTTCACTGCCCAAATAGCTGGCAAGTCCTCCGCCTGCATGTCCGGCTATGTTTACTTCAAAACCTAAATGATAGGGGTTTTCTCCCGGAGTATCTATTGCTCCAAAATGTGCTTTTCCACAATGTATAGTATGGTAGCCATTATCTTTTAAAACTTGGGCTAATGATGTCACCTGATAAGTGTGCTCAATATCGGGTATTTGGCAAATCCCATTGATATTCCATTCGGGAGGTTGAATTATACTGCTTTTTCCATCGTTTGTCTTATTTTTCTCTAGCGTCCAATTTGTAACACGATGTCTGGCTGCATTCATTCCCGTAAGTAGGCTAACTCTCGAAGGAGAGCTTACACTGCATGCGTATGCTTGCGTAAACATCATTCCCCGGCTTGCCAAGCGCTCCATGTTGGGTGTTTCGTAGAGGTCATTCCATGTTGTCTTCTCTGTCCAGAAGGGTAATGAAGTGTCTTGCCATCCCATATCATCAACTAAAAATAGAATGATGTTCGGGCGGTCTTGTACTTTTTTCTGAGCAAGAGATGTCAAGGGAACAAATACTATTAATGGTACAATAGATTTCCATTTCATTTCGAAGATCAATTAATGTTTTTCATAGGTTATATTTGTAAAGGTATAATTTTTCTTTGGTTAAACCTTATAAGAGATAACCTCTTAACTGTATTAAAAAAAGTTCTAATTATGCTATCTGCGTGTTTTTGTTTTTATATTTGCTAAATGAAGGTGCGTCTTATTATGATAGCCGTTTTGTTGATTGTGGGGTTGTTGACTAGTTTGTTTTCTACAAATAAGTTGACTCGCTTCTGCTTGTATACCCCTCTCAAGGTGCTTTTGATAAGCTTGGGGTTGGCTCTTATTTTATGGATTGTATCAGGCAGTATTTTTAATGGTGTGGATATGAAGCAGTATATGAATGTGGATAATAAAGAGCTGTTTTTCTATCCCTTTTTTGTTTGTTTTAGTTGTGCTCTCGCTTCATATTCTATATTTCTGTGTAAGATAAGTTCTGTACGGGAAAATTTTCTTCTGTCGTTTATTTCCTTCTTGTTCCTACCGTTATTTATTGCTTTTTGGATTGTATCGCCACAAATTCCATCTAAAGAATATTATATGCAGACTGCTTATTATTCGCTGGCGTTTATTTTGCCTCAAACATATTTCTTTATCGATTTTTGGAAGAAGACCCAAAATGGTACTTGGATAGGATAGGGTAATTTTATTCTTGAAGTTGACTTCTTTAATCCTCTAATGTTTAACCCGGGGGATTGAGTGTCGATTGAATCTGCTTTTCTTGTAGATTTAATAATTAAGCACAAAACATTTTGACGTGTCTATCGTTTAAAAAGAAGTTATTTATAAAATATTCAGATATGAAAAAATTAATTGGACTATTGTTTTTATTGCCTTTGTTATTTGCTTCGTGTGCTTCAAATAAGGGAACAGTAAAAATGATTGTGGCTTCGCAGCAGGGCGATTGTGTAGGTGTTGCACCTCAGAAGTGTTTACTGGTAAAAATGGGTACGGATACTAATTGGACATTTTTCTACAATCAGATAGAAGGGTTTCAGTACGAACCCGGGTATGAGTATGTATTGGAGGTAAAAGAGGAAAAAGTTGAAAATGTACCTGCTGATGCATCATCGTTGAAATATATTTTGGTTAAAGAGGTGTCTAAGACTCCTGCGGTTTCTGAAGGATTACCTGAGTCTGTAAAATCAGCTGTTCCGAATTATCAATGGGGTGGACGCGTTTTAAGGATTGCAGAAGAAAATATTGGACGTGGGGCTGCTAAGGGAAAAATGAGCGTAACTGTTTTAGAGGTGTTGGTTACCAGTTCCGAAACTGACGAGTTTAAGGATGGAGATACTATTCATTGCGAACTTGTGGCTTCACCAAAAGTTATGCCTATTGTAGGAAGAGAGTATGTTTTCAAAGCGAAAGATATGCATCCGGCTCATGCTTTGGGTGTGTATATGTTGGAAACTGATGTGCAGGATTTGGTACGGTAAACGGTATGATATATGAGCTGAAACAGCGATGGTTTATAAACTATCGCTGTTTTAATTTATAATGTTTTCTCAACATTCGGTTTTCCGTAAAGTAGACTTTCTTCTCTGTGTAAAGTCCTTTTGTTTGCAAATATCACGTCGGATTTTCGAAATAATTTCGCTTATCCTGCTTGTAGATAGGGATGTGATGTCAGATAAATCGGCATAAGTAATTGCGGGTTTAAGACGTACATACATCTTGAATAATTCAAACTCATGGATAGGGTATTTCGAATATACGAAATCAAATATATCATTCTCAAGTTCCCATTTGCTCTTTATTAATTCTTCGTCATTTTCAGAATCATCTATCTTGTCGTGATTATCCAAAGGTGTTACTATGCTTTGGGATTCTTGTATATTGATCTGCATAAAATTAGTGAAAAATGCCCGATGAAAGTATGCTTTATAATCGGCTATTTCTAACCCGCCAAAGCGTATTTTGTCGTATATCCTTAAGAAGGTGTCGTTTAATACATCTTCATCATAAGTGTCTTTATTGATTAGTTCTGTTTGAAGGCGGGGGTAAAATGACCCGAACCATTCTTTGAATATATCGGCTTTTGCTTGATTTTCGGGTGTTGCCACTGCGCCCGGTTTTATTTTGATGTATTTTTTGCCTTTATTGTTTGCGCCACTGTTTCCTAGTCTCATTGTTTTGTGGTTTTTAATTTATTGCGAATTGAGGTGAATAATCGCAGAATAGTAGAATATTTCAGCTTTTATAGAGGGTTAAGCATATTGTCCGTATTCAATCTGGTCAACTATATTGATTGTTCGTATCTTGTGCTTGAATCGTTCGATAATCCGCTCAATATTGGGGCTATCTGCTTTTACTTGTACGATAGTGTCTGCATCAATTCGTATTGAGCGAAGATTCTGTTGCTTTTCATTGGCATGATCAATTAGTTTTTGAGCTTGCTTGATTGCTTCTGAGTGATCAAATGTTTTGTATCGTCTTTTTGTTGTAGGTGATTGGGTTTGCATAATTATTTGTTTCTTTAAGTTTGTAAGGCTGTTTGTAAAATTGGTTTGTGTTCAAGGAGAGTCTTTTTCAACTGGCGGTTTTGAAAAAATCGCCGAATCGTTCAAATAATTCTTTGTCTTCGTAATATCGTTCCATAGCCCATTCTTCATTGTAGTTATAAGAATTATGGATTTTTGGATTTTCTTGTTCAAATGCGGCATTCCATAATAATTCGTCGGTTGTCATATTTTGATTATTTGGTTTGTTATTTGTATTTTTTATATAGAATAATAAGAATTATAAGTATTCGGTTTTTCGTTAATCTTCTTCTTCTTCTTCTTCTTCTTTGTTTTGTGCGCGATGTTTATAATATTCATTAATTATTAGGGTTTTATTGTTTAAATTTATATCTTTGTGTCTTGTTGTTTCGAATTGATAATGCAAATATATTCGGTTTGTCGAATATGTGCAAGTTCTTAAAGGATAAATGTTCGATATTTCGTCTGTTTAGAATCAGTCTAAATTATATGATATGAAAAATTCAATAAATGAGCGTATTAAAAAGATTGTATCGCAAAGTTCTAAGTCCGTTAGGGCTTATGCTGAGTTTGCTAATATAGCTCAGACAACCTTGAATGATTGTATTAAAGGCTCAACAGAGCCAAAATTTGGTTTGATAGATAAAATAATGAGTGCCGAACCGAATATAAATCCTGATTGGTTGTTGACCGGACGAGGTGAAATGTATCGTACTGATGAGAAAGATATAAATCTAAAGCTTGCAGTCGATACAGAGCAAGAACCTTATTTTGTCAATAGTTCAGGTGTGAAATATTACGAAATGCCTAACGGTCGTTTTCGTATGCGGGTACCTCTGATTCCCGTAAAGGCGTATGCTAAGTATATAGATGAGTATCGTGATGCTGAGTTTGTGAATGATTTGGAGGAAGTTGAGTTTATTGTGGATAAAATAGGGCTTGGGCGTTATTATGCTTTCGAGATAAAAGGAGATAGTATGGATGACGGATCGAAACGTAGTATTTGTGATAAGGACATCGTTCTTGCTCGCGAATTATCTAAAGATTATTGGCGCGATAAATTACATAATGATGAATATCCATTCTGGATTGTAATACTAGGTAATACTATTGTCTGTAAACAGATCATTGATCAGGACTTGGAGCGTTGCGAAATAACCTGCCATTCTTTGAATTCATCTCCTGAATATGCAGACTTTAAATTAAGTATGAATGATATCAGTCAACTCTGTAATATTGTAGCCCGACAATCGGTACAGTTTTAAGGCTTGGCTTTTGAATTATTTTCTATCTTTATTGCATCATTCTGAATCTGTTAATTAAGAATGAGATAATATGACATCGGAATTATAACGATCGGGTGTTTCTCTGTTTATTAAAAACAAATGGGTCTGAGGCCTTAAATTACTACAGCTATGAAAGGAAAAACCGCCGTCCTAGGCATTGATGTCCAAAATGATTTTACGCAACCAGCAGGAGCTTTGTTTGTGAATGGAGCCGATGCCGATGTGAGACGAATGGCTACTTTCATAGAAGAGTATGGGTCGAGTATTGATTATGTTGCACTTACCCTGGATTCTCATCAGCCTATCCACATTGCCAATCAGCATTATTGGCAAGACAAAGAGGGTTATCCACCTGCATTATTTACCGTAGTGTATGCTGCTGATGTTGAAGCCGGAAAATGGATGCCTCAATTTAATGAAGATTTAGCTTTGGAATATCTTCAGGATTTGGAGGGCAAGGGCGAAGTTTGTACTATATGGCCTGCTCATTGTATACAGGGCAGTAAAGGTTGGGCTATAAATGAGATACTGATAAAAGCGCTTTACTCATGGAGTATTAACGAAGGTGTGAATTACGACTTATTCTATAAAGGTATGCATCAGGCTACCGAGCATTACAGCATTTTTAAGGCTGTAGTAGAGTATGAGGATAGTGAGGAAACAAAACTAAATGAGAAATTGTTATCCAAGTTGGAGCAGTTTGATAATATTTTAATAATGGGAGAGGCAGCAGATTATTGCGTCGCCAACTCGTTAAATGATATGTTGGAAGTGGCACCGCATCTAGCAGAAAGAATAATTATTCTAACAGATTGTTGTTCATGGATTAATCCGGAGAACGAGCGAGCAATAATCATGTATGATAAGGCAAGAGAGCGAGGTGTGCGTTTTGCTACATCCGATCAGTTCCGAGATTAGTGTTATGCTATTTTGTTGCCTCGAAAAATATATAATTAAGGTCTCAGACCTATTTGTTGCTTTGGTAAGCATAATAGCGAGAGGCAGTTATAGTTGTAAAATGTAGTAATATATATTTAGTGCTACTTAAATAAATAAAAAAATGAGATTAACTTACATATATCATAGTGGGTTTGCTATTGAAGCAGAAAATTTTACTATTATCATTGATTATTATCAGGATTCCATCAGTGAGACGCATGGGGTGGTAGTGGATAGATTATTACATCGTCCACAGAAGCTATATGTCTTGGTTTCACATGGGCATGCCGATCATTTTAATCCGGAAATTCTTAAATGGAGAAAGAATAGACATGATATAACGTATATATTTTCGAAGGATGTCGAAAAGTCACTCAAGATGGATTCTACAGATGTAATTTTTATCGACAAGGATGAGCAATACGTAGATGATATATTACAGATTGATGCTTTTGGTTCTACAGACTTAGGTATTTCATTCAGAATTAAAGCGGATAACAAAGTAATCTTTCATGCCGGTGATTTAAATAACTGGCATTGGAATGAAGAATCTACAGAGGAGGAAATAAAGGATGCTGAGGATTTTTATTTAAGAGAACTTGATCATATCGCTGCGTTGACCCCTTTTGTAGATGTTGCCATGTTTCCTGTTGATCCTCGATTAGGTAAAGATTATATGAAGGGAGCAGGTCAGTTTATGGAAAGAATACCAACAGGTTTGTTTATTCCCATGCATTTTGATGTGGCATATGAAAAAGCGGCAGCAATAGAGGTTGTAGCAGAAAAATGCAAAGCTGAGGTTTTTGTTCCCTTGCATAGAGGCGATGTTATTGAAATATAAAGAGAGGGCTATGGTCCTAATAATTATAATTAAGGAAAAGTGATATGAAAATAGTAAGCAGATTTGACCACTTCAATATCAATGTTACCAATTTGGAGCGTAGTATCGAATTTTATCAAAAGGCATTAGGTCTGTCTGAGCTCAGAAGAAAAGAGGCTCCTGACGGATCATTTATATTGGTTTATTTATCGGATGGAGTAAGTCCCTTTTCATTAGAGCTTACTTGGCTCAGAGATCACCCCGAAGCATATGAACTGGGGGAGAATGAGAGTCATTTATGCTTTAGAGTACAGGGTGATTATGATGAAATCCGTAAGTTTCACAAAGAAATGAATTGCGTTTGTTTTGAAAACCAAAAGATGGGATTGTATTTTATAAATGATCCTGACGATTATTGGATTGAGATATTACCTTTGGTAAAATAGAGAATAAATAAAAAACCGGAATTAATTCCGGTTTTTTATTTATAGCAGACAAATATTATGAGAGGTCTATTATCGAAGAAGGCATGAATATTTCCAGCCGATCAGAAAATTGTTTTGTCCTGAGGCTTCAGTATAACATTGAATAATAGTGTCTTCATCTATCCACAGGTTTGGCTTTAATGTCTCCATGGTATTGTTACATAGCTTGCAGCAACTCTGTACATCTATTAAATGATGGAATTGTACGAGGCTCATGTCACAGACATTAAAGATATTGGGTATCCAAATGATAGAAGAGTCTTTGTATTTTATAAAATAGCTATTAGAATCTGCATGCTTTCGTCTCGATCGAGGAAACTCTCGCTCTAAAGCTATAGTACTACGCCCGATAAGTGCTTGAGCGGTTTGGAGAATATTTTTTATTGCGTTATTTGATAAAGGATTAATTACTTCTTCCATAATATTGATTAGTCCTTGAGTGAATAAAGTGAAAAATAGTATTGTGTTTGTTTTGTGTCATATATTGTTTTCTTATAAAATCAATATAAGTCTGTTTTATTGGTTTGCAGATCGTAATCATTCATAGGTTAGTAATTTAAAATACCACTCATGTTGAGGATGAATTAATTATGGTGTTGTTCGCAAAACAACTCATTTATCGATCGCAACAATAAAATCTTAGTGTTTGTTACTTGCCAGGTTTCTCCTAACTCAGGCTTTCTTGTCTGATAGTAAGTTAATAAAAGTATTTAATTACATATATTAATTATAACAAGTTGCTAAGGTTATGCTTACTAAAGTAATAAAAAGACCTTAGACCTTAATTTATATCAGTTAGCACAATTATTTATATAAAAAGCGTTTGATACTTCTTTTGGGTGTTTTATCAAACTCAACTTTTTGTATTGTATAGTCTGCAATCTGGCTGTATTTAGGCAGACGTTTGTTGAGATTAGTTATTTCCGCTTTCAAAAGATTTTCTATGCTTTCTTTAGAGTGACTGGCTTGTATTGCATCTTGATCAGGAAAAATCAGAGCATGCAATCTTCCCTCTCGTTCAACAATTAATGATTCGGCTACATAATGGGTGTTATTTAATAACTGTTCTATTTCTTCGGGATATATATTTTGACCGGAAGGTCCTAATATCATTGTTTTAGATCTTCCTTTTATGTAAACATATTGACTTTCGTCCATCACTCCGAGATCTCCGGTTCTAAGCCATCCGTCAGAAGCCAATACATCTGCTGTTGCTTCGGGATTTTTATAATATCCCAGCATTGTATTAGTACCTCTCACCATAATTTCACCTGTTATGTTTTGAGGGTCAGTAGAGTCAATTTTTACTTCCATTCGGTCAACAGGCTTTCCACAAGATGTTGCACGGTAGGTTTCCCAGAAATCGTACGAAATAAGCGGTCCGCATTCGGTCATACCGTATCCAACCGTATAAGGGAATTTAATACGGGAAAGAAATTTACCGACTTCACTGTCTAATGCTGCTCCTCCTACTACTATTTCTACAACCTGACCTCCAAAAACCGAGATTAGTTTGTCTTTAACCTTAGAGAATATTTTCTCTCTGATAAAAGGAATTTTTATAAGAGTCTTTGTCGGTTGCTTATTCAGTTCGGTAAAGACTTTAGACACAATTATTTTCTCTATAATTAAAGGCACGGCAATAATGAGAGTTGGTTTAACCTTCTCGAATGCACTCATTATTATTTGTGGTGAAGGCAAGCGGGTAAGGAAATGTACATGACATCCTTTGGCGACAGATAATAGTATCTCGAAAGCCAAACCATACATGTGTGCCATTGGCAGCATACTCACGATACCATCTCCCGGCTTAACAAACGAGATACTTTCGATTGCAAATTTAGTATTAGACCATAAGCTGCGATAAGGAATCATAACACCCTTAGGTTTGCTTGTGGTTCCCGATGTATAATTGATAAGAGCCATCTCTTCGGGCTGCTCCTGATGAAATATTAAATCGTTTTGAGAAAATCCTTTGGGATATTTATTTTTGAATACAATGCTTAGGTTATCACACACCTGATTGAGTGCTTGAGAGCGTGATTTTTGAATAGCATAATCTTCTATGGTGATAATAGTCTTTACATTTGGAATTTTTAAAGGGTCTACCTTATCCCAAACATGTTCTCCTACAAAAAAAACTTTGGCATCGCAATGATTAACAATATTGTGGATGCTTTCTCCGTCAAAATCATGTAAGATGGTAGTTACGACTGCGCCATAGCTCATAGCAGCAAAAAAAGTTACTGCCCAATTGGTACAATTGCGACCACAAAGTGCAATTTTATCACCTTTCTGTACTTCTATAGTTTCAAAAATGATATGTAATTCTGCTATTTTCTGAGCAAAATCTTTAAATAGCAGAGTACTTCCATTATAATCACTAAAAGCAGGCTTGTCCCAGTTGGTGCTGATGCTGCTTTTTATTAGGCCTAAAAATCTATCTGTATTTTCCATGACTGCTATGCTATATAATCGGCTCTATACCGATAAATTGTTATTATCTTGATCTCTTTATAACACCAACCAAAGCGATAAGTTGGCGGATGTCATATATTTATTATAAAGCTTTGATCTAGTGCAAATATAACGAAATAATCTGCGAATCAAATCAAAAAAATACAGTTTGCTTGAGCTCTGGATATCTCTGATTCGGTCTTAGATTAGAGATATTACTTTGTTAGTTTGGACTTTATAGATATGGAAATAATGGTTTTTATTATATTTGTATGATTTATATCAGTTAATAATAATTTAAAATATAATAAGTTTTTATGTTAGGTCTGGTTTTATTGCAAAGTATTGAGCAGATTAGTACTTCTTCTCTGCAACCTCTGGTTCAAGGATTGTTAGAGCGTTTAGTTGGATTGGGAGAAAAGTTGATTGGTGCTGTCATTGTATATTTTATAGGGTCCTGGGTTATCTCTTGGCTACGTAAATTGGTGAGGAAACTCCTGAGCCGAAAGCAGGTGGATGGTGCTGTGTCGACATTTATAAACAGCCTGGTAAATACTTTGCTAAGAGTGATATTAGTGGTGGCTATTATTGGTATTCTCGGTATCCCGACAACGTCTTTAGCTGCTATTATTGCAGCCGGTGGACTTGCCATTGGTATGGCTATGAAAGATAACCTCTCGAATTTTGCGGGAGGAATTATGATTCTGATGAATAAACCTTTTAAATTGAATGATCGGATCTTGGTTCAGGGTATGGATGGTGTTGTAATGGAAATTGGTATCCTTTATACTATACTCCTTACGGCCGATGGACGTACTATTTATATTCCTAACGGACCACTTTCGACAGGAAGTATAACCAATTATTCTACTCAGGAAAACAGAAGGGTTGACATAACTCTTAATATTAACTACGGTAATAATATTGATGAGCTTAAAGCTGTATTGGCAGATGTTGTAAATCAGAATGAGAAGATACTGAAAGCTCCATCTCCATTTGTCGGAATAACCAATATCAATAATGGGAATTTTGATATTGTAATACGTGCATGGGTATTGAACGAAGACTATGGAATTGTAAGCGTTGCTTTGAATGAGGCAATTTATGATGCTTTGTCTCAAAAAAGAGTTTTTGTGTCATCTTCTATTTCTGTGAAAATGATAAGCTAAAAAGAACAAAAACAATTTGAATAAATTGACTCGGTTAGAGATCGATAATATTTAATAAATTTGTAAGATGAGAAAAAATGTAATTTTTGTATTTGTATTTGCTGCTGTAATCTGGGGTCTGGTTCAGTTGCATACAATGAGTTTAGAGGATTCAAAAGACCAATCGTTTAATGTAAAGGGAATTGCTGTCGTTTCATACCCTGCAAGTGTTGAAGTACGTAATGACATACCATTCGAATTGTTGATTAACCCTGTAGATAAGAAATTATTACCTGATAGCGTTGACTATGAAAAGTTCAGACCTAATTTAATTCTATTAAAGAAAGGCTTTAATGAGAAAGACAGTATTCAACTAAAAGAGTTTCCGAATATCATAGTTAATGCATTGACTATAGATAGTTTTGACGCATCAATTTTAGAAACCGAATATGCAATCTCTTTAGGCAAGGCTATACATAATATGATATACGAGAATGCGGACCGTACATCATCTACCGTATCTAATTGGAATGAATTACCTATTAGTCAAATAAATGGAGCAAAGGTGTTGAGGTTTGAATATAAACTGGAAAGTCAAAACAAGAAAATACTTAATATTATTGTCTCTTATCTATTTAAAAATGATAAACAAGTTGAGATAACTTTATCGTCGCCTGATAAAAATTTGAAAGAATGGGCTTCAATTTATGATAACATACTGAATAATGTTTCGATTGACTGATTCTTTTTATTGACAAAGGTTTTATAAATCAGTTCTATAATTAGATTTGCAGAGCTGTTCAATAACAATAGATAATCATGCTTTTAATAATGTATTATTAAATAGTTGAAATTACTTACTAAATAAGATGAATAAAAAATACACTACACTACTATTATTACTATCACTTCTTGTTCAAACGAACTATATTTTCGCTAAAGACATACCGACTACTACTCTTCATAAAATTGATATTCTAAACATAGGCTCAATAGCTTATCCTCAGGCCTTGGAGGAGAGAAGCGATATTCCATTCAAAATTCTGGTAGATGAAGAGTTTCGAAAATTGATGAGTGATTCGATTGATTATGAAAAATTCCGTCCTACATTGATATTCTTCGAAAAAGGATTCGTAGCACCTCAGTTTCCCGATAAGAAGATTTCATTCGGATATATTAGCGTAACAGCAGTATCGGGTACTTATCGTTTTCCCAAAGAAATGTCTGATATTCAGAAAGCTAAAATAGAAAGTAATATCAAACAAGATGTTGATACAAATCTCGTAGGAACTCAATTTTTGGTTAAAAAATGGAATCCTTTCGAATTTAAAAATATCAATGGCTTGGTTGCTATTCAGTATTCGTATGAACAGACTTTAAGAGGTAAAGATCAAACGAATATTATTACTACCAATCTTTATGATTCCGATGTCCAACTTCAGATTGTACTATCTGCTCCTAAAAAAGAATATAAGAAATGGTTGGCATATTATAATCAGATGATACAAACGTTCAATCGTAAAGTAAATATTGCCGATATAGCGACCTTTGAATATCCGACAGAAATTCAGGATCGGAAAGATATCCCCTTTAGACATTTGGTCGATAATGAATTTAAAAAAATATTGGGAGACTCTGTCGATTATGAACAATTCCGTCCCGGATTGTTGTTCTTGGATCGTGATTTCGCAATAACAGATACAACTAATGTACCGGCTTTCGGTAGTCTTTCGTTTAATGTGTTGCCCGAGTATAAAAAGAGAACTCTATCGAAAGATTCGATAAAGGTTGATGTCTTGGAAAGCAATATTAAATTGAATGTGCAACAAAATATCGATTCTACCGATTATCGGATTAATAAGTGGGGCGAGTTTAAAGTGGTAGAATTAGGTGGAGTTCCGGCCATACAATACTCATACGAGCAACAATTAAGGGATGAGCAGCCTTCGGAAGTTCACTCTACATACATATTCGATAAGCCGGCACAAGTTCAGATAAGTATGTCTTCTCCAATAAATACTTTACCCGACTGGAAAAATCGTTATGATAAAATATTGGAATCTTATCAACGCTTGGTTAATATACCTAATGTCGGAACAATGTATTACCCTGTTCATCTCGAAGAGAGAAGCGATATCCCATTCGAAGTTTTAGTGGATAAAGAATCTAAAAAGAAACTGGGAGATTCGATTGACTACGAACGTTTCCGTCCGGCTTTATTATTCCTTAAAGATGATTTTAATCAAAATGATTCGACTCAATTAGAATCGTTCAGTAGTATAACAATAAATGTACAGGAAGGAGACTTCAGTAAATTAAGTCACCCCGATTCTATTAGTCTGAGTACTATTGAATTTGAAATAAAAGCCTCTGTGGAACGAAACTTGAAAAATACAGGTTATTCTCTGATTGGTTGGGACTCTTTTAACTCGTGCATGGTAAAGGGGAGTCGTATTATCAGCTATTCTTATACTCAACAATTGAGCGGAACCGAACCTAAGCATATATGTGTAACTTATTTTTATACACCCACTATACAGATGCAGGTAACACTTACTTCGTCCGAGAGTGAATATCCATTCTGGAAAACAGAATATGATCGTATGGTTGATTCTTTCAGGCTTTCAGGTTGGAGATAACATTTCTAAGATAAATAAAAAAGATCGAACCATTGTGGCTCGATCTTTTTTTATTCTCTTCTTTCGATTTTACTTTATGAGATTAAAAATGTGATCCGAATTAGTCGTATGATCGGGATTTAACTCTATCAGGTAATCGGGAAATACTTCCAACAGTGTGAATGAATATCCGTTGATACGTATAAAATGATTAGCACTCCCTTTTTTCTTGTGAATCTGATAAGGAAATTTTCCGAGTAAACTTCTCTGATTATAATACTGATCTCGTTCCTTAGAGTCACAATCTGCTTTCGTATACGCTTCTATGGATACACTATCTTTTTCGAATTTTAGAATATTGTACGTCGTAACCAGACACCCTCCATCTTGAAACGATTTGCAGGATTCGCTTATGACAATCGAATACTCTTTGTTTTCGAGTAGAGTATTTTGTGTTTTACCCGAAAGAGAAACTCCTAGTAGCGTAATTATAATCAATAGAAACTTCATCGTCTCTCGCTTCTGAAGTTTAATAACAGCAGATAATCACTTACAGCATCCTGCAAAATTGTAGACAGGGGCTTATCTGATGGAATAACTTTCATTTCGAATGTTTTATTTCCCTCTGTATAAGTTCCCGAAACTTTATCCATCACCAATTTGCTGTTTTCAAATTCGCGGTACTCTTTGTTCTCTGTACTTTTCATAGAGACAAACTCAAGGCGGCTGATCATATCATTTACCTTGTCGTATAAAAGCCATATATAGAGCTTGTTCTTATCTTCCTCTAAAATTCCGTTTCGTCTAACTTCTACGATTTCAACTTTTTCATTATCAAGATGAAATAATAATTTATAACCGGGCTTAACCATGTCTGATAACTTTATTTTATTACTACTACTTTCTTTTAATTGAGAATATCTGTAACCCTATTCTATTTCGAATCCATATGTTTTACCTTTTTCGGTAGCAGGTATTCCTGTTTTCATCCATACAGGAGCTGGATCGCCTTTCAGATAATGGTCGAAAAACTGTTGCAAACGAATACTCAGGTCTTTGCAATTGCGGCGCTCTTTAAGATTATGGGCTTCGTTGTTATATTGTAATAACCATACTGGCTTGTGTAACCTTCTGAGTGCCATAAAGTATTCGATACCCTGATACCAAGGCACAGCACCATCTTTATCGTTGTGCATTATCAGTAGAGGCGTTTTTACCTTGTCGGCAAAGAATATAGGGGAATTTTCCTTATATAGTTCGGGAGCTTCCCACATAGTCGCTCCAATGCGCGATTGTGTTTGTTCGTACTGATACTGACGGCTTCGTCCGGTTTCCCAGCGTATGCCTCCATATGCACTGAACATATTGGATACGGGTGCCCCTGATCCCGCAGCTTTAAACATGTCAGTTCGAGTAACAAGGTATGCTACTTGATAGCCTCCCCAGCTTTGTCCTTGTATAGCCATGTTATCACGATCTATCCAAGAGTTTTTAGCTAACTCCTCTACTCCCGAAACTATTGAGTTATATGCACTTTCGCCCGGATGTCCTGTTGTATACTGAATGTCAGGCGTGAATACAATATATCCTCTGCTGCAATAGAACGGAATGTTGATAATAGAACGGCTTGGTGCAGGTGGGGAATATTGATATAAATTGTCCGAGTGCTTCTCGTAGAAATATACCATCAACGGGTATTTTTTATTCGGGTCGAAATTTTCAGGTTTATAGATAATACCTTGCGATTGTTTACCATCAAAGGTAGTCCATTCCATAAGTTCGGCTGTTCCCCAATTGTATTCTCTCATTTGAGGGTTGATGTCTGATAATCGAGTATCTGTTTTCCAATTATTATTGGTGATAAAAAGATCGGGAGAGGTATTGAAGTTGCTCTTTGCAAACAAATAAACCTCTTTATCTTTCGCTTTTTCAGGTGACGAAAATATGTATTCATCCATAATTAATGGTTTTAAATTAGATTTCTCTAATTCGTAAAAACCATGTTTTTTGCTTGCATTATCAAAAGCTGAGAGTAATATCTTTTCATTATTTTTAATAAATCGGCTTTCTTTATCAGTTTTGATATATCGTAATGTCAACTTATTGTTACGACCTACATTTTGGGTGATATTTACAGGAGTTTTTACACCGCTAGGATCAAGTTTCCATATATCATAAGCATCGTACACCAAGAAAGCACCGTCTTTTTCCATCCAAGCACCTAAACCGTATGAATTGGGGATGGAAGGAGTATCGTTCTTCTCGTCCCAGAAATTGATATTAAGTTTATCAGTCAAGCATATTTCTTTTCCGGTATCAAACGAATAGGCATAATATTGACGGTCATTAACATTGTACCATACAAGATATTTGCCATCAGGAGAAAGACTTAGTTCAGCCTGTAAACCTGTTTGTATTTGTTTTGAGGTGTGATTATTAAGATCGAGAACCCAAATATCATTGGTTAATCTTGCGGCAACGTCCCATTGAGTATCGAAAAGATAGTTCAGATTAGATGTGCCTAGTGCGTATTTACCATTGTTTTCGTCCGAGATATTTACTATTGGCATCTGTTCTGTTGCCAATTGATAGAACTTAAAACCATCCTCCAGATCAACATAAGAAAGATAAGTCTGCTTTTTCTTTTTTTCTAACTCGATTAATTGTTGAGGCTGTATTAATGGCTCTTGCCAATGCCACAAATCGAGTTGAGCCTTTTCAAAATCGGGGATAGTTGTATCTTTGGGTAGGGCTATAGGTGCAGTGCCCAAAAGAAGCCTTTTGCCGTTCTTGCTAAATTCCGGGTTGTAATTTTCGCTCACATTCCACTCTCTTGGCATTCCAGCCTTATTCTTATCAACGATAAGTTTGGCAGAATCGTCATGTGTTGAGAAATAATATAAGCTGTAGTTTTTTATCTCTGCTTTTAGACTATCTGTTGTTGCTAAAAAAGCAAGTCTTTCTCCTGAATCGGATAATGCAGGGTTCTTATAAAGCGTTTTACCTGTAGAAACTGTTTTTCGATTATATTTGTCTAGGTCGAAATAAATAACACAGGGTTTATTTATTGTGTCTTTAGCTTCGGGTTTGGTAACTACTGCCAAACTTTTCCCGTTTCTGCTAAATATAAAATCAGTCGCATTTTTTACAGTATCTTCTTTTGCTGTATAGATGTTGCGAACTATTAAAGTACGTGCTTTTGCATCAGCTTTCGCTTTATCCTTTATTTTAAGGGTATCATCTATGGTATATACCAAATAGTCGGAGAAATCTTTTCCTGTTTTGAATGTTTTTACATTCGGAATCTTTGATAACGAGAGCTGGTCTAGTGAAATAATAACCAATGAGTCTTTAGGCATTTTCTCGTCAGCCGTTTTCTTTATTTTAGCTTGACGTGTCGTTTCATAAGGTGCTTTTATCTGTGCTACAATATATTTCTGATCGGGTGTGATTAAATAGTTATATCCACGAGGAACAATCAACTCTTTTTTATTTGATAGGTTGCGTATTAATAAATAATCGTCCCCTTCTTGTGCTTTAACCACTGTTGCAGCATATTTTGCATCGTTGGAAATTGCCATTTCAGAGAGACTTTTCCATGAGTCATAAACAGTGTGATCTAACACTTTTTTTTGTGCCGTAATAGAGAGTGAACTGATTATTGAAAAACAGAGAATCAGGTATTTTGAATACTCTTTTCTAAACATAAAAGATATATTTATTGATTTCATACAAAGTTAATAAAATAAAACGAGCCAATCCCTTTGTAAATAAGATTGGCTCGAATGATTTGTATTTAACTATATGATCTTAGAATACCATGGGAACTTCCATCAGTAGAAGCCTTGCATCGTCGGATAGGGATTCGATGGTAAGAGATTCCGTATCCCATATTCCAAGTCCGTCTCTGTTGTCAAGAACCGTCCCTGAAACATTAAAGCTGCCTTGTATAACCATGGCAAATACTCCGTTCGACTTCGATTTCAGGTCATATTTTTCTATTACTCCTTTGTCGAAAGATCCTATGGAGAACCATGCGTCCTGATGTATCCACAATGCGTTTTCGGAAGGAGTAGGAGATACAACCAATTGGAATGTATTTTTATGGTTCAAAAAATCCAACGTCTTTTGCTCATATCTGGGTGTTACATCCTTTTTATTGGGAAATACCCATATTTGAAACAAGTTTACAGGTTTATCTTTTTGTGCATTAAACTCGCTGTGGTAAACTCCTGTACCTGCACTCATAACCTGTATATCTCCCGATTCGATAACACCTCCGTGTCCCATACTATCTTCGTGACGCAAGCTACCCGATAGAGGTATGGTGATGATCTCCATATTATCATGCGGGTGGGTGCCAAAGCCCTTACCTCCGTCTATGATATCGTCGTTCAATACACGTAATGCTCCGAAATGTATTCTTTCGGGATCGTAATAGTTTGCAAAACTAAAAGTGTGGTGTGCGTTTAACCAACCATGTTGTGCGTGACCACGTGTTTCTGCTTTATATAAAATAGTTTTCATAATTTTTCTTCTTTCTTTTAATTAAAATTGATTTTTAGCAGACCTTAATGAATAATGATAGAGGTCATAGATAATGCACCTGCTACTATTTTGTCATTAAACAGATCGGCTTTTTCTCCTTTCGTTTGCAATGCCAAAGCATATATCATCGGAATATAATGATCCAATGTGGGCATAGCTAATTGTGTCCATTTGCTTAATGACTTGTAATGAATTAAAGAGCGGTGATCGCTTAGTTCTATTTTTTCTCTGAAAAGATTGTTGAGTTCAATAGCCCAGTCGTAACCATGTTGGGCATTGAAATCGTCTCCTTCTACTTGCAGCATGCGCAGATTGTGAATCATATTGCCGCTGCCTATAATAAGTACCCCCTTTCTTCGTAAATACATTAGTTCCTGAGCCAAATCATAATGGTACTGCATATCTTTGGTATAATCAATACTTAGTTGCAGGACAGGGATATTGGCTTTGGGATAAAAATATTTCAATACGCTCCATGTTCCATGGTCTAATCCCCATTCGTAATCTGTTTCAATTGTAAAATTCTGAGCGTTTAATTTTATATCATTTGCCAGGTCGGGAAACCCCGGAGCCTGATATTGTTGCATGTACAACTCGCGGGGAAAGCCATAAAAGTCGTGAATTGTTTTTGGGGTTTCCATAGCCGTAACATATGTTCCCCGAGTTTCCCAGTGTGCCGATACGCATAATATCGCTTGCGGCTGGGGAAGCTCTCGTCCCAACTCAATCCACTTTTTTGCAAACTCATTGTCCTCAATGGCATTCATCGGTGTACCATGACCCACGAATAATGCAGGCATCAGCGGGGTATCGCTTAAGTATGATAATTGTTTATGTAAATGTTGTAAACTATTTGTTGACATATTTTTTATAACCCTCCTCCATTATATTTAGAATAAAAAAATCGGCTTTAGCTAACAGTTGCTAAAGCCGATCAGGAAAAAATTCACTGTCAAAAAACTCTCTCTTATTTAGCAGCTTTAGCTATAATAGTTATTTGTAATTCAATATTGTCATCGATGAACTTATCCTTTAAGTCAGCAAAGATACTTTTTGAGCCATATTGAACGTTCCACTGTGTACGGTTGATAGTGAAAGGTACAGTTACCGCTTTGTAAGCATCGCCTTCTTTTGTGATCTTAGCATCGAATGTGATATTTTTATCTACATCTTTCATTTTCAGATTACCGCTTATACGGTGTGTAATAGAATCATTACCCGCAACAGCTTCTACTTTAGTAATTGCAAAACTACTTGTTGGATATTTTTCAACATCGAAGAAATCTGCACTTTTTAGGTGATTAACCAGCATTTCATTCATTTTCTGATCAGTAAGATCTTCGTTTACAATTGCATTCATGTCTATGATAAATGAGCCTGAGGCTACTTCTGTTCCGTTAATTGCCAGACTACCCTCTTTTATCCCGATAGTTCCGTGATGGCTTCCGCCCGGTTTAGTTCCTACCCAATGGATAGATGATGCTTGTGTATCAACTACTAATTGTTCGCCACTACCGTCAGCTATTGCTTGTGAGTCGGTTCCTTCAATTTTGTTTTTAGGACTATTGCTACATGACGCAGCAAATAATACAATTGATAATACTAATAAATACGATTTCATAATTGTTTTTGTTTATTATTCTGATGCAAATATAAATGGAGTTTATTTATTCTCAAAATAGATGTTTTTATACTTATCTATTAAAATTTTTATAAATTTGTGTGAACTCTTATTATAACGCATAAATACCTGTTTTGTTTGTTTATTATCGTGTTTTATTGCTGTTATATTAATAACTATTAAATAGATATCCTATCTTAAATTAATTCGGAAGATGATTATTCACAGTTTTACAAATGATTATAGCGAAGGATGTCACCCTTCTATTTTGCAAGCCTTAAATCAAAGCAACCTTGTTCAACAAACGGGATATGGTGATGATATATATACATTGAATGCTGTTGAGGCGATTAAAAGTAAGATTGGCGATAACAGTGTCGATGTACACTTGATTTCTGGAGGAACATTAACTAATCTATTGGTCTTGGCATCTATATTGAAACCATTCGAGTCGGTAATAGCAGCCCATACAGGGCATATTAGTACGCACGAGACAGGAGCGATAGAAGCAACAGGGCATAAAATAGAAGAGGTTATTAGTCCCGATGGAAAATTGACTTGTGAGCTGATTAAGCCAGTCTTGAATAAGTTTCCCGAATATCATACCGTAAAACCAAGAGTCGTCTATATTTCTAATTCAACAGAAATAGGTACTGTTTACTCTAAACAGGAATTAACCACTTTGTCGAATTTTTGTAAAGAAAATAATCTGATCCTATTTATGGATGGAGCAAGGCTTCCTTCGGCTTTGATGGCAGCTTCTAATGATCTTACGCTTTCCGATGTGGCTCGCTTGATAGATGTCTTTTATATTGGGGGAACTAAGTCTGGGGCATTGCTTGGAGAAGCGGTTGTTATCACAAATGATACGCTGAAAAAAGACTTCAAATACCATCAAAAACAGCGTGGAGCCATGATGGCGAAAGGTAGGGTACTTGGTATTCAGTTCGAGCAGCTATTTAAAGATGATTTGATTTTTGAACTGGCGAATCATGCCAACGTTTTGGCCGCCAAGATTACAGATGCAGTTAAAGAGTTAGGGTACTCTTTCCTTACAGAATCGGATTCCAATCAAATATTCCCTATCTTACCCAATAAGGTGATTGATAAGCTAATCCTCAAATACGGATTTTATGTATGGGAGCCTGTTGATGTTGACAATTCTGCCATAAGAATGGTCACTTCATGGGCAACACCGGAAGAGAAAGTCGATATGTTTATAAATGACCTCAAAGAAACATGTAAACTATGGTAAATCTCGAATGGTACAGAACTTTTAAGGCAATCTATCAGAATGGCACATTAACTAAAGCGGCTCAGGAGTTACTTCTTTCTCAGCCCAATGTGAGTGTTCAGTTGGCTGCACTCGAAAGTTATATTGGTCATGCTTTGTTTATACGGCTACCCCGAAAAATGGTTCCTACGGATTATGCCAAGCAGCTTTACACACAGGTTGTAGAATCAATCGATAATCTGGAAAGGGTTGAGGCTGAGTTTAAAAAAACGATCCTAAATAAGAATACCACTATAAAATTAGGCAGTCCTGCCGAATTCTTCAGTATCTATCTGGCTAAGAACGTATCACAACTGAAGTCTTACCTGATTGTAGAATATGGATTAGCTTCCGAATTGATTGATAAACTGGTCAGTAAAGAGTTAGATGTAGCTATAATAACACAGCGTAATGCTACACATGAATTTCTGACTTATGAACCTCTATTGACAGAATCTTTTAATATTGTATGTAGTCCTGAATTCGATTCGTCTGAATTTGATAGCTTAGTTGAATCTGCTGACTTAGAACAAATCGAAAAATGGTTACAGGCTCAACAATGGTATGCATACAATAGTAATCTGGTATTAGTGAGAAGATTCTGGAGGGAGAACTTCAAAAAGCGTCCTTTGCTTAAACTACAGGCTGCGATACCTGATAATAATGCGATTTTAGAAGCAGTAGCAAATAGTAATGGCTTAGCCGTATCGTCTGACCTTATTGCCGGCAGGGCTTTGGACAACGGTACTGTCAGGGTCTTGTGGAAAGGCTTCCAACCTGCAACGAATGAGTTGTATATTGCTCATGATAAAACAAAAATAGAGCCTAAACTATTAGATGAAATTAGAAACTTTGTGAATTTAGGTTTGCAGAGTTTTCGAGATAGATAATTTTATTCGGGAATAATTGTTGCAGCTTTGTGAAAGTCGAGTTTCTTATATTTCTTTTTTAGTTTTTCGTCTAACTGAGCTTTATCGTTGGTAAAATAAACCATACCTGTATCGAAGTGCCATGTTCCTACATAATTAAGGGTATTACTTTCTATTGTAAAAGCAAAACGTTTCAGGTCACGTTGACTGATTCTGTTGCTGTCTATTTTCTCTCTTAAACTATCAGTTGCATCGATTCCCTTGTAAACGGGCTCAATCATGCCATTGCCTCCATACCATTTACTATCTGTCCACCAATAATCCAATATCATATAAGTGCCGGGTTCGAGGAAGTAACAAAAGGTATTTTCTTTTGTCATCTTGAAGGTTGGCTTTACTCTGAACGAAAATACCTCGGTGGTCGTTATATTAACTATCCGTATATCCTGAGGAAAACCGATACTGTTAGTCGATAAGCGTTGTATAAAGCTTCCGTAAATAATCGCCTGACCGGAAGTCATTTTGTCATTCTTTTTTACTTCTTTCAGTTCTGTTGTCTCCTGTGCTTGAGCAAAGAAAACAATCGAAACAAAAAGTATATTTAAAATGGTCAATCTTCGTATTGTCTTCTCAAACTTCATAATTGCATATTAAGTAAAATAGATAGCTATGCGAACTTAATAGAAAAATTCTCCTGTATATTGAGCTGTATTTCCGCAACCGTCGGTGGCTGTAAATACAATTTTGTGAGTGATCCCTTTTTTAAATCGGGCAGGATCAAACTTATAAGTATATATCGAAGATTTCATATCATGTGTGAATAGGGCAAACTTGCCATCTATAGTTCCTTTGAATGTTGCTATTCCACTGAGATTGTCGCTCATACGTATTCTTATCTCATCTTTGGGCACAACTATTCTTCTTTTCCCTTTTCCCGATGTTTCTATGCGGGTGATTTTGGGTGCTTCAGTGTCAGCCGAAACTGCCAAGCGTATCCCTAACTCGCGTATTTTGGCAATAATAGAACCATTTTTGTAAGAGCCTCCTATCCACGATGCCCTGTTGTTTGTTAGTTGGACTACACCGTACTGTTTCTTATTACTCAAAGGATCGGATGATAGTTTGATACTTACCTCTCCCGATTTATCAAGCGGCACGGGTGTTTTATTTACTGAATAAATATCTGAATAATATTCTGTAGAGGATGCTTGAGACAGTGTAAAACATACATCGTTGTATAAATTTCCCTTGGGAATCGATAACGTAAACTGATCGGTATTATACTTGTTATCCTTATCCCAAATTAGAACTTGATTACAAGCCGAGGGCGTTATGATATTCTGTTTTTTACCAATAACGGTAAAATCATAGACAGACTTGTTCCCGTAAAGATCTTCTAACTCATAAGAGATTTGATAAGGGCGTTCCTCATTTATATTGATATAGCCACTGTTGATAGATGAATAAAATGGCAATTTGTTTCCCGGTTCAATAAACGACTGCATATAAAATGACTTATTGAGTCTCCAGTCTGCAAATTCAGTAAACGTATTTATCATACGGCTTTGATCAAAAGGAAAACCGGCCACTTCGGATCTGAAAACTTCTTTATTGTCTACTGATAAGCTTACAACCCGTACTCCATAGATATTAGATGTAGCATCCATTCTATCGTATGCTTTTATTCCAAGTCCTATTAATCCCCATGCTTCAATAGATTGTTTCAGGGGAGAATAGCCTCCGGCTTTTAATTGTGTTACAGATTGGTGTAAGGGAAGAATTGTTCCGTTAATAACACCTCTTCCGGGAACAGGGTAGGCTGCAATTCCTTTAACTTCAGGCGATTTATTATCTGCAATAATTTTTTTGTAATACACTAAAGGGTCTAATGCTTTCTCAGTCTTAGTTTCCCTTATTTCGAAATGCAAATGTGGACCACCTGATCCGCCCGTATTACCTGTATAGGCGACTAAGTCTCCTTTTTTTACTGGGATTTGATAAGGAGAAAGTTTTACATCAATCCTAAAGCTTTCCTGTTTATATTGTTCTTGTTTTACATATTCGGATATCCTTACATTATAAGAGCTCAAATGCCCGTAAACCGAAGTTTGTCCGTTAGGGTGATCTATGTATAAAACGAGTCCATATCCACTGGGTGAAACCCCTATCCGAGAAATATAGCCGTCAGCTATACTGTAAACAGGCTTTCCTTCTACACCTTGCGTCTTTATATCAATTCCCGAATGAAAATGGTTATTGCGAAGCTCTCCAAAATTAGCACTTAATAATAGCGGTATATCCAGAGGACTTCGGTATTCTTGTGCGGAAGTATGAAACGATAATAATAGAGATATAATAACGATAATTTTGTTCATTGTAAGTTTATTTTCAAGAGTTCATCGAGTACAAAAAGTTGTCAAAAAGGTGACAAACTGATATTACTTTTGTAACTTTTGTTGTTTTCGTAATCATCTTGTAATCAGTTGATAATTATTCAAAAGGTTACAAAGGTTACAAAAGTGACACTTTTTGAGTAGTTTTTTATTTTCTTTTTTTACTGTTACCTTTTTTTGTCTTTCCTCTCTTTTATTGATAGATAAAAGAATGATATTCAATCTTATCAAGATGTCAGACCTGCTTGTGGTTTAGGTAAGTAAAAAGCAATACATAGTTCTGCGAACTTAATCGCGCCCCAAGGTATAATTAATAATATCTTTAGCGACTTCTTTTTTATTCTTTAATTCAAAATTTGTACGAAGTCCATTTTTATTGAGAATGGCTATTTTATTGGTGTCGTGCTGGAATCCGGCTCCGTTATCATTCAGAGAATTGAGAACAATATAATCTAAATTTTTCTTTGTGATTTTATAGAGTGCGTTTTGTTCTTCATTATTTGTCTCTAAAGCAAAGCCAATCAAAGTTTGTCCTTCTTTTTTAGCCTTTCCCAACGATGCGGCGATATCTTTATTGGGAATCAATTCTAAAGTCAGGTTAATTCCTTCTTTTCTTTTTATTTTATTATCCGCTTGCTCTTTTGGACGGTAATCTGCTACGGCAGCACACAGTATAGCTGCATCACTATCCGTAAATTCGGTTGTTGCAGCCTGATACATTTGTTCAGCCGATTCTACATCAATTCTCCTGATACTAGAGTGTGTGGTTTTTAAGGATACAGGACCGGCAATAAGCACCACTTCTGCACCTCTTTCCGCACATTCTTCAGCCAAGGCAAAACCCATTTTTCCAGAAGAGTAATTTCCAATAAAACGAACAGGATCTAGTTTTTCATACGTCGGTCCAGCCGTTATCAGGATTTTTTTTTTTGAAAGAGATTCCTGTTTCTCAAAATATTCTTTGATGTAAGCAACAATATTCTCAGGCTCCTCCATACGCCCTTTACCTATCAGGTGACTGGCTAGTTCTCCGGATGCCGGTTCTATTATATGATTACCGTATGATTGAAGCAATGATATATTGCGTGTTGTAGATGGATGTGCAAACATATCAAGATCCATTGCCGGAGCAATAAATACAGGCGCTTTCATCGACATATAGGTTGTAACTAGCATGTTATCGGCAATTCCGTTTGCCAGTTTACCCATTGTGGCAGCTGTAGCAGGTGCTATAATCATAAAGTCAGCCCACAGACCAAGGTCTACGTGACTATGCCATGTACCGTCATTGGCACCGAAAAAGTCACTTACTACAGGCTTTCCTGTTAAAGCAGATAATGTTACAGGAGTAATAAATTCTTTTCCTGAAGGAGTAATCACTATCTGTACTTCGGCACCTTCTTTAACGAATAAACGAGCTAAAGATGCTGCTTTATATGCAGCAATACTGCCTGTTATACCTAATACTATATGTTTACCTTTGAGTGTCATTTCTTTATTATCTAGATTGTATGATTTACAAAGGTAATAAATAGGTGTGAGACCTTATACCTCTTTTTTCTTGAACGTGTAATATTTGTTCAGAAAGAATTGTAAAAAAGCGATAATAACCGTAATAGCCAATTTTGCTAAATTTTGGATAATCTTAGGAGCTAACGATAGGTCGAAGTGAGTTAATGTGAAACTTATAAGCTGAACAAAAACGGGAAGTAATACCGATCCGATAACTAATCCTACACCGGCAATACCGAAGAAAGATATAGCTCTTTGCCAGATTTTGTCGGTAGCTTTAAATGTAAAATAGCTGTTGAGAATAAAATTATTGGTAATTGCCAGTATTGAACTGAGGATATGTGATGCAATATAATTAATACCAAATACATCTCTAAAAATAAAAAATGCAGCCCAGTCCACACCTAACCCGACAAGACCTACTACTCCGTATTTTGCTAATTCTTTGAAAGACTGTTTCATTAATTTATAGGCTTAGATATCAGATTGTTTTATCTTTGTGGTAACCATTATAGTTATAAACATATCTGTTATTATTCTTTAAGAGTCCAAAGATAGGGCTTTATTTCTTTTTGAATTTGTCTTTTTGTACGATTATTATTTAAAATTTTACTTTTATGGACTCTAAATAACATAAAAATGACTATTTTTGAATTAGAATACTTTTACAACGGTTATTTATTGTGATAGACAAAAAGGTGAAATTATCGGTTTTGGGATTCTCGTTTAACCAAACACAATCAGGTACATATGGCTTGGTTTTGGCTGAGGAGGATGGTGTAAGACGTCTCATGGTTGTTGTCGGGACGCCTGAAGCTCAGTCTATTGCCTTTAAGTTGCAAAATACTTCTCCGCCACGTCCGTTGACTCACGATTTATTTTACTCCTTTATATCTGAATGGGGAATTGTTCTTCAGGAAGTGCTTATTTATAAGTATGACAATGGAATTTTCTATTCTAAATTGATGTTCAAGCAAGGGGAAAAAGAAATATCCATAGAATCGCGTACATCTGATGCCATTGGTATTGCTCTTAGAAGTAAATCTCCGATATATACTACCGAAGAAATAATGCAGAAGCTGGCAATTGTATTCAGTGAAGGCGAAGATGATATAGATAATAAAGAAATAGTCTCAGGTAATGATACTACAGAATATATGGATAGCTATGCTTTGCTTAGTGAAGAAGAGCTGAATTCGATGCTACAAGAGGCGATCGATAACGAAGATTATGAATTAGCATCTGTCCTCCGTGATGAAATGGATAAACGGTTTAAACATTAAGGATTACGATCGTTATTACTTTAAAATACAACATTAAGGTCTGACTTTTACTCCAATGGATAAAACAATATTTTATGCACCTGATATTCAGCAGGACAATACCTTACCACAAGACGAGTCGGCTCATTGTGTGCGAGTATTGCGTAAAAAAGAAGGTGATGAGGTATTAATAACTGATGGGAAAGGACATTTTTTTGATGCAGAAATTGTAGATGCCCATCAAAAACATTGTGTCGTAAATATTACACAAACAAGAGTCGAACCTAAACCATGGAGTAATTATTTACAGATTGCATTTGCCCCCACTAAAAATTTAGACCGGATAGAGTGGTTTGCCGAAAAAGCAACAGAAATAGGTATTGATCACTTCACTCCTTTATTATGTAGATATTCGGAACGCAAGGAAATAAAATTGCCACGTATCGAGAAAATACTTGTTTCGGCAATGAAGCAGTCTCAAAAAGCTGTCCTTCCCCAATTAGACGAAATGATTTCTTTTTCTAGTTTTATTAAGAAGCCTTTTGATGGACAGAAATTTATAGCTCATTGTTATCCACAGGAAAAACAACTATTGAAACATATCTATAAAGCAAATGGAAATGTTCTGCTATTAATAGGGCCAGAAGGCGATTTTAGTGAGCAGGAAGTACAGGAAGCATTGAAATATGGCTTTGAGCCGATTAGTTTGGGTGAGAGTCGTTTACGTGCAGAAACAGCAGCCTTGGTCGCCTGCAATACAATTCAGATATTAAACGGTTGATCCGATGTTTTTCCGTTAAAAGTTCTATTATAGATTCTTTTGTATATAATAAATATCCCAATCACCATTATCCCTCACAATAAATAAGATTACAGAGACCTTATTTATCTGCTACATCTTTATTAAATTCGCGTAGAGCCAGAATGGCTTTGTACAATTTCTTCTTGTAGTAACCTTTGAATATAAAAGATTCGTACCGCTTCATCGAATATTTAATTACATCATACTCCAAAGACCTTCTTGCACTCTCAACAAAGGCGTCAATAAGTGGTTTAAGTGCTTCAGTAGGTTGAGTTGATTGATTGTTTTCTTTTAATGGCTCGTCCATATTTGCTATTTATTTTAGATATGTAAAGATAATAAATTATAAGAATTAGCGTTCGATAGGTGAAGCCCGAACACTTAATAGAGAACTAAAATGATGATAAAAGCTATTTTTTTTGATATAGATGGAACGCTGAAAAGTTTTAAGACACATTCTATACCTCAATCGGCAATTGATGCAATTAATCAAGTAAAGAGCAAAGGTATTAAAGTATTTATAGCTACAGGTCGTTATTTTAATCAGATAGGCGATTTGAATGGCTTAACTTTCGATGGATTTATAACATTAAATGGAGCTCATTGTATAAATGGAGAGTATCAAACAATCTTTACGAATCCAATTCCCAAAGATAATATAGAAGCTTTATTGCGTTACCATAAAGAAGTCTTCTCGTTTCCATCTATATTTATAACAGAGAAACGGGAGGTGATTAATTTTATTGATGAAAATGTAAGAGCAATAAGTCAATTGGTGGATGTACCGTTATCTCCTGTCGGTCAATTGACTGAAGCTGAGATGGCTGAGGTTCTGCAAATCGATGCTTTTATAAATGATAATCAAGAGAAGGAAGTTCTAGGAACGGTTCTGACTAATTGCGATGCGAGTCGTTGGCATCCTCTTTTTGCAGATGTTAATGTAAGGGGCAACAGTAAACGTACAGGTATTGATAAGTTTCTTGAATATTATAAATTAAACCTTTCCGAAACAATGGCTTTTGGAGACGGAGGTAATGATATTCAAATGTTAGAATATGTGGCTCTAGGTATAGCTATGGATAATGCCGGAGATAAAGTTAAGCAGGTTGCCGATTATATAACTGATTCAGTTGATGATGACGGAATCTCTAATGCATTAAAACACTTTGGACTTATCTGATAAAAGAACTTAAACGGGCGAAGCTACAACCAAAAATTGTTTATACTTTATATCATCCAATGAATTTAATAATACTTTGTTGATAAGTGATGTAAAACAAAAGGGGCTAACACCGTTGATACCTGTTATCTGATCTATTTTATATCCGCAATCTTCAAACATTCTTATAATACTTTTCTTAGTAAAAAAACGCAGATGTGTTCTGTCCAAGATTCCGGAGTCTTTGTAGTGCCAATCTTTTTGAAATAGTAGCTCTCTTAATACTTCGATGTGTCTTATATTAGGTATTGATGCTATAATTTTCCCCTCAGGATGTATGTTGGCTTTTATTTTCGATAAACAAGTTTCAGGATATGGCATATGTTCAAGTACATCATTAAAGAATATACAGTCAAAGTATTTTTGAGGGAGATCTCCCGATACTTCGTCGAAAGAGCCTATTAAAACTTTATCTAATTTCGTTTTAGCTATTTCTGCAGCCTCTTCGAGCATTTCAATACCCCAAGCTTCGGTGCTTCTTTCCTTTTTTAGTTTTGCGGAAAAAACTCCTGTAGCACAACCAACATCTAAAGTTCTCTTTATTCCCTGAGGTATAAAAGGGAAAATTTCTTTTCTATCAGAGCTATAATAACCGGAGTCTTGCATAAGAAACTAATATCATTGATGACTAAAGCCTAAAGATAATATTTTAGTTTTATTGGCACTTAAATCTATGCAGTATATTTATTTTAATGAGGTGATACTAGTGTGGTAAAGATTATTCAACCAAACAATGAGGGTGAAATACTAAATAGTACTTCACCCTCATTGTTTGGTTTTTATTATGTCATGATGCAGAAAGTATCTGCATACTCTGTTCTATTTTAACGCCCACCTCTTGAGCGGATATTCGGGTTGACGGGAATATAGCAAGGTTTGAAGTTCACGGCCATACTGTTGCTGGTAACTATTCCGCATCGGTCGGTAACTATTACATGGTAATAAGTAGTTCGCGACTGAATAAGAGTAGGAGGAGTATATGTGGCACTGGTTGCACCTGCTATATTAGTCCATCCTGTGGTACCATTTGTACTGGATTGCCATTGATAGGTGTATACTCCACTACCTCCTCTTACGGCGCAGCTTAAAGTATTGGCTACTGTACGAACACATACTGTCTGGCTGTCTGTAACCGCTCCTGTAGTCAATGGTTTATACACATTGATATAAACGCTATCCTGTACGGGGTCACCGCAAAATTCGGGCATAACGGTTACTCTGTACCATCCTGTCATAGTTGTATCTGCATCGGCTATCTTGGGGCTTTGCACGGTCGTCGAAAATCCGTTGGGGCCTGTCCAGTTATAGGCTGTATTACCGAGTGTGATACATTTTAATTGAATAGTATCTCCGGTACAAACATTATTGTCTTCGGCGTAAACGATACGGGCGGTGCTTAGCTTGGCCATAGTGATCTGTTGGCTGAAGCTATTGCCGCACTGATCCATGATACGTGCTGTATAGGTAGAATCAGCTTCCCCGTAATCAAAGTGTACTTGTCCGGAAGAGACTATCTCGGGGATATTGATCTGAACGGTATTGTCTTTGTTCCAGAGCTGGTAAGTATAAGGTGCTACACCGTTTATGGCTTGCAAAAGGATTACCCCTGTAGCTCCATCGGTACATTCATAAGCACTACTTCCTGTCTGGCTCAGAGCCAATGGTGGGGCGGTATAAACAATCGTTTTCGTGTTGATCACACAACCATTGGCACTATTGGTATTTAGAATACCTAGTGTATAAGTTCCCGGGGTAGAAAAAATAAATGATCCACCGGGTGAAATTACTGTTTTGTCATACCCTGCAGGGCCATTGGTTAGCCTGTAATAGGTAGTCGTATTAGTACCCTGATAAGTCATTAATCCCGAAGGAGTAACCCTCATTCCCGAGCATGTATTCTCTGTAGTATAGCTTAATGCTTTACCACTGTATATTCCATTCGTGTTGATCGTTGTTGTTAGTGGAGTTGGGTCTCCGCATCCATGAACGACACTTAAAGTATAAGTTCCTGCAGGCAGGGTAGTGGCAGGCATATAATAATAATAAGACGAGCTAGTCGATGTGTATGTTTGCGGGGTATATCCTGCCGGACCGGTTATCGAAAACGTTGTACCTATTGGAAAGTAGACCGATCCATTGGAGTAAATATATAATTGTCCTCGATCCTCGTAGCAATTATTAGCTCCGGAGACAGACATCGTATAACCGGTAGGCAGACTCGATGTCCTATTTATGGTAGTGGTGTAAGTGCGTAGAGGATTTGTTCCTACATATACCGCTTCGAACGTATACGACTTGCCATATTCTAAATCAACAGTTGAACTTGTTAAGGTAGAGGTGAGGGTGTTAGAGTGTACAACTACCCCCAAAGGATCTTTGATCGTTATTTCAATTGGATAACAAGGGTCGTTAGGAGAGCTGTAGTACAATCGAAAGAGATTACTACATTTATCATCGGTGTAAGACAGAGACATAGTTCCTCTGCTAATATTCGTGCTCGTTGTCATTACAGTTCCATTAGCATCAGTCATTAGCACATTATAGCTAATGCTATACTCCAAAGCAAGTTGCTCTGATACAGGATTCGATAAATTAGTCTTGTTCAAAATTACAGTTCCGGCTCCTGCACCGGTTGCCTGAGTTATAACAAGGGAGACCGGATAGCATAACAATCCGTCATAATCTGTCCAAGGTCTGACAGTATATAGATAGTCATCACATCTCCTAGTGTAACTTGCGGTCATTGTTGGTTTCTTCATGTAGGTTGTTATACTGGTATAATTATCAGGGCAACCTTTTAATCGTGTATATACAGATATAGTTTTGGGAGTATAGAAGTCAGCAAGCGTGTATGGAGATAAGTTTAATGTTAATTGAGAAGTTGTCCATGGAGTCCAATTAGTAGGCATTGTTCCTCCTCCCGGTGCAGCACCTACTTCGTACATACCATCCAGATAATACCGGTAATAGTCTGGAAAGTTACTGCTTACAATGCCTGCACTCCAATAAACAGCACTACACGAGTTGTCAGCAAGTATTGGTCTGAATCCGCTATAAGAGGAGTTCGAAAAAGTTGGAAAACCAGAGATTTGTCCCAATGTAAAAGTTGCTACGGACGTATAGCAGCCATCGTTTATCTGTACTGCATAATCGCCCGACGGATAATTTTCGCCGGGAAATGTATAAAGACTACCGTTCTTGGTTGGTGTAACAATACCTGTTGTTACACCGGCCGGTGCCGATGTTATATTAAAGGTAAAAGTTCCACTACCATCTGTAACATTTAATACAATTATACCTGTATTACATATGTCATAAGACTTGCGCGAGGCTGTTGCATTGAAAGAGACAGAAGGTACTTTATAATTACCTCCTACGGTTACATTGGTAACAGTTTTAACCACATCATAATCGGCATTTACTTTACAAAAAGCACGTACCGTTACTGTATAATTACCTGCAGGAATATTTGTAAGTACATTATGTTCTTGAGGATTAATCGTAAAACCGGTAGTTGGCGAGGTCAATCCGTATTGAATATTGAAAAGATTGGTCAAGTCACCGTTAAGGGTCACCGTTACCGTTCCGTTAGCTTGACAGGTTGATGGAGTAGATGCCGTCGTTACCGTGAAATTAGAGGCACAGTCCTGAGCCGTTATATTTCCAGCTAAAAATATGAATAGGAACAAATAGAATATTTTATAAGATAGTTGTTTCATCCGTATTTTTGTTTAGTTAAGGTAATGGTCAATTTACCTTCTAAAGGAAAATCATAATTGGAATCTCCATATAGAAAAATAAAGGTAAAAGTTAATCTATTATCACTAAAAGAAGACGAATAAGGTGATAATTGCCTTTGACTATGCTTCAAAGCGGATACTTCAGATTTTTCTTTGGTCGGAAGCAGTATTATTCCGTCCTCTACTGTATATTCTGATTGATCTGGTAGAACACAAAATGATAATATCCCATTACTGATAGTAGCCTGCAAAAATATATTCTGAAGAAACATATCCGTTGTATCTACTAAAGCCGGATCGGTTATAATACGGGTATCAACCTCTGACTTTGAATTAGAATTGGAAATGGTAAATACAGCTTTTTCAAACAGATATGTTCCATCTGTTTTATTTGCTTTGCTAGACTGCGAATATGCAGATAAAGTGCATAAACATAATATCAGCGTATGAAATATTTTCATAATTTATTTTATTTTACTTTGAATACAATATTCATAAATGTTTTTTCCGAAAGAGTAAGCTCTGCAGGCAATCTATATGTTAATACTCCTGTATTGCTTACTGCAACGCTTTGAAAAACTGAATTATCGTAATAGGTTATAAAATATTCCAAAGCATTACTTGCTGATATAGGGAGAGCAGTTGCACCAGGGCTTTTATATGAAGTACCTGAATTAGTTAAAGCAAATTGATCTGAATAGGCTTTGTATAAATCTATTGTAAATGTTTGTGTCCCTGTATTGTATGCTGGGTCGGATGTGTCCGTTGGTAATATTATTGACGGCATATAAAAGAACCGTAAGCTTTCATCAGGACCGATTGGTTGCCAGATAGTTCCATCGAAGTAATAGTAACCAACTGTAGTTACTTTTCTTGTTTTAGTGGTTGTTGTACCGGTTGTATTAGTTACATAAACAATTGTTCCTGTTTGGTCGGCAATATATTTAGCATCTTTCGATACTAACTGGTTAAGTGTAAGTCGAGGAGCTGTAAGACCTTCTGCAGTAGTCGCATCTGTCGCAATAGCTTGTACATCTAAACTAACCTTTGGATCTGTAGTGTTAACACCCACTTGTGCTTGTAGAAAGCCTATACTATAGATTCCTAGTATAAATAAAAAAATCCTTTTCATTGTCGTTATTTATTGTCGTTGTTGTTTTAATATCTTTACTCTAAAGAACAAAAGTACACAAATAAAAAAATAAAAGTATATAAAAAAAGGAAAAAAGCATGAAAGATTATTTTTTATTAGTCTAGAACAGAAAAAGATAGTCTTTTTTAGCTTGCTAAATATTATCTTGCATATTGTTTTATAGCAGTGTTTATGGCTTAATAATATGTGGTTTTTTCTTTAACAAAGATATTATTTGGAGAGAAAAAAGATTATTTCCTGAGATCTTATTGTTGAATGTATTTTTAACAGTTAAAGTTAGGCTAGATTCATAAATAAATTAATGATGAAGTATTGGAAACCAACTCTAGTGCATCTCAATTAGAAGATGCGTTTAAGCAGAAATGTAAAGTTTCGAAGGCAAAAGAAGATAGATCAGATATTATATCTTTCGTTTTTGATGAATTTATATATTGCCTTGAAATATTTTGTTCTTTAGTAGAGACACGAATATAAAGTATATTTTAGACTATCAAAGATATAACCTCAGACTTATCTGGACAGGCCGCTTTTGGTTCGCGATTTTAGGGTATACTCTTATTTTAGAATAACATCTATTTTATATGTCTGATGCTGAATGGATTGTAGTGTGTTCTCAATAAATTATCGTTACGAAAAGAAAGCGACATGTTAATAAAAATTAAATGTAGTATAGGGGGTAGTGTATTGATATACCATATTTATGGTATTTGTTTAGTTTTACAAACAAATTATTTTTGTGAAAATTATTTACTTTTCAGAAAAATTATTGAAATGAAGTTAATCTTTCACTCTTGCTCTGAAGAAAATTATCTACTAATTCTATTTTTTTTCAAAGTAATATTTGTATTTGACCTCCTTTTAGAAACTATTTTCCATTTGTGATACATGAAATGGGATATCAAATATTTTTTTATTTACAAACCGTTTACAATTAATGAAAACCAAATTACTATTTATTTTTTTCATCTTATTTAGCACTTTTGCTTTTTCACAAAACTATGTGGTAAAGGGTAAAGTTACAGATGAAAATGGTGAACCTTTACCAGGTGTTTCCGTCTCAATAAAAGGAACTACAACCGGTACTGCAACCAATGTCGATGGAACTTACTCCATAAATGCAGAGAAATCGCAGGTACTTCGATTCTCATTTTTGGGATATGGAGTAAAAGAAATAACAGTATCAAGTGACAAATTGAATGTATCACTAGAGCCTGATGTTAAAGAGCTAGACGATATAATTGTCGTGGCCTACGGTACAGCCTCTAAAGCCGGATTCACAGGTTCTGCTTCAACAGTCGGAAAAAAAGAAATTGAGAGGGCACAAGTCAGTAGTGTAACCCGTTTACTACAAGGAGCCGCATCCGGAGTTCAGTCTATATCATCATCCGGTCAGCCGGGGTCTGATGCTAATATTTATATTAGAGGCATAGGTTCTGTTAATGCCGCAAGTACACCCTTGTATATAGTAGATGGTGCTCCATTTGACGGCGCCTTGAATTCACTGAACCCTGCGGATATTGAATCTATCAATGTTTTGAAAGATGCCGCCTCTACCTCTATTTATGGTTCTCGTGCAGCTAACGGACTTATAATAATAACGACTAAACAAGGAGTAAAAGCAAATAAAGCAAAGATTGATGCCAGCTTTGTATATGGGGTATCTTCCCGTGCAGTGGCCGATTATAAACAAGTTAGTACCGATCAGTATTGGGAACTCTATTGGGAGGCTTTAAGAAATCAACGTTTATACAATAACAAAGAGTCGGCAGATGTGGCTGCAAAATATGCATCTTCCAATATAGTAGGCAACTTGGGTATCAATCCTTATGGGAGTAAATATGCTGAGCCTGTTGGTTTAGACGGTAAAATTGTAGCGGGAGCAGTCCCTTTGTGGAATGATAACTGGTCTGATGCATATACACAGGATGCAAACCGTACCGAAGCTCAAGTAAATATATCTGGAGGTAGTGAAAATTCGACTTACTATATTTCGTTAGGTTATCTGGATGATCAAGGTATTGCTTTGGCATCAGGTTTTAAAAGGTATACAGGTCGTGTAAATCTTAATTCAGAAATAAGAAAAGGAATTCGTATTTCTACAAATATCGCTTTAATTCACTCCGATCAGAAAGCACCTCTGGGAGAGGATAGTAATACTTCAAATACACTTAATTCTGCACGTCTGATTCCTAGTTTTTATCCTGTATGGTTACGTGATCCTGAAACAGGAGCATTGGTCGACGGAGTGAAAACTCCTGACTTTGGATTGTATAGACCATCTGCAGCTTTAAGAGGTCAAAACGCTCTGGGGTCTTCTCATTATGACTTTAATAAGGTGTCTCGTGATGTAGCATCGTTAAGAGCTTCTATCGAATTTGATTTGTATAAAGGTCTTACTTATAAGGCCAGTGCTAATCTGGATTATACGAATCGCAACGATCATGATTATGCTAATCCTGAATATGGAGAGGCTTCTGAAAATGGTTATCCAGGAACAGTCGCTAAATTAAACAGAAAAACAACAGGATTTACAGGTAATAATATTTTGGTTTATACAACTAAAATAAATACAGCCCATAATCTGAAACTTATGGCAGGACAAGAGTATTATGAATATAATACAACATTCATTTCGGGTGAGCGTAGCGGACTGCCTGCACTAGGCTTAACAGAGCCCGATGCAGCCAGTCAGTTAAACTCTTTTGGAGGTTTCTCGGATAAGTATAAGTTGCTGAGTTTTTTCGCCAATGCCGAATATAACTATAACAACAAATACTATGGTTCTGCATCGATCAGAACGGACGGATCATCTCAATTCGCACCCGACTCTCGTTGGGGTACTTTCTGGTCGGTAGGCGGTTCATGGAGACTCTCGCAAGAAAATTTCTTAATTGATGTAAGCCAAGTAACCAAATTGACACTACGTGCCAGCTATGGAGGTCAGGGTAATGACCAGATTCAAAATAGTAGTCTAAGCAGAAATTATTATGCTTATCAAGACCTATTCGATATTAACAGTAATTTAGGGGAATCAGGATTTGTAAGAACAACTCTGTCTAATAAAAATTTGAAGTGGGAGACAAATTTAAATTTTAACCTAGGTACCGATTTTGGATTTTTCGATAACAGGTTATCAGGTTCATTCGAATTTTTCGTGCGCCGTTCCAAAGATTTACTCTTTTCTCTACCAAAACCACCGTCTATAGGCTATAACGGATATACAGCCAATGTGGGAGCCTTGAAGAATGTCGGTTACGAAATCTCTTTGACAGGTGTTCTTATTAAAACAAATAGTCTTACATGGACAGTTTCGGCAAATACAACACATTTCAAAAACACAATAACCAAATTGCCTCAAGATCCGATAGTATCATCAAATGGTTTTAATATACTAACTAAAGGAGGTTCTATATACGATTTCTTTCTAGTGGAATGGGCAGGGGTCGATCCCGAAGATGGTATGCCACAATGGTATAAGACGGTTGCGGATGGAAGCCGCGTGAAAACGAAAAGCTATAATGAAGCCAACAATACTACTTCCAGAATTACAGCGGGAAGCTCTCTGCCCGATTTAGTTGGTGGATTTAGTACCAGCTTCACATATCGCGATTTTGATTTCTCAGCATTATTTGCTTATGCATTGGGTGGGAAAATATACAATAGAGATAAATTGATGATAATGAATTATGGTTCTAATGCCGGACGTGCGATGTCGGAAGATCTATTGAATCGATGGACACCAGAGAATAGAGATACTGATGTCTCGCGCATGATAACATCGACAGCTAATTCATTGACTAGTACTTCGACTCGCTTTCTTGTCGATGCAGATTACTTAAGATTAAGAAATGTTAATTTGGGATACACTGTTCCAAAACCCCTATTGCATAAAATAGGGGTATCGAACTTACGTGTGTTTGCTCAAGCCGAAAATCTGTTTACAATTTTTGGTGAACAAGGAATGGATCCGGAACAAGCTGTCAATGGTATTTCATATTATAGATATCCGGCCATGAAGACAATTTCATTTGGACTTAATCTTTCATTCTAAAATATTAAAAAATTATTTAAATGAAAATATATATATATTCACTTTTAGGAATCTTACTAGCAGTCAACTTCAATTCTTGCGAAATGGATGTGGTTCCTACTAATGCTGTCAATAGCGATTTAGTATTTCAAAATGCAGATAATGCAGATAATGTCCTGAACGGGACATGGAGGTATTTGTGGGATACCTACTCCACTTATCAAAACCCCGGTTTCACGACTGTCCTTTTAACCAGCGATGCTATGGGTAACGATGCGGCTCTGCAACCCGGTAAATATGGCTATCTTGCTCACTACTCATTTACAAATATGTCGAACACCACTGCAACAACAGTGACTGCAATCTGGACGTTTGCATACAAAGGGATAGATAATACCAACAGTTTGATAACCAGAATAGATGGTGTTCCTGGAGATGAGAAACAGAAAGCTAGAATAAAAGCTCAGGCACAAGCTTTAAGGGGATATTTATATCTCAATTTAGTAACATTCTACAATTTTGCTTATGCTAAAGATTCTACAGCCTTGTCTGTACCAATCTATACAGAGCCTTCGACTACAGAAACTGTAGGAAAACCACGCAGTCAGGTAAAGGACGTTTACAAACAAGCCGAAACTGATCTATTAGCTGCATACAATAATTTAGGAACATACGATAGAGGTGGCTTGAAATATAAAATGGATAAGAATGTAGTTGCGGGTCTTCTTGCACGCCTCTATCTACAAACAAACAGATGGGCACAAGCTCAAAAATATGCAAATGAGGCTCAATCTGCTTATAAATGGATGGCACAGGAAGATTATTTTAAGGGCTTTAATGATTATAATAATGCAGAATGGATATGGGGACACGGGCAAACGGCAGATCAAAATGTAGCTAGTTATAGTTTCCAATTTAAAGACGTCTCTTCGAAAGCTTCGGGTTATTACAGCTTTATGGCTGATCCTTATTTTAAGGATTTATTTAATAACGATGCAGGCGATGTTAGATTCAGATTATTCGAATGGGATACAACTCGTTTCTTAGGTGGATTGATGTATAAAAAATTTGTAATGCGATCAAACGAAACTGGAGATATTGTATTAATGAGAAAGGCAGAACAAGTATTGATCGAAGCGGAAGCCTTTGCTGAATTAAATCAATTGAGTAATGCCATAGCTAAACTGAATGAGTTAAGAACTCAGCGTGGAGCAGCGACACCTGATCTGGCAGGTTTATCAAAACAACAGCTTATCGAAGAAATTCTGATAGAGAGACGTAAAGAGCTTTTTGGCGAGGGATTTGCTTTATCTGATATTCTTAGACGCCAAAAGGCAGTAGTAAGGAAAGAGGTTCCTTCAGGAACATTAATCCCGGGAAGTCAGACGATCAAAATGCAAGGGCATACAGTGACAAAATTACCTGATGGTAAAGACTTTGTTCCTAATAGTACCTATTATTTATTTTCGATACCATCTACGGAATCGACAAATAACCCTAACTTGTAATTTAAGATCTGAACTAAAAGGAAGGTCAAAAATAGATTAACATAAGTTCTATATAATTTTCAGAAGATAGCCTATTGGCTATCTTCTGTTTTTTCAAACCTAATCGAATCTATGTTAAGATTAGAGACAAAAGTCTCGAACTCTTTTAGTGAAGATTTTGAAAAAGTTATTAGTTTTATAATATATATGCATTAAACCTATTTATCGTTTATTAGTCAAAGCAACATACAAATCTATTAATTATGAAAAAGATTATAGTAATAACTACTTTGTTCCTTATAAGTGTTATCAGCTCTGCTTCCGAGTATATATTTTATAAAGGCAATTCAACCTCTGTCTTTGATATTGTATTTACGATAAAAGACAATAAGATGTTTAATGGCAGAAATACTGCTTTTTCAGATAATATCATATACACAATAAAAGACAATTCAATATACAAAGGTAATTCAACCTCTGTTTTTGATGTTGTATATACTATAAAAGATAATAAAATATTTGCAGGTAGAAGTACTGCTTTTTCAGATAATATCATATACACTGTAAAAGACAATTCGATATACAAAGGTAATTCAACCTCTGTTTTCGATATTGTATACACTGTAAAAGACAATAAGGTGTTTGAAGGCCGTAGTACTGCTTTTTCGGATAATATTATTTATACGGTCAACAATAGTGAGGATATATACAAAGTTATTTTGCCGCTTCTATTAATGTGAAAACCCCAAAATATCACTATTTGAGGATTCCAAATTTCGTGGAACATAGTACCAGAATCTCGAACTCTTTTAGTGTGGATTTTGGAAGGATTACTATCTTTATCGAAGAGTTTATTATAAACTATAATAATTTTTGTCAATCATAGTAGTAAATTAACCTGAAAAATCATGAAAAAACTTATTATTACATTTCTTTTTATAGTCATTTGTCTGAATGGGTACTGTCAAAGTATTAAAGTCTATAAAGGGAACTCAACGTCCTCATTTGACTTGGTTTATACCATCAGAGACGCCAAAGTCTATAAAGGGAACTCAACGTCCTCATTTGACTTGATTTATACCATCAGAGACAGCAAAGTCTATGAAGGGAACTCAATGTCTTCTTTTGACTTGGTTTATACCATCAAAGACGATAAAGTCTATAAGGGGAACTCATCGTCCTCCTTTGATTTGATTTATACCATCAGGGACGGTAAAGTCTATGAAGGGAATTCAACATCTTCTTTTGATGTGAAATATACTATTCAAAAACAATAGATTCCCAAACATTTCTGGATGAGAATTCGATATTTGCGGAACATAGCACCAAAGTCTAGAGGTTTTTTTGTGAGGATTCTGAAAAAATATTCCCTAAATGGAAAATATTATAATCAATTCGGCTAGGTCTATTGGTGTACGTATTCGATATTTATTTCTGAAGACCATAGGATTCCTAAACCATTAAAATATTTAAAAGGAAGTTCTGATGATGAGGCTAATAACTTAAGTCATGGTTGTATAAATACTCTAATAGGATTACCTATTGCGTTTGGGGTAATAATAGGACTTGCTTATCTATATTTTACATTTTTTGATTAAATAAAAATCCCCAAACATTTCTGTTCGAGGATTTAAAGTTTCAGTGGAGAATATCGGACTCGAACCGATCACCTTTAGACTGCCAGTCTAACGCTCTAGCCAGATGAGCTAATCCCCCGTTCTCAATTATGCAACAAAGATATAAGATTTTCCCGAACTGTTGCCTTATTGAGAAAAAAAGAATAAATTAATTGCCTACATCTTTAGGCAGAGCTTCTGTCTGTTGATGTGTCATTGATGTTGCTTTATTTGATTTTCTGTTGTTATCCAGAAAGGCTCCAATAGCAAATGCTGTCGGAAGGATAGTAAGTGCCGTTAAAGCTACCGCAACATAAACCTTTTTCAAGTGTAAATCTCTTTTCATACGCATCCCTTCTTTTTAAATGATTACTACTCTTATAATGATAATTCGGAGAGAAAGTTCAGAAAAAAATTAGATATTTAAGCATAAAATGATATTTTTTTATAGTTAAATAATTATCAGGGTCTTGTGTTAATTGCAATTAAATGTTTATTGTGATATATTTACTTATAATAATCTGTATATGTGTATTTTATGTGTTGGGTCGATTGCGCCTTGATACTAAAAGCAAATTATCTGATTATCTTTGTATAAAGTATAGATAAATTTTATAGAATAATTATGTTGATATTTAATACGACTTTGCATGTTGAAGATGCAATACAGGACGAATTTATAGCCTTTGTAAAGACTTATTATGTGCCTCAGGCTGTAAAAAGTGGTTTGTTGAATCATCCGACTTTAGCCAAAATAGAACGTCAGCATGAAGAAAGTGGGGTAAGTTATGCCTTGCAATTTAAGGCAAAGGATATTGACACTTTAAATAAATGGGCAGAAGAAACAGGGGAGAGCCTAAGTTTGGAGATGGGGCGAAGATTTGGCACTAAAGTGGGCGGATTTGTTACTCTTATGGAAGAAGTATCGTTATTGTGATAGTTTATAGGCGATTCAGAATTGTAATAATCTTTGAAATCAAACTTACGTATTGGTTTGAATAAAGTTACCATAATAAAAAATTAATGGCTAAAATAGATAAAGAGCGTATTATTCTGGGGATTGACCCCGGTACTCAAATTATGGGATACGGAGTATTACGCGTTTTAAATAATAAACCCCAATTGATAACAATGGGGGTAATACAATTAAGTAAATATGACGATCATTATCTTAAACTGAGACGTATTTTCGAAAGAGTTCTCGCTTTAGTTGAAGAATATCTTCCGGATGAATTAGCAATTGAAGCTCCGTTTTTCGGGAAGAATGTACAGAGTATGTTGAAGTTGGGACGTGCTCAGGGAGTTGCTATGGCGGCAGCCTTGTCAAGAGATATTCCGATTTTCGAATACGCCCCTCTGAAAATAAAGATGTCTATAACGGGAAATGGTAAAGCTGCAAAGGAGCAAGTTGCCTATATGCTTCAGCAGTATTTGAAAATTCCCGATGAAAGTATGCTCCCTCAACTGGATGCGACTGATGGATTGGCGGCAGCTGTGTGTCATTTTTTTCAAACTAATAATCCGACTCAAGAGAAAAAATTTAATAGTTGGAAGGATTTTATAAATCAGAACCCTAATAAAGTAAAGGGAGATAAGTAGATAACGTATCAGTGATTGCCGCTCTGTTTTAGTAGGGCGGTGTAAATAATTGGATATTCAGGATTGGTAATGTTTTAATCCACACGCGGATCAGTTCCCCATTTCAGCTTGTTTTTTAAGGTACTGTAGAATGTTTGTCCTATGCGCTTTATTACAAGTACAGAAGTTGCAGCCTTCTTAATCTGGAGAGTTGTTCCATTTACAGGCATTGCTTTAGAACGCCCGTCAAGGGAAATTAAGAAGCATGAACTGCGACTTCTGACATGTAAGGTCAGTATATTGTTATCTTCAATAACTAAAGGTCGTGCACTCAGACTGTGGGGTGCGATTGCTGTGATGATGAAGTTTGAGGTGTTTGGTGCCATAATGGGGCCTCCTACACTAAGTGAGTAGGCTGTAGAGCCGGTTGGAGTAGAGACAAGTAAACCATCAGCTTCATATGATGTAAGCCTTTCTCCATTGATATTTACATCAATTGTAATCATTGATGACGAATCTTGTTTGAGTATGGCTATTTCATTAAGGGCATAGTCTACTATTCCGGCGGAAGAATCGTTAACGGTCAATTTAAGTTGGCTACGTTCTTCTATTGTATAATTACCTTTTAATATTTCGGACAGAGTTTCTTCCATATCTTTTTCCGAAACGTCAGCCAGAAAACCAAGCCTTCCGGTATTGATACCCAGAATTGGGATGTTTTTTTCTCTTATAGCTGACACCGTACGCAAAAATGTACCATCACCACCTATACTGAAAGCCATATCTAAATTGAGGTTATTATAATCTATAATACCGGCAACGTAATCCTTCAGGTCAAGGTCAGGCTTAAGATATTCATAAAATTCTTTTTGAATGAAAATCTCAACATGGTTCTGAGATAAGATATCAAAGACCTTTTTTATTTGTTCTTTTTTTTGATATTTTTTGCCGAAAATTCCAATTCTCATAAAAGGTACATTTTTCTGTCTGTTTATCAAATCGCTCATTTAATGGAAACCACTCTGATATTGAAAAAGCAATAAAGGTCTTTGACCTTAAAAATACTGAAATAGTATCAAGTTTCGGTATTTACTATTAAATTTGCGTAATAGTATATGAGCAATGATGCAAAGTTGGTGAAAAAGTTTTATTATTAAATACATTCATTCATAAATTGCTGTATTTTCAAGTATAACTATCGGGGTATTTTGTATCAGAAAGAAGTAATAAAAAGGTCTGTGACCTAAATCACAAAAAGAAGCTATCATGACACAGTTGAGCGTAAACATAAATAAGATTGCAACCATACGAAACGCACGAGGAGGAGATGTTCCCAATGTTTTGCAGGTTGCTCTCGATTGCGAGAGGTTTGGAGCCCAAGGCATAACCGTGCACCCTCGTCCCGATGAACGTCATATCAAGTTCAAAGATGTATATGACTTAAAAGCTCAGATAAAGACGGAGTTTAATATTGAAGGTTATCCCTCAACTGATTTTATAAAACTGATTAAAACAGTAAAACCGACTCAGGTAACTTTAGTTCCCGATGCACCCGATGCGATAACATCTAACGCAGGATGGGATACAAAAGTCCATCAGTCGCTTTTAAGTGATCTTATAGATGAATTCAGAGCAATGGGAGTTCGTACATCTATATTTACGGGCACTGATCCCGAAATAATAGAGTATGCAGCTAAAACGGGAACAGATCGAATTGAATTGTATACCGAACCTTATGCTACTTTGTATCCGAAGAATAAAGAAGAAGCTATTGCTCCGTTTATAGAAGCTGCAAAGATTGCCAAAAAACTGGGTTTAGGAATAAATGCCGGACATGACCTGAGCTTGGAGAATCTAAACTTCTTTTATAAAAATATTCCTTACATTGAAGAGGTATCTATTGGTCATGCATTGATAAGTGATGCTCTCTATCTGGGATTAGAAAGAACAATTGCAGCATATAAAAACTGTTTGAAATAGGTCGTAGACCAATAAAAAAAAATTGCCGATGGCTATGGTAAAAGAAAAGACAATAAGTTTGGCGGGAACAATAGCGTTTCACGTAATTCTATTGTTGTGTTTACTATTCTATTATATTAAACCCGTTAGTGATAACAGATACAGTCAAGAGATGGGTGGTGTACCCGTAATGTTTGGAAACGTTGCTGATGCATTAGGAGATGATGAGCCCTTCGGACGAGGAAACGGACTGACCGAAGATGTTACAGAGCCTATAGAATCAGACCCGACCATGCCCAATAATTTAGGAGAGTCAACACCCGAAACAAAGGTGGAGCCTATTCCCGTAAAAGCACCCACGCCTAAAGTTACAACTAAAGAAACCAAGGCACCAACAGCAACACAGGATGTGGAGAAAACCATCGCTATAAATGAAGCAAAAAAAGCCGAAGCAGAGAAAAAGCGAAAAGAAGCTGCTGCTGCAGAGGTAAAGCGTAAGGCTCAGGCTGAAGCCGATAGGATAGCACAGGAAGAAGCTGCCCGAAAGAAAAATATAAATAGCCAAATGGCTGGTCTGTTTGGCAATGGATCGGGTAGCGGTAGCCGAGGTAATACACAAGGAACCGGAACCCAAGGTTCGCCTTCAGGAAATGGAAGTACTGGAAAAATCTCAGGAGTAGGAGGCTCAGGAACCTACGACTTGGGAGGAAGAGGAGTAGGTGCAGGAGGTTTGAAGCTTCCAGATTATCATGTGGACGATTACGGAACTGTGGTTGTTGATATAATTGTCGATCCAAAAGGAAACGTAATAGAAGCGAGTATTGGCAAAGGAACAAATACGACTAATGCCAGTTTAAGAAATGAATCATTACGAGCTGCCCGTCGTACTAAATTTGCCACAAGTTCTAATTTGAATAATCAAAAAGGTACAATTACTTATAAGTTTAACCTGAACTAAGTTCACAGACCCTTTTTGTTGCTTATTCAAGTATAACAATTATAGATTGTTGTAACTCTAAAAAAACACCCATAAATTTTATTCTTTACTTAATTAGAATTGAATATGAAAAAAGCATTGATTTTTTTAACAACAGGATTTGAGGAAATAGAAGCTTTGGCTACTGTAGATATATTGAGAAGAGGCGAAGTGGATGTAAAAACGGTGTCGTTGACTGACGAAAAAACAGTGGTTGGTAGTCATGCTATTCCTGTAGTTGCAGATGTATTATTCTCGGATATAGATTTTACTGCTATTGATATGTTGATCTTACCGGGTGGTACAACTAAGATTAATGATCACGAAGGATTAAAAAAGCAAGTAAAAGCATTTGCCGAGGCAGACAAAGATATAGCTGCAATTTGTGCAGCACCTATGGTTTTAGGAGGTTTAGGATTGCTTAGAGGTAAATCTGCGACATGTTATCCCGGATTCGAAAAATATCTGGATGGAGCAAATCTGAAAACACAGGAGGCTGTAGTTATAGACGGTAAAGTAGTAACAGGTAGAGGTCCCGGACTGACTTTTGATTTTGCCCTTCAATTGCTGGAGATATTGGCAGGTAAAGAAAAGAGACAAGAGGTAGCTAAAGGTTTATTATTAGCATAATCAGATTGATATATAAATAAAAGAAGGCAGGGATAATTTAATACCCCTGCCTCTTTAATATATTTGCATAATATTATTTTGGATATTAATGAACTTTAAATCATTTCTGTAATCTTGGACAGAAATCAATATTGATGATAAAACCACTGACGTCACTAAGGTTTGTTTTTGCCTTTATGGTTTTTATGAGCCATAATATTCTTTTCGACAAAGGAACAAATCCGTTTCTTCACCATCTCTTTTACGAGGGATGTGTGGGAGTTAGCTTCTTTTTTATCTTGAGTGGTTTTATTCTGACGCACGTCTATCAACAAGGTTTTAACGAAAATAAAATCAGTAAAGGAGCTTTCTATGTAGCACGTTTTGCACGTATATACCCTTTGCATATTCTCACGATGTTGATTTGGGTGTATATGAGAAAGGATCACCCGTTGAACGAACCTTATATAACCAATTTTATTTCGAATATATTTCTAGTACAAAGCTTTTATCCTACCGATGAAATACGATTTAATACCGCAGCATGGAGCCTTTCGGACGAGATGTTTTTCTACCTCTTGTTTCCTCTGTTGATAGCTTGGTTCGCAACTATGAAGCGTAAGTTTGTTGTGGGTTTTACTTTAGCAGGGATTCTTGTATTTCTTCTATGTCCGATATTTAACGGGACTAAAAATCAAGAATGGTTTCTTTATAGTTATCCTCCCGTGCGGCTATTAGATTTTGTTTTAGGAATATTGTTTTATAATATATGCCAGTCGGTTAAGGTGGCAAATTTTAGAAGAAAGATTTCACCTACAGTAATGGAGATATCAGCAATCTTTCTATTTCTGGTTTTCTATATAGTAGCTTACTTTATACCCGAAGTTTATCGCTATTCTATGTGGTACTGGCTGCCTGTAGGAGTATTTATATCTGTATTTTATTTTCAGGCAGGCAGTATTTCTAAATTCCTGTCGAATGATACATTTATCTGGTTGGGCGAGATTAGTTTCGCTTTCTACATGTTTCATGCGATAGTTCTTTGGTATATAAGAAGAACTTTCATTTTGTTGGATATGGATGTCGATAAACCTGTTGTTTTTGTTTTGGGGCTTACCTTGACTATTGTAGTCTCCGGCTTGTCTTTCAAATATTTTGAAACTCCGGCAAATAAATGGGTGAAAGAAAAACTGAGTAAGCGTCTTTTAGTAAAGAATACCTAGAGTTAGCTTACTATAGCCACTTTTTCTTCTTCAAAAAGAGAAGGGCTAATATAACAATTAGCGTCATAATTCCCCACGCAACAATATAACCGTATTTCCATTTCAACTCGGGCATATATTCAAAATTCATCCCCCATACCCCCACCATAAAAGTCAAAGGTATAAAGATTGTAGATACGACGGTGAGCTTCGTGATAACATTATTCATCTTTAGGTTATTGTTGTTGAAGTATAAATTGCCTAATGATGTGATGGATTCATGGAATATATCAAGGTCATCAGAAGCCGTTCTTAATCGGTCGTCGTAATCATTAAAATATATTTTATTCTCTGACTTTATTAGTTGGTTGTCATTATGTAATATATTCGAATACTCTTCACGCATAGATGTAACGGCACGCTTCAATAGCGAATAATCTTTTTTTCGGGTGCGTATAAATTTCATTATATCAATACCCTTAGTGTCATTATCAATGAGTTTATCCTCCAAGTCATCTATTTTTGTAGCTAATTTTAAAACGGTATCATTGTATAGAGATTGTACACAATTGAGTAATATATATAATAAATAATCCGCTCCTTTTTCACGTATTTGTACTTTCGAATTTTTAATAGCCTCCTGTACATCTGTAAATATAGGACTGGCATTTTCCTGAAGGCTTATAACATAATTATCTCCTAATATAAAAGCAATATGATCCAGATCCAACTCCTGAGATCCATCAATAAAACACCCCGACATTAATATAAAAGTATTATGTTCGTATGTAATAACTTTGGTTACGTTACGCCACGACAGTAAATCTTTTACGTCAAATCGTGGTATGCCGAATGACTTACAGATATTATATATAATTTCGGCGTCGGCTATCCCCACTATTTTAAACCAGTTTATGCAGTCGTCCTTTATCAAATCTTTTATTTTATCAGAAGGAGGAATGGATTTTGTAGAAACTTGTTTTGTGTTATATTGCACCAACTCTATAGATGTCGGAATCTGTATATCTCCCAAATAAGTAAGATTTTCAAGCAGGTGGGCATTCTTTATATGTTTCCGGCTATGAGTTCTGGTAGAGTTCCGTTTTGCCATAATATTGTGTATGTTGATTAAGTCGTTTTACTATTGGATATTTATAAATGACATTGATTATTATACTTGGATAGAGAATGAAAAGGTACGAGACCTTAACTAGATCAAAAATAAGAAAAAATGCTATATTTGCCACTCCTATTATGATTAAGTGTGTCGAAATATTTATTCTATAGTCAATACCGTCATAAAAGGCTATTATTTATGTGTTTATCTGAATAGCGGATGGATATATACATAATAAACATACTAAAATTAAATATTGAATGACTATTGATGAATAATTCTTTTGTAAATGCATTGTATGGTAAGAAGTTACAGATCTTCTTCCTCTTTTATATGATTATGTTTCTTCCACTTTTGAGTCCTTTGGCTCAAAATCTTTCTTATAAACATGTTTCGGTTATAATAATAATTAACTTAATACTTTTTATTTCCATAGGTATTTTATTGTTATTCTGTAAATCGAGGACTCAAAAATTAGTCTTTTCCGGTTTATTCATAATCTCTTATCTCCCTAATACAATATACACCAGTTATTTGTTGTTTGCTCATGTTTTACTCCAGAAAGACAGTGTTATAAGCTTATTCGAAACCAATCCTGAGGAAAGCAAAGAGTTTTTAGTGCATTATTTTAATCCTTGGATTATAGTTGGATGTGTAGTCTATATACTCTTGTGTTTCCTGATTATATGGAAGATGAGAGTCGGCAAGCCTTTAAAAGTAAAGGAACATAAGATAGCTTTCTTCTCGGCTTTAGTTTCTTTAATATTGGTTGTATCGCTTCCTCACTTGTCAAGGTCTGTGTATTTTGTTAACTTTTATAAGTTATTTGTCAATTATAAAATTAGGCTGAATAAAGAGGAGTGTGCTATTCTGGAACGACAATCACAACCTTATGAAGTGACTGACATTCATCAGGATACAGTACCCAAAACCATAGTGGTGGTGATTGGCGAATCTTTAACACGGCAGCACATGTCTTTGTATGGTTATCCAAGAAACACGAATCCTAAATTAGCAGGATTAGGGGATAGTTTATTGGTATATGCCGATGTAATCTCACCTCAAGTGCATACCATTCCCGTATTACGTTCGGTATTGACATTGGCTGACAAGGATAATCCCGACCACATTACAGAAAAACCTTCTATATTCGAGCTGTTCAATAGAGCCGGCTATGAGACTTATTTTATAAGTAATCAGCCTTTTGGCGGAAACTTTAAGACCAGTTATGATGTATTGCTGAATTTATCGAAAAACATCTCAAACCTGGCTCCCGAAAAACAATCGGATGAAATAATTTTTCCAGCATTTAAAGGTATCTTGGCAGAAGATAAGAAAAAAAATAAGCTAATACTGATACATCTTATTGGTAATCACATGGCGTATGAGTTTAGATATACTCCCTCTTATAATGTATTTAATAACGAGAAGGATCATTTAATTCAAGAGACCAAGTTTCGTGATAAAAAAGCAATACGTACTATAGATAAATATGATAACTCTGTTTTATACAATGATTTTATAATTTCTCAGTTAATATCCATCCTGCATAAACAATCGGACAAAAATGCAGCTTTGGTGTATTTCTCTGATCATGGGGAAGAAGTATATGAGACAAGAGAGTTTGCCGGGCATGCTTACGAAAAGGTATCGACCTCAATGTGTGAAGTTCCTTTTCTGGTATGGATGTCTCCTGAATTTAGAATGCAACGTCAAGATCTGGTTCTTGATACGACACGCAGTTATTCGACCTCCGATTTTTTATTTAGTTTATCTGATTTGGCCGGATTACACTATTCGGATTATGATGATAAGAGAAGTATTTTCTCTATGCAATTTGAGCCCAAAGAACGTTACGTAGGTGAATTGACCTATGATGAGGTGAAGGGGAGAAGTAATAAAAAGTAGTAACCTTTTCGGGTTACTACTTCAATCCGAAATTATGGATTATAAGTTAGAGCATCTGCTTCTTTTTTCAGCGCTCTTACCTGAAATGTAAATAATATAAAAGTTACGATTACTGCAAGAGCATCTGCTACAGGCATCGATAACCATATTCCTTTTAGTCCCAAATGCTGAGGTAGTATGTATAAAGCAGGAACCAAAAATAACACCTGACGGGTAAGACTTAAGAAGATCGACTTACCTGCTTTACCGATACATTGGAAAAAGTTGGTCACAACAATTTGAAACCCTGCCAGAGGAAAACATATAACAACAAGACGAAGTGCTGTTGCCGACTTCTCGGCTAGTTCGGGACCCGGTCCGAAGAAACTGACAAATATTTGAGGAAAGAAAAATCCCAGAATAAAACCGAAAGTTGTGATTATAGTACCTACCTTGATTGTATAGATTAATGTCTCCTTTACTCTTTCGTAATTCTTGGCTCCGTAATTATATCCTACAATAGGCTGCATACCTTGTGTCAATCCTAGTACGATCATTACGATAAGCATAAGCATCGTGTTGGCGATAGTATAGGCGGCTATCGACATATCGCTGGAGTGTGAGTCCGTACCTCCATATATTTTGAGCTGTGCAATAATGAAAAAGACAACTACAGATGCCGTAAGTTGTATAAGGAATGGCGACATTCCAATGGATGTTATCGACCAAACAATCTTCTTATTCAGTCGAATGTTTTTCCATCTAAGTTTTATATAACTATTCGGATTGATAAAGTGTTGCATCACAAAAGTAAAGCCAATAACCATAGCAATAAAAGTAGCCGCAGCTGCACCTTTCATTCCCCATCCTAAGTAATGTATAAATATGGGGGCTAGTATAATGTTGGCTACTACACTGATAAGCATAGTGATCATCGCTTTTTTCGGATAACCCGATGCCCTCATCATATTATTAAAATTGAAGCATAAGGACAGGAAGAGATTACCCGGTAAAAAAATGACAAGAAAATCTCGAGCATACGGATAAGTCTCTGCACTGGCACCCGCGTACATGAGTACAGGTTTTAGGAATAGAAGCAATAGTCCGATAACAATGCCACTGATGATAATTGTCATAAGGAATGAAGTACCTGCTATCCGCTCGGCTGTATCCTTATCTTTTTTTCCCAGATAGATGGAAATACGACTTGCCGAACCCGCTCCAACAAGCATACCTACGGCTGCTGTAATATTCATAATAGGAAGTACAAGACCTAAACCGGCCAAGGCGTCATCTCCAACCCAGTGACCGATGAAAACACGGTCGATCACATTATAAAGTGAGTTGACTAATGTTCCTACAATAGCAGGTAGTGCATATTGCCAGAGTAGTTTAGCAATGTTTTTGTTTTCGAGTTCGTCAACATTTGCAACTTGTTGCATTTTTTTAGAATTTAAGAATGAAGAGCAATGGAATACGTAAGATTGGCAATAAAGATAACTGCTCCATATTATCTTTAATGATCTGATAATTTTATGAAACCCGGAAGGAGACAATAGTTACAAAAGGTATACTATAAAGTGACAAAGGTGACCGCCATTGGGCTGCAAAGTGTATACTTCTGTCACTTTTGTTTTGTGTTGATAATCAGTATTTAATAAGTAAAAAGGTTACAGAAGTAACAAAAGTGCACACATTTCCGGTGTTGCTTATTTATCCTTTTTTTAGTCTCTGTTCTCAGAGGCTGTTTCATCTAATATAGATAAAACTCCTATTTATTACCCTTCCCCAAAGGTAAGAGTATCTCCTTCTATTCGCGTTTTTTTGTTTTCAGATAAAGCAGCACAAAGTTATAGAATTATCCTCTAAAACTTCAATTTTTTTGAAATACCTGACCCTTTTTTATTCAATAAGCAGCAAGATAAATATCACCCCGATGAGTAATCGGATTGTAGGGTTAATCAATGGTAAATAAAGATAAATAATAGTAAAATGGAGCTTTTGAAAGATAATAGTAGCTTTGAATGATAGGTTATTTTAAATTGAGGATTTATATTTGAGAACGAAAAACGATCTGTAAATATAAATATAAGTAGCTGAAAGTATTTAAAGCCGTATTTTAAAGATGTAACTATCAATCGTTGTTATACTTGCACGGGCAATAAATAGGTCTGAGACTTTACTATTCTAATTAGGAACCTTAAAACTAGACTCTATGTCAACAAAGAAACTATTCGCTGTTTTTCTTATTCTTTTGTATTTTCCTTTAATAGTAGTCTCGCAAGCTCCCATAGAGCCGAAAATTCAAGTCAAGGGTGTCGTGTCAGACTCTTTAACAGCCGAAACAATTCCTTATGCAACAATTAAAATATCGAAGCAGGCCAGTTCCGGAAAAGTAGATAAGGTTGTACCTACAGATGAAAACGGAAAATTTCAATTCTCGATGAATCAGGCAGGGGAGTATTTGCTTACCGTCGAATTTATAGGGAAGGAACCTACTATTAAACCTTTTGTTTTAACAAACGACAAAACTCTCGATTTAGGAAATATCTTAATGAAAGATAATAGTAAGATGCTTAACGAGGTTGTTGTTTCTGCCCAGAAGCCTTTGATAAAGGTTGATCTGGACAAGATAACCTACAGCATGGAAGACGACCCCGAATCTAAGACCAACAACGCCTTGGATATGCTTAAAAAAGTGCCGATGATAACTGTGGATGGCGAAGAAAATATTCAACTCAAAGGATCGTCAGCATACAGAATTTATATCAATGGAAAACCTTCTTCGATGTTGGCAAGCAATCCGAAAGATGTCTTGAGAAGCATGCCCGCAAGTACTATTAAAGATATAGAGGTAATAACCGACCCCGGTGCTAAATACGATGCTGAAGGGGTAGCCGGTATCATAAATATTATCACACAAAAAAATACAGCAATGGGTGGATATACCGCAACTGTAAATAGTTGGGTAAATTCGCAGGGTGGATATGGTGTAGGTGGTAACTTAATGCTTAAATCCGGTAAGTTCGGGTTTACAGGTAACTATACTTTGTATCAGTATCGAAATCCCGAATATGAGACATCGTTGGTTAGAGAGAATTTTAAGGATTTAGAGAATAAGTATTTAATTCAGAGTGGTACAGGCAAAAACAGAGGTAACGGTCAGTTTGGTAATGGTGAGCTTAGTTATGAAATAGATTCTCTGAATTTAATTAATATCGGTTTCGGGCGATACGCCGGAGACGGAAAGCAGACTTCTTATACTAACAATAGAATGGAAGATGCAGCATTTACACCGATAAAAGAATTTGATCAATTTACAGATGGAACTTACAGATATGGTTCAACAGAATTGAAGGCCGATTATCAGATGACATCCAAAACAGTGAAAGATCGATTACTTACAATTTCATATCGATTAGCTCTGGAACCCGATGATTGGAGTTCGGATAATCGAATAAACGGTATTTTAAATCAAACAGATTCAAGAAATAATCAGTATTCTAATGGTGACCAAAAAGAGCATACCATGCAGGTCGATTATGCAACACCATTTGCGAAAATTCATAACCTGGAAGCCGGACTTAAATATATTACAAGATTAAATGCAAGTAATAGTGGACGCCAATTTTTAGATGCTGAAGGAAGCTGGGTTGATGAACCTTCTTTAAAAGACGAATTTAAACACAGACAAGATATTTACTCCGCCTATGGAAGTTATGCCGTGAAATTCAAAAAGTTTGGTTTTAAAGCGGGGGTAAGGTATGAAGGTACTCATATGGATATAAAATATCCATTGGCAGAAAGCGAGGTTGCCGATGAGAAAAATTTTAAAACAAATTTATCAAACTTGGTTCCATCAGCTACTGTCAGTTATCAGTTGAGCCAGTCGCAGAGTCTTCGATTGGGATATAATATGCGTATATCAAGACCCGGAATATGGCAATTAAATCCTTTTGAGAATAGAACCGATTCTCTAAATAGTAGCGTTGGTAATCCGAACCTAAAGCCTGTTGAGTCTCACACTATTGATTTGAATTACAATTTCTTTAACCCTAAATTCAATATGAACGCCAGTTTATCCTATAATTTTGTGGATAACTCAATTGAGCGTATTACAGAGTTGGACGGTATTGTAAGCAGAACAACATATGCTAATGTAGGCAAAAGTAAACGGTTGGGACTCTATACCAATTTGAGCTGGATGCCTACGCCTAAAATTAGGCTTACAGGAAATCTATCAGGTTCTTATATAGATGTAAAGTCGAATGATGCGGAGTTTAAGCTCTCCAACTCAGGCTTTGTAGGTAATGCTTATTCTAATATGCAATATACATTACCTAAAGATTATAAGGCAAATGTATATTTAGGTGGTGGTACACCATATTTCAATATACAAGGACGGGGACCTTCTTACAATTACTATGGCTTGTCTTTCTCGAAAGGCTTTTTGTCGGATAAATTGAATATCAATATTTCGGCCTCTAATTTCTTTTCAAATCATCAGAAGTTTAGAAATGTGATAGATAATCCGAGTTTCCATACAGAATCATTTAGTATTTATCAGCGGAGATTTTTTGCTATGAGAGTATCTTATCGATTTGGAGAGATGAAAGCTCAGATCAAAAAAGCCGTGCGTGGAATTACAAATGATGATTCTATGGGAGGCGGTTCAGGAGGAAATAATTCACAAGGTGGCGGCGGAGGTCAATAACTGAGGTTAATAAAAAGAGTAAAAAACATCCCTGAGTAATAAAAAACTTAGGGATGTTTTTGTTTTGAATGAAACATAATCGCAGAGGCTTTGTTTAATAAAGGAATAGTTTTACTAATATTGTTAAAAATAAGAGACCCTCTCTATGAAAAAAAAGAAACAAAAAATACTTAAGATCGTTTTTTCTGTCATAATCCTATTGGTTGTGGGAGGATTTTTGGTCAATTGGTATATGAGAGAGAGACTCGAGGTCTTCTTGCGGGAAAAGCTTAGCGAATATATTTCGGATGCAACCGGAGGTTTGTATCAGTTTCATTCACAAGGTCTCAGTATTGGACTTTTCAATGGCGAGCTAACCCTCAAAGAGGTAGAATTGAAGCCCGATTCTATGGTTTTTAAAGAGTGGGCATCAAAAGATAGTTTACCCCCCAATTATTTCGATATTCAAATAAAAAGAATTCATTTTAAAGGTCTCAATTTAATTTGGCTATTTAGCTATCGTCAACTGCATTTCGATCTCTTTGAAATACAGACGCCTATTGTAAAAGTTTTCAACTCAGGTAAGTTATCCCGGGCTGAAGTAAAGAGTAATAATCCCAATACTCAATCTCTGTATGAGATGATTTCTCCCTATATGGATATATTGAGTGTTAAAAAGATGAATCTGGAGAATGCCAGCATAACTTACGTAACTGATGATCAGGGTATACCTGCCGTATATGGATTGAAAGATGTTAGTTTTCATGCATACAATTTTGTTTTGGATGAAAATTCCGCACAATCAGGTAAACTCCTTTTTTGTGATAATTTCGATTTTACAACTAATCAGCCACAGGTATTACTCTCCAATAATCAGTTCTTACTTGAAACCGATAACATCAGATTAAGTACCAAGGATTCTATTATTCAGATAAATAAAGTGCATCTGCAGCCTCAGACTCTTTTGTGGGAAGAGCAGCATACTCTTCCTGATACATACCTCGAAGCTAAAGTACAATCGATTGAAGTAAAAGGAGTCCGCTTTAAAAGAATAAATGCATTTAATCATTTAGAAGCAAGTTCTTTCGATATAAATAAATCTGAAATACAATATTTTAATATAAGACGAGATAGCGTAAAAGTCAAACCTCGGGTGAAGTCTGAAACTAAAGATACAATAAATCTTTCATGGACTTTATATGCCATAGTATCCCCAATATTACATAGTATAACGATAGATAAAATTGGTATCGAAGATGCTAAATTGAAATATACTAATAGATTAAGAGATACGATAGATGTATATAATATGGATCGGTTTAACTTTGAAGCATACGGTTTCAAAGTCGATTCTCTGGCAGATATTCAACAACGCTTTTTATACTCACAGGGATTCTCGCTGGATGCAGCAGATATCGAAGGTATTGTTGTGAGTAGGAATCATGCGATGAGAATAGGTCGTATGAAGTTAAATACGGTGACAAGAGATTTTCAGATAAAGGATGTTAAGCTAGCCCCTCTGTCTCTTAAAACTGAACGTGATTATATTGAAGGAACAATAGATTCGATAAGCTTATCGGGATTGGAATATGATAATGGGATGAAGGCTCAGCAATTGAGCATAGATGCTCCCAAAATAGAATATGTGAAGAACCGAAAAGCAAGAAGGTCACAAGAGCCGCCTGAGGGAAATAAAAAATCAGCCAATCTGAATGTTGTTGTGCCATTCTTTAATCACATATCAATAAATCAAGTAAATCTGAATAGTGGAAATATTACATTTAGGGATAAGACGAAAAAAGAAGATGTTGTTTATAAATTACCTAAGGTCGATTTTTCGGCATCGAACTTTTTGATTAATAAAGCGACCATAGAGCATTCTTATACTTATTTTGCTTCAGACAATATCCGTTTTAGTTTCGAGCGGTTCGATAATGTCTTACCCGGTGAAGAATATCGTTTGATGATAAGAAAAGGGATATTTACGGGCATCGGAGGGAATTTAGAATTGCATGATGTAAAACTACTTCCGTTGACTAAGTCATGGAAAAAAGCTCCCGATACTTACTTCTCTCTATTAACACCATTCGTAGCTTTGAGGAGTATTGACTATAAGGCTTCTCCTACACAAAATACTATAGTGTTTAATTCTCTGGATATAGAAGCTCCTCACTTAAAAATAGTAAAGACGGGAAACACTCATTCTGCGGTTAAAAAAGAAGCGGAGAAAAGAGATAAAGTGTTGAATTTTGTAGCAGGGGTCTTTGATATTCGAAATGCGGATATCGAATACTTTGACCAAACAACTAAAGATAGCCTGAAAACAAAGTTTGATGATCTTCAACTCAAATCTTTATCATGGGATGCCGAAATGAAAAAGACATCAATCGGGTCCATCACGTTACAATCTCCTGTTATAAATTACATTAAACGTCACGAAAGAGTCGGACGAAATAGTAAATCTTCCCCCTCTAAGGCTTTTACCGGATCTTTAGATGTAGGGCAGATCGATATTTCAAATATTAAAGTCGGAGCCGATCAACCCAGTCTTAAATTGCATTTTAAAACAACTGATATTAATATACAAAACTTAAAGTGGGGTAATGGCAAGTTTAATCTGGCGAGTGTGGATATTGCTAAACCCGATGTGAAGATTAATCAAATTTCGAAAACGGCAAGAATTAATACTGTAAAATCCGAAAAGCAAGATTTTTATAGCATCTTCGAGAAGATTGCCAAGCAAGTATCCATAGATAAGTTTAACGTGGCTGATGCCAATATTGATTATGCAAGTACTTTGAATGGAAAGCTTAACAAACAACAGAAGCTAAATAGAACTAGTCTTTTCTTTAGTGGTTTGATTATAAACAGCGATTTGAAAACATTCGTGTTGGACGATATTAATTTTAGTACACGGAATTTTAGCTTTCCGCTGAATAATGGTTTCTATACACTGCAAGCCGAAGCTATAGATTTAAAAAAGAATGCAGGGAGTTTGGTGATTGAAAATTTACACCTTGTACCGGCTTATCCTAAAAAAGAATTTGCATATCATCATCCTACGCACAAAGATTGGTTTGATGTAGGAGTAGGGCACATATCTTTGTCGGGTATCGATTTCAATCGATACATCGCCAATAATGTATTTCATGCTAAGGATTTATTAGTTAAAGATGTACAGCTCTTGAATTTCAAGAATCAGCAGATTGAAATTCAACATAATATCATGCCTATGATTTATGAAGGACTGCAAAAATTGCCTGTTAAATTTACTATTGATACGGCTAATGTCGAAAATTTCAAGGTTGTATACGAAGAGCTGCCTAAAAATGGAACTACATCAGGAGTCATTTTCTTTACAAATATGAATGGACGTTTGTCGGGACTCACCAACATAGTATCCCGTCCAAAACAATATATAGAGCTAAATGCCGATGGCAGGCTTATGGGTACAGGATATTTTACAGCTACCTGGATGTTGCCTGTAGACTCTCTGAATGATCATTTTTATCTAAAAGCACATCTGAATAAATTTGACTTAAGAGACTTAAATCAGCTTATTACACCTATGGCACCGGCTAAAGTTGAGGATGGACATATAAAATCTTTAACTTTTAGTACCGATGCTTCGAGTAAAGGGGCTACTATTGAGATGCTTATGCTGTATAATGACTTGACTGTTTCGGTCTTGAGGAACAAAGATGGTGAATTGACTACAAATACACTTGTCAGTACAATCGCAAATAAGGTAATAAAAAAGAATAATCCAGATAAGGAATATAAGAAGGCAAGGCATGTACATGTAACTATCGAGAGAGATGCCTATCACTCTACGTTCAATTATCTTTGGCAAATACTACAGCCTGCGGTCGTAGAATCTGTCGGTTTTTCTCAAAAGAAACAGAACTTTGCGAAAAAGGTTACCGGTTTTTTGAACAAGGTGAAAGGGATATTTCGAAGTGATAAGAAATCAAAGAAAAAGGATGCTGAAGAGCATCCTGATAAATCCAAATAAAATAAGAAAAGGTCTTTTAAGCCTTTACCGATTTATAAAGCCTGCCTTGGTAGGCTTTGCGTTCTGCGAATCGTTTAAGAACTTTAGCTGTAAACTCGAAGTTCTTCAATCCCCAATCGGGTGCAATGAGCAGCGATTTAGGAGATTGAGACACAAAGCGCTCGATGATGAAATCGGGGTTGAGGCGTTCCGTAAAATCAATGCACAGGTCAATATAATCTTCGACCTCAAACAGATTGAACCATTCGGGGTGTTCGCGATACTGCCGAGCCATAACCGTACCTTTAATAAGCTGCAATTGGTGCATCTTGAGTGTAGTTAAAGGAAGCTCCGATAATTTGTCGGCATGCTCAAGCATTTGCTCACGGCTTTCTCCGGGTAGTCCCAAGATCATATGAGCTCCTGTATATATTCCCTTAGCAGCTGTTTGATATATGGCTTCTATACTTTCTGCGTAAGTATGTCCCCTGTTTATAAACTCAAGGGTTGAATCAAGTGTCGATTCGATCCCGTATTCTATAAGAAGAAATGTTCTGTCTTTCAGCTTCTCAAAATAGTCGAGAAGTTCCTTAGGCATACAGTCCGGACGTGTCCCGATGATAATGCCTTCAACATTCGGATATGCCAAAGCCTCTTCATATAATAAGATCAATTTATCGATATCATCATAAGTATTGGTATAGGACTGGAAATATGCAAGATATTTCATTTCCGGATATTTGTGTGAGAAGAAAGATATTCCGTCTCTTAATTGATCGGTAACCGTACGCTGTTTACCTCCATATCCGGGGCTAAAGCTTTGATTATTACAATAGGTACATCCGCCTACAGCCTTAGAGCCGTCTCTGTTTGGACAAGTAAATCCTGCATTGATGGATATTTTCTGGACTTTATGAGGAAATATGCTGTTTAGGAAATCCCCAAACTCTTTATATGGCTTATTTATCATTAGTTGAATGAAAGTATTTAGTGAAATTTTATACAGTCTAACAGGCTATAATCATTAAGCTTGCCAAAATATAAAATAGGTCTGTGCGCTTAATTTTGCTGTCCCGTAAAACTATGCAAAGGTACAAATTGTTATACTAGCAAATCAAATTAAATACAATTTTAAGATTTAAGACCTTAAACACATCATAAGTCATATCTATAATCTTGTAATTTAACTTCTTGTTATGCATTTGCCGAGATAGTTTAACTGTCAAAAATAAATGTTTTGTGTATGACTATTTGTATTGAAATTAGTATAACATACCTTTGAATTATGTCCAATTTTAGAAAGTTTAGTGTTGTATTTTTAATATACAGCTTATTGCATTTTAGTGTCTCGGCTATGGATACTTCTGTTAAACAGAAAGAAGATACCATACCTCTTTATGAGGACGGTGTAATAAGAAAATCTATCTATCCTCAGAATTCGCATGAACGATCAGGAATGTATGATTTTATTATAGGTAAGCATTATCGTAAACTTTACTCTACACCGATAACCGTAAAATCAACCGGTTTGTATGATTTGTATGGTGGACTGACATTTGTAGCACAAGTACCCCGTTTGCATGCTCTTTTTCTCGAAGCAAAAGATGCTCACCTGTATATGGTAAGACCTCTGGGAGGAGCAACAACATTTATGGAATCGGATTTTTTCAAGAATACTTATAGCAAACAAGAATTTAAAGGTACTTATTTAGATAAATTTATAGGGGATGCTTATACTATAACTCATCCTTACGCTTTTATGGTTGCTGATGAATTAGCGGAGAAAGTTGGAGTCAGTTCATTTGAGTCTAAAATTTACTATATTCCAAAACATGTAACGACTGATACAATTGCAGATGGCAGTGGAGTGCAGGATCGGTTGATAGCCATATATGACCTGAAGGCATTTAGTGTTCACTCCAAAGTTATAGAAACAGAAGAGTTATTAGCTAAAATACAAGAATCTAAATCTTTCCATGTCGATCAATACGAGTATATTCGTGAGCGGCTTTTGGATATATTAATAGGGGACTGGAACAAAACTCGAGAAAGTTGGCATTGGTATGAAGTGCCTCATGGAGATAGTCTTGTATATATGCCACTTGTAACCGATCGTAGCCATGCTTTCACAAAGATCGACGGAGCATTTTTTAAAATAATGCTGGGTGTTCTAGGCCTTAATAGTATAACCAATTACGATAGTAATATTAAGAATCTGAAAAAGGCAAATGGAATTGGTATTCCTTTAGATGTCGCATTCGTTGCAAGGACAGGGCGTGAGGTTTGGTACCAAGAGGCAAAGTATATAAAGTCGGCATTAACCGATGAGGTAATCGATAAGGCCTTTGAGGCTCTGCCGGAAGAAATTTATGTATCTCCCTATACTGAAATTATAAAAGATAATTTAAAAAAACGGAGGGATGCTGTTGAAGTGATAGCTCAAAAGTACTATGATATATTGCAGCAAACACCTGTAATTACAGGTACAAATAAGGATGATTTATTTGTTATAAACCAAAAAGATAGACATACTACTAATGTTAGGATTTATGATAGAAACTCATCTCAGCTATTATTTGATAAAGAATATGATAAAAGTACCAACGAAATCTGGCTGTATGGTTTAGGAGGAGATGATACTTTCAGATTTTCAGGAACAAAAAGGGGAACTCCGATAACTTTAGTCGGAGGGAAAGGGATAAACATCTATCATGTCGAAAGAGGAAAAAATGCGGATATTTATGATTATAAATCGCATAGTTTACTGAATGATACTCTTGATGGAGCTAGTATGACAAGAACGAATGTTGAAAAAGTTCATGAATACGATTATAAGAAGCTCAAGTATCAAACGGTGAGTTTTACTCCCTGGGGTGTATACGACTCCGATTTAGGTTTTTATTTGGGTGCGTATGTAAGTAAAACGATGTATGGTTTTAAAAGATCGCCCTATAGCTATCAACATAGAATAGGTTATAGTTATTTAGATGGTTTGATGTATCAGGGACTTTTCCCGTCTCTCGATGAAAGAAGAGGTTTTAATATAGAAGCTATCTTTGGTATTGCAAATGATTTTCATAACTTCTTTGGATATGGAAATCAGACAAATGGTTTTAAAGATGAATCCATTGATTTTAACCGGGTTGGAATTGCAAAATATCATATTGAACCTTCGTATTATTGGAGGTTTGGCACTAAAAATAAGCTGACAGCTTCAACTATGCTTGAATTATACAAGATTGATCATCCAACAGATCGATTTATAAATGAGATATATAAAGATGGAGATCCGGTATTTGATACAAAAGTATTTATGGATATCAGTTTGACTTATGAAATGCATCGGCAATTGAGTGCTTTGGTGCCTTCATTAGACTTTCTGCTAACTTCGGGTATCAATTGGACTGTAAGTGATATACGCCGCAACTTTCCTTATATAAAGTCAAAATTTTCTTTCGAAATAGCATTTAGCGATCGCCTGTCATTGGCAACAGAGGTTTTAGGTACAGCCTTATTTACCAACTATTATGAGTTTTATCAGGCAGCATCGGTTGAACTTCGGGGTTTCAGGCAAAGCCGTTTTATCGGTAAGCAATCGCTTTATCAACATACTGATCTCCGGTACGATTTAGGACATCTGAAGAATCCTTTTACACCTATTCAGTATGGAGTATTTGTTGGAGTTGATTATGGTCGTGTATGGTATCCTAACGAGGAATCGACCAGATGGCACACCTCTTATGGTGGAGGCTGGTGGTTGACTTTGTTCAAAAAGTACACAGGCAAGTTTTCTTACTTCGCATCTAACGATGATGCCCGATTCTTTATAGGTTTTGGTATGGGTTTTTAAGTATTTATTATAATGTAGTAAATGAGCCTTTTATAGGTCTCGACTCATTTCCGAAAGAATCTATTGCAAAGATGGAAACATCATAGGTTGACTTGTTATCCAGTCCCTTTATATTCCAACTTTTGGATTGTGGCATTTCTGCATTCAAGAAAAATCCTGAAAAAACAGTCTCTGTAACAGGAGATAAGCTTTCTTCTCCTTTTTTGCTTATTGTAATTTTATAATGATGTACAATATCATTGTCGGTAGCCTGTTTCCAAATTAGATTGCAGCTGTTTCTGGTAATATTGTCAAAAGAAGGTTCAATTCCATTAGCAAATTCGGGAGCCTTATTATCCTTTCTGTCTTTGTAAATAAATGCAGATCCATCGTGAGGCGGTTTTATTTCCCACTGCTTTTTTATTTCAGCACCTTGTGTAGTATTGTGTCTGTGTATACTTACTATATTGTTGTCTATACTAACTATCACTCCTTCTGTAACATCATTAAAACCTTCGGGGTGTATACCCTCGCTTTTGCCGGTCTCTATTTCAGAATAGGCAATACTACCGTCATTTATCGAGGTGAATTTATCTTGATGTATCGATCTCTCATCTCCAATAGGATAATGTGAGTGTCCTGAAAAAGCTATAATTTGTGGATATTGCTCGCAGATATCCTTTAACCCATCGGTTCCCCATGAATCTTTTCCTCCAATTTCGTATGAACCGTATACAGTATTTGTTACCGGCATATGGAAGAATACAAAAATAGGTTTGTCCGGATATTTTTGAGACGCATATTGCAGTTTTTCTGATAAAAATTTCCGGGAAGGTGCGGTATAACATTTATCATATGATGAATTTTCCATACTAATCAAGATGAAAGGATAATTATTTATTTCGACATACTGGTTGAGGTCTTGACCCAGAGTTTTCTCAAAGCGGGTATTTTTATCTCCTTTATCGTTGTATCTGTCATGATTGCCTAAGCAGTAGTACTTGGCGAAATTATCAGGTAACTCTTCCGTAAATACTCTTTTGAAGAGGTCATATTCTTTCTGGTAGCCATTGTCCGTAAGGTCTCCCACAACAAAAATAGCTTCCGGGTTATTCGGTTGATTCAGTAAATAACGTAATGTTGTTCTGTTTTTGTCTTCAGATCCATCTCTTCCAAGATGTGTATCCGATACAACAATAAAGCTAAAAGCCGATTGAGCTGCTACATGGGTATATGAAAAGATAATCGCAAAAAACAGTGCGTAAGTAAGTTTTTTCATAGTATTTAGTATTATATATTTCTAGACATCAACAAAGTTACTATATTTGCATTTGTATTCAAAGTTGTGTTGAGCGAATTGTTCCTGGTTAAGAATAAGATTATTAAGCAGTCATGTTTTTTTGAAAAAAGATAGTTTATTAACTGACAATAATTTGCTGATTCAAAAAAAAGGTTTAATTTTGCACCCTGTTTTACTACGGCAAGGAATAAAATAAATAAAAAATAAAATATAATAGCGATGTCCAAAGTTTGTGAAATTACAGGAAAGAAAGCTATGGTTGGTAACAATGTCTCTCACTCAAATAAAAAGACTAAGAGAAAATTTAACATCAACCTGTTCAGGAAAAAATTCTATTGGGTAGAAGAAGATTGTTGGATTAGTCTAGATGTATCTGCGTCAGGTCTTCGTACAATTAATAAAATTGGTTTGGATGCTGCATTGAAAAAAGCAGCTGAAAAAGGTTATTTAAAAGCTTAAATCAAAGGAGAACCTAAAAAATGGCAAAGAAAGCAAAAGGAAACAGAATTCAAGTGATTCTAGAATGTACCGAGCATAAAGAAAGTGGTCTGGCTGGTACATCACGATACATTACTACTAAAAATAGAAGAAACACAACTGAAAGATTGGAATTGAAAAAATACAATCCGGTTTTGAAGAGAGTTACAGTTCATAAAGAAATTAAGTAAAAATAATATAAAACCATGGCAAAGAAAACAGTCGCAGGTTACCGCGATCCATCATCTAAAGATGGCCGTAATTATGCAAAAGTAATTAAAATGGTAAGATCGCCTAAAACAGGAGCTTATACATTTAAGGAAGAAATGGTTCCAAATGAATCGGTGAAAGATTATTTTTCAAAATAATTTAGTTAAAAATAACTAAAAACCTCCTTTCAAGAATTTGTTAGGAGGTTTTTTGTGTATCCTTTATTAGCTTTGTATAGCTTGCTTCACGATAGAGTCGAGTAGTAGTGGCGATTAACAGAATCTTTAGCAAGATTATCTAATTATAACTATTTTGCCAAAGAAATAAATAGGTCTTCGACCTGAAGTATTCAAGAATAAATAATAGATTGTATGGGCATTTTCGACTTTTTCTCGAAACAGAAAAAAGAATCATTGGATAAGGGTTTGGAAAAAACAAAAGAAAATATGTTTACCAAACTCTCGAGGATTGTTGTTGGGAAATCTAAAGTTGATGATAGTGTATTAGATGATTTAGAAGAGGTATTAATAACTTCGGATGTAGGTGTAGATACTACATTGAAAATTATCGAACGTATAGAGGAGCGTGTTGCCAAAGACAAGTATGTAAATACGGATGAATTGAGCACTATTCTTCGTGAAGAAATTGTTGAATTACTTACCGAAAATAACTCGAGTGATAATACTGTCGGGTTCGATTTGCCTATAGATCATAAGCCTTACGTGATAATGGTTGTAGGAGTTAATGGAGTAGGTAAGACTACAACAATAGGAAAATTAGCTAATCAGTTTAAGAAAGCAGGAAAATCTGTATATCTTGGTGCTGCCGATACTTTTCGTGCCGCAGCCGTAGAGCAATTGGTTATTTGGGGCGAAAGAGTTGGTGTTCCGGTCGTGAAACAGGCAATGGGTTCTGATCCGGCTTCCGTTGCATTTGATGCAATCAGCTCTGGAAAAGCCAATAACGCAGATGTTGTAATAATAGATACTGCCGGACGTTTACATAATAAGATCGGATTGATGAATGAGTTGTCGAAGATCAAAAATGTAATGAATAAAATTGTTCCCGGTGCCCCTCATGAAGTTTTGTTGGTTTTGGATGGTTCGACAGGGCAAAATGCTTTTGAGCAAGCGAAACAATTTACTGCTGCTACAGATGTTACAGCTTTGGCTGTGACAAAGCTAGATGGTACTGCAAAGGGAGGCGTTGTAATAGGTATTTCAGATCAGTTTAAGATACCCGTAAAGTATATCGGACTGGGTGAAGGTATTGATGATTTGCAGGTATTCCAGCGAAAAGAATTCGTGAACTCATTGTTTGGCGGGTAATTTGTGTTACTTTTGTTGTTGCAATAGAGTGTATTGCAGGATTTAAGGTTACTGACCTTTTATTGTTTTGAGAAGTGGAGAGTAAACCAGGTCTCTAAATGGACCCTTTGATAAGGTTTGTGAACTCTTAGACTTAAAAAGAGGCAATAAATATTTACTCTTACTTATACCTAAGAAAGAAGGATTCTTTTTGAATGAAAAAAAATAGAATTGATGTTGTTACGCTAGGCTGTTCCAAGAACCTAGTAGATTCAGAGATGTTAATGAAACAGCTTCTGGCTAATGGATATACTGTGAAGCATGATCCGGAAAAGCCCGAAGGTGAAATTGTAGTTATAAATACATGTGGATTTATAGGTGATGCAAAAGAAGAGTCGATCAATACGATACTTGGTTTTGCAGAAGCTAAAAAAAACAGAAAGCTGAATAAACTTTTTGTGATGGGATGCCTTTCCGAAAGATACATGGAAGAACTTCAGGCAGAAATACCCGAAGTGGATAAATTCTACGGTAAATTTGGTTGGAAAGGACTTATCACCGATCTAGGGAAATCTTTTAGAAAAGATGTCCAATACGAGAGAGCATTAACAACTCCGGCACATTATGCTTATCTGAAAATATCAGAAGGGTGTAATCGTTCATGTTCGTATTGCTCTATTCCTATTATGACAGGACGTCATCAATCTCGCCCTATGGAAGAGATTGTATCTGAGGTAGAATCGTTGGTTGCCCAGGGTGTTAAGGAATTTCAGGTTATAGCTCAGGATTTATCTTACTATGGGCTTGATCGTTATAAAGAAATGAAACTTCCCGAATTAATCGAACGTATCTCCGATGTAAAAGGTGTTGAGTGGATTCGTCTCCATTATGCCTATCCGACTAAATTTCCTTATGATTTGCTTCGTGTAATACGCGAGAGAGATAATGTATGCAAATACCTGGATATTGCCCTTCAGCATATAAGCGATAATATGTTGACAAAAATGAGACGTGGTATAACAAAACAAGAAACTCTGGCTCTTGTAAAGAGAATTAGAGATGAAGTTCCTGGAATTCACCTCAGAACCACATTTTTGGTGGGACATCCGGATGAAACGGAGGCCGATTTTGAAGAATTGATGCAGTTTGTAAAAGAGGCTCAGTTCGAACGAATGGGAGCTTTTCCTTATTCAAATGAAGAAGGCACTTATGCGTACGAAAAATATGAAGATAATATTCCCGAAATAGTTAAACAGGAAAGAATGGATATGTTAATGGCTGTACAGGAGCGTGTCTCTTTAGGCGTTAATGAATCTAAGATCGGGCAACATCTTTCGGTAATTATAGACAGAGAAGATGCCGATTATTATGTAGGGCGTACCCAATATGATTCTCCGGAAGTAGATCCGGAAGTATTGATATCAAAAGATATACCGTTGAACAAAGGCGAGATTTATAATGTTATTATAACTCAGGCAGAGCCTTTTGATTTGTATGGAAATATTGTTGTTCCCAATTGAACTTGTAGCAGTATATCGGTGTTTTTAGCTTTGGTAGGAGCCATATCCAAAGGATGATAGCAGAGAAAATATGGCAGATTGTTGAAAGTATTTATAATCCTGTAAATCTATGACAAATAAAGAATTAATTGCAGAACTGTCTAAAAGGTTAGAGTGGACACAAGCTCAAACATCAAAGATTATGGAGGATGCTGTATCTGTAATTAACACTAATCTGGCTAATTCTGATTCTATAAATATACAAGGGTTTGGATTGTTTGAAACAAAAAGACGCCAGGAGCGGATGTCTGTAAATCCAGTTTCAAAACAACGTTTTCTGGTACCACCAAAGATTACTCCGGCATTTCGCCCCGGGCAAGTCGTGAAAGATAAATTAAAAAAGTTGTCCGAGAATGAATGAAAAACTATCACTTCAAGATTTAGTTGATCTTTTATCGAAGAAAGCTAAAATAACGAAAAAGGATGCAGACTCTTTTTTTAGAGAGTTTTTCCAGTTGATATTGGAACGTATATTTGATAATGACTTTGTCAAAATTAAAGATTTTGGAACCTTTAAATTGATATCGGTAAGTAGCAGAGAAAGCGTTAATGTAAATACCGGTGAGAAAATAGAAATACCATCTCATTATAAATTGAGTTTTATTCCGGATAAAGTTCTCAAAAATTTAGTAAATAAACCATTTTCTCAATTTGAGACAATTCTGTTAGAAGATGGAGTTGTCTTCGAAACATCTGTGGAGGACGATGAAGATATAGATGAGAACGAGGTTGTTGAAAGTACAGAAGTCAATATAAATAAAAAAGAGGACGATGTTGATATCGTCAATGAAGCAGGACAGCCTACTAAGGTGGAGTCTGTTTCTGAAAATTCCAATACAAAATTAGAGGTGAAAGAAAAAGACACACGAGATACCGAAAACTCTAAAATATCAAAACCAAAACCTTCAGGAAATCAGGTTTATCCGAGATCATTTGTGTATACCTACACAAGTTCTTCATCGGAACAAAATACCGGCTCTATTACTTTGACGGTGCCGAAAGATGACCTTCAAGTAGGGGCACATGCTTCGAAGACTGAAAAAGAAGCTCCTTTGCAGGAAGTTCAAGAGAAAAAAGAGTTTCCAATAGTGCTGAAAGATCTTCCGGAGATACCCGTGATAGATGACGATTCTTCTGTTGATTTGAATGAGGAAACTGTGGTTTCGTCAGAAAATAGAGTAGAAGAAATAATCACTACTGAAATAAAAGAGAGTTTATCTGAACCGGAATTAGAGGATGAAGTGAAAGAGCAATCGGAAACTTCTGTGTCAGAAAACGAAGTTTCTTTAAGTGCTCCTTTAATAAAGGATATAATTGCGGATGATATTGAGTTAGAGTCAGATTTTGAATCTGAAATCGAGACTGAAGAGGATGTTATTATTCCTGTTCCTGTTGTTGAAAAAAATATAAAAGCTGAAGTTGAAAAACAATCTTCAATTGACGATGTTCCCCAAAAAGCCTCGAAGTCGACATTTTCGAATCAGGATCCCGAGCGTCCTTTGTTTCCCGGGGAAGATGAAGAGGATATTATAGATGATTCTAGTTTTGTTCCACTCAATAAGAAGCTTTCAAAAGAAGCTTCCGATATTGTTGGTGAAGAGAAGGATGTTATTGAAACTTTGAATGCACGTAGTTTTGCCGGAAATAATAAGCCTACTGCAATCAGGAGTGTATCTTTTACCGATACTATAGATCCGGTTGATATTCCTTATACAGATTATAGTAATCCGGGAGGAATTTCTAAGTTGAGAAAATGGCTACCCGTAATATTGTTCTTCTTAGTAATTGTAGGTTTCTTGAGTTATGGATTGGTTAAAATGCTGACCAAACCTTATGACTTTGAATATAATTTAGGAAGAACCAATTTATCTGCAGTAGACTCAACTACAACGGATGAGAATACCTCTTCGAGTGCTCAGGTAACAGACGCTTTGCTCGATTCAATGAAAAGAGTGCAGCGCGGTCTGGTTGAAGATACCGTGAAGCCAATGAAGCAAGAGCCTATAGTTGCTATTGCTCAAAAGCCGGAAGTAAAACAAGCAGTTGAATCGCCTACTACTAATGTTGTCGGAGATGCAGACTCTTTGACTACAGAGCTTATAAATGCCGAAAAAAACGGCTTTGTTATATCAGATAAACTAAAGTTTGGTATTCTTAATAAAGCGGAGTATCACTTGCAGAAATATGCTGACGAAAATAGAAAAGAATCTATAGGAACAGTATCCTCTCAACCTACTAACCCTGATGTTAAAACAGGTACAGCCTCAAAACCTCAATATTCAACGATTAAGAGAGGTACAACTTTGAGAACGATGGCTGCAACTTATTATGGAAGCCCTGATTACTGGGTTTATATCTATCAAGCAAATAAAAATAATATTGCTAATCCGAATAATGTGCCTATAGGTACTAGATTACTTATACCCTCTTTGGCTGATTATGGAGTCTATAATCCCAAAGATTCAAAAGCAATACAAACCGCAAAAAATCTTGAAACTAAAATTTTAAGACAAAGATAAAGCGATCGTTTTATTATCAATTATAACTATAGTCGATAATAACGCTTCATAAAATGAGGAATAGGGTGTATACTACCTTAAAAAAGAATAGCAGATACGGAGATCTGCTATTCTTTTTTTGTATTTATATATAAAATACGTACAATAATTTGTAATTTTACCGACTCGTGAATTTATGCTGATAGCATAGTGTATTCACAGTTTTTTGCCAAAATATAAAAAAGGTCTGAGACCTTAAAAGAATATAAGATAATGAGTATCCTAGAATTAAGTGAACAAGAAATTTTCCGAAGAAAAAGTTTAGACGAAATGCGTCAACTGGGTATCGATCCGTACCCTGCTGCGTTGTATGAAACGAATGCATATTCGGTTGAAATAAAAGACAACTTTAAAGATGGTGCAGAGCGTCGTCAGGTGGCAATTGCCGGTCGTATAATGAGCCGTCGTATTGCAGGAAAAGCTGCTTTTGTAGATCTTCAGGATTCTGAAGGACGTATTCAGTTGTATATCACCAGAGATGATATTTGTCCTGATGAGAATAAAGATCTGTATAACGTAGTTTTCAAGAAACTTTTGGATATAGGTGACTTTATCGGAATTACGGGATATGTATTCCGTACTCAGATGGGCGAAATATCTGTTCATGCCGAAACTTTGACTGTATTATCTAAATCACTTCGTCCTTTGCCCGTAGTTAAGGTAAAAGATGGAGTAACTTATGATGGATTTACCGATCCCGAAATGCGCTACCGTCAGCGTTATGTTGACCTGATAGTGAACGAAGGTGTAAAAGATATATTTTTAAAACGTACAAAAGTATTTAATTCGATGCGTAATCTTTTTAATGAAAAAGGTTACATCGAAGTTGATACACCAGTGTTACAGAGTATACCCGGAGGAGCATCAGCACGTCCGTTTATAACTCACCATAATGCCCTTAATATTCCTCTTTATCTGAGAATAGCCAACGAGTTGTACTTGAAACGTATGATTGTAGGTGGTTTTGATGGTGTGTATGAATTTTCACGTAACTTCCGCAACGAAGGTATGGATCGTACGCATAATCCCGAATTTACTGTAATGGAAATCTATGTAGCCTACAAAGACTATATCTGGATGATGGAATTTACAGAGCAAATGATAGAAAAGGTTTGTTTGGATGTATTGGGAACAACAGAAGTGCAGGTAGGGGACAATCTGATTAATTTTAAAGCTCCTTACAAACGTGTAACGATGATTGATGCGATCAAAGATCATACAGGTATTGATATCAATGGTATGAACGAGGAGCAACTTCGTGAAGTTTGTAAGCAACTTGGTGTTGATCAGGATGAAACAATGGGTAAGGGTAAACTTATCGACGAAATATTTGGTGAAAAATGTGAGGGTAAATACATTCAGCCTACATTTATTACCGATTATCCGATTGAAATGTCACCTTTATGTAAACGTCATAGAACGAATCCCGAATTAACGGAGCGTTTCGAATTGATGGTTAATGGTAAGGAATTGGCAAATGCTTATTCTGAATTAAATGACCCTATTGACCAACGTAACCGCTTTGAGGAGCAATTACAACTTTCGGCAAAAGGAGATGATGAGGCGATGTTTATCGATCAGGACTTCCTTCGTGCTTTAGAGTATGGTATGCCTCCAACATCGGGAATGGGTATAGGTATGGATCGTTTGGTAATGTTATTGACAGGGCAAACCTCTATTCAGGAAGTGTTACTTTTCCCTCAAATGAGACCCGAAAAAGTAGCAAAGAAAGATGCTGCCACAAAATATACAGAAATAGGAATTCCCGAAGAATGGGTATCAGCTATTCAAAAAGCCGGTTATTTGACAATAGAAGGCTTGGGAGAAGCTAACCCTAACAAATTACGTCAGGAGTTGTGCGAATTAAACAAAAAGCACAAACTCGAATTGGCTAATCCAAAAGAAGAAGAGGTACAAGCATGGGTTAACAATGCTAAAAAATAAGGTTACAAACCTGATTTAAGTTTCAATTGTTTAACATGAATAAAGACCGATGAAATATCCGGGAAGAATAGCTATAATAGGCGGAGGAACATGGGCTACGGCTCTTGCAAAAATAGTACTGACACAGGAAACGCATATCAATTGGTACATGCGTCGTCCTGAACAAATTGAGGATTTTATAAAAGTAGGACATAATCCGTCTTATTTATCTAATGTGCCGTTTAATCTGGATCGAATTTCGTTCTTTTCAGATATCAACGAAATAGTAAATAACTCTGATACTCTGATTCTGGCAGTGCCATCTCCGTTTTTAAAAACTCATTTAGAGAAACTAAAAACGCCGATAAGTGATAAGTTTATTATATCTGCTATAAAAGGAATTATACCTCCAGAAAATCTGTTAGTGACTGATTATCTGACAAAGGAATACGGAGTTCCTTCGGATAAAATCGCAATAGTAGCAGGTCCTTGCCATGCAGAAGAGATAGCACTCGAACGTTTGACATACCCTACCATCGCGTGTACAGATCAGGCAATGGCAACTGCTGTAGCACGTATATTTACAAATCGATTTGTAAAGGCGTCTACTTCGGTAGATGTGAGCGGTATAGAGTTGGCTGCGGTATTGAAAAATGTATACGCTATAGCTGCGGGTATCTGTCACGGATTGAAATATGGCGATAATTTTCAGGCTGTATTAGTATCGAATGCAGTACAGGAAATGGAGAAATTTATGGAAGTAGTTTCGCCCGTCAAACGAAAAATATTTGAATCAGCTTATATCGGAGATTTATTGGTTACAGCCTATTCAAGTTTTAGCCGTAATAGAACATTCGGGTCAATGATCGGAAAAGGATATTCTGTGAAAGCTGCTCAAATAGAGATGGAAATGGTAGCCGAAGGCTATTACGGAACTAAATGTATCATGGAGATGAATGCAGATTACTGCATAAATATTCCTATTGTCGAGACTGTTTATCGTATTCTTTATGAGAAAGTTCCGGCACGTATAGAAATAAAACGTTTAAGAGAAGAAATATTAAAATAAGGTCTCAAATCTTTTTTATTGCTTTGGTAAGTTTAATCCCAAGCTGGTGCAGGCTTAGATAAAGTAATAAATAGTAACGAGTAAACCGATAAATAAATTTAGAGAGATGGAAAAAGTTATAAGTTTAAATGTTGATAAAGTATTTTCTTTTGTAAATAAGTCAGAGATAGAAGCTGGTGCAGCTTTGGCTAAACAATGCAATGAAACTTTACACAAAGGTTCGGGCAAAGGTAACGATTTCCTAGGTTGGTTAAATCTGCCTTCATCTATTACAGATGCTGACCTGAAAGATATTGTAAATACAGCTCAGGTGTTGAGAAGCAAATGTGAAGTTGTAGTAGTTGTAGGTATTGGAGGTAGTTATTTGGGAGCGAAATCGGTGATTGAGGCTCTATCGAACTCTTTTGACTGGTTGCAAAAAGATCGTAAAAATCCGGTGGTAGTATATGCCGGTCAAAATATCGGGGAAGATTATCTATCGGAACTTATCGCTTATTTGACCGATAAATCGTTCGGAATTATCAATATATCAAAATCGGGAACAACAACCGAGCCTGCTTTATCGTTCCGTATCCTCAAAGGAGAATTGGAAAGAAAAGTAGGAAAAGCTGAGGCTCAAAGCCGTATTGTGGCAATCACCGATGCTGCAAGAGGTGCTTTGCATACATTAGCTAAAAAAGAAGGCTATAAAATGTATGTGATTCCTGATAATGTAGGAGGTCGTTTTTCAGTACTTACTCCTGTGGGTTTGCTTCCTATTGCAGTTGCCGGATTCGATATCCAAAAACTGGTACAAGGTGCAGCTTTCATGGAAAAGAATACAACACCGGATGTTCCGTTCGAGAAAAATCTTGCTGAACAGTATGCTGTAACTCGTAACGAGTTGTACAAAAAAGGTAAGAAAATAGAGATACTTGCTAACTACAATCCTAAGCTTCACTTTTTTGCAGAATGGTGGAAACAGTTATACGGAGAAAGTGAAGGTAAAGAAAACAAAGGTATCTTTAATGCTGCTGTAGATTTCACAACCGACCTACACTCAATGGGGCAATGGATTCAGGAAGGCGAACGTTCTATCTTCGAAACTGTTCTTTCGGTAGCAAATCCTCATCATACGGTTCTTGTTCCTAAAGATGAAGAAGATTTGGATGGTTTGAACTTTTTAGTTGGCAAACGTGTTGATTTTGTGAATAAAATGGCGGAACTAGGTACTCAGTTGGCTCACGTTGACGGAGGTGTTCCAAACATCAAGATTGAGATTCCTGAATTGAGCGAATATTATTTAGGACAATTAATATATTTCTTTGAGAAAGCATGTGGTATAAGCGGTTATATCTTAGGGGTAAATCCTTTCGATCAACCAGGGGTAGAGGCTTATAAGAAGAATATGTTCGCACTGTTAAATAAACCGGGTTTTGAAAAAGACCACGAAGAAATACAAAAACGTTTATAAAGGTCGTAGACCTTTTTGTTTCTAAATTGCAGGAGTAAATCTATGCATTTATCTTTTTAGATAGTATACAATTTTTACTCCTGCAAATAGAAATACTAAATTACTTAAGAGTACAGAATGATAGAGAAAAAACACCTATTGGGACTAACTTTAGATGAACTGAAAGATGTTGCATTAGAGTGTGGCTTGCCTAAGTTTGCCGCTAAACAAATGGCGGATTGGCTATATAAAAAAAGAGTACTATCGATAGAGGAAATGACAAATCTATCGTTAGCAAATAGAAACCTATTGTCGGAAAAATACGATGTAGGACGTTCTTTACCTGTCGAAGATCAACGCTCGATAGATGGAACGGTTAAATATCTGTTTAAAACGGATGCAGGGAAATTTATCGAATCGGTAATGATCCCCGAAGATGAAAGAGCCACTTTGTGTGTGTCGTCTCAGGTCGGTTGTAAGATGAATTGCTTGTTCTGTATGACAGGGAAGCAAGGTTTTAATGGAAACCTGTCTGCCAACGAAATTTTGAATCAGGTATGTTCGATAGATGAATCGGATGATCTTACCAATATCGTATTTATGGGTATGGGTGAGCCTTTGGACAACTACGAACAATTGAAAAAAACACTGGATATAATGACTTCGGACTATGGTTTTGCATGGAGCCCGAAGCGAATTACCGTTTCTACTACAGGAGTAACTCCTAAGTTGAAACGTTTTTTAGATGAGAGTAATGCTCATTTAGCTGTAAGTTTACATACACCTATGAAGGAGCAGCGATTGTCGATAATGCCGGCTGAAAAAGCATTCCCTTTATCGGGAGTTCTCGATCTGCTGAAACAATATGATTGGTCAAAACAAAGACGTTTGTCTTTCGAATATATAATGTTTAAAGATTTTAATGATTCTATAGCACATGCTAAAGAATTGTTCAAAATTTTGAATGGTCTCGATTGTCGGGTCAATTTGATTCGATTTCATGCTATCCCTAATGTCGATCTTGTTACATCAAGCAACGAAACAATGATACAATTCAGGGATTTTTTAACCCGTAAGGGTCTGATGTGTACGATACGTTCATCAAGAGGTGAAGATATCTTTGCAGCTTGCGGAATGTTGTCAACTGAGAAAAGTAAGCAATAAAAGGATGTCGTTATGAGTAAACACCCACATATAATTTTTACAAATATTTCTGATGGAAAAGATACGTTTGATAAAGAATTTCAAACAACATTTCCTGCATTAAATAAACTTTTGTTGAAAGCCAGCTGGATTGATTTTACAATAAACAGTAATCAGCTTTATCGTCAATATGTTTGGACAGATAAACATGGTAATACATCAGGATGGTTATGTCATATGGAGCATTGTGTTCCCAGAGGACGCAATATAATACAGGAACATGCCGTATTCTCTAAGAACGTAGGGACTATCGTTCGGTATTGGATTGGCGGTCATCGGAATATAGATACTTTCCTTACTAATAATGAGCATACTTTCACTTTAAAAGATGCTGTTATAGGTATGGGAGGTTGGGAAGAAAACTATATTGCTGCATGTAAATCGGAGGGTCTTGAGCCTTTGGACGTAAAGGAATTTGTGACTTTTGCTCTTGAAGCGAATGGTAATACAACTTTCTATAATAGCAATACTAAAGAAGTATTCTTTTTTGCACACGATGGCTATTCACCTATTGATATTTCGAAGGTAAAAGGACAACCCGAATATACTATTCATAAATTTGATGCGGTGAATACATTTACCGACTATGCCGAGCAATTGGCTCACCAATGGGAAAAGGTAATCAAATAGACGGTTCAAGTAAATCAGACTGTGAGCTTGTCAATTTAGAAGATACAATAAAAAGGTCTGAGACCTTAATATACGAATTACTTAGAAAACTAATATAATGATAAAAGTAGGAATTACACACGGTGACATTAACGGTATTGGCTATGAAGTCATACTTAAAACGTTTGGAGATCTCCGTATTGCAGAATTATGCATTCCTGTAATATATGGATCAACAAAAGTTGCAGCCTATCATCGCAAAGCTTTAGAATTACCTCCTGTTACCTTCAACCTGATTCAAGAAGCGAGTGAAGCAGAGATAAATAAAGTGAATGTTATTAATTGTATTCCCGATGACATCAAGGTCGAACTCGGAAAGTCAACCAAAGCAGCAGGTGATGCCTCGCTAAGTTCATTGGAAAGAGCTACAGCAGATCTGGCTGCCGGATTGATTGACGTATTGGTTACAGCACCTATCAATAAGGATAATATTCAACAAGATACTTTCCATTTTCCGGGTCATACCGAATATTTGGAAAAGAAATTCGGACAGGATACGTCAAAGTCTCTTATGATTCTTGCAAAAGAAGATCTAAGAGTTGCACTTGTTACAGGACATCTTCCTTTAGGTAAAGTTGCCGAAAGCATCACTAAAGAAAAGGTTAAAGAAACAATCGACATATTTAATAAATCGTTACTTCGCGATTTTAATATCGATAAACCCCGTATTGCAGTACTTTCATTGAACCCTCACGCCGGAGAAAATGGTTTGTTAGGGACAGAAGAAAACGACATTATTATTCCTGCTCTGCGTGAGATGGAAGAAAGTGGCATTTTATGCTTTGGACCATATGCTGCCGATGGTTTTTTCGGATCAGGACGCTTTAAATCCTTTGATGGTATATTGGCTATGTATCACGATCAGGGTTTGGTTCCTTTCAAGACTCTGGCAATGGAGGAAGGTGTTAACTTTACGGCAGGTTTGCCTATTGTTCGCACATCTCCCGCACACGGTACCGCTTATAACATTGCGGGGAAAAACGAAGCATCTGAGGATTCTTTTCGTCAGGCAATTTATCTGGCAATTGACACTTTACGTAATCGTAAAGAGTATGATAAAGCCCATGCCAATCCTTTGAGAAAAATGTATTATGAGAAGGGTGGAGATAACGAAGTCTTAGATCTGACAAAAGAAGAATCGGCAGATTGATATTATTATAATACCATAGGGGCGTATTGTATATGCCCTCAATAAATAGAATATTACAATGGGCGTATGAAATACGTCCCTACAATAGCAGATAAGATGAATTATGCAATAATAGCCGCCGGAGAAGGTTCGAGGTTGGCACAAGAAGGGGTTACGTTACCAAAGCCTCTTGTAAAGTTAAACGGGGTGGAGATGATTCGTCGCCTCATTGATATTTTCGCAAAGAACCAAGCTGACTCCATCAGTATCATTGTAAATGAAGAGATGAAAGCAGTGCAAGAATACGTAAAGCAAATAAAACTGGATATTCCACTTAATATTGTTATAAAATCGACTCCCAGCTCGATGCATAGCTTCTTCGAATTGAGGGAATTTTTGCGTGAAGGTAAATTTTGCTTAACTACTGTTGATACAATATTTAAAGAAGAAGATTTCGAGCAATATATCAAAGCGTTCATTGCTGATGCTGAATCGGATGGAATGATGGCTGTAACCGATTATATTGATGACGAGAAACCTCTCTATGTGGATGTCAATCAAAATATGGTAATTACTGGATTTCTGGATAATTCGGATTCATGTAAATACATTTCGGGAGGTATATACGGTTTAACACCTAAAGGAATAGATACACTCGAAAACTGTTTGTCTTCGGGGCAATCGCGCATGCGGAATTTTCAACGTCAATTAGTGGCTGACGGATTGTGTCTCAAGGCATATCCTTTTCCGAAGATTGTAGATGTTGATCATGCCGAAGATATTGTAAAAGCTGAGGCGTTTCTTCGAAATTAAATAAACAGGAAATCAAAAAGTAGAGCAATTATATTTTTAATAATTATGTCTAAAGGAAAATTAACAGGGATAAAGCGACAAACTAAATACTCGCCTAACCATATCGGTAATGATGGTACTATCTATAACCTCACAGCACAATGTTTGCGGGATATGGGTTATGATGTACAGGATTATACCGAGTCCGAATTTGTGTTAAGTGATATCAAGGATAAATATATTTTTGATATGGCTCGTGATAAGAGTACAATCAAATGGTTGAAACATCTAGAAGATACCGGTTCGGTAGTTATTAACTCTGCATATGGTATCGAAAATTGTACGCGAGGAAAAATGACACGTATGCTTATGGATAATAAGATACCTCATCCCGAAAGCATAATTATAGATTGTAACGAAGACCCTACAGAGTTGTTGGAGGAAATGGAAGCCAATGCCTACTGGATCAAAAGAGGAGACTTTCATGCCATTCACCGTGAAGACGTTGCTTTTGCCAGAAGTATTACCGAAGCTAGAGAAATATTAAAAGAATTTGCTTTCAGAGGAATACCTAATGCTGTTATAAATGAACATCTTGTAGGTGATTTGGTTAAGTTTTATGGAGTAGCTGATACAGATTTCTTTTATCATTTCTATCCATTCGACCTGAGTCACAGTAAATTTGGGCTAGAAGAAATAAACGGAGCGGCTAATCAGTATCCATTCTCGGTAGACGCTTTGAAAGAAGCATGCGATAAAGCAGGAGAGATTCTGAATATAAAAATATATGGCGGTGATTGTGTGGTTGCAAAAGACGGATCATTCAAAATTATAGATTTTAATGACTGGCCTAGTTTTGCCCCTTGTCGTGAGCAAGCTGCATCTAAAATTGCAGAGTGTATAGACAAGCATGTACAAAAGAATCTAAAATAACACAAACCCTAAATTAATGGAACAAAATAAACCATCTTTGGAGTCTACGCTCAAGTCGTCGGACACAGAAGAGTTTATCGATATTTATTTTTATCGCCCAATAGGTTATAGATGGGCGCTGCTCTTTCAGAAATTAGGAGTAACACCGAATGCAGTTACTATAGCGAGTATCTTTATTGGAGTAGGGTCGGGTATTTGTTTTTACTTTGATAATTTATGGCTTACTCTTTTAGGAATATTTTTACTTGTTTGGGCAAATTCGTTTGATAGTGCCGATGGACAATTGGCTCGCATGACCAAGCAGTTTTCAGCATTAGGTCGTGTATTGGACGGCTTTGCCGGAAATCTGTGGTTTATATCTATTTATATTGCCATTTGTATGCGCCTTTTCCCGGTATGGGGATGGAGTATTTGGGCTTTAGCTGTTATCACGGGATATTTCCATAGCAAACAAGCTTCCATGGCTGATTATTACAGGAATATACACTTGTTATTTTTGAAAGGAAAATCAGGTAGTGAATTAGACAATACAGCCGAACTGAGAGAGAAAAACGTGGAATTGACATGGGGGGCTAACTTCTGGGAGAAACTGGTTCTTACCTTTTACCTGAATTACACTAAAGGTCAGGAAAGCTGGTCGGCAAATTTTCAGGAAATGTTTAAACTATTGAAAAGCCGGTTTGGAGAAACTGCTCCGGAGCAATTTAGAGTTGCTTTCAGAGAAAAAAGCCTACCTTTGATGAAATGGACTAATATTTTGTCTTTCAATACTCGTGCAATAGCTTTGTTCGTTGCAGTACTTATTAAACAACCCTGGCTATACTTTGTTTTTGAGCTTGTAGTGCTTAATGTGATTTTAGTATATATGGTTTCGTGCCATGAGAAAATGTGCAAGACATTTACAAAGCAGATAGAGGAGGGGAAATATGAAGTTCAAAACACTATTTAAATATTTTAATTAAATAGTTGTTCTTCTTGAAAATGATAATAAAATCAGATGCAAATAAATATGTTTGAGCTAGAAAAAGTAAAAGGTATTATCTTCGATTACGGAGGTACAATTGACAGCAATGGTAAACATTGGGCTGAAGTATTATGGGAGGCTTATCAGGATATGGAAGTGCCTGTAACTAAAGAAGTCTTTCGTGAAGCCTTTGTATATGTTGAGCGCTATTTAGCTGTACACCCCGATGTGCAGCCGAATCATAACTTCTTCGAGTTACTGAAAATAAAGACTGACCTTCAGATTAGTTATTTGATCGAACAAAATATATTGGATAATAATGATAAAACATCAAGCTATTCTCTTGTTATTTCGACGCAATGTTATAACTTTGCCAAAGAGATTATAAGCAAAGAGAAAGTGATTTTGAATGCTTTACGTGAACGTTATCCAATGGTGCTAGTTTCTAATTTCTATGGAAATGTGCAAGCTGTATTAAAGGATTTCGGATTGCTTGATTTCTTTGATGATATTATTGAATCGGCTGTTGTAGGAGTTAGAAAGCCCGATCCTGCTATATTTGGTTTGGGTGTGGATAAGTTGAATCTTCCGGCTTCGAATATCGTCGTAATAGGCGATTCCCATGCAAAAGATATAGTACCGGCGTCAAAAAACGGATGTCAGACCATTTGGTTGAAAGGTCCGGGATGGGGCGATGATGAAGAAAATGCAACTGCTGATGTTATTATTACAGACTTTATGGAGTTGGAAGATATTTTTCAACTGAATTAAGGATATTAAAACTGTTATATTGTAGCAGTTCTTACCTAAGGCGTTAGATAAGATATTGAAAAGGTTATAAACCTTACTTGTATATTTTGGTAGTATTGTAGTGTTAGTTGTAATGTCAATTTCTAATAATGGAGACTAAATTTATTTAGTTGAAAAGCCCGGGTTGGGAGAATAAAATGGAAAGAGGCTTTCGCTGAAGCTATTCTATTATATGTGATTTTATGGATTCAGGTAATACTTACCTGATGAAATAACTTCACCAGTTTAAAGGATTGCTGCGGGTTGCAGTAAATTTTAAAATTAAAATTAAAAAATGGAAAAAGTACAAGTGAAAGAAGCCAAGGGAAAACTTGGAGTTCTTGTTGTCGGAGTTGGTGGTGCAGTAGCATCTACATTTATTGCAGGTACATTAATTTCTCGTAAGGGATTAGGTGTTCCTGTTGGTTCAATCACTCAATTAGCTACAATGCGTTTGGGTAAAAGAGAAGAAAACCGTTTCCCGAAGATTAAAGATGCAGTGCCTTTGGCTGATCTTAATGATATCGTTTTTGGAGGATGGGATCTTTTCGAAGATGATGTTTATAAAGCAGCTAAACATGCTGAAGTATTGACAGATGAAGATCTAAACAAAGTGAAAGATGAGCTTTCGGCTATCAAACCAATGAAAGCTGTATTCGATCAAAACTTTGTAAAAAGACTTCATGGTACATGGGTAAAACAAGCTCCTACTAAATGGGACTTGATGGAACAAGTAAGAGAAGATATCCGTAACTTCAAAAAAGAAAATAACTGCGATAGAATAGTTATGATCTGGTGCGGTAGTACAGAAGTATTTACTCCTCTTGGTGAAATCCACAAAAGCCTTTCTTCTTTCGAAAAAGCAGTAAAAGAAAATCATGCAGATATTGCTCCATCTAACTTATATGCTTATGCAGCTATTGCTGAAGGTGTAGGTTACATCAATGGTGCTCCTAACTTAACTGTTGACATTCCTGCAATGTGGGAATTCTCGGCACAAAAACAAGTTCCGATCTGTGGAAAAGACTTCAAGACTGGTCAAACTATGTTGAAGACTGTTCTTTCTCCTATGTTCAAGACTCGTATGTTAGGTCTTAGCGGATGGTTCTCTACAAATATTCTTGGAAATCGTGACGGAGAAGTTCTTGACGATCCAGGATCATTCAAAACAAAAGAAGAATCTAAACTATCAGTAATTGATAATATCCTTCAACCAGAATTGTATCCGGAACTTTATGGTAATGTTTACCACAAAGTACGTATCAACTATTATCCTCCTCGTAAGGACAATAAAGAAGGATGGGATAATATCGACTTGTTCGGATGGTTAGGTTATCCAATGCAATTGAAAGTGGATTTCCTTTGCCGTGACTCTATCCTTGCAGCTCCTTTGTGTCTTGACCTTGTGTTGTTCTCTGACCTTGCACAACGTGCAGGTATGAGCGGTATCCAAAGCTGGTTATCATTCTATTTCAAGAGCCCAATGCACGAAAAGAATCAGATTGCAGAGCACGATTTATTCATCCAATATGTGAAGTTAAAAAACACACTTCGCAAAATGATTGGTGAAGAAACTGTAGACTTTATCGACTAATATAGCATATCTATATAATTTGTAAGAAAGGAGGACTTAGTCCTCCTTTCTTTTTTCTCAACAGGCTTAAATATTACAGAAACCATAAGCTTCTTTACATGAGAATTTTAAGTGTGTGAGGAATATCTAGCTGAAAATATTTATTAAAAAAGTATCTAAATACTTGCATAATATAAAAAAGAGCCTTACTTTTGCAACGCATTAAAGCAATGGCTGCGTAGCTCAACTGAATAGAGTATCTGACTACGGATCAGAAGGTTCCAGGTTTGAATCCTGGCGCGGTCACAAAATAAAAGCTATAAAGTCTGTAAATCAACGATTTGCAGACTTTTGTTTTTAGGTACTTACAAAAGCACTTACCAAAACATCCTTAAATTAATCAATGAAAAAATAAATTTGAAAATTTGTATCGTTTATTTGCAGATGTAAAATAAATGTATATATCTTTGCAAAGAGAATTTGAGTCGAATTTCACATAGATGTGAGATTTGGCTTTTTTGTGTTTATATAGCTACCTCATATTTTTTAGTAAATACCTCCCCTCTTGCATGGATGCCTTTAAAAACAATTAGGCATTATGTTAACAACAATCACAATTTCAAAATCAGAATTATTAAGCCGATTAGTTTCGGTCAGCAAAATTATTTCTTCTAAACCGGCTACTCCTATAATGGAAAATATCCTATTGGACATCCAAGATGGTAGAGTCAAAATATCGGCAGCCGACTACTTGGGTCGGATGAATACTTCTATTGAAGGAATATTAACTGATAATAATATTACCTACTGTATTGAACCTAAATTAATAATTGAAGCTTTAAAAACACTACCGGAACAACCAATTACCATTACAATTGGTGAAGGTTATGGAATAGTAGTCAAATATAAAGGCGGAAAGTTCGAAATGACTGGCAAGCCGGCTGATGAATTCCCAAAAGATAAAGACACATCCAAAGCAATTAAACTTTCTATTCCAGCTAAAGTTCTTTTATCAGGTATTGAGAAAACTTGTTTTTGTTCAGCCAATGACGAGCTACGCCCTGTAATGAATGGTGTGTATTTTGATATATCAGCAGGACTGATCAATTTTGTTGCTTCTGATGGCCACAAATTGGCTTTAGCTGAATACACTGACGAATCCATAAACGAAACTATTAATTTTATCCTTCCTCAAAAAATAGCAACGATTCTAAAGAATGCTATATCACCGTCAGATGAATTAGTCGATATTTTTATAGATAACCGATTTGTTCGTCTCGAATATAATTCGGAGAGCATTGAAGCTACTTTAATCGAAGGTAAATATCCCAATTACCGCTCTGTTATTCCCCCCAATAATGATAAGTTTCTTTCTATTGGTGTACCTGAATTAAAAGGTGCATTGAAGCGTGTATCTGTATTCTCAAATCAGGCAAGCAGTTTGGTTAAGCTGCAGTTATCAAATAACCAGATTATGATATCGGGACAAGATATCGACTTTTCAACAGCAGCGGAAGAAATTGTTGCTTGCGAGTATAATAACGATCCACTAGCTATCGGTTTTAAAGGTCACTTTCTTTCAGAGCTAATAGCTGCTATTCCAACGTCTGATCTTCAAATGTCGTTCTCCGATCCAAGTCGGGCCACTCTCATTACTCCTATTGATAATAAATCAACCGATAAGTTAACCTATTTATTAATGCCAATGATGCTAAATGATTAAGAAATGAAAAAATTAGGATCATACAAAGGGTTTGAAATTTCAGTTGTCGTTATCAGTGATAATAACCAGAAATATACCGGTTATGTTGCCACAAGAACAGGAATCAGAATTGAATCTCCCAGCAACAACCCTCTAAATCGAAGAGCATTAAAGCAATCAATTAACGAATTAATAAGTAAGAGATAACAACCATGCTAAAAACAGAATTACAACGCAAGATAAAACTCATTCTCAAATTAGAGAATATCAATAAGGAAGAGAATGCAGGAGCCAAACAAGGTCTTGAAAAGGCTCTGGAGATACTAGAATCGAATCAACGTGATTTATCCGGATTGGATGAACTCGATACTACTCAAGCAAAAGCGATCGCAAAATTTGCAATTGACTTCAATAACCTACAGCATAACGGAGAATTCTTTGTCGCCCTTGGTGAATCAATTGAAGGGAAAATTCCTAACGAGAAATTCTACAAAAAGTTATGGAAGATTATGGACGAACAAAATAGAAACAATCATGGCAACAAGTAATAATTCAGTCAAAGACAAAATAAAGGCATACTTAGATAAGCGAGCAGAAGAAGATTCTCTCTTTGCTGTGACGTATGCAAAAGAAAACAAAAACATTGATGAATGTTTCTCTTACATCATGGGAGAAGTCCTCAAAGCTAGTGTAAATATTAATAGAGGTACCAAAGGTTGTCAAATGGACGATGACGAAGTATATAGCATGGCGGTTCACTATTATGATGAGGACGATATTAAGATTAGTAAACTTCCTGCGAACGTGAAATCCGTAGCTAGTAATTCGGCTCCCAAAACAGAGGTTAAGAAAGAAGCTCCCAAAGCTAAGATCAAGCCTAAGAAGAAAGAAGATGTTGGACAATTAAGCTTGTTTTGATTATGGAAGAGTTTAAAGGAAAAACGATTTATAATCCATCTGGTAAAGCCGGGGAGTATAGTTATTGGGCTTGCAACTTCTATGTAGGTTGTTCAGTAGGTTGCGAATATTGCTACTTAAGAAAAGGACGTGGAGCCAAAATACTAGGTGGTGATACTCCAAAATTAAAGAGTTGCTTCAAAAGTGAAGCTCACGCCTTGGAAGTATTTGTAAAGGAAGCAAAACAAAATATAACCGAGTTGCAAAGACATGGCTTATTCTTCTCTTTCACAACTGATCCAATGCTGAAAGAAACTTTGGGTTTGACTAATGGAGCAACTGGATTTTGCACACACAACCAAATACCTGTTAAAATATTAACTAAATGTACAGAATGGGTTGATGAATTTTTAAGTGATGGAAATATTGCCTCGTCTTATCTTAGAAAATATTACGCTTTCGGCTTCACTCTTACGGGTCACGACGAATTAGAGCCTAACGCATCTACTAACGCTGAACGTATCAATGCGATGAAGAAGCTATACGATGCAGGTTTTAAAACATTCGCTTCTATTGAACCAATCGTTGATATTGAGTCATCTGCAAAAATGATAAAGGAAACTTATGGTTATTGCGATTTATATAAGATTGGGCTAATGTCTGGGCAAAAATATGCTTGGCAGAATTTACGAAGCCTAATGTTAATGTGCTATAGGCATATAGAAGCTAAATTCTATTTCAAAGATTCTTTTCTCAAGCAAGCAGGAATAGAAAGAAGCAATCTTCCTAACAATTGTGTGAATCGTGATTATAACCTATTCATAAAGGAGGTTCAGCCATGAAACCACGTACAAAAATGCACCATCGAGTTCTAGGACTAAGTAAGAATTACCTATTTAATGTCGAAAATAAAATGTTATCATGGGCCAAAGTCGAATGCTTAGATCATAAAGGCTATGCTACCAAATCAAGAGTAATCTGCATGGATTGCGGTAATACCTTTTCTCCTACACTTGTAAGTCGTAAACGGGCTGTCTGTCCTCATTGTAATACTAAGATTAAAGTGGAGCAATCAAGAAAAAGCACTGATAAGCAAAAAACTTATATTGCTATAGCTGAGATATGTGACGAATTTCAAGTAATACGAAACTTTGAGCTGTTCGCATATTACAAAGTGGGAAAGCCTGTTCACTATTTTATCTCTGAGATACTACAACACTGGATATTACCAAATGGAAAAAGAGAAGTAGTAGCACGCAGACATACAGTAAATTGGTATTGCGATTCGTGGGGTGGATATATGGAGATTCAGAATAAAAGTGATGAACGAAAATATGACGTATATCCGCAAAAGTTTCACCCCGATTCAATATTCAAAACTGAGTATCAAAAGTATGGTATAAATCACAACTTAGAGGGTCTTACTTTTTTAGAAGCAGTTAAGATTGTACCAGACAATTCAAAGGCAGAGACACTCCTAAAAGCAAAGCGATATGATTTATTAGGTTGCTACAGTGATTATAATTTGAAGCACGGAATTTATAACTATTGGTCATCAATTAAGATTTGCTTGAGAAATAAGTATAAGATCAAAGATATAAAGATGTGGTTTGACTATCTCGATCTTCTTCAATATTTAAGAAAGGATCTGCATAATGCTTTTTATGTATGCCCTAAAAACTTGAAAAAAGAACACGATTTGTTAGTGGCCAAAAAAAAGCGTCAACGTGATAAAGAAGATGCAGAACTTAAACGAGAAAAATTACTTAAAGATGAAAAAGTCTTTTTGAAACTCAAAGCCATATTCTCGGGAATTGTTTTCACGGATGGAAAGATTAAAGTTCGAGTATTAGAAAGCGTGAAAGAACACATTGAAGAGGGCGATGCCTTACACCATTGCGTCAGCTCTTATGCCCTAAAAGAAGATTCCCTTATTTTATCAGCCAAGATAAGAGGCAAGCGAATTGAAACGGTTGAAGTTTCACTCAAGAAACTAAAGGTAGTTCAATGCCGTGGCTTGCAGAATAAAAATACAGAGTACCACGATCGTATTATTGAGCTTGTAAATAAGAATATGCATTTAATCAAAGAGCGTCTTAAACCTAAACGCAAGAAAGATGGAACTAAAAAGAATGTCACTGCAGCAGCTTAAGCATGGTGTAATTCGTTGCGAGGCTAGATTATCCGGTGTTCTCCAGTTTGGCTTGATGAAGAACGAAACATTCACCCGTGAAGCCTTGAGAGAGTACCAGAATGAGCTTGATAAGAGAAAACAAACAGAATTAGATTTTAAGTAAGATATAGATATGGCAGCAATATTGAAAATAAAAGATTTAAACAATTCTATTGAATTTAGTTTAGAGCATGATTGTATGAGTGTCAGGACATTTAACGAAGATGAAGATGGTCTTATTTCACCAAATTCAGAAATACAGTTTGATAAATCTGAGGTAAACGAGTTGATAGAGTTTTTGCAAAAGAGCTTACCTAAATTATAATATTCGATAATGGCAAAGAAAGAGAACTTACTATCAAACTTTATTCCGTTAAATCGAGAGCTATTTGAGCACTATCTATGGTGCGAGGAGCGTGAATATTCGAGGTTCGAGGCTTGGCTTTTCTTACTGAAAGAGGCAAGATTTGAGGACACGAAAGTACTCGATAAGGGAAAGCTTGTAATAGTAAAGCGGGGACAGATCTATGCCTCTATTCGTTTTCTAGCCACAGCCTTTGGATGGTCTACTAAAAAGGTCGGTAATTATATTCAGATGCTTGAAACTGATAAAATGATTAAGCGTGAAACAGTGAAAGAAACAGGTCAGAGCGTCTTAACTGTCTGTAATTACGATAAATATAATACTATTGTGAGTGAAAAGGAAACAGTCAGGAAACAGCAAGGAAACGCAGAGGAAACAAAATCTAATACTGTTAATACTGTTACTAAAGAAATACTCTCTATCGAGAGTATTCAGAAAGAGCCACACGGCTCTTCACCCTCACATACGGATTATGAGAAATTCAAAGATTGGCTATCGCGTAAAGCTCCATATTGCTCAAATCCTAAAAATTTCCCTTCCCAAATAACAGGGGATGAGTTTTTAAAGCTAAAAAGTAATTACACAGGACAACAGATCGCGAATATCATTGAACAGATCGAAAACAGGAAAGATCTGAGAAAGAGATACACGAATCTGTATCGAACAGTTCTAAATTGGTTAAAGAAAGAAGATGAGAAATCAAAACAAGAAACAATACAACAACGCACTCTACCAGCCTATGTCGACTAATGAACTAGGCAAAATACAACCTCAGGCAATAGAGCTTGAAGAAGCAGTACTCGGTGCATTGCTGATAGAATCAAAGGCGTATCAGGAAATTGAAGATATATTAACCCCGAATGATTTTTATTCCGAGAAGAATCAAATCATTTACAAAGCGATTGTAAGCCTTTCTGTAAAACGTAATCCTATTGATATGCTTACAGTTGTTCAGGAGCTAAAAAGCAGCGGTGAACTAGATGTTATCGGAGGGCCTTTATACATCGCAGATCTTTCAGATAAAATCGCATCTTCTGCACATATCATTTATCACGCTCAGATAATCAATCAAAAAGCAAAATCCAGAAAGCTGATTCGTATAGCTTCCGAACTGTCAGTAAAAGCCTATGACGAAACATTGGATGTAGAGGAGACACTTGAGGAGCTTGAAATGTCATTGACTGAATTAGCTTCTAATTCAAGTGATTGTCAGTCTGTATCAATGGGTGAAGCTTTAACCGAAGCAATGGAAACGGCATCCAAGACTCAGGAATTAAGAGAAAAAGGTATACAGGTAGCAATACCTACAGGCCTTAATACGCTTAATGATATACTTGCAGGTGGATGGTCTGCCCCCGATTTAATCATTCTTGGAGCTCGTCCAAGTATGGGTAAGACACAGCATTCTCTTTCATTTGCAAAAGCAGCAGCCGAAGCAGGAAAAGAAGTTTTGTTTGTATCAATTGAAATGAAAAGAACCCAGCTGGTCAATCGTTATTTGCTCGAAGATGATCGTATTAACAGCCGTCACTTAAAAAGCGGACAAATGAGTACGGAGGAGTGGTCGGCAATGGATGAAAGAGCCGGTCAATTGTGGAATCTGAAACTTAACATTGCCGATCATCACAATATCCGCTATATCAATAATCTTAAATCAGAGGCCCGAAGATTGAAACGAAAAGGGAAGTTACAGATGATGATTGTTGACTACTTGGGTTTGATCCGTACAAATATGAAGTTTCAATCCAGGCAGTTAGAAATTGGATATATCACCGGAGAATTGAAGAACCTTGCTAAAGAACTAGATATTCCGATCATCTTACTTTCTCAGCTAAACAGGCCAATGAAAGGAACCGCCATAAAAGAACCACAACTGGAGGACTTAAGAGAGTCTGGAGACATAGAGCAGGATGCAGACATTGTTCTTTTCATTCATAAGCCTGATTACTATAACCCCGACGTACAAGACAGTAAAGGTGTTCTTTGGAAAGGAAGAGGTAAACTTATTTTATCTAAATATCGAGAAGGAGCACGCAATCAACCGATCATCTTCCATCACGATAACCGATACAAGAAAATTTGGGATAATGGAGTAAGTCAGTCTTCGGCTGATGAATATATACCTCCTGTAATATCGCCAAATACAGATTTTCAAGATCAAAAAGGAGATACACCGTTTTAAATCAGACAACAGATGGCAAATCAAATAATAAATAAATATATTTCCGAAAGGTATGATCGCTGGCTCGATTATGCCCGCTATCATTGTTCCCATGCAAATATGGATGATGAAGCCATCGACGTGTTGAATGAAGTACTGGCTATGTTATTGGAAAAATTAAAATCCAATCAATCATATATCTTACAACTCTACGAGAGTAAAAAAGGACAATACACGGAGCTTGATTTCTATATTCTGCAAATGATAAAGCTGAATATTACCTCTGAAACATCACCCTATCGTCATAAGTATAAACCTATTCCGGTGGATGATAATATCGACTTTCAATGGGTAGATCTTATAGACGATCCCGACAATGAACCTGATCGATCAGGAGAGATCTTAGATCAAATGCACATTGTCAGAGATGCCTTTGATAGTTTAAACTTATCAGAGAAAGCAAAGCATGTATTCTCTTGGAAGTTCTTTGAATGTAATAGATTTTCAGAATGGGAAGGACCAGAAGATAAAAAAGACCTGTATGATATTTACAACCGGGTACTGGAATTGATAAAAAGTAAAATCAATGGAGAAAGTTTATTTTGAAGTGTTTATCGTATATTTATATAAAAAATAGTTAGTTATGAGTTGGGTAATAATTAAAAAAGAAAATGACCTCTGGAATATTTGGAGTACAAATACAGATGGTTATATACTCGGAAATGATTGTTCTTTAGATGAGTTGGAAATCATTGTTGCTTCAGAGGAAATAGAAGCAACAAAGCAAAGGGTAAAGAGAAAATTTGATCTTATAAAACAAGGAAATAAGTTGCATTTTAAAACTGAGGATGAGTTATGAAAAGGGTATTGTTAAATAGTGATCTACTGAATGATACAGAATCAATATATTTTCAGATAGATAAGTTTGAGTTTTGGAAGTTCCCAAAGAATAATGTTATTGATACATTAGTATTTATTTGTGACTGTATAAAAGAATTAGAAATTAGAGGCATAGAGTATAGAAATATGTTTATCCCTATGAATATCTATAATAATGCAGTAGTTGATATTCATAAATCGCCGTTCTATACTCTAACAGATTCTTTTGATGATGCTCTTAAACAACATGGAATAGTACCTATGTACACTGTTTATATTCCAGATTGCCTAAAAGACCAATATAAAGTATAATATCTCAGCCTTTTATATTTTACCAATAAAAGGCATGTCAGAATTAAAGTTTGATCCTAAGAACTACCGTATACACGGAGAAAAGAATAAAAGGCTTATACAAAAGAGCCTAGTCGATTGCGGAGCCGGCCGTTCGATACTAATTGATAAAGAAGATTGCATCATTGCCGGCAATGGAGTTTACGAACAGGCACAAGAGTTAGGTTTGAAAATTCGTATTATCGAATCAGACGGAGCTGAATTAATTGCCATCAAGAGAACAGACCTCAAAACAGGTGATGCAAGGCGTAAAGCGTTGGCTCTTGCTGATAATCATACCAATGATACATCGGTCTTTGACATGGAAGCAGTGATGGAAGATTTTACCCCTAATGAACTTGATCTCTGGGAATTCAGTATTGACGTTTCTTCTTTGGATATTGGCGTAGAATCCGAGAATAAAGAAACATCAAATAATAATCTTTATACGAATAAGATTACAACACCTGAATATCTGCCAAAGAATGAAAAGCCTGTTATCTCTGATCTTTTCGATATGGATAAATATAACGAGCTTGTATCTAAAATCGAAATATCAAATCTTAGTAATGAAGATAAGAAGTTCCTTGTATGTGCAGCATCACGTCATATCGTCTTTAATTATGAAAAAATAGCTGACTTTTATGCAAACTCAGATAAGGAGGTTCAAGAACTCATGGAAGATTCAGCACTGGTGATTATAGATTTCGATTCGGCCATGTCGAAAGGCTTTGTAAAGTTAACTCAAGCTATTGACGAACAATATGACATTGACCATGAAGAATAAAGATTTTGCCGTATTCATACTAACTCATGGGAGGCCTACTAAAGTGCATACATATAGTTCACTCCTCAAATGTGGATATACAGGACGTATCTATATTGTTATCGATAATGAGGACATACAAGCGGAAGCCTATAAGCAGGCATACGGAGATAAGGTGATCGTATTCGATAAAAAAGCTATATCTGATACATTTGATGAAGGAGATAATTTCGAAGATAGGCGGGCAATTGTATATGCCAGGAATGCATGTTTTGAAATTGCAAAGAATCTCGGAATAAAGTACTTCATGCAGCTAGATGATGATTATACAGCATTCTCTTACAGATTCACCTCAAAAGGAAAATATCTTCATCGATCCATGAAAAATATTGATGTAATCTTTGATGCTATGCTCGACTACTATAAGACTATTAATGTAAAGAGTATCGCTATGGCCCAAAGTGGTGATTTTATAGGAGGGGAGAATGGGCAATTCGGAAAAGGCAGGAAACTGTTTCGAAAGTGTATGAATACTTTTCTTTGTTCAACGGATCGACCTTTTCAGTTTGTAGGTAGAATCAATGAAGACGTTAATACATATACAAATGTTCAGAGTCGTGGAAATGTTTTCCTTACTCTATCCAATATAGCAATAAACCAATTATCGACACAATCGAACTCCGGAGGAATGACAGAACTTTATCTCGACTCAGGTACATACGTGAAAAGCTTTTACACGGTGATGTATGCACCCTCATGTTGTAAGATTGTACCAATGGGAGAAACACACAGGAGATTGCACCATCGGATAAGTTGGAAGAATGCCGTTCCTGTTATAATTAATGAATCGCATAAAAAGAAATAAAGAAATAGTAATAACTTTGACGGAAAATAAAACGATCCGTCATGAAAGAAACCCCACTTATGATATACAAAAAAGTTTTGGAGAACAGGCTTGCCCGTAAGAAAGAAGAGTTGACGGAGATAGAAAGCCAGGCTGAGGGTTTAGCAACAGCTGTAGATAAACGCAAGTTCATTGAGCTAAAAGCTGCAGTTAATGAATTAGAAATTTGTATCGATATGGCGGATGCAATGGCAAAGATGGAGGAATAAAAAATGAGCAAGTTTATTCTATTTTATGATGAGATCAAAGAGTTATCCCTTGAAGAATTGCATATTGAAATACTTAGAACAGACCGAATAAAGGTAAAAGAATTAAAACTTGTTGACCTGCTTCATAACAATAGAAGTTTATTAGGCGTATATGTATTTTTTGATGAGAATAATAACATTGTTTATATCGGAAAGTCAAGTAGTCGAGCTATATTAGAAAGACTGGCCGGTCATTTAGACCCTCGTCCTCTTTCATTCTTTAATAATTTACTTTGTACAATGACTGGTAAGCCTAAGAAGCTAATTGTGCATGAAGATATGGATGTCGTATATGAAAAAATGATTAATTTTGACTTCTTATTCATTCAATTCCCAGACCATTTGCGAAATGTTATAGATAAAGTAGAGAAATATTTAGTTATGAATTCTGATAAATTCCACAATAAAAGACGAAGCTGGATCGACATAAATCCCCAAATGTTGATTAAAGATATTCCAAACAGTAAATAATACCCTTATATAGTTTAAAGAGGAGTTACCTAAAAAGTAGCTCCTCTTTATATTTTAGGGTAAAGCAGTTACTCTATGGCAAAGTATAATAAGAAGATAGTTGACAATATCTGTAGCATGATAAGTACAGACAGCTATACGATTGCTGAGATTTGCGAAAAGGTGAAGATTTCAGAACGAACTTATTATGATTGGCAATCTAAAAATGCAGATTTTGCAGATGCTATAAAAAAGGCTCAGGATAAGTTTAATGAACTGCTCGTTGTCGAAGCCAAGAAATCACTTGTTAAGATGCTTCGTGGATATACAGTGGATGAAACACGAACCGTTACTACTGATACAGGCAATAAAGACGATAATGGTAAAGCTATCGTCAAAGTAAAAGAGCATGTCGTTACAAAGAAGCATTACCAGCCTAATCCCACACTTGTAATATTCACCCTTACGAACCAAGATTCTGATAACTGGAAGAACAGACAGGAGAATAAACTATCCGGAGAAGTAGGTATAAAAAGTAGCTTGGAAGCTCTATCGGATGAAGAACTGCAAAATATAGTCGATGGAAAAACTGAGTGAAAGAGAAATATTAATTCGTAAAGCAGAAGCGGCAATCATACTGCGAAAGCGAGAGGCCAGAAATGAATTCTGGTCTTATTGCTTGTATATGGACCCTTCGTTCTTTGTTAAGCGGCCTTTCCTAAAAAAGGTAGCCGAAGCATATATGCGTGTTTTTATTTCTTTCTCCAATAACACTACTTATCGACTTGCTGTGAGTATGCCACCCCGTGCAGGTAAGTCTTATCTTTCATCTCTTTTCATTAGTTGGATGTTCGGACACTTCCCTGAAGAATCAGTCATGCGTAACTGTTGTGCCGATCCACTGTATAATAAACTATCCTATGATACCCGTGATATAGTAAAATCAAGAAAGTACCGAGAAGTATTCCCGGAGATCAAGCTCAAAGCAGATAAACAAAACGTTCATGGCTGGAGTATAGAGGGGGCACGCCAAGTAAGCTATTTCGGAGCGGGTGTTGGTGGTACAGTTATCGGGTTCGGAGCTTCGATGCTTGCAATGACCGATGACTTATATAAATCACTCGAAGACGCTCTTTCTGATAATAACAATGAAAAGACTTGGAGCTGGTTTCAAGGTACACACGATTCTCGTACTGAGGGTAACTGCTGTTGTATTGATATTGGTACTCGTTGGTCCGCTAGTGATGTGTTGGGGCGTCTGGAAGAATCAAGAGAGGGTAAGTATTACCATGAGATTATCCGTATATCGGCATTAGACGAGAACGAACAGTCTTTCTGCGAAGATGTACACACTACTGAATATTACTTAGACAAGAAAGCTGAAACCGACGAGAGTATTTGGGAGGCTGAGTATCAACAGAACCCAGTTGAATTAAAAGGATTGCTATTCCCTAAATCAGAACTCAAACGATTCAAAAAAGCAGATATCAAAGGGCGTGTTCCCGATGGTAAGATTGCATCGACTGACGTAGCCGATGAGGGAGACGATTATTTCAGTTCTCCTTTTGCAAAGGTATTCGGATCAGAGCTATTTATCACAGAAGCATTATTTACGAAAGATGCTGTTGAGATAACCGGTCCTCGATTGGCTCAAGCGATTATAGACTTTAAACTCGATCAGATGCGATGCGAGTCCAATAATGGAGGTAAGATATTTGCTAATGATGTACGTAGAATCGTTAAAGAGACCGATAAGCTTAATAAAGTTATCATACAGGCTCGACCAACTACAAAGAACAAGCAAACCCGAATCCTTATGAAGTCTGGTTGGATAAAAGCACATTGTCATTTCTTAGACGAATCGGAATATAGTAAAGGGTCTGACTACTGGTGGTTCATGAAGTGGCTTACTTCTTACAAGAAAGAAGGCGGCAATAAACACGATGACGCACCGGATAGTTTAACGATCCTAGCTGAATTCTTTGAATCTATCAAAGGCAATATCAAAGGTGAACAACAAAGACAGGTTGCTAGGGGGACAGGAGTGAGGTAATTATTTGTTCTCTCCTAAATACTCGTATTTTTCTATTTGATCTTCATCAATAGGAGTTTTATTTACATTTCCTTTATGCATCTCGTGAAAACGACCATTAATAACTAAAGCTATTGTATATCCTTCTACTCCTTTTAACCACACTTGATAAATTGAATTCTCTTTTCTCATAACATTTAGATTTAAAATATATCTCGTAAAGGTAAAAGTTTTTTCCATTTATATATTATATCAAATGAGGATGTGGCGGAATTGGTATACGCTGATGATACTAAGCCCTACATGTTGTCCGGAGGCTGCGATCTTTACTATGAAAGTAGATGATAATGCCCGAAGAAATATCCGGTGTGGGGCGTACAGGTTCAAGTCCTGTCATCCTCCCAAACATTTTTGATGGAAAGGGTACGTGAAAGTAAAGTCTGTTTTAGTTGCAAATATAGCATCTTTATTTCGAAAGTAGCTAATTCGATAGCGTACCCGCAGTAATAAGATAGGCAATGCAGAAATGTGTTGCCTATTTTGTTTTGGTAAGAAAGATTTTCGCGCTTTATATTTTAAGAGAAAAGAACATGCCTCCAATTTATTCCATTCTCGAAAATGAAAACTTTGGCCAGATCGTTAATGATCTATCTGTAGATACAATAGAGGGCCGCAACCCCGCCGAATACAAAGAAGAATATGACGGTGACAGAAGACGTCGTAAAGCTTCCGTAGGATGGCGTGAACCTAAGAGGCTCGAAGTATATTCAGATACACTGAAAGATAAGCACGGTAGGCCTGTTCGTCTGGATGATAAGACTATCGATGTAGCTCGAATCATAAGTAACTTTCCCCGTAAGCTAGTCCGGACTGATACAGCAATGATGTTCGGTGGTCGAATGAATATATCAGCAGACGTACAAGACGACGGTTTTAACGAGTTCAAACGTGTATGGGAGAGAGTACTCGGTATGCAAGATGTCTTGATTGAGTTTGCCGAAAAGGTATTATCGGAAACCAAAGCTGCCATTGTATTTTACCCAACGACTTACGAGCACTGGAGTGGTAAAAAATCGTCAGAACTGAATTGTAAAATCTTATGCTTGCCTAAAGACACAAATGCTCTATATGAGTTCTTCCCTCATTTCGATGGTAGTAAGATGGACGGTTTTATACATCGTTATCAGATCACAGATAGTGAAGATATGATACGTGAACAAGCTATGATTTGGACGCGTGAAAAGATTGTAATAGGTACTCAGTCAACAAATGGATGGGATCGTAAAGAGTTCCCTAATCCGTGGGGCCTTCTTCCTATTGTCTATGGTGAAGTTTATGAGCCGATATGGGATGAAGTTTCATCTATGATGGACGCACGAGAAATGCGTCATTCACGAATGGCTGATACAAACGACTACTTTGCAGAGCCTATTATGAAAGTATTTGGAGAAACAAGTTTACCCGGTAAAAATACTGTTGGAAAAGAAATCACATTCCCTATGAGGGTTGACCAAGACAGTGGCAAAGAATATCACGGTGATGCAGACTTTTTGAATTGGCAACAATCAATTGATTCAGTCACAAAAGAACTGGACGAAACCAAGAACGAGCAGTACTCAGGTGCATCTATGCCGGATCTATCTTTCGATAATCTTAAAAGCCTTGGCAATCTATCCGGAGTATCTCGTCGCTTTATGATGCTAGATGCTGAGATCAAGATGAAAATGAACATGAGAACATTTCGTCCTGCTTTGATGAGATGCATATCTGTAGTGTCTGCCGGTATAGCTAACATAACTAATATTAAATACCGTCAACAGCTTGCAAGCAATTGGATAACCGTATCCTTTGATTCGATACTTCCTAAAGATCCAGTTGAAGATGCAAATGTTCTTTCTATTGCCGGAGGAGGTAAGGCTTTCAACTCTAAACAAACTATTGTCTCTAAATCACCTCTCACTCCTGCAGGAGATATCGAAGGCGAATTAGCACGTATGGAAGAGGATGAAAAGAAAGAGAGCGAACGTAGTAATATGATCGGGTTTAATGGATTTGGAGGGCAATGATATGAAGAACATCCGAGAAATAAGGACTCTTCCGATATCTGAGTTAACAGATGAAGAAATTGTAAAAGCTACTATGGATCGGCTAAAGGCTAAGTGTGTTATGCTTGTATATGAGGATAGCGAAAATGGCATTGCCTTTCTTGGTCGATATCGAAAGGGTGGCTCTCTATTGCTAAATCAGCTGAAAAAAGCATGGGAGGAGAAGTGGGGTAAACTTACAAAAATAGAAGAGGAAGAGAAATAAAAAAAGCGGGACTCGAACCCGCAATTTTCACAAATGTGATGTTTTACCATTAAACTATTTTTCCGCTTTACTGCCAATTTTAATTGAAATATTCTAAAAAGAAATTTGATAAAATCTGAAATCAAATTGACAAATATGGCTGAAATAATTTTTTCAAAATCCATAATAAAATGATTTTAAGATTATACCGCAATATTGCGTAAGCCTGTTGATGGATTCGAACCATCTAAACCATTCAAACCTAATGCAAAAATAATAAATATATTTTATGTCCTCACTCTCTTTCCACGATAAACAGCATGTCTTACGCCTACTCAATCAGCAAGGGCAAGTAAAGCGTATTTTCGATGACTTCACTCGTCGATCAGGTCTGATATTGACTCAATGGACCGAGAAGAACACCGATAATGTCTGGATTCGTAATGCAACCTTAGAAAAGCAGATAGACAACCTATTAAAAGACCTGCATAGTGATCTACTAACTAATATCAATAATAACACTACCGGAGCTTGGGAAGCTTCGAACCTTAAAAACGATGATTTATTAAAAGCATTCATTAAAGACTTGGCTTTACCCGAACTCATAGGACAAAGTAAGTATGAGAAACTTGAAAAAGGTATGTTCGCTAGCAATATAGATGCTCTTAAAGCTTTTCAGCAAAGGCAGATTGATGGCTCTACCGTATCTGATAAAGTCTGGAATGCTGTAGATGGAGCAAAACAGAATCTTGAATATTATCTTTCTTCCGGTATTTCGACAGGACGCCCAGCTGCTATAATCTCTCAAGATATTCGACAGCTATTACAGGATCCCGATAAACGGTTCAGACGTATAAAGGATGAAGATGGTAATCTTACTCTATCAAAACCTATGCAAGACTATCATCCCGGGCAAGGTCGATACAGAAGCAGTTATATGAACGCTCTTCGTGTAGCTGTTACCGAAACAAATCAAGCATACCATACAGCAGATCATGAACGATGGAAGAATCAAGGCTTTGTCTTGGGTATAGAAGTTCATCGCTCAAAGTCGAATAAAGGACCTTGTGCTATCTGTGATCCGATGGTGGGTAAATATCCACCTAACTATAAGTTTATCGGTAATCATCCTTTCTGCATTTGTTTTGCTGTTCCCATTATGCTAGAGGGTGAAGAATTTACAGACTATTTATTGACTGGTGAAGTTCCTCAAGACAAGATTATTACTACTGTTCCGCAATCAGCATTTGATTTCATAAACGAGAAAGAAGCAAATAAAAATCAGTGGTTTGTAAAAGAGAATCAAGAATATTTCTTGAAGTCAGAGAGTAGTCATTCTAAAGAATATGTTTTCAATCCCAAAAGTCTAAAGCAAGAAGGTTTCCACATTAAGGATAATGTAGAGAGTGAATACGACAAGGTTATTAAAGGATTCAATATGGAAGAATTTAATAATGATCTGATGCAGATATCTGATAAGTACGGCTTAGGAATAAGGTCGAAACATCTCAATGCTTATAAAGATGAGATCGAATTTTGGTGTACCGGTGATAATGATTTTAGTTTAAAACGATTCTTTCAGAAAGATGTGGTTTTTCACGATACTCTCAAATTACCAGAGGATCTACAAGGTAAAGGTGTTTCAAAAGAACTACTTCAAGCTATGTATAAGCAATATCAGAATGCAGGTATTAAAGAGATACGTATACAGGCTAATATGGATGTTGGTGGATATGCTTGGGCAAAGTATGGCTTTTCAGCAAAAGCAAGCGAATATAATGATATTACCCATTGGGCCCATGTGATGCATAATAATCAAAGGATAACAAAAACAGATTTCAATGATTTTAATAAGTGGATAGAGCAATATAAAGGTGCAAACATTCCTATGCACGAACTAGCCTCTAAACCTTATGGAAAAAAAATACTATTGAGTTCTGATTGGTCTGGAACTATTGATTTAACAGATGCCAAACAAAAAGAAGTATTCGAGAAATACTTATTCCGATAATACACGGTCTATATTCTTGTCATAAATCTCTCTTGATACATCATATTTCTTCAAGGCCTCATTTAATGATACACCTCGACCTGTTGCACCATAAATACCCATGATACGTAGATCAAGGTTTGAGATTTCATCGCCTAACAGTTCAGAGTGCATTTTGGTGGTAAATTCTTCTTTCATATAGATGTGAGTTTTATCAAATGTACTCTAAAATATTAATTCTCCGAAAAATTCCCTCTCGCTTATATTTTTAATTCACAGGGAATGGCGAAAACCTATAACAGAGTAGCCGATATATAAATACATACAGATATGTTTATTTTAAGGACGATTACAAAAGAAAATGTTCAAATCAACACATGTTTAGATATTCATTATGTGTTAGTTTTGAAATCAAAGAATGAGAAGGAATTTGCTGAAAGGACTAAGCTTTGGTCTCAGGATGATCTTAAAGATGTTTATGGCGTAGTATGTTTTGATGCAAACCCAGTAAAAGAGGAAGACACAGACTCTTTAATGCCTTTATACAAGGGCTTCAAATATTATATTATGGCTAGCAATGGAGAGACATTTGACAATATTTCAGAAAAGTAGAGCAGTCTATTATAATCCAATTAAAGCATCTATTCGAAAGATTAGGTGCTTTTTTATTGCCCAATGGAAAAAAGTATCAGCACTTATATTTTAAGATAAAAACATTTTAAAACAAAGTGTATGAAACTAATCGATTTTATAAAAAAGACTCTCAAAGAGAAAGGTATTGACGAAAAGCATGCCGATCGCATTCTTAAAGCTTTCAAACTTGAAAAAGAAGAAGATGTAGCCGGAGCTGTTGATCTTTTCAAGGATAACCTTTTACCAGCTATCACAGAGGCCGAAACCAAAGCTCAAAAGGATGCCGAAGAAGCTACAAGAAAAGCGGCTATTGAAGCGTATGAAAAAGAGCATGGTTTGAAAGGAGGCAAGCCTGTTGATAATCCAAACCCAGATGAAGATAAATTCAAAGGACTTGATCCAGCCGTAAAAGCTGTTCTCGATGCACAAAACAAGCAATTGGAAGAAATGAAGGAGCTTCTTAAAGGTAATCAGCAATCCTCAGTATTAGCCGAGAAAAAAGCAACTGCCGCTTCTCTAATTAAAGCAGCTGAGCTTCCTGAAGGATGGCTGGATCGTATCAAATTCGATTCTGATGTAAAGTTAGAAGATCAGGTAAAAACTCTTGGCGATGAATTTATAGGTATTCAACAAAAAGCTATTGACGCTAAAGTGGCCAGTGGCGAATATACTCCGGGATCTGTTCAGTTAAAAGATCGTTCGGAGGCTGAATGGACTACCCTAATGAATAGCGATGTAACCCCAAACAATTCGGGAACGGTTGACTTGGGACTTAGTAAATAACCTCAATAATATCAAATTATGTATTTAAAAAGAGAAAAAGAATTTCAGTATCATCCCGGGATCGAAAAGATTATCGAGGATGTGATCGGAGGAGGTACAATAGACCGTTCCGATTTTAAAGGGGTATTGTTTGATGGAGCTTCCTTGCCTGAATTACCTCCATTGGTGATCGTTGTTCAAGATCCGGATACAAGGATCTATAAAACAATCAAGACAGCTCAAGTATCTGCTGTAGCTACTGCCACAGCTACCGTGTATCAAGTCAAAAAGAATCATTTATTTGCTGTAGGTGATGCAGTAACCAATGGTGGTGATTTTGCCAAAGCAGCTGATATAATCACGGCAATTGACAAATCAGACAAGGCTTTTGATTTGATTACTCTGGATGGAACCATAGGAGCTGCTGCAGTAGGTGATATTCTGGTATTAGCTAAAGAGGCTGCCGAAGCAGGAGACGCTACAATGAAGTATGATGGTGAATTAGTAGTCACCATGAATAAAGTTGACTTGACAGTCGCTAATCAACGCTCAGGCTTGCTTGTTCGTGGTACTATCAATAAATCAGTATTACCATTTCCTATCGACAATGGCTTAAAAGCCATGTTACCATTTATTCGTTTTGTATAACATCTAAAAAATAATATTAATGGAAAGATCATTAATCAAACAAGTAGACCGTAAGAACATGGGGGCTCGTCTCAATACACGTCATGTCAGACCTATGTATTTCCCTAACTTCTTCGGTGTTAAGCAAAAATCTTCCTTGAAATGGGAGACCTTAACAGGGGAAAAAGGTGCTCCTGTTATTGCTGACGTGATCAGCTGGGATGCTTCTGCACCTCAAAAGACACGGGAGATTGTAGCCAAATTATCCGGAGAGATTCCTAAAACAGCAGTAAAACGTGGTATGAACGAAAGCGATTACAACGAATATATGCAGTTGCAAAGGGATGCATCGGGTGATGCTGCACAGTTGGAAATCCTAAACCTAGCTTTTAAAGATCAGGATTTCGTGTATAATGCCGTAAGAGCACGTTTCGAATGGTGGTGTATGCAAATGATGTCACGAGGTGGTTTCTTGCTAAATGCCAATAACAATAACGGTATTGTCACAGCAGAATTCGTTGGTTGTGGTATGCCAATCGCTAACCAGATGAAATCGTCTGCAGATTGGGAAAATGCTGCTACTGCCGATGGTCTTCAGGATATAGAAGATGTAATAGTAAAAGCATCTGAGGATGGTGTTGCTATTAAATATGTGGTAATGCATTCATCCTCATTCTCTATGTTGAAAAAACAAAAGTCAACGATCGAGAAAGTAAAAGGATGGATCAACGGAACTACTAAGATCACTATTACTAAAAAGCTGATCAACGAGTATCTGTCAGAACAGGAAATACCTGTACAGATCGTAACTGTTGCTCCTGCTGTTCGTATCGAAGATAAGTCACGCAGACGTAGAACCATTAACCCTTGGACTCGTAAACGCATCTGTTTTCTTGAGGATTTGAATGTAGGTGATGTGCAACATGGGCCTATCGCTGCCGAAAGATCAGAAGCAGTAAGCAAGAAAGCAATCACTTTGAAGAAAGATTTTATCTTCCTGTCAAAATGGTCAGAGCTTGAACCTTTCAAAGAATGGACGAAAGCAGAGGCGAATGCTTTCCCTGTTGTGAACGATCCTGATGCTATGTACATCATGAAAGCAGACGGAACAGCTTGGAGTGAAACAGAGAACACAGAGGGTACTGACAATATCCCAGCTCGTTTCTTAGGAGAAGATGTTGAGCAAGAAGACAGGGCTGAGCAAGAAGAAGATTGATTATGGCAACAATCCGAGAAACAATATTAACATATCCGGGTACAGGGGATGGTGAAAGCTTCCTTGACACGGTATTGATCGACCGCTCCTTAAATGGGGCGGCTGATTATACTGCTTCTAATAAGTCCTCAGTACAGTTAGCAGTAGCTGATATTTATGCTATGATAGGTGGTTTACCCGATTTCACGGAAAACAAACTATCTATTACCTATCCTCGTGCATGGTATACGCAAAAAGCTAGGGAGTTATATATTGCGAACGGAGAATCGGAAAAAGCAGAGGCTTTAGGTAATAGTATTCGAGTACCAAGAGGAAGAGCAGGGCAGTCATGGTAAAGAGATATTCACATATAGCAATTATCACGGTTTCTTCCGGTAAACTGGAGCACGGTGAATGGGTTGAGGGTCCTTCTTCTGATACAGAAGTAAGAGGTCAATATTTCCCATCCAACAGCGGCAATCAGATTAAAACCAATCCCGATGGAAAAGAATTTACAGTTAAAGGTGAATTCTCTACTCAGCACAAGAAAATTGAAGGTGCAACCCGAATTAAGATTGAGAGCATCGGGTTAGATGCTAAGATCGAGAGCTGGGAGCCATTTCAAACTCACACTGTAATCTATATCTGAGATGGCAACACGCAAAAGCGGACTTACTCCATTATGGAAAAAAAGCGATATCAATAAGTTGTTTAAGAAAGTAGGTGAACGTGCCGATATGGTCATCTATCAGCTATTACAGCGAACAGGAGAAGAATTCGTAAAGATTGCTCGCCTGAGTGGTCAGTATATCGATCATACAGGTAATCTGCGTTCTTCTATCGGCTATGTCATAGTTAAGGATGGAAAGATACTCGGTAAAGATTTTAGGGTCTCTGACAGCATTGGTACAGATAAAGATACAGGAAAGCGTGAAGCGGAACAATTAGCTACTGATTTAGTCCGAACTTATAATAATGGGTATGTCTTGATTGCTGTTGCAGGTATGAAATACGCCGTTTTTGTTGAAGCGATTGAAAACAAGGATGTCGTTTCGTTGGCCGCTTCCAGATCTGACGAATTTATCAGAAAACAAAGTACTTCACTCTTTAATAGACTTGGAATATAATGGCAGATGAATTTGACATAATAGACATTGTTTTCGCAGCTACAGAAGAAGCTAATGTTGGTATCACCGGTTATAAAGACAATTCAGCTACGGGTGAGAAAGATAATCATTATACCGTTCGTGGAATAGGTATGGAGACAACAAAGGTTATTAATAAAGCTCCGGTTGTCAATATAAATATCTTCATCAAAAAACTAAGTAATGGTATGCCAAACCGATCGCTGATGAAAGAAGTTAAACGAAAGATGGCCTCCTCATTAAAAGATATAACCCATCCGGTGGGTATGTATTGGAAATCAAGGATCGTGTGGTCCGAATCTCTGGGCGAAGCAAAAGCAGGCTTCGATTGTACAAATATCAGATTAGAAGTAATTACACAATTAAATTAATAATTATTATGGCAGGAGAAAGAACGTTAGCCGTAGATTGTAAATATTTAGGAGCCGGTACTCCTGGCGATGGAGTTGCAGCAGCAACATATACTCAGTATACAGAGATACATGAAGATACCATCGTCTTTAATTTTGCCGATGGAACTCAGGTTCAATTCAGAGCAATGGGCCAAAAAGACCCTTGGGCTGTGATTTCGCGAATAACAGATGTCTCGAGTATAGAGTTTGCCATTCCTTCACCAAAGGCACAAGAGCAAAAAGACTTTATGGGTGGCACTGTAACGGGTGAAAAGTGGGAGGCTCCTATTGAAACACCTAGTATAATTAAGAGCATAAAGATACAAACAGCAGATTATGAAGGTAAGTATGTCGAATATATTATTCCTAAAGCTGACATATTTGCTCGTTTGTCTCAAGCTCCGGGTGTTGAGCAAACCGATTTAATGTTGGTTAGAGCAACAGTTGTAACACCTATTACTGCTGCCGGAGTTCGTAAATCTTCGTTCTCGCGTGAAGTGAAAACTGTTGATGAAGAAGTCGGAGGATAACTTCATAAACTATCTATGAAAATAAAGGGTACGGTGTATAATCGTACCCTTTTATATTTTAAAGTAAAAACATGAGTGTAAAACAAGTCATACAATTAGAGAGTAGTGCTGTTACAGGCCAGCCGATAACAATTCCTTTTGAGTTCTCAGATTTATCTTCCCTTCCAGCAGGAAAAAAGGTTGGAGACAATATAGTTATCAGGCCTATTACTGTACGTACTTGGTTTAAATTAAAACCTCTACTCATACAGATCGATAGTGAAGACACTGATAAATTAACTGTCAAAAAAGACATTGAATTTGATAGCAGTATAGAGCAGCTTATCAGTAAGTATGATGAGTTGCTATTTGATATTGTATGTATTGGTATCCATAATAAAAAAGGAGATATGCCTGATTGGTTTAAGGATGTCTTAAAAGATAATTGCACATGGAATGATATTTATATTCTTCTTAATGCGATACTGTTCAGGTTAAACTATAACCCTTTTTTCAATTCTATCACACTATGCAAAAATGTGAGCCCGCTAAGCGAAGAGGAGATAATAGCCCTTCAAAAGAATCAAAAAACGTGGAACCACAAAGCAGTTTCATGTTCCTCTCGATCTGCTGCGAGACGTTAGGTCTTAAACCGGAAGAAACCCTCGATAGTGACTACGTCCTGATAGCTTCCATTCTCAGGGAGCATAATTATATACTCAATGAACGAAACAAACAAATGAACGGTGAAGATACAGAAGCCGAATATAAAGAGGTTATTGATTTTAATACCGGTAATACAAAACGGGTAAGAAAGGTAAACGGTGTTTGACTTTATATATTAAGTTGATTTTGAAAGTAGTTTTAGATGTGATTGTCAAAGTCCGCATTGTCTGAGAAGATAGTGCGGACTTTATATTTTAAGAGAAACAGGATATATGGGAATAATGAATCGGGAAGGCGCACTCTACATGGCCACTGGTGTTGACAATTCTGGATTATATAGTGGACTCAATCAAGCAGAAGGTAGAATCGATCAGTTTGGAAATCATATCAGTGCAATGGGTGATAAGATCTCCAGACTTACAGGCATTGGATTTGGTATCGCCGGATTGAAAGCATTCGGATCGGAGACCATAAACGTTCGCGGAGAAATTCAAATGCTCGAATCCTCATTTGAGGTACTTCTAGGAGGAAAAGGTGTATCTGGATTTATGTCCGAGATGAAGCAGTTTGCTGTAGATAGCCCTCTTTCAATGAATGGAGTTGCGAGCTCGGCTCAAACCCTACTTGGATTTGGTATATCAGCAGAAAAGGTAATTCCTACTATTAAGCAGATTGGAGATATATCAATGGGAAACGAAGAACGTTTCAAATCTCTTTCTCTTGCTTTCGCTCAGATGTCTGCTACAGGTAAACTAATGGGGCAGGATTTGCTTCAAATGATCAATGCTGGGTTTAATCCTCTGATGACAATATCGGAGAAAACAGGCAAGTCGATAGGTAATCTCAAAAAAGAAATGGAGAACGGTTCCATTTCATCTGAAATGGTTGCTGATGCTTTTGCTTCCGCTACAGCTGAGGGCGGTAAGTTCTACGGTATGACACAGAAGCAGGCTGAAGGTATAAAAGGACTACAGGCTCAATTGGATGGTGGTTTACAGGATGCTTTCAACGAAATAGGAAAGTCGCAAGAAGGATTGATTGCCGGAGGATATAAGGTTGCTACTGTATTGGTTGAGAATTACAAGACAGTTGGCGAAGCCTTAACTGCTCTCATAGCTACATATGGGCTCTACAAGGCCGCTATGGTATTCAATACATCCATAGATAAGACTGTGACAGTAATGCGCTATGAGGCTGAAATTGCTGAATTAACGAAACTACTTCCTCTCAAAGAGCAGGAAGCGAATGCCGATTTGAAAGCTGCTGTTGCTAGTGGTAAATTGACCGAAGGAAAAGCTCAACAATTGATCGCTCTAAGAGCTGAGATCGAATCAAGAAGAGAGTCTATACAATCAAAATTAGCAGAAGAACAAGCCAACTTAAAAGCTTTATACGCCAAACGTGCCGAAGCAAAAGAAACCTTGGAGATTGCTCGTGCCAAAACAGTAGCAGCAAAAGAAGAATTATCAAATGCAATTGCAACTGCACAAGCTGATGTTGCAGCTAAACAACAAAAATCATTAGCAACAGCCCAAGAGTCGGCAGCCTTAACTCGAAGAAACGCTATTTTATTAAATAGTCAGAAAATTCAACTTCAACAATCGATATCTGATACTATTGCTCAGGCTGAAATTGCAAAAAAGAATACACTCTTATTAACCCAGCAGCAAATACAAGCAAAACAAGCTGTTCTGGATGCTCAGGAGCTAGGTATTAAAGGAGAGAAACTAGCAGTACTAAAAGCCGAAGTAGCAGCTTTAAATGCCAAGGTAAATGCCGCACAAAGGGAAGAGGCCGCTGCCGTTAAATCAATTGCAACCAAAAGAGCTGAAATAGTAACTATCGATCAGAAACTCGTATCAGCCAAAGCAGAGGCTTTGGCTGCACAAGGAAATGTAGTAGCCAAGAAAGCCGAAATTGCAGCGGGTACTCAATCTGTAACAACGAAACAAATTGAGAGTCTCACTAATAAAGTAAATACTCTATCCGAACAAGAAAATTCAGCAGCAGTTACTCATAATGGGCTTATTAAACAAACGGTCAGAGGCAAAATTCTTATAAAAAAAATTGCAACAGATGCCGATACGGCTTCTACACAAATCAATACAGTAGTTGCAAACGCCAACACGGCATCAACAAATATGCTTGCGGCCGCTAAGATGAGATTAATAACTGTCGCTAAAAATCTTTGGGCCGTTATTGCACCGAACCCGTATGTGTTGGCAGCAGCTGCCGCTGTGGCTCTAGGATATGGAATATACAAACTTGCAACAGCAACGTCCGTTCAAGAGCTAGCTCAAGAGTCTCTGAATAAAGTAATGGAGCAAGCTTCGAAGAAAAAAGATGAATTATCAGGAAAAACAAGTGAATTAGTTGGTACTGTTAACTCTGAGACTAAGACGATATTTGATCAAATATCAGCATATAAGCAATTGCAGGGGTTATATCCAAACTTGTTGAAAAATATGGATATCCAAACATTCAAAGCTTTGGGGGCCACTGAGCAGCAGAAGTTGCTAAATGCTGCTATAAATGAATTTGACTTTACTAATCAAGAGGCTAAACTTATTGAGCTAAATGCTCTTTATGATAAGTTGATGGCGGCTCAAAGATCAGGCAATGCTAGTTTAGCATCTTCCATAAGATCTCAGATCGGAGATGCTTTAGATATGTCATTCTGGGATAAGTATACAAGATCCAGTAATAACATTCTAGATATTCTAAATAGAACTATATCCGGACTTGAAAAAGAGAAGAAGCAAAGACAAGATAATCTAAAAGAAGCCGAATTACAAGCAAAGCCAGAAGCCGAACGTAATAAATTATTACAGGACCAACTACAAGTACTCAAAGAGCAGGAAGCTTCAATACTTGAGAGTATATTAAAAACAGGGGAATATAAAAGAAATATTGACGGGACAATATCTCCCATTTCTGATGTTGAAAAGAAATTCAATAGTATCAATGAATTGTTAGATAATTGGAACAAAAATCCTTTTGCCATAAAAAATGCTTTTGCTAGTGCTGATCCTGTGTTGAATGAGTTGCTAACTAAAATGCGGTTACTTAATGAAGAAAAGAAAAAATTAACAGGACAGTTAGGATCGGCAATTATTCCCGTTGTCAATAAATCAACACTCGAAAAGCAGGTGAAAGATTTTAAAGAACTGGAAGAAAGCCTAAGCCCCGATAAATTAAAGAAATTGAGAGCAGGTGAAAGCATACTCACATCATTAGTAAATACAAACCCGGAAGAATTTAATAAATTAAAAAAACTAGAGGATAATTATAAAGAACTAGGCGAAACGGCAAAAAAAGCTAAAAAAGATCTTAAGGTTTATGAAGATCCTGATAAAGCTGCAAAAGCCGCTGAAACTGCTAACAATAAAGCCGAAACGGCTGCTGAAAAAGCAGCAAAAAAAGCTCAAAGTATTGCCGATCAGGAAGAGAAAATAGCCGACATTAAGACAAAACAAACTCTTGAGAATAGACGCAAACAGGAAGATCTGGAGAATCAACTTACCCAGTCCTATATAAGTAATCTATCCGAAGGAGCAGAAAAGATACGCTATCAGCGAGAACTTGACAGTTATTTAGAAATCCAATCTTTGGAAAGATCCAAAGAGGATTATATACAAGCTTATATTCAAGCTGAAAGAGAGAAGTTTGATGCAGCTGAGGACTTGAAAGCAAAACAGAATAGTAAGTACTTAAAAAAGAAGTTTGACTCTTCCTCTATTTCCGTTGACACTTCTTCTTATGATACAATCATAAATAACAAAAGAAATAACCAGGCATTCGTGCAGATGGAAGCCGAAAAGAAGGCTTGGAATGAGCATTTGATTCAGTTTGGGACCTATCAAGAAAAGCGTAAAGCCATCATCGAGAAATATGATAAAGAAATAGATCAAGCCTTAACCAAAGGAGATGCTGCAACGCTTGAAAAACAAAAACAAAATCAACTCGATGAGCTTGATAATTCTATAAGAAATAGTGCTACCCTTATGGGGCAATTATTTGCAGATGCATCCAGAAAGAGTGTCAATGAGATGCAGGCTATCATTGAGAAAGCTGACTTATTGTTACAATATTTAGAAGCTGTAAAAGATGAACAAGGTAATGCTACAATAGGAGGTAAAAATGTATCTAAGAATGATATTCTTGGTTTAGGTATTACCGAGAACACGCTCAATAACCTATCTCAATCCACACAGGAGGTCGAGTCATTACGAAATGCTATTAAGCAGCTAAAAGGAGAGCTTGGAGGGAAAAGTGCATTTAAGCTATTTGAAATACAAGTAAAAGATGCAATAAATCTAATAAACGGAGGAAGCTTAAGTCAAGGAATTTCAGGTATCGGCAGTGCTGTATCTCAGTTCTCTCCTGCTGTTTCTCAATTCGGTCAAGACTTAGGCAATATCGTGGGAAATGATGATCTGGGAAATAAGATTTCAGGTATTGCAGATGCAATAGGCGGTTTAGGGCAAACAGCACAAGGAGTAGGTCAAATAATGTCAGGGGATGTAATAGGCGGAACTATGGCTGTTGTTTCCGGTATATCTAAAGTCGTAGATGCACTGGATGGACTCTTTGGTGCTGACTACTCGAAATTCAATGCTATGAAAGAGCAGTATGACAGCCTGAACGAAGTGTGGGATCAACTGATAGATAAAAAGAAAGAATATCTATCGATGGCATACGGAGAAGAGGCTAAAAGAGTAGGTAAAGAAGCAGAAGATTTAGTCAACAAGAGTATTGAGTCCTATCGATTACTAGGAAAAGAATATTTAAACTCAGGAGCCAGCGCAGGTTCTCACTCTAAAGGCGTAAGGCAAAGAGAAAGAATGAATTCTGAAGGTTGGGAACAATTACAGCAATGGGCAAATAATAATGATATCTCTGAGTCATTATACGGATCTGTTTCGGGAGGAAGAATGACAGGTCTATTTGATCTCACATCTGAACAATTACAGAAACTAAAAGAAGATGCTCCTACATTCTGGGCCAAGCTAAGCGATGAGACTAAAGAATATCTTAATAATATAATAGACGGAGCAGAGAAGATAGAGGATATCAATAAATCGATAAAAGAACAGCTTACTCAAGTTTCATTTGACAGTGTATTCGATGATTTCATTGATACACTCATGGATATGGATAGTTCATCTAAAGACTTTGCCGATAATTTCGCTAACTATTTGCAAAAAGCAATACTCTCAAGCTTAGTGGCAGACAAATACCGTGAAAAGCTACAATCATGGTATGATAATTTTGCAAAAGCAAATGAAGAAGATGGTATCAATGCTAAAGAATACGCAGACCTCCAAGCTGAATATAATAAAATAGTAGAAGATGCCTTAAAGGAGCGGGATGCGCTTAAAGATTTATTGGATTGGACCGGATCTGACTCTTCCTCTTCTCAATCTGCCTCAAAAGGTGGTTATGAAACCATGAGCCAAGATACAGGTAAAGCTCTGGAGGGTAGATTCACGGCTATTCAGATGAGTATGATTAATGTTGAAGGATATATATTAACTCTACTTAATATAAATACAGATTCTAATAATACACTGAAAGCTTTTGCCTCTAACTTCCAAGAGATACGCAATATTGTACTTGACATGATGTACAACATACAAGATATAAATAAAAACACCAAAGAGCTGTACACAATGAATGAGAAACTAGGTAGAATCGAAAATAGCTTAAGCCAATTATGATAACAACAGGAAAAGATATTGATGTATTTAGCATCTCTGATAATAAAATAGCAACATTAGGCTTTGCTGGTGGACTTTATAAGCGTGAGCTGATGAATGAGCACTATGTTCAACTTAAACTCAATTACACGCGTTATTTTGAGTTCGCTCGTGGATCGTATATCAATTATCAAAATAAACGTTATACAATCCGAGAAGAATCATTGCCGGAAGAAAAAAGCATATTCGAGTATATCTATACTTTGAAGTTTGAGGCAATCGAAATGTTCTTTCAAGATTTTGTATTATTCTATACCATGCAAGATCTGCATGAGGCGCAATGGGAATTAACAGGCACACCTCAGCAATTCCTCCAGATAGCTCTAATTTGCATTAATGACTATTTCGGCTTAACAGAAGAATCGGATAAATGGAAAATGGGAGTTTGTCCTACCATGACGCCTATTCTGATAAGCTTTGATTCACAAAATACATTTGACGGACTGACAGAGATAGCAGAGAAATTCGGTGCTGAGTGGTGGCTCGATTATGAGAATAAAACCCTTAATCTTGGATATTATGAACATGGAGAAGAAATAGAGCTTGAGAGGGATGCAGCACTGACTGATATTAAAAGATCGAATAACAATAGTGCTGATTATTGTACCAGATTATTTGCCTTCGGATCTACGCGAAATATCCCTACTAATTACAGGGCAACTGAAAGCGGTTCGCTTGTTGATGCCATAGTACAGAGGCGTCTTAGATTACCAGTTTCGAATGGTGATTTCATAGATGCTTTTCCCAATATGAAGCCTAATGAAATAATACATGGCGTTAAGAAATTCGATCATATCTTTCCACAGCGTACAGGCGAGATTACAGAACTCAGGATTGATGATACTCAGAAAGATGCAAATGGCAATCCTTGGTTAGTGTTTTACTTCAAAGATTCAGCTCTGAATTTCAATTCTGATTATATACTTCCGGGACTTACATTATCAGTTACTTTTGGTGATAATAGTTGGTTATCGGGGCGTACTTTTGAACTGAAATATCATGATAGTACTCAGGAATTCGAGATCATCAATAATCAAGATATACCAAACCTTACTATCCCGAATGATCTATTAAAACCACGCTTAGGAGATAATTATGTGTTGTTTAATTTCGATATATCATTAGTCGGGAATCAATATGTCGGTGAAGCTGAACAGCAACTCTTGGAAGAAGCTACCCAGTGGCATCAAAGCGTATTAGAAGATAATGCAACTTATGAATGTCCGGTAAATCCTGTATGGGCATATCACAATGAGCTTAGCATGTCATTGGGCCAGAAAGTGAAGCTTGTAAGTGATATTTTGAGAGAGGGCTCAAGATCATCTAGGGTGTTTGGCTACCAAAAGAGTTTAGAGACTTACGATGATACATATACCATCGGTGATAAGCCTCGTTACTCACGATTAAGAACTATTGATAAGTCGATTGAAACTAACAGGGAGATAGCGGATCTGCAACATGTTGAGGCCATGAGAGTGGCAAACGGAGCTTTACGTAATGTTAGGGCCTTAAACTATCTGAGGGAAGCTTTAGAGAATAGCACTGTCATTGAAGGAGGCTTGATACTTACTACTCTTATTCGTCTCGGTCACATGCAGGGGGCTGTATGGAAAGAGAATGCCGGTATCAATGGTATCAATCGAGGTGAGAATGATGTTGCAATTTGGTCAGGTGGTACTTTAGACCAGGCTATCAATGCCGCAAATGATCCTACACTAATTGAAGATATCGCTCAATTTGTTGTTACCCACTTAGGAAAGTTAATAGCTAATGAAGTATACTTAAGAGGTAAATTCGAAAGTAATAAAAATGGATATAGGATAGTTATTGATCCGGTAGATAGGTCTCTAAAATTGGTTGGTTCTGATAATTCTGTTTTATCAAAATGGTCTTTTGGCGAATCTGGCTCTATTCTATCTCTCGATTACAACAATAATAATACGCGATTATTGGCTTCGGGTTTAGAGTCTAGCCATGAGAATAGATTTACTCAGGTGTCTTATGCAGGAATGTCTGTTTCGGAGTTTGATGAGTCAAATAAACTGATTAGAGGATTTCAAGCGAGTATACCATCTGATAATGATATTTTAGAAGTAATTTTGAGAAAACTACCAAAGAGCGATTGGGGGCTAAAGCCAAGTCAATTGTGGCTTAACAATGGTAAATTAGATATTACACCAGAAGAGAGCATCTAAGCTCTCTTCTTTTTTATTGAGGGTATTGTGTTGGATCAGTTTTATCTGTGAATCCTGTACCGCTTCCTTTGATTTCTATTACATTCTTCTCTTTTGTTTTCAGTTTGAAAGCAGTGTTAAACCTAATGCCGCCGTTATAATCTGTAAAAATGTATATCTCAGTTATCGAATTATCGTTAACTTTTATTTCTGGAGAATACTTCCCCTTTGTTAAATCGCCTAAATTCCCTAGTTTATAATATTTGCCATCTTTTTTGTATCCTGCGACACAATTAGATGCTGTTAAATCTTCATTGTGGAAAGCCACAAAACTCGTATAATCTTGCCCAGAAGTTTTAGGATCGTCATCGCTTGAACATGCCATAAATAACGGCAAAATAAATAGTAGTGAGAGTAATTTTTTCATGATTATAATTATTGTTCTAAATAAGATTTGACAACATTACGAATTTCATTAGAATACTTGTAAATATCACTTAATGATTCGATTTTATTTTTAGTCTCCAATTTATCCTTGTCGAAAGTTGCAATATATCTCACATTTTCAGAGTTGAAGTATAATCTGCAAATTGGTTTCCTATTATTATCGTCAAATAATATTCCAAAATAAGAATTAGTGTCTCTATCAACAACACGCTTAATGTCTACAGTATCATATAATATCGCTTTCACAATGTTATAGCCATCTATTTCATCTTGTGTTGTTACAATCTTTCCATCCTCAGACATATATACCACGTTGACGGGGAGAGATGGGGGTGCTTGTTTAGCTGTTTCTTCAATATTCTGATCTTGCGAAGTTTCAGTTTTTAGAGCTGTTTTTAATCGATCTGAAATTGTATCACTAATTAATCCGGATATAGATTTACGTACAAGAGTAGTGAACTGCTCTAAAAGTTTAGCAGTCATTGTTCCATCATAAACTTGTTTTGATATAAGTTTTACAAATTCAGGACTTGGATTTGTAAACTCTTTATTCAATACAACCTTTAGTTCACTAGTGTATTTAAGTTCGTTTGCTGAACTTAATATATTTTCTACATCAAAATATGCTTTATGGAATTTTTTTAATTCTTCGAGTTGGCTGCTTCTTAAATCAAGTAAATTTATCTCAAGAAATGGTTTTTCATCCATCCTGTTTGGTACTTCAAGATCTGTATAAAATCTATAAATAATACCATTAGTCAATAGGCCAAATTTAGCATTTGATACATGGAAATAACGAAGCAGTTGATTGTCATGTAGGGTTAGCTCTTGTTTCCAATGCTTACATTCAACTAAAATTATAGGTTGATCATCTTTAAAGATAGCGTAATCTATTTTTTCTCCTTTCTTAATACCAATATCACAGGTAAATTCAGGCATTACTTCAAGGGGATTAAAAACATCATAGCCCATTGCTTGTAGGAATGGCATTATTAATGCATTCTTTGTTGCTTCCTCTGTGTGTAAATTATCTTTTACTTTATCAACTCTCTCTGATAGCAGTTTAATCGCGTCTTTAAAGTCCATAGTATTACATAATTATTTATTTATATGACAAAGATATAAATACTATCAAACTATAATCTAACTTTTTTCTCCTTTTATTCTCTCTGATTGCTTTTGTCTCCAGATATAATCTTCTCTCTCTTATATTTTATTGTAAAAAGTATTATTGCATGATTCCAAGACAACTATATATAAACGATAAAGATGCGTGGGAAACTTGGAGCGTTTTTCTCGAAGAAGGAAGTGAGCGTGCATTACTTCTGCCGGCTAATAATAAAGAGTTTATTAGTAATAAAAACAGATCAGAACACGGCAAAAGAGTGATTGTCGATAATCCCAGATTAGACGAACGTGATGTACAGCTAGTTTTTTGCTTTCTGGCAGATTCAGAAGATGATTTCCTTGAAAAATACGATGCTTTTGTCGCAGAATTAAATAGAGGATGGGTGCAAATGAAAGTGATCAAAATCAAGAAGGTTTACAATTTCACAACAACAAACTTTCAGGATCTTGGCTATTATGGACAGAAGGGTAAACTCTCGGTCAGATTTAATGAGCCTAATCCCTCAGAACAAGACAAAATAATCTTTTATAGAGCATTTAAAACAGAAAGTGGTAAAGTTTTCAGTACTGATACAAATAAAATAATCATAACATAATGGCACAAGAATTCGACTTAATAGATGTATCGAAATTGCCCGTCGCTCCTACGATAGAGGGCTTAACCGTTATAGGAGTAGATGTAACAGGCAAAAGTGTTAGGGCAACTATGCTTCAGCTAAAAGGCAATAAAGGAGATAGTCCCACTATAGGTGCTAATGGAAATTGGTGGATTAGTGGAGTAGACACAGGACAAACAGCACAATCAGTGCCAAATACAAAAGTTATTTACAATCTCACACAAATTGCAGGCGTAACGTATGCAGACAAAACAGCAGCTCGCAACGCAGTTCCTGCCAATCTTAGAGGCTTAGATCAAATTATAGTATATCGTATTGCATCCGGTTCGATAGTAGAACAATTCAAAGGTACAGACGTTAGCGGTTGGGCAACCGAAAGCAATTGGAAAATAGTAGGAGAAGTTACCCTTGCAGATCTAGCACTCAAAGCCGATAAAAAACTAGCAGACAATTCACCCGTTACCTATTTTAAAAACGGCGTTGCAGGTACAGGCGATCTAACGACTCAATTGAGAGCTAATATCAAAGGAGGTCAATTGTATACAAACAATTGGTTTAACGAACCAATATCTGCTGCATCTATGATGCCACAACCCACAACAACACCCGGCGATACAAGCGGATTCGCTTTTACAACAATCAGGTTAGACCCAAATACGTGGTATGAAATAGGAGGATTAGCTAATGCCTTAGCTAAGTTGACAAATTTACCCGTTAGCGTAAATGATAGAGGTACGGTTTTAAAAGCCGAATGGAGAAATACAGGTACTCCAACCACTATAACCACCGGAACAGGTAATATGCCTCCCAGTGCAGCTTTGTTTTCTGGAACTACAGCCCCCGCACTCATGCAGGAATTTATATGGGCTTCCTACAATAGTACAATCCGATTTAAAACCAATGACACTAATCTTTGGTTAGGTATGAATGTGAAGCTAACCGATAAATATCAAATATATGTTCAGGCTGAAGGCGGTCAACGTATTTATCCGGAAGCAGCATTCGACTCCAGAACGACTGTCACATTAAAAGTAGTAGGCAGTAGCGGTGGGGGCGGTGGCTCTCTTACTGATAGTTCAGGCAACACTTTAGCGTCCTTAGATTTTGCATCGACAATCACAGCAGCACTAAGCAATATACACGGTATTTCATCAGATAGTGGAACACCTATCAGAAAAAATATATTACCTCCATACGCTGAATTACAGAAGATAGGCGATTACTGGATAGTTACCAGTGGAGTAATAGAACATGCAGCCGTACCCTTTGCCGGATCAGGGTATATTATGAATTTTATACCCGTTAAGCCGAATACACGCTATGCTTATAATTTACCACTCAGATTAGCACCATCACCTTTAGTTTCAAGGCAAATCAACTATTACAGTACTAATGATTCTACTGCAATTATAGACCCTGTAGAAGCCTATGGTTGGGCATCAGGTTCATTCATCACACCTCCAAATTGTCATTATATAAGAGTCAATTGTTGGTTTTCGGGAACGAATGCACCTACAAATACATGGTTTATTCACGAAGCTTACCCGGAAGATACAAGCGGCGATCTAGCCGTAAATATTGCTTCATCCGATCTGACAGATTCAGAGCCTTATGATAACGGGGTTTATTTACCTAACGTGTTCATATCATCAGCGAATATAATAGATGATGGTGGAGGTACACCAAGTGGTGACTACAATATCAATATGCGAAACAATAACACTTTTGTTGGTTCATTTAATCAATCATTGGATCGTGTTTTCGCAGCAAAACCACGAGCAAGACATGTATTTATTTCGCACTTCACTTATGACGGTGGTCAAGGTAACGGTCATAACCGTCGCCTGATAGCCACACAAGAAGCCATGTGCAGAAACAGAAACATTCCGTTTATCAATTTGGCTGATATAATGGGATTAACTTTCAATGATGCTAATATCATTGCCGGTGTCGATTATAACAACTTGAAAAAGTTTACCTCTGATGGGTTGCATCCCGGAATAACGGACGGTTCACAGGATTTAGCTAATGCACTTACCTATAGAGTAACAGAAGCTTTACGTCCTCTATTCGGTACTTTTTGGACGGGTAAAATAGTAGCAAACATCGGTGACTCGATCAGTGCAGGCTATTCTTTCAATTCGACAACTGTCGGTTGGGCAAAATTCATAGAAAGAGCTATTACGGCTTTAGGTGGAGTGCCTAAAGTGTATGCTTCTACAGGTGGTACACTTCGCAGAAGTACAACTGACAATCGATTAATAGAAAACAGTTTTCTAAATGAAAGCCTTACAGCGTGGAACATTAAGACTCACGTATTAGACAAAATAGGTACAGCAGACGAACCTGCTTTATACATTTGGGAATTGGGAGTTAATGACTTTGAGGCTGATGCTACTGATTTTAAATTAAGATGGTAAAATAAAAAAATGGAAACATTACACGAATTAATATGAAAGAATATATAAAAGCAGCTTTCGAGCAATTCACTTTCCTTCCTAAGATGTTCGATACATCAACCACAAAAGTGCAGCAGTGCGGCATCTGGAGTCTCGTATGGTCCAGTATAGTATATATCACAGATCAGATACATCACTTTACGGTCAATATTGCCGGAGTCAGTGTTCTGTTTGCGTCTACAGTATTTATCGTTATGATTGCTGATTATTGGACCGGGATCAGAGCATCAAAAAAAGAATGGATTGAAGAAAATCCCAATCAGAGATTTAATCCCGAATCAAAGAAAGGCTTAAGGTGGGTGATTAAATACGTAACCTACATTATGGGGTTTCATCTTGTGAACCTGATGATAATAGAAACAGGAAGCTTGAATATAGGAGTAATAGAAAACCTAATTGATTTTGATATAACATCAGTCTTCATGCTTTTGCTTAAAACGATCAGACTATTTCTAATGTTTTTTGTTCTCAGATGGGAATTAAAATCTATTGATGAAAACCTGATCAGATTAGGACATGACCTTAAGATATTTGATTTCTTAGATAATACCATATCATCCGTTACAAGCATATTTAAAAACAAAACAGGTATAGAAATATCTGATAAAAAAAAGGAGGAAAAACAAGATGATAACTAATGACGATCTAAAAAAAATATATCCTAATTCTACAGAAAGCAACCGCTTGAAGTACTTACCGTATTTGAATAACTTTTTCATCTATTACGAAGTTAACACCTTTGAAAGAATATGTGCCTTTCTTGCTCAAATTGGACATGAATCAGGGCAATTACTATATGCAGAAGAACTAGCGAACGGTTCGGCATATGAAGGCCGTAAAGATTTAGGTAATACTGAAAAAGGAGATGGTAAGAAATATAAAGGACGTGGACTCATACAAGTGACAGGACGAGCTAATTATACAGCATTTGATAAGTGGGTAACAAATGTTCCGATGGGTACAGATTTTGTAGAAAGTCCGGAACTATTAAAGGAGCCTCAATACGCTGTATTATCTGCTTTCTGGTATTGGGACGTTAACAAACTCAATCGTTTTGCAACTCTCAAAGAAGATGACTTCAAGAAGCTTACCAAAGCTATTAATGGAGGACTTAACGGTTATGATGATAGATATAAGATTTGGCAAAGAGCAAAGGAGGTATTAAAATGAAAACAACACAATTAAGATTTTATATTAAGTACCTAATCATTGGCTTTATTATAGGAGGACTTGTTTGCTTCTTTATCGGTCGATCCACTATCGATACCAAAACTGACATTAAGTATATAAAAGGTGAAACGGTAAGAGATTGGTTCCCGATTCTTACGCCCTTCAAAGTCACTAAACCTAGCGATCCAATCTATAAATACAAAGAAAATACTGAAATAGTTGATACTGCAGCAATAATTGAGGACTGGATAACGAAAAGAGATTACAAACAAACTCTTTTCGATAATAATAACGGAAAGCTTGATATTGATTTTTCCGTGCAGTATAATAAACCTTTTAATTTCGGATATTCATTTACTCCTATACAGAAGCAAACAACAATATACAAAGTAAAAACTTGGCAGCCGTTTGTTTCAGCTTCATATAATACTCTCAACTATGTTAGTGTTGGTGGCGGTTTCTTTTATCACAATCTTGGTTTTGAATTAAGATATGTTACCGACTTTAATAAAAAAGGTGTTGACTTTGGTTTAAAGTATAAATTCTAGTATATGTTTTACTTATAGCAAAACGCCTGAATCTTATGAATCAGGCGTTTTTATTTTGGCCAATATTGATAATCATTATTCCAGATACCACTTCAATGTATCGATAGCTTCTTTAACGGATCGGACAACTACATACTTATTACCGTATTCCTCTGCTTGATATTGAAAAGCAATCTGTTCATCAGATTGTTTACCTGTTGGAGTTTTAAACTCAATGCAAAGACATGAATAACCTTTCTTTGGTATAAGAAGAAGCACATCACTAACACCAGACTTTACCCCTTGTGCTTTGAGATTTTTTGCTTCAATAATATTTCTGGATCCACCGTTAGGAACAGCAAGAAGAAGCTTGTTTGGTAATTTTGGAAAGAATATAGGTACTTGATTAAAGAACTCGATCTGCATCCGTTCTTCGGGCTTGTCATGCTTTTTACCCTTGGTGGATGGGTTTTTCTTTTCTGAAAAACATTGATAACAGAGAGGTCCTTCTTGAGTCGAGATTACGGAAACAGTTTGCTTTTTACATTCAATACAAGTTTGAAGAGTAGCCATTTTACATTTAAAATATAAAATGGCATAATAAACTTTGCTAATTAATTCTATTAATCAAATATCTTCAATGGAAGATGTTGAAATCATATTTTCTGGCCATGCCTGTGCACCTACACTATTTAACCAGACTCCATCTGTATCAGTAATATTATAAGAATTCAATGCTGCAAAGAGATACAAACGAAGTACTCCTCCCGATGTATTATTAATGGCCCAATAACCCGAACCTATCATTATAAAATTAGGATAAGCACCTACTGTTGTTACAACTCCCCATCCTCCGCTATTTCGGTAATGAAATTTTGTTAAAGGAGGTATTGAAAATGCACTAAACTCGTTAGGTTGCTCGTGCCATGCATACTTCAATATTATATATCCATTGGGGGTTTCAAAGTCTCCAATTTGATTATATAAAGAAGCCTGAATTAGGACAAGCCCTTGTGGTATATCAATATAACCTCCAGTAGGTTTGTAGATATTTTGATTGGCTGTATTTACATCTAGACGTGCAATACCTGTACCCATAGTCGTGGCTATTTTTACTTTGTTAGCTACTAGAGACCAATGTCCAATACCATTGCTATCCGATACAAAGGCATGATTCAGCGGATTTGCTGTGCCATCGTCAATCCTCACTTTTCCCCGAATATCAACACGAACACCCTCAAATGGACTCAGTGTACCCAATCCTATAACTCCTGATTCAGAAAATAACACATCATCTGTTGTTAAATTAGGGTTAACAATTCCACTATCTGGGGTATTTGCTTTAGCATCGATATGTAAAAGACCTCTGGGATTTACTGTATTAATTCCCACCTGAGAGGATGCATTAATTGAAGCAAGTAATATAATGGTAACTAAATATACTCTCATTTGTTTTTTATTTATTTTTATACTCATATTATCCTGTTATTAGACTTATAGCTATCATCGTTTCAGGTATATTTGGCGACCCTATATCCAATAGATTAACTGTACTACTTACTATATTTGAATATACAACACTATAAAAAAGATATAACTTTTGATCGGCTCCCGTTTTGTTCTCCACAAGCCAATAACCCGATCCAGTCATCAATGTCTGTGGAAATAAACCTGTTAATGTTATATACCCCATTTTTGCATAATTTAGAAAATCGGCTTTTATAAAAATACGAGAGTTCTTAGACAATGTATATCTTATTTGCAATAACGCGTTATTATTCAAAGGTTCACTTAATCGGTTACCAAAGGATGCTCTGATAATTGATTTACCAGGTAATACGGTGATATAACCGCGAGTGGGATAATATGTATCTTGACTGCTAGGGAAGCTATTTATTCTACGTGAAATTATTCCCGTTCCTAGATTTGCTATATCTATCCGTGCAGCTATTGATATAGGTTGCCAACTAGCAACTCCGATTGAATCTGATTTTAGTCCGTAATTAACTCGCTGACTACCATCATTTATTCTTAATGTACCTTTTATATCGACTTTGGAAATGGGGATGATGTTTCCAACTCCCATATTTCCATTACGATCAAAGACAATATCATCTGATATTGTCATGGGAGCTTCAACCGTTCCATTATCACTTTTAGCATCGATATGTAAAAGACCTTTAGGATAATCTGTATTAACTCCTATTTGTGCATGTACAGTCAAAAAGGAAGTACTGAACCAGACCAATAAGTAAATTTTCTTTTTAATCATTATGTTTTTAATTTAAAAATCTTCGTCAATAGGACTTATGCATATAACATTTTCAAACCAATAGTTAGATGCTAATTTTGTGAAAAAGGCATTTGGAGCATTTACGCTTGTAGAGAAATATACCTTTACCCATATAAATAATCTAATAGGAGCTGATGTTGAATTATTCACAGCCCAAAATCCTGAATTACATCCCGATATATTTGGGTAATTATTTGATAGGGTAATAAAGCGTCCTCCTCCTGTATTGAGAATATATTCAGGAGAAAGAAAAGCAGATGATGATGTGGATAAGCTATAAGTAGCACTGTAAAAAAAAGAATTAGGCAAACTCTGCAAATCACCACCTAGAGCAGTATATAATGTAGATGCAATTAATTGCTTTCCTGGATTTACATCAATATAAGATTTTGTATAAAACCACTTCTCTGGTCCATTTAAAGAATTATTATTAGGTATCAAAAAAATATTATTTGAGGTTGAATCAATGCCATCCATTGCCACTGATAGAGGAGATAGCAATGGTTGCCACGATCCTATGCCATTGGCATCAGAGACAAAAGTATATCCATTCTGCTCTGTGCCATCAGATATTCTTATCTTTCCATTGATATCGAGGTTACTTTTCGGATTTAATGTTCCGACTCCCATTTTTCCATCATTAGTAATGATGATGTCATCATTACTACCGCTACTTCCTGAGGCATTAGTATCTTTCAGTGGGTCTATATGAAAAACCCCTAATGGGCTTACTGTATTAATTCCCACCTGTGCCTCAATCAGAGAAATACTTAATAGGTTCAAAATAGTTAATAACAGAAACTTTTTCATTTTTTTGATTGTAATTTAATTTAACACTCTAATGAGGTTAGTTAGTTGGTTTAAAATAAAAGAGCAACAGCGTGTAATCACTACACACTATTGCTAAATATAGTTGAGCCATAGGTAAACGTACTATCTGTGCCGATTTTAAACAACAACAAAGACAAACCGGTTGCACAAAAACGTCTACGGAAACAACTATGAATGTAATATTTATTGCGGAAATATTGCTGAAGGAAGCATCCTGCGTCGTTTGAACGCAATAATGAAAAAAGACGGAAAATTCCGCCTGAAATATTTTTATTAATAAGTAATTTACTCTCTCTCTCTCTCTCTCTCTCTCTCTCTCTCTCTCTCTCTCTCTAATATTTCGACGCAAATAAACAAGCCTAAATTGTTAATGTTTAGATTGTTATTTGGCGATATGTTTGTTAATGCTGTAGTCATTTTTAGTCTTGAAAAAACTATCTTTTGCAAAGATAAAAAATTAATTTAAAACATTGTTGATATATCCGCTATTTTCTTGTACCATTTTAATGTTATCTAACAGAGTTTCGTGTAATTGTGCATACATTGCCCCACTCTGATATACCATTTGCATAACGGTAGGACTACGTACCATCTCGTTATCTTTCTTGAGAGACAAGAAGCTTAATTCCCCGTCGATATTGTCGAGTGATATTTTAATATCACCGGTATCAGCTTTTAAGATGCCAAAAGGCTCTACTATTTTTACATCACACACGGTTACAATACCACCTTCATATCGGTACACATTACCGATCATTTGTTTTAGTCTGTCGATTGCTTCCATTTTGTTCTTTTATTTTACGGTTTAATAATATTTGATTTCGTTTTAATTGTATAAGTTCAGGGTACTGCTTGAGCTGTTCAACAAATACTTTATCAGATCCACGCTTCCCTGCCAGATAAACAGCTACTGCATTGTCGGGGAGATTCTTCGAGGCTGAATTCTCTTTTGCCATTTGATTGGCTCGGGATATCATATAAAGATTTTCAATATCACAATTATGCTTATTGCCATCTTTAAATTGAATATTATACCCTTTGGGTATTGATCCATTATGCTGCTCCCATACATGGCGATGCTTTAAGACAAGCTTTCTTTTGCCCTCCACTTTATAGTATAAATAGCCATCTTTATCTATACGCTCATAGCCTATAGGTTTAGTATTATGAGGTAATTGACCTTTTTTAAATCTGGTTGCTTTGGTCTTATCAATAGCCTCCTGAGTCATGAACTCTTTTTGCTTTTTACCTTTATTCATGGGAACATGGCCTTTAGGAAATTGATAGTGAACACCCTCCTGTCTGGTCTTTCCCTTGATCAATCTCCCTGATTTATCTGATAAAAGAAATTCTCCAGACTTTTTTAAACCCAAGGAACAAGCCATTCTGTAAATAGCATATATGGAGAAACCAAATTGATCTGCTATCTTTTGGCTATTTTCATTTGGGTATAGAGTTTTTAGGAGCTCTATTTTTTCTTCAGTCCAATTATACTTTTTCATAATTCTAAAAATCAAATGACAATTGTATTATTTCTGTATTCTCCTTTTCTTCTTCTTTCTCATCGATATACTCAAAATCAAATCGACTTATATATGTATGCCAATGGCTCAATTCATACTTTTTTGTCTTGTAGTGAGTTCCATATCGAAAGAAGTCATAAGTTTTATCTAGTCGCTGGGTATCGTTGTTGAATAATAGAGAATTACCTGCTATCCATTTATTGTGTTCAATGAATTGTCGTTGTAAAGAGTTATCATCAAGAGGTATTACAACGCCAATAGTACCTTTATTATATCCTCCTAAGAGTTCTCCTGTATGTGGGTGGATAATATCACGAATCAATACAACCTTGCGTCTGCCATCTTTTGCCCTTGGTGGATGGTCATACCTTTTCGCAGTTAATAAATAGTAATAAGGCTCCATTATCATTGGTAATAACTTTTGATCTTCCATTATTCAAAAAAATTAAGGGTTAATTGAGCTGTATCTTTTTTCTTTTTACGTGATTGAATGACAATCGTTTCCTCTGGTCCTGGTTGCTGTTCTTCAATTACTACTTCTTTTTCATCTTTGGCGGCCTCTCTGCTCTCGCTGTTGGCTTCAAAGGTGTTTATATGTATCTTCCATAAAGGGGAGGTCTCTTTATCTTCAATAAGCTCATACATTGGAAGATTAATACCCATTACATTCTTAGTATAACAGAACCATGATTTGTGGTACTCCATTCTTAAAGAATCCATGTGGGCGATTTCACCTGTGAGCGAATTTAGAAGAAGATTAACAACCGACATCTTGCAGCAAGTAATATCATTATCGCAGCCAAAGAGGTTTATATGTCTGTTCATTTTAGCTGTCGCTAACAGCATTCTGGAGCTACCACATGCAGGGTCAAGTATGTTCTGTCCGTTTTCAACTTTGTTATATGTAATTTGAGCCATCATATCGCAAACATTATCGGGTGTAAAGAACTGACCGTTTCGTCCGTGACTGACTAATTCCATGAAGAGATCACCCAAGGCGTCATACATGCCCTCTCCTCCATCCTCAGAAGCAATACTGAGCTTTTCAAACATGATCTGGAGTTTAGGAAATGAGTCTTTGTATTTATTTTCCCAATAGGAGAAATCCCGGTTTGGTTCCCACCATCTAAAGACAAGTAAGCAGTAATCAAGAAAATCAATAAATACCTCTGAGTTACTGAATCGATACATGAAGTCATTAAACATATTTGCAAACTCCTGTTCAGCTTTCTTTGATTCAGATGGTGGAATATGATCTTTATCTCTGCTTGCTTTCTCTTTTATCTTTTTTTCTCCTTTTTCGAGGATGGATAATAAACGTTTTACTTCTTCCGGATTATTCCGATCAAGAACTATAATGCAAGCCTGTATATTCGTTCCACTCTCCTTAAAATCCCCTGGTTCTAAATCATAGACGCGGGCTCCTTCTTCTTCGATGAATTCTTTAAATGCAGCTTCTTTTTTTCCAGAAGCGAACCTCCAATGGTTTGACATTATAGAAATAAGGCGTCCATTATCTTTAAGGCATTTGTACATTTCTGCAACATGTTCTATGTCCTGATTCTTTGAAAAAGGAGGATTGGCAATAATCAGATCGTATAATTTATCTTTCTTCTCAGCAAGAAAATCATTACCCAGAATATTTATATTATCCAGCTTTTCAAGAAAGGAACGGTTAAGGTCCATAAGCTCGAAGCAATCTACAACTGCATCAGGACATACTTTGTGAATGGCATTTATTATAGCTCCTTGTCCTGCAGATGGCTCTAGTATTACATGTTCTGGTTTGATATCTGCTAAGTCGACAAGACGTTCAGCAATAGCTGGAGGAGTTGCGAAAAACTGAAATTCTTTCTTGAGGTTTATTTGTTCACCGTTGCAAAGTTTCTCTAAATATTCGGTAGGATCTTCTTTGAAAACAAAGCCCTGTGTTTTGCCACTCTTCCATTTGCCCCCAATTAATTCGAGGGCGGTTTTTACCTCCAGATACAGATCTCTATCAAGTTGCATAGAGGGTAGTTTTATTATATTATCTTCAATGTAGCATTGTTTCAGAACGTCTTGTTTATCCATTGTCATAGAGCCTTAATAGTTTAAATCTTTGCTTTTTCTGCTGCTTCTTCGGGTGATACTTTGTCTATGCGTAAACTGTTCGCATATTCTACATCGTAGTTATTAGAACCGGCTGCTTGGAAGAAGTGATACCACCAAGCGTTTTCAGCTTCGTAAGCAACATGTTTATTATGATATTGAATTGCTCTTCTTGTTGATTCGATGGTGCACATCTTATTTATTGTTTGTTGTTTTTATATTTTTCATATAATTAATTTGTCTCTCAATTATTTCTATATCACACACATTTTCATCAAATAATCCATTGTCATAAGCATAGTTAAGAATGAAATTATATGCTTGTAATAAAACATCCTCTCTCGAACAAGTGCTAATAAAATGAGCAATAGATTTCTTGTTTTGATCTTTTTTTGTATATGGATTTATTACGTTTAAATTTTCATCTATATACAAATAGTAGTGATAGCCTGTTAAGTGCTTTTTTCCGAGTCTATAATAATCCTCATAATACTGTGGATACCTGATAGCTTTCACTTTTTCGGAAAACTCAGTAAATGTCAATAGCCAGTTATCCATTTAGTTTTTTACTTCCAAAATTCTATATCTCCTGCAAGCCAAACCTGATTGTATTTTTCGCAAAGTGATATAACTCTCTTTCACAGGTTGATTTGACGTTGATTGGGTCAAAGAGGCGAAAAAGTAATCTTTGAAATGATAGCTTAACTGATAGCACTCTCCGCGTTTACGATCAACAAGAATCGCAGTATCTAAAGCCTCTAAATGATTTTCAAAATTTGTTTTCATCTCTGTATGTTTTAATATTTCCAAATAACTAAACCATCTAATCTTATCGTATATCCGCCTTTACAACTTGGGTTGTCTTTTACGGTTTGTTTTGCCATCTTAATGGCTTTTTCTAAGTCGGTAAACTCTTGGCAAAACATGTCTGTATAAAATAAATCGTAAATCATATCTGTATGTCTTTGTAAGATTAATTAAAGAATGTATTTATGAATGAATACAGCTACAGATGTACCATACTCACAAAGAATAAGATTTAGTGGAGCTTCATTCTCCCTTATATATTTTTTTTGATCTTCTAATTCTTGCAGTTTAGCCTCATATAATTCTTTGTATTCTTTCTTTTCCCAATCTTGCATTTGATAAGTAAAAGGAAGCACATCCTTTTTTAGATACTCAATCATATTCTTGTTATCTAACATACGAGCAATTACGCTGTCTTGATGCTTTGGTTTTAGTTTCAAATCTATTGTTCCCATATTTTAAATATTTAATTGCTGGTTTAATTATTATGATGTAAAACTAACTATTAGTTTAATATGTGGAAAATATAAACTATTAAAAATTATTAATTAATTAAATTGTCGGTTTGTTTTAAATGATATTATTACATTTGTGGTTAAATAATAAGTAGGATAATCGCTATGGATAAAGTTAAACTGAGAGTTAAAGAGATACTAAAAGAAAAAGGAATCACTCAAAAAGAATTTGCTGAAAAGCTGGGTATGACAGAAGTTGGATTGTCTAAAGCTATAAATGAAGAAGGTAATCCTCCATTAAAAAGGCTTATTGAGATTGCAGATGCTTTAGAAGTAGAAATAACTGAATTATTTGCTACTCCTAAGCATTCTACATTCAGCTGCCCGAAATGTGGAGCTAATCTTGCCATCACTGAGGTATAATCGGCATACTCGCCTCAATTGCTTGTTTCAGATTCATATTAGCAGCATGCCAATTAAATGATTTGAGTACCCATTCTCTATACTCTTTTGGGATATCCTTAAAATCTTTGCCTTTATGTTGTCCGAATGGCATTGTATCAAGCGGTTTGCCGATGTTTGAACTGCTTTTCTGCACTTCTTTCTCAACATCGCCTTTCTTTATTGTTCCAATCTCATGTATCGGAATACCCGAAAGAAGCCTTCCTCCAGTACCGTACATCTTCCATATCCGTTCTTTTTCGAATGTGATATCTTCGACTTTACCGAATCGATCAACATTTCCGGCAAGATCAGATATTAAACAGTTCTCTTTTTCATCATCTATACGTGTTCCTCGTCCTAAAATCTGATAATACAGAGCAATAGAAGCTGTAGAAATTCCGAGAATAATACAATCAATCTTAGTATAGTCAAACCCCGTAGAGAGCACACGCACATTGAATATGACACGGATATTTCCTTTTCTAAATTCATCTATCACACGTTCACGCTCCGAATTGTGCATACCTGAATAGATGGCTGCCGAATTTGGATATTCTTGTGCAAATTGGATCGCTTCGTCTATGGATGGTACAAAAGCCAGGATATGTTTTCGATCACTATTTAAGTCAAGTTCCTGTTTGATCTGGTTATGTATATCATTGGCCGCAAAGGCACGTTGCATACTATCTTCCGTAAACTCTGATTTCGAAGAGTTATAAACGAGCTGAGAGCTATCGAATCCGGATGTTTTATATTCTAATTTACTCCAGAATCCAAGTTCGATCATTTCCTGTACTTGGCTCACATGTACAATGTCTTTGAAGAAGTTTCCTTTCTTGGACCTACTTGTAAGCATCACAAGTTTAGAGAAACGTTCACCATTAAGACCGGTATTTGCTTGCAATTTAATGGGTGTGGCTGTTATACCGAGTACGTGCGATATCTCACTATCTTCAAGAAAAGTTCCAAGCATAGAATCAGCTTCACGTGGGTAAAGGTGTGCTTCATCGATCAGCATTTTCTTAAATCCAAGTTGTTTGAAAGTCTTGCCTATTTTCTTTATACTTCCGATCGTTGCATAGGTGATCTTATTGATATCCTTACGTCCAAAAGAAGCAGAATAAACACCGGCTTGTGCTCCAAAATCACCACACATCGATACATATTTCTTATAGTTCTGCTCCAAGAGTTCTTTAGAGGGTTGGAGCACGAGCAATTTATCTTCCATGTCTTTAGCTACAAAAGCTGTAAGTATAGACTTTCCCCAAGCTGTTGGTAATACTATAAGAGAAGGAGCCGGGCGTTTCTCCTTGAAAAACGCCGTTGCCTTGCTTATTGGTTCTGTTTGATTTTTACGAAGTGTAATCATAATTTTAATCTTCTACAGTGATTTTTGTAAGATCCTCGTCTGAATAGTATACTAAATTTTCATCAGGCATAAACACATCTACGATATTGAGTTCTTCGATCTTTTTGAAAGTGTTGTATATGCTATCGAATTCGTTTTGAATCATAACAGCTTTGATAGCTGCCATTGCTTTTTCAAAAGAGGTTGCTTGTACAAGAATATTCCTTGATCCGGCACTGCTTCCTTCGCTTTCGTCGTCTCCATCATCTAACATAGAATATATCTGGGCTTTGTACCAGCAGATCCGTTTCTTATTTAGCTCCAATTGTTCTTTTTCGGAATCGTAAATTTTGATAACCTTGTTATAATCTTGCTCATTGATCTTGATAAGCTTGAAAACAGCTTCCATATTTACTTCGAGATATTCTGATATAAATACTTCGGCAGCTGCAGGGCTATCGGCTGTTACGATATAACTTTTCTTGTTTCCTTTTCCGGTAAGTACTTTTATCGCAATTTCCCACAGATTAAACTTTTTATCTTGTTCACCCAGTAGAGCAACGTTTGATACTTTGACGGTCGTAATACCATTTTCAAGAAGAAGCGATTTGATTATATCGTTTATCTGAGTACCTTTTCCGCAAAGTATTTCGCTTCGTTCTTCAGTTGTTCGATCGCCCGAATCTTCGTCAATGAATTCTTCACTCCAACAACGTTTTTCTGTTTTCATTAAATACCAGCCGTTGGCTTCTTCTACGGGTAATGTCTTCTTTTGTAATTCCATAATTTAATTTTTAATATCCTGTTTTATTTAATCTTAAATTCTCTCTTTCGTAACTTAATATAGAGCGTAAAGCATCCACTTGATGGGTTGCAGCAGCGTTCAATCTGTCTAGCCAATCAACCAAGTAAGCTTCTTCTTCGGCAATAGAATCTATCAATGTGTTTTGCACCTTTGCCGATAAACATTGCTCTTTGGCTATATTGATGATTGTATTGCTTATTTCCGATGCTTTTTTTCGTCTCAGAGCTTTCTTAGCTTCTGCCAACATAAAAGCCGTACGGCTGATATATGGCATAATAGAACGGATGCGTTCGAGTACTTCTTCGGGATTCTCGGAACAAGTAATGTCGAGATAATCCTGTATTTGTTGAGCTTCTTGTTGGAGTGTCATAAGGATTGCTTTAATGATTTATAATACTTACTTTTAAAAGCCTCCTCTTCCCCCCATGAAGCTGAATAGCCAATCATTAGATTGCTTTTATCATAAGACCAGAATCCGCTTTTCTTTGGCACTTTGAAAGGAACTGTCATGAATATGTCCGAGATATTCAAACTTCCTCCGTTGTTAATCGCATCAAGAAGTAGCTCTAATTGCTTAAGCCAATGAATGAAACAGAAGTAATACTGTTTGTTATCTGGAAAATATTTAAATGAATATCTACCATCCCAGATATCAAGTATCTTTGTAGTACCCTTAAGAATCCTAAACTGATACTTATTTATTTCTTTTAGGGCAAATCCTTTGTCCTCACACAGTTTTAAAAGTTTCTCTTTCATATTCAGTAAGGGTTTAAACTAAAGTCTATCACCAAGCCTTTGAGGGCTATGTGTACATTCTTTCCTGTTGCTTCCACTACTTTACTTTTGAATAGATCTGCATCGGAATTCTGAGGAGAAAGGTGTATCAAAACTATATTCTGTACACCTTTTAGGTCATTTGCTTTTAGAGCTTCAACACAAGTTTCTACGCTCATATGAGAACGGAGGACACGCTGATATCTCGTATTATCAATCTTACCATCATAAAGGTTATTATCTAATATTGAGGCTTCGTAATTAGCTTCTATCAGTATCTGATTGAGCCCTTTGAATCGATTGGGGATGTAGTGCGTATCTGTTACAAATAGGATATTGCCGCTCTCTGGGTGGTTGATCATAAAGCCAAGGCAAGGAACATCATGTTTAACAGAGAAAGGAATGATCTTAAATTCCCCGATCGAGAATTGTTTTCCGGCAGTTATACAAAATATCAAACTTGATGATTTACCATTTGCAATATGTTCAGCAGTTTCAAGATTCATCCAAAGAGGAATACCATTCTTTATAAAATCAGATGCACATTTTGAGTGATCTCCATGAAGATGAGAAACGATACCACCCACAACCTTTGTCAGATCGAAATTGAGAGCTTCCTTTACATCCTTTAGAGGTAAGCCAGCCTCCAAAAGGAGTGTCTGGCTTTTGCCTTCTAAAATGTACCCATTGCCATTACTGTTGGAACCTAAAATGTGAAGTTTCATTTTGATTCGGTATTAAAAGTTAGCCTATACCCTAAATTCCCATCATCTGCTTTTTCAGAGCATTGTCCATATATTTCATCCATGATGATATAAAGTATTACTTTAGGTAATGGCTTTTGTATATGGTCTATGTATGCTCTTGCTAAAATATGCTTTGCTGTAACCTTATCACTCTTGATGAAGAAGTCTGTAATAGAAGTCAATTCTAATCCATGATTTTGAGGATTAGTTATTAATTCCTTGTACGCTGAAACTGTTTCTGGAGTTAAATTCATCGCATTATAAGTTTGCTCGGTATTGGTCCGAATAATTCTACTTCCTCAATCTTCCATTCACGGTTATTGTCAATATCTTGAATCATTGCCAAATCTTTTTCGGCTTGTTTCTTGTCATTGTATGCTCGCAACATCTTGTAGCCAGCTTCTTGTAAGTAATAGCCTATGATTATGTATATTTTTGTTTCCATTATTACAATTTTTTAAACTCGTCCTCTTTTTCTTTAATATGATCCGTGATAGCTTTATAGAGTTTCATTCCGATTTCCTTAGAATATGGAACTTGCACCCCTCCAATGTTTATTTCGCAAAACCCTTTTGCTAGTTTGTCATGTACGGAATAAACCTTATCTAGCTCTACTTGAATATCTTTTGCTTTTTGGTATGTTGATATATCCATCTTATTTTATATTAAAAAGGATAGGACGTTGGCTTCTTGACCAATCTATTAAGGCAAGGCAAGCACCCCTATATTCCTCCTATCCTTTTGGGTTATTTTCCTAATGATTTGTTGATAACTTGTTTCGCATATTCAGTGCAATGATTAGTAACATCTCCATTTTCTACAATCTTTACCAAATCTTGTAAAGCATCTAGCAATTCAGGTGCTGTTGCTATTAATTGTGCATTGGCTTTAGATTCATTATTTCCAACTGCATTTTTAAATGTTCTAGCGACTAGGTAAGTGCCATTCTTGCGATTACACTTTTCACAACATCCTTGATCTGATACTATATCAATGAGTACATTCCCTAGATTGTCTTTAAATGGTTTATCTAAAGTCCACGCGCCTTTTGTTCCTTTAAATTCGTTCATAATCAATACGGTATTTCGGTTTGTGAATTACTTGATTGAGCTGATTTCTGCTGTGTTGGTTCAGGTTCCGCAGGTGCTTGAGGCGTTTCGTTCGGGATATCTTCAAAACTGATTTCTTCTGCATTTGCATTCTCAATTACTTCTTGCTTAGCTTCCGATATGATATCTGTTTTTTTCTCGCTATCGTCTGAATTGCTATCAGCCATAAGTGGCGCATCATTTGAAGCTCGAATAAGAAGTTTACACATACGGTTGTAAACTGTTTTAATAGCCATCTGGTCAGTGAAGTTCTTATGTGCATTAGAAGTACCTTTCGAGCCACCTTGCATCCAGGCGTTGCGTATTTGTACGATATTCATTATCTCCATATCCTGAATACCATTTTCGAGTTCATAAGTGACATACGCACCGATCACATCACCTCCGATAGATGATAAGTCTTGTTTGTGGTGTATCAGTTTACGTCTACCATCAATACCTACCTCGAACTTGAAATCGTCGCCTGCGAATATGGCATTGGCCTTGTGGTATTTCAGACCTCCGTAACGAATTGCTAAAGCGATATTACCTGTATACTCAGGATCGCATGAAAGTTTATCACCATAAGCGATAAAGTCACATTGTTTTTTTAGAGGAGATAATCCCCAAACCACCATTTTCAGCAAAGAATTGGCTATACTTTCTTTTGTACAAGCCTCCATAACTGGTCTACCATCTTTTGCTTTCGTTTCTAGTAGAACCAGATACGCTGCCTTCAGTGCATTTTCGGGGCTGTAATCGGAAGGGAGACGAAGCTCCCCTGCTTGTTTGAATGTTTCTATTTTTTGCAGCACCATTTCGGTTATATTTTTTTGTACTGCTACTTGATTGTTTGGCGTTGTTGACATGATTATTTATTTGATTGATTTTTAAAATTGGTTTTTTACGCAAATAATGATTCTTTGACAGTCAGTTTCTCGCACGATTCATCCACAACAAAGCGGATAATCTGAGATTCAGAAGGGATAAGTTCAACTACACTTTCGGCATTATCTACGAAGATTGGCAGATACATATCGAAGTGTTTAGAGATAGTGTTAATACACTCTATACCTGCATTGATCTGAGCGGCATTGTTGGCGGCTTGATATGGTGTACCATCGATAAGGGCCTCACAGCATTCTTCTTCACCACCTGTCATAAGTGGTTTGAACATCTTCCATTTGATTGAAGCGAATAGTCCATTGATGCCGTTCTCAATGGCTTCGATTTTGGCACGGTTGAATTTATCAGCTATAAACTCTTTACCTTCGAGCGTTGTCAGTTCCTGAGATAGAGTTTTTAGCTCTGATTCAAGACCTTGAATACGCTTCTTCTGATTCTCGGCAGTAGTCTTGATGAATAATTGCTCTCTCAACTCATTAATATCACGACTTATAAGTGATCTCTTTTGGCGAAGCTCTGTAGTATCAGGCTGTGAGATTTCTGTTTTTTGCTTTTTCAGTTCTTCAATTTCACTAACTAAGCGTTGATATTCTGCATGTTTTTTCACTAACTCAGATGCAACATACTTTTGTTTTGGACGATCGTTCTCTTTTTGGATCTCTTTCTGAAGTGCAATTTTTGCACCTTGCTTCTCCGATAGTTGAGAGGTGATGGTTTCTTTTTGTTGGTTAAGATCTGTCAGCTGAGCGATTAACGAATCGAGTACTCCTTTTTCTCGTTTACCTTTTTCAATATTCGCTTGAAGCTTCTGAGCCTTATCAGCATTGAATTTCTCAACTGCATTATCAAGCTTTTCACCATTTAACTCAGTGCCACAGCTCGGACAATGTTTGTCATTCTCGTGCATTTCAATAGCATTCAACTCACCGTATGCTGTACGAAGTGTAGATAGAAGATCCTTTTGACTCTCGATCTCTGATTCTTTATTATGAATCTTATTAATGATAAGTGCCTGATCAGAATTATGAGTTCGGATAGATGATTCTATCTGCACAAGATCACTGTTGAGCTTTATGAGCGTTTTATCTTCCTCTCCATTATGCCTATTAACATCAATCTCAACCTCATTGGTTATAGCTGCTATACGACGCTCTTTTTCAAGGATAACAGATTGTTGTTTCTTGATTTCTTCGGCTTGCCCCTCATATGCTTTTGATATATCAGAAATTTGATCGTCAATATCTGAAACCTCTGTTTCTTTTATCTTGATAGATTTCTCGATACTGTCATAGTCTGGTTCTTGGGGAATAGCAAGAGTAGCCTCACGAATCTTAACCGGTATCTCGTCAATCTTCGATTTCAATGTTTTCTTTTCGGCGTTCAACTTCTTGCGGAAATCATCAAGATTGTTCTTACCCAATTCCTCAATCAGTTTGGCAAAATCGGTACTGGTTGCAGATAGCTTATTGAGGATAACATCATCGGTTACTCCGGCCAATTCCATCAACAGCTTGCGGCGTTTCTGCCATTCCATATTTAAGAAGAAACGAGGATTTGATAACAGGTGAAACTGTTCAGCACTACCAAATAGCTGGCTTGCTCTCTGATCGAAGTCTTTTTTCAAAGTAAGAGGAATCGAATCCCATTCGAAAGTAGTTGTATGAGTATCGAGCTTGCGTTCTTCTTCTCCTGTAGGTTTCACCCATTTCTCTTTGTAGGTCCGTGATACGTCATATTTTGAATAGTCGACATCCATATTGACCTTAACGGTATGCTCCAGATGGTGGATAGCTTCGTTATTTTCATCAAGAGTCTTGATCTCGTAATCGGCACGTCCTTTCGCATCTTTGCCGGTCCACAACCAAGACCACGCATCGCAGATTGTGGACTTTCCAGCACCGTTTGTAGCATGTACATTAGTGACTGTTTCATTTGGAGACAAAATGTAGTCTCTTATGCCCTTAAAATTTAAGAGCACTAATTGTCTAATTATTAGCTTCATGATTTGTTTTATTTAGAGTTTCTTGTAATCTTGCTGATTAACCCTTGGTTTACACTGTATAGCATCCCAAGCTCTTTTTGGATGTAATTCCCTGTTTTGTATTTCTCTCTTATTTCAATGCGTTGCTTATCGTCTGATAATTATTAGTCCATCCTCTACTTCAACTAAACCTTTGGGAGAGTGGTAAACTCGCATTTCATTGAGTTCTTTGAGATCTTGTGAAGTTGGCTTTTGTGGTGCTTTGCCTTTCTTCTCTGCTGTATATATGCCTATAGCCATGAATATGGAGAGGATAACAACACAGCCAAAAGCTACAGCTGCACCTCTAATGAATGTTTTAAATGGGCTTTTCTTTTTCATAATGAATAAGATATATATGAAATACCTATTCCAATTGTTATTCCGAGTACCCATAAACAAACAATTTCCTTTTTGCTGAACTCTTCATCTTTCTTAATTTCAGCAGATAAGTCTTTTATTTGTTTACGCTTTTTTTCTAGGTTCATCTCATTTTCCATTTGTATAAATCTTGCTTTTACTATTTTCGATGTTGAGAATTTGAGTCGAATTTTATTAGTAAATACCTTGCAACTCTATGCACGGTTTGCCTGATTTATGATTGAGAAAATTATTTTTTGAGCTTTAGTACCTCTTCTAAATCGTAATAAATTGTATTTAGAATTCTCTTTTTCGGTTTTATAAGTCCTTTATTCAGCCAATTTGTAATAGAATTAGGATGAACACCCAGTTGTTCTGCTAATGCTCTGTTGCCTTTTATAAGTGTCATATTGGGTGGTTTTTACGGGTTGATACCTTTGTTCTTATTATTCTATTTCTATTTTTCAGCAAGTCCTGGTTATCCTCTTGAGGGAGAATTGTTATCATGAAAAACATTAGCATAACTGTAGCTAATATTTGTTTTCTCTTTTCCTCAAAACTTTCGCCGAAGATCGTAACCCAGTAATACGCAGCTAATTCATTTATCTTTTGAAGCCCTAATCTTTCTTTTATATTCTTTAGGTGTGTTTTAGCTGTCTCGGTAGAAATACCCATCTTGTCAGCTATTTCACCTGTTGAAAGACCTGCACCGTTATAGGCTAATACCTCAGATTGTGTATTGGTGAGTTTTTCAAACATGGTTATGCATGTAATTCTGTTTCAAATACGGCTTCTTCTTTCTTGCGATCATTGAGTATCTTTACAAGGACTCTTAAGCCTTTAATCTGTTTTTTAGATTTAATATCCTTATATTTCTCTTTCTCTAATGCCCGGAGAATAGTAGGACTTGAGGTCTTGGCTTTTCTGGCAACTTCTGCCAGATCACCATCAAGACCCTCTGCTTTAAATCTTTCCTTAATGATTTGTAGTTTGTCTTTTTCTTCCATCTCTCACCATTTTTAGGTATTTTATTTATTATATTTGTTGGTTTACTTTGCGATATCGTAATACGTTTTATTACGATCGTGATGCAAATATAGAAATTACTTCTATTCGACTTCTATTAAAAGTAGAAATTAATTCTAATTTATAATTAATTAACAATGACAACAAAAGATCGTTTGTATTCTTTTATTAAACACGAGGGGATTACAGCAAAAGCATTTGAGAGCATAGTAGGGCTGGGGAATGGTTTTGTGTCAAAAGTGGGGTTTTCTATAAGAAAAGAAAAATTAGAATTAATTTCTATCAGGTATCCTCATTTGAATATTAATTGGCTTATTACAGGGGTGGGAGAGATGCTAAATAGTAATCGTAGTTATAAGAATAATGATCAAAATGTAGTTGATACCGCAAATGAAGATAATGCACAATATGGAGTAAAAGAGATTTATGGACCATCGGATAAAGAGTACGAAATTCCGAATGACGGGACATATCGGCTTGTTCCCTTAATCAACTCAGATGCCGTGGGTGGTATGCATAAAGTTAATGACATAAGTTATACTGACGAAGAATACATAAAAGCTTATATTCCCTTTACTGATGCTTTGCATGGTGACGTATGTATACAGGTAACTAGCGACAGTATGAATCCTACATGTCCGGCAGGATGTGTAGTTCAAATAAGAGAAGTTGTAAATTGGAAAGAATACTTTGGTTATGGGAATATATTTGTTGTACAGTTGAAAGATGGACGTCGTGTAATCAAAGAAGTAACCAGATACGACAGTAATCCTAATGATTATGTTTTATGTGTCTCTCACAATAAGAATGTGCCTGCAGAGGAATTGCCGAAAAGCTTTATTGTGAGTGTTTGGAAGGTAATTAAGATCTTAAATAATAGAGGTTGGTAAATATATGATGGACGAAAAAGATAAAATAATAGCATCACTGCGTAAACAATTAAATGATGCTAATAGTAAGATAATAGCATTAGAGCAAGAAAATGCACTATTAGAGTACAAATTGGTGAGGTATGAGGAGGCTAATGCCGTTAGTCCATTGATCTATTAACGGCAACTTTCTGTAGCTGCTCTGGGCGCCTCCTGTATCGATCAAAAGCTTTCGAATTTTCAGAATGCCCGGACATTGATGCTACTACATGAATTGGTTCTCCAGCCTGACAGAGGATGTCAACAAAAGTCCTACGGGCAAGATGCGATGTAGCTAGTTCGCAAAGCTCAGATATTTCTTCGATACCCTTTTCTCTATTGTATTGAATAACTTTTCTATTCAATTTGGCAATTCTAAAGACCGGTTTTAATTGTTCGTTATATTCGTTAGGGTGTAGAAAAGGCATAAGTAATCCATTTTTAGCTTTCCCTTTGTATTTACTAATTATTATTTTTGCCCTTTCTGATAAGGGTACAATAACTTTGTTGGCATATTCTTTCGTTTTAGAAGGAAAGTAGGTAAGCAGATCATTATCTATATTGTCAGTTTTTAATCTTACGAAATCACTGACTCGGCAGCCTAAAGCTGCTTGTAAGCAAAACATATCTTTTACTAGGTTGGTCAATTCATTCGGCATTTTTGTTTCATAAAGCTTCTTTAGCTCACTTCGGGTCATACATACCGGCTCAGCATACATTTCAACACCAATTTTAGCAGCAAAATTAATTCTATCGAAAGGGTTCTCTTTTACAATTGACTCCATTTTGCAATAGCTGAAGAACCCTTTTAGGCGCTTCATTATAGAAACAACAGTATTGGCCACTCTACCTTCAGAGATGTATTTATTGTAATCTATAATATCTAAATTATCAAATGTGATTGGCTTCTTTTTAGATTTTTCATATTCACGAAGTCTCTTAATATCTGCTGTATAATGTCTTCTTCTTCCGTCAGAAACTTTAGCTTCGTTTTTATATTTCTCATAATATTCAAATATCCCAAAGCCGATAGTGTTTGAATCTTGTATTTCCTCATATTCATTTAATTGAATTTGAAGAAGCCTTTTAAATTCATCTTTAGAGAATTCCATGTCTCTTCCTTTGAAGTTTTGCTCAAATACAACAAGTGAAGCATTTTCTAATTCTCTTAGTCTGGAGTTGATCGTTGATGCAGGAACTCCAGCTTGATTGAAAGTATTTTTCCTTACTTGATATATGGATTCCTTTTTGTCTATAACGAAATTATCCGGCTTAATTCGATGTCCTGAATAATAATAAACCTTTATTCCGTCTATCGTTGTTATTAGGTATATTTGCTTTTCTTCTTTATCTTTACTGGAAGAAATAAGATTGAATCGAACAAGATATTTTTTTATTTCCATTTCTAAAAAAAGTAAGTACTCCGTAAAAGTACTTACAAAAATAGATATGATGAAATATTATTCAATATGATTTAATGTGATGCTTTGTGATGCTCTTATTGTTTGATTATCAGGTACTTTCGTTTCTAATCTGCTAATCGTTTGATTTTGTATTATATAGCTATGATAGATAAATAATCCTGGCGCGGTCACTACAGAAGCACTTATAACGAAAGTTGTAGGTGCTTTTTTGTTGTGGTTAGGGGTGGTTTATGAGTGAAAGTTGAACTACATGAATATCGATACTCCCTTGTTTTAAAAATTAGAGTGGGATTAAAACTACAGACGCTTATCTACGAGATTGCTAATTATTAACTATATTTACTACAGTTATTAGTAAGTTACAATATTACGAATAGGTCTGCACCCTAAAATTACTAACCATGGAAAATGTTAAGAATTCAATCTTAAGAGAAGTCACCCCTTTATCTGACGAGGATTGTTTTATGATTTTTTCGAGGGTAAAGCAAGAGTTTACATTCCCAATTCATATCCATAAAGAGTTTGAGCTTAATTTTATAGAGAATGGAGCAGGAGCCAAGCGTGTTGTCGGAGACAGTGTCGAAGATATAGATGATTTGGAACTGACGCTCATTGCAAGTCCAAATCTCGAACATGGATGGTTTGACCATAACTGTACATCGAAAGAGATAAAAGAAATAACCATTCAGTTTCATGGCGATTTATTGAACGACCATCTTCTTCAAAAGAATCAGTTCCGATCAGTAAAGGAAATGTTTGCCAAAGCAGCCTATGGCATTACCTTTTCGCGAGAAACAATAGAGAAGGTAAGAAGCCAAATGTACTCATTGGCTTCAGAACACGAAGGAGCCCATTCCGTTCTTAAGCTATTTGCTATTTTATATGATTTGTCGCAGTCTAAGGGGATGAGAGAATTATCAAGTCGTTCGTTCAATATCAATGCTCAAAATTACGACAGCAGACGCATTGAGAGAGCTTACAGTTATATGCTGGCAAACTACAATCTGGATATCTGCCTGCTGGATGTAGCTAATCTGGTGGGAATGACTGGAGTCTCATTCAGTAGATTCTTAAAACAGAGAACAGGGCGTAATTTTATCGATTCACTCAACGATATACGCCTGGGGCATGCAACTCGAATGTTGGTTGATACAACTCACAGTGTTGCCGAAATTGCCATCCAGTGTGGATTTAATAACTTATCTAATTTCAATCGTATTTTCAAAAAGAAGAAACAATGCACCCCTCGTGAATTCAGGGAGAATTATAAAGAATCGAAGTTCTTTTTATAATAGATAAAAGTAGGGTTTTCACATTGGAGAACCCTACTTTTATTTTAGTGAAAGGTAAATATAAACTACTTGTAAATTTTCATCACATAACCACCTCCTGAAGCCATTGGAATACTTAGTTTCCGGTCAGATGGTATGTCAATTACTTCTTTTTTATAATCATGTCCCGATCGGTCGGCATTCGCACCATCTTTAAAGACCTCAGCCTTAAAGCTGCCTTCACCTAAAAATGACAAATCAACATCAAGTGTTCTTGCATCCCAGTTGGTAAGCGAACCTACATACCATACATTGTCTTTCTCCCGTGCAATAGTAATATATTCACCTATTTTGCCATCCAATGCTATAGTATTGTCCCACACCGTTGGCACATTAGCTATGAACTCGGTACACTCTTTCTCACGCATATAATTGGACGGGTTATCACATAGCATATTCAGAGGCGATTCGAATATAATATATTCCGCTAACTGACGGCAGCGTGTACCCTGACTCATCGGCTCACTGTTGACAGGACGATAGTTGCCTTTAGAAGCATTACGCATAGCCCCTTGGGTATAATCAAGAGGTCCGGCTACCATTCTGATAAAAGGTATAGTAACATCGTATGTAACCTGATCTACGCTTTCGGGCGACCATTTCATTTGCTCCAATCCGTGAACACCTTCAAAATTGATTACATTGGGGAATGTACGTTGCAATCCCGTCGGTTTATATGTACCATGATAATCGAGCATCATGTGGTATTTTGCGGCGATCTCGGCTGCCCGATAGTGGAAGTCTACCATTGGCTGATCGTCCCTGTCCATAAAGTCAACCTTAAAGCCTTTGATACCCATTTCCGAATAATGTTTGCAGATACCTTCGATGTCTTTATTAAAAGCATAGTATCCTGCCCATAGAATAAGTCCTACGTTCTTTTTATTGGCATAGTCAACCAGCTCTTTTAGATCTATTTCGGGAACTACCTGAAATAAGTCGGCTTGCAGATTTACTGCCCAACCTTCGTCCAATATTACATATTCGATACCATGTTGCGAAGCAAAATCAATATAATATTTATAAGTTTCATTATTAATACCCGAACGGAAATCAACATCGTACAGATTCCAGTCATTCCACCAATCCCAAGCCACTTTTCCGGGTTTGATCCATGAAGCATCTGCCACTTTGTTGGGTGTAGCCAGTTTATATACCATGTCATTATCAGCCAGTTCCTTGTCATTCTCCGAAATTATTATAATGCGCCAAGGGAAATTAGTTGCTCCGTTATATCGTGCAATATAAGGTTCTGCCGACTGTACTTCGCCCTGTAGCATATTGTGGCCGCCTTGTTTTATATCTTTAGGATAAGGTGCAAATACTCCGCTTAAAGTAGTAGAACCATTACCATTGTATAGATACATCCCCGGATAATTTGTCAGGTCAGATTCCGTAATACATACTTTCTTCCCGTTTACACCTTCTACTACCAAGGGCAGAAAAGCCAGACGTTTTTTGTCCCACTGAGATATATTTATATGCTGGTACGTATTTTCGAACGAATTGTAGAATTGCTTCTCAATAGGTTCTTTTATGTTTTGTACATAAGGAATATACGCTTTCTGATCTGTCGGGAAATTGAAATTTACCTCTTCACTTTTTACCTCAAAAGGTTTCTTTAAGTCTGAAACGAAGCGATAGGCTATACCATCGTTGTATGCTCTGAATACAAGACTGAACCCTTCTTTAAATTTGAGGATAAGTTCGTTATAAGTATCTGTAATTTCTTTTCGTTTATATACCGAAGCCGTTATTGTATCATTCAACGTTTTAGTGGATAACTTTGCTATCCTGGGGTTTACCCCAAAAGACATTCCGTTGGTCAACGACATCGATATAGGCGAGTTTGCTATCATTAGATCGCCATTGTGGGAGACAGAATATTCTATTGTATTACCAACAGATATGTTTACTTTAAGCTCGTTGTCTGGAGACTGCACCAAGAACTGCTTTTGAGCAGAAACAGATGTCCGGCAACAGATAATAGCCAGAATCAATAATAGAATGTACGATTTATTGGTATTTCGCATATTGGGTATATTTATTAAATAGTTTTACAGTAAAGTATCAAAGGTGACAATAGGGTAACAAAAAAGGTTACAAAAGTGACTGAATAATGTTATTTTTGTTCATTCCGCAAGATGTTGTATTTTAGACTTATATCTCATAAAAGGTTACAAAAGTGACAAAAGTTACACCTGTTGTTTGTTTCAATTCTTTTTTACTTTTTTCTGTAACTTTTAAAATCAGACCTATCTGTATTTATAGATAAAATAACAAAAGAAATTGATATTCAGTAGAACTTACTCTACTGAATATCTTTGTTCATGAGTATATTTTCTAAAGATACAAATTTTTTAAAGTCCTCAGATGCAGGATGCCCCTCAAAAGGTAAATAATAATGCTCAGGCTTTTCCCATGCATTACGCCAAAACAAAATCCAACTGATTTTATATTTATTGATAACAGGATATACGGTTTCTGTAAAGTAAGTAGAGTCGGGGATACCCTCCATTCCTGTTTCTCCGATAGTTGGAAGTTTTCCCGACTTGTTTGCATAGTTAGTCACAATTTGGAGATTGCGATCCATACCGGCTTTATATTTTTCGATGTCCTCAGTTGTTTTTCCGGGTACATAAGAGTCATATGCAACAATATCCACATAGTCATCTCCGGGATAACGTTCCAGATACTCGGCTTCATCTTTAGTCTCCGAAGGCGAATAAGCATAGAGCAAATTATGCACATTGCGTTTGTCTCTCAGATATTCTACAGTCATAATCCATAGCTGCTTATATTCCTCGGGTGTGCATTGTTTACTTCCCCACCAAAACCAGTCTCCTGTATGTTCGTGATACATGCGGAAAACTACGGGAATAAGTACACCGTTATCATCTTTCAGGTCGAGAAAGAAGTCTGCAACACGGTCAAGCCATTTTATATATTGATCGTGATTTATACCTCCTGCGAGGATGGTTTTTACAACCGTATCCTGTGCACAATCCCAGGCAGTATTTCCTGTTACCATATTATCGCCATGCCAGCTGAATGTATTAATAGAGCCCATACGATGGATATCTTGTGCATACCTCTTCATATCTGAGAAGTAAATGGAATCCAGATTAAACTCTGCACCTATTTCGAGGTGTCCCAACTCCCATCCGAACACGGCTGGATAATCTCCCGTTACATCTTTTACGTCCGATCTGCCTGCTTCTTTATACCAACTGTGTCCATAAGCTAAATCGTCCTGATGCCCAAGCATAATACCTTTGTCAAGCCGTTCAAACAAGGTGTTATAAAGTCTTATGGTTTCAGCCGTCGCATTTTTGTCTATAAGTTGTTTGGTGTGAATTTCCTCTACTGCTTTCTGTTTACATGCAAAAAGGCTCGAAAGTGCTATTGTTGCCAGTATTAATTTCTTTTTCATATTTTGTTTCATTTTTTCATATTTTGCGGAGAACGCTTGTAAGGGGGGACTACTCCACCCTCTAATTTTTTATTGCTTGACGGGCAGGGCAGAGCCACTGCCCCTACTGTCTAGTAAATTGTGACGACTTATATACATATCAGGCAGATCCGATTGGAATAGAATATTCTTATCTTCCGAAAAACGGATGAAGTCCTGAGCCGCAGGATGTCCCACTGTCGGTGTATAATAATGCGTTGGTAAATCGCTCGCATTTCGCCAGACCATTACATACGCAATCTTTGTACTCTGTAAAACGGGTAGCAACACCTGGGTGTACCAAAGCGGATTGCTTACCCTCTCTAATCCTGTTTCGGTTAAAGCTGCAATCTTATTCTTTTTAGTGGCAATATTCGAAACAATTTTTAATTTTTGTGCCGCAAGTTGAGGATCATTTGCACCATCAGGTCTAAAGTCCCAATAATTGTCCATTCCGATAATATCCACATATTTATCTCCCGGATAATACTCCATAAATTCTTCTTCAGTAAAGAATTTACAATCAGGAGAGAAAGCATAAAGCAGATTATGCACCTCCATATCATCCCTGAGATAGGTAACGGTAAATTGCCAAAGTGCAATAAATTCATCTTTCGAACAATGCCCCTTTCCCCACCAGAACCAATCGCCGTCGAATTCATGGAAAGGGCGAAAAATAATAGGAATAAGTTCGTCATTATCTCCTTTGCAATCATTCATGACTTTGGCTATAGACTCCAGATATTGTTTATATTTCGAGTGCAGCTTTCCTTCGGGAAGAATATCTTTTACCGATTCCACAGGATTCTTCTCCCAATAGAAACTACCATCATTAGCAGGATTTTTGCTATGCCACGAAAAGGTTATAATTCCACCTTGACGGTAAACTTCTTTAGTTGCTTTGACCAATCGGTTCTTTATGTTTTCGAATTTTACAGGATCATTTTCTGTAGCAGCTTCAAAATCGAACCCAATCAATGCAGGGTGTTGCCCGCAAAGGTCTTTCACGTCGCTTCTGTTACTGTCGCCTACCCACGATCGACCGTATAAGGTAGCGTCCTGTTGTCCGAAAATAACCCGATCCGATTGTTCTATCTTTTTCAGATTATAAAACAAGGCTTTGGTCTCGGCTGTCGCCAGTGGGTCGACTAAGAGAAAGTCGGAAGCATATATAACAGAGAGCCACAAGAAGCAAAAAATAAAAGCGATTGTTTTGTGCATCATAAGATTAAAGGGTATAGAGTGTTTAAAGAGCTTAGAGTTCTTTGTCAAATAACTTAGTGACCTCTGTGTGTATTTAGTTTTACCACAGAGACCACAAAGTTGTATTCACAGAGATTGGATAAAGAAAAGATAATTCTACAAAACCGTGATAACCGTCTTTTCTTTAATATCATTGGATGATGAACCTACTTGCAGCTCAAAATCTCCGGCTTCGATTACTCTCTCACTTTTCAGATTGTAGAAAGCCAGATCATCCAATGTCAGTTTGAATGTTACGGTTTTAGACTCACCTGCTTTAAGAGATACTTTTTCGAATCGACGCAATCTTTTCACATCAGGAACAAGGCTGGCAAATAAATCGCTCGAATAAAGTTGAATTACTTCTTTACCTTCTACATTTCCTGTGTTCTTTACATCTACCGAAACAATAATTTCCTCTTTCGGATTATTGGCAAAAGACGTTTTGTTTATTTTCAGGTTCGAGATATCGAATGTCGTATAACTCAATCCAAATCCGAAGTGATATTCGGGGTTGAAGTCTCCTTCGTAATTGTAAACACCTTCGCCTCTCTTTTGCTCTTCCGAATGTTTATGATAATAAGGCACCAATGAGTTAGGGAATGCAGGGTATGTATAAGGTAATTTTCCCGAAGGATTTACTTTACCCACCAATACATCCGCCAAAGCATCCGCACCAAAAATTCCCGGAAGATAGGTTTGAACGATAGCATCTACCTGAGAAGATATTTTAGAGATTACACGAGGTCTTCCTTCACTCAAAACAAGAATTACTTTTTTACCTGTTTTGAGGAACTCTTTAGCCAGTTCTGTTTGAAGATCATTCAAATACAAGTCATCCAAATCTCCCGGTTTTTCGCAATACGAATTTTCACCCAAGCATAAGATTATATAATCTGCATTTTTAGCAGCCGCAATAGCTTCATCAAAACGGTCTTTGTGTTCCGTTGCATATTCGGTTGCCGCCGTATAGCTTACACCCGGTACATAAGAAACATTTTCTTTGCCATACATATGGGTAATAGCGTCCAGCAGGTTATTATATTCACTTGCAAATTCATCCACTTTTTCACCTTGCCAAGAGAATGTCCATCCTCCGTTTAGCGATCTTTTGCTGACAGCATTAGGACCCGATACCAATATTTTAGCACCTTTCTGGAGAGGAAGTATATTATTGTCATTTTTCAGCAGCGTAATAGCATCCGCCGCCGCATCATACGATGCCTGTTGAAATTCTTTAGACCCGAATTGAGGATAATCTTTACGATACGTATTAGGTGTATTGAATAAGTCGAGTTGTAATTTCAATAATACCACTCTTCGTGCAGCATCGTCTATGCGTGACATGGGCACCTGTCCTTCGTTTACCAACTCTGTCAATAGAGTACAGAATTCTTTGTAATCGTAAGGAATCATCGACATATCCACTCCTGCATTTATACTCACTTTAATAGCCTCTTTGATGTTTGGAACCATGCGGTCACGCGAGTATAACTTGTTAATGTCTTCCCAATCGGTAACGATCATCCCGTCAAAACCTAAATCGTTGCGCAGCAGTTTTGTCAAAAGGTCGTAACTGGCATGTACGGGCTCTCCGTTGATAATACCCGAATTAATCATTACCGTATGCACTCCTGCATCAATAGCAGCTTTGAAAGCAGGTACATGGTATTCCATTAAAGCCGATTGAGGTATATAAGCAGGTGTACGGTCTTTACCACTGATAGGAGCAGAGTAACCGATAAAATGCTTCATGCAAGCAGCCAATTTATTGGGATTGCCTACATTATTATCATCGCCCTCATACCCTTTGATTAGTTGGTGTCCGAATACTGACCCGATATAAGGATCTTCACCGAATCCCTCATATTGACGAGGAAAGCGAGGATCGATACCCAGATCAAGTACCGGCGAGAAATTCCAAGGTACATTACTCGCACGGGTTTCATAGGCTGTGATTTCTCCCATTTTCTTTGCATGGGCAGGATTCCATGTGGCAGCTAATGCAATCTCCTGCGGAAACATGGTAGAGCCTGCCGTGTAAGTTGCCCCGTGAATTTGATCGAGTCCGTATATTACGGGAACTTTGGTGCGTGTTTCCTTCAATGCTACGTCCTGAATCTGGCTGATAACATTTGTCCACCATTCAGCAGTGCGTGCACGTGTATTGGGCGAATTCAAAAGAGATCCTACGTGGTAGTTGACTATTACATCCCGCAGTTTATCCATATCGAGTTGTAAAGTACTGGTTGGAGGCGTATCCTCTCCTTTGCAGACTGCATCTATACTTACCTGAGCCATTTGACCGATTTTCTCGGCCAGTGTCATTTTAGAGACTATCTCGATAGCTTGTTTGTTCATATCGTTGTTGGTTTGAGCTTGTCCGCCCGATGCAATGCCGAGAGTTGCTGCCATTAATAATACCGTTTTTTTCATGTTGATATATAAGATGTTTAATAAAAAGGTTGGAAAGATTCGATCATTTCCATGCACATACGTCCGTTGTGATAAGGACATTTCCAGAACCCTGCCTTGTCGTCTCGTGTATTGATACTGCCATCCGCAAGTCTGCTCCAATGCCATTCACCATTGTTTTTGTCTACAATAGATTGCTGTATATATGTCCAGACTTGCTTGGCTTTTTCTTTATAATCGGCATTATCCGAAATTTTGTAAGCATACATATAACCCACTACAGCTTCGGCTTGAACCCACCAATGACGCTCTAAGTCTGTATGATTACCATCTTTTTCGTAAATCATACTGCCATCGGTTTGTAAGCCTTCGCTTGCTGCATCGGCTATTTTAAGAGATAGTGTTTTTATTTTATCGGTTAATTGTTTATCTCCCAAAACTTCGGCTGCTTCATATAAAAGCCAAGCTGCCTCGATATCGTGACCATATGATATGGCAGTCGATTTTACATTCCATTCTTCGTCAAAAAACAAGTTGAGGTGATTTGTTTTCGAATCTAATATCTTATCGGTAAAGATGTGAATAAGCTTACGTTGAGCATCTTTGAGTTGCTCATCGTCCCAAATACGGCAAAGGTTGGTGTATGGTTCCAATACATGTAAATGAGTATTCATTGTCTTCTTTTCATTTGCATCCTTATCACTCAAACGTACATCTTCGATAGGTTGCCAATCGTGGGTATAGGCTTCCAGATAGCCGCCTAGATTAGGATCAAAGCATTTCTCCAGTAAAAAGAAAAACTCTTTAGCCATTGCCAAAGCTTCGGGATTTGCGGTGGCTCTGTAAAATTCCGAAAATCCGTATAAAGCGAATCCTTGTGCATAGGTTTGCTTTTTGGTATTAACCGGATTTCCCCAATAATCGAGCTCCCAATACACACCTCCGTGAGTTTTGTCAATGAAATAATCTTTGATATAATGAAACGCACGTTCGGCTATTTTTAAATACTCTTCTTTTTTCAGGATACGATAAGCTGCCGAGAATGTCCATAAAATGCGGGCATTTAGAACAGCACCTTTATTGGCTTTGGGATGAAGTATTTCGTTGCCGTCTATACGACCATAGAAACCCCCATATTCATTGTCCTGCATCTTTTCGATCCAAAAAGGCAGGATATTATCTGTTAGTTCTTTCTTAAATTCATTCATCTTTGATCCTTTCTCTTATTTGCCAAATCAGTTGTAATTTCTTGTAACTTTTGTTCTGTCAATGGGTACAAACTGATAAATACGACTGATAAAACAGTCCCTATTGCAGGCAAAAAGCTCAGCATCATACGTATTCCGTCCTGAGCTTCGACCGTTTGTTCTACATTTGCCTGAAAGCCGAAGTAAGCCAACAACCATCCTGTAAGTGCCCCGCCTATCGACCATCCGAATTTTTGAGACATCGAAGACGAAGAGAATATCAAACCCGTAGCCCTGCGTCCTGTTTTCCATTCCGAATAATCGGCTATATCGGCATACATCGACCAAAGCAGGGGAAATATACTTCCTGCACATGCACTGATAAGTACTTGTAGAATAAGCATCAGAAGTATATTGTCTTTGCCCACAAAATAAAAAGCAATACTGAAAACGGTGGCAAACAACATGGCAAACAAATAGGTTTTCTTTTTTCCTATGCGGTTCGAAACAGGGGTAACAAAAAGAATCCCCAAGATATTAGCCCCTTGACCCAATACTAAATAGATAGTTGTCAGAGAGAGAGCCGAACCAATGATTCCCAAATCGAAAGTATCGGGAGCTATTGCATAATATTTGAAGTAATAAACGGCTGCTCCGTCACGAATCGAATTGAATATCAGAGCAGCGATACCGGCTCCCAGTAATATCCACCAAGGTTTGTTGGCAAGTAAATCGTTTACATCTTCTTTCAGCGAATTACCTGTTTCTTTAATCGGGCGGATACGTTCTTTTGTCCACGAAAAAGTACATAAAAAGAAAATGACGGCAATAACGGCAAATACAATAGCAGTCATAGACCATCCGAAAGTCAGGTTTGCTCCTTCGCCGCTTCCTCCGAATAATTTCACCAAAGGTTCTATCAGTATCAAAGCCAATATACTGCCTAAGAATGCAAATATCATGCGGTATGATGACAAGGCGGTTCTTTCTTTAGGGTCGGACGACATCACGCCCAGCAACGATGCGTAAGGTACATTGATTAAGGAGTATACCATCATCATCAGCGAATAGGTGATATAGGCATATACTATTTTTCCTGTAGGCGAAAAATCGGGAGTGGTAAAGGTTAATACGCCCAGTACGCCGAAGGGAACGGCTACCCATAACAGGTAGGGACGAAATTTACCCCATTTTGACTCTGTTCGGTCGCTGACAACACCTACAATGGGATCGAAAAGTGAATCCCATATACGTGTCACCAAAAACATGGTACCCACTACGGCTGCCTCTATGCCGAATATATCTGTATAGAAAAACATGAGATACATGCCGAACAGCTTCCAGAACATAGACGATGCTGCATCGCCCAGACCGTATCCGACTTTTTCTTTTAATGTGACTTTATCTGTGTTCATGAGTATTTATTTAATAATCAATTTGAGTTTGTAGGGGTAGAGTTCTGTTCTTTCGATTAATTTCGGATAAGCGGGAGACTCATCCCTACAAAGTGGTAAAAAGGTGCGAAGCCTTTATTTTGTCAGATTTTTTTCGATAAGTTGACTTAAGGTTTGAACCGAAGTTGCCGACCGGTAACCGTCGGGAGCTGTATTCAATATATAATCGAGTAATCTGTCTACAGACGAAACCGCAACGTGCATGCGCGTGTCGCACGATGCATAATAGAGATATATGGTACCGTCATCATCGGCTATCCATCCGTTTGTAAACAGTACGTTCGAAACATCGCCTACACGTTCTTCCTCCCAAGGAGCCATTAAATGCCCTGCGGGTTCGGCGATCAACTTGTTCGGTTGATCTAGATCTGTAAGGTAAAGATATAAAACATATCTCAATCCTGCTGCACAAGCCCTTACACCGTGTGCTAAATGTAGCCATCCTTTCGGGGTTTTGATCGGGTGGGGACCTTCTCCGTTTTTGAGTTCTTTGATCGTGTGATAGTAACGATGGTTGATAATCGTTTCTTCTTTCACTTCGGCATTAGTAATGTCATCTACCAATGCCCAACCGATTCCGCCACCGCTTCCGGCATCAATAAAACCATCTTGGGGACGGGTATAAAGTGCATATTTTCCGTCCACAAATTCGGGATGTAATACTACATTTCGCTGTTGGCTCTTGGTTTTAAGATCGGGTAACCGTTCCCAGTTTTTTAAATCTTTTGTGCGGACAATGCCGGCTGCCGCCACTGCCGATGAAAGATCGCCTGCAGGAGCATTCGGGTCTTTTCTTTCAGAACAGAATACACCGTAAATCCATCCGTCCTGATGAGCCGTAAGACGCATATCATACACATTTGTATCGGGGTTATCGGTTTCGGGAATAACAATGGGATAGTCCCAGAAACGAAAATTATCGATACCGTTGGGGCTTTCGGCAATAGCGAAGAACGATTTGCGGTCGTTTCCCTCTACACGGACTGCCAAAAGATATTTACCCTGCCATTTAATAGCCCCTGCATTGAAAGTTCCGTTGATCCCGAAACGTTCCATAAAGAACGGATTGGTTTCGGGTGATAAGTCGTATCTCCAGAATACAGGTGCATGACCTGCTGTAATTACAGGATACTTATATCTCTCGAAGATGCCATTTCCCGGGAGCAAAGGTTCATTTGTACGGGTAACCAATGCTTCATATTCAGCTGTTACAGCTTTTAATCGTTTGTTGAATAGTGCGTTCATATTCACGTTTTTGTTTTATCTATTTATGGTTGAATAATAGTATAAGTTCAGAATATTATAGTTTTTGAGTATAGCTTTTGATGACTTTGATGGTCGTATCTGTATCGAAAACAGAGTTTAAACCTTGTTCTTCTTGCGATGGATCACCTACATAATCGTCCCACGGTTCCCAGAATGTGTGAGCAGGTCTTCCGAATCCTCCCCATGTCCAGAAGTTGCATCCTGCAATCAGACCATTGTTTTCTTTCGAACTTATTATTTTCGAGAAAATATTGGAGTAATATTTATCACGTGCAACCGTAGTATCGTCCAATGTATATTTGTGATTATCGCGCGGATATCCGAACTCTTCGATAACTATAGGCTTGTTTAGCTTTTTGGCAATAGCCAGATGATTATCAATGTACTTATCGGTTTCAACGATTGCTGTATCTACAGATGCTACTACCTGAGCAGGATCTATCCAGCTCCAGTTTTTAGGCCAGATATGAATGGTCAGATAATCGACATTGGGGTCTGAATTGATTTGTTCGAAAAGACTCATGTCTTCTTCACATCCTTTAGTACCCTCATTACCCAATGAAATAAGGTGATTAGGATCAAGAGAACGGATAAGAGCAGTAGTTTCTTTCAACCATTTTACGAATGCAGGTTTACCTTCATCGCTGAATGAGCGAGGCTCGTTACCCACCTGCCACGACATGATTGCAGTATCGTCAATATATTTCTTTCCCGTATAACGGTTGGTTCTGGTGATAACGTGCTTTACATGATTCAGAAACAAGGTATGACAAGTGTCGCAATCGGCATATTGGGCAACATGCTTTACAAATACAGGCCAATCCTGAACCCCTGCTTCGGGTACATCGCCACGTCCTGCCCAATTGAGATACTGTCCGTATCCGCCACTCCATTCCCAACTATTGTTAAGATAAAGTACCGCATACATATCCCGTTTACCCAGTTCCGCCATGAGGAAATCTAATCCGTCGAAAATAGTATCGTTATACACTCCCGGCTCTATTTGAAGAGTCGGCATAACTTTTACCTTTTGTCCGCTATGTCCGTCGGCACCTACAAGAACCCGAAGATTATTGATGCCGTTTTCTTTCATAAAATCAAGCTCTTTAAGTAAACGTTCACGGTTACCGCCTTGCCCTTCGGAACCCAATATAGCCCCGAACCAGAAGTTAGTGCCGATAAAGTAGTAAGGCTTGTCGTTTATCGTAAGCTTGCCTTCCTTCTGCTTTACGAAAGAAGGAGCAGTTACCGCTTTCTTCTCGGTGCAGGAGAATAGGCTTAAAGCTAAAGCTGCAAGTAGAATCAGTTTTTTCATTGATCTTTAAAGTTTAGTGTTTCTTTTATAAAAGCCATGGCTGCGTCGTTGTACTCCTTACCCACACTGTGTGCATGATGCGGAAAAGCCATCCAGCGTTTTTTTGATTTTACCTGATTGTAGGCGGCAAAATTGATGTGCGGAGGGCATACATTATCTTGTACACCAATACCCATAATAAGAGGGCATTCTATCCATTGAGCCAGATTCTTGATGTCGAAATAAGATAACAGATTATATACATCTTCCCATTTTGCTTCGGGATGTGCTTTCATATACTCATCAAAATCGCTTTTAGGCCAGGGAGCAATTTTAAAATAGTCGGGATAGTCCGATAGAAACGGAATATTAGGAGCCGCCACTTTTACACGTTTATCGAGCGATGCAGCCACAAATGACAATGCTCCACCCTGACTTCCTCCACGCACGGTTATCTTATCCGAATCAATTTCGGGACGGGACGAAACAAAGTCCAATGCCCGTACTACATCCATAAATGCACCTCTGTAATAATAGTCGTCTTTGTTATCAAGACCATAGGTAATCCATTTTCCAAAGCGGTTGGTTGGTTGATTCAACGCCTGTCCTCTCACCGAAAGAACGAAGTATGCAAAACCATCCCACCATTGGTTCGCCGGATAAGGAGACGATCCGTAGCCCATATATTCCACAATAACAGGATGTTTACCTTCCTTTTGAGGTTTGGCATAATATCCTCTGATGAGTTCGTTTCCGAAAGAATACATTTCAACGAGATACATATCGTATCCGTGTTGAGAATATTCGGGCTTTAAAGTCAGCTTATAATTAGGGGCTACTTTTGCCAGTTCTTTAAGGTTGTTATCCCAAAATTCTTTAAAGTCGGTCTTTGCATCGATGGGCGATTGTATTTTCTCAGGTTCGTAACCCACATTGAACTTCTTTTCTGTAACAATTTCGTTGTTGCGTTTCAATTGCACGGTATATCTGTAAAATCCGGGTTGAGGGTTTGCCAGCTCAAAAGATTTGGAATAGTTTTTCAACCCTTCAATGGATATGTTCAAAGAATCCGACTTGACAGGCTGATAATCGTCAGTAGTCAATGTGACAATTAATTTTCCGTCAATATCCCAATTGTTTTTGTTCTCAATCTTTGCGGTTATTTGTATGGGGTTCTCACCTAAAAATATATAGTCGGAATCAGCAACGGCTACATCTAGTAAAATTTTATCATTGGTTTCGGCAGTTGATACAGATAGTTTTGCTCCTTCCAGAAAACCGCCTACATTCCAGCCATCGTGAAATTTGATAGCAATAAGATTATCTCCTCCGTAATTTACTTTGTCGGAAGTTATCAGGTAGTTTCTTTCGTTATCAAAGTAACCCATGTAGTTTTGAGGAAACTCTCCTGTTTTACCTACCGGTTGACCATTGAAATATACCTCGTCGCATGCAGCCAATCTGCCCAAATGAAGTACTAATCCTCCTTTGTTTTTGATTCCTTGCTGTAAGCTATCCGATAACTGTATGGTCTTTCGATACCATCCAAAACCATTGTCTAACGATATGTCCTGATCTTTTAGTAGTTTCTGTGATGTGACTTCCTGCCAGTTTTTATCATCAAACTTAGTATCGAACCAAGCACTGTCGGTTCCTTCACCTGCGTGAAAACGCCACGAGTCAGAATAGCTCTCTGTTATTTTGGGGCTGGTATCTTCTGCTATTTTGGTTTTGCAGGATAGTATTAATCCTGCTATCAAAATCAATAGAAAATAGTTGGTAATTCTTTTCATATTATCTGTTTTCTTTCTGCAATGTATTTCGTATAATTTTACCCCATTCTTTCAGATCGTTTTCAGTCCATCCATAAGCGGGCGATTTTTTTGATTTTATCATAGAGCATGTTTCGTTTTTATCGGCAATAGACCATGCTGCCCAGCTGATTTGGTTCCGGCTCATCCATTCCTTCCATGTATTCCATTCCTCAAGATTGATAGCGCCGTCACCATCTGCATTCATTCCGGCACATTCCGAAACGAAAATGGGTAAGTTCTTACTAAGAGCATAATCGGCTCTGTCTCTTAACTCTTGTTTATGAGTACCTGCATAAAAGTGAAGGGTATACATAATATTATCATAACCACTGATCGGATTATCGGCTGCCAGATGTATATCCTGATCCCAATGAGGTGTTCCTACCAATATTACGTTATCTTTATCTATTGACCGGATTGTTTTGATTATCTCCTCGGAATATGCTTTGACCTCTTCCCATGAGTCATCGATAGGTTCATTATAAATTTCGTAGATGATATTCGGGTAATCTTTGTATTTCTCGGCAGCCAGAGTGAAAAATGCTTTAGCTTCTTCTAAGCGAATATGATGACTGTGCCAATCGATAATTACATACATATTGTTCTCGATAGCTGCATCTACTACATTGGTTAAACATGCAATCGAAAAGTCGGGATTGTCTATATATCCTTTCTTGGGGTCTACGCCTATTGCTGCTCTGATAAGGTTACAGTTCCAGTCTTTTTTCAGCCATGCAACCGTACTTTTATTATAAAATCGTGGCCACCAATTGTGCCATCCAAGACTGACTCCCCGAAGAACGATAGGTTCTCCCGCCTCATTAACCAAAGATATCCCCTGTACCGACAGCTTGCCGTTTACAGCCACAAAATCGCTCTTATCTCCCTCTATAGGGTTATTTGAAAAGCAACCAGCAGGAAATACCGATAGTAATGTAAATACCAATCCTAAAAGGTATATAGAAATCTTTTTCATACACGGAGAATTTGTTTTAGTAGTCCGCTTAAACTTCAGCGGACTACTAAATTATACATGAATCCTTATTTTAGTGAAGGCATCTGATCTCTGGTTATCACTTTATCAGATGCAAAAGCATCAGTCCAAAATGCTTTAGTTGCATGAGAGTGTTCCGATTCGTCAGTTGCATTATAATCGTACCAAGGCATATACCACGACCATTTAGCATTGGCACTCCACTGTTGGGATATATTCGCAACGTTTCCACATTCGCTGAGAGTAACCATTTTGCCCGGATATGTTTTTCTGATGCTGAGGTATTCTTTATAAATGGCAGCGGCATCTTTTTTATTGTAGATATCCCGTCCGATAATATCTACATAAGCATCTCCCGGATACCAGCTATTGTCATTGGTTTCGGTAGTCCATACCCAGATAAGGTTGTTGATTCCTTTGGCTTTGAATGTATCGAACATCAATATCCAAAGTGCTTTATACGAATTGGCATCTTTAGCTCCCCACCAGAACCAGCCTCCTGCGGCTTCGTGCAATGGTCGCCATATTACAGGTATGCCTTTTGCTTGCAGAGCCAATAGGTGAGTAGCCACTTTGTCAAGATCGGCTTTTATGATTTTATTTTCATCAGTTCCATCCTGAACAGCTTTTGTAATGTCAAAAGAGGTTTCACCTTCGCCATTGTTTTTTCCTGTGTAATAGAAACCAAAGTTTGAAGTGCCCTCAATAGGTACATTCCAATGCCACATAATTGAAATCAACCCTTTGTTGTTCCACCAATTTTCGGCTACCGTAGTATTGCTGTAATCGATCCAATTGGTTGGCGAAGCGTATAAATGTACAAAGTCGAAAGTATTGATAGCCGGATATTTCCCTGTCCACCTGTAAACCCTGTCTGCTTCATCGGTATTCCAGTTCACTCTGGCCATAGACCCCGATATAATTTTGTTTCTGTAGTTTTCCAACAGGAAATTAAATACATTATTTGCTTGAGCCGAAGCATTGGGCATAGCCAGAGTTTTAGTTAAAGCAGGGGCTTCACCCGTATTGAATGACAAAGTGATATCTTCTTGATTAAGTAAGCCCGGAACTCCTTTGATTGCCCCTTTAGTTATGGTTAATGTATACTGAGTTTTTTCGTCTATCCCGTCTAACGTAAAGGTTAGTGTGTCGCCCGAAATAGATGAACCTGAAATGATGGCATTATTTACGCTTACCATACCCAAGTTTACTACGGTCACTTCCCTGTCGAAAATCAACCTGATAGTGTTATCCGTAAATGATACTGTTCCTCCTGTTGCCGGGATTGAAGACAATAAAACCGGAGGCTCTTTATACCTCTGTGTGCCTGTTACTTCGTCATCGTCTTTGCAGGAGAAGGACAGAAGTGCAAAAGAGATAATAAGGAATAATTTTGTTGAAAAAAGATTCTTTTTCATAGATATTGTATTTTGTTATCAGTTAAGCCTTTCTTATCGGAAAGACTTAACTGAGTTTATTTTTTACTTATTTCTTTTGATATCTGAAGTTATCAAGGCTTACGTTTGACCAATCGAAAGACGAAGAATTGATATACATACCTGTATCAGTTTTACCTCCGGCAGGAGCCGTACTGATGCCCAAAGTGGAGAACGACCATGTTACGGTAATCCATCCTCCGCCTGTAGAAGCAGTCACGCCGTCAGAAGCCATGGGGAAGAAACCAGAATCACACCACCCCCATACTCCGTTTATAGCCATTTGTATTGCGTAATTTCCGGGTACAAAGTCTTTGGTAATTTTCATATCTGCTTTTACTACATAGTCTGTAATATTGGGACAGGCAGGGAGCACAAGATTGTTATTTGCCCATAACCAAGTGCCGGATAATGCCCCTGTAGATGTTCCTTTGTAGTATGTGTTTCCGTTTTCTTTAAGAAATTGTCCAACACCACCCCAAAGTCCCCAAGTCCAGCTTACATCTTCAAAATCGGCCCATACCAATGATGGATCAACAATGGGTTCTTGCCCTGTAATATTAATAGTAGTGGCGGATTTGAACTCTTTACCCTCATAATTTACCATCTTAACCGTTTGTGCACCCATAGTTACTTTTTCGGGTACTATCAGTGTGATTGAAGTTGCACTGCGTGTAATATAGGAGGTAACTTTGGTACTGCCGAAGTAAACAGACTCTACTGTATTAAGATTAGTCCCTTTCAAAGTAATTTCTTCGCCCGGTCTGGCTTTTTCGGGCATAGAGCTAATAACCGGATTGGTCGAAGGTGTTACATTCAATGATATGGTCGATGCTACGGTTGCCTCATTTACCAAATGAAGGGTAATAGTTCCGCTTGTTGCAGTAGTGGGTACAGCTACGGTAAACGAAGTAGCACTTGTTGGTGTAACAGTTGCAGAAGCACCTCCACCAAATGATACGGAGCGAACCAAATCGAGGTTAGTACCTTTTATGGTAATATTCTCACCTGCTGTAAGATTTGTAGGCGTGATACCTGTAATTGCCGATTTCACGGTGGTATAAGCCTTTTCTACCGTTTTGGTCGATGCTGTATGGAAGATTAAGTTACCATCAGCGGCTGCCAGAGGAACATCGACTGTTATTTCTGTCTCGCTTTTCGTTTTAAGAGCAACAGCATCTTCAACATTCGGGAATGTTATGTTTGTAACTAAATCGAGATTAGTACCCTGTATGGTCATAGTTGTACCTCCTTTAACGGGAGAAGGAGATAGTTTTGAAACAGTGGGCAGAGTCATGGTTATTGTACCCGCTTCTACTTCTAAACCCGAATAAGATACAAGGGTAACTTTACCATCCTGAGCATCCAGAGGAACGGTTACTTTTAATTCGGTCACTTCTGCGTATGGGTTTTCTCTTGCAGGAATTGCAACTTCGAGATTGCTTGCGAATTTAACTTTCTCTATCAACTGAAGGTGGTCTCCTTTGATTGTAAGCTCCTTACCGGCTTTAACTGTGGCAGGAGATATAGAAGTTACCTTAGCTGCGGCGACAGTAAGATCTTTATCCGTGTAGACAAGTATTGGCATTTCAGCTCCGTTCGAAAGAGCTATTTTTCCGCTTTGTGCTCCCAGTGGAACAATTACACTGAGCGTATCGCGTCCATATTTGCCGTCTTCCGTGCGGTTCAGAGAAACAACGGTGTTGTCGGTAAATACTACTTCCCTGATGAGGTTCATGTAATCACCCGTAAATGTAATTCTGTCACCGGCAATAACCGATGTTACATCTTCGGTTCCTGTTTTATGAAACTTAGTGATAACGATAGGTTCACTAAAAGTAAGTTTTGTTTTAGTGGTAATATCTCCGTCCGAAGACTTTAGTACAACAAAACCTGTAACTGCATTCTGAGGAACGGTTATTTTAATTTCATCATTCGAAATTCTCGTTATTTCGGTAATCGAAATATTATCGGGAAGTACTACTTCTGTTACCTTATTGAGGTTTTTACCCAGAAATCGAAGTTCTCCACCTCGTAAAGCCGGGCTGGGTCCAAAAGCTTCAAGGTATGGCGAGCTGCCATCATCATCTTTGCTACAAGCCGAAAAGCCGTAACCCATAGTTATAAGCACAAGTACAAATGTGCAGTATATTAATATATTCTTTTTCATTGTATCCAATCCTTATTTATATTTTACTATTCGCATATTGTCTATCCATAACTTTACATTGCTTGCTCCATCGGCAGCTCCGAAAAACATAGCATGTAAATCGACTAGTTCATTTAAGCTCGAAATGGCACGTTTATCATCCGATTCGTCTTTGTTATACTTGAAATCGGTTAACGGAATAGTTACGGTTATCCATCCATCAGTTACAAAATTTGATTTTACGCCACTATTCAGATAAGGTTTCCAGTGAGCTTGCGGATCAGCTCCGTCAACATCGTGCGTATCTTGATTTTTAGAGAACCACAATAGAAGAGGTGTATCATGCCATTCATGTACATTAGCCTCGAATCGAAGAGCGAGATTATCTATATCACCTTCCGAAACTATGGGTTTACGAATTGGGTTGTTAAAATAAAATTGTAGAGGATTACCAGGCCAAGCCCACGCTCCGGTTGTTCCTTCCAGAACCATATATTTTCCTGTGGGGCCACCTTGACTGGCAAAAGCACTTAATCCCCATGTGTTCCATGATGTTTCTTCAAAATCAACAAAGATTACCGTTGTCGGCGTTTGAACATTATTATCGCGGAAACTGAATTTGGATCGTGTAGAGCCGTAGATGGATTCAACGGTTATGGGACCCGCTTTAGAGCCATTGGGAACTTTAACCTGAATTTGGGTTTTGGTAAAGTTAACTATTTCGGCAGCCATGTTTCCATTGAAAAAAACTTTGGGCTCTAAAAAGAAGTCTCCGTTTATAACCGCAATATCGCCATCAGCCACATATTCGCACTTAAGAGAATTGAGTACAGGTGTGGGAACATCTACCGCAAAATCGAACAGCGATTCTATACCGGTTCTTGTAACGAGTCGTATCTTATTGGTAACTTCTGTCGGAATATCATTCGGAATAGTTACCAAGATAGCATTGTTCGTTACAAATACAGGGTTTACTCTTGCCTGTTGATCGTTAAACCAAACTTCTCTTACATTCGAAAAGTTGTCACCTATCAAGGCTATTGTATTGCCCAGATAAGCACTTGTAATAATCGAATCAGATTGAGCTGCACTTGTTGTGCGTACATATCTGATTATGGGCGTTGCGCCGTTATCGTCATCGTTGTCACAAGCTGTAAATATGCCTGCTATAAAAGTAAGCATCACAGCCAGTAATGATATATTTTTTATATATGTTTTCATGGTCTTAATCAATCGTTAAAAGTGTAATCAACTGCATCTTCTTTAAAGCGAGGATTGCCTGTAAGTGCTTCTGCCGGAATAGGTAAGTACATCTGAGAATCGTATACTCTTACAAATCCTGCTGCGGGTTCAAACTCCTCGTAATTGCTATTGTTATTTTTATCTTCAGCCGAAGAGTAGCCGTCTTTCAGAACATATATTAACTCGCGTTTTTGGCTGTTCAGCAGGGCAAGTGCTGCACTTGGGTTACGATAATAATACCGTTTGATATCCAACCAGCGAAGTGCTTCGAAAGCAAATTCTAAACGGCGTTCTTTAAGAATACTTTCGAACGTTAGCGATGTTGCTTCGGTAAGACCTGCACGGTCGCTATGTACGGCATTGAAATACTCTAGAGCTTTAGCATCACTTGTGGATGCACTAGCACCTAATACTGCTTCTCCGTACATCAGATAAACGTCAGCTAAACGAATGATGTGAATATTATTTGCAGCATCCTGATTTAAACCTACTTTATTATCGGTATCGGATGCTTTACCTATTACATATTTTTTGATATGTGCCAGAATCTCATTCGGATTTTCGTTATCAGCTTCCACAAAATTGTTGTATGTATAACCTCCATTGACTTTGTTAAGCATCGGATATTTATCATTTTGTTTCATATATGTCCATCTGCGACGAACATCTTTTTGCTGATCGAAAGCTTTTTGAAGGTCAAGAGTTGGTCCTTTTCCTGCTCCCCAGGTTTGGTCGGCTATGACGGAGCTTCTTGAAAAGTTTGCGTTACGCGAATTACCGCCTCCGTATGTTCCGGTTTGGCATTGTATTGCAAATAATGATTCACTTGCGTTGTTACCTTCTACTGTAAATAAGTTTTGGTAATCAGCATCAAGGGTTCGTCCACTCTTTTCGATAATCTCGGTACATAATTCTTTGGCCTTGGTGAAATGAGTAGTGGCATCACCATATACTGCCGAATTGCCTACTGCCGAAGCTGCATAAGTCAGATGTACTTTAGCCAGCATTGCTTTGGCTGCCCATTTAGTAGCACGACCCAGTTGAGCATCTTTGTCGGGAAGGGTATTTGCCGCATATTCAAGATCACGAATCATAAATTCGTAACAGCTTTTGCGTGTATTCTTGGGTACGAAAAGATCACCCGATACTATTTTTTCTGTCGAATTCTCTATAATGGGCACTTCGCCCCAATATTCGGTGAGGTAATAATAAGCAACTGCGCGCACAAAACGTCCTTCCGCTACAGCCCTGTTTATAACTTCCTGAGAAACATTAGTTGCTGCGGGAGGCATATCATTAATAACCGAGTTGGCATACGATACTACACGGAATAATCCTTTCCACCCTCTGGTAATATATGCATTACCATTGTTATAACTGAAAAAGAAGAACTGACCTTCCTGATCGTAAGTATAATAAAGATCACCTGCCATTTGATCTCCGGCAAGCCACATGAACTGACTGTGAAAATCCCACCATACACTACCGTATAAGGTGGCAGTATTGGCACGTATTTTCGATTCGCTATTGTAATAATTGTCTGTAGTCAATGAATCTTGCGGAGTGACTGTTAAGAAGTCGTTGCAAGATGCTGTAGTCAATAGGATAACAGCCAGACTTATATATTTTATAATTTTTTTCATGATCGTAATTCCCTTAAATTAAAAACCTAGATTTAGTCCGAATGTGAACATACGAGGAAGAGGATAGTGTCCCATGTCGATATTTTGCAACAAAGAGTTTTGATTGTATGCACCGATTTCAGGATCATAGCCCGAATAGCCTGTGATGGTGAAAAGATTTTGACCACTTACATAAACCCTGAGCCTGTCGATATTTAATTTGCTTACTATATTTTTAGGTAAAGTATATCCCAAAGAAATATTGGCAAGACGAAGGAAAGAACCATCTTCGATAAAACGATCCGACATACGGTTGTTTCGGTTTACATCGTTAGTTGCAGCACGTGGTACGCTTGCCGATGGATTAAGAAGATAAACATTATTAGGATCGGTAGCAGAACCAAGAGGATCACGCAAGCCGATCTGAGCACGACCTATAACGGCAGTCGATTGATTATTCCATATACTTGTTTGTCCCTCGATAAGCACACGCGAGTAGTTGAGAATATCTCCGCCTACCGATCCGTTCATTGCAATACCTAAATCGAAGCTTTTAAATGTAAAGTTATTGTTGAATCCGAATGTAAAATCAGGATTCGGGTCGCCTATTATAGTCTGGTCATTGGTATCAATAATACCATCGTCATTTAAGTCTACAAACTTCATGTCACCAACCCAAACACCTCCGGTTTTGTTTACATAATTAACTTTACTGTTTGTTGGGTCGGCCTTTTGTACCGAATGATTCAGTATGTCTTCTTTATCTTTAAAAAGACCATCTGTTTTGTAACCGTAAAATACACCTAATGGCTGACCTACTTTGGTTATTGTAGCAGTTTGGAATTCGGCGTACCAGTTTAAGCTACCATAAATAGCCTGACTGTCATCGTTAAGTTCTTTCACCTTTCCCCTGTTCAGAGAAAATATAACGTTAGACGTCCAGTTGAAATCTTTATTTTTGATATTATGTGTCGAAAGTGATATATCGATTCCTTTGTTGTCTACACGTCCAATGTTTGCATAAGGAGCTTGGATGTCATTATAATCTGATCCGCCTAAGTAGCTGGGGATTGAAATTTGGAGCAAAAGGTCTTTTGTCCTTTTAGAATACACATCTACTGTTAGGTCTACTCTTCCACCGAATAAGCCTAAGTCGATACCTGCATTATATTGAACCGATGTTTCCCATTTCAAGTTGGGATTCGAGATTTTTGTTGCACGGTATCCTGTTCCCAAAGGGGTAGACATGGCAGACATGGACGACCCGAAAAGATAGGTTCCGATATTGGAGTTACCCACCATACCATAACCCAAACGAAGTTTCAGGTTTGAGATATCTGTCAGGTTTTTCATAAAAGACTCTTCCGTAATACGCCAGGCGGCTGCTAACGAAGGGAAATTTCCCCAACGGTTATCGGGGCCGAATTTAGACGATCCGTCACGACGCATAGTCGCAGTTAAATAGTATTTATTATCATAATTGTAATTAGCACGGCCGAATACCGAAACTTGGGTTGATTCGTCTTTCCAGCCGGAGTTCGTTTCGTATGATCCGTCAATGCCAATCACATGTATATCGTCTGTCGTTAGGTTATTTTTTATTAGCTGAGTTCCTTCCCATGCTGATTTTTGGGCTTCAAATCCCGCCATCAGGTTTATATTATGCTTTGTTTTGAATGTTCTGTCCCATGTCAGGTAATTTTTTTGAATCCAGAAGATCGATTGATCTTCACGTTGCATGATACGGTTAATGTCATTCTTCAATGCCCCCCAATGAAAAGTAGGGTGAAACGCCTTATTGGTATTGTTAGAAGCATCAAATGAATATTCAGCCCTGAAAACCAATCCTTTTGTTATATCTGCCGATGCATAAAAATTACCCATCGTACGATTGCGAAGCAGTTTATTATTACGTTGCATAGCTATTGCAACAGGATTCCATGATACACCTTCGACCGATTCGGGACCTGCATAATTACCATCCATATCTCTTACAGGTACATTGGGGCCCATCATAAGGGCAGACATAATAACACCGTCACCCCCATCATTAAGAGTAATGGTTTCATTGGTGCGCGAATAAGCAAGAGAACCACCCAGTCTGAGCCATTTACGAGCCTGAGCATCGAAATTGAAACGGGAGTTGAAACGTTCGAAACCCGATCCTATAACAATACCGTCTTGGCTATACCATCCACCCGAAGCCGAGAACTGAATCTTATCGGATCCTCCGTTTGCCGAAACATTATGGCTCTGTGCCCATGCACTGCGAAATACAGCATCCTGCCAGTCTTGTCCCTTACCTAATAGTGAAGGGTCTTTAAAGTAGTCCGAAAGAGTATTTCCCAGATCTGCTGATAATTGTTGTTGGTAAACAGCATATTGACGAAGATCCATCATGTCGAGTTTTTTAGGGATGTTCGATACTGATGCAAAACCATCATAGCTTATTTTTACTTCGCCGGCTTTACCGCGGCGTGTAGTAACTATTACAACCCCGTTAGCTCCTGCCGATCCGTAGATAGCCGAAGCCGAAGCGTCTTTTAATACATCGATGCTAACAATATCACTTGGAGCAATTGCTGCAAGCGGGTTTACTTTGTTTTGTCCGTTTGATCCTCCTGCCCAGTCGAAACCGGCAATTTCAGCTCCTGATCCTTGCATGGGGATTCCGTCAATAACATAAAGAGGTTCGTTGTCTGAGGTAATAGAACTTGCACCGCGAATCCGTATCGATGTGGCAGCTCCGGGAGTTCCCGAGTTGGATGTCACCTGTACACCGGCAAGTCTTCCCTGTAGAGCCTGATCGAGATTAGCGACAGGCATTTCTCTTAGTTTATCACCATCTAAAGAAGAAACAGAACCTGTGAGGTCTTTCTTTTTCATGGTTCCATATCCAACAACAACAATTTCACTTAATGCTACATTATCATCTTTTAATGCTACATTGATACTTTTGTTTGATTCTACTTTCACACTTTGGCTTAGCATGCCCAGAAAAGAGAATGTGAGAACGTCACCTTTTTTAGCTTTTATACTATAGCTTCCATCCAAATCAGTAATTGTAGATGATTGAGACTGATTTTTGACAGTTACTCCGACTAATGGCGAACTATCGTTTGCGTCCGTCACTTTTCCTGTGATCAGGAAATCCTGAGCATGCACAAGGGCGGGCATGACACAGAATAGGAACAAAAAATAAAGGATTTTCTTCATGGTTTACCTATGATTTACAATAAAGGTTAAATAATATATACAAAACATCGTAAAAGTATTTATAAGTAGACTACATAACAAATGCTTTATTATCTAATAGTGATACTTTTTTATCCATATTGTTTCTTTGTTATTATTCCCATTTCAGATGTATTGCTTTGTGTATAGTGTTTTGTATGTGTTTTTTTCTTTTGGTATTCATTAATATTAGTATATTAATGATACTTTATTGATGTGTATGTTGATTAAAAAGTACCACTTGACTTATTGGTGATAATTTATTGATTTTTATAAGTTATTTTATATCTGTTTCTTAGCTGGTTTTGTAAATATTTTATATTACCAATTATCGGAAGTATTAAGTTCGAAGAACTATTTATTGCTTGAGCAAGCAAAACAGCGATAGGTTGTTATGACTTTAAAGTATATCATTAAATATTTTTTCACTTATAGTAATTGGTTTTGTTATAGTTGTATACATAATAAATAGTTCTTCAAACGGAAAAAAATGTATTTTTACATCCAAATCAATTACTCTTTATATAGTGAAAAAAATACTATTGATAGATGATGAAGAAAAGCTTCGTAAACTGATGGCTCGAATCATAGAGCTGGAAAAGTTTCAGGTCTTTCAGGCAGAAGATGCTGCGACTGCTCTAAAGAAAATAGAGCAGCAAGATTTCGATGCAATAATTTGTGATGTGAAGTTACCCGATGCCAATGGGGTAGAACTTATTCAGCAAATAAAAAAGATACAACCGCTGACTGAAGTAATTCTTCTGACGGCATATGGTAATATTCCCGATGGAGTACAAGCCATAAAAAACGGAGCATTCGATTATATAACCAAGGGTGATGATAATAATCGTATTATCCCCCTTTTGTATAGGGCTTTAGAGAAAACCGAATTGTCAAAACGGGTCACTCAGCTTGAACAAAAAGTAGAGCAGAAATATTCGTTCGACAATATTATAGGTACATCAAGAATTATACAAGCTGCCATTGATATGAGCCGCAAAGTAGCAGCTACTGATACTACCGTTCTTTTGACAGGTGAAACGGGTACAGGTAAAGAGGTCTTTGCTCAAGCCATTCATTATGGAGGGAATCGTAAAAATAAATCATTCGTTGCTATCAATTGCTCGGCTTTCAGCAAAGATTTATTGGAAAGCGAATTATTCGGACATAAAGCAGGTGCATTTACAGGAGCACTAAAAGATAAGAAAGGATTGTTTGAAGAAGCCAATTTCGGAACTATCTTTTTAGATGAAATCGGTGAAATGCCTATGGATTTGCAAGCTAAAATATTGAGAGTTCTCGAAACAAAGGAGTTTATTAAAATAGGAGAAACTAAGCCGACTAAGGTTGATGTCAGGATAATAGCTGCAACGAACAGAGAGCTGGATAAGGAGATTGAAAACGGGCAATTCCGAAGCGATTTGTATTATCGTCTGTCAGTTTTCCAGATAGCACTTCCTTCGCTGAGAAATAGGGTTGAGGATATTAAGCTGTTTGCAAATGACTTTGCTCAGGTTTTTGCTGCAAAGATGAATAAGCGGATAAAACTTCTTTCTCCCGAATATATTAAAACACTCGAACAAAATACATGGAAAGGTAATATTCGCGAACTGAGAAATATTATAGAACGTAGTGTCATTCTTGCCGATGAGGATATATTGACTATTGACTGTTTACCTTTCGAATTGCAACAATCGAATATCTCTGATAGTGCAACTTCGTCTTTATCTATGACTAGTATCGAGAAGTCTCATATCCAGAAAGTATTGAATTATACGAAAGGGAATAAAGCCGAAGCTGCCCGATTATTAGAAATAAGTATTGCTACATTATATCGAAAAGTAGAGGAATATAAATTATAGCTACAATAATATAATTCTCGTTTTGAGAAGGAGCCTATCAAAATGATAGGCTTTTTTTATGCCTTCATTTTTCGTAACATTCATAACAATCAATTATTCAATAGCTTGATGGTATACCAATTTTGTTGGCACAAGATTGGCATATATACTAACATCGTAGTAAATATAAGTCTAATTAAAAAAGAAAGAAAATGCAGGTTGGAGTTTTAGTAGTGTTGGCAATAGTATGTTTTGCCCTCTTTTACAGATCAATTGAATGGTTCAATAAAGTTTAAAGTTATGTTATACTTATTCGTTATCGCAATTGTAGTTTTAGGTTATATGGTGTATGTATTATTACATCCTGAGAAATTTTAAGAAATGAAAATAGTTGGTGATATGAAAACTGAAAAATCAAAGCGCCTTATCTCTCACTTACGCTGCTTAGTTGAAAGGAGGCAAAGAATTAAGTCAACGCACTTACTAATATTCTTCTTTTCTATCGCTCTTCTTTTTGGAATATTACTCAGACTAATAATTCCGAACAACTAAAATAGGAGATTTTCAATATTTAGTCATAGAAAATACTCAAGCAATAAATAGTTCTGCGAACTTAATTTAATAAAAAATGAACACTGAAATACTTGGTATAATAACAACATTCTTAATCGCAGTGGCTTTGGCTATTCCGCTCGGGAAATATATTTCAAAAGTCTATGAAGGAAGTAAAACGTGGCTTGACCCAATTTTCGACCCGATAGACCGAATACTTTTCAAGATAGGAGGAATAAACCCTCTGAAAGAAATGACTTGGAAAGAACACTTATCAGCATTGTTGACAATTAATTTAGTTTGGTTTCTGATTAGCATGGGTTTATTAATGACTCAGCAATGGTTACCATTAAATCCGGATGGAAATCCGAACATGTCGGCAGACTTGGCTTTCAATACATCCATTTCGTTTTTGGTAAATTGTAATCTACAGCACTACTCGGGTGAAACAGGAGTCAGCTATTTAAGCCAGATATGGCTTATGTTTTTGCAGTTTGTAAGTGCAGGAACCGGAATGGCTGCTGCGGTTGTATTATTTAAAGCATTCAGAGAAAAAAGTACCGATCAGTTAGGTAATTTCTATAATTTCTTGGTGAAATCGTGTGTTAGAATACTGTTGCCTGTATCTCTTGTATTGGCATTGGTATTAGTCTTTAACGGTACTCCCATGACTTTCGAGGGAAAGGATACCATGACGACATTGCAGGATGGAAGCACTGTTGAGGTTTCACGAGGACCCGCTGCCGCTTTTATTGCCATTAAGCATGTCGGAACCAATGGAGGGGGATTCTTTGCAACAAATTCGGCACATCCGCTTGAGAATCCCAATTATCTGACTTTTATGATGCAGATGATCGGGCAGTTGATAATTCCATTATCTATGATCTTTGCATTTGGATATTTTATCAAGCGTAAAAAACTATCGTGGATGATTTTCGGAGTTATGACTATCGGCTTTCTCCTGTTAGTAACACCTAATATTCTTTTAGAACAGAATGGAAATCCAGCTATAACATCCATGGGCATAGATAATTCGTTGGGAGCAATGGAAGGTAAGGAAGTTCGTTTCGGTGCAGCTTCCTCAGGATTCTGGAGTATTGTAACTACGGTTATATCCACAGGATCGGTCAATGCGATGCACGACAGTACCATGCCTTTATCGGGAATGAATCAACTATTGGCAATGATGATAAATGCCTTTTATGGAGGGTGCGGAGTCGGTTTGTTAAACTTCTTCATATTTATAATTCTCGCCGTATTTATCAGTGGACTGATGGTGGGGCGTACTCCCGAATTTCTGGGTAAAAAGATTGAGGCTCGCGAAATGAAGATTGCTATGATTATAGCTTTACTGCATCCTTTTCTCATTCTCACGGCAACCGCTTTAGCAACCGCATTTCCACAGTTTACAGCTTCAACATTGAATAATCCCGGCTTTCATGGATTCAGTGAAATACTTTACGAATATACATCCTCGGCAGCCAATAATGGCAGTGGATTCGAAGGTTTGGGCGATAATACACCTTGGTGGAATATCAGTACAGGTATAGTATTGTTACTGTCTCGTTTCCTTCCGATTATAGGACCTGTAGTCATTGCAGGATTATTGGCAAGCAAGAAATACATACCCGAAGGTGCGGGAACGCTAAAGACCGATACTTCGACTTTTGGACTTATGGTATTTGCTGTAATAGCCATCATTGCGGCTCTGGCTTTTTTCCCTGCTTTGACATTGGGACCTATTGCCGAACATTTTTCATTGTACTAATTATATACATACGAAATGAAATCAAATAATCCATCACTGTTTCAAAAGGCTTTATTGAAAGAAGCATTGAAACATTCATTTATAAAACTCAATCCTAAAGATCTTTTCCGCAATCCGGTCATGTTTACCGTTTGGGTCGGAACGGTTATTATGTTGTTTGTTTGCCTCAGTACCTTGTTTGGCAATACTTCGCAAGGAAGCTTGACATATAATATAGTCGTCTTTATAGTTCTTTTGCTGACTCTTCTGTTTGCCAATTTTGCTGAGGCTATTGCCGAAGCCCGAGGAAAAGCTCAGGCGGATAATCTCCGTAAAACAAGGGAAGAAACTCCTGCAAAATTATTGGATGATAGAGGAGAGTGGACCATAGTACAATCTTCATCCCTAAATAAAGGGCAAGTATTCTTTTGCGAAGCAGGAGATATAATCCCTGCCGATGGCGAAATAATAGAAGGCTTGGCAACCATCGACGAAAGTGCTATTACGGGCGAGTCCGCCCCTGTTATCCGAGAATCGGGAGGTGATAAAAGCAGCGTTACGGGAGGTACAAAAGTACTGTCCGATAAAATAAAAGTAATGGTGACTACTCAACCCGGAGAAAGCTTTCTTGATAAAATGATTGCTTTGGTAGAAGGTGCAAGCCGACAAAAAACACCCAATGAAATAGCCTTGACTATATTATTGGCAGGCTTTACACTGGTATTTATTATCGTGTGTGTAACATTAAAACCATTTGCCGATTATGCGAATACACCTATTACCATAGCAGCATTTATTTCGTTATTTGTCTGCCTGATTCCTACAACTATTGGAGGATTGCTTTCTGCTATAGGTATTGCAGGAATGGACAGAGCCTTGAGAGCTAACGTGATTACCAAAAGTGGAAAAGCGGTAGAAACAGCAGGAGATATAGATGTTCTTCTATTAGATAAAACAGGAACTATTACCATAGGGAATCGTAAAGCGACCTCTTTTTATCCAGCTGAAGGAACAGACGAAGAACAGTTTGTAAAAACGGCAGTCTTAAGTTCTATGGCTGACGAGACTCCCGAAGGACGATCTATTATCGAATTGGTAAATGTTCGTCCGTCCGATTATGATGTATCTTCTCCCCAATTCAAGTTTATCACATTCACGGCTGAAACTCGTTGCTCGGGTGTTGATGCAGGCGATATCCGCATTCGAAAAGGAGCGGCTGATTCTATAAGGACTTTAGTTGAAAGAGCAGGAAATGAATATCCCAATGATGTAGATGAACGAGTAAAGCAGATATCAAGCAACGGAGGAACACCTTTGGTTGTTTCTGTCAATGAAAAAGTAGTTGGAGTAATCGAACTGCAAGATATTATTAAACCGGGAATACAGGAGCGTTTCGAACGTCTTCGGAAAATGGGGATAAAAACCGTAATGGTTACGGGAGACAATCCATTAACCGCAAAATATATTGCCGAAAAAGCAGGGGTGGACGATTTTATTGCCGAAGCAAAGCCCGAAGATAAGATGAACTACATCAAGAAAGAGCAAGCCGAAGGTCGCTTGGTTGCCATGATGGGTGACGGTACTAATGATGCACCTGCACTAGCTCAGGCAGATGTTGGTGTTGCCATGAACAGTGGAACGGAAGCTGCCAAAGAAGCCGGAAACATGGTCGATTTGGATAATGATCCTACCAAGTTGATCGAAGTCGTAGAAATCGGAAAGCAACTATTGATGACCAGAGGTACACTTACCACTTTCAGTATTGCGAATGATGTGGCTAAATATTTTGCTATCATTCCTGCACTGTTCATAACAGCTATCCCTGCTTTGCAAGGTTTGAATGTAATGAAGTTGCATAGCCCGGAGAGTGCTATTCTGTCAGCAGTAATTTTTAATGCGATCATTATACCTATACTTATTCCTTTGGCATTGAAAGGGGTAACCTATAAACCAATCGGTGCATCAGCATTATTACGACGAAACCTATTTATATACGGCTTAGGTGGTATAATAGTACCATTTATTGGAATAAAGCTTATTGATATTTTGGTGTCCTTCTTTTTCTAAGGTTACAAATCTGGTTTTTTTAATATAAAAATAAAATGAAAAAAGATATTTTACCTGCTATTCGATTAACGATAGCTACTGTTATACTTTTCGCGGTTGTTTATCCTGTTTGCGTATGGGGTATAGCTCAACTGTCTCCCAATAATGGAAAAGGAGAGATTATAGAATATTCAGGCAATACATATTACAGTAATATTGGGCAGTCATTTACAAGTGATAAGTATTTTCAGTCACGCCCATCTGCTGTCAATTACAATGCGGCAGGATCAGGAGGAAGTAACAAAGGACCTTCGAACAGTGAATATTTGGAAACAGTAAAAGCCCGGATTGATACTTTTCTAGTGCATAATCCAAGTATTCCAAAGAATGAAATCCCGGTTGATCTTATAACAGCAAGTGCCAGTGGACTCGATCCGGATATTTCGGTACAAGCAGCCCATGTTCAAGTAAAACGAATTGCTAAAGTACGTGGATTGTCTGAATCGGAGGTACAGAAATTAGTTGATGAACAAACCGAAAAACCATTATTAGGATTATTCGGAACAGAAAAGATTAATGTACTGAAATTAAATATAGCTCTTGATACGTTGAAATAAGATGAAAACAGTAAGCTTTATAGTTACATTGTTGACTATGTTCACAATCAATGCGTTTTCGCAAGATGATGCAAAAGTAGCTTCTCCTCTTACTATCGGTGGATATGGAGATATTTATTATAGCTACGACTTCAATAAACCCTACAATCATCAGAGGCAACCATTTATGTATGCTTATAACAGGCACAACGAAGTGAATCTGAATATCGGGATGATCAAAGCATCTTACAATACACAAAATGTCAGAGCTAATCTGGGGTTAATGGCGGGTACATATAGTAATGATAACATGGCAGCCGAACCCGGAGTTTTGAAGAATATCTATGAGGCAAATATCGGAGTTAAATTATCGAAGACTAAAAATATCTGGATAGATGCAGGAGTTTTCGCATCGCATATTGGATTCGAAAGCGCTATCGGAATGGATTGCTGGACGCTAACAAGAAGTATTATGGCTGAAAATTCGCCTTACTTCGAAACTGGGGCAAAAGTAACCTATACCACCGATGATAACCGATGGATGCTAAGTGGTTTAATTTTGAATGGATGGCAACGTATTCAGCGTGTAGACGGAAATAATACGCCTGCTTTCGGGCATCAGCTTGTTTTCAAGCCGAATGCTAGAGTTACTTTAAATAGCAGTTCATTTATCGGAAATGATAAACCCGATAATGAGAGAAAAATGCGCTATTTTCACGATCTTTTCGGGCAATTTCAACTGACAGATAAATTGGATCTCACCGCCGGGTTTGATATTGGTTGGGAACAGAAAGAGAAAGGCAGTAGCAGTTATAACAGATGGTATACTTTTGCTTTGTTAGGAAGATATTCGTTATCCGATAAAATAAATGTAGCTGCCCGAGCTGAATATTATCAGGATGAAGAAGGTGTAATCATTTCAACAGAAGCTCCTGATGGGTTTGAAACATGGGGATATTCTCTTAATTTTGATTATCTCATTTCAGATGCTGCTGTTTGGAGAGTTGAGGGACGGGTTTTTGCCAGTCAAAATGAAGTGTTTCAAAAAGAAGATCGATTTACTGATACTGATGTATTTGTAACGACAGCATTAGCAGTGAGATTCTAAATTATACTTTGATGGAAGAAAGAGAAAATAATGTGCAACATTTCCTGAATCTGATAAAAAAATCGAGGCAAGGAAAATTTAAAGTCTACATAGGTATGATAGCCGGTGTAGGCAAAACTTATCGTATGCTTCAGGAAGCACACATTCTTCAGGAAAATGGCATTGATATTAAGATTGGTTATATCGAAACACATGGCAGAAAAGAAACTGCAGCTCAACTAGAAGGATTGCCGATAATTCCACGCCGAAAAATTTTCTATAAAGGAAAGGAACTTGAAGAACTGGATGTACAGACCATATTGAATCTTCATCCCGAAATTGTGATTATCGACGAATTGGCACACACCAATATCGAGGGCAGCAAAAATGAAAAACGCTGGCAGGATGTATTAGAAATTTTAGAAGCAGGAATCAATGTAATCAGTGCCGTAAATGTTCAACATATCGAAAGTCTCAATGAAGAAGTAAAGAGAATTACAGGTATTGAGGTTGCCGAACGTATTCCAGACCGCATAATCACAATGGCGGATGAGGTTGTAAATATCGACCTTACTGCCGAGGATTTGATCTCCCGTTTAAAGGATGGAAAAATATATCCCACAGATAAAATACGGTCGGCTTTAGATAATTTTTTCAAAAGTGAACATATCCTTCGATTGAGAGAATTGGCTCTCAAAGAGGTTGCCAGTCATGTGGTACGCAAAGCCGATAGTGAAGCACCCAATGCTACGCCTAGCAAGCATATGACATTTATGGCGTGTATTGGCAGTAACGGGAAGAAAGCAAACAATATAATCAGGAAAACAGCACGTCAGGCAGGCTATTACAATGGCGAGTGGTATGTGTTGTATGTTCAGCGACCGCAGGAGAGCCTCGATAAAATAGCGCTGGATAGTCAGCGAAAGTTGATTAATAGTTTTAAATTAGCTGTCGAATTGGGCGGTCAGGTTATACAGGTAAAGCATAAGAGTATACCTAAAGCAATTGTGGAACAGGCTATAAAGATGAATGTATCGACCGTATGTATCGGAATGCCTCATTTGCATTGGTTTCGGATGGTATTACAAACTCGACCGATGAATGAATTACTGAAAACACTAAAAGCTGAGGGAATTGATTTAATTATCTTATCATGAAAATAAAAAAGAAATTGACATTCGGAGTCGGACTCCTTTTTTGCCTTATTATCCTTTTGGCAGGGGTTAGTATGTGGTATATTAACGAGTTGAAAAGAGACACAAATAATATATTGACAGCCAATTACAATACGATGGAATACTCTCGTAATATGCTGTTGGCTTTGGATGAGATGAAAGACAATCCGAAAGCGGTTTCGAAGTTCGGTAGTAATTTGGAAAAGCAATTACACAACATGACCGAAAGGAATGAAGATAATGTGACTTTAGATATTGCCGAGAATTTTGAGAAGCTTAAAGTCGATATGACTAATGATACAATACAGGGATATATCCGCACAGATATTGCCAAGTTGATGGAGCTGAATATGGGAGCTATCGAGCAGAAAAGCGAAATCGCCAATAATACAGCCGAGGCAGCTATCGTTTGGATTGTTGTAACAGGTGCTTTATGCTTTCTTATAGCCTTCGGATTATTAATAAAGTTACCCAACAATATCGCAAAACCAATACGTGAACTAACCGAAAGCATCAGGCAGATTGCCAATCAGAACTATAGTCAGCGAGTACACTTCGAAGGTCATAACGAATACGGAGATTTAGCTAAATCGTTTAATACGATGGCTGAGAAACTCGAAGAATATTCGAGCAGCCGATTAGAGAAAATCCTCAAAGAAAAGAAGCGGGTAGAAACTCTGATAAATAATATGCACGATCCGGTGATAGGGCTTGACGAAAATAAAATAATCCTGTTTGTAAACGATGAGGCTCTAAAGATTACAGGCTTAACCAGAGCCGAGATTATCAATAAATCGGTAGTGGATATTGCTGTTAGTAACGATTTGATACGTACGCTTATTGTAGACATTATAAAGCCGTTGAAAGAAACGGATAAAAAAACACCGTTGAAAATTTATACAGATAACAAAGAATCATATTTCGAAAAAGAGATAATTAATATAGAAGTTACGCCAACAGGGGAGGAGAGGAGCGAATTGATTGGCTACGTAATACTGCTGAAAAATATCACACCTTTCAAAGAACTGGATTCTGCTAAAACCAATTTTATAGCTACCATATCTCATGAGTTGAAAACTCCTATCTCGTCTATAAAAATGAGTACACAATTATTGGAACACCTCGAAACAGGCAAGCTGAATGACGAGCAAAAGCAATTGGTCGAAAGTATAAAAGATGATAGTTCACGACTCCTTAAGATAACAGGCGAATTGCTGAATATGTCTCAGGTCGAAACGGGAAACATTCAATTGAATATACAAGCTACCGATCCACGTATCATTTTACAGTATGCGATTGATACAACTAAAATTCAAGCAGATCAAAAACATGTTGTACTTCAATCGGATATTGAAGAGGATATACCTTTTGTTCATGCCGATGCCGAGAAAACAGCATGGGTGATGACTAATTTTCTAACGAATGCAATTCGATATTCAATAGAAAAAAGCGAGGTGATTATTTCACTGAAAAAGCATCCGGAAGGAGTTTTGTTTTCGGTAAGAGATACGGGAAAAGGTATTGATGGTCGGTACAAGAAGAAGATATTCGAACGATATTTTCAAGTTCCCGGAAGTTCTAAATCTGGAACAGGATTAGGACTGGCAATCAGTAAAGAGTTTATCGAAACACAAGGAGGTTCTATTGATGTCGAAACGGCTCAGGGTATGGGTAGTACATTTTTCTTTGTTTTGCCAAGTGTTATAGAAAAATAAGATATTAATTAAATTCTGTGATTGTGTTCATAAATAGAAACAGTATTTAATGAACTCTTAGCTCTACTTGAAAATAGAGTTCAGATATAAATCCCAATGCTAAAAAATATTTATCCAAAAACGAGTATGGTCTTGTCATTTCTGGGGTAAACTAAAATTAAAAGGTAATTTGAAGATTGTATTTACTTTCTTTCCTTTCATCTCTCCAGGTATCCATTTGGGCATAAGCTGTGTAACTCTTATCGCTTCTTCATCACACGAAGGAGATAGCTTCTGAAGGATAGTTATATTTTCAACATCTCCTGTAGTTGATACTATAAATTGAACTAGAACTCGTCCTTCTATTTTTTGTTTTTCTGCATCAAGTGGGTATTTTAGATTATTACCTAAAAAGGCAATTAAAGCATCAATGCCATCGGGAAACTCTGGTATTTTGACTTTCAGACCTGCATCAATAGAGTCTTGATGATTCATGTTTGGTTTATTATCATTGGTTTGTGCATAAAAAGAAATGGAAAATAAAAGCAATAAAGCCAATAATAATACCCTCATAATAGTCTTAATTAAAAAAAATGAAATACTAATTAGACTTATTGATGATGTGTTCTATTTTTCGAGCTATATAGTAAAAACCATAACTTATTCCTGTAAATGCTAATCCGCATATAGAACCATATATTAAAGGATCATTATTATTGAATCTTTCTGGAACTGCGATATAAAACATAGGAAAAGATATCAATAAGAAAAGTCCGATAATGCCAAAAATAAAAGATTGAAACAGAAATAAATATCGAAAAATAAGTAGCATCTTAATCGATGATTAAATAAGTTGGACAAATATAGATAAATAACATGAAAATATATCATAATAGGTATAACTAGATTTCCTTATTTTGAGGGTAAGGCTATTATTATGGAGTAGAGGGAAATCTGCTACAATATCATTATTTATATAAATAATAACTCCTAAAAAAAAAGCATCTGCGAATTTTTGCAGATGCTTTTTTCTTTTAATCCAATATAAATAAGAGAGAGTGTTAAGATGCTTATAAAGTAACGCCTGTTTTGAATATTGCGATTTCTTTAAATCCTGTTTCTTCATGTTTAAGGTGTTTACCATCACATGTTTGGATAATGAAATCGATAAACTCTTTAAGTACAGTTTCCATGCTTTTACCTTCGAGCAAAGTGCCGGCATTAAAGTCTATCCAGTTTGTTTTGAAGTTGTACAATTTCGAGTTGGTAGAAATTTTCATAGTCGGAACAAAAGAACCGAATGGAGTTCCTCTACCTGTTGTAAATAATACGATCTGGCAACCCGACATTGCTAATGCCGATGCTGCAACAAGGTCATTACCCGGAGCATTTAATAAGTTCAATCCATGTTTAGTTACAGGTTGAGCATAGTCTAAAACATCTACAACCTCCGAATTTCCTCCCTTTTGAGTACAGCCTAACGATTTATCTTCAAGTGTGGTTATACCACCAGCTTTGTTTCCCGGAGATGGGTTCTCGTATATTTCCTGATCGAATTTACGGAAATAATTTTTGAAGTTATTTACCAGTAAAACCGTATCATTGAATACCTTTTCGTTTTCGGCTCTGTTCATTAATATCGTTTCAGCTCCGAACATTTCAGGAACTTCGGTCAGAATACTTGTACCTTCCTGGGCTATCAACCAGTCGGATAATTGTCCTACCAAAGGATTGGCTGTGATTCCTGAAAAACCATCGCTACCGCCACATTTCAACCCGACTTTAAGTTTCGATAATGGAAGCTGTTCACGTTTATCTTTTCTCATTCTTTCAACCAATTCGCTCATCATTTCGAAGCCGGTTGCTATTTCATCCTGTACTTGTTGAGAAATGAGGAATCGTACACGTTCGTGATCCCATTCACCCATGGCTACTTTGAAATCTGCTTGTTGATTGTTCTCACATCCCAAGCTTAGTACTAATACACCACCCGCATTGGGATGTTTAGCCAAAGCAGCCAACGCTTTTTGCGTGTTGGTATGGTCGTCTCCTAGTTGAGAACAACCGTAATTATGAGTATATACACGGATATCATCAATGTGTGAAACATCCAGTTCTTTCTTTACACGCTCTATAATTGCCTGAGCCTGTCCGTTTACACAACCTACCGTGGGTACTATCCACAATTCGTTACGAATACCCATTTCACCATTATAGCGTAAATAACCGTTTATTGTCAGGTCACTTTTGGGGATATTCAATTTCGGATGTACAGGTACATACGCATATTGCAGATTATCATGTAGATTGGTTTTCACATTGTGAGTGTGCACATGCTCTCCTGCCTTAATGTCTGCAATTGCATGCCCGATAGGGTAGCCGTATTTTACGACATTCTCATTCGTATTTATATCCGTAATGGCAAATTTATGCCCTGTTTCTATTGGGTTTTTGATCGTCATATTAACCCCATCAACCGATAGAACATCACCTTCATTGAGGTTTTCTATAGCAACGCAAACGTTGTCTTTTGGATTTATTTTTAGATATTTATTCATGATTTTAATCTGGCTTTTATTAAGTTGATCATTTCAGTATATTCTACGTCAGACAGATATACCTTCTGTAGATTCATTGCAAATATCGAACCATAGTCTATTCCATCTATATATTTAGGAACGAGGTGTATATGTAAGTGAGGCAATTTGTCAGAATATGCCCCATAATTTATTTTCGCAGGATTAAATAACTCTTTTAAAGTTCGGGCAACAAGATTGACATCTTCCATATACGAAAGCAGTTCTTGTCCCTCCAGTTCATATAGTTCTGTAGCATGATTCTTATACGCTACAATACATCGTCCCTTATGTGTTTGTTCTTTGAACAGAAATACTGTTGAAACACTAAGTTCGCATATCTCGATCATCAGATCTTTTTGAGTCTGATTTTTAGTACAGTATAAGCAATCGTTATTCATGGTTAAAGGCTGTTTTTCAGTTGATAAAACATAGAAGGATAACACTTCATTCGATTACCCTTCTATGTTTGAAGTATATATAATTCAATCAATAATTATTATGAGATAATTTCTTTTAATGCTTTAAGCATTCCTTTATTAAGAATCAGTTTTACATCTTCGGCTACTTCTTCACCAAATTCGGGTATTTCTGTAAAATCTTCTTTCCACATCGTTTTATTGGCAAGAATACCTGCTACCCATCCATTTATATCGTACTCTTTGTAAGTAGATTTAATGAATTCGATAAACTCGGGCGTATCATTAGGTGTAAAACTTACCTCCGATTTTCCACTGTAAAGAACCAAAAGAGCCGCAAAAGAGAAAGTAGTCAATCGTGGAGATTTTCCTAACTTCTTATAGTTATCATATACTGTAGGATAATCACGTGTTTCCCATTTAGAAATAGAGTTTAGTGAAATATCTTTCAGATAATGTTTCAGGTAAGGATTATAGAAACGCTCCAGAATTTTAGCAGCAAAAGCTTTTAATTCTTCGGGATCCTCGTCAATCGCAGGAAGTACTTCGGTAGCTACCATCTGATTGATGTATTTTTCAACTTCAGGAGTATTGAAAGCATCCATTACCGTTTGGCATCCCAATTGCAAAGAAACAGGAACCATTGCTGTATGAGAACCATTCAGAATACGGACTTTTTTAGCACGGAAATCTTTTATGTCATCCATAAAAAGCACGTTCAATCCGGCTTTGTCTAATGGTAGTTTTTCTTTGATAACAGAATCACCACCGATAGCCCATACATGGAAATATTCGCCCTTTACAACCAGATTATCATCGAATCCTAGTTCTGCTTTTATTTCGTCGATATTTTCTTTAGGAAATCCGGGAACAATCCGGTCTACCAATGTATCATAGAAGTGACAGGCTGTATTTATCCAATTGATGAAGCCTTCTTCCAGCTTGTTATACTTTGCGTGTTTCAATACATATTCACGAAGTGTCGATCCGTTATCTTCAATCAATTCACAACAAATGATAAGTAAACCTTTATGGGGATCACCGTTAAATTTCTTGTAACGTTTATGCAATAAAGCGGTCATCTTAGCGGGGAACGATTTAGGAGGCGTTGCATTCAGATCATCACCTTCTTCATAACGAATACCTGCTTCGGTAGTATTCGAAATAATCATTTCTAAACCATCACTCAAGAACAATTTTTCGTATTCTGCATATTGAGAATAAGGATTCAATACTTCATTGATGCTCTTCACCAAAGTAACTTCTTTGACAGGTTTCTTGTCTTTGATTCCCTCTAGGTATACGTGATACATCGAATCTTGCTCATTGAAAATATTAGCAACAAATTCTCCACCGGCAATCGGTTGTACGGCAACAATACCATGATCCATTACTCCTGCTTCGTTGGCTTTGTGGATCATCCAATCAACGAAAGCTCTAAGGAAGTTACCTTCGCCGAATTGAAGTATTTTTACAGGAAGTTCTTTTTTATCTACGGTTGTTTTATTTAACTTTTTCATGTGTAGTAATTTTATCAGAGTTATGAGTTACAAGTCTTGTAGCCCGTAACTATTTTTATTTTACAAATCAGTAATTGGTTTATATTTAGGAACAAGTATTTTCATTACAGTCCATCCGATCAGGTATGATACGGCACATATCGAAAATATAATCATGTATCCGGAACTTATTCCGTTGACTACAGTATCTCCCGATTGAGCTAACATTTTGAGGAATTCTTCGATACCGCTCACATTGTTTTGTTTGAGGAGTTCGGCTGTAGCCTCTGCTGATTTAAATTCGGGGAACTTTTCGAGTAAAGGTTGTCCGTTTATGGTACTCCAATGCTTTTGAGTATAATCGAATAATGTGCCTGATCCTTTATTGATCAGAAAGGAACCTACTCCTCCTGCCATACCACCGATACCGGTTATAGTTGCGATGGCTTTCTTGGGGAACATGTCGCCGATGGTTGAGAAAATATTAGCCGACCATGCTTGGTGAGCTGCCCCTGCAATACCAATGATAATAACAGGTACCCAATAAGATATATATCCCAACGGTTGAGCCAGTAGAGCCAATAGGGGGAAGAAAGCAAAAATCAACATGGCTTTCATCCTTCCTGCATATGGATTCATTCCTTTTTTATCTACAAAGTAGCTGGGTAGCCATCCTCCAATAATAGATAGAAGCGTGATCGCATAGAGTACAAAAATAGCTAATTGTCCTACCGTATCCGATGATTTGATTCCGTATACCGAGCTTAGGTAAGCGGGTGCCCAGAATAGAAAGAACCACCAAACTCCGTCTGTCATAAACTTTCCGAAAGCAAATGCCCAAGTTTGTTTATATCTGAAAGCTTCTTTGAAAGTTATCTTTTTGTTTTCCTGTGTCTGTTCTACTTTTTCTTCTATCGAGTCTGTTGATTCCTGATCTTGTTGAATATAAGCTAACTCGGAAGTATTTACTTTCTTGCTTTTTTCGGGTTTGTCATATATAAATACCCAGAATCCCATCCAGATAAAACCGAGTGCTCCTATAATAATGAATGACATTTCCCATCCCCAGAATTTGGCAATAACAGGAATGGTAACGGGTGCTGCGAGTGCTCCTACGGTTGCACCTGCATTGAATATACTGGTTGCATAAGCCCTGTCTTTCTTGGGGAAGTATTCTGCTGTAGCCTTGATAGCTGCAGGAAAGTTTCCTGCCTCACCGATGGCCAGTACCAATCGTGCTATAATAAAGAGTACGACACTTACATTGGCTACGCGTCCTATATTTTGTACGGCAGCAATTGCTTCACGTGCACCTTCGAATCCCACAAACCATTCTCCGGCTGTTATACCTGATGTGGCTATTCCGCAGAAGGCATGTATTACAGCTCCGAACGACCAGACCCCGATTGCCCAGAGGAATCCTTTCTTGGTATCCATCCAATCTACAAATTTACCGGCAAATAGCATGCTTATTGCATAGAATATAGAGAATAGTGCGGTTATTGTTCCATAGTCGTCATTTGTCCAATGAAACTCGGGCGATATAAAGTCTTTCCAGGTCAGGGAGAGTACCTGCCTGTCCAGATAATTGATTGTGGTGGCAAAAAATAACATGGCACAGATGGTCCACCTGTAGTTGGTCATTTTTTGTGTGGGTTGATTAGGTGTATTCATTTATAGGTATTTAAAGGTTTAAGGTCTAAGACCTTTTTGTTATTCATCTAACAATAGGGTGTAAATAAAAGTATCAATAAGGTCAACCTTATTTTTGTCTTGCTTTGGCTATGATGGCCAGTGCTTCTTTACTCATACGGGTTATTTCCGCCCAGTTCCCTGCTGCTATTACTTCTTTAGGGAAGAGGTTGGAGCCCATTCCTACGCAGGTTACTCCGGCTTCGATCCATTTGGTAAGGTTATCTTCTGTGGGTTCTACTCCTCCTGTTACCATGATACTTGACCAGGGCATGGGTGCTTTGACGTTTTTAACGAAGGTGGGTCCTCCGACGTTTCCGGCGGGGAATACTTTGACTACTTCGGCTCCCAGTTCTTGTGCGTATCCTATTTCTGATACGGATCCGCATCCGGGTATGTAGGCTACCTGGCGGCGGTTGCATACTTTAAAGATGTCGGGGTTTAGTAAGGGGCCTACTACGAAGTTGGCTCCGAGTTGGAGGTAGAGGGAGGCGGTGCCTGCGTCTACGATGGAGCCTATGCCGAGTATCATATCGGGGCATGCTTGGGCTGACCATTTGACTAGTTCGGCGAAGATTTCATGGGCGAAGTCGCCTCTGTTGGTGAATTCGAAGGCTCTGACGCCTCCGTCATAGCAGGCTTTGACTACTTGTTTGGATATTTCCAGGTCTTTGTTGTAAAAGACGGGTACCATGCCTGTTTGTGCCATCGCCTGGCAGGCTTCTATACGACTGAATCGGGACATATGTTTGTTCGTTTTGTTGAATACTTAATATAAATTCTTTTTCTTAAAAAGAGTAGATATGCAGAAAACTAATCATTTATAACCGAAATAACTATGCTGACAATCTAAAATAAACTATGCATATCTACTCTTGTATTTTTAAGGTCTCAGACCTTTTTTATACTTACTTGGGTTGTTTACCTATATAAGCAAGAATTCCTCCATCTACATAAAGAATATGACCATTGATAAAATCAGATGCTTTAGATGCTAAAAATACAGTCGGGCCTTCGAGGTCTTCGGGCGTTCCCCAGCGTGCAGCAGGAGTTTTAGCCATGATGAAGTCGTTAAATGGATTACCTTCTTCTCTTAATGCTGCTGTTTGCGGAGTTGCAATATAGCCCGGTCCTATGCCATTGACTTGAATATTATATTCAGCCCATTCGCAAGCTAAATTCTTAGTCAACATTTTCAGTCCGCCTTTTGCTGCTGCATAGGCTGTAACCGTTTCACGACCCAATTCGCTCATCATGGAGCATATATTGATTATTTTGCCACCTCCTTTTCGTATCATGCCCGGAGCTACCGCTTTTGAGACAATAAAAGGACCTGTTAAATCAACATTGATCACTTCATTGAAATCTTCTACCGACATTTCCAAAGCAGGAATACGCTTGATGATGCCTGCATTGTTTACCAAAATGTCAATATCTCCATGCTTTTGAGAAATATCGCTAACCATTGATTGAACTTTAGATTCGATAGTTACGTCACAAACATAACCATACGCATCCAGCCCCAAAGCTCTGCACTCTAGCTCAGCTTCTCTTACTTTATCTTCACTTCTTGCATTAAATGTAATTGTGGCTCCGGCTTTTCCTAAGGCTTGTGCCATAGCCATCCCTATACCGTAAGTTCCTCCTGTAATCAGAGCTACCTTACCTTTTAGGGAAAATTGATCTTGCATTTTATCTGTTTACTTTATTAAAATCGATATTTTGTCATTATCTAGATACCCTACCCGAACCATCGCCTTTCATGAGGTTCTCCACTTCTGAAACAGTCACTAAGTTGTAATCACCATAAATAGTATGTTTCAAACAGGAAGCTGCCACTGCAAACTCAAGGGCTTTTTGGTCGTCTTGTGGGTAAGTAATCAGTCCGTAAACTAATCCTCCCATAAAGGAATCTCCTCCGCCTACACGGTCTACAATGTGACTGATGTCATATCGTTTGGATTGGTATAGTTTATCCGAATACAGGCATCCTCCCCAGGTATTGTGATTGGCATTGATGGAGCCTCTCAGGGTAATGATTACTTTTTTTGCTCTGGGGAACTTCTTCATCATCTGGGTGCATACGGATTCGAATTCGGCTGCGTTGACTTCTCCGCCTGTATGGGCTACGTCAAAGCCTTCGGGTTTGATTGAGAATACTTTTTCTGCGTCTTCTTCGTTTCCGAGTATGATGTCGCATCCTTCTACGAGTGAGGGCATTACTTGGTCGGCTGTTTTACCGTATTTCCACAGGTTTTTGCGGTAGTTGAGGTCGGTGGATACGGTGACTCCCATTTCATTGGCTATTTTGATGGCTTCGAGGCAGGCGTCTGCGGCTCCTTGTGAGAGGGCGGGTGTGATTCCTGTCCAGTGAAACCATTGCGCGTCTTTGAAGATTTCTCTCCAGTTGATCATGCCGGGTTTGATTTCGGCTATGGCTGAGTTTGCTCTGTCATAGACTACTTTGGAGGCTCTGGCTACGGCTCCTGTTTCGAGGAAGTAGATGCCTACTCGGTCTCCGCCTCTTTGTATGTTGCTGGTTCCTACGTTGTATTTGCGTAGGTCTGAGATGCACCAGTCTGCTATGTCGTTTTTGGGTAGGCGTGTTACGAAGTCGGTGGGTATGCCGTAGTTGGACAGGGATACGGCTACGTTGGCTTCGCCGCCTCCGAAGGTGGCATTCAGGTTAGTGGACTGGATAAAGCGTTGATAGCCGGGGGCTGACAGGCGTAGCATGATTTCGCCGAAGGTGACTACTTTTTTCATATCGTGTGATAGTTATATTTTTTGTTGTTTTATTTATAAGTTAATGTCTATGACCTTAAAATTTAAAGAAGTTTTTGGCATTGTAATAAGAAACATCTTCTACTAATTTTCCTAAGAATGGTAATTCGGAAGAAGGCAGTAAGCCTTGTTCAACATCATTGCCTATCAGATTACAAAGTATTCTTCTGAAATACTCGTGTCGTGGATAGGATAAGAAGCTGCGTGAATCGGTAAGCATACCTACAAAACGGCTCAATAATCCAAGATTCGATAGAGAATTCATTTGAGCCTCCATTCCTGTTTTTTGATCCAAGAACCACCATCCCGAACCGAATTGTATTTTTCCAGCTACTGATCCGTCTTGGAAATTACCGATCATAGTTGCAATCAGATCATTATCACGAGGGTTTAAGTTGTAAATAATGGTTTTCGCCAGTTTATTATCCGTGTCTAATCTATTAAAGAATTTCGACATGTTTTTAGCGATTGTAAAGTCTCCGATGGAATCAAAACCTGTATCTGCTCCCAATTGATTAAAGAGACGGGTATTGTTGTTACGGATAGCACCGTAATGGAATTGTTGAGTCCAACCTTTTTCCCAATCCATAATAGCCCCTTCGACCAACATTGCCGATTTGAACTTGATGATCTCAGCACCTGTAAGTTCCTTTCCAGAATATACTTTGTTGAAAATGGTATCTATTTCTGATTGAGTATAGTCTTCCGCATAAAACTCTTCGATTCCGTGGTCGGATAATTTACATCCAACTGAAGCAAAGAAATCGTGACGTTTGCGTAATGCTGCAATCAAATCAGTAAAGTTGCTGATTGTTACTCCCGACACTTCAGATAGTTTTTCAACATAAGCTCTGAAATTAGCAGGAACTTCTACAGCCATTGCTTTATCGGGACGCCATGTTGGAAGTACTTTCACCGAGAAGCCTTCTTTTTTGAGTGCGATGTGATATTCAAGACTATCAATAGGATCGTCAGTAGTGCAAACTGCTTCTACATTGTAGTGTTTCATTAGTCCGCGAGCCGAAAACTCAGGTGTACGCAGTTTAGCAGTACATATATCGTATATCTCTTTTGCTGTTTCGGGTTTTAATATCTTTTCTACACCGAAAGCTGTTTTCAATTCAAGATGAGTCCAGTGATAGAGTGGGTTACGCATCGTATAGGGTACTGTTTCAGCCCATTTCTCGAATTTCTCCCAATCGGAAGTGTCTTTTCCCGTACAAAAACGTTCATCTATGCCGTTTGTACGCATAGCACGCCATTTGTAATGGTCGCCTGCCAACCAGATTTCACCTAAGTTGTCGAATCTGTAATCTTCAGCAATAAGTTTAGGGTCTAAGTGGCAGTGATAATCGATAATAGGTAAGCTTTTTGCATGTTCATGATACAGTGCTTGTGCTGTTTCGGTTTCCAATACAAAATTTTCGTCTAAAAAGTTTTTCATGATATTTTGTCCTTTCAATTATTTAATTGAGATATGTATTTGGTTATTTAGTCGGTTTAATACTTCATCAATGCACTTCATGAAGTCTGCTTTAGTTACAACAGGTTCGGGATCTAATTCCCATGTCGGCATAAAGTAATATTCAACAGCATTATTCTGAGGAGTTAGAACCAGTACATGGTTCAGTTCGTCTGTTGTTATTTCTTTAATCTGTTTAGTTCTTGCAAAAATAGCCAACCCTTGCATGTCGTTGTTGAGGCTTTGTTTACCAAAAGTGGCAATATAAGACCATTCGCTATTTTTATCGTTACTTATAATCAGTTCCGAATTTTTATCTTTGATTATTCCTGTCGCTATATTGGGTACAGCTTTATCTACCGATAATTCCATGTGCGAAGCTCTGCTTCCTGCATCAATAGAAATGAGTGAGGTAAGATTGGTTTTTACTCCGTTGGTTTCCCATCCGTAGTAAATGGTTTTCACCTGCGAACGTACTTTTCCGTCTGCCTGAATATAGCAGGATGTACTGTCTTTTTTGTCTACACGCACTGCTTTGGAGCCGTCCCAACTTGCAATAGATCCTATCCCGAGAGCTTTTCCTACTTTCATATTGTCCATTCCCCAAGGAGCCATTTTGTGATAATTGTCAAAACCATCTACACCTACGGCAGGTAGAACAATACCGGTAGTCTTTTTGCCGAATACATCAATGGCATTGCGGTTATCTAAATAGAAACGAAAAGCGACTTTGTCACTCTCCCATCCGGGACCTTCGTATTTTATGTAATATGAGTGATCGGTAAAACTACCCGGAAGGGTGATTTTATTGGGTTTTACCCAAGAGTGTACGCCCACATACTTAGGTCCGTCAAATTCTCCTCCTATTTTATGAGATAATTCGGCATAGGTACGTTTTGGATATGAATCGCTAGATCCTTTCTGGATTTTAATGATTTGTTTTTCTCCGGCATTTAATTTTCCTATAGGAAGTATTGCCGATTCTTTATTATTTATGTCGGTAGATATTTCAATAGGAACAATAGTTTGGTCGGGCAATACGCCGATATAATTTCCTATTGGAAGTTTTAAATCTGTAACAGGAATTTCAACGGTGTAATCTAGAATCGTTTTAGCGCCTTTGTTTTCGATTACTACATTTTTGTTTTGGGCGAATGTATTGCTAACCGATAAGGCAGATGACAATAGTAAAGTTGTTGCTATCAATACTCCTTGGTGAGAAAAACGAAGAATACTCATATTTATCAGTTTATCCATGGTGTTATTTTAAGTCTATCAGATCTAAAGTGAGAAAACTCTATAAGATGAACAAAGGTAGAATAACCCGAAGATTAGATAATGTCATTTTTGACCTTGTTCATGCATTTTTTGACCTGATTCAGATTTATTAAGGTTTTACAGCCTCTTATTACAAATATATAGAGGAGTCCATTTGAGTATGGGGGATATTTTGACTTTGATTAATTATACCCCGTATTTTTCTACGATTTTACGGTTTAAGTTTAGACAAGGTTATAAGCCGATTTACGGCTTTAGCAAGTGTAAATATACCTCAAACGATACGTATAAGGTTTTATTAAATACTTACCGATACTAAAATAAGAATTTTTATTTTATAAAACTTCATATCAGATATAGCTTAAGAATCTTTTTTTTTATTCTTATACTCACTGGGGGTCATATTAAATATTTTTTTGAAACACTGGGTGAAATATTTAGTATCGGATATGCCTATCATAAAAGATACCTCCTTTATCGTGTATTGTTGCGATTCTATTAATTGTGCTGCATATTTAATCTTTATATCCCGAATGAATTCGATAGGAGCCAGGCCTGTTAAACTTTTTAATTTCTTGAAAAAGACGGTTCGGCTGGTAGCTAATTCAGTCACCAAGTTATCTACCAGAAAGTCGCTGTTGTCGATATTCTTCTCTATAATTTCTTTGACTTTCCTGATAAAGGCTTCATCTTGTTGGGTAATTTGATGTTCTGTTTCCGGTTTTTCCTGAGGTGATGTTGACGTTTGTTTACCTATCGAATAAAATTCATATAACCTTTTACGTTGTTCGATAATGTTATCAATTCTTGCTCTGAGATACTTCACACTAAAAGGCTTTGTAATGTAATCATCAGCTCCATAGTCTAGTCCAGCTAACTTGCTTTCTATATCGGTTTTAGCAGTAAGCAGTATAAGTGGTATGTGACTGGTTTCGGGATTTCTCCTAATATGTTGGAGCAGTTCAACACCATCCATTTCGGGCATCATAATATCACTGAGGATAAACTCAGGAAGGTTTGCCGTTGCCATGCTATATCCTTCTTTTCCATTAGAGGCTTCAAGCGTATCGTAATGAGGCTCAAGGATGGTTCGTATAAACTGCCTTAAATCAGAATCGTCTTCGACTATCAATACAGTTTCTCTTTGAGGAGATTCGTCAATGAGTGTGATTTTGTCTTCGATATCTGTTTCTGTCTTTCTATCTGAGGGTATAATCGCGTCTTCTTTCTCGGACTCGTTAGATACGCAGATGATATTGTCATCTTTCTCAAAATGTTGTAAACCGGTCAGGAATTTAATGGTAAAGCTTGAACCTTTACCTACTTCGCTCGAAACCGATATACTGGCATGGTGCTTGTCGACAACTTCCTTGACGATATTTAACCCGATGCCTGTACTTGGTTTACTTTTATCGAGGTTGAAGGATGCAAAACGTGTAAATAGCTTATTTAGAATTTCTTTGGTCATTCCATTTCCTTCATCTTTTACCTGAAGTGATATGGTATTATCTTTAGCTACTTCAGAAATAATGACATCGATATTTTTACCGCTTGGCGTATGTTTTAAAGCATTTGAGAGCAGGTTAAACATCAGTTTCTCGATACTGTCTCTGTCTACCCAGATTGTAGTATCTCCTGCTTTGTTATCTATATTTAACGTTACTCTTTGTTCGGCTGCTGCTTCGTGGAAATTATCACAAACAGATACTATATACGAACCGATGTTGGTCTGTTGAATATTTAGTTTTTTCTTTTGTATTTTCCTGAAATCGAGAATCTGGTTTACCATATCCAGCATTCTATTGGCATTTTTCAAGACTAACTGAAGCTGGTTTTTTACTGCCGGAGGGGTCTTTTGGTCTTCAATTATATTTTCGACAGGCGATACAATCATTGTAAGGGGAGTGCGTATTTCGTGCGAAATATCGGTAAAGAAACGGGTTTTCATTTCAGTTTGTTCCTGCTCTAGTTTTACTTTATCCCTAAGCCGGTAATAAATAACTATCGCCCGTAGAATAATAAAGAGAGCAGTTGTAAAGAGAACGAAATATAAGAAATATGCCCACTTGGTTTGCCAGAATGAAGGAGTTATCTCTATTCTTAAGATATGCTCGTTTTCGACCCATATACCGTCACTATTCGTTGATTTTACTCGAAATATGTATTCCCCCGGAGATAAATTGGTGTAATTGGCTATGCGTTGTTCTTTTGTTATGATCCAATCTTTATCAAAACCATCCAGTTTGTAGGCATACATAATACGCTTTGGATCTACGTAATCTAATGCAGCAAACTCCAAACTTATAAAGTTTTGCTTGTGATTTAGGCGTAACAATTCGACATCGTCTATATTTAAGTTAAGCGGAGAGTCTTCACCGATAAGTACATCTTTATTGGATATCTGAAAATTAGTAAGTGCTACATAAGGCTTAAATGTATTGTCATGAATTTTATCCGGATTTATTGATATAAATCCTTTCGAAAAGCCAAAATGTATGGTTTCCGATTTTGCTTCATAACGGGCACCTTCCGAAAAATTCTGTCCTTCAATCAAGCGATTTATTTCAGAATACGTTTCGAACGTCTTTTTCTCGGGATCGAATTTTGTCAGGTTTCCTTCAGTTGTAATCCAAAGTTTACCGCGGTAATCCTCCGTAATTGTAAGTATAACATCCGATGGTAAACCATTTATAGTTGTGTACGATGTGAATTTTTGAGGAAAACCCTCATTGTTTGTTTCGGTTATTTTATTTAGTCCACCGCCAAAAGTCGCCAGATAAGTCTCTCCCGTTTTTGTGGTGCAAATGTCATATATATCGTTTCCGCTAAGGCTGTTGTTATCATTGGGGATTCTGGTATATGATTTATAATCAATGGAACTTACTAATTCGAAATTAGGTGAGAACATGATAAGTCCGAAGGTTGTTCCTACGCAAATATTACCGAATTTGTCCGATGAAATAATACGTACTTGAGCCCCGAACTGATTTGGATAGTTTTTCAGATTGTTTTTATAATTGAAGAACCGTCCATCTTGCTTCGGGTCAACCAGATTAAGCCCTCCTCCATACGTACCTATCCAGATTCTTTTGTGATTGTCCTGAAAGATACTGTATATGCTGTTGCTGCTTAGGCTGTACAAGTCGGAAGGAGAGTTTTTATACTGAACTATTTTATACTGCTTTGATCCTGTAATAGGGGTTAACTTGTATATTCCTTCGCCCTTAGTTCCTATCCAAATGTTCTGTTCATCATCCTGAATCATAGAATAGCAAATACCATCAATAGGGTCTCCGTTTTCTATTTTCCCGTTTTTACAGAGGTAGCCTATTGGATTTTTATCCGAATCATATACAAATATCTTACCGCCTTTTGCAGAGACCCATAAGTTTTGGTTGCTGTCCTCAAAAATACAGCGGACATCATTATTAATGGTCGAATGTGTGTTTTTATCTACAATGGTAGATTTAAATACATCATTGTTAAAGATAATCTTCTCTAAGCCGTGTGATCTGGTACTAAGCCATAAGTTACCCTGTTTATCCGAGAATCCTGCATGAAGCATATCCGAGAATCGCCATGTAGGAGAAGATGCCTCGTTGTAAAAAGGCTGAAGTATTTCCTTTTGTGGATCATATAAAGAGAACCCACCTCCTCTGGGGTGAACCCATATTCTGTTTTCATTATCTTCGAAAATAAAGAAATTGGGAGGGAAGACGATGGAACTGAAATTCTCGGTCTTAGTCGATAAGTGTTTTATCGTTTGAGTTTTAGTGTCAAACCTCGAAACGCCCCGATAGTCCATTTCAAACCAAATGTTTTTCGACTTATCGATATAGCAGGATACGATCTCATTCACTGGCATTTCCGGAAGGTTTGCTGTCGTAAATTTCTTTAGGTCTTTAGTATTCGAGTTATAGATGAAAAAACCGTCGTTTTCTGTAGCGATTAATAGTTGGGTATCATCGATATTTTCTAATAGTTTTATACCGGAAGAGGAATGTGTCTCAAAAAGATCAAACTGTCCGTCTTTCTTATTATAAATCCATATTCTGCCATTATCTGAGCCAAACCATATCTCATCTTTTAACTCCATGGATGAGTAAAAACTCTGCATGGGTTTAGTCTGGTTGTACTCTTTTTCGGAGAAATGAGGCTGGATGGTTTTACCATCTTCCGAAACATTATATAGTCCGTTGTCTGTAAGCAGCCATGTGTTTTTCTGGCTATCCTCAAAGACGGTGTAGACTTGATTAGCCTGTATTTTTTTGTTCTGAATGTTAAAAAACTGGACATCAAAAGCCGATCCTGTAACAGATACACATCCGGTTTTCTCCGAAATCAACCAGACTTTGCCCGATGGCGTGGGAATTATAGATGTTGTAATAAATGTAAAGTCTTTATATTCTTCCAAAGATCTGATACCCATGAATTTTTCGGTTCTTGGGTCAAATCGGTGGGCTTCCCTGTCATAAGATAAAGTCCATATATATCCATACTTATCTTCGTAAATGTAATCGATTCGATTACTTCTCATATGGTATGCATCACCGGCTTGGATTTTATATGTGTAGAAATTGTAACCGTCAAATTTACTGAGTCCATCCCAGGTAGAGAACCACATAAAACCTTTCTTATCCTGCAAAATACTCATAACGGTATGTTGAGGAAGCCCGTCATCTGCCCCATAATGTTCAAAATAACATTTGGGTTGACAGAATAAAGTTGTGCTGATCGCTAAAAGAAGGATCAATGAAAGAAAATATCGGTTTCTCATTATTTGGGTATAGGCTATATACAAATATAAGTGTGTTTGGTGAAAAAAAGAAGGGTTGCAGTCTTAATAAATCAATTTGACCCCGCTTATGCGACTGTTTGTCCCCCTTCTTGAGGCGGAGTGAAGAATATGTGTGAAAGACTTAATCGGTTGGGAAACAGTAACTCTTCTTTTTTATGTCGATTTTAGAATTGGATGATATAATCGGGTTCTCTCATTTTTGTCTATTCTTTCCTGTTTTGGTTTTGGCGGGTAGATCAAATATTCTCCCTTTTCTAGTCAAAATATCCCCCGTAGTCGCAAATAATATAAATTAACATTGCAATTGAATCAAGCTACCAGATTGTAAATCTAAAACTAAAGTGTTAACCTAATTAAACACATTTGAATGACCATGCAAAAAACAAGTATGAAAATTTTGGTTCTGATATGTACCTTATTCTGTTTTCTATACGGGCAAAATGTATTTGCTCAACAAAAAACAGTAAGTGGTACGGTAACAGATACTAAAGGCGAAGCATTAATCGGGGTTGCTGTAGCTGTAAAAGGACAGAGCACCGGAACAATTACCGATCTCGACGGAAAGTATACTCTTTCTGTAGCTGCGGGAGCAAAAACTCTTGTAGCTTCTTATATTGGAATGATATCAAAAGAAGTGCCTATTTCGGGTTCGGTGGTTGATATCGTTATGGAAGACAACCACTCGGAATTGGATGAGGTTGTGGTTATTGGTTACGGAACTGTAAAGAAAAAAGACCTCACAGGATCTGTTGCTTCTATATCCGAAAAATCACTTAAAGACTTACCTATAGCCTCTGCTGCCGAAGCTCTTACAGGGCGTTTAGCGGGGGTAAGTGTTGTGGCTGCCGATGGTTCGCCTGATGCTCAAATACGTATTCGTGTGCGTGGGGGTACATCTATTTCACAGGATAATGATCCGTTGTATGTAGTGGACGGAATTATAGTGAATAGCATAACAGATATTCCTCCTTCGGATATTGCAACTATTGACGTGCTGAAGGATGCTGCTTCGACTGCTATTTACGGAGCACAGGGAGCAAATGGTGTTATTCTTATCACCACAAAGAGTGGACGTGAAGGGAAAATATCTGTAACTTTTAATGCTTCTTATGGAGCAAAAAAAACAGACGATTTTATTAAAGTACTCAGTCCTTATGAGTATGTATATTATCAATATGAATTAGATCAGACTAGCACTTTTCAAAAATTATATGGTCGCTTTCAGGATATAGATATCTATAAATCTGATCCGGGAATTGATTGGCAAGATAAAGTATTTGGTAATACAGGTACTCAACAATATTACAATGTAGGAATATCGGGAGGGACAAAAGCTGCTCTCTATAGTCTTAGCCTGACACGTAACGATGAAGATTATATCATGATAAATTCAGGTTATAAACGTGATAATGTAAACTTTAAAGTAAATAGCCAGATCAGGGATAATCTTAGCATGAATTTTAATGTGCGTGTAACTAACGAGGTTATTACCGGACCCAGTGTGTCTTCGGGATCGGGAGCAAATACGAAATTACGTAATGCCGTAAAATATAGTCCGACTAAAGGGCTGGCAGGCTTCGATCCTTCTAATAGTGATGACGACGATCAGGCCGGTATTAACAGTGCATTGAATAATCCGTTTGACGATATCAATAATGAGTATAAAAAAGTAAACAAGTTCAACAATACTTATATTGGCGGACTTAATTGGGATATTATAAAGAAACTTAGATTTTCGAGTACTTTCAGCTATGCTTTCTTGAAGAATAATACAGACAATGTTTGGACAAGCGGAACAGGGGTTTCTAAAACTTATGGAGGACAACCTGTTGCCCGAATTACAGATGAAAAAGGACACGATTGGCGATTCATTAATACACTATCGTATAATTTCAAGCTCAATAAGATTCATCAATTTGATGTTCTGGCAGGGCAGGAGCTTAGCGAAAGAGTAATGAATAGAAAAGTTGTGGAGGCAAGATACTTTCCGGTTGATTTTTCATCGAAAGAAGTATTGGCTGCGATGAATAACGGACAGGCAGAACCTATAATAACATCTTTGGGAGAACCTCTGAGGATGTCTTCATTTTTCGGACGTGCCAATTATAATTTGATGGATAAATATCTGGTAACTTTTACCGCCCGTCAGGATGGAATCAGTGTGTTTGGTCCCGGATTATTTTGGGGATTCTTTCCCGGTGGAGCATTGGCTTGGCGAGCATCCGAAGAAGAATTCATGCAATCACAAAATACATGGCTGGATAACCTTAAACTCAGATTGAGTTATGGGGCTGTAGGTAATGCACGGGTCGATCCTTATTATAAACAAGAGTACGGCTCTTCGAGTTCGAGTGTGTTCTATCCAAACGAGACTGCAACAAGTATATTAACCCCTTCGGCAACTCTGAAAAGTAACGGATTAACTTGGGAAACTACTTATTCGACCAATTTTGGTATAGACTTTGGCATACTGAATAGCCGAATTTCAGGTTCAATCGATTTATATAATAATATTACCAAAAATCTGATTGTAAGATCACCTATTCCTACAACTTCGGGATACGATGGCCAATATCAAAACATAGGGCAGACTTCTAATAAAGGTCTTGAGTTCTCAGTAAATGCGTATATTATAGATAATAAAGAATTTACATTTTCAGGAACATTCAACATTGCCTTCAATAAAAATAAAGTGGATAAGTTCTCGTATGGAGGTTCTAAATCGAAATTATATGGTTCGGGTTGGAATGGTTCGGCAGAACCAACTTATGATTATCTGATCGAAGAAGGAAGCTCTTTGGGACAAATGTATGGTTATGTAACTGATGGCATGTATAGTTTTGATGATTTTACATGGGATCAGGGTAAAATGGCATGGGTTATTAATCCAGGTGTAGCCGATAACAGTAGCTTAATTGCAAACGGAAGTTATTTTGGACCGGGAGCTCTGAAGTTGAAAAAAATAGCAGATGACGGAACCGATAAAATAACGACAAATGACAGAACAGTTATAGGTAATGCATTACCGAAACATACAGGTGGTTTTGGTTTTAACTCCACTTATAAAGGGTTTGATGCTTCTATATTCTTTAACTGGTCTTATGGTAATGACATATACAATGCCAATAAATTAGATAATAGTGCTTTCTTATTGACTCGTAAGAATCAGAATTTAGCAAATATAATGAGTCTTCAACATCGTTTTACAACGATTGATCCTTCTACCGGTAACAATATTTATTCAGGTAAAAATGCAAATCCTGCTCTTCTGCAAGAACTCAATGCAGGCAAAACTATCTGGCATCCGATGATGACTACAACAGTATTGCATTCATGGGCTATTGAAGATGGATCTTTCCTCCGATTAAATAACCTGACAGTAGGATACACCTTACCTAGAAAAATGACAAAGAAATGGCTGATAGAATCTCTACGTATATATGCTACGGGGTATAATCTATATTGCTGGACCAATTACTCAGGTCCCGATCCGGAAGTCAGTACCCGAGCCAGTAAAGAAAATCCCTTTACTCCCGGGGTAGATTATTCGGCATATCCTAAAGCCAAAACTTTTGTAGGTGGTATCAATATAACATTCTAAAAAATAAGTACAATGAGAAAACTAATATATATAACCGTAGCAGCTTTTTCGTTCATGCTTTCGTCCTGCAATGATTTTCTGGAAACAAGCAGCGATTCGAAGATGACGGACGAAACTGTATACACATCAGTTTACTACACAGAGTCGGCGGTAAAAGGTATTTATGACCGTATAGCCGATGCACAAATGTATGCACAGCGTATATCGATAAACTGGAGTACAAATAATGATATCGAATTTGTGGGTGCCGATGAAACGAGCTATAATCAGGATACCAACAGAGGTGTTTCTAATTATTATGCAACTTCGGGTAATTCGACTCTTATCTGGACTAGAATCTATCAAATGATAGAACGTGCTAATTTGGTTATTCAAGGAATACAGAACAGTCCCCTTATGTCTTCGGGTACAGATAAAGAAAAGGAAGCAATGAAATCGTTGTTGGGAGAAGCGGTGGCAATGAGAGCAATGGGCTATCATGAGTTGGTGAAACATTGGGGAGATGTTCCTTTCAAAACAGAGCCAACCAAGAATGACTTGTCTAATGTATATCTGGTTAAAACAGACCGTGATTCGATTTGTGACTACCTCATCAAAGATCTGTTAGCAATAGAAAAAGATGTTCCATGGGTAGGGCAAAGTGCGGGTTCCGTTTCTTATTCTAACTCGGAAAGAATCAGTAGAGGTTTCATTAAAGGTATTATTGCCCGTATTGCTCTAACAAGAGGTGGTTATTCATTAAGAGATAAACCGGGGTATCCGACCGAAAGAAGGTCAGATTATCTTGATTATTATAAAATAGCACGTACTCAATGTGAGGAAATAATTAATGAGGGTAAATACCGTCTGAAGTCTAGCTATGAAGATATCTGGAAAGATGTATGTGCCTTGAAAGCAGATGGAGCGAATGAAGAAAACTTATATGAAGTTGCACTTGGACTAAGTCAAAGTGGAGAAATCGGTTATAGTATCGGAATCAGATTCTACACCAATACGAAATACGGATATGGTAATAACTCGAATGTGGTGAATACAAGTGCTTATTATTACTATTCTTTTGATAAAGAAGATCCCCGTAGAGATGCAACCATTGCAACGATAATGTATGGTAACGCCAGTGGAGATCAGAAGGAAGTATTTCAAAGCAATCCTCTTTCTTACAATTTTGCAAAATGGGATCAACGCTGGATGGCTGAAAACTCAAAATGGTTAGCTCAGAATAAGGCTGCCAATGGTAAATGGGGGTATGGAATAAACTGGATCAACATGAGATATGCAGATGTTCTGTTGATGTATGCCGAGACCGAAAATGAGCTAAACGGACCTACCGAATCTGCTAAAAACGCCTTGAAGCAAGTGAGGGCAAGAGCTTTTGCCGGAACAAAAAACGAGTCTAAAAATGTTACTGATTATATAAATAATTTAGGATCAAAAGAACAGTTCTTTCAAGCATTGGTAAATGAAAGAGCATGGGAATTTGGCGGTGAAGCTATTCGCAAGTTTGACCTTATTCGTTGGAATCTGTTAGGAAAGAAAATTAAAGATCAACAAGCCGCTTTTCTGGCTATGATCAATGGCGAAACAGCCAATATATTTGGCAAAGAAGTATCGTCGTTACCTCAAAATATATATTACAAATATAAAGACGATAAAGAAAATATAGCCAAAGACAGTACTAACTATTATGCGGGCGACATAGCTTTAGATGCTTTGGATGATAACCAGTTGAAAGCTCGCGGATATACTAAGGTTAAGTGGATGTCGGGCTTTTCTGAAGATAATAAAAAAAGCTATAAAGAGAGAATCCGTTTGTTTAGCTCAGGACTTTTCAAAGAGTACAACGGTGTATGCGATAACCGTTATTTATATCCGATTCATAGTAGTGTGATTGGAGATTATCAGGGGATTGTTACTAATTCTTACGGTTACTAAGGTCTTAAAAGCTCTTAACAGCTTTGGGCGGTGAAACCTCCGAAGCTGTTTTTAACCAGAAAGTATATCGTAAATACTTTTTTACTTAACTCATTTAAAGTAAATAGAATGAAAAAGAAATTTTCAATAAAAAATATAATAAGCAGTCTGCTTATGCTTGGTCTTACTCTGGGGTTTTCATCCTGCGAAGATGTAAATGACTGGGGTGTAGACGACAGCTTTAACCGGATATTTAGTCCGGTAACATTCGAAACAGCACAAGTTGGAGCAACGTCGGTGAGCCTTCGTTTTTCGAGTGTGCCCAATGCGCAATCTTATGTTATAGAATTCAGTAAAGATAGTTTACAGTTCACTACCATAACCAATACTGTTGAGATATTGGCAGATGACATTGTGCTGGATCCTAACTCTACATCCAAGTTATATCTTGCTACGGTAAAGAAATTAGATCCAGAGAGCAGATACTCAGCCCGTATGAAAGTAACATCTAATAACGGATTACCGGAATCGAGATGGGTAACATTGACTTTCAAGACTTCTGGAGAACAAATTTTCGATGCAGTGAGTAATATCACCGAAAGTTCGGCAACATTAACTTGGGAGGCCGAAGCCGAAGTGACTCATATCATATTATCAAGTGGAGGAACTAAAAAACAAATCGATCTATCCCCGTCTAATATTACAGAAAGTAAATTAGAATTATCGGATCTTAAAGAGAACACATCTTATACTGTTGAGATTTATAACGGAGATCGTAAAAAAGGAACAAAATCATTTACAACTGCTCAGAAAATATCGGGCGACGGAAAACGATATACGATGACAGGTACCGAAAATATTGTCGATTTCTTAAATGCAATAACCGAAAGTGAAGTTGTGTTAGTTATCCCTTCATCTGCAAAATTTGAAATAGGCGATGCATGGACACTTCCGGCACATATAAAATCTCTTACATTATGGGGATTATCGGGAGAAGGACAGGCAGCTATCAGCCTTAAGGAGATTAAACTCGATAATGCTGTTTCCTCTTTCAAAATATGGATACACAACATGACTGTTACAGGTACAGATGCTTCAGCTGATTATGTGATGAATGATAATCCAACTACAGCCCGAACGATTTCCGAATTCAAAATGGATAATTGTACTATATCTGCCTTTAGAGGGGTATTTCGTATGCGTGCTGCGTTAACTGTCGGCTTGATTGATATTGATAACTGTATAATCAGTAATATCGGAAGTTATGGTATTATATCTATAGATGCTGCTGCGGTATCAGTAAAAGATATTAGCTTGAAAAATAGTACAGTATATAAATTAAACAATACAAATGTTATTACTTGCAAATCGAAACCTGTATCGATAAGTATTAATTATTGTACTTTCTACGATGCACAAGCAAAAGATAAATACATCATCAATTTCGATGGAAAAGCAGCCAATGTTGCAGGAACATTCAGTATAAATAACAGCCTGTTCGGAGCCTCAGATGCTTCTGTGTCTACCCGGGCAACCAACCCGAAAATAGAAAGCACATTTGTATACGATTCTTATAAAACGAATGACTATGCGGTTGCTTCAAACTATCCGCTGACAGGGGTTTTGGATTATGAAAATACATCGACCAATTTATTTACCGATCCTGCGAATGGAAATTTCAAAATCAAGGATACTAACATTGGTGGAGAAAAACAACCCGGCGATCCCCGTTGGTGGTAAATGATATGAAGACCGAATTATAAATTAAAATAAGGAAGTAAGGACTACAGTTATAAAGTCATAATATAGTCTGTGCCTTACCTCCATTATTAATAGAAACATTGAAAAAAATGAACACATTAAATAAGATTGCAGTTATCCTTGCCGTTTGTTTTCTCGTTCCGGGTTTGCTTCATGCTGGTGACAGATATAATTATTTATATAAAGGCTTGCCTTTCGAAATGCCGGTGTTGGATCGCCCCACATTTCCTGCAAATAATGTCTCAATAGCAGATTATGGAGGAGTACCCGATGGAGCTACTCTAAATACCGAGGCTTTTGCTAAAGCAATGCAAGCTTTATCTCAAAAAGGAGGAGGAACTCTTACAGTGCCTTCGGGAATTTGGTATACAGGTCCTATTGTATTTCAATCGAATATAAATCTGCATCTCGAAAAGGGAGCTTTAATCTTATTCTCCTCAGATTTTGATTTGTACCCATTAGTTCATACCGTATTTGAAGGACTTGACACCCGTCGTTGTCAGTCACCTATTTCGGGTCGTAATCTGAAAAACATAGCTATCACGGGCGAAGGTTCGATCAACGGTTCGGGCGATGCGTGGAGACCCTTGAAAAAAAGTAAAGTAACCGATAGCCATTGGCAGAGAGTGATTAAATCGGGAGGTGTTGTTAAAGATGGTAACTATTGGTTCCCTAGCAAAGGTTCGCTCAAGGGAAATGATATGAGTGATATGAATGTTCCTCAAGGGGACTTATCGGATGAAGAGTGGAAATCTGTAAAAGATTTTCTGCGTCCCGTTATGGTTAGTTTCATCGAATGCGAAAATGTTTTGCTCGAAGGAGTTCTTTTCGAAAACTCACCCAGTTGGAATATACACCCATTGATGTGTAAAAATGTAATTGTAGATAATGTATTTGTCCGTAATCCCGGCTATTCACAGAATGGTGACGGATTGGATTTGGAGTCTTGTCAGAATTCGATAATAGTTAACAGTACATTCGATGTCGGCGATGATGCTATATGTATCAAATCGGGAAAAGATGAAGATGGACGCCGTAGAGGTATGCCCACCGAGAATGTAATCATCGATAATTGTAAAGTATTTCAAGGACATGGCGGCTTTGTTGTAGGAAGCGAAATGTCAGGAGGAGTGCGTAATATATCGGTATCTAATTGTCAATTTTTAGGAACAGATGTCGGTTTGAGATTTAAAAGTCGCAGAGGACGAGGAGGTGTTGTGGAGAATATTTATGTGAATAATATAAACATGTTCGATATTGCTACCGAGTCGTTTTTGTTCGATTTATACTATGGAGGCAAATCAGCATCGGAAGCCTTAGAGGATGGAGATGAAACGCCTGTAGAAAATATTGTTTATGAAGTGGACGAAACAACTCCTGTTTTCAGAAATATATATGTGAAAAATCTCACATCCAGAAATGCAAGAAGAGCAATGTACTTCAACGGGCTTCCCGAAATGAATATCACAAACATTAATCTCGAAAACACAACAATAACCTCTACCTTTGGTGGAGAATTGTCGGAATCGGATGGTATTACCTTCAAAAATGTGAAGATTATACCTAAAGAAGGTCCGGCATTAATTTTGAATAATGTAAAAAATATGGATGCTACAGGATTAACTTATCCTGATTCTCTAAAAGAAGTTGTAAAAATCACAGGTAAGCTTAATGGAAAAATAGCATTACCCAAGATGTTGAAAGCTGATAAAATAACCAAGGAGTAAACATATTCTCTTTTTATTCTCAGACTATGAAAAACACGATATTATTTCTGATGTTACTATGGGCTGGTCTTTTTGTAAATGCCCAAACTCCGGCATTTCCCGGAGCCGAAGGTGGTGGAATGTATACTACCGGTGGACGTGGTGGTGCTGTTTATTATGTAACAACCCTCCAAGATACGCTTGTTGGAGACAAAAAGACCCGCGAAGGAAGCCTTCGCTGGTGCCTCAGGGGAAACGAACCTAAAGTTATTCTGTTTAAAGTCGCAGGAATAATTCATCTGAAATCGAGATTAAATATTCTATCCAATACTACTATTGCGGGACAAAGTGCCCCCGGTGACGGAATCTGTATAGCTAATTATCCGGTGAAAATAACAGGCGAGAATGTTATAGTTCGTTTTATACGTTTTAGAATGGGAGACCTGTCGGGTGTTGAAGACGATGCTTTATCCGGAAATAAAAGCAGAAATATTATTATAGATCATTGTTCATTAAGCTGGAGTACTGATGAGTGCGGGTCTTTCTACGATAACGAAAACTTTACATTACAATGGTCTATTCTTTCCGAAAGCCTGAGAGCATCGGTTCACCGAAAAGGCCGACACGGTTATGGCGGAATATGGGGTGGAAAAACGGCTTCTTTTCATCACAATCTATTAGCCCATCACGATAGCCGTAACCCTCGTATGTGCGGTAGCCGTTATACAGCTTTGCCCGAATTGGAATTGGTAGATTTCAGAAATAATGTGATCTACAACTGGGGCAGTAATAGCGGATATGCAGGAGAAGGTGGCAGATATAATTTTATAAACAACTATTATAAACCATCGAAAACATCTTCGAATCCGAATAGAATATTCTCTCCTAATGCAGATGATGGAACCAATAAACAAGAAGCCGGAGTTTGGGGACAATTTTACCTCAGTGGGAATTATATATATGGAGATAAAGCAACAACTGAAAATAATATGCTAGGACTTCAACCCAATCCGTCAACAAAGAACAAAGAAGAACTGATTTCGTTGGTTCCTTTTGAAGTACCTTTGGTTGAAACCGATGATGCAGAAACAGCTTTTATAAAAGTATTAGCCAAAAGTGGAGCCAGTCTTAAAAGAGACAAGACCGATACACGTATCATTGTCGAAGTAAGAGACGGTCTGACTCCTGTCAGGGCTTCACGGGATAGTACGACCAGACCCGGAATGATTGATTCACAAAAAGATGTGGGTGGATGGGAAGTGTACAGTTTCGACCCTCAAGAGGTTATTACCGATACTAATATCGATGGTATTCCCGATGGCTGGTTAGAGGCTAACTATCCGAACAAAACAGCAAACGATACAAATGAAGAAGGATATACTTATCTTGAAGTGTATTTAAATAGTCTGGTTAAAGATATTATGAAATAGAATCGGACTACTGCAAGTATTTATATACTATTTTCGAGTTATACCAAACAAAAGGTCTTTGACCACCTTTAAATAAAGAGAACCATGAAAAAAATACTTTTTACATTCATCATCCTATTGATATCCCTGTCCGGCATATCGGTTTTTGCAGGCAAACCCTATTCTGTTTGGATGGTAAACTCCGAAATAAAAAGAAATCCCGAATCGTGGATGCTTGATTTTTCGAAAGAACCCAAATGGAATTATTGCCATGGACTTATGCTGCAAGCCATTTTACAAACATGGCAAAAAACAGGAGATCAGAAATATTTCGATTATGCATATTCATATGCCAATCTTATGATTGGCGAAGACGGGCAGATCAAAACATATAAACCGCAGGAATATAATATCGACAGAGTAAATACAGGGAAAATATTATTTCCGATTTACGAAAAAACAAAGCAGGAGCGTTTCAAAAAAGCTATGACTCTATTGCGTAATCAGATGAAAACCCATCCACGTACGGCAGATGGCAGTTTCTGGCATAAAAAGATATATCCGCATCAGGTGTGGTTAGACGGATTGTATATGGCTTGTCCGTTTTTAGCCGAATATGGTAAAGTTTTTAATGAACCCGATCTGTTCGACGAAGTAACCTTACAAATATTGGATGCACATAAATACCTGTATGATGCCAAAACAGGATTGTATTATCACGGATGGGATGAAAGCCGTCAGCAGAAATGGGCGAATCCCGAAACAGGTTTGTCGCCTAACTTTTGGTCACGCAGTATAGGATGGTACATGATGGCTATAGTGGATGTATTGGACTATTTACCGGAAGATCATCCTAAGCGAGCTGAAATTATTGCTATCCTGCAAGATGCTTGTGCAGCCGTTGAAAAGTTTAGAGACCCTAAGACAGGCATGTGGTATCAGGTAACCGATATGGGAACCAGAGAGGGCAACTATATCGAATCGAGCGGTTCGGCTATGTTTATCTACACATGGGTTAAAGGTGCACAAAAAGGGTATTTAAATAAGTCATACGAAAAGAAAGGAAAGAAAGCATACGATCAGTTTGTGAAGAGATTTGTAAAAAAAGAATCTGATGGTACCATATCGATAACAGACGGATGTTCGGTTGCAGGGTTAGGTGGTGAAAAAGTGTATCGTGACGGTAGTTTCGAATATTATATATCGGAACCTATCAGAGATAACGACCCTAAAGCAGTCGGGCCATTTATAATGATGAGTTTATTATTAGGTAAATAAAATAAAAACATTTTGACTACCCTGAGTAGTCAAAATGTCCCCTGTATAACCGATAAATATATTCTACTATTGTAACAAGTTAGCTTTATAAATCAAATCGTTAGACCTTAAACTTCTTAATTTTAACCACACCATGCAAAAGACAATTTTGAAAACGTTGTCTGTGATGTGTGCCTTATTTTTTCTATTATCATGGCAAAGTGCATTTGCACAGCAGACAATAGAAGTATCGGGTACGGTGACAGACTCAAAAGGAGAAACCTTAATAGGGGTTTCGGTTTCAGTAAAAGGTTCTACTACAGGTACAATAACAGATTTAGACGGAAAGTATTCGCTGTCTGTTCCCGCTACCTCAAAAATTCTCGAAGCCAAGTATATTGGTATGAAAACTCAGGATGTTCCTATCACCGGTAAAGTGGTGAATATTGTTATGAGAGACGATTTCTCGGAACTGGATGAAGTGGTTGTTATCGGATACGGAACCATGAAGAAGAACGATCTTACGGGGTCGGTTGGTAGCGTTTCCGCTGACAATATTGTTGCAAAAGGAGCAACCAGTGTGATGGAATCGTTGCAAGGACAAGTAGCAGGGGTTGATATTGCCCAAAACTCGAGTAGAGCAGGTGGGCGATTTGATATTCAAATCCGCGGAAAGAGTTCGATGCAGGGAGGTTCTCCTCTTTATGTTGTTGATGGAGTTGTTACGGATGGTATTGACTTCCTGAATCCTGCCGATATTGAACGTCTTGATATTTTGAAGGATGCTTCTTCTACAGCTATTTTCGGATCCAGAGCAACCAATGGAGTTGTTATGGTAACAACCAAGCAAGGCACACCTTCTGATGTGGGCAAGGTATCGGTTACTTACGACGGATATTATGGATCTAAAAATGTAGCTCGTATGCCCGATTTTATGAGTGGCGACGAGTTTAGCGATTACCGTTTTGCCAGATATACAACCATGACTAATGCTCAGTTGCAGAAAGCGTATGCAACAGGTATACCTGAGTATGGTATAACAAGTGGCGATCTTAAGAACTTCTGGAATGGTGATAGTAAGGTAATGAAACGAATATTTCAGGAGAAAGATTATACAAACTGGCCTGATCTTGTGACACAGAACGGACAGCAACAAAATCATTTTATCAGTATAAATGGTAATACCAAAAATCTGGCTTATCGCGTTGGGGTAGGTTTTCAGGACGAAGATGGTGTATTTGTAAATGATAATTATAAAAGATACAATATCAAAGGGTCTGTAGATAATAAAATCAATGACAAATTTTCGGTTGGTTTTTCTGCAAATATGGCCATGACCGAGAAAGATTTCGGGAGTAAAAATGCTGTTTTGAACAGTTTCCGAACCAATCCATATTTTATTCCTTATGATAAAAACGGTGATTTGGTGTTGCTTCCCGGAGGAAAAGATATATTTGAAAGCAGTGGGCAGTTCTCAGGAATTATAAATCCTCTTATCGATTTGATGAATGCAGAAGATAATGAAAAGATTTATGATGTGTTGGCAAATGTATATGTTCAGTATAATCCAACAAAGGAGATAACCGTAAAAAGTAGCTTCCTGCCGACTTATAATACAAGCCGTCATGGAGTTTATAATGGCGTAAAAACAGCAGCTCAGTTTGCTGCCGGAGTAAATGCCGCAGAGGTAACCAATGAGGACCGATTTACTTATACATGGGATAATCAGGTAAATTATCAGAAGACTATCGGAGACCATGACTTTAATGGTATGTATCTGTTTAGTATCTATGATAATAAGTATAATATGGATTATACCAAGGTAAGGGATATGCCTTTCGAAACAAGTTTTCATAACTTGGAATCGGCAGCCGTTATCGAGAAAGTTAGCAGTAACTATCAACGAATAACCATGCTGTCCCATGCTTTACGGTTCAATTATACCTATAAGAGTAAATATATGGCTACGGTAACAAGCCGCTGGGATGGATCGTCTAAGTTTGCTCAAGGTAAAAAATGGGGAATGTTTCCTTCCATGGCATTGGCTTGGAGAGTTTCGGAAGAAGACTTCATGAAGTTCGATGCATTGAGTAATCTTAAGCTAAGAGCCAGTTTCGGTTATACCGGAAACAACGGAGGTGTAGGTCCTTACGATACGCAAGCTCTTGCCAAACAAAAGTACTGGTATGATTTCGGCGGAGTAGGAGCTAATGGATACGGTCCTAACGGATTGGTTTATAAAAACCTGTCGTGGGAAAAATCGAAAGAATTTAACTTTGGGCTTGATTATGGATTCTTTGGCGGACGTATCAATGGTACGATCGACTATTATAACAAATTATCATCCGATCTTATTTACAAACGTACCATGCCTCTTGAAACGGGAGCATACGGAGGTAAAATGTGGGATAATGTAGGTAAAGTTCGTAACAGCGGTATTGAGTTGGCTTTGACAACAATGAATGTTGTTACAAAAAATCTTCAATGGTCAACTACTTTCGTATTCTCAGCCAATAAAAATGAGATTGTAGAGCTTTACGGTGCAAAAGTAGATGACGTAGGAAATAAACTGTTTATCGGAGAATCGTTGGATGCGCTTTATAATTATAAGATAATAGGTGTTTGGACTGCTGACGAAGCTGCCGAGGCCGCAAAATATGGTCAGTACGAAGGACAGGCAAAAGTGCTTGACCGCGACAAAAACTATGTGATAGACGAAAAAGATAAAATGATTCTGGGATCAGCCCTGCCTGATTGGACTGGAAGTTTTACCTCTAATTTGAATTGGAAGGATTTTGATTTCTCGTTTTCTATCTATACAAAACAAGGTGTAAATGTGTTGAGTCCATTTATGGTAGAATTTACTGACTATAAAGATCGTGGACGCAGTAAATTAAAGATGGATTATTACATTCCGGCAGGCACACCTATTTTAAATGCTGATGGTACGGTAGGAGTTTCAGCCGGACGCAACAGTCAGGCATACCCTTACCCCAACAATAGCGGTATAAATAACGGAGGAGGAGCATATTGGAGTATATCGAGCGATAGCGAATCGGGGTCGAATAACTATGTAGATGCATCATTTGTCAGAGTTAAGAATATAACCTTTGGATATTCGCTTCCACGCAAACTGTTATCGAATATAGGCGTATCGAATTTGAGGCTGTATGTAAATGTTTTAAACCCTTTTGTATTTACCGATTATAAGGGATTTGATCCCGAATGGGCTTCAGCGTCTCTTTCAGACGGTAGCGGCGGACCAAGTTCAGTAACCTATCAATTTGGTGTAAATCTTAAGTTTTAAGGTGTCGTACCTGCTATTACTTAAGCAACACTAAGTATTTATTGTTACATTATACAACTATAAATGCCTCTCGCTATTATGCTTACCAAAGCAATAAATAGGTCTGAGACCTTAATAATAAAATTGAGCAACAATGAAAAAAATATATTACATATTATTCTTACTCATTCTGCCGTTGGTTGGATGTAGTGATTTCCTGGAACAGGATAATAAATCGAATGTTCCCAGAGATCAGTTTTATGGAACCGCAACAGGTTATAATAGCTTGATGAATACTGTATATTCTTCTCTACGTGCAGTATATGGAATAGAACCGTGGATATTCTGTGCCGGAACAGACCTGTATGCTTCGGGTCGAAATAAAGTTCCCGATGGATTGGGTACCTATAAAGGTTTATTGGACTCCGATCCGGATGTGAAGAAATTCTATACAAATTGTTATGCAGGTATACAGTTGGCAAATACAGCTATTTACTATGCCGACCATACCGAAGCAACAAATCTGTTAGGACAATATAAAGCCGAAGCCCGATTCATCCGTGCCTATTACTATTATTTACTTGTTCAGAACTTTGGAGGAGTAGCTCTTGTAAAAGATATGATCGATTCGCCGGTAGTTTCGTTCGAACGTAAATCGGCAACCGATACGTATGCTTTTATAATTTCGGAAATGGAAGATTTGAAAAGCAGTTTGCCTGCTAAAACTCCGGTATTCGGAAGGGTTGATCAGCGTACAGTAAACCATTTTCTGGCAAAAACCTACTTATGTCGTGGATATGAAACATTTGGTACGGCTGCCGATTTTACTAAAGCTGCCGAATATGCCGATGCTGCCATAAATAATCAGACATTGTCAACCAGCTTCAATAATCTATTTTGGCCTGACCAAAAGAACGAGCAAGATGAAGAGATAATCTGGTCGGTGCAATACGATGAATCATCGATAGCCACTCCTACTTCAGGGAATATGCAACAAGCATTTTTCGGAACTTATCTGGGAGGAGTCGAAGACGGAAACAAGTATACCACATCGACACTTACTCCGACTATTCGTTTGCATCAACTGTTTTCGAAAGGTGATACTCGTTATGAAGGAACTTTTATGGTTCAGTTTTATACGCATTATTATGACTTTTACACAAAAAGCAAACAGTTGGATACCGAAAAAGTACTCTACTACTATCCACCGGCTTGGCAAGTTGCCGATACTGCCGCATGGCGTGCCGCTAACCCTGCTACAAGATCAAAAACTGTTATTATCCCTATGCAGGAAAATACTCTGACAGTCTCAGGTAAGCCAACTACGTACATTGCGGCAATGTCGGGCGATGTGTATGGAGTAGCCGTAGTACGCAAGTTTGATGATCCTACTTCGGTTTTCAGTACAACCGGAAGTACACGTGATGTTATACTCGCACGTGTGGGAGAAAGCTATCTGGTAGCAGCCGAAGCTTATTACAAAGCAGGTAATTCAGCCAAAGCAGCAGAACGGATAAATGTGGTTCGCAAACGTGCTGCCGCAGCAGGATATGATATGAGTATAAAGGCTTCTGATGTATCGATAGATTTTATTCTGGATGAGAGAGCAAGAGAGCTGGCAGGCGAATATCACCGTTGGATGGATCTAAAACGTACAGGTAAACTGATCGAATATGCTGTAAAATACAATCCTAATATTATCGGTGCCGATTATTTTAAAGGAGTGGACGGTCAAAATAAAATATTGCGTCCTATACCTTTAGATGCTATTAACCTGAATCAGGCAAAAGTAGAACAGAATCCGGGATACTAAAGGAGTATCTGTCAAATAAGAAATCTAAGGGGTAAAATAAATTACCCCTTATGATAACAATTACGGATTATTAAACCGAGCGAGTGATATATTTAGTTTCTAACAGGCTTTGGCTGTTTTGTTTACCAAAGAAATAAAAGGTCGGCGACCTTACCTTAAATTTTTTGACCGCATGAGAAAAATTCTTTTACTCTTTTTATTATTTGCCTCATTCGGGGCATTTGCTCAAGATAAGTATGATATTATTGTAGATCGTAATGGAAGAGGGCATTTCCGCACTATTCAGCAAGCAATAGATTCCGTACGGGCGTTTGACCCGTCGGGGCTTAAAACAATTTATATCAGATCGGGAGTTTATAAAGAGAAATTAGTTCTTCACTCTTATCTTACCAATGTAAAACTGGTAGGTGAGGATATGGAAAAGACAATCATTACCTATGACGATCATGCGAATATAAACAAGATGGGAACTTTCAAAACGTATTCGTTTCTTATTCAAGGAAATGGTATAACGGTTGAGAATCTTACTATCGAAAATTCATCTCTTCAACTGGGGCAGGCAGTAGCACTTCATGTAGAAGGAGACAGGGTTATTTTCCGTAAATGCCGCTTTCTTGGACATCAGGATACGATCTATGCCGGAAAGCAGGGACAAAGACAATATTTCGAGGATTGCTACATTGAAGGCACTACCGATTTTATTTTCGGGCCATCGACTTGCTGGTTCGAGCGATGCGAAATTTTTTGCAAAAAGAATTCATATATCACGGCAGCTAATACGCCTGAGGATATAGAATTCGGATATATTTTCAATAATTGTACAGTGAAATTAGCAGACGAAGTTACCGAAATGTATTTGGGACGTCCGTGGCGTGCCTATGCCATGACTCTTTTTATGAATACATACTTACCCAAAGGTATCAGTCCAAAAGGGTGGGATAACTGGCGAAATGCAGAAAACGAAAAGACAGCCCGCTATATGGAATACAATAATTCGGGGGAAGGTGCTAATACTTCCGAGCGTGTAAAATGGGCAAAAATATTAACGAAGAAGGAAGCCGAAAAATATACCGTATCCAATGCCCTTAAGGGATGTGATAACTGGAATCCTACGGCAATAAAATAAATAAGTTCGCAGAACTATTTATTGCTTTGGCAAGCAAAACAACGATAGGTTGTTATGCCTTTAAGATGTGTCATTAAATATTTTCTTTTACTTAAAGAGGCACGAAGCCTTAAAACGTTTAATTATGAAGAAGACTTTTTTACTGATTGTATTTTCTCTCTCGATTTTAGCCTTACAAGCTAAAGTGTATAATATGCAGGCTTTAGGTGCAGATGTAACAGGAAAGAAAATATGTACAGATTTAATCAATAAAACAATAAAGAAGGCAGCGTCCGAAGGAGGAGGAACAATCTATTTCCCTGCCGGAAATTATCTGACAGCAGCTATTCACCTCGAAAGTAATATCACATTGGATATAGAGTCGGGTGCAGTACTTCGATTTTCAGATCGATTCGAAGATTATCTTCCTTTCGTTAAAGTACGTTGGGAGGGTGTATTTATGAATAGTTTATCGCCACTGATCCATGCCGAGAAAGTAGAGAACATCACGATCAAAGGTCGAGGAAAAATAGATGGGCAAGGTTTTAAGTGGTGGGATGAATCGAAGCGTTTTATCAATGAAATTAATGCAACAGGAAAAACTTCATCAACCAATCAATTGCAGCAACAATGGCTTGATGCCAATAAAAATATAAAGGTTTCGCCTTATTACGAAAAGACGTTGGAGCGTAAATTTTTCCGTCCTCCGTTTATTCAATTTTTGGAATGTAAGAATATCCATATAGAAGGTATCACGATTGTAAACTCACCTTTCTGGACAATCAACCCGATCGGATGCGATGATATAGTAATAAACGGTGTCACTATAAATAACCCTTCGAGCAATCCTAAGGGACATAATACGGATGGAATTAATCCCGAATCGTGCCGTAATGTACGTATTTCGGATTGCTTTATCAGTGTAGGAGATGATTGCATAACGATCAAATCGGGACGTGATGAAGATGGACGTATCTATGGCAGACCTTGCGAAAATCTGACCATTACCAACTGTGTAATGCTTGCCGGTCACGGAGGGGTTGTTATCGGCAGCGAAATGTCGGGAGGAGTTAAAAAAGTCGCTATCTCTAATTGCGTATTTAATGGTACGGATGCAGGTATCCGTTTAAAATCGTCAAGAGGACGTGGAGGTGTGGTTGAAGAAATACGAGTGAGTAATATTGTGATGAATAATATTCAGCGTAATGCATTCATATTCGATCTTTTCTATGATAAAGATTCTAAGGAAGAGCCTGTTTCGGATCGTACACCCGTATTTCGTAATGTGCATATAAGTGATGTTACGGGTAGTGATATCAAAAAAGTGGGATATATAACTGGTATCAACGAGATGCCGATTTCAGAGATTTCTTTTTCGAATATAAATATGACTGCCGACGAGGGTTTCACGGCTAAGACAGCCACGAATATCCAATTTCACAATGTCGATTTAGCCGTAAAGAAAGGTGCATCTTTTGCTTTCGACGATTGTAAAGACATTGTTTTGGATAATGTAAGATCAAAAGCACCGCTAAGCAATCAGCCGATTGTTGAATTGAATAATGTGAGTAATGTTTTAATAAATAATTGTTTTCAGTTAACTTCTGCTGATATTTTTTGCCAAATAAAAAACAGTAATGTTATATGGGGAAATAATTTTTTGAGTAATGTAAAAACTCCAAGAGTAGACAAATGAGATATAGTAGAATATTTATCAGCTTTTTACTTTTAGGTTTTTTCCTTTTGGGAGGGACGCTTTCTGCTCAAATTAAAATACTGACTATTGGCGACTCAACAATGGCAAACTACGATGAGGACAAAAATAGTGGAGAGAAAGAAATGAGAGGATGGGGACAAATGTTACCCTTGTTTCTGACAGGTGATATTCAATCGGTCAATGCAGCTAAAAATGGAAGAAGTTCTAAATCGTTTTATTACGAATTCTGGAGAAATTTAAGAAACAGTTTAAAACCGGGGGATTATGTTTTTATTCAATTCGGGCACAATGATGAAAAGGCTGCGGGACAGGATACTGATCCCAATGATGAAACTGGACGTGGTACAGCCGCTTGGGGGCAATATCAAGGATATCTGCAAAGATATGTTGATGAATCACGCGAAAGAGGAGCTATCCCTATTTTGTTTACACCTATCGTAAGAAGACTATTTAATGAAAATAATCAAATCACAGGACAAGGGTTGCATAGTTTGACGGAATTGGCTCCTGACGATTCAACAATGAACTATCCTATGGCGATGCGGTCTCTTGCCCGTGATTTGTCGGTGCCTTTGGTCGATATGACGTTGTTGACTCAACAGGTGGTTCTCGAATATGGTGCAGAGAAATCGAAAGAAATTATTTATGCCAACAATGATAATACCCATTTAAAAGCAATGGGGGGAATACTATATGCCAGACTTGCTGTTGAAGACTTGATGAGGCAAGGTATATTGACCAACTACCTCACATTGTCGTCTGATATAAATATAAAGCCTGTGGAATGGGATTTCGGATCGCAGTTTTTAGGGCGATCTACGGTGAAGATGTTTACATTGCAGGGCTTGAATCTTAATCCAAAATCTGGAACAGTAAAACTTTCAATAGAATCGCCATTCGAATTGCTGGCAAGTAAAAGCGGAAGTCCTCAAAAGGAATTATCAGTATCCTATACTGATGGTAATTTGAGCTATCCTGTTTTTGTGCGTTTTAATCCTGATAAGGCAAAAAACTATGAGGGTAACCTGTTATTATCAGTTGACAATAAAGTGTATCAAAAAATAGGAATAAAAGGAGCCGGATTGTCTGTAAAAGATGCTCAAAAGGTGCAAACCGACTGGTCTGTAAATTTACGGGAAAGCCTATTAACAGCCAATAATATTGCAGTAAAGGCTGAGGTTGTCGGGTTGAAATTTGTAGACAAGAATAATGACGTATTATTGACTACATTAGACAATAAATGGCCCGTAGGGGATATTGATCTCAATGCTTCCCGCTATTTAGAATTAGCTATATCAGCTCCCAGAGGTACATTCTATCTGGATTCGTTAAGCTTCGAAATGGGGGCTTTAGGTGGCAAATATATGACCTTTACCGCTTTGGCATCGTTAGATAAGAGCTTTGCCGAGAGCGAAGATATTGCTGTTATGGATGATCTTCCCAATGAGAAATTTAAGACATATACATTCAATAAAGTACTGAAAATACCGCAAGGCGAAACGTTCTATATTCGTTTCTATCCTTGGTATAAGATGGAAGCTGACGATAAGTATATCAGTATAAGAAATGTGAAAATTCAAGGGCTTTTATTTGAGAAATAAATAACTACGTTCTTTAAATGTATTGCTAAAGATTTTATGTGGCTTAAAATCAATATGTTTATCTATAAGTAATACGAATCAGTAGTTGTTTTGTTTAATGTTCTATTTTCTAACGCACCCTATCGGGTTTGTTTTTCATTTTGCCTTGATGCAAAACGAAACAAAAGATCAAGACTTAGCCTCTTTGCCCGACCCGCTACGGACTCGAAAGCTAAAACAAAAGAAAACATTTAATGCTGATATCCTTTTGTTTCTTAACGCTTTCTTCATCCTGCGGGTACCCCGTGCAACCGGCAAGGTCGGGAAGCCTGACAGACGAAAGCCACTTACGTGCGTCAGCCCCGGTGCATCAGTGGCGTAGCCGTTGGCTGACAAGCGAAGCAGGCGTAAAACTAAACGTGCCGATAGGCAGTAGGTTTAGTTTAGCCTGTAAGCTTTAGGTCAGACAGGCAAGCTACGCAGCACAAAGCCTTTTTGATTCCTTTTGCGGCTTACTTTGGGCAAACAACGTTCGACGAAGCGAAGGCGAGTCAAAAGGAATACAAGCAATCTGTGATTGCGCGTAGTAAAAAGACAATTAAATAGAACATATAATCTCAACTATTGATTGACATAAGTAATATAAAGGCTCTTTGAAAAATGGAAAATAGGTGACAATAACAAAACATCGAAAAAGTTGTCACTTTTGTCACTTTTGTAATGTTTTTAGGTCTTATTTGTTGATAGATAGCTATTTAGGTGATTCGCAAAAGTGTACTGTGTTAGCTTATTTGTAACTTAATTGGGCATGTTGTTACTTTTTCTTAATTAATACCTTGAATAACAGTGAAGAAACTAATTGTAATATCCGTAACTCTTGTAACTTTTTGCATGTTTTTTGCAGGGAAAAATCGACCTGTACATCTATTTATGGCAGGCGATTCTACTATGGCTCTTAAGCCTTTGTACAAAAATGTGTGGGATAGTATAGCAGGTGACAGTATTTCGGAAGCTTTTCCCGAAAGAGGATGGGGACAACTTCTTCCTGAGTTTTTTAATCAGAATATTGTAATCGAAGACTATGCTCAAAATGGAAGAAGTTCACGCACATTTATTGAGCAGGGATGGTGGCAAAAGATTCTGGATAATGTGCAAGCGGGAGATTATGTAGTAATCCAATTCGGGCATAACGACTCGGCGGAAGATCGTCCCGATCGTTATACTCCACCTAAGCAGTATGTCGAAAACCTTACTCGTTTTGTGGATGAGGTAAAAGCCAAAGGGGCAACTCCCATTATTTGTACTTCGGTGGTAAGAAGGCGTTTCGACTCGAAAGGTGTATTTCAGGATTCACATGGTGAGTATGTAGAACTGGCTCGTCAGGTGGCACAAGATAAAAATGTATTGATGATAGATATGTATGAGAAGAGCAAAGAACTTCTTATCGATTTGGGAAAGGATCAATCGGCATCGCTATTCTTACATATCGAAGCAGGGGAAAATAAAATCTTCCCCCAAGGAAAAACAGATAATACACATTTCAAAGAAACCGGCGCACGAATAATGGCATCCTTATTCGTCGAAGGATTGAAAGAGAACAATGTAAAACCTTTAATCAAAGAAATAAAATAATGAAAATGATCAGAAAAAGCATACTTGGACTATTGCTGTGTTGTGCAATGTCAGGAATGAATGCTCAAAATAATATCTCAAAAACATGGGTTTCGGATCAGGGAAACGGAATGTATAAAAATCCGGTTTTGTATGCTGATTATTCCGATCCTGATGTTTGCAGGGTAGGGGACGATTATTATATGACGGCATCGAGTTTCAATTGTGTACCCGGATTACCCATTCTTCATTCTAAAGATTTGGTTAACTGGACTGTTATTGGTTATGCTATTGATAAACTGGCCCCCGACTCAATTTTTTCGAAGGTAGAACATGGTGGTGGAGTTTGGGCTCCCGCCATTCGATATCATAAAGGGGAGTTTTGTATTTATTATGGAGACCCCGATCAGGGGATATTCATGACAAAAACGAAAGACCCTGCCGGAACTTGGGAGCCTCTTGTGATGGTAAAAGAGGGAAAGGGTCTGATCGATGCTTGTCCTTTATTTGATGACAATGGAGATGTATATTTGGCTCATGCGTATGCCGGAAGCCGTGCAGGAATAAAGAGTCTTTTGGCAGTAACACGCCTTACTCCCGATGGAAAGAAAGCGGTAGGAGAGTCGCGTATTGTTTATGACGGACACGATCTTGATCCTACTATCGAAGGACCTAAATTCTACAAACGCAACGGATATTATTACATATTTGCTCCCGCAGGAGGCGTTGCTACAGGTTGGCAACTGGCTATGCGTTCGAAAGATGTTTTTGGCCCTTATGAACGTAAGGTGGTAATGGATCAGGGTAAAACTCCGATTAATGGACCTCACCAAGGTGCTTGGGTGGATACCGAAACGGGCGAAGATTGGTTTATACATTTTCAGGATGTAGGAGCAGTGGGGCGAATCACTCATCTTCAACCGATGGTGTGGAAAAATGACTGGCCTGTGATTGGAGTTGATAAAGATGGTGACGGTTGCGGCGAACCCGTACTCACTTACAAGAAACCCAATGTAGGTAAAACATATCCGATAGCTACCCCCGCCGAAAGTGACGAATTCTCGGCTAATACATTAGGTTTGCAATGGCAGTGGCACGGTAACCCTCTATCGTGGTGGTATTTTGCCAATCAAGAGAAAGGTTGTTTGAGTTTGTATTCAGTGCCTGTTGCAGATGATTATAAAAGCTTATGGGATGTTCCGAATCTACTTTTGCAAAAGATTCCTGCACCCGACTTTACGGCTACCGTGAAGTTGACCCTCAAACCCGATCCCCGTTTTGCGGGTGAAAGAACAGGGCTTGTAGTAATGGGATTGGATTATGCTTTGCTATCGTTTGAAAATACTGCCGAGGGTTTCGTGTTGTCTCAATCGGAATGTATAAATGCGGAAAAAGGAACTAAAGAATTGGTAAACGCTTCAGTAAAGTTAAAAGAGCCTACCGTTTATCTACGGGTAAAAATGACCGAAGGAAACAAATGTACATTCAGTTATAGTACTGATGACAAAAAATATATAACATTAGGTAATGAGTTCAAAGCGAAAGAAGGTAAATGGATTGGTGCTAAGATTGGCACATTCTGCTCTCGTCCCATTCCGAAAAATGATGGCGGAAGGGTCGATCTAGATTGGTTTAGGTTAGAAAAGTAGTCAGCAATGATTATTAGTTTTGTATCTAGTTATGGTTATTAAGAGCGGAGGTTTAGTAGTTTTACCTCTGCTCTTGATTAGTATAAAAAGCAGCTAATGAAATATATAATAATAGCGATAGTTCTCCTGCTAGCCGGAAATATGCTCTCCGCTCAGGTAATGATTGACGGCATACCTCGTGATACATCCTTTACTGTCTATAGTACTTATATTAAGGAGAGTAAAAAACGTCCTTACATAAAAATCGTCAAACCCCATTTGCCTGATAATGTCATTGCCAGAGAAAGTATTGTTTATTCGCAACCGACGGCAGACAGATCGTTACATGTAAATCTTTATAGACCTGACGATGACAAAAAATACCCTGCCTTATTGATGATACATGGGGGAGGTTGGAGTTCAGGCGATTTATCTCAGGAGATACCTATGGCACTGCAAATAGCTTCACAGGGATATGTTACTGTTCCTGTTGAATACCGCTTATCCCCCGAAGCCCTTTATCCTGCGGCTGTACATGATCTGAAAACAGCTCTTCGATGGATGCGGGCTAATGCCGAACGGTACGGAATTGATACTACCCGAATAGCAGTGTCGGGATGCTCGGCAGGAGGTCAGTTGGCTACCTTAATCGGAGTAACTAATGGACAGCTTTCTTATGAAGGAGTTAATAGGGAATATCCTAATCATTCGAGTGAAGTACAAGCGGTGATAAACATAGACGGAATCTCAGACTTTACTACTAAAGAATCTCTGGATGGTGTTGTAGAAGCAATTTCTAAGAATAAAGTTTCTGCCTCAGTTAAATGGTTGGTAGGCACTTATGAGGAGAAAAAAGAGCTTTGGATGGAAGCTTCACCCGTTTATTGGGTGACCGGTAAGTCTGCCCCTATTTGTTTCATAAACAGTTCTATTCCGCGGTTTCATGGAGGCCGGGATGAGATTATTGATAAACTATCAGCATACAACATACCTGCCGAAATGCACTCATTACCCGATACACCTCACCCGTTCTGGTTGTTTGAACCTTGGTTTAAAACCACTGTAAAGTACATGACTGATTATTTAAATAAGATATTTAAGTGATTTTGATTAGTTTTCCATTATTTTTCTGTTAAAAGTTTAAACTGGTACTTGTCTGCTCGGATTTAAATAACGTTCTTTGTGCTTATAAAGAATGATTCTAGATAAGAAGCTAAAACAATGGCAAATTTAAGTAAGGTCTTAGCAGTTGCTGAAACTTCATATATTATAAGAAAGGGATTAGTATACACACTTTCTCAATTGCCTATTGTATCGAAGGTGGTTGAGTTGAAAGAATTGGAGGATATTAATTATCAGCTTGGAATATTGAAGCCGGATGCAGTTCTTATCAACCCCATGTTGTTGGGGCATTCGCACAAGGGAGATGTGAGGCAGCATCTGAATATAGAAAAACATATACCGTTGATTGCATTGGTATATAATATGATAGACGAACGGTTTTATCAGTCATATGATGCTGTAATCAGAATAAATGATTCGGAGTCTAAGATTGAAGAAGTACTTTCGACATGTTTAAATAAGGATGTATCGAAAGCTTCCGATCAGGAAGAATTAAGCGACCGTGAAAAGGAAATACTTATAAGTATTGTAAAAGGGATGAGCAATAAAGAGATTGCCGAACACCATAATATATCGATACATACAGTTATTACACACAGACGAAATATAGGACGCAAACTCGAAATTCATAGTGTTTCGGGACTTACAATCTATGCAATATTAAATAAATTAGTAGACATTAAAGACATACAATTATGAGCAATATAACGGTAAAATATAGTAAGGCAATGAAAATGTCGGATCTTATTGATGCTGATTACAAATTATTGCTTTTGTTGACTCGTCTTAAGTTCTCTTTGGGATTTGGAGATAAAAGTGTTGAAGCTGTTTGTGAACAATACAATTTTGATCCGAGATGCTTCTTGTTTCTGGCAAATATTCAGTCTAACAAACCGATTATGGATGTTCAGGAGGAGTTTGATAAGCTGCCTCTAGAGCCATTTCTATATTATTTGAAATGTTCCCATGAATATTTTCTGGAAAGTCGATTACCCAATATCAGACGCAAATTAAAGCTGATTTTTTCGGAAGAAGAGTCAAGCCTTGAGAAGTTGGTGTTGGACTTCTTTGACAATTATAAGAAAGAAGTATATGAACATATGAAATACGAAGATAATACAGTATTTCCATATGTGCAGTCATTGATGAACAAGTCTAATGAGGATAAATACTCTATTAATATCTTTGAGGAGCGCCACAACAATATAGAAGAAAAAATAGCTGACCTTAAACGTATTCTGCTCAAATATGTATCAGGAGTAAAAGATCAGGCTTTGATGACTAATATTTTGCTCGAATTGTATATGTCGGAAGAAGAGCTTGAGGCACATACTTTTATCGAGGACAGTTTGGTTATTCCAAGAGTGAAGAATATCGAAAAAGGACTTCTCTAATTAGAGCAAGTTAACAAATGTGATTCCATTCTACATAAATAGATTTGTAAAAGTAGTAGAAAGTTGAAGGTAATGTGTTAATATACCAAACTTTTATATTACTTTTATTTCTGTATGAAATCTCTTCTGTAAAACCTTATAGCCTATTTTATGAGGTTATTATTTTATTTACGTTTACACATTATACTAACTATTATGAGAATAAACCTTAATATTTATATTATTCAAATATCATAGAATGAAACTTTTTTGTAGAAAAGTATTGTTCTTTGTTGTATTATTGAGCAGTATTACTTTCTTTATTATCTTCTTTTTGAATAAAATAATACAAGATAATCGATATTATAAATTATCGCCACATACAAAATATCTATTTGTAGGTAGCTCTTTTGTTTCTTGTAGTATACGTGATTCCGAAATTGATGGGGCTGTAAATTTAGCCTTAGCGGGAGAGTCGTTCTTCTACTCGTACACAAAAATCAAAAAAATAATAGATGTAAATCCTGAATTGAAGTATATTTTTCTTGACTATTCTAATTTTAAGCTAACTAAGATAATGGATAGGTTTATATGGACAGATATGTATTTATCTACCCAGTATTTGAGATATGCTCCTCTTATTGAAAATCGTGAAAAATTAGCTGTTTTAGGAGAGAATCCTCTTGGCTTTTTATCAATACAACCTATAATTGCCAGAGATAATATTGGTTTCCTTAAATGGGGCGGGACTTTTTATCCTTCCTATAAATATTGGGGAGGTTACGATGAATTTCATTTCTCGAAAACCGATTCACTGATTAGAGCTAACCATCAAGCTAAAGCTACACAACAAGACATATTCGAAGTGGGTTCTGTTAATTTAGAATATCTGGTAAAGATAAAAGAGGTATGTGTTGAGAAAGGTGTTAATTTGATTTTATTTAGAACTCCTACACATGCCCTGGATCCTTATCGGGCTAACGAGGAATTCCTTCAAACTTACAGAAAAGAAAATCTGTCAGATATTACTTTTCTGGATTTTCAGGACTTTCCTCTTGAAAACAAAGAATTCCTAGACTTAGATCACCTCAATTATTTAGGGGCTACAAAGTTTTCATCTTTTTTAAGTAGCTTAATAAAAGATAGCCTTTGGATTGTTGATGATAACCAAGAGTATATTGAGCGAAATATTAGAGCACAAAGAATGAAATAGAATCAGTTTACCTGTTGCTTAAAGCTATTATCAGAAAGAGTCAGCGTTTAATAATGCTGACTCTTGTGCTTTTTATAGATCAGAGTACAAGCCGATACTGTTTCCTTCGGAGTCGATACAAACAGAGAAGTAACCCCTATTTTCGGCTTCAATTTTAGTTTTAGGAATTACAGTTTTTCCTCCATTTGCTTCAACTATAGCAAGAGAGTCTTCGATGCTATCGCAATTTAAACTAATCAGTACGCCGTCTTTAGAAGGTATAAAAGTCGGCGACCATGAGATAGCTCCGGGGCAAACTCCACTTTCTTCAGGGAAGAATGCCATTTTTTCTTGTCCCCAATCATGGACTGATAGTTTAGTGTTTAAAACCGATTGGTAAAACTTGACAGCTCTGTTTAGATCAGTAGCCGGAATCTCAAAAAATGCAATTAACTTTTTCATAAAATCTGATTTTAATTAGAGATATTGATCTCTGTTTGACTTTACAAAAGTAGAATTACTCATTTGGCTAAACATGTAAAAAAAGGACATTCCTTACAGGGTCGAAAAGTAATCGGAGTAAGGATTACAAGCTGCAATAAATTCAGTCGGAGTACAGCCTGCAAAGATTCTAAATTCTTTGATAAGATGTGGTTGATCGTAATACCCACATTCAAAAGCTAACCGAGTAAGGCTTATTTTCGGATTAGTCTGCAGAATATACAATGCCCTTTGAAAACGAATAATACGTGTAAACTCTTTGGGCTTAGCACCCACATATTCAGTGAATATACGAGTGAATTGTTTGTAGCTGAGACAAGCTATATCAGAAAGTGAAGTAATCTCTATTTGAGGTTGGTTATTCACTGCCTCTATGGCTGCTACAATTCGTTTATAGTTATAATCATCAAAAGCATGTAGCTGTTTAATGAAATGTTTCTCAATAAGTTCAATCGATGATAGACTATCGCGATTATCTTGAATTTGTTTTTCCAATTCTTTGAGTGCAATATCTCCAATGTCATGTACTGAAATACAATTATTGAAAAATTCACTCATTGGTAAACTGAAAAAGGCTCTTGCTCCGAAGGGTTGAAATACAACAACAATCATATCTATATTTCCTGTTGAAGTCAGTTCCGTAAATCCGGTGGATAGGCCGCCTACAAATGATTGTGGTTGTAATTCGTTGGATGTTTCGGAAAACATTCTGCTTGCCCGATGAAAGATAAGATTAATGCAGCCAACGGGAATACTTGTCTCTGATATTTCGGAAATAGTATCTACTTTCAATAGCCAATAATATCTGATGTAAGGAGCAAGTAAAGGTGATGGGTATATTATGTTGAAAGTTTCCAAAATAGATCAAATGAGATGATTAGCAAGAATCAAAGGTAAACGATAATTTGTTTCAATACTTGTAAAAAAAGGACATTTAACTCTCAAATAGAAAAAGAGCCTGTTCCAATCGGAACAGGCTCTTTTTGCTTTTATATATTTAAGCTTGGCTTAAAATCCTCTGATCGCTTTGATTCCAGGAAGAATTTTACCTTCGATGAACTCAAGTAATGCACCACCACCGGTTGATACATAAGAAACCTGATCAGCAAGACCAAATTTATTTACGCATGCAACTGAATCACCTCCTCCAACAAGAGAGAAAGCACCGTGTTTAGAAGCTTCAGCAATAGCTTTAGCAACTACTTCTGATCCGTGAGCAAAATTATCGAATTCAAATACTCCAACCGGACCATTCCAAAGAATAGTTTTAGAGTTTTTGATAACTTCCGAAAATTCAGCTTCACCTTTAGGACCTATGTCAAAACCAGACCATCCGTCAGGAATTGCATTAGCTTCAGCAAACTGAGTATTAGCGTCGTTGCTGAATTTGTCTCCTAGTTTAGCGTCGCTAGAAAGTATAATATTTACATTGTTAGCTTTAGCCTTAGCCATAATTTCTTTAGCCAACTCTAATTTATCGTCTTCACAAAGAGAATTACCGATTTTTCCGCCTTTAGCTTTCTCAAATGTAAATGCCATACCACCACCGATGATTAGGTTATTTACTTTCGAAAGTAGATTCTCGATAATATCAATTTTAGAAGAAACTTTAGATCCTCCGATGATTGCAGTAAATGGACGAGCTGGATCTAGCATGATCTTATCAACAGCATCGATTTCTTTTTGCATCAAAAATCCAAACATTTTGTGTTCTGCATCAAAATAATCAGCGATCAATGCTGTAGAAGCATGAGCACGGTGAGCGGTACCAAATGCATCATTTACATAAACATCAGCATAAGAAGCCAAAGTTTTAGTAAAATCTTTTTGTTTTTCTTTAATTGCTTTTTTTGCAGCAGCTTTTTCGTCATCCGAAGCATCATCAGCTAAACCTCTAGGTTTGCCTTCTTCTTCAGCATAGAAACGAAGGTTTTCTAACAAAAGAGCTTCTCCCGGTTGTAAAGCAGCAGCTTTCATTGCAGCTTCTTCTCCAGCACAGTCATTCGCAAACTGAACGTCTACACCTAAAAGTTTAGATACATGTCCAAGAATGTGTTTCAATGAATATTTGTCTTCAACTCCTTTAGGACGACCTAAGTGAGATGCAATAATAGGGCTACCTCCGTCTGCAAGAATTTTTTTCAAAGTAGGAAGAGCCGCACGAATACGTGTGTCATCTGTAATGTTGAAATCAGCATCAAGAGGCACATTAAAGTCAACTCTCACAAATGCTTTTTTACCGGCAAAGTTGAATTTGTCAATTGTTATCATAACTGTTTGTAATTAAAAATATTTAGTTTTTATCGTTTTTGCTTTTCCTGGATGGGTTTTAATCCAAAGGGACACAAATATACAAAATTATGTTTGAAGATATTTTTTGTTTTGGTACAAAAACTTCTAAGAAAATCCAATACTAAATATCCAGAGGTTTACTTTGCTCTGATTTTGCCGCCAAACATTCGTTATCGTTGCCGATAATATGGTAAATAATACTTTGTGTATAAATGTAAAAGCGGCTTTAGTTGATTTTTCCCACTAAAGCCGTCTTGTATATTCTATATGGTCATCACACGATAATTATGCTACTGTTTCGTCTGTTTTTTCTTTTCTGAAATACCCCCATAAAACCCAAACAATAAATAATATTACTATAGGCTTTAATCCTATCTTGTTCCAAAGCGAAGGACTTGGATTCTCAGGAAGTTCAATGTTGTATTCTTTTTTGATTGCTTCTATATCTTCGCTGGTTAATGCCCAGGCAGTTTCTTCATCGTCAGATACAAGCGAATACTCGGGTGTGCCATAGTTCCACAACGGAAGCCAAAAGATACCAAACTGATCGTAAGCGACGCCTACATTTACATGTTTTCCTTCTAATATAACATCAGCAGGCAATTCTTTCAGAGTTTCAAATTTAGGCCCGTTGTGATATACAACTACCCCTTTGGCTTGGATATCTTGAGCTGCACAAAGTGTGAATAAAGCAAAAATAATTACAATCATTTTTTTCATAAATAGCTATTCTTTAGTGTGTAAATAAGATTCCTCTATACAAGGATTTCTTAAGAGAGGTGCAAAAGTATAAATAATATCTAATAGTTCAAAGTCTCGAATAGTCAGAGCCGTAAGTGGGTGTTTTTTTATAAAAAAAGTGATCTTTAGGTTTATAATGTTGTAAATTGCAAAAAACCGTTGTTCACACTAAGATTGTTGCCTTAGCTTAATCTTTTTTAACGACAAAATATTCATTCTGAGATTTAACATTAATAAATTTGTCAGTCTTTTAACGAAAATCAAAAAATAAACAATATAATATTTCTACTTATGGCTCAAGTTGATATTCGCGAATTAAATGAACGCATAGAAAGTAAGAGTGCGTTCGTTAATATGATAATGATGGGTATGGACAAAGTGATAGTCGGACAAAAGCATTTGGTCGAATCACTACTGATCGGATTGTTGTCTGACGGTCATATATTGCTCGAAGGGGTACCCGGGTTGGCAAAAACGCTGGCTATTAAAACCCTAGCTTCTCTAATTGAAGCCGATTATCACCGTATACAGTTTACGCCCGACTTGTTGCCTGCCGATGTTGTCGGTACAATGATATACAGTCAAAAAAACGAAGAATTCCTGATTAAAAAAGGGCCTGTATTTGCCAACTTTGTATTGGCGGATGAGATTAACCGTGCTCCTGCTAAAGTACAAAGTGCTTTACTAGAAGCTATGCAGGAACGTCAGGTAACTATTGGCGAAACTACATTGAAATTGCCAAAACCATTCCTTGTAATGGCTACCCAAAACCCGATAGAGCAAGAGGGTACATATCCGCTACCTGAAGCTCAGGTTGACCGTTTTATGTTGAAGGTGGTAATTAATTACCCAAAGAAAGAAGAAGAAAAATTAATTCTTCGTCAAAATATCAACGATGCTTACGAAGAGGTAAAACCTGTATTGAAAGCAGATGAGATATTGGAAGCTCGTAAAGTAGTAAAGGATGTATATCTGGATGAAAAGATCGAAAAATATATTGTTGATATAGTATTTGCTACACGTTTTCCTGCTGATAATGGTTTACCATCATTGAAAAATATGATTGCATTTGGAGCATCACCTCGTGCATCAATCAGTTTAGCACTAGCGTCAAGAGCTTATGCATTTATCAAACGCCGAGGATATGTAATTCCCGAAGATGTAAGAGCCGTTGCTCATGATGTATTACGTCACCGTATTGGTCTTACTTATGAAGCCGAAGCAAGTAACACAACTTCAGACGAAATTATTAGTGAAATACTAAATAAGATAGAAGTTCCATAAATCAGTTAGCTGTAAATAGTTAACGGTCATCAAATAATGGGTAGTTACCCAATAAATACAAAAGCGATGATAACTGAACAATTATGGAAACAAGTGAATTACTAAAAAAAGTACGTCAGATAGAAATCAAAACCCGGGGATTGTCTCGCAATATTTTTGCAGGGCAGTATCACTCTGCATTTAAAGGCAGGGGGATGGCTTTCTCGGAGGTAAGGGAATATAATTATGGTGATGATATTCGCGATATTGATTGGAATGTGACTGCCCGATATAATAAGCCCTTTATCAAGATTTTTGAAGAAGAGCGCGAAATGACTGTTATGCTGCTTATCGATGTTTCGGGAAGTCTTGACTTTGGAACTCAAAACGCAACCAAACGTGATATTGTAACCGAAATAGCGGCTACTTTATCGTTTTCGGCCATTCAGAATAATGATAAGATTGGCGTAATATTCTTTACGAATAAGATCGAAAAGTTTATACCTCCTAAAAAAGGAAAGAAGCACATTTTGTATATCATTCGTGAACTTCTCGATTTTCAGCCGACACAGACTCAAACAGATTTGACTATGGCATTAAAGTTCTTGACGAATGCCATAAAGAAGAGATGTACAGCTTTTCTTATCTCAGACTTTTTGGATGTATATGATTATCAAAATGCCTTGACAATAGCCAATCGTAAACATGATTTGGTTGCATTGCAGATCTATGATAAGTTGGAGGTCGAATTGCCATCAGTAGGTTTAATGAAAATGGTAGATGCCGAAACTCAGGAAGAAACATGGGTAGATACATCTTCGAAGAAAGTCAGAGAGCGTTACAACAGACATTATCAAAAATTGCTGTTTGAAGTGCAACAGTCTTTCACAAAGAGTAGAGTCGATAATGTGTCTATGAGTACCGATCAGGATTACGTAAAGGGTCTTTTAGCTTTATTTCAGAAACGAAATTATATGAGATGATACCTTCCTTGAGGTTTTTTATCCATCAGGTTGAAATATCAGAATCATATATAAGTAATAATAAGTATTTAATGATTTTCGGGTTTTACAAGCTTTCGGTAAACAGGTTCACAAATTAAGTTTACTTATAATTCGCTTACTCGTCAATCCTTTTTTATACTTATCAAGGTAACAAATAGGTCTTTAGACCTTAAATATGTCAGAATATTTATGTTAAGGAAAAAAATATTAATACTAACTATTCTATTAAGTTGTATTTCTATACAGTTTGCTGTTTTCGCTCAACGATCGACCGCAAAAGCAACTGTACAGCCTTATGAAATAGCGATAGGACAACAAGCTACCATTAGTTTAGAGGTTATCGCTCCCAAAGGTCGGCAGCTTGTATTTCCGGCTTATGTAGACTCTCTGGTGAGTGGGGTAGAAGTACTTGCTATGCCTAAGCCCGATACTGTATATGCTCATGAGGTAATGACTATAACTCAAAAATATATAGTTACTTCGTTCGATTCGGCATTGTATCACATACCATATCTGCCAGTGTTGGATGGAAAAGATACCATACAGTCAAACGGTTTTGGATTGAAGGTGATCTCACCTGTTTTATCAGAAGCTACATTGAATTACTTGGAGCAATTAAATACTCAGCAAACAGACTCTATTGAGTTTGATAAACTGGGTGTTTTTGATATAAAGAATATCCAAACCCCTCCTTTTGTATGGCAAGACTACATATATTATATACTTATAGGTTTGCTAATCCTGCTTATTCTGGCTGCAATTGGAGTCGGTGTATACATGTATATTCAAAAGAAGAAGAAAGGATATTATTTCAAACCTGTAGTTGTCGAACCTCCACATGTTATTGCTCTTCATGCCCTTGATCATGTGAAAGTAGAGAAACTTTGGCAGCAAGGTAAAGAGAAGGAATACTTTACCGAGGTAACCGATATTTTACGTAAATATATAGAAGATCGTTTTGGTGTCAGTGCTTTTGAAATGACATCTGATGAGATATTGAATGTTGTGAAAAACTTCATGATTGCCGAATCTTCAACCGAAAGTTTGCATCAGGTATTGAAATTATCCGATTTAGTGAAATTCGCTAAATACAAGCCATTCCCTGACGAAAATGACTTAAGCTTGGTGAATGCCTACTTATTTGTCAACCAAACTAAAAAAGAAGAGGTCTTAGAGCCTGTGAATCCCAATCAACTAAACGAACGTGATGATTCTGAGAAAGGCGATTCTGATAACTGGAAGATTTCAGGAGATAAAGATGGTAATGAAAATAGAACAACAAACGCTAATAGCTAAAAAATAAGTCCAAAATGGAATTTGCAAACCCTCGATATTTATTTTTGCTTTTATTATTGATTCCACTTATTGGGTGGTATATCTTTAAATTGCGGAAAGTTCAAGCGACTATAAAAATGTCGTCAACAGCCGCTTTTAGAGGTGTTCATGCTTCATGGAAAGTGCATTTGAGGCATCTTCCTTTTGTGATCAGACTTATTGTAATAGCTTTGGTCATCGTTGTAATTGCTCGCCCTCAGGCAAGTAATTCATGGGAAACATCTAAGTCGGAAGGTATTGATATTGTGATGGCACTCGATGTATCCGGATCAATGTTGGCACAAGACTTAAAGCCTAACCGTGTGGAGGCTGCCAAAAAAGTTGCTTCGGAATTTATATCCGATCGTGAACAGGATAAGATCGGTCTCGTGATTTTTGCAGGAGAAAGTTTTACACAAGCTCCTCTAACTACAGATCATGGTGTACTTCTTAATCTGTTGCATGAGATAAGACCGGGAATGATTGAAGATGGTACAGCCATTGGACTTGGTTTGGCAAATGCAGTAAACAGGCTTAAGGATAGTCAATCGAAATCGAAAGTAGTTATTTTGTTGACCGATGGTTCGAATAACAGAGGACAGATTGCTCCTATAACTGCTGCCGAACTGGCTAAAAGTTACGGTATACGTGTTTATACAATTGGTGTAGGAACGCAAGGAACAGCACCCGCTCCGGTTATGACTCCTTTTGGAGAACGTATACAAAATGTACCTGTAGATATAGATGAAAAAACACTTTCCGAGATAGCTTCCGTAACTAGTGGCGAGTATTTCAGGGCAGTGGATAACAAGAGTCTTAAGAATATATATACACAGATTGATGAAATGGAAAAATACCTGATCAGTGTAAATAAAGTTACCCGTAAACAAGAGCTCTATCTGCCTTATGCTTTAATGGCTATCGCTCTGTTGTTGGGAGAGCTTGTATTGCGTCGGACAATATTCCGTAGTATTCCGTAAGTATAGTAATGTATATGGTATTAAGTAGTAATAAAAAGGTCTGAGACCTCACCGAATATAAAATTTAGATATGTTTCGATTTGCTAACCCCGAATATTTGTATCTGTTGTTTATACTGCCTGTTTTGGTAGTGGGATTTATCCTGTTAAACATGCAGAAACTAAAATCTGTAAAGAAACTTGGAGATTTGAAGCTGATAAAACGCTTGATGCCTGAGCTTTCTTTAAAACGTTCGTATTTGAAATTTTGGTTGATTTTTGCTGTAATTGTTTTTGGAATAATTGTAGCAGCACGCCCTCAATTCGGTACTAAAATAGAAAAGGTCGATAAAAAAGGAATCGAATTAGTGATTGCCATCGACGTATCTAATTCGATGTTGGCGAGAGATGTCAACCCCGATAGATTATCCAAAGCAAAACAGATACTTACACGAATCATTGACGAAAGAAAAAATGATAAGGTAGCGATCGTAGTATTTGCCGGAGAGGCGTATGTACAATTACCCATGACTACGGATATCCAATCTGCAAAAATATTCCTCGAAAATATAGACCCTTCTTTAGTTCCGGTTCAAGGTACTGTAATTGGAAGTGCGATAAATATTGCCATGAATAGTTTTACGAATGATAAGGAGGTCGATAAATCGATAATTCTTATTACCGATGGTGAAGACCATGAGGATAATGGAGTACAATTGGCAGAGCAAGCAGCATCAGCGGGCATACAGATTAATGTGGTAGGTGTCGGAACTCCTGAAGGTTCGCCTGTTCCAATGTCGGCAACAAGCAATGAAATGAAAAAAGACAATGAGGGTAATATTGTTGTCACTAAGTTGAATGAAGAGATGTGTAAGCAAATCGCTCAGGCAGGAAAAGGAATGTATGTCAGAGCAGATAATTCTAATAATGCACTGAAGAGTTTGCAGGCTGAATTGGATAAACTGCAAAAGAAGAATGTCGAAGGAAGTGCTTATTCGGAATACGATGAGAAATTTCAATTCTTTGCATGGTGTATGTTGGTTCTATTATTGGTAGAAATATGCATATTCGATAAGAAAAATAAAATATTCAGAAATATCAGATTATTCAGATAACAAGGTTAGTGCATTTGTAAAGTCAAAATGATATAACCTAAATACTTGAAAGTACTTATAAGTTGATTATGAAACAAATTACTCTTACTATATTACTGCTGGCTGTTTCGTTTGGACTTTTTGCACAACGTGAAGTGCGAAAAGATATAAGGCAAGGAAACAAGTCCTATAACGAGCAATTATACAATGCTGCCGAAGCTAGTTATAAAGAAGCTCTTACCAAAAATGCATCCTCTAAGGAAGCTATTTATAATCTGGCAAATACATATTATAAACAAGGGAATATAGATGAGGCATTGAAGACTTATCAGCAATATCTGGCGGCCGAAAATACCGATCCTACCAAGATGAGTAATGCATGGCACAATATAGGGAACTCGTTTTTGAGAAAAAAAGCCTTAAAGGAATCAATGGAAGCCTATAAAAAAGCTTTACGATTGAATCCGAATGACGAGGAAACCCGTTATAACCTGGCAACAGTTCAAAAAATGATTCAGGATCAAGAGAATAAGGATAAAGATAAGGATAAGGACAAAAACAAAGATCAGAACAAGGATCAAAATAAAGACCAGAATAAAGATCAAAACAAGGATCAGGATCAAAACAAAGACCAAAATAAAGATCAGAAAGATCAAAATCAGAAAGATCAAAACAAGGATCAGCAAAATCAAATGTCGCAGGAAAATATTCAACAATTGTTGAAAGCGATAGAGCAGGATGAAAAAGAAACACAAGAGCGTGTACAACAATTGAAAGCTGCTGAAAGACAAAAACAAAACGATAGTAATAGAAGACAAGGTAAAGACTGGTAAAATAAATGGGTTTAATAACTGAGGCTAAAACAGTTTCAAAAGTTTTTATTCTATTATTATGTTGTCTTACTCAAAGTCTGATTGCGCAAGATGTCACTTTTGAGATTGAAAGCCCTTCTGTAGTAAGTGTCGATGAGCCATTTCGTTTAGAGTATATTTTGAAAGGTTCTGTAGAAGGTGCAAATTTTAATGTCCCTAAATCTTTTGAGGGGCTTGAAATTAAAAGTGGTCCTCACATCTCAAATAATGGAAGGATAGCAGGTATTGTAGAAATGTGGCAATCGTTTATGTATATTGTGGCTGCTAAAAAGAAGGGAATTATTTCGTTACCAGTTGCCTCCATCGACTTTAGGGGTACTCAATATAAAACGAATGAGGTTCAATTAAAGGTTCTGCCAGAGAATGAGAATTGGGGACAATATCAGTATAATATTGATGCCTTTATTAGGACACAAGTTTCCAGACCTGAAATATATGAAGACGAGGCACTTGTTTTGTCTTGTCAATTATATACAAAAGTACCTTTACTCTCAGTCAAAGAAATCGATTATCCGGTATTGGATGGCTTCGATGTCGGTGGAAAACCGTTCTATGACCATCAAGGTATCCCGATATTTAAAAAAGAGGAATACAACGGAACTGAGTATTATGTCGGAGATTTGAGGATAATAACTATATACCCTAATCGTATCGGACAATTGGTTATACCTGAAGTTAAAGCGAATTTGACTTTTAATACCAGAAGTTTAAATACAAAAAGAGGATTCTATCCGGGGGAAGCTGCAATTGAAAGTGTTGATAAACAATTAAAATCTGAACCAACCTTTGTAAAAGTTGTTACATTACCCAAAAAGAAGCCGACAGATTTTTCGGGGGCAATAGGGCGATTCAAAATACAATCCGAAGTAAAAGGTTCTCAGGTTAAAGTCGGTGAACTTTTCGCTCTCAAAGTGATCGTTGACGGATATGGTGATTTGAATAGTGCATCTGCTCCTGTTCTAGATTTACCTGATGGGGTTGAGGTATATGATATGGTAAGTAACGATGACGATGTTATGTTTTCAGACTTCGGCTTACAAAGTGAGCGTATTTTCGGATATTTGTTGGTTGCGAACAAGGCTGGAACATATAAAATCCCTTCAGCTCGGTTTGTGTATTTAGACGTGGAGTCGGGTAACTATAAAACACTGCTTTCTTCGGAACATACAGTTTCAATAATAGAACCTAAGATTAAAGGTAGTGTGATTGCTTACCGATAAATAGAAGGATATAATTATCTTCGCAGGAAATAATGAATAGTGATATTATAAATAAAATAGGGATTAGTTAAAGAAATATGAAAATGTACAGGCAAAAGATGCAAAGACATTTGTTATTATGGATACTTTTATTCCTTGGTTTAGGATTAAATGCACAAGTAAAATTTACGGCCAGTGCTCCCAGTGCAGTAGCTAAGGGAGATCAGTTTCGGTTGACTTATACACTACGAGGAGGAAATGGTGATAATATTAATGTACCATCTTCCATCAAAGGATTCGAAATTTTATATGGACCGGCTATATCGTCGAGTTCCAGTACACAGGTTATAAATGGTAATGTTACCACCGATTCTTCGGAGTCATATATTTATACACTATCAGCAAGTGCGGAGGGTACATTTACTATTCCGGCAGCTACCATAACTGTTAAAGGGAAAAGTTATACCTCGAACTCTATTCAGGTAAAGGTACTACCTCCCGATAAAAATGCTCAGGCTCAACAATCGGGCGGAGGCGGCGGAGGTCAGACTTCAGCTGCAACTTCTACAGCACAGAATATAAGTTCATCGGATGCGTTTATTCGTGCTATCGTATCAAAATCAAAAGTTTCGGAACAAGAATCCTTTGTCGTGACTTTCCGTTTTTATACAACGCTGGAAGTGCGTGATATCGGTAAAATAGAATTCCCCGAATTTGATGGGTTTATGGTCGAAGAACAACCTTTACCAGCTACACGTCAGATGACATTCGAGCATTATAACGGACGTAATTACTATGCTGTCGATTTGCGTAGAACCCTTCTTTTCCCGCAACGTTCGGGCAAGATAACAATACCATCGGGTAAGATTGAAATGGTCTTTAATGTAAGATCCGGGAAAACCGTTGAGACATTCTTTGGACCTCAATATGTAATGACAGATGTTAAGAAGACAATGACAACAAGTCCTCTGACTATTGATGTTAGTCCTTTACCCGAAGGGAAACCTGCTGACTTTTCGAATGGGGTGGGAACATTTTCTATGACCCCTTCTATTTCGGCTACCGATATAAAGGCAAATGATCCGGTGACGATCAAGCTTGTTATCTCGGGTACAGGAAATATGAAGTTGATTAAAACTCCCGAATTAGTACTTCCTAAAGATTTTGAGTCATATGATCCTAAGATTACGAATGACTTAACCTATACGGATAATGGTCTTACTGGTACAAAAACAATCGAATACCTGTTTATACCCCGTTATCAAGGAACCTTTAAGATACCACCTTTGGTATTCTCTTATTTCGATATTAAATCGAGATCATATAAAACAATATCTACTCCCGAATACACTCTGAATGTGGCGAAAGATCCGCATGCAGGTAGTAATTCCGCGACAAGTTTTACTCAAACAGATGTTCAGGTAGAGCAGGATATCAGGCATATTAAGACAGGTAATCCTTCTTTGGTTACTATAAATAGTTTTCTGTTCGGATCATTAGGATACTGGTTTTGGTATATAATACCATTGGTATTGTTTCTTGTTTTCTTAGTATTGTATCGCAAACAAATTAAAGAAAATGCAGATATCGCCCGAATGAAAACTAAACGGGCTAATAAAGTAGCTGTTAAACGTCTTAAATTGGCAGGTAAATATCTACAAGCTCATAAGAAAGAGCAATTCTATGAAGAAGTGCTGCGTGCGGCTTGGGGATATTTGAGCGATAAACTCGTTATTCCTGTAGCTGATTTGAGTCGAGACAATATAGAGCAGGAACTTATTCGATTTGGAGCTTCACAGGAGCTGGTAACTAAATTCATTTCGATATTGGATACCTGCGAATTTGCACGCTATGCTCCTGTTGAGTCAGATACCGCAATGGACGATTTGTATAAGGATGCAGTAGATGCAATTGGAGAAATGGAAAATTCTAGAATTAAAAAATAAGATTGTTATGAAACAGTTATTTATATCAATTTTTATAATAATTTCTACACTAGGCATAAGTGCACAAAGTGTGGCAGAGCAAGCTCAAAAGGCATATGATAATGGCGATTTCAGAGATGCGATAACGCTCCTCGAAGGTGAAATTAAAGCTCAGAAAGAACAAGGTAAGGCTTCTGCCGAATTGTATTATAATCTGGGGAATGCTTATTTCAGAGTGAATGAGATTCCTTTAGCCTTGCTTAATTACGAACGTGCACAACTTTATGACCCCGGAGACCGTGATATAAAGCATAATATTGAATATGCCCAAACCAAAATAGAAGATAAGATATTAACTGCCGATAACTTCTTTTTAAAGATGTGGTTTAATGGAGTAAGAGATCTTCTACCTTCAAATAGCTGGGCAAAGTTATCCATCGTATTTTTTCTTCTTTTTATAGGAAGCTTGTTTTTATTCTTCTTTAGTCCAAAGCTTAGTTTAAAGAAAGCAGGCTTTTATTCAGGTGTTGTATTGTTTGTATTTCTTCTTTTCACAAATATATTCGCATATACACAGAAGAAGAACGTAGAGAATAGAGATACGGCTATTATTATGGCAGGTTCGGCTCCTGTTGTGAGTTCACCAAACACAACCTCAAAAGAGTTGTTTATACTTCATGCTGGCACAAAAGTATCAATAACAAAAGAAGATGGAAGCTGGTATGAAATTGAAATTGATAATGGAAGTGTCGGTTGGATACAAAAAGACAAATTGGAAATAATCTGATAAGTAAATAAATTATAAATTGCGAGTTATTAGTCGATAGTTCTTGTAATTTGTAACCTGTAACTCGTAACATAAATATGATAGAAACTAACCCCGAGAATCTGGTTGAACAGATTCTTCCCTACGAAAGAGGAGCTTTTCTTTGGTTGAATGAATTCCATAATGTCTTTTGGGACAGCTTTATGTGGATGTATAGCGGCAAAGCTACTTGGATTCCTCTTGTATTAGTTGGTTTAGGTGTTTTTTTCTACAAGACGAAATGGCAACAAGCTGTGTTGTTGCTCTTCTGTATGGTTCTGCTGGGTACATTGTGTGATCAGCTGTCAGCAGGAGTTATAAAACCGATATTTGAAAGGTTACGTCCCAGTCATCACCCCGATTTTAAAGATTACGTAACTATTGTAAATAATTATAGAGGAGGACGCTTTGGTTTCATATCCGCTCATGCAGCCAATGGTTTTGGTATTGCAACTTTTCTGTCCCTAATGTTTAAGTACCGCCGGTTTACGGTTGTTATATTTACCTGGGCAACAATAACATGTTATTCACGTATCTATTTAGGTGTGCATTTTATTTCGGATGTGATAGGTGGCATGTTTTTAGGTGTTTTAGTTGGCTTTCTAATATATTTGCTTTTTCAATATGGGCGTATCCGTTTATTAAAGCAAACTATCGAAGAAGTAAAAGTACCGGCTTACTCTGCACTTCATGCGAATATCATCTCTGTAACCATTGGTGTAATAGTCATAACATTATTTATTATAAGCTTTATGAATTTTATGTACGGGTTTCGTTGGTTTTTCTAAAATGATTGCTTAATTTTAAGCAACAATCTTAGTCTCAACCTTAACATATGTGATTATGACAAAAACAATTGAGTACAATGAGCTTCGTAAGATTAAAGACAGTTTGCCCGATGGAAGTATCCATAAGATGGCAAAAGAGTTGAACCTGACTGTAGAAACCGTATGGAATTATTTCGGAGGACACAGTTATAAAGACGGTGAAAGTTGTGGGGTACACATCGAAGCAGGTCCCAATGGAGGGATTGTATTGCTCGAAGATACCGCTATACTGGATATGGCTTTAGAGATGATTGATAAAGACAAAAAGTAAATACATTATGGCCGATAAATTAGTAACACTTGCCATTCATACAAATGAAAAGGCTCAGATTTTAAAATCAGTATTAGAGAGTGAAAACATCTCTGTATTGATGGAAGATGTAGGAGATCAAAATTCCAATACTTCCGCAGGGGTACGTCTTAGAATAAAAGAATCGGATTTACCTAAGGCTTTGAATGTGGTGGAAAGTCGTAACTTGTTTAGCTACAGCGAACCTGAAACTTACAGAACTGACGATGGACGAAAACGCATTCTGGTTCCGGTTGATTTTTCCGATTATTCATTAAAGGCTTGTCGTATAGCTTTTAACCTAGCCAAAGAAATAAAGGCTAAAGTTAAAATTATCCACGTATATTTTAATCCCTACTATCCTACAGCTTTGCCTATGGCAGAAGCATTTGCCTATCAAGGCAAAGAGGAAGCCGATTTTCAGAATATACTGGAAAGGGTAAATAAGGATATCCAAAAACTATGTAATACTATTGATGAAAAAATAGCAAGTGGTGAGTTTCCTCCGATTAATTATTCTTACGTATTGAAAGAAGGATTACCCGAAGAAGAAATTGTAGCCTATGCTAAGGATTACAAACCTGCATTGATAGTGATGGGAACACGAGGTAAAGATCAGAAAAGTGCTGACCTTATCGGTAGTGTTACAGCAGAAGTTATTGAGATGACCGGAATACCCCTATTGGCAATTCCCGAGAGAACATCTTTTACCGATTTCCACCAAGTGAAGAATATTTCTTTTCTCACTAACTTTAGTCAGCGAGATCTGGTATCTTTTGCTGCAATGATGGAGTTTTTCAATCATGAGGAGGTTAAAATACATCTAACTCATATTGAAGATAAAAAAACGGATAAGTGGACTCTTATAAAACTCGAAGGAATACAATCGTATTTCGAAAAACAATACAGCAATATCAAGATTGATTATAAACTGATATCAAGTACTGATAGCCTGGTCAGTTTAGAGCAATTCGTTGAAGCAGCCAATATAGACATAATAGCTTTGACTACCGCTAAGAGGAATCTATTTACACGTATGTTCCGTCCAAGCGTGTCACGCAAAATGTTATTTCAATCCGATATTCCGTTATTCGTTTTACGAGGATAACAGTTTATCTGTATTTACAACTAATATCGAATATAGAATCCGCCCGGTTTAAATATTGGGCAGATTCTATATTTGTTGTAATAAGGAGATACTCAAAACAATATATAATATTAATTAAACTAATGAAGAAGACTATCGCGATGGCAATGACAGGACTGTCGATCGTCTTTGGAAGTTGTGGAGGTAATAAACCTCAGGATACAGCTTCTCAAAATGACGACTTTACGTATGAGGTAGACGCTTTTGCAGATTTGCAAATATTGCGTTATAAAGTACCCGAATTCGAATCACTGAGCTTAGAACAAAAAGAGTTGATCTATTATCTATCTCAGGCAGCAGCCGAAGGGCGTGATATATTGTACGATCAGAATGGGAAGTATAATCTGGCAATACGCCGTACTCTGGAAGCAATCTATGAGAATTATAAAGGAGATAAAACAGATAAGAACTATCAGGAGTTTGAAGTTTACTTGAAACGAGTATGGTTCTCGAACGGAATACACCACCATTACGGAGAGGAGAAATTCTTACCCGGATTTTCGAAGGAATTTTTTGAAGCTGAAGTAAAGAAGTTACCTGCTGATAAAGTTCCCGCAATGGAAAACCAAAGCGTAGATGATTTCTTGGTTATGATCGAGCCTGTAATGTTCAATCCGAATGTAATGCCCAAGAAAGTGAATCAGGCGGATGGAGTAGATTTAATCAAAACATCAGCTAATAACTATTACGGCGAAGGAGTAACACAAGCCGAAGTAGAAGCTTTCTATGCTAAAATGAAGAATCCGAATGATTCTACTCCTATCATGTATGGTATGAATAGCCGCTTGGTAAAAGAAGACGGCAAGCTGGTAGAGAAAGTATGGAAAGTAGGAGGCTTATACTCTCCCGCTATAGAACGCATCGTAGGATGGCTTGAAAAAGCGAAAGGTGTTGCCGAGAATGACGGTCAGAAGAAAGCAATTGATAAATTGATTTCTTTCTATACAACCGGAGACCTGAAAACATTCGACCAATATGCTATAGCTTGGGTACAAGATTCTTTATCTCGGGTAGATTTTGTGAATGGCTTTACCGAAAGCTACGGTGATCCTCTGGGCATGAAAGCCAGCTGGGAAGCAACAGTAAACTTCAAGAATACCGAAGCAACAAAGCGTACCGAAATAATCAGTACCAATGCACAGTGGTTTGAAGATCACTCACCTGTTGATCCTCGTTTCAGAAAAGAAGAAGTAAAAGGTGTAACTGCTAAAGTAATTACAGTTGCTCAATTAGGAGGCGATTGCTATCCATCTACTCCTATTGGAATCAATTTACCAAACTCGAACTGGATACGTAAAGATTATGGATCGAAATCGGTAACTATCGAAAATATAATGGAAGCATACGATAAGGCAGCCGAGCATAGCGGATTCAGTGATGAGTTTGTATGGTCACCTGTAGAATTGGAATTGCTCCACAAATACGGCTTTATCACCGACGTGTTGCATACTGATTTGCATGAGATACTAGGTCATGGATCAGGTCAGTTAATGCCCGGAGTTGACCCCGATGCTCTGAAAGCTTATGGTTCTACTATTGAGGAAGCTCGTGCCGATCTATTCGGATTATATTATATTGCCGACCCCAAATTAGTAGAGCTGGGAATCATCCCGAGTGCTGACGCTTATAAAGCAGAATACTATCGTTTTATGATGAATGGTTTGATGACCCAATTGACACGTATCGAACCGGGTAAAACCATCGAAGAAGCACACATGCGTAATCGTCAATTGATTGCCAGATGGGTCTATGAAAAAGGCAAAGCAGATAATGTAGTTGAATTTAAAGAACGTGACGGAAAGACTTTCGTTGTTGTTAATGACTATGCTAAACTTCGCAACTTATTCGGACAGCTATTAGCTGAGATACAACGAGTGAAATCGGAAGGAGATTTCAACGGAGCTAAAAGTCTGGTTGAGAATTATGCTGTACAAGTAGATCAGAAACTATTGGCAGAAGTTTTGGCAAGATACAAAGCCCTTAACTTAAAGCCCTACAAAGGCTTTGTGAATCCTGTCTTTGAAGCAGTAACAGATAAGGACGGAAAGATTACGGATGTAAAGATTTCATATAACGAAGGTTATGTAGATCAAATGTTGAGATATTCAAAAGACTTCTCTTCATTGCCAACCTATAATTGATTATTTGGGATTACTTTATAAATGAAAAGAGCTTGCAAATATTGCAAGCTCTTTTTGTATGATGCACTGTGTATTACTACAGTTGATAGTTATAACTAATAATTGCTGTTTTACTGACCAAAGCAATAAAAAAGGTCTGCGACCTTAGCATTTTATGTTCAATTCATTCAATACCAAGCGTATCTGCTCGAAAGTCGTAATACGAGTCGGAACTAATGGCAAACGAAGTTTATTCTCGATATATCCCATCATGTGCAACATCGATTTTACCCCTGCCGGATTACCGTCAATAAACAAGAGTTTAAACAGTTCGCTAAAGCTATGATGGATAGTGAGTGCACTTTGATAATCACCTTCAAGAGCAAGACGTGTCATGCGGCTGAACTCCTTTGGGAAAGCATTGCCTATAACCGATATAACGCCAATTGCACCTAATGTGATAAGCGGAAATGTAATACCATCGTCACCCGAAATAACATCAAAATTATCGGGCTTACGTTTGATAATATCATCCATTTGAGCCATGTCACCCGAAGCCTCTTTGATGGCTACTATGTTGCTGAACTCATTGGCTAAACGCAAAGTAGTTTCGGCAGTCATATTCACGGCGGTACGCCCCGGAACATTATAGAGGATAACCGGAAGCTTAGATGCCTCTGCGATCGCCTTATAGTGTTGGTATATACCTTCTTGTGAGGGTTTGTTATAATAAGGTACTACGGAAAGAATAGCATCTATACCTTCGAAATTACCATTTTTTAAATGATCTACAACTGCACGGGTATTATTTCCTCCGACTCCTAAAACAATCGGGATTCGTCCATTTACCCTGTTGATAACAGTTTCTACAATTTTTGTTTTCTCCTCTTCGGTGAGGGTGGCGGTTTCGGCAGTTGTTCCCAGAACGACAAGATAATCTGTATTATTTTGTATCTGATAATCAACAAGTCTGATAAGAGCTTCATAATCGACACTCTCGTCCTCTTTGAAAGGAGTGATAAACGCAACTCCTACACCTCTTAGATTAATTCTTGACATAAGTTCAATTCAATCTTTTATCTTGCTGATCTTCTTTCTTAAAGTTTGACGTAAAGATAAACAATTTTAACTACTGTAAAATACTATATTTCCCTTTTTATTGTTTTGGTACCAGTGCTTAGCCTATCTAGCCCGAAAAGTGAAAAGTTTAAAAGAACCTATTTTATATGAGCCAGATAAATTTTGAGTTGTTCATAAGCTTCAAATAAGCTTTGATCATCTTCTTTGAGTATCGTAAAATCATATAACTTTTCTTCTCTCTTAGTAAAGCCTAAGCAAAAGTTACTCTTATTACGCACAAGTAGTAGTTTGCTGTAATCATTTGGCTCTAAGGATAAATCAAGAAAAGTATCGTATTTAAGATTATCAAACTCAGCAAGTATGGCAGGGCGAATTAAGCGTTTCCAATCGAGGTCTTTTTGAGTATCGACAACCCTGACATTCTGTGGAAGATTGGCAGGAAGTGTTTGTCCTTGTATTGGCTTGGGTTTTATAGTCCACGCCATCACATATTTTCCGTGTTGTACAAGATCTTCGATAATAGGAGATACTATTTCCCAGTCTTGTATATCGAATAAGACAAGTACATTTTTAATTCCCTCAAAGTTGAGGAAAGTATGTTTCCGATTGTTATTGTTTAATTCTGATTTTATACTTCTTCGTAAAAAATAATCAAGCATATATAAATTAAGTGTTTAATGATAAACTTTACAATTATAGCCGGCTATTGCAGTCATACTTGCCAAAGTAAGAATAGGATCTCAGACCTTATTCTATCATTTTTAGAAACTCATCCTCATTCAGGATTTTAACTCCCAGCTTTTGTGCTTTTTCTAATTTTGCAGGTCCCATATTTGCACCGGCTAATACATAATTTGTCTTTGCCGAAATAGAGCCGCTATTTTTTCCACCATTGAGATCTATCAGAACTTTGTATTCATCTCTCGAATGCTTTTCAAACGTTCCGCTGATAACAATAGTCAACCCTTCCAGCTTGTTGGTCTGTTGGTCTGTAATACTTCCACAAGTTTCGAATTGTATTCCAAACAGACGTAATTTACGAATAATATCTTGATTTTCTTCTTTCTTGAAAAAATCGACTATACTTTGTGCAATACGTTCACCTATTTCATCCACTTCAACAAGTTGTTCCACAGTTGCTTGCATCAATAGGTCAATCGAAGGGAACGCTTTGGCAACTTTTTTGGCTACCGTTTCGCCCACAAATCGTATACCCAATGCATAAAGCACTCTGGGGTAGGGTATGTTTACCGAGTCAGCAATACTTTGAATCAAGTTTTTTGCACTCTTTTCGGCCCATCGTTCCAGTTCTGCCACCTGTTCCCATTGCAAAGTATACAGGTCGGCTACATTGTGTATCAATCCGGCATTGAACAGATGTTCAACCGTTTCAGAACCGCCTGCAATATCCATTGCCTTGCGGGTCAGGTAATGCTCGATGCGTCCCTTTATTTGTGGAGGACATCCCATATAGTTGGGGCAGTAATAAGCAGCTTCGCCTTCGTCTCTTATCAGAGTAGTACCACATTCGGGACATTCCTTGATAAATTCAACTTTCAGATTTCCTGCTTCTCTGGCATCAGTATCTACTCGGGTTATTTTAGGTATGATCTCGCCACCCTTTTCTACATATACCATATCATTGATATGTAGATCCAGGGCATCAATAGCATCGGCATTATATAGCGATGCTCTTTTAACAGTTGTTCCCGATAACTTTACAGGTTCCAGATTGGCAACGGGAGTGATAGCCCCTGTGCGTCCTACCTGATACGATACCGATAACAAACGTGTAACCTCTTGTTCAGCTTGAAACTTGTATGCAATTGCCCATCGGGGCGATTTGGCTGTGTATCCCAGATTTTTCTGTTGTAATAGAGAGTTTACTTTCAGAACAATACCGTCCGTTGCAACAGGTAAGTTTTTCCGTTCCACATCCCACTTCTTTATAAAAGCAAACACTTCATCCAAAGTACTGCATTTAATGGTTGCGTCCGAAGTTTTGAAACCCCATTCCTTGGCTTTCAATAAATTTTCGTAATGTCCGTTGGTAGGTAGATTTTCCCCCAACATATAATATAAATAGGCATCCAGCTTACGGGTTGCAACTACTTTTGAATCCTGTAATTTAAGAGTCCCCGATGTAGCGTTTCTGGGGTTGGCAAAAAGATTCTCTTCCTGCTCGGCTCTCTCTTTATTGAGTTCCTCAAATACTTTCCAAGGCATCAGTATTTCCCCTCGAATCTCGAAGAGGGCAGGGTAGTCGTTTCCTCTTAAAGACAGAGGTATGCTTCGTATGGTTTTTACGTTGGCTGTAATATCGTCTCCTTTAACACCGTCGCCTCTGGTTACTGCCTGAGTCAGCTTGCCATCGGTATAAGTGAGCGAGATCGAAGCACCATCATATTTCAGTTCGCAAACAATTTCGAAGTCGTCGTTCAAATCTTTTTTTATCCGATTGTAAAACTCTATAACTTCGGCTTCCGAATAGGTGTTCGAGAGCGAAAGCATAGGATAAATATGTTCTACCTGATTAAAAGTTTTGGTGATATCGCTACCTACACGTTGCGAGGGCGAACTCGGGTCTGCATACTCGGGATGTGAGGTTTCGAGGTCGATAAGTTCCTGCATTTTCTTATCGAAATCAAAATCTGATATAGTGGGGTTAGACAACACATAATAGTTGTAATTATGCATGTTAAGCTCTTCTCTTAACTGTTCGATTTGCTGCCCGATAGATTCCATTTTTGATACTTTATAATTCTCTTGTACTACAAAAATACGAAATTAATTAGAAATGCTGATGGGTATGCAAAATATGGATAGCCCATAAAACATTTTAGGTGACACTCGTTGCATAAAGGTGACAATTATATACTACATACTATACAATTGGAGTACAAATTCGTCTCAAAAGTGTTACTTTTCTGTATTTCGTAAATTGTTTATAATCAGCAGAAAAGTATCGAAAAGGTTACAAAGGTTACAAAAGTGACACTTTTTTGTATTGTTTTTATTTTGCTATTCTCAATCATTCCTATTTCTTTATAATATAGATAAACAAGAAGCAATAAAAAGGTCTCGTATCTTAATTGATAATGTTGGGATTATTTGAAGCAAATAGCGAATAATTATATAAACAATTAAAGTTCTATTATTATGTCAAGAGTCGATTTTTCTCAAACTACGAATGGTATCATACAGGTTTTAGAGCGTGAAGAACCTCTATTGAGTTCTTTAAGTGAGGATGTTGTAGCCTCAAGGTTCAATAAGCAGAATAGAACAATCAAACAGATACTTGGGCATTTAATTGATTCGGCTTCTAACAATACCCATCGTATTATACATTTGCAAAACCAACCAAGTCCGCTGATCTTTCCCGATTATGCCAATCTTGGAAATAATGATAGATGGATAGCTATTCAAAACTATCAGACAGAAAACTGGAATAATTTAATTCAACTTTGGAAATATTCTAACCTGCATGTTATTCATGTAATCAACCATGTAGATCAGAGTAAATTAAATAATGAATGGCTGAATACATTCGGAGATAAGATATCTTTGAGGAGTATGATAGAAGATTATCTGCCTCATTTGCATCTCCATATAAACGAGATCCATGAGTTATGCCAAATCCATGTGTAATCAAAATGCGCAGTTAGCTCCCTGTTTATAGCGTATATGTAACTACATAATCATCAGTTACAATGTATTGAATCCGGAAGTTGAGGCTATCTTCCGTAAATGTTTCCTGTGCTTCGAAGTAACCTTGGTTTTGCGGGATGAATTTCTTAATGTGGAAATTATTCTTCAAGTCGATTTTTTCACGGCTCAACGCCTTATACATAGTTTCTTTAGCTGACCAATGAAGTAGTAAATGTAATGTTTCGTTTTCAGGGTTAATGTATTCCACATCAGATATAAACCTCGAACGAATACGTCTTACCCGGTCTGAAGTATACTCTATATCGATACCTAATAGGGGCGACTGCGAAAGTATAATCGCTACATAATCTTTTGTATGCGAAATGGATATGTTTACAGAACGGTCTTCGAAGTACGGTTTTCCATTCGATTGGTAGCTTATTGTTTTCTCTTCTCCGAGAAGTGTTTTGAGAAGTACTCTTACCGAAATTCGTTCAAGAACTCTTGCAGGAGAAGTTGTAGTATCAATAAAACGAATCAGATCCTCTTTATTCGTTAATTGAGATAATAAAAGTTCGGGAGTTTCTTCCATCTTCCAGATTCCCCACTTACAACCCTTATTTTCTTCTGTATAGATAAGCATTCGATACTATTTTTAGCAAGACAAAGATACGAATAAAAAAGAGTCTTTGGAATTCTCATCCCAAAGACTCTTAATCTGATTTTCTATGAAGAATCATTTTTTATGGCTTAGCAGCCATGGAACTAGTTCTTTATTCTGAAATACATTTATCCAACTGCCATGATTAACATCCGGATACTCTGTATATTTTACTTCGTTTCCTGCCGATTTGAGAGCTTCGTACATCTGTTGTGAAAATTGTACGGGCACTACACTGTCTGCCGATCCGTGAAATATCCAGAGAGCTGTATTCTTGGTATAGTATTGAACCTTCGAAACATCACCGCCTCCACATATGGCAAAAGCGGCAGCGAAGGTATTGGGCATACGCCACAAAAGTTCGTATGTACCCATACTGCCCATCGAAAGACCTCCTACATATACTTTACTTTGATCGACCTTTCCGGAGTTGATCCAGTTCGTTATCAGATAAACCAAAGTTTCCATCGAAGGGGTGGCTTTATCTGACAACCCGAATGTAAATGTGGTTTTATTGCCTAAAGTTTGTTTCTCTACATTAGACCAATAGGTTTCTTCGGGGCATTGTGGAGCAATAACTATTGCAGGATATTCAGCTTGAAAATGATCAATCATAAAATCTTTACCATGAGTAAGCTGTTTTTCATTGTCACTGCCACGCTCACCCGCACCATGGAGGAATACCAAAAGAGGGTATTGTTTAGTTGCGTCATAATCTTTGGGAAACATAACCTGATAGGGAATAGTATATCCGTTGATCATATAGCTGGCAGACTCAAACTGTGCATAAGTAAGAGCAGAACATAAAAATAAGAATACAATTAATAGTTTCGATTTCATATTGTCAATAGTTAAAGATCTCAATAATTCACTAGACTAGTAAAAGGTCTATAACCTTTACTTAGCTTCGCCTCTGGTCCAAGTCGATGTGCCGTTTTCGTTAATGGCTTCAATCGCAAAATAGTAAGGTTTGGTTCTATCCATCCCTGCATAATAATACTCGTTTGTATTGTGAACCATTACGCTGCTATATAATTTGTCGGGTTCTATTCCGATATAGATATTATACGCATATGCACCTTCTACCGGTTTCCATTTCAACCAAGCACTGCGTTTATCCGTTTCGGTACGTAATACCATGAACTGTTCAACAGGAGCAGGTTTCTCGCCGGCACCGAATCCGAATACACGGAATCCCGAAATGGCAAATTTACCTGTAGGCATGTGTATGTTTTCGAGTTTTACGTAACGGGCTTTAACGGGCTTCTCTAATTCTACATAGTCATGAGGAACATCCGTTTTATTGTTGCTCTTATCTATGAGTACATCCCATTTTTTTCCATCTAGAGACGAATATACTTTATATTGATGAAATTTACCTAAAGTTTTTCCCATAAATTCGACATCTTGGTCAGCATAATTTATTTGTATGGCATATACTGTCGAAACTTCACCTAAATCCGAAATCAGCCACTCACCTTTGTCGGCACTTTTAGCACTCCAGTAAGTTTTGATATTTTCGTCTACAATATTATTGGCATAATGCGTACCTAAAGTAGATGAAACCTGCACAGGCTTATTATAATTTAAAAGCATCCATCCGGTAAACTGGCTTTTCAAGTGATCGGCTTCTCCTGTTGGTATATAGTGAGGATAATCTCCAAATGCAGTATTGCAATACATATTGCCTTCGCTGTCGAATCCGGCAGGCCATATTCCGATACGGCGTTCGAAGTTATTCTTTACATTGATAACCATAGTCGATGTATGCCAGTAATTATTCCAACGGTCTTGGAAAGTAGCACCATGACCTGCTCCGCGAATAAAACCACCGGCTTTCATACTTAATGGCAATGATGCATGTTCGAAGAATCCGAGAGGACTGTCGCTTACAGCATAACCATCGGCATAATGGCTGAATTCGGTTCCGGGACCTCCCCATTGCAGATAGTATTTACCATCGTGTTTGGTCATCCACGCACCTTCCATAAATGGTTTAAGGAAAGTATTATCCATGTGTTCTCCAAAACGATGCCATCCTATTCTATCCCCATCAGTTAAGAGTAACTCTTTACGGGTTCCTATCGGTTGGAATGTTTTCCTGTCCAATTCGATTCCATACAATGGATATACGTTACTGCTACCGTTATACATATAGAGTTTACCATCGTCATCGGTAAAGAATGCAGGATCCCAACCTCCGATATCGAAATGCTCGACAGCTTTTTCCCATTTGTTATTCTTAGGATCGGTACTTATCCAGATTGGAAATATACGAGAGTAAGTAGATCCGAAAACTACCAGAGTATCTCCCATTGTCCATGCAGCCGGAGCACAAAGGTCGTCCCATTTATTAGGAGTTTGCTCTATTGCTTCTTCTGTAAGGAAAGGGCGGGAAACGAAATTCCAGTTCAGCATATCGCTGCTCCACCAGTATCCGGTCTGATTAGTAGAAAAAAGATAGTAATCGCCTTTGTAATTCACAATGGCAGGATCGGCAGAGGTACGGTGTTTTCCCCATTCCGTGAAGTTAGGGATCGGACAATATCCATAATCAATATTAATAGGATTACAATATGTTTTCTGCTGTGCATAGGTATTCGCTCCCAATATGCAGAGTATGGATAGTATAGCGTATTTTAATATTTTCATGATAGAGGTTAGATATATTATTTAATAAGATAGAGAGCCTGTTGTAAATACAAGCTCTCTATTATTTTACACTTATTATTTTAAAGAAGGACTTCCGAAATTTAATTTTTTCAAACCATTTTGAACATCAGGATGACTCATAAATAATTTCCAAAGTAATTGGGTACGGTAGTTCTCAATCATTACAGCTATAGGACCTTGGTCGATAGCCAAATATCGTTGAGGATACCAGTTGTCTGTTTCGCTGTAAGCATCGTAGAAACCATATTTACCCCACATTTTGTCTCCCATCGAATAAAGATTGCGTATTACTTTCATCGATTCTTCGGGAGTATAAACAATTGAAGCTACAGCAGCGGTTGGAGTAATAACCCCATGATCGCCTCTTTCGGAAGGTTCATGTGCAGCATATCCAACGGTAGAATAGCTGGCAGTTAATCCCCATGCATTTTCACCATATCCTTTATATCCTTTTGGATTGCGAAGACAATAAGCACGATTAACAAGCGTATAGTTTTTCATTTCATCAAAATAGTTGGCACTATAATCGTCTTTCAAATCTGTAGGGTTCAATCCTAAGAAAGAATATTGAGCCCAGAATAAAGGACCGGCCTCTGTTCCTTGGTAGCGCAGGTTAAGTTTAATACCCTCTACAGTATGAGGATCTACTATTGCTCCGTTTTCGGCCCAACCTTCGTGATATACAGGTGCAGGTACTCCGTGAGTTGGAGAGGCTGCTGCAAGAATATATGTAATTAAACATTCGTTGAAACCGCGGATAGCAAAGTTCATTTCCCAAGAATGCTCAGGACTCCAGTGCCAGTATAGTACATTTTTTCCGTTACGATGCCAGTTCCAGTCTACTGCTTTCCATAATTTATCGATACGTGCAGCTACTGCTTTTTCGGCATCCGATCCGTTTACATAGTATTGATGTGCAGCCAAAAGACCTTGCATCAGGAATGATGTTTCTACTAGATCACCACCATTATCCTTGTCGCTGAAACCTCTGACTTTACCTGTTTCGCCATACCACCAGTGAGGGAATACTCCATGAAAACTATCGGCTTTCTCCAAGAAAGTTACAATCTTGTCCATTCTGGCTACACCTTCTTCGCGAGTCACATAACCACGATCTATTCCGGCAATAATTGCCATGATACCAAATCCGCTACCTCCAGAAGTAACAACGTTTGCATCATTCTGAGGATATTCTCCATCCACATGATAACGTTCACGAGCCATACCGCTGGTTGGTTCGGCACCATCCCAGAAATAATTAAAAGTGCGTCGTTGAACACTGTCGAGTAGAGCCTCGTCACTAATTTCTACGGATGGATTTTCCGCAATTGCGTCTTGAGCATTATTGCTGTTATTTTTACAATTTGTAAATAACAGTGCAAGACTAAATATTATAAACGGAGTGAATACCTTTTTCATAAGATAATTTTTCTAGTTAGTATAAAAAAAGTTCTGTTGCTTAAATATGGAAAGAGATTGCCCGAATTTGTTCTGACAACCTCTTTCACTTGGCGTTATAGAACCTAAGAACAGTTTAATTTAAAGTGAATCTGGCTGTCTTGACATCTTGGCTGCTACCACCAATCATAACATCAAAATCTCCGGGTTCAAATACATATTCTAAATCGTAGTTATAGAATTTAAGTAATTCAGGAGTAATCTTGAAACTAACTGTTTTAGTTTCTCCTGCTTTTAATTCTATTTTCTCGAAACCTTTTAATTCTTTAACCGGACGGGTTATGCTACCCACTAAATCGCGGATATACATTTGCACCACTTCTTTTCCATCATATTTACCGCTGTTTGTAACAGTAATGCTGGCAGTCAGTTCGCCGTTTTGATCTAAATTAGCAGAGCTAAGAACAACATCGCCATATGTAAATTGAGTATAGCTCAAACCGTATCCGAATGGATAAAGAGGTTCGTTGCTAACATCAATGTAGTTACTACGGAATTTCTCGAACCATTTACCTTCGGCCAAAGGACGACCTGTGTTTTTATGATTGTAGAAAAGAGGAATTTGACCTACATTTTGTGGGAAAGTGGCAACCAGTTTACCGCTAGGGTTAACATCACCGAATACTACGTCTGCAATTGCAGGGGCAGCTTCACTTCCACCAAACCATACGTTAAGTATAGCGGGTACGTTTTCGTTTTCCCAAGTAAGAGTCAATGGGCGACCTGTGAACAATACTAGTACAACTGGTTTACCTGTTTTTAGAAGTTCTGCCAATAGTTCTTTTTGAACATCAGGAATATCAATGTTTGAACGGCTACTTGCTTCACCACTAAACTCCGAAGATTCACCTAATGCTGCAACAATAACATCTGCATCTTTAGATGCTTCAAGAGCTTCGTTCAATAGTTCTTCTTTAGTACGGTTGTCTCTGTTTAGAGTACGTCCAAACATAGTTGCATTTTCTTCCAGTTTAGCATCAGCTGTAAGGTTGCTTCCTTTGGCATATACTATTTTTACATCCTTTCCACCAACAGCTTGCATAGCTTCGATAACCGTTTGAGGTTTATCCAGATTAACAGCTACACTCCAAGTTCCGGGCATATTAGAGCGAGTATTAGCCAATGGACCTACTACTGCAATTTTTCCTTGTTTTTTAAGAGGAAGAACATTTCCTGCATTTTTCAACAATACGAAACTTTCTGAAGCTATTTTACGAGCTACTGCACGATTTGCTTCCGTGTAGATTTCTTTTTTAGGACGCTTAACATCCATATATTTGTATGGATCTTTGAATAAGCCTAATTTATATTTGGCTTCAAGTATACGACGACAAGCCTGGTCAATATCAGCTTGCGATACTTTACCTTCTTTCAACGATTTCGCAATTGTACCAGTAAAGCCTTCAGCTACCATGTCCATATCTACACCTGCTTTTAGGGCACGTGCCGATACTTCTTGTAAGTCGCCGATACCGTGTTCTATCATTTCGCTGATTCCTGTAAAATCAGTAACAACAAAACCTTCGAATCCCCATTGCTTGCGAAGTACGTCTGTCATTAACCATTTATTGGCAGTTGCAGGCACTCCGTCTACTTCGTTGAATGAAGCCATAACACTACCTACACCGGCTTCTACTGCTGCCTTGTATGGATACATGTATTCATTCATCATACGGTTGCGGCTCATATCTACCGTGTTATAATCACGTCCGGCTTCACCTGCACCATATAGTGCATAGTGTTTTACACAAGCCATAATATGAGTATTGTCAGAATAAGTATTATCACCCTGATAACCGCGAACCATTGCTTTCGCAATTGCTCCACCTAAGAAAGGGTCTTCTCCGTTGCCTTCCGATACACGTCCCCAACGTGGGTCACGTGAGATATCAACCATTGGGCTGAATGTCCAGAATATACCATCGGCACTAGCTTCTGTGGCTGCTATACGTGCTGAGTGTTCTATTGCTTTCAAATCCCATGTTGCAGCTAATCCTAATGGAATAGGAAATACGGTTTCGTATCCGTGAATAACGTCCATACCGAAAATCATAGGTATTTTCATGCGGCTTTCTTCTACAGCTACACGTTGTACTTCACGGATTTTTTCAACACCCTTGATGTTGAATAAACCTCCAACTTGACCCTGTTTGATCTTGGTTGCGATATCACTGCTTTTAGCCTGACCGGTGGTAATGTCTCCTGCACCGGGTAGATTAAGCTGTCCGATTTTCTCTTCGAGAGTCATCTTACTCATCAGATCGTCGATGAATCGATCCATTTTTACATCTCTTGTACTGCTCTGCTGGGCTCCGACACTAATTGCGGCACAGCAAAAAAGCATAGTTAATAGTTTTTTCATATCTATTATTTATAATGTGTTTCTATAAATTTCAAAAGTAATTCGGGTTCATCGGTTGTTATATAATCGACACCCTGTTGTAGGAGATATTGCATTTGTTCTTCGGTATTTACCGTCCATACATTGGTTGTTAAACCCAATTTTTTTGCTTTATCTGTCAGTTTTTCATCATTATAGAATGCACTGTAATGATAATCTATCCCATCTACTCTGTCAGCAGATAATTCTTCTAACGTTTTATTTGTTTCCAAGTATGAAATCACCGCTGTCGGATCTAATTCCTTTACACGCAGCAATGCTTCATAATCGAAACTGATATAGTCAACCCAAGCTTGAGCTTTGTAGCGGTGAACTAATTGAACAGCCGAGTCAGCAAGTGCTAAACTGCGGTCTTTCCCTTTTTGCGAACCTTTAAGTTCTAACACTAATCGTGTTTTATTTTGGTGTTTAATACACCCAAGGTATTCCTCTAGTGAGGGAACGAAATCTCCATTTTTCAGGGGAATCTCCATTAATGTTTTGGCTGGAGTATCTTCAACTGTTTTGCCTCCAATTGTAGGGTCATGAGAAAGAACTACTTTGTTGTCTGATGATAGCCAAACGTCAAACTCTGCAGCTTCGCATCCTAATTCGATGGCTTTTCTTAATGAACTCAGTGAATTCTGACTCGCCTCATGGTTTTTCCATGCACCACGATGGGCTATTACTTTGTTGTGAATAAATTCGTCTTTGACTAATTCAAAAGCTTTATTTCCACTGCCTGTTTTTAGTATAATCTCGTATTTGATAGGTGATGAGGCCGAAAGTGCTACGGTTGGTTTTAATTTAATGTAACCCGATTGATCTATTAGAAAAAGCTTTGAAGTATCCTTTTCTAAAGTGACCTTGTCATTGCCTTCTATTACGACCTTTCCAATTATAGCTCCTTTTACATTGACAGGTATAATATATTTGTCAAGAGTCACTAATCTAGAAGATGCTGAAAGCGAAATATACGGTACACAAATTAATAGAAACAGTAGTATTCTTAGCGTTCTCATGGGTTGATTTGATATAAAAATATAATAGGGACAGAAATATGCCCCTATTATATCAATTTATTATTTAGAAATTAGGGTTCTGAACTAATACTCCATTTGATTTATCTATTTCAACCTGAGGTATAGGAAGTAATGCATGTTTATCTTGATAATTTAATTTACCGGCAGCATGTAATACTTCTTTAGCGATTCCCCAGCGTACTAAATCATAGAAACGGTCTGGTTCTAAGCCTAGTTCTACACGTCTTTCATGACGAATAGCATCTCTCAATTCAGTTTGGCTAGTAGTGGTAACTTTAGGTAGAATAGCGGTGTTGTTTCCACGGGCACGGCTTCTTATTTGTTCTAAATAGTTAAGAGCATCAGAACTCATTCCTAACTCGTTTGAAGCTTCAGCAGCCATAAGAAGAACATCTGCATAGCGTATCAATCTTATATTTACCCAAAAACCTCCATTTGTAAATTGTTTACGTAAAGCAGGATCTGTATATGCTTTTTTATTGTATGCCGCTCCCATTGCAGTAGATACAGGCGACTCTCCGAAAGGAGTGTTGGTGTTCTCTGGAGTAATAGGATCTGTTACACTTCTGCGGAAATATAATAATGTTGCATCTTTACGAGGGTCACCTTTTTCGTAAGCCTTATTCATAAGCTCAGTAGTAGCCATATGCCATCCCCAGCCTAGGTTCCATTGACCTGATCCTCTTACACCTTGTACTTCTGCAAATTGGCTACCAATACTAGTGGAGTTTGGTTTAGCCGCTGTAGACATACATTGTAGTTCGAATATCGATTCAGGAGAGTTTTCACCGCTATCAGTAAAGATTTTATCATAAGGAGTACTTAGATTGTAAAATCCCGAATTAATTACGTCTTTTGAAGCGGCTAGCATATTGTTCCAATCGCTACGCATCATATAAGTTCTTGCTTGTAATGATCTTGCAGCCCCCCATGTTAAACGACCTGTAAAATCATTTGACCAGTGTGTAGGCAAGTATTTAACTGCAACAGCCAAATCTGCGTCAATCAGTGCATAAATATCAGCTGCTGGAGATTTTGCGATATTAGCTTGAGCAGGGTCTGTTACTCTAAAATCTATTTTAGGTACTTCTCCGAAAGCTCTTACTAAATTGAAGAAAGCGTAAGCTCTAAAAAATTTAGCTTCCCCATAATTTATAGTATCTTGTTTTGTTCTGGTTGCTTGCTCCTCAATACTTGTTATCGCTGTATTGCAATTAACTATAACCTTATAGTTTTCTGTCCAATAAGAAGCCAATACACCATTGGTTGTATTGTATTCAAAATTATCGAAAAAAGCTGCCTGATCAGATCCGTCCCCAGCATCACTACCTTTTTCCGAATCTTCAGAACGGAAATTATGTATAGCAAATGCAGGTATACCAGCTGTAATATTATAACCTCTCATAAGCCCGTAAATCTGGAATACTCTTCCCTGATTTATACCTCCCGGTGCATCGTCTTCTGTTAAATTTCCGAGAGGACTTCTATCTAAAAAGTCGCTACAACTTGTTAGGCTCAATCCGGCTATAAGTACTGCCGGAAGTATATATTTTTTTATTAATCGTTTCATAAAAATATTATTTTATATAATTAGAAAGTAAGATTTAGACCAAAAGTGTATATTGCAGGCATAGGGTAAGATCCATTGTCTATACCAAATGCTGTAGCATCACCTCCTAATTCAGGCGTATAACCTGTATTGTTTTTCCAAGTTTTCAAGTTTTGAGCATTAACAAATACTTTCAAGGCTTTTACACGTACTTTTTTTAGTGCATTTTGGTCAAAAGTATAACCTACTTGGATATTTCTGATTCTAAAGAAACTTCCGTCTTCGATATAATAAGTTGAGTTTTCATTATTTATTGTACGGGTTGTATTCAATATCGGTTCTGAGTTAGATGTACCTTCTCCGTGCCATCTGTCAAGGCGATGAGACATATAATTGAATTGTGACCAGTTATAGTTATCCCAAGTTCTGTATATCTCATTTCCATATACCCCCATCAAGTCAACTCCAAGGTCAAAATTTTTGTAATTAAGTCCTAGTGAAATACCATAAGTAAAATCAGGAGTTGGGTTACCAATCATACCTCTATCGGCAGTTGTTATTTTGCCATCACCATCCATATCTTTGAACTTAAGGTCTCCGGGCTTTACAGTTGTTAAAGTATTTTTAGGAGAATTAGCAATATCTGCATCGGATTGGTATACACCATCTACAGTATAGCCATAGAAGAATCCAATAGGATATCCTGCTGTAGTATGTGATATGTTTTTATCACCTTTGATGATAGTATATCCATCTTGTACCAGTGATTTTACTTTGTTGTCTATTGTTGTTAAGTTTCCACTTATACTATATCCCCAGTCAGTATTAATCTTGTCATTCCACGAAACTACAACTTCAAAACCTTTATTTTGAATTTCTCCTAAGTTTCCTAGGCCAGGTGTTGTTCCTGCGATTCCTGGGATCTCAGCTAGAAGATCTTTTGTGTTTTTCTTGTAATATACACTTTCTAAGCGCAATCTATTTGCAAGCATATTCATTTCAAATCCGGCTTCCCAAGCTTCAATCTTTTCCCATCTCAAATTTGGATTTGGGATGTATTTCAAAGAATATGAAGGGTATTCCACTGAAGGATTGCCAAATATAGCAGATGTTTCGTTTGTCAAAAGAGGTTGTGCCGGATATGGAGTCGACATGTTTTGATTACCTAGTGTACCCCAAGATCCTTTAATCTTTAAGAAGTCAATAACAGATTGGTTTTGCATAAAGTCTTCTTCAGACATAACCCAACCTCCACCTGCAGAGTAGAAATTTTGCCATTGATTACCTGTATAGAAGAATGCCGAAGATCCATCGCGACGGAATGAACCGTTAAACAGATATTTGTTCTTGTAGCTATAAAGAGCTCGTAAAAGGAATGATACTGTTGATCTCTCCCATTGTTCGCTCTCAGTTTTAGATGTACTAGGATCACCCATGCTCACATACCATTTATCAGGGTTATTAGGTATAGGTAAACCTTCTCCTTGACCTCTTTCTGCGGTAAGTTTTGTTAAACTATTATAGAATGTTGTGAAACCTGCGGTTGCTGTAATGCTATGGTCGTTAATCTTATTGGTATAAGTTAATACATAATCAGCCTGTACTTTAGTTTCATCTTCTTTTATCTGCTGTACACTCGTTTTTTTGGTACCTAAAGTGTCAATAGGGTTGGGGCCTCCAATCGATGGATCGTATACTGCAACTATAGGAGTATATTTACGGCTATCGTCAGATCTGTAGTCAAGAGCAAACATTGCTTTGAAATTGAAGTTCTTAAGGAAGTTTACTTCTCCATATACATTACCGCCACCACGATAGTTTAAAGCTTTCGTTGTGTTGCTTCTTGCACTAATATCAACCATTGGGTTTTCAATTTGTGCTTTTTGAAAGCTAGGCAGAGCGTGATATAGTTGAAACTCTTCATTGAATACGGGAGCTACTGGAGCTGCATATAAAGCTTTAAGTACGGATTTTTGATCAGCAGGGGTCATTCTTGCACCATTAAATTGAAACCCAACTTTAATGTCTTTAGTTAGATTATAGTCACTGCTTAAATTGACAGTTACTTTTCCGAATTTTTCATGCTTAATATTTCCTTCTTCAGAAGCATATCCTACTCCTAGATAAAACTTACTTTTATCTGTAGAACCTGTTACACTAACGTTACTGTTAGACATAAATCCGGTTTGGAAAATTTCATCCTGCCAATTTGTGTTTGCTTGCCAGTCTGTAAAATCGTAAGGCTTATCTCCTTGATTGACTAATTGCTCATTATAAAGTTCTTTAAATTGAGGAGCATTAGTCATTTTTATTTTATCTACAACTTGCTTGAAGCCAAAAGCTGTATTTATATTCACAAGGGTTTGCCCTTCTTTTGCTCTTTTAGTATTAATGATGATAACACCATTTGCACCACGTACCCCGAAAATTGCTAATGATGAGGGATCTTTAAGAATTTCCATAGATTCGATATCGGCAGGATTCAGGAAGTTAATGTTGTCATTAAATAATCCGTCTACCACATATAAAGGCTTGTAACCATTGATAGAGTTTGTTCCTCGTATACGAATTTCAGGATCTTGTCCAGCTTTACCGGTATTTATTACTTGTACCCCTGCTACTTTACCTTGTATAGAGGCCAATGGATTAGATGCCGGTTTTGTAAATACATCATCTCCTTTTACTGTTACGATAGATCCTGTTAAATCTCTTTTTTTTGCAGTACCATAACCAATTACAATTGCTGTTTCTAATTCGTGGGTATCATCAATTAATACAACGTCGATTTTTGTTTTAGACCCAACTGGAATTGATTGTGGTTTCATTCCTAAAAATGTAAATTCAAGTACATCGCCTGATTTTACGGTAACGGAATAATTACCGTCAAAATCGGTAACTGTTCCTGTAGTGGAACCTTTGACTGTAACACTAACACCCGGTAGTGGATCTTTTTGCTCATCGGTGACTACTCCTGTTACTGTAGTCTGAGCAAAAGCATTTGAGATGCTTGCTGAGAAGATTAAGAATAGTAGAAGACAAAACTTCATACTGATTCTCCTCGTAGAGGTCAATCTAGTTTCTTTCATGGATTTCTGATTTTTACTGTTTAACATTTTTTCATTCAGCCTGACAAGTCTAAATATTTCTAAAAAACGCCATAAGAATTTTAGTAAAAAATATCTTGTTTTTCTTGAATGAGTTGCAGCAAATGTAAAAACACTAAGGTCAGTCGCTATGAAATTTGTCTCATAATGTATACATAGGTCTTATATTTAACAATAACCATACCTCATTATTACTACTCAAAAAAAAATAATATGCTGTTAATTAGGTTTTTGTAATTGATATTGTGTGCCTTTTATATTTGCAAAAAGAAATCGTTTAGATGCTGGTGCGAAGGTATATCAAGCTTTTTGCGTAGTCGATATCTGCTATTTTCTACAGCTCTTACCGAAATGTTCATTAATGCAGCTATCTCTTTTGAGTCTAAATTCAGTTTTAAACAGGCACATAATCTCAGGTCATTTGCTGTAAGCTGAGGGTAAGTTTCTTTTATTTTTTTAAAGAAATTTGTGTGCTTTTGTTCGAATTTAATAAGGAATGTTTTCCAGTCTTCTTCGCTATCAAGATTACTATTCAATAGGGTATTTATCTTTTGAAAAAGTGGAGTCAATGTTTTGTTGTTTTGTTTCGTGTAGAACTCTTCTACTTCATTTTTTATTTTAAGAATAAGTTCATTACGTTGTATAATAAATGAAGTTTGAGAAAGTAATTCTGCATTTTTTTCTTCTACTTCCTGCTTTAGAAGCTCGTTGATAAGGTTTAAGCGTTTGGTCTCCAATATGCGTAACTTCTTTATATGCAATTTTTTGTACTTGTATTGGATATACATAATTATAGAAGTGATGAACAAAATAAATAATAGGCAATAGGCTAGAACGGCCCAACCGGATTGATGCCATGGTGCGAGTATTTCGAAAGAGAATTTTATCTCCTCCGATTTGTTTCCTTGACGATCTATGGCAACAACAACGAAGGTATATTTTCCTTTAGGAAGACGTTCATAGGTAATATTATTTTGATTTTTCAACACATACCACTGATCGTCTAACCCTTCAAGCTTATATTTAAAGGATATATTACGCGTTAAGGTTTCAGCTGTTGAAAATTGAAATCTTATAGTATTGAACGAATGGCTTATTTGATTGAAGTTATTATCAAGATAAACCGATTCACCCCCTGAATTAGATATTCTGATAGATTTAAAATAAGGTTGAGCTATTGGTTTGTTTTCGGCTGTGACTTTATTTTTACATAATAGAAAACCGTTATCCAAGCAAACCAGGCTATAGTCATCATCCAGATTTACAATATTTTCATAATTATCGATCATCGAGAAGTTCTTATAACCGATGTCTATTCTGAATTTTATTTGGGCTGTGTTATCATTGTAAGTTACATTATAAATAAGATCATTACCTATGATCCAGAAATTATTAGGGGATATATTTACAACCTCTTTGAGCCCTGAAATATCACGGAAGCATTCATTTAAAGCATGCTCAGGTACAATGGTACCGTCAATATCGTTATAGGTGTAAAATTTATTATTACCTAGAAAAGCAACCCTTCCTCCTACTTTGAATAACTTTAATTTATAGGGAATGTCTTGTTGTCCTTCGTTTCCGTAATATTTGAATGATTCTATTTTCGAAAAATCATCATTGAGTCTGGTTCGGTATATGCCTTTGTTCATGTGCTGCAACCAAACATTATTGAGATGATCCGTCTGGACTTTATTTATAGGTTCCTGAATTTCATTGAGTTTATAGAGAGTCTTTGTGCTTTTATCTATAGACATTAAACTGATATAAGTTCCTAAAAGAAGATGGTCTTTATCTTTTTCCAGTGTATAGAATACTCCTGTGTTTATTTTATAGGGGGATGTTACCGATAGATTCCGGTCTATAATTAATAGACCCCGGTTATGTGAACAGTACAGTTGACCATCAATAACATTTAAACTCCATACCTGACCTTCGGTTCTGGGAACCAACTTGAACTTAGAAAGAGCGTTCATACTATATAAATCATTTTTTTCTATATAATATGTGCCTTGGTTGGTGCCAATGAATAATTTGTTGTCATACAATGCAGCCGAATATACTGCTCCTATTTTGCCCTTAGGATCGGTCATACAGCTAATGCCATTTAGGTATTGTATACATGAAATACCTCTATCCAGCCCTGCCCAGATATTATTGGAGCGATCTTCATATAAGGCCAGTACGGTATTGTTATGGAGATATGTTTCAGTATTGAAATGATTGGTTATATTGCCACTGGGAGACACCTCATATATGCCTCCAAGTATTGTACCGAAATAGTAATTACCATTTCGTGCAGCTAATCCGCAATTAACATTATTGTCTATAAGCTCTCTGTTGTTATTCCAGACTTTGAACTCTGATCCGTCGTAAATATAGAGCCCCATCGAAGATGTACCTATAATGTATTTATTATCCGAAGTCGGCAGTACAGTCTTGACTTCTGTTTTGGAAAATATATCACTGCCCGCTATTTTTTCATACCTGTTCCCTTCGATTTTAAAGAGGCTTCCTCCCATTTCCTGAACCCATAATTCATCCCTTACTTTTATCAGAAAAAGGATGTTTTTTTGTTCCGGAAATTTATACACATTATTCTGATCGTATATGTATATGTTTTTGAATGACTGGAAATACACAAGATTGTCTCTCTTCCAGATTCTCCAGATATCATCATTATGCAAAGGTCCTCCGGGAAGGTTATCGCTCAAAGAAGTATATTTAAGAATGCCGCTGATATCTCTGTCCCATCTGCCAAATTCTTCATAACCTCCGGTATATATCGTCTGATTGGAAGCTGCGTATATGGCTCTTACTACATCGGCTTTGTGCAATTTGTTCAGATGCCAGTCTATTCCGTCAAACTCCAATAAACCTAAATCATTTCCAATATACATTATGCCTTTCTCGTCTTCGCTCAAAGACCAGTTTTTATTTCCGGCCTGGTAGTCGTTCCTGCTAAAGTTGATAATGTTAGGATTGTTGGCTGATATTCCGGCGCATGATAATATAAGGACACTTATAACTGTCAAAAATATATTACGAGTCATATTTTCTCTGACTTTTTATTGTATTTGTTGTATGGTTTCTGTAACGAAAGGATAAAGATATAGAAAAATAGATTAATTTTGATGCACGAAAATGTTATAAGGTCCAAGACCTGCCAATTGCTTTGGTAAGTGCCATAACCAAAGGGTGATAGATTGAATAATATGGTTTTAAATAGTTGAAAGAACATAATAGATGATAGGATTGGGTGCAGATGTAAATATATATGATGTTTTAGCTCATTTTCGTGTTACGACAGAAGATCTTCAGAAAGTGTTAAATGAAGCTCTGGCAAAAGGAGGAGATTATGCAGATCTTTATTTTGAACATACCATCAATAGTAGCATCTCTCTTCGCGATGGAGAGGTAAACAGAACCTCTTCCAACATAGATTATGGAGTAGGTGTGAGAGTGGTTGTAGGAGAGCAAACAGGCTATGCCTATGTCGAAAATACAACGCTTGCGGATATGCTGAAAGCTGCAAAGACCGCAGCCGGAATAGCACATACTTTAAAACAAAGCACTTCAATAAATATAACCGAAACGCATTTTACAAATTACTATAAAATAAATAAGTCTTGGCAGGATGTCTCGGTAAATGAGAAAAAAGAATTTATAGAAAAGCTTAATGCCCGCATATTTGAACTTGATCCCCGAGTGATAAAAGCTTCGGTTAGTCTGAATCATTCCACTTCCTATATATTATTCTTTAATTCCGAAGGTATTCTTTCATGGGATTACCGCCCTATGGCGATAATGTACGGAGGATGTACGATGGAACAAAACGGGAAGATCGAGAATGGTTTTGCATCACGTGCTTACCGTAAAGGCTTTGAGTTCTTAAATGATGGTTTACTGGAAACATTGGCTAATGAAGCAGTTTCGCAAACAGCCCTTATGTTTGATGCCGTAAAACCTAAAGGAGGCGAAATGCCTGTTGTCATGGGTGCAGGAGGTTCGGGGATATTACTGCATGAGGCAATAGGACATGCTTTTGAAGCCGATTTTAATCGTAAGAATGTTTCTATATTTTCCGATTTGTTAGGGAAATCAATCTGTAACTCCAATATAAATGTAGTTGATGATGGTACTATAGAGTATGCCAGAGGTGCAATTAATTTTGATGACGAAGGTGTCGAAAGCCAAAAGACATATATCGTAAGAAACGGTATTCTTGAAAGCTATTTACACGATAGAATCAGTGCAAAATACTATGGTGTAAAACCTACCGGAAATGGAAGACGTCAGTCGTTCCGTCATGTACCTATGCCACGCATGCGTGTGACCTATATGGAATCGGGCAATATGACCAATGAGGAGATGATTGCCAGCGTAAAGCAAGGTGTTTATGTTGATAACTTTAGTAACGGTCAAGTACAGATCGGTGCAGGTGATTTTACATTTTATGTGAAAACCGGCTATTTAATAGAAAACGGAAAATTAACCCAGCCGATAAAAGATATAAATATTATAGGCAACGGGCCTAAAGCCTTAGCTGATATAACTATGGTCGGTAATAATCTGAAGATTGACGAAAGTTCGTGGACGTGTGGAAAGGATGGACAAAGTGTTCCAGTAGGACAAGGGCTGCCTTCGGTGTTGGTGAGTAAGTTGACTGTAGGAGGAGAGTAGACTTAACTAAACTTCTAATAATGATGATGAGTCAGAATCGTCAGGAAGAAAAAGATCGCGATCGCTCAAAGAAAGATTATATGATTAATCTGAAATCGGAATTGGAAGTTCGCACTTTGCATGAAAAGATAGATCACCTGATGATATATCAACAGCAGGAGCTCATCGAAATTCAAAAGATTCAGATTGAGATGATGAATGATATATTGGCACAGGTTGAAAAAAATAATAAGAACAACCAATTCTAGTATCAATCTGAGATTGATAACTCTTTATAACTTTAGTAAATAATTTATTCTGTCTAAATAATACACGTTTAATAATTTATTGAGCAAAGAACTCTATGAAAAAACATTTACTTCTTTCGTTACTTCTATTCGCAGTATCTATTATCTCTTATTCGCAGGAAATTCAACTGCACTTCGATCCAAGACACAGTTTAAACAATGATGTCGCACCACGAAATTACTTTACGGCAACATTTCAAATGTTTAAACCCGATAAATGGGGATCTACTTTTGGTTTTATCGATATTGATTTCAATCAAAGCAGAGGCAATATTGGTCTTGCTTATTTAGAAATTTATAGGAATATAAAAGTAGGTAATAGTCCTATTATGCCGCATGTCGAATTTAATGGTGGGATAGTTCGAGGTGACAATTTTTCAGGATTTTCGATACCTAATGCCTATATGATCGGAGGAGCGTACGATCATGCTTTTGGATCTGTATTTATTAGCACCTATTTAACTTACAAGTATAATACCTTTGATAAAGTGAGCCACGATGTGCAATGGACAGGAATCTGGAATACAAACTTGTTTGATAATAAAGTAACATTAACCGGGTTTATTGATGTTTGGACTGAAAATAAAGACAGAGTATCCGGTAAAGGAGGTAAAAAAGTTATTCTGCTTACAGAACCTCAGTTTTGGTATAATATAGATCAGAATCTGTCTTTTGGTAGTGAAATAGAAATTACCAATAATTTTTATGGCACTTCAAACTATAAAAATAAATTGTATGTATTTCCGACCATTGCCGGTAAATGGACCTTCTAAGGTCTCTTTCTATAACTCTAAAAGACCATTAAATACTTTCATCTACTTCATAAATATACCCAATGAATAATATGTTAGAGAAAATTTTTAAACTGAAAGAAAATAATACGACTGTCCGTACCGAATTATTCGCAGGACTGATAACCTTTCTTACCATGTCTTATATTCTGGTTGTAAATCCGAATATTTTGGGAGAAACCGGAATGGATAGGGCTGCAGTATTTACAGCTACGGTTTTAGGTTCGGTTATAGCTACTCTTTTTATGGCATTTTTTACCAATCTGCCTGTTGCACAAGCTCCGGGGATGGGGCTTAATAATTTTTTCGCCTTTACGGTTGTGCTCACGATGGGTTATACGTGGCAATTTGCTTTAACAGCGGTTTTCATTGAAGGACTTATATTTATACTTCTTACTTTTTTTAATGTTCGGGAATTAATAGTAAACAGTATCCCTCGGGTTTTGAAAGAAGCCATTCCCGTAGGTGTCGGTTTATTTATTACACTCGTCGGATTAAAAAGTGCAGGGGTAGTAGTTGGAAATGATGCCACTTTGGTTTCTTTGGGAGATATGGCAAATCCGAATGTTTGGATTGCACTGGCAGGAGTGGTTATTACGGGAGCTTTGTTGGCACTCAATGTAAATGGAGCTATTCTGATAGGTATAGTCGCTGCGACGATTGGCGGTGTTTTTGCTGGAATAGTTCATTTTCCCGAAGGTAATTGGGTAAGTCTTCCTCCGTCTTTGGCTCCTACATTTGCTCAATTCCAATGGGATAAAGTATTTACATTCGATATGGCATTAGTCGTATTTACATTCTTATTTGTAAATCTTTTTGATACCGTAGGAACTCTTATCGGGGTAGTTTCGAGAACCGGTTTATTAGATAAAGACGGTAACTTCCCTCAGATGAAAAAAGCATTATTTGCAGATGCTTTAGGTACAACTATAGGATCGGTTTTGGGTACAAGTCCAATTACAGCCTACATCGAAAGTTCGTCAGGGGTTGCAGCCGGAGGGCGTACAGGCCTAACTTCGGTAAGTACAGCTTTTATGTTTGTGCTGGCACTGTTTTTTGCCCCCTTGTTTCTCATAGTACCTGCTTCGGCAACATCACCCGCGCTTATCGTTGTGGGGCTGTTTATGATTTCGGCAGTAGCTAAAATAAATTTCGATGATATTACGGAGTCTTTACCGGCTTTCGTTACACTCATTTTTATGCCTTTTACATACAGTATTGCACAAGGTATTGTTTTTGGTATACTTACCTATTTCTTTGTTAAAATATTATCGGGAAGATATAAGGATGTTTCTACAATGATTTATGTTTTATCAGCTCTGTTCATTATAAAATTAGGACTTGACGCTGCCCATATCTGGGAGAAAATGTAAATTTAGATATACAGATACTAAAGCACTTTATTTATTTAAAAACAACTAAAAGATGACACTTATAACCCGTCAACACAAAGATATAGCACAATGGGCGATGGAAATAGCCTTGAAAAATGGCTGTTCTTCTTCCAGAGTGTCTCTAACCGTAGCCAATAATAACTCTTTTGAGTATCGAAATACTCAGTTGGATAAGCTGCATCAGAGTTCCGAAAATAAGTTATACATAGAATTATATGTGGATGGCAGATATGGAACCCTTTCGACAAATAGACTTGAAAAGTCCGAATTGGAGGCGTTTATCAAAGATGGTATTGCTTCGACACGCTTCCTAGCTCCCGATTTATGTCGTCAATTGCCCGATATGGATCGTTATTATAAGATGAACTCCGAGGATGATTTAGATTTATTCGATGCTACTTTTTTTGATTATACAGTCGATCAGAAATTAGCTGTTGCAAAAGCTACAGTTGAGGAGATTTACGGAACAGATGACCGTATAGTATCAGTCGTATCCAGTTACGATGACGGATGCGGTGCCGAGTACATGGTGGCAAGTAACGGATTTGAGGGAGAGATTCAAGATACAGCTTATAGTTTAACCGCAGAAGTTGCACTCAAAACCGCAGGTGACGCACGTCCCGAGTCTTATTGGTATGACAGTAAATTATATTGGACAGATCTGCAAACCGAGGGGATTGCCCGGAAGGCACTAAAGAGGGCTTTTCAGAAGCTTGGGCAAACCAAGATAAAGTCAGGAAAGTATAATTTGCTCCTAGACAATACGGTATCCATGAAATTAGTATCTCCACTTATTTCTGCTATGTATGGTACTGCAATTCAGCAAAAAAATACATTCCTATTAAACAGGTTAGGAGACAAAATTGTGTCGGATAAACTTACCGTTATAGATAATCCCCATCAGAGAAGATCATTCGGTTCTCGTTGGTACGATGGTGAAGGTGTTGCTACTAAAGATCAGATATTGATTGATAAAGGAGTTTTAAATACTTACTTTATTGATTCCTATAATGCCCTTAAATTAAATACGCAGCCTACTATCGCATCTCCATCAATAGTGAAACTGAAACATGGCTCCAAAAATCATTCTCAGCTATTGAACACAATGCATCATGGAATTTGGGTAACAGGTTTTAATGGAGGAAATACGAATAGTACCACAGGCGATTTTTCATTCGGAATAGAAGGTTTTTTTATTGAGAATGGAATTGTAACAACTCCAATCGGTGAAATGAATATAACAGGAAATATTCTTGAGCTATGGAATAATTTGGTAGAAGTTGGGAATGACCCTCTCTCATTAAATTCTTCACGGCAAATACCATCGCTCCTATTTGAAAATGTAAGTTTCAGTGGTTTATAAAAATAGAAAAAGATGAAAGTTAAAGCTTTCATCTTTTTTGTTTCTATTAAATACTACGTCTTTACTTCTTTCGTATCACATTTATATCTCCTGCCATTTTATAATGCTTGCCTTCCGAACCGAGAGCATCTATCGCATAAAAATAAACTCCTGTATTCACATATTTACCATTGTATTTACCATCCCATCCTTTTGACGGATCAGTCCATTCGTAAAGCTTATTCCCCCATCGGTTGAAAATCGTACATTTAAATTTAACTAACGATTTGTAAGTAACCCTAAAAACTTTAGCTTCTTCGCTGTTTGCATCCGGAGAGAAAATATTCGGTACTTTAAGTTCTGATTCAGCAATAGAGAATTGAACATTTACAGTATCTGCACAGACAGAACCTCTGTCCGCAACTTCTAATACAACCCGAAATGTTCCAGCATTATTAAATGTATATCGAATATTTTGATCGGTATAGCGAACTATCGGGTTCTCCATATCGGATGTATTATAAATAAACCATGTATAGAAGCGGGCGGTAGGATCATTGCCATATCCCGAGAAGTTAATCTGAGCAGGAGCAGAACCTCCCAGGCCGGTTGATTCTTCACTGCTATTCACTTGCACTGCATCCATAAAAGCTTTAACCGCAATTGCCGTATATTCTTTACTGTCAATATGTATATCCAGTCCGAAATGCTTTGCAATCTGATCACCACTGAGCGTGAATTTAGTATCCTTTAGTGGTGCATCAATTGTAGCATCTATACCAATATCACGAGGACCTATCGTCTTGATTACCTCTTTGAACTCCTTTGAAGTTCCATCAAAATCAGGATATTCTATTGTGTATTTTCTTATGACCGAATATTCACCTCCGGTGGTAGCATAATAAGGTAGATCATCAGATTTGTTTATCAATAACTTCAGGAATTCGCATCTGTCTCCTCCCTCAGAGGGTTCGATTGAATTTAATATGGGCAGATGCTTACTGTAGTCAATTATCCATATTACAGCATTATTTACACCATTTACCTCTGCGAAATATCCTCTTGAATCTTCCAGATTAGTTATTGTATATGTTGTATTATTTCCACTGTTACTTGTCGATATATCAGAATAGGGGATTAATACTTTATCCGATAAAGATCGGCTGTATTTGTAGAAACGAACAACAGCTGCATTTGACGTATACGTTATGGTAGCTCCCGAGAAAGTATTTAAAATGTATATTTTAGAAATACCTGTGCCTCCAAGTCCGTCAGTATATTCATAAGGCTTTTCTCCAATACCTCCTGATACTGTGTATTGTGCCGATGATGTAATTGTAATTGCGAATAAGAATAAACATGTAAGAAAATACTTCATATTTTGATATTGAGATCTTTTAATGAATGCTTAGTCGTATATATAAAAATAAAAACCCTCTATCTTTAAACGAAAGAGGGTTTTATTTTATTATGTAGGAAACTTAAATTTAAGCTTTTTCCATATTGTTTGCGAGTACGCCCATTTTTTTGAATATCGCCCCGATTTTATCTAAAGCAATGTCCACTTGTTCTTTTGTATGAGTAGCCATTAATGAGAATCGTATAAGCGTGTCTTTAGGAGCAACAGCCGGAGATACTACCGGATTCACGAAAACACCTTCTTCAAATAAAGTACGGGTTATAATGAATGTTTTTTCATTATCACGTATATATAAAGGAATAATCGGACTATTGGTATGTCCTATTTCACAACCCAACTGACGGAATCCTTCTAATGCATAGTTTGTGATATTCCACAAATTCTCTACACGATCAGGTTCACTCATCAATATATCAAGAGCAGCATTTGCAGCAGCAGTAGCTCCCGGAGTAACACTTGCACTGAATATATAAGGACGTGAATTGTGACGAAGATAATCAATAATTGTTTCCTCTGCAGCAATAAAACCACCGATAGATGCCAATGATTTACTAAAAGTTCCCATGATAAGATCCATGCTGTCAGTCAGACCGAAATAGTCATGAACGCCTTTACCATTGAAGTTACGACCGAATACTCCTAAACCGTGAGCTTCATCGATCATAATATTACCATTGTACTTTTTAGATAGCTCTACAACTTTTGGTAGATTGATAACATCACCTTCCATGCTGAAAACACCATCAACCACAATTAGTTTAACTTTGTCAGGTTCGCATTTTTGGAGTTGTTTCTCCAAAGAATCCATATCATTGTGGCGGAATTTCAATTTCGTAGAAAGAGAAGCTCTGTTTCCTTCAATTATTGAAGCATGATCTAGTTCATCCCAAATGATGTAATCTTCACGGCCTGTAATACAGCCTACTACACCTTGGTTAACATTAAAGCCGGTTGAATACACTAATGCATCCTCTTTGCCCACAAATGCGGCTAATTTTTTCTCTAATTGAACATGAATGTCCAAAGTTCCGTTTAAAAAACGAGAGCCTGCCATTCCTGTCCCGTATTTACGGGTTGCAGCAATTGAAGCTTCTACAACTTTGGGGTGATTAGTCAATCCAAGATAGGCATTTGAGCCAAACATCAAGACTTTTCTACCGTTGATAACTACCTCAGTGTCTTGGTCACTCTGAATTTCTCTGAAATAAGGATAGATACCTGCAGCGCGAGCGTTTCTGGCAGCATCATATCGATATAGCTTATTACTTAATAGGCTCATATATAACTTTATAATAAATAGAAATATTAATTATAACCACTTTTTCAAGCTTTTTTTCTGGAAAAAGCAGGCTGCAAAAATAGCTAAAAAAAATTAAAGAAACGATTCTGATAGAAATATTTTACCGAATAGCCTATTTGTTGAATTAAAATGATCGAATTTAATTTTCTTTAATGAAATACTAAAACGCAAAGCCACAATCTGTATTTCTTTTATTAAATTTGCATGCTTGATTATATTTGGTGAGAAATATCAAAGAATTAGTACGCTTAGGTATAATGAATCAAGTAAGGTTTTAATGAGGTCTGAGACCTTAAAATGATTTAATGGCAAAAAGAAAAGATAAAAATCGACATAGTTTTTGGAAACGGCTACACTTCAAGTACCGTTTGTCTATATTGAATGAGAACACACTTGAAGAAGTGTGGAAACTTCGTGTTTCGATGTTTTACGGTATTATGTTGTATTTGACGTCCTTTTTTATTTTGATGGTAATTGCCTCTGTGATAATAATATCAACACCTATTCGCAACTACTTACCCGGTTATTTAGATTCCGAGATTAGAGAACAGGCAATACGTGCAGCTATTCAGGTCGATTCGTTAGAACTCCAACAAAGTTACCAGTTGGCATATTTGGAAAATATAAAAGATATTTTTGCAGGAAAAGTACAGCCTGATTCCGAAAATAAAGTGGATACTGTTACAATCTCCGAAACCGACAAATCTTTACAAAGTACCGATAAAGAACGAAAATACAGGGAAGAGTATGAAGAGGCTGAAAAATACAACCTGTCAACTATTTCCACTTCCGATGCAACACCCACCGAAGGCGTTACTTTCTTTCGTCCGGTAAAAGGTATAATCACAGGGAAATTTAATCTTCCTTCGCGGAATTACGGGGTGAAGATTGTTACTGCCGGTGAAAGTGTGGTAGCAACTCTCGAAGGATCCGTTGTCTTTGCAGGCTATGCCGATAATGGGTATATGCTTCAATTACAACATAAAAACGGATTTATATCTGTTTACAAAGGAGTCTCGATGATCTTGAAAAAAACAGGAGATAAAGTCAGAACCGGGGAAGCTATTGCCATGGTAGGTAATGGAAAAGACAATTCAGAAAAAACAACATTACAATTCGAACTTTGGTATAAGGGTAACCCTATCAATCCCGAATTATATATATCATTCTAAAAAATAGATGAAACGTAAACTCGCTATATTAGGATCAACAGGATCTATAGGCACACAGGCATTAGACGTGGTCAGAGAGCATTCCGATAAATTTGAGGTATATGCTATCACTGCAAATAATAGCTTGGATTTGCTGGTGAAACAAGCCCGTGAATTTCAGCCTGAGGTGGTCGTGATTGCTAATGAAGATAAATATGAAGCCCTTAAAGCAGCATTGGCTGATCTGCCTATTAAGGTTTGGGCAGGAATGGATTCTATTGTTCAGGTAGTTCAGAGCGAACCTATCGATATAGTGCTTACAGCTATGGTTGGTTATGCCGGATTGGCTCCAACTATCAGTGCTATTAAAGCTAAAAAGCCTATTGCATTGGCCAATAAAGAGACATTGGTAGTTGCGGGTGAATTAATCACAGAATTGGCATTAGAAAATAAAGTGCCTATATTACCGGTCGATTCGGAACATTCGGCTATCTTTCAATGTTTAAATGGCGAATGTAGTCCTATCGAGAAAATATTACTGACTGCTTCGGGTGGCCCTTTCCGTAAATTCAACAAAGATGAATTGCAAAAAGTGACTAAGCATCAGGCTCTAAAACATCCTAATTGGGAGATGGGAGCTAAGATTACCATCGATTCGGCGACGTTAATGAATAAAGGCTTTGAAATGATCGAAGCTAAGTGGCTCTTTGGGCTTACTCCCGATCAAGTGCAGGTAGTTGTACATCCTCAGTCTATTATTCATTCGATGGTACAATTCGAAGATTCTTCTATTATAGCGCAGATGGGTTTACCTGATATGCGTTTACCGATTCAATATGCGTTTGCCTATCCGAATCGTCTGAAATCTAATTTCGAACGACTGGATATATTTAAACTGGGTACTATGACTTTCGAAGAGCCTGATATGGATCGATTCCGTAATCTGGCCTTTGCTTTTGATGCAGCCAATAAAGGGGGAAATATGCCTTGCATCGTAAATGCTGCAAACGAAATAGTTGTAGAAGCCTTTCTAAAAGAAAAAATAGGCTTTCTCGAGATGAGCGACATTATAGAGAAAACCATGCAGAAAGCTTCATTTATTCAAAAGCCAACGTATGACGACTATGTGTTGTCAAATATCGAAGCCAGAGAAGTGGCCGCTGCTTTTATTTAAGCTTAGGTCACTAACAAATCATAGTAAAGAGATCAACGATCTTAATTATTTATTTTCTAAAACAGACTAATGGAAACATTTTTCATAAAAGCGTTACAATTAATTTTAAGTTTATCAATATTGGTTATTGTCCACGAATTCGGACATTTCTTTTTTGCCCGTGTATTTAAAATTAAGGTCGAGAAATTTTACCTCTTTTTCGATATAGGTTTTTCTTTATTCAAGTTTAAACCTAAAAATAGCGATACAGAATATGGTATCGGTTGGTTACCTTTGGGAGGGTATGTGAAAATTGCCGGAATGATCGACGAGTCGATGGATAAAGAGCAACTGAAACAGCCCGAACAACCTTGGGAGTTCAGATCTAAACCGACATGGCAACGTCTATTGGTGATGATTGGAGGTGTTCTTTTCAATATAATTTTGGCAATATTTATCTACTCAATGATTCTCTTCTCATGGGGCGATTCTTATATCTCTTTTAAAGATGTAAGCCGTGGTATGGAGTTTAGTCAGGTTGCAAAAGATGCAGGCTTTCAGGATGGCGATAAAATTATAAGTGCTGATGGCAAAGAGTTAAAATATCACATGGATAAAACATTGGATATAAATACCCTGATGAAGTTTGCCAATGCTAAAGAAGTTGTTATTGAGCGAAACGGAGAGCTACAAACTGTAACTATGCCTTTAGATTTTGCCGATAAGATGATAGGCTCAAAAAAGATGGCTTATGAAATGAAAATTCCACCTGTTGTAGACAGTGTAATTGTAGGCAGTATCGCCCAAAAAAGCGGTTTAATCAAAGGAGATAGTATTGTATCGGTTAATGGTAAAGCGGTAGAATCTTTCGCCGGAATTCGGAAAAATATAGGGGAGAATCTAAATTCAGAAGTAGTTATCAGTTATTACAGAGGCGATTCTCTATATAGTACTACCGCAATTGTAGATAGTTCGGGTGTTTTAGGATTTACTTCTATCCCATTGACAGCGATTTGTCAGTTGAGACATGATAATATTGGTTTCTTTGCTTCATTTCCGGCGGGAGTGAATCTGGCAAAAGAAACCCTACAAGGATATATTGCACAATTCAGATTTGTATTCACAAAAGAAGGTTTATCTAATCTTAGTGGGTTTGGTGGTATCGGAAGTATGTTCCCTGCTACTTGGGATTGGCAGGCATTTTGGTTTATGACTGCATTCTTATCTGTGATTTTGGCTGTGATGAATATCTTACCTATACCCATGTTGGACGGTGGACATGTGATGTTTTTGCTTTACGAAATGATTACTCGCCGAAAACCGAATGAAAAATTCCAAGAGTATGCTCAGGTTGCAGGTATGGTATTTATTTTTGCTTTACTGATTTATGCAAACGGAAATGACCTTTTTAAAGCCATATTCAAGTAAAGTATCAGATTTATCTTACCACTGACTAAAGTGGTATAATAGTTAGTTACAACTATAAAATAGACCAATAAATTTTATTCTTTACTTATAAGGTAAATACGGATAATGAAAGTTACAGATTTAATCGAAAATAATGGAAAAACCGCTTTCTCTTTTGAGATATTGCCCCCTTTGAAAGGTAATAGTATTCAGAAAGCGTACAACATAATAGACAAGCTGATCGAATTTGATCCCAAGTATATAAATATAACTACGCATCACAGCGAAAATATATACAAGGAAATGCCCGATGGGACAGTAACTAAGGTGAATGTAAGAAAACGCCCGGGTACTGTAGCAATTGCAGCTTCTATACAGAATAAATATAATATTACTGCTATTCCTCACATGATCTGTAAAGGATTTACGAAAGAAGAAACAGAATATGCTTTGATAGATTTAAATTTCTTGGGAATTCATAATCTTCTTCTTTTAAGAGGAGATGCTCATAAGCTTGAGTCGGATCAATTGGCGGGTAATATGAATCAGTATGCAACTGATTTGCAGGTGCAGGTCAATCAATTTAACGAAGGAATAACAGCCGATGGAGGAACTTTTGATCGATTCGAAACTCCATTTTCTTATGGAATGGCTTGTTACCCCGAGAAGCATGAAGAAGCTCCCAACTTAGAGTCGGATATTCATTACTTGAAAATGAAACAAGAGCAAGGTGCAGAATATTTTGTGACTCAAATGTTTTTTGATAACAGTAAATATTTTTCATTCGTAGAACGTTGTCGTGCCGAAGGTATTTCTATACCGATTATTCCCGGAGTGAAGCCGATATATAAAACGAATCATCTGACTCTTTTACCCAGAACATTCAGGTCTGATATTCCCGAAGAGCTGGCTTCCGAATTGAGAAAATGTCAGTCGGATGCAGATGCAAAAGAAGTCGGAATAGAGTGGGGGATTAAACAATGTAAAGAATTGATTCAATACGGAGTCCCCAGTATTCATTTTTATGCTCTAATGGCTACCGAAAGTGTACGCCGCATAGCTAAAGAGGTGTATTAATCCGTCAACAGTTAACAAAGCGGTGAGTATAGGGGGCGAATAAATATTCGCTCGAAAACTAAATAAAAGAAGATAAAGAATAGTGTTTTTTAAAGATATAATAGGGCAAGAAGACGTAAAAGAACAATTGATAAGTTCGGTTAAAAAAGGTATTATACCTCATGCCCGACTCTTTTGCGGACCGGAAGGGGTAGGTAAACTATCTCTTGCACTCTCTTATGCTCAATATCTGAACTGCCTTGACCCTCAGGATAACGATTCGTGTGGAAAGTGCAGTTCTTGTCTTAAATATAAGAAACTCGCACACCCCGATCTTCATTTTGTTTTTCCTGTAATCAAGAAAGACAAAAAAGAAGTATGTGATGATTATATCAATGAATGGAGGACATTTGTAGGCGAGCATCATTATTTCAGCTTAAGCCAGTGGTTAGCATATGTTGGAGCTGAGAATGCCCAGGGTATGATCTATGCAAAGGAAAGCGAAGAGATTATCCGAAAACTGAGCCTTAAAATATACGAGGCAAAGTATAAAACGATGATCATCTGGCTACCTGAAAAAATGCACGAAGCATGTGCCAATAAGCTCCTTAAAATAATAGAAGAACCTTATGATAAAACGGTTTTCATATTGGTTTCTAATACTCCTGACCAGATAATAACAACCATACAGTCGAGATGTCAGCGTGTCAATATACATAATATTGCAGAGAGTGCTATTGTAGAAGCTCTAAAGTCAGAATATAATATAACACCCGAAGATGCAGTTACGGTAGCTCACATAGCCAATGGCAGCTATCTGAAAGCTATTGAAACCATTAGTTTGGATGAAGAACATAAGTTCTTTTTTAATCTTTTTGTTCAAATGATGCGATCTTCCTATGCCCGTAGTATCAAAGATATTAAGGCGATTGCAAATGAAATAGCAACAGTTGGAAGAGAACGTCAGAAGAATTTTTTAGTATATTGTCAAAGAATGATACGTGAGTACTTTGTAAGTAATCTCAAACATTCGGAAATGATATATTTAAATCAAGAGGAGAACCGTTTTGGAAATCGTTTTGCTCCTTTTATCAACGAAAAAAATATAATAGATTTTACAGCCGAATTGGCTTTAGCCGAACGGCATATCGAACAGAATGTAAATGCAAAGATGGTCTTTTTTGACTTATGTCTGAAAATAACCATGCTTTTGAAAAGATAAGGTCGTAGACCTATTTATTGCTTTGGCAAGTATAAGTACAACTGACAGTTATAATTAAAAGATGTTGCATTAAATACTTACTTTTGCTTATATAAACCCACAAAGTCGAAAAAGGGGCTTTGTTTTATTTAAAACATTATGGAACTTAATTTAAATCCCAATAAACAGTACAAGCCGGTAAACGATTGTTTAGGCACATGCAAAACTCCGATCGGTTGCACATGCGGTAAAAAGAAACAAACCGTTGTAGTAAATGGAATGCAAGTGAAAGCTTGTGGTTGTGGCAAAAATCCAGGAGGAGCTTGTGGAGGAGCATTGAAAAAGGCTGAGGCCGAGGCTACTTCCGGAGGTTCTCCAACAGATGCTAATGCACCGTCAGCCCCCACAGGAGGCAGTTGTTGTTCGTCCGGCGGTGGCGGTTGTTCATCAGGTGGTTGCTCTTCGGGTGGCTGTTCATCAGGTGGCGGAGGCTGCTGCAGTAGTACTAAAGGTACTCACAAGTTAGAAGTTTTTGATTGGCTTTATGATATGCCCGAGTCGCAATTAGAGACTCAGATGGTAGAGGTTCAATTCAAAAATACGCGAAAAGGCTACTATTTAAATAGTAACAATCTCGATTTGTATAAAGGAGATATTGTTGCAGTAGAAGCTACTCCCGGTCATGATATCGGAGAGGTTACCCTGACCGGAAAATTGGTTCTTCTGCAAATGAAGAAAAGCAATTACAGAGGTCAGCCAGGCGAACAAAAACGTATCTATAGAATTGCTAAACCTCTGGATATTGATAAATACAATGAAGCTAAAGCATTAGAACATAAAACGATGCTAAGGGCCCGTGAACTAGCCGAAAGTCAGAATCTGAATATGAAGATCAGTGATGTGGAATATCAAGGCGATGGAAACAAAGCAATATTCTATTATATTGCTGATGAACGTGTCGATTTTCGTCAGCTGATCAAGGTTTATGCAGAACAATTCCGTGTAAAAATTGAGATGAAGCAGATCGGAGCCCGTCAGGAAGCAGGAAGAGTAGGAGGTATCGGCCCTTGTGGAAGAGAACTCTGCTGTTCAAGCTCGATGTCGAATTTTGTTTCGGTATCTACCTCCGCAGCCCGTTTTCAGGATATATCTCTGAATCCTCAAAAACTTGCTGGTCAATGTGGAAAACTCAAATGCTGTCTTAATTACGAAGTGGATACTTACGTAGAAGCTCAGAAAAAGCTGCCTTCACGTGAGATTGTTCTGGATACAAAGGACGGATCGTTTTTCCATTTTAAGACAGATATACTTTCGGGTATGATGACTTATTCAACAGATAAGCACTTTGCAGCCAATTTGGTGACGGTCAATAAAGATCGTGTCTATGAGGTAATGAAGATGAATCGCAACGGCAATAAGCCTGTGAGAATAGATATCGAGAATGCCGAAGTGCAGGAGAAAGCCGGAGCTATGGATATTCTGGAAGATAACATTAATCGTTTCGATAATAATTCGAATAACAAGAACAGAAAGAAGAAAGTTGTCAAAGGCGGAGGACGTCCTCAGACCGAAGCTACTGCTCAAGCAACAACTACGGAGAAAGAACCTAAGAATGTTGCAGTAAGCAATGAAAATAAGGAATCTGCTCCTAATTCTCAACGTAATAAGAATCGAAACAATAATAACAGGTTTAGAAACAGACCTCGAAATAATGAGAATCGGAACAACCGAAATGACAATTCGCCTCAGAATGAAGCATAAATTTGTATACATAAGTATATTGATAATAGGATTTGTATGTCTCTCGTGTGAAAAACGAGAGGCATATTATCGTTTTAGCGAACTTCAAGAAGATGAGTGGAGTAAGTTAGATACAATTTACTTTGATATAGATTCTTTATCAGTCCTACCTAATGTCCCTTATGATGTAACAATTGAACTGGTGAATAACTCAGATTACCCATATCAGAATATCTGGTTATATATTCTGGATGATTTTGAATCTCAAAATTTCACATTGGAAGAAAAGCAATATGAACTGGCTGATAAACTAGGCAAATGGCATGGATCAGGTTTTGGTTCATTGTATCAGTTACCTTTACTCTATAAAAAAGATGTTGTTTTTCCTGAGAAGCGAAATTACCAGTTAAAGGTCGTTCATGGCATGCGTGATGAACCTTTGCAGGGTATTGAGAAAATAGGCTTAAAGATAGAGAGTACAGAGAACTAAGGTTCTCTCTTATTACAAACTAACACTTCGACCGACCATGAAACTACTATTAGTTGAAGATGAATTGGATTTACAGGAATCAGTAGTCGAATATCTCCAATCGGAAGGTTTTTCTATTGAAACGGCTTCTAATTATCCGGATGGAGAAGATAAAATTTCAATGTACAATTACGATTGCCTTATAATTGATATTTCACTGCCCGGTGGTAGTGGGCTTGATTTGATCCGATTACTTAAAGAAAAAGATACCGAAGCTGGAGTCATTATTATTTCCGCAAAGGATTCCCTTGATGATAAATTAACAGGCTTAGATATAGGTGCGGACGACTATCTAACAAAACCCTTTCATCTTTCGGAACTGAATGCACGTATAAAATCAATAATAAGAAGACGGAGTTTTAAGGGTGGGAATGTGCTGGACTTTAATGAAATAAAAATTTCATTTGATAGTCGGAAAGTATTTGTTAACGATAAAGAAGTTACCCTAACCCGTAAAGAGTACGATTTACTTTTGTTTTTCATTACCAATAAGTCGAAAGTATTGGACAAAGAAGCAATAGCCGAACATTTGTGGGGTGATAATATGAGCCTTGTAGCCGACTCTTTTGATTTTATATATACGCACATCAAAAACCTTCGTAAGAAGCTTATTGATGCAGGTTGCAAAGATTATATCCATACAGCGTATGGTGTCGGTTATCAATTCGAAGATAAATGAAATGAGCCTATTCCATGTCATAAGACGTTATTTATTACTTACCTTACTTTTTATCATAGTATTGGGGTGTGTATCTACATTCTTTATCTTCAATACATTTATACACCAATCTACCGATCAGATTCTTTATGAATATAAAGATCGAGTAGAAAACTATGTAAAGTTAAATGATACGCTAACGATTATAACATCATCGGTATTTCAGCCTAACCGCATAGAAGAAAGACTGATAAATAACTCAGATAATTATACTTTAGGTCTTAAAGATACTTTGTTATATAGCGAGGCTACAGGCGATTTTCAACCTTATCGTCAACTTTATTTTGTTGTAGAGTATAAGCAACAACAGCATCTTATTACCTTGAATCAGCCTACAATAGTGCTTGATGATTTATTATATATTATTGTCGGATTACTTATCCTAATATTTGTGTTGTTCGGTATATTTATCTATTTAATAGATTTTTACCTGAAAAGGAAGGCATGGTCCCCCTTCTATAATACGATGAATAAATTACAGGATTATGATTTGGGAATAGGAGAGGAGCTTAATCTCAATGATTCGGGTATTAAAGAGTTCGATGACCTCAATAATGTCTTAAACAAGATGGTTCGTAAAATAAACGCTGATTATGAAAATATGAAAAACTTTTCGGAAGATATTTCTCATGAGATGCAGACCCCATTAGCTATAGTACAATCGAAATTAGAAATTTTAAAACAAAGAACATTTGATGATAAAGATGCTTCATTATCTCTCAATACTATATCAAAGGCCGTTTTACGTTTGTCAAAACTAAACAAATCACTTTTGTTATTAACGAAGATTCGTAATGATCAATTCCAGGAAGTTAACGAAGTAAATATTTCCGTTATAATAAATAATTATATTGAAGGACTTGTTGAATTAATTGAAGCAAAAGAAATTACGTTAACCTTAAATATCTCCGATTGTATTTTACGCATGGATGCTCATCTTGCAGAATTCTTAATATCCAATCTAATTAGTAATTCGATACGTCATAATATACAGGGAGGATATATCAAGATTAGCTTAGATACACAAAGGTTAACAATCGAAAACTCTTGCGAGATAATCGAAGGAAAATCTGCAAACTTATTCGAAAGAATGGTGAGTAACAGAAAAGGAGACTCTACCGGGTTAGGAATGAGTATTATAAAGTCGATATGTGATAAAAATAAATTTAAGATAGAATACTCTTATCCCGATAAGAATGTATTTTTTACAATTCTAGATTTTACTTGATGATATTATTCTGAGAATAAAAAGCCTACAAGATTAATCTTTCCCTATAAATTCACCTTTGTGTCCGAATTTAAGCTCTACAGAGCTGGCTAATTCTACATTATACCCATATTTTTTCTTCTTTATCTTAATAATTGCTCGGCGTGGATAATTTTTTGAGATGTATTGAGATATGCCTATAGGTAATAAGTCAATTATAGATTTAGGCATAGGTGTGTATTCTCCTTTTATTTTAATCCAGTTGCCATTGCTGTCAAACTCAATTTCATGTCCGCTTCGTAGGTCTGCTTCAAAACCATCATTGTCAGATTTTGATTTTACAATTTCATTCTTCGGAAAGTGGCGATTTATAAATTGTATAGCATTAGGAGGTAGTTCCCCCTTTTTATTACCAGCTTCGGAAATATTCGGAAAACAAACAAATATGAGTAGTATATATATGATATATTTCATAAAAGGGATAATGTTCTATTGACTGTAAAAATACATAATAATTGTGATATGAAAAGCCTGTTCTCTATTTCGCTTTTAATGAGACGAAAAGAGGTAACCGCGTAGGGTACCTCTTTTCTTTATTATGTATGAAGCAATATTAGTAATCAACCTTTAAAATATCGCCATTGTGATTGAATTTCAATTCGGCATCTCGTCGTCCATTATCTAACTCAACTTTATAGCCGTAATCTTTTCTTTTTATTTCAGTAATTCTCCAATCCTTAAAATTCTGTCTGATGTAAGAATTAGTCTTCTTTGGGAGTAACTTTTGAATAGATTGAGGTAAAGACCCATATTCTTTAGTCTTGATTTGTTTCCAGTGGGCATAATAATCCAGCTCGACTTTAATATTGTTATCTAATTGTATATCATATCCATGCTTATCTCTTTTTATATGATATACTTTATTCTTCTTAAAATGATTTTTAAGAAAAGATTTACCCTCTGATGGTAACTCCGAAATTGAAATTTGTTTGTACCGATGCCTTGCTTCAGCAGGAATCGATAACGTTAGAAAAGTAATAAGTAGGATAGATAGAATATGCAACTTTTTCATGACACTTCAGTTTTAATATTAGTATGTTGTAAATTATACGACAAACGTAAATATCAAATCTAAAGATATTCTGAAGTTGATAAATTGTGGGATTATACTTTATTTGTAATCATTTTAATAAGACCCTCAATCCAATAGGGTTCGAAATTTAAACAAGGAACAAAAGTAAACTCTTCTCCTCCGGCTTTCATAAAGTTATCTTTAGCAACTATACCTATGTCATAAAGAGTTTCGAGGTTATCAGCCGGGAATCCGGGTGTGATAGCAATAACCCTTTTTACACCATTGACAGGAAGTTGTTTCATTGTCTCATTCAAATCCGGTTTCAACCATTTAGGTCCAATTGCAGATGAATATACAATGCGATTTTTTTTAGGATCAATATCTAATTCCTTACTGACTAATCTTACGGTTTCTTTTATCTGATATACATAATCGAAATCTTTCCCTTTTTTCCAACCCAGTTCTACATGGCTAAGTGGCAGGCTATGAAAGCTAAATACAAGTCTGTCATATTCCTTTTTGACATAAGGTTTAAGGCTTTCTGCTAAAGCATGTATATAGTTGGGGTCGCTGTAATATGGTTCTATGATTTTTAGCCTGAATGAATAAGGCTTTTTGTAAAAATGATCGGCGATAGCATCTACAACTGTTTTATATGACGATTGGGCATACTGGGGGAAGAGAGGTACAACCACTACTTCGTGTAATGTTGCGCATTTAGATTTTAGTTTTTTTAGAGCATCAGGAATAGAAGGTAATCCATAACGCATAGCTACCTCTACGGGCATGTGTGTAGCATCTTCTATTTTTCGAGCCAGTTGCATTGTATTATATAGCAAGGGCGATTCGGCTTGATTATCATCCCAAATGAGAGAATAATGTGATGCAGAATTGGAAGCTCTTAGTGGAGCTATAATTTTAGTAGCAAGAGTTGGTCTTATCCAATCGGGTACTGTCATGACCAGCGGATCGGATAACATGGCTCCTATAAAGAATTTTACATCTTCTTTGCTTTTCGTTTTGGGACTTCCTGTATTTACAATAAGAATGCCTCTCATGTGATATGATTACTATTAAGTAAAAGAAAATATTAATGGTGCATTTCAAGTGCATAACAACCTATTGCGGTTTTGTATGCAAAGCAATAAATAGTTCTGCGAATTTAAAACATACTTTTAAAGTAATAAGTATAAAAATACAACAAATTATTGAGTATTGCCATGAACCTACTTTCATTTTAAGATGACAGACCTTTTTGTTGCTTTGTTGTAGCAAAAGGTATATGTTTTCATTGCTACCAGGGGATGTTAGATTAAATATTCTAATTACTTAAAGAATACTTATCCTTATTGATTTGATTTATATTTTTCAATTCTTATTTGATATTAGAATAAATTTTAGATGTGTTCTATCTTGTTAGGTTATTTGTGCTTTTGATTTATATAGTATTTATTGGGTGGTGTTTATGTTGTTGATATATAGCGTTATGCTTATTCTGACTACATAGGATATGTGCTTTTTGTTTGTTGTCAATATTACAATAAGTCTTTCTGCTAATTATTGGCTATATCATTGGAATCATAATTTATAATACATTGTTTTAGTATTTGTGCAAGTGGTCAATAGTGGTAATTCTACCTAACCATACCCCGATGAAAAAAGAGGAATGAGACTTGTTATGTCCTATCCCTCTTCTTTAATGAGTCTTAAATAATTTTGAGACCTTGCTCAGAATATTTATTTATACATAAGTCTCCAATAATTGAACATGAGTATTTGGAGTTATAGTAATATTTTTGGTGTTAGCCGCAGGTACTAATAAAGTTTCGCCTTGCTTCAATTCGATAGCGTTATTATTAGAATCTTTCACTTCGCAGCTTCCGTCCATACAGATATAAATAACAAAAGAATCTTTGTTACTATGATCTTGTGTGTATGGCTTATCTAATTCCAACAGGTTTGTTGTGAAATACTGACAAGATTCCAATGCAACAGTATCATTAGCCTTGTGTGAATAGTCAATTTTGTAATTGTCGTACAATTTAAAATCAATCGCATCCTTGGCTAACTCAGTATGAAGTTCTCTTCCATTACCATTTGCATCTTTACGGTTGTAATCGTAGATGCGATAAGTAATATTGGATGTTTGTTGAATCTCAGCAATAAATGTACCTGCTCCGATAGCGTGTACACGTCCTGCGGGAAGGAAGAACGAATCGCCTTTCTTCACATCGTGTTTAGCTAAGTAGTCAACAAAAGTGTTATCTTCTATGCTCTTCACATATTCGTCAGGGCTAAGAGCTTTAGCAAAACCCGAATACAAGAAGGCTCCCGGAGTTGCATTAATAACATACCACATTTCGGTTTTGCCGAACGACTTATGTCTTTTCATTCCCAATTCGTCATCGGGATGTACTTGTATCGATAGATTATCTCTGGCATCAATAAATTTGATTAAAAGTGGAAAAGTAGATCCGAATTTCTCGAATACATGTTTTCCGACAAGGCTCTCTTTATATTGAGCTATCAGGTTTTGAAGATTAAGACCTCTCAGGTCTCCATTGTCAACAACCGAAACGTTGTTTTCTACACCCGATATTTCCCAGCTTTCACCAATTCCATCTTGTTGGGGTGTTATGCCTTTAAATTTACAAATATCAGATCCACCCCAAATGATTGATTTTAGGATTGGACTGAATTTCAGTGGATATAAGTTCATGATTGTTATATAAATTTGATTAATAAGCAATGTGAAATATTTACTTTTATGTGGCAGACAGTATTTAATGTCGTATATCAAAACGATACCTAATAGCCGTTTCTATACTGGTTAGACAATAAATAGGTCTGAGACCTTATGATTCCATTTTTACTTTTATAACAATCTTAATAACCGAGCCTTCTCCGATACATGGAGCATGTCCATCCTGCGGAAAAAAGATAACAAAGTTACCCGGCATCAAATCAAATTTGACAGTAGGCTTATCTTCGAAGAATTGAATGTCTTTAGTTGTATCAAAAGGAGCAGCCTCTTTTTGTAAGCCGGCTCTTTCTATCCATCCAAAACCTTCGGATTTCGAAACTGGTATTTGTATATCCAAATACTTATTATGAACTTCAAGTCTTGCCTGTTCAGGAGTTTTCAGATTGCTTTCACTGATGATTGCAAATATGTTCTGTCCGTCAATTTCAATTTTTCCCAATTCTAGGTTTTTCATATCCAAGGATTTGATAAACTCAATCGCTTTAGGAAATAAAGGGTTCAGGCTTTCATAGTTCGAAATTTTTTCAATACTGTCTATTATCATGATGTTTTTTATTTAAGATTATACACAAAAGTAACAATTAATTGCAAGAATAAAATATGAATAAGTGTAGTAAAATATTTATTGTTGCTCTAAGGGGCTCACTTAAACATTCTTTAGTATATTTGGCTAATAAAGGTCTGAAATTTTGATAGAGATAATTTATTAACAGACCAACCTAATTTATTTTCATTTATCTTTGTAATCAAAGATTTGATTTTTATGCAAAAAGATATAGACTTAAGGGTAAGCCCCGATCAAGCCGCAGATATAAATCTCGTTAAAGGTATTGCAGCAGATAAAACCAATACCAAAATGACGGAGATTACAGATGTGCGGATAATGAAACGTTCGATTGATGCTCGTCAGCGTAATATTTTTATCAATTTACGTGTCAGGTTATATATCGGAGAACCTCAGCCAGATGTGTTTTTTGATAAAACAGATTATCCCGATGTAAGTAAGTCGCCTCAGGCGATAGTTGTAGGAGCAGGTCCCGGTGGATTATTTGCTGCTTTACGACTTATTGAGCTTGGTGTACGACCTATTGTTGTGGAAAGAGGTAAATCGGTAAGAGAACGTAAAAAAGATTTAGCGACTATCAATAGGGAGCATATTGTTGATGGAGACTCCAACTACTGTTTCGGCGAAGGTGGAGCTGGTGCCTATTCGGATGGAAAGCTCTATACAAGAAGCAAAAAGCGTGGCAATGCCGATAAAATATTGAATGTATTTTGCCAGCATGGAGCAACTACCGATATTCTGATTGATGCCCATCCTCATATCGGAACAGATAAACTTCCGGCAATTATTCAAAGGATGCGTGAACAAATAATTTCGGCAGGAGGAGAAGTTCATTTCGAGACCCGTATGGATGAACTTATTATTGAGAATAATGAAGTAAAAGGTATCAAAACCAATACAGGTAAAATATTTGAAGGGTATGTAATATTAGCAACAGGACATTCAGCTAGAGATGTATATTATATGCTCCATGACAAGAAAGTAAAGATCGAAGCTAAAGGTTTAGCAGTAGGTGTTCGGGTAGAACATCCTGTACATTTGATAGATCAGATACAATATCATAATCCTGAAGGACGTGGCGAATATTTGCCTGCTGCCGAATATAATTTTGTAGTTCAATCGGGCGATAGAGGTGTCTATTCGTTTTGTATGTGTCCGGGTGGAATTGTGGTAGCTGCTGCAAGTGGCGATCGTCAATTGGTTGTCAACGGAATGTCGCCCTCTAATCGTGGATCAAAATGGTCAAATTCGGGAATTGTAGTTGAAATACATCCCGGAGATTTTCCCGAATACCAAGAATATGGAGAACTTGAGCTTCTTAAATTTCAAGAGGACTTAGAAGAGAAAGCTTGGATTGCAGGAGGGAAAACTCAGGTTGCACCCGCACAACTTATGTCTGATTTTGTAAACAATGTAAAAAGCGAAGAACTGCCTAAGACATCTTATGCACCGGGTATTACATCTTCTAACTTGAATGAGTGGCTACCTCCATTTATCTCGAAACGTTTGCAAGACGGGCTTAATCAAGTGGGAGCAAAACAGAAAGGGTACTTGACTAACGAGGCTATTTTATTGGGTGTCGAAAGCCGTACGTCTTCGCCTGTTCGTATTTTGCGTGATCGAGAGACTCTTCAACATGTCGAAATAAAAGGTCTTTATCCTTGTGGCGAAGGTGCAGGTTATGCAGGTGGAATTGTTTCTGCCGGAATGGATGGCGAACGCTGTGCAGAGGCTTTGGCTGGAGTGTTATTGAAAAACTAACTATTTATTGATATAGAATTTTGTAGGGGCGAATAATTTTCGCCCTTTTTTATTTTAAGCTAATCAATACCTGTTTTTCCATAATTTTCGCAAATGCTCCAATATCTTCAATTCGGCAGGATTTGCTTGAGGTTCCCAAAACTTGGCACTTTTTATTTCTTTAGGCAGGTAGTCTTGTTGAATGAAGTTGTCCTTATAATCGTGGGCATATTTGTACTCTTTGCCATAATCTAACTCTTTCATCAATTTGGTTGGTGCATTACGAAGGTGTAGAGGTACAGGTAAATTGCCTGACTCTTCTACTAATGCTAAAGCCTTGTCAATAGATAAATATGCCGAATTACTTTTGGGTGAAGTTGCCAGATAAACGGTCGTTTCAGCCAGTATTATACGACCTTCGGGCCATCCTATTTTTTGAAGGGCATCGAAGCAAGCATTTGCCAACAGCAAAGCATTCGGATTTGCTAAACCAACATCTTCGGCTGCCGAGATAACTAATCGGCGGGCTATGAATTTAGGGTCTTCACCTCCTGCAACCATGCGGGCAAGCCAATAGATAGCTGCATCGGGATCGCTTCCCCGTATCGATTTGATAAAAGCTGAAATTATATCGTAATGCATTTCGCCGCCTTTGTCATAAGCAGCGGGATTTTCTTGTAGACGTTCAGTTACAATTTTATCAGTTATAATCGTATCACCTTCGTCTGCCGATATAACCAAATCAAGGATATTCAATAATTTTCGGGCATCACCTCCCGAGTATTTTAAGAGTGCATCGGTTTCCTGTATATCTATATTCTTTTCTTTCAGAATAGTATCTTTTGTTACAGCTCTGTTTATAAGACTGAGCAGGTCGGCTTTATCTAAAGATTTAAGTACATAAACCTGACAACGTGAAAGAAGCGGGCGAATAACCTCAAATGAAGGGTTTTCGGTGGTTGCTCCTATCAAAGTTATTACTCCAGTTTCTACTGCCCCAAGAAGTGAATCCTGTTGGGATTTACTGAAACGGTGGATTTCATCAATAAAAAGAATAGGGCTTTTGGTGGTATTGAAAAAGGTATTTTTTTTAGCAGTATCTATTACTTCACGTACATCTTTTACACCCGAATTAATTGCACTCAGTGTATAGAAGGGGGTGTCAAGCGTATTGGCAATTATTTGAGCCAGAGTTGTTTTTCCTACACCCGGAGGTCCCCAAAGCAGAAATGAAGGAACACGCCCCGAATCTATCATTCGTCGCAATACAGCTCCCTCACCGACCAAATGTTTCTGACCGATGTATTCGTCCAAAGATCGGGGACGTAAACGTTCTGCTAAAGGCTGGCTCATATTTTTTAGTTTACACTTTGTTATTGTATTTGTTGAAGCACTTCATCTAATTGCTCGCTAAAATGTGTATTACCATTTCGCTCATCAAACTGTTGTGCAAAATAAAGAGCAATTTTGTAATAATGATCGTATAAATCATCCAGACTATAGGTATTATCTTCCCTGTAATAAGGATGGTTACTACTTATATTATCTATTATTCGAGTACCTCCACCTTTAAATAAGGCTAGTGTTGAAGCTGCAAAATCGAATCGGATAGCATCTTCAGCACCAAGTTCCCAATTTACATATTTATCAAAGTATGTCCAAGCTTTCTCTTTTTCGAATTTGGACATATAATACATCATCAAAGTTACTTCATATAATTGAAAAGGATAATTAGCCAATTCGGAAAATTCCTTGTCCGCTTCTGCAAAATAATGAGCAGCTCTAGGATCGTTCATTTTACCCCCAAAGTAGTAAATGAGTCCGCTATAAACAGGAATCGGGTTCATTTTGTGAACAGAACGTTGTGCTGTAAATTCCTGAATATGGGCAATTGCTTTGTCAAAATCACCTTCAAACATCTCTACATAGATACTTGTAATGAGGTCGTTACTCAGAGAAGTCATGCTGTCCTCAGATTCCTTATCTCTTAAATCGAGATATTTACGGGCATCTTCTTTGCTACCCAGAAAAAGCGACCAGTTGGACATGATATTGTAATACTCTCGGCTACTCATTCCACAATCAATAGACCTTTTTCTGAAATCTTCGAGAATAGCTTCTATCTGTGGCTTCGATATATTCAGATTATTGTAGGATACGGCTGCCATCCACTTGTACTCGTTCAGAATTTCTTCCTCCGAATACATCTCGGGGTCAGAATCATAAGCATTCAATATCCATGCAAAGGCAGGAAAACTTTCACGAGAGTGAGCGGTAAACTGTTCGTTACGAATTAACTCCATCCTGAGATCAAAGCCCCAATCCATATCGTTATTAGCGTCGGCAATATGTATCGCCTGTTTTAATAACATGATTCTGTCATCGGCGTCTTTTACATTTTCAGTATCTAAAAGTATTTTCTGTATCTCAAGATTATAATTCATTCTATTTGAGTTTTAGGTACAAGACCTTTTATAGGGATACTGTTTCTTCTAATGCTTTCATAAACGCATTAGTTCCGTTGCGTGCATCAAATTGCTGAGCCAGATTTCGAGCTTTTTGGTAATAAAAATCATAAAGATCGGCTATCTTATAATTCCCGTCAGCTTTAAAGTAAGGCAGCTTCTCGCTCATTGTCAATTGTTTTTCTCCTTCTTGTTTAAGCAGAGTCAAGATGTTTTTCGAGAAATCGAAACTGATTGCATCTTCTGCCCCTATTTCCCAATCGGCATATTTCTGGAAATATTCCCAAGCTCTGTCTCTATCGTTTTTGTTCAGATAGAAAATAAGGTCTGATATGTTTGAAATGAGTGAAGTATCGTTTTCTTTAGCTTCTGCAATTTCCTCTTCGGCTTTTGCGAAAAACTCAGCAGCTCTTTCGTCACCCGCTTTCGATAAATAATAAGTCAGATTACAAAAAGTAGCCAAAGGCATAACTCCGCAAGTCAGTTTTTTTGTAATAAGATCATTGGCTGTGGTTATGGCTTTATCAAATTGACCTTCGATAAGTTCAATCTCTACCTTTGTATCCAGTTCACAGGCAGGACAGTGCGACATCCGATCACGAGGAGTATTGTCCCGCAATTCGAGATACTTGTTTGCTTCCTGCATATCACCAATGAAAAGATTCCAATAAATCATCACACTATAATATCCACGAGGAGTATACCCATTGCGTTCCATCCTCATTTTCAGGTCAGCCATAATAGATTCCACCTGCTGACGTGAAATATTTACATTACGCCTTGCAGCAGCAGCCATCCATTTGTATTCCCAAAGAAAGTCATCTTCGTTGAATAATTCGGGGTTGGCATCGTATGTACTAAGTATCCAGGTAAAGGCTGGAAAGCTTTCGGTACAATGCGACGTATCTTTCTCCTGCGATATAAGATCGAGACGCAGATCAAATCCCCAATCCAGATCGTTATTGGCATCTGCGATCTGTATGGCTTGCTTCAATAAATTAATTTTATCTTCCGGATGTGATAATGACTCCAGTTTCAGTAATATTTTTTGTATTTCCAGATTATGATTCATCTATTAGCCTATTTAGTGTTTGAGTAGTAACAAAGGTAAAATAAATCTGAGGATATTGCAATAATAGAGTTGTGGTGTATTTTTCTGTCGTTTAATGAATGCACTTGTATAAGTACTGTTCTTTTTGGATTTTATCTAATGCATATTAGATATCAAATTTGTACATTTGCCGATGCGAAATGTAACCATACTAATTAGATGTTATCAAAAATTACTGAAGAATTCGATCTTCATATCGAAGAAGCTGCAATCAGATTGAGCGAGGTTATCAAAAAAACTCCACTGGAATTAAATCTTTCATTGTCCCGTAATTTCAATTCAAATATATATTTGAAGCGTGAAGATTTGCAAGTAGTTCGTTCCTATAAGTTAAGGGGAGCGTATAATATGATGAGTTGTCTGGATGCCGAATTGCTGAAAAAAGGCGTAGTGTGTGCCAGTGCCGGTAATCATGCACAGGGAGTTGCTTATAGTTGCAATCAGATGGGGGTTAGAGGTGTTATCTTTATGCCGAAAATTACTCCTAAACAGAAAATTGAGCAAACGCGAATGTTTGGTAATGGCAATATCGAAATCATTTTAGTAGGTGATACATTTGATGATTGTGCCAATGCTGCAAAAATATATACCCAAGAGCATAATATGACTTTTATACCTCCTTTCGATCATCCTCAGGTGATAGAAGGGCAGGGTACAATCGGGCTCGAAATCTTAAAAGAAATACCTGAAGGAACTATTGATTACCTTTTTATTCCTATTGGCGGCGGCGGTCTTTGTGCCGGAGTAGGTGCTTATATAAAAGATCATTCGCCCAATACCAAAATAATAGGTGTGGAACCTGCCGGAGCACCTTGTATGAAAGCTGCTTTCGAAGCAAAACATCCGGTAACATTGGCTCATATCAATAAGTTCGTAGACGGTGCAGCAGTACAGCGTGCAGGTGATATTACTTATCCTGTTTGCGAGAAAGTGATCGACGATATTTGTCTTGTTCCCGAAGGTGAGGTGTGTACTACTATTCTTACACTATATAATAAAGACGCTATTGTTGTGGAACCGGCCGGAGCATTGGCTATTACTGCCCTGAATCATTATGCCGAAGAGATAAAAGGAAAGAATGTGGTTTGTATTGTAAGTGGTAGCAATAACGATATCAACCGTATGCAGGAGATCAAGGAGCGTTCTCTGATTTTTGAAGGTTTGAAGCATTATTTTATTATACGGCTTCCCCAACGTCCCAATGCATTTAAAGACTTTTTGAATGAAGTCTTGGGAGAGCATGACGATATTGTCCGTTTCGAATATATGAAAAAGAACGACCGTGAAAATGGCCCAGCATTAATAGGCATAGAAGTAGACTCGGTAGGTGAGTATGATAAACTGATAGAGCGAATGGTTAAATATGGTCTTGATTTTACGCGGCTTGACCCTGATAGCGATTTGGGAAAATATATAGTATAACGAATATATGTAAATAAATAAGAAGAGGGACATTAGAATAATGTCCCTCTTTTTTATTTCAGTTTTTTATAAGTTCGATTAAAGAAACAGTTATAGAAAGTTATAATCTGCGAATATATCATCAAAAAATAACTTTTACTTATTACCTTTAATTCTCAAATTAATTTTATCATGAAACAATTTTTTATCAGTGCAGTACTGTTAATGGCTGCCTTTGCTGTGAATGCACAAAGCTTTAATGTCGGAACTTATAATGTAAGAAACGATAATGCATCGGATGTTGGTAATATGTGGAAAGACCGTTCTCCTTATATTGCCAAATTAGTACAATATCATGATTTCGATTTTTTCGGTACACAGGAAGCTTTACCTAATCAGCTACAGGATATGAAAGCTGCCTTACCCGGTTATGATTACTACGGTGAGGGTCGGGACGGAAACGGACAAGGAGAACATTCTGCGATATACTATAAAACAAGCAAATATCAATTGTTAGGCAAGGGTGATTTCTGGTTATCTGCTACACCCGATGTGCCCTCTAAAAGCTGGGACGCACCTTGTTGCAATCGTATTTGTACATGGGTTGAATTGCAGGATAAAAAGACGGGTAAGCAATTTTTTGTTTTCAGTGCTCACTATGATTATGAAAAAGATTATGCACGTAACGAAAGTAGTAAGCTAATACTAGCTAAAATAAAAGAAATAGCAGGTGATAAGCCTGTAATATTTATGGGTGACCTCAATGGAGGAATGGATAGCTCATGGGCTCAACTGATTAATAATTCAGGGGTATTGAGAGATACTTATTATGATGTTGAACAACCCTATGCCAATAACTCATCGTTTAATGCTTGGGGAAAACCTCTTGATAAACTGGATGATTTGGATAGGGGTATTATAAGCAATAACGAAATATTGGATCATATTTATTTCAGCAAGCATTTCAAAACGAACAGATGGGGAATGTTAACCGATACTTATAACATCGGTAAATTTCCCTCGGATCATTTTCCCGTATTAGTAAATGCAGAGTGGGTAAAATAAGCCGATTTAATAAAAGTAAATTTTATAAGATGATATGAAAGGGAGGAGAACTAAAAATCCCTCCCTTTTGTTATTCCATACTTCTAGAGAATAGAAAGAACATGCTGTAAAACAATTTTTTCTATATCCTGTTAAATAAGAAGACTGAATATCTTTAGAAAAATAACATAATTCCGTTTATGGAAAGAAGTAAAATAAGAGAGAAGTTAGTATTAAAACCTTTTGGGCTTGAATATCTGGATCAGTTTAATGAACTGTTGCGGTATGTATTTCAGGTAACGAATAACGATATTCAACAAAGTGGGTATGAGGATGGTGAGATTGTAAAATCGAAACGTCCCATACTTAAAAATGCAGATGTTATCGGATGGTTTAACGAAGATCAGTTGGTTTCTCAACTCTGTATTTATCCATGTCAGGTAAATATTCATGGAACAATATTTTCGATGGGAGGTTTGACAGGAGTGGGTACATACCCCGAATACGCCAATCTTGGTTTAATGAACGATCTTATAAAATCAGGATTGCAGATAATGAAAAATAAGGGGCAATGGATTTCTTATCTTTATCCTTATTCGATACCCTATTATCGACGCAAAGGGTGGGAGATCATGTCCGATCACTTGACTTTTACGATAAAAGATAGTCAGATACCTAAAAATATTTCGGTAAAAGGTTTTGCAGAAAGATTACCCGTAACCGATCCCGATGTGATTTCGGTATATGATAAATTTGCTCGGAGTAATCATGGAGCCTTAATTCGTGGTAATCAAGAGTGGGAAGAGTATTGGAGATGGGAAAACGAAGATGAAAGAACAGCCGCTGTTTATTATGATAAGGAAGATGTTCCTCAAGGATATATCTTATATTGGATAGAAGAAGATATTTTTCATATCAAAGATATTATTTACTTAAATCAAGAAGCTAGAGTAGGGCTTTGGAATTTTGTTTATGCCCATTATTCGATGGTTGATGAGGTGCAGGGAAATATTTATAAAAACGATCCTCTTCACTTTCTTTTGGATGACGGACAGATCAAAGAGACCATAGAGCCTTATTATATGGCTCGGATAGTTGACGTGACTGAATTTCTCAATAATTTTCCGTTTAAAGATTCGGATATATTTACACCTTTCCATTTTGTGGTATCTGATACTATTGCCGAATGGAATCAGGGTGTATTTGGTCTGGTGAAGAATGAAAAAGGTAAACTTACTCATACAAATGAAGCAGTCGGTAATCCTGTATATCTGGATATTCAGACATTGACCACCATGTTGATGTCGTATCGAAGTCCCTCGTATCTGCATAAAATTGAACGACTGCAAGCAGACGAAAATACACTTGAAATACTAGAGCAAATAATACCCGATAATCAGCCCTATTTTTCTGATTATTTCTAATTGCTTTATTTTGCTATGCTAAATAAGGAAGCCCTATGTAAAACATAGAGCTTCCTTATTTTTTGTTATATATAGAGTATAATAAAAAGGTCTGTGACCTTCTTAATATGCTCTTGCAAATACTACTCGTTGAGCTGATGGGTTACCTGTAACCATACATTTGCCTGGAGTTTTATCTCCCTCTAAAGGTATACAACGGATGGTTGCTTTGGTTTCATTTTTGATTTTTTCCTCAGTTTCGGGAGTTCCATCCCAATGAGCCATAATGAATCCGCCTTCTTCTATTTTTACTTTAAACTCATCGTATGAATCTACATTGATTGTGCTTGCTGTTCTGAAATCAAAAGCTTTCTTGTAGATATTCTCTTGAATGTCATTCAAAAGGTTTTTGATATATAGATCCAAGTTGTCACACGAAACAGTTTCTTTAGTTAGAGTATCGCGGCGAGCAACTTCGATTGTGTTGTTCTCAAGATCACGACCACCCATTGCCAGACGAACAGGTACGCCCTTAAGTTCGTATTCAGAGAATTTCCATCCCGGTTTTTTATTATCTGCATTATCGTATTTTACACTGATTCCCAGATTTTTTAGAGCAGAAATAATTCCTTTTACTTTTTCGTTGATCTGAGCTAATTGCTCTTCGCTACGGTAAATAGGCACGATTACCACTTGGTATGGAGCCAATTTAGGAGGAAGTACAAGACCATTATCATCGGAGTGAGCCATAATAAGTGCACCGATCAAACGGGTAGAAACTCCCCATGATGTTGCCCAAACATAATCTTGTTTACCTTCTTTATCAGTAAACTTCACATCAAATGCTTTAGCGAAATTTTGTCCCAAGAAGTGAGAAGTTCCCGATTGAAGTGCTTTTCCATCTTGCATCAGAGCTTCAATAGTATATGTGTCGATAGCTCCTGCAAAACGTTCCGAAGCCGATTTTACACCTCTTACTACAGGCATTGCCATGTATTTCTCTGCAAATTCAGCATATACTTCGAGCATCTTTTGAGACTCTTCCTCTGCTTCTGCTTTGGTTGCATGCGCAGTATGACCTTCTTGCCAAAGGAATTCGGCAGTACGAAGGAACAAGCGTGTACGCATTTCCCATCGAACCACATTAGCCCATTGATTTATCAGTATAGGAAGATCGCGATACGATTGAATCCAGTTACGATATGTATTCCAAATAATAGTTTCCGATGTTGGTCGAATGATAAGTTCTTCTTCTAGTTTAGCTTCCGGATCTACTATTACACCCTTTCCTTCGGGATCGTTTTTTAAGCGGTAGTGAGTTACAACAGCACATTCTTTGGCAAACCCTTCAACGTGATCGGCTTCTTTGCTTAAGAACGATTTGGGTATGAAAAGCGGGAAATATGCATTTTCGTGACCTGTTTCTTTGAACATATCATCCAACTGACGTTGGATTTTTTCCCATATTGCATATCCGTATGGTTTAATAACCATACATCCACGTACAGCAGAGTTTTCTGCTAAATCTGCTTTTAGTACCAAATCAAGATACCATTGACTATAATCCTGACTTCTTGGAGTCAGTTCTTTAAGCTCTTTTGCCATGTGTTGTATAACTTTTCTTTCAAATTATTTTCTAGTACCGCAAAGTTAGCAAAAAAGCCAATTGATAAATACTATTGATATTATGAAAATAAAAAAGGACAAGCAATATTGCTACCGCCTGCCCTTTTCCCGGAACTAAGGTCACAGACCTTTTTGTTGTTTACTCATCTTCGGTATATGCAATTTCTCCATGTTGAGAAATATCAAGACCGATAGATTCGTCCTCTTTGCTAACCCGTAAGCCTACCAGTTTATCAACAATAAAAAATAGTACGAAAGTACCGATAGCACTAAATGCAATAGAAGCTCCACTGGCTATTATTTGTATCAATAGTTGATCCCAATTGCCAAACAAAGCACCTTGAACCCCGTCTGCTCCTGTTACAAACTGAGTAGCGAATACTCCTGTAAGTATAGCACCTACAAGCCCTCCGATACCATGTACCCCAAATGCATCCAGAGAATCGTCGTATTTTAGTTTGGGTTTTACATATGCCACCATAATAAAGCAGATTAAAGAGGCAATAAGTCCGATAAAAAATGCACCCATTACATCAACTGTACCTGCTGCCGGTGTGATAGCAACTAATCCGGCAACTGCACCTGTACAAATACCTACAACGGTTGGTTTTTTATTGATAATCCATTCCAGAGACATCCATGTAACAGCTGCAACTGCTGTCGCAAAGTGTGTTACCAGAAAAGCATTGGCTGCCAGACCATCGGCTGCTAATCCACTACCTGCATTAAAGCCAATCCATCCTAACCATAGTAAAGCTGTACCCATTACTACGAAAGGTATATTGTGTGGTGTTACAGGGTGTCCTGTAGTGCGATATCCCTTACGACGTCCCAACATTATGGCCATTACCAGAGCCGATATACCTGCATTGATGTGTACTACTGTACCTCCGGCAAAGTCAATAGCTCCCATTTGTTGAAGCCAGCCGCCTCCCCAAACCCAGTGAGCCATAGGGTTATAAATGAAAAGTGCCCATAGGATGCTGAAAAGAAGAAACCCCGAGAATTTTATTCTTTCGGCAAACGCCCCGATTATCAGAGCAGGGGTAATAACAGCAAACATACATTGAAATAAAGCAAATAGTATCTCCGGAATATTTCCTGCTGTCAAAGTCTCAAGCGTTATACCATGTAAAAATACTTTATCGAAACCTCCGATTACAGCTCCCAGGGAACTGCCACTTTCCATAAAACTTGTGCCGAATACCCAACTATACCCAATTGCAAACCATTCGATGGTAATAACTGCTGTGAGGATAAGACATTGCATAAGAATGCTCAGTACATTTTTTTGACGAACCAATCCGCCATAGAATAGAGCCAACCCCGGTATGGTCATCATTAATACCAATACGGTTGCTACTATAATCCATGCTGTATTTCCCGAATCTAAAGTTGCTGCGGGAACTGTTTCTGTGACTTCCTGAGCCATAAGTGCCGGAGTGGCTAATAATAAACCGGCTAATGCTGTATATCGAATCAATCTCTTTTTCATAATCACGTTTACCTTTTTGATGTTTTTACCTAATAACCTCTTTTTACCTTATTCTTCTTCTTTATTATAAAGAGACTCGTCTCCGTGATCACCTGTGCGAATTCGTATCGATTGTTCTATTGACGAAACAAATATGCGTCCGTCTCCGCTTTCTCCCGTAAATGCCGATTTTAGTATTGCATCGATTGATTTTTCAACATTAATATTTCTGACTACAAATGATATGTAGATCCTGTCGATGGCATTAATATCGTAGGCGATACCTCTGAATATTAATCCTTGTTTAGCATCACCTTGTCCTTTCACATCCCACCATGAAAGGAAGTCTATATCTGCTGCGTGTAGAGCTGTTCGTACTTCGGTAAATTTAGATTTACGAACAATGGCTTCAATTTTTTTCATACTTCGGTTTATTATTTTGTTATATATGTTTATTTGTTTGATTCGAACTTATCTGAGTGTTATTCCAAATACAAAATTTATATCTTCATGAACCGGATTCACAATTACATTGGCAAATATGGGAACGCTGAAAGATTCTGTTATTTTTATTTCTTTGGATGCTCCTAGATGCACCGATGTAAAGCTGAATTTATCAGTTCCGTAAATGGTACTTGCCCAAGGAGTAAAGCCGGTTCCTATTCTAAAGCCTACTTCTTTAATAGCAAAAGGATAATTAAATTCGATATAGGTTGAAAATGAATTATCTCCGTTTGCTTTTTTATTGGCTTTACCGAATAGAAACGTATTCCATGATACGCTGAGAGGAAATGATTGAGGGAGAGTGTATGCGAGAGCAGTTTCGAAAGAGTGTCCAACGTTTCCATCTGTAGGAGAACTGAAATAATGAAGTGCATCTTCGCCATCCCACCAATAGTCTGTGGCTGTAAAAATTATATTATTAGAAGTATAAGAGGCATAAAAGTCAACCTCCTTATGATCATTGCTGGTTACATCTACTGATCCCCATACGCCAAGAGTAAACCCATTTAAAGAAGCCGAAACTGCAGGTTGAGCACTTGCTCCGGCAGCTTGCTTAATACCACGCCAAACATAGCTGCTAACAAGATCTGCTGAAAGATTGGCTTTTAATTTTGATCCGGTCTCTGATTGAGCCGAAGCTTCGTTTGTGAACATTGAACAACAAGCAATTAAACCTAAAAAACACTTTTTACCCCTCATAGTCTAAATATTTAAAAATGTTAATATTATCATTTATTGAGAAAATTGAAATTAAATTCCGATGATTGCTGTCATATGATTTTTTTATAACGTAAAAGTAGATCTTTTTGTTTTAATTTGAAAGTTTTAGATAGAATATTTTATCAGATAGTTTGTTTTATTCTCGTTTTGTGTCTAAATGATCGTATTTGTGCTTTTTGTTTTTCATTTTTTTTTGATTGATCATACAAAACAAATATCTCAGGTTGTTCACGTGAACAACCTGAGATATTTGTTTTGTCGATTATGTATATTCGCTTTTTTTTAATGGGGGTAAATGAAAAAAGGATAAATAACTCTGTTATTTATCCTTTTCTTATGTAGAATAATTAGTAATTACTTTTTTGTAAATAGTCTACCAAGTTCACCTATCCACAATACTGAAGATGTAGCAGCTATAATGATTCCCCAATCTTTAGCAAGTAGAGGAACTGTACGGAATACATCTCCACCAAATGTTACAATAAGCATTTGTCCTGCCAATATAATTCCTGCCACGATTATAAATCCGAAGCTATCTTTCATTCCTGCAAAGGCTGATTTTCCGGTTTGGAAAGCTTTTGCATTGAACATATTCCAGAACTGTAGTAAAACGAATACAGTAAAGAAATAGGACAAGAAATAAGCATAACGATGGTCTGCATCTATATAATCGAAGAATGTATCCAGATTTGCTTGTACATTAAAGTAGAATAGCATCGCCATTAAAACAGCTACAAATATTAAACCGACAAATAAGATTTTGCTTCTCATTGGAGGGGTGATAATAAAGTCTGTATTTTTACGAGGCTTGTTATTCATTACATTCGGATTAGGAGGTAATGAAGCCAAAGCTCCTGCTGCAAATGTGTCCATGATAAGGTTTACCCACAACATCTGAGTTACCGTCAGAGGTAAATCATGTCCGAAAATGGAACCTAAAAATACAAGAAGAAGAGCCGCAACGTTTATTGTTAATTGGAATATGATGAAGCGCTGAATATTTTGATAAAGCGAACGTCCCCACATAACAGCAACAGCAATACTGCTGAATGAATCGTCCAGCAAAGTGATATCACTGGCTTCTTTTGCCACGGATGTTCCCGATCCCATCGAAAGACCTACGTCAGCATGATTAAGTGCCGGAGCATCATTTGTTCCATCACCTGTAACAGCTACAATTTCGCCCGATTGTTTCAGTAATGATACTAAACGTTGTTTGTCGGATGGACGTGCACGGCACATTATCTTAAGACCCTTTATTCTATTTAGAGCTTCTTGGTCTGATAACGCTTCGAAGTCGGGACCTGTTATAATATTCAGGTCAGAATCTTTATCATCTTTCCATATACCTATCTGGCGTCCGATCTCGCGAGCAGTCGCATAGGTGTCACCGGTAACTATTTTTACGTTGATGCCTGCTTGCAGACACTCGGTCACCGCATGGGGCACATCTGTACGAACAGGGTCAGAAATAGCAGTAATACCTTGGAAGATAAAATCTTTGTCATGAGCATCTATAGCAGTCGATTCATCTGCAATTTTGTAAGCAAAGCCCAATGTACGCATTGCTTGATTCTGATATTGCAAAAGTTGCTCTTCTATCTTTTCTTTCAATTCAGATACAGGTACCGCTCCGTTCTCTGTTTGAACAACAGAACATTTTTCGAGAACAATTTCCGGAGCACCTTTTATGTACATGATTCTTCTTGATTTCGCAGACGCATTTGATTCTACGATAGTAGCCATGTATTTACGCTCGGTAGAGAAAGGAAGTTGCTCAATAACCTTTGTGCTTTCTCTCTCGTCCAGATAATTAATATTATTGCTGTTCAACCATAAAAGTAAAGCTCCTTCCGTTGGATTTCCTAAAGCCTTAGCTTTCGAAGCATCCGAAAAATCGAGGAATGCAGTAGAGTTGGTTGAAATATGTTCGATAATCATTTTGCTGGTTTCATCATCTCCTAATTTCTGGTCGTGAAGACTATAGAAATTGGTATAAGAAACCTGCATTTGGTTTTGGGTAAGCGTTCCTGTTTTATCGGTACAAATAACAGTTGTTGCTCCCATTGTTTCGCAAGCATGCATTTTGCGTACTAAGTTGTTTGCTTTTAGCATACGACGCATACTAAGAGCTAAGCTTAAAGTTACACTCATTGGAAGTCCTTCGGGAACGGCAACTACAACCAATGTTACAGCTACCATGAAATATTGTAAAATATGCCCTGCAGTATCCAATGATACCCATGAAGTTGGTTCTAGCGGATTTACTCCAAAAGCAAAACCTATGGTAGCCAGAACTATAGATGTAAGAACTCCGATACCCATCCATTTGAGCCAGCCGCCGTTTTCTACACTGTCAGGGATTTCTTTATCTTTGCCCATTAATTCAAAAGCATCGTATACTATTGGAATCCACACTTTAGATAAGGCAATTACAGCACCTATTATTACAGCACCCACTAATCCTAATTGTCCAAGAGAATATTGTGGAGCATCGGGAGAGGCGTTGAAAAAGATATCTTTGATAAATAGTACAGCAAAAGTGAGTACAGCCAATACCATACCTACAACACCGATAAATTTAGCTAAAGAATCTAATTGGCGATTAAGTGGAGTCTGACCTTCGACCATTTCAGCCGATTTTTCGGCAACCTGCCCAAATTCAGTGGCATCACCTACTTTTGCAACAATCATCGCTCCATGACCGTTGATCACTTTAGTGCCACGCAATACATAATTGGAAGGATAGGTAACCCCTTCTTCAAATTCGTTGGGGTCTATGGTTTTATCGATGCTTGGCTCACCTGTCAGGCACGATTCGTCCATCTGCACATTTACAGCTTCTACTAATTCTCCATCAGCAGGAACTTCATTTCCTATTTCAAGTAAAACAGTATCTCCAACCACAATGTCACGTTTTGATACCTGACATACATTGTTGTTGCGGATAACCATCACTAAGTCGTCATCGTTCACTTGATTTAAGATGTCGAATTTTTTATTTGCATCCATTTCAAACCAGAAAGCAACTCCGGTTGCCAAGAATATGGCACAAAAAATACCAATTGTTTCAGAGTAATGTCCTTCACCTTTGGTTATGTGTTCTACTATTGCTATTCCTAATGAAAGAAATGCAGCAATCAGTAATATACGAATAATCGGATCTTCAAATTTCTCCAAAAAAAGTTTCCATAGCGGTTCTTTTTCGGGAGGGGTAAGCACGTTTTCTCCGTACTTTTTCCGGCTTTCGAGAACTTGCGCATCGGTAAGTCCTGTGCGGTGATTTTTATGTTCCATAAATTAATATAAAAATAGAGTTTAGTTTTTATTCAGTATTTAAAAAATGTAGGATTGCTTATTGTGGCGTTTCATAATTATGTTGCGGTTATGCGATTAACCTTGATTATACCCTGTTATAAATCGATATAAACAATCTTAGTTTATAAGAGGTTCAATTATCGTATCCGTTTTTATAGAATTAGCTGCTTCCAGTATGGATAAAGTATCGGGTTCTATGTACTCCGATACCTCTACCGTTGTAACTCCATGATGTATCATATCCAATTCTTTGGCGGCAATATATGATATGTCGATAACCCTCCCTTTTTTGAAGGGACCACGGTCTATAACTTCAACTATAACTTCTTTTTCGTTTTTGAGATTTTTTATGAGAAGTTTTGTGCCGAAAGGATATGTTCTGTGAGCACATACAAAATGATCTCTTTTGTAGACTGTTCCACTGGCTGTTCTGCGATTATTGAACTTCTTGCCATAATAAGTCGCTTTACCTGTTTCGACATTGGAAGGGGTTTGTGCATTGATTATTACTGCACACAAAGACAGAAATAATAGTAGAGTAAGAGTTCTTTTCATCTTTCTTATTGAGTCTATTTCAGTTACAAAGATATTATAATTCAGGAATTATCAATATCCGTAATGTATAAAAAGAGCTAAGACTTATTGTTCTGATTGATAATCAAACATGTTATTTAAAGTTTATTGTAGTATAAAAGTGGCTGTAATCTTTTGTTTATTCACAAATATCTGTATTTTTGTGTTGATTTAATTGTTTATGGCAGAAAAGCATGAGAAATTGCTCTCGGAACTTGAGTTTAGATTGCGTCAACTGATGTATCTGTGTGATTCTTTGAAAGAAGAGAATCAGGACTTGAGGGTCCAATTGGAGGAGAAAGACGGAGAAGTAAATCGTATCAATACCCAATTGGAACAATTGAATTTGAAATACAATAACCTGAAATTTGCAAAGACATTAACCGGAACTGATCAGGAAGGTGTTGATAAAGCAAAAAAAAGATTGTTGAAATTAGTGCAGGATTTAGATAAATGTATCGCGTTATTGAAAATATAAAGGCAGATAGATCATGAGTGAGCATTTTATCATAACATTACGTGTCTTAGATCGGTCGTATCGGTTGAGAATTCATCGTAAAGATGAAAAAAAGTACCGGGATGCCGCTGTGGCAATAGAAAAGAAAACGAATCAATATAGGAATTATTTTGCCGAGTCTGAATCCAAAAGCTTGCTGGAAAGAGATTATCTAACGATGACTACCATTCAGGCGCTGTCGGATACCGCAGAACTCGAGGCTAATAATAAGTTGTTTGAGGATAAGGTCAAATCCCTGATTGATGAATTGGATATTTACCTTAAAAATTCTAAGTAGTATTTCTTTTTGCTTTGCTATTAAAACACTTGCGCTAATTGGGAATGAGCAGTTTTCTGTTTCTTTTTCGATTAGTTTTTTTTGTTTTAAAGCCTCAGGCTTTGTATACAATAGACTATGAGATACAATCATCTATTGTGCAGTCAGAATATAGTTAACTAATTAAACATAAGAATATCATAGCAGATATAAATTTGAAATTTAAAAGAGCCCTATGGAAATAGTATTTACGATAATCGCCTTCATTGGAGGTGTAGTAGTAGCTTGGCTCGTTCTTAACTTTGTAACAAATGCGAGACTAAAAAGACGTATTGAAGAATCGGAACGTGAAGCTGAGGTAATTAAGAAAAATAAATTACTCGAAGTAAAAGAGCAAGCCTTACAAATGAAGGCGGAGTTTGAAAAACAAGTAAATGCCCGTACTTCGAAATTGCAGGTTGCCGAAAATAAAGTAAAGCAACGAGAGCAAACACTCAATCAAAAGCAAGAAGAAATACAACGCCGAAAAAGCGAAGTAGAAGCTATCAAAGACAACCTTGATAGTCAGTTGGAAATAGTCGATAAGAAAAAGCAAGATCTTGATAAACTTCACAAGCAAGAAGTAGAAAGACTTGAAGCTCTGTCGGGATTGTCGGCAGACGAAATAAAAGCTAAATTGGTGGAAGCCTTAAAAGATGAGGCAAAATCTGATGCACAGTCGTTTATTACCGAGATTGTAGAAGAGGCTAAAATGACGGCCAATAAAGAGGCTAAGAAAATTGTAGTTCAAACCATACAAAGGGTTGCTACAGAAACAGCAATTGAAAATGCCATTACTGTTTTCCATATTGATTCGGACGAAGTTAAAGGACGTATCATCGGACGTGAAGGACGTAATATCAGAGCACTTGAGGCTGCTACGGGTGTTGAAATCGTAGTAGATGATACCCCAGAGGCAATTGTAATTTCAGGGTTTGATCCTGTAAGAAGAGAAATCGCACGTTTAGCGCTGCACCAATTAGTAGCAGACGGACGTATTCACCCTGCAAGAATCGAAGAGGTTGTTTCTAAAGTTAAGAAACAAATTGAAGAAGAAATAATTGAAACAGGTAAGCGAACAGCCATCGATTTAGGTATACACGGTTTGCATCCCGAAATGATCCGTATGATCGGTAAAATGAAATACAGATCGTCTTATGGACAGAACTTATTGCAACATGCTCGTGAGACAGCCAATTTGTGCGCGATAATGGCAGCTGAATTGGGTCTTAACGTGAAGAAAGCAAAACGAGCAGGTCTGTTGCATGATATAGGTAAAGTGCCGGATGATGAGCCGGAATTACCTCACGCATTGTTAGGTATGAAGCTTGCCGAAAAATATAAAGAAAAACCGGATATTTGTAATGCAATAGGTGCTCACCACGATGAGATCGAAATGACAACATTGCTAGCACCAATCGTTCAGGTTTGTGATGCTATATCGGGAGCTCGTCCCGGTGCACGTCGCGAGATCGTAGAGGCTTATATCAAGCGTTTGAATGATTTGGAGCAATTGGCAATGTCTTATCCAGGTGTGTTAAAAACATATGCAATACAAGCCGGTCGTGAGCTTCGTGTTATTGTTGGAGCAGACAAAGTGGATGATGTGGAAACAGAAAAATTGTCAGCTGAAATAGCTAAGAAAATTCAAGACGAGATGACGTATCCCGGACAAGTGAAGATTACTGTAATTCGAGAAACTAGAGCTGTAAGTTTCGCTAAATAAGATTTTTAAGCGATTAAACCAATATGTCTAACAAAGAGGTTCTTCTATGAAGAGCCTCTTTGTTGTTTAATAAATAAACTGACTGGGCTTAGATATATTTTATCTGAAACAAGCTTCTGGATACTATATATTAACGCATATTTTGTTACATTTGTAGAAGGAAATCAGATTATAAACATATAACTAATAAATGTTATGGCATACAAAGTGGCTGTATTTGATGCAAAGCCTTACGATAAAGATACATTTAATAGAGTTAATGAAGTATACGGCTTCGAATTAAGCTTTTATAAAGAACATCTAGACAGGCATAATGTAGTATTGGCCGGAGGGGCTGATGCCGTTTGTATATTTGTTAATGCCAATGTTGATGCATATGTAATTGATAGACTATGCGAAATGGGTGTTAAATTTATAGCATTGCGTTGTGCCGGTTTTAATAATGTAGATATCGCTTATGCTGCCGGGAAAATAAAAGTAGCCCGTGTGCCGGATTATTCTCCTCATGCAATAGCCGAACATACATTAGCCCTTATGTTGTGCTTGAACCGTAAAGTGCACAGAGCTTTTATCAGAACCCGCGATTGGAACTTTTCTCTAAATGGTTTCATGGGATTTGATATGTATGGCAAAACTGTAGGGGTTATTGGTACAGGTAAAATCGGAAAAACAGTAATAGGTGTCTTGAGAGGTCTGGGAATGAATGTCTTGGCATATGACCTATATCCTGATTATGCGTTTGCTGAGAAGAACGACGTGAAATATGTATCTTTAGATGAAATATATTCTACTTCGGATGTAATTACTTTACATTGCCCATTGACTAAAGAAACTGAATATCTGATATGTGAAGAATCTATCGCTAAAATGAAAAATGGCGTTATGATTATAAATACAGGCCGTGGAAAACTTATTCATACAAAACATCTGATTGAAGGACTGCTAAGTCAAAAAGTGGGTTATGCCGGACTTGATGTGTATGAAGAAGAAGGTGCCTATTTTTATGAAGACTGCTCAGATAGTGTGTTGACTGATGATGTCTTGGCGAGATTACTATCATTTAATAATGTAATCTTAACGTCGCATCAAGCATTCTTTACTCAGGAGGCTATGGGGAATATCGCGAATACTACTTTCGAAAATATTTCAGATTTCTTTGCTGGAAAAGAAGTTAAAAATGAAGTTGTTTATCAACCGAAATAATAAATTTATTGTATCCTTGATCATTAAGTAATATTAAGGTTTGAGACCTTACGATAGTCTTATGAAGAAAATATTTTTAGTTTTTACCATCCTATTTTGGGTAATGTGTACGGCAATTAATGCAGCAGATGATAAATTTGTAGTAGTAATTGATGCAGGTCACGGGGGCAAAGATGGTGGAGCTGTAAGAGGTACTTATAAAGAAAAAGAAATAAACCTGGGTGTTGCTCTGGCTCTTGGTAAATTGATAGAATCGAACATGCCGGATGTAAAAGTTGTTTATACTCGCAAAACGGATGTGTTTGTGGATTTATATAAACGTGCTGATATAGCAAATAAGGCAAAAGCCAATCTTTTTATATCGATACATACCAATTCTACTGCAGCCAAAGTAACTACGGCATCGGGTGCTGATACCTATATTCTGGGATTGGCAAAGAGTGAAGAGAATTTAGCAGTTGCAAAACGCGAGAACTCGGTTATCTTGTTAGAAGATAATTATACGAAGCGCTATGAAGGTTTTGACCCTAACTCTCCGGAATCAAACATTATTTTCGAGTTTATGACCGACAAGTACATGGAGCAAAGTTTACAATTTGCAAGCAATGTACAAAGTGGTTTCACGGGAGTCGCAAGAAGGGTTGATAGGGGTGTTTTGCAAGCAGGTTTTCTTGTTTTGCGAGAATCAGGTATGCCTAGTGTTCTTATAGAACTTGGGTTTATCAATAATCCGACAGAAGCTAAATATCTAACATCCTCGACCGGACAGAGAAATATGGCAAGTGCGATATTTTCAGGGTTGCAAAAGTATAAAAAGGAATTCGATAAGAAGCAAGGTAAATCATATGCTGGAACTTCTCGTGTAACGAAGAAAGAATCAGCAAGAGCGAATGATATAATATTAATAGAAGATAGCAATGAGGATGATAATGACAATACATCTTCTCAGGATACGAACAAATCAACTCCGGCAAGTTCTAATAATAGACCTAAGTATATATCGAAAAATACGGATGTCACTCAATTAACGAATACGAATAGTCGAGATCGGAAACCTGCAGTAAAGCAGGAAAAAACTAGAAAAACAGAATCAGTATCGTCGTCTAATTCAGTCGCTCCTTCGAAGGAAACTAAAACTTCTTCAAATGTGAACAATAATACAAAGTCTGTTGTTTCTTCTGGTACGATAGAGTATAGAGTTCAATTTTTGACAGGAGGTTCGAAATTTGCTTCCAACTCACCTAAGTTTAAAGGGTTATCGCCTGTTGGTTTTTATATGGATGGCTCAACCTATAAGTATACATATGGTTCGGCTACAACTGAAGCTGAGGCTTTAAGGTTGCAAAAGGAAGTTCGTACAAAATTTAAGGATGCATTTATTGTTCGATTTAAAAATAATGTACGCATTAAATAAGCGTTGACTTGATTGAAGAGGTATTTGATTGGTATACTTTCTGATTATAGCAGCTTTTGCTGTTGTGGTTTTCAACGCAATAAGAAAGCCTAAGGCTTTAAAAAATTAAATAGGGTTTAATTGAATAAGATTATATATGAAAAAGAAATTCTCGAAAGAAGTTAAAATTGGTATTGCATTTGTTGTTGCCTTATTTATATTATATTTTGGCATAAACTTTCTGAAAGGTATCAATATATTTAAACCATCTAATTCATACACTGTTGTTTTTGATGATGTAACAGGACTTACTCTCTCGTCACCTGTCGTGTTGAATGGTTTTCAGGTTGGGTTGGTTTATTCTATGAAATTAGAAAACGACACAGCCAATAAAGTAGCTGTTGTTTTAAATCTGGATAAAGGAGTAAAACTCAATAAAGGAAGTAAGGTAAAGTTGGATGTTTCTTTGATGGGTAATGCAACTGTTGTATTGGAGCAAAATCCTTATACAGAAGAATACTACACTTTCGACGATCGCATTCCCGGTGTACGTGTTGCAGGAATGATGGAGTCAATCGGAGCCGATGTGCTACCTCAGGTTGGAGCTTTGGTTCCTAAGATCGATTCTATATTGATGGGTTTGCAGCTTCTTGTCAATAATCCAGCATTGGTGAAATCTTTAGAAAACGTAGAAGTCATTACTTCTGATTTAGCTGTTTCTTCAAAGCAATTGAATCAAATGATGCTGAGTTTGAATAAGAATATTCCTACTATGACTAATAATATGACTACCGTTTCGAATGATTTGGCAGGAATGACCAGTCAATTAAAATTAATCGATTTGGTATCATCTTATACCTCAATAGATTCTACCCTTAAGAATATACAAGGTCTATCAAGCAAGCTCAATAGTAAAGATAGTTCTTTGGGGCTTTTACTCAATGATAGAGCACTTTACGATAGCTTAAACGTGACTATGGGGAATGCTTCGCTATTATTAAAGGATGTGAAAGAGAATCCGTCACGATATATTAATGTGAAAGTTTTTTGATCGTTATTTAGAATTGTTCTAAATAAAAACAAAATGCAATAAATTGTTTATAATCCTTTAATGCGGATTTAAGTCGTTCTTATTATTGTTAATATCTTGTAAACGATTGAGAGATAAAACCTTATATGTGTGTAATTTGTTTCTGGTTTAAATCGCTTATTTACAATGATATATACTGTATCCGAAAAACCAAATTTATTAGCACTTGTTTAAATTGAATTTATTTTCAAATTTTGTATTACCGTAACAGGAAAGAAATAAAATAGTATAGAAATCAAAAAGTAGTATTGCAGATCTCGATGAATAATAATGTCAATTTTTTATGGAATAAATGTTTGAATGTTATCAAGGATAATGTTTCTGAGATAACTTATCAAACTTGGTTCTCTCCTATTGTGCCACATTCGTTTGAAAACAGTGTGTTTACAATACAGGTTCCAAGTCAATTTTTCTATGAATATTTGGAAGACAAATTCGTTGATCTACTCAGAATGACTTTACATCGTGAAGTTAGTCCTGAGGCTATTCTTAACTATCGTATACTTGTTGAGAATACAACCAATACGCATGTTGATTACAGGGGCGATACAAAATCTTTGAGTGTTGAAAAAATTACACCCAAACAAGCAAATCGAATCCCTAACCCTTTTCAAAAAACGGTATCTGTAGATTTCGATTCTCAGCTAAATGCTAAATATACGTTCGATAATTTTTTCGAAGGTGTTAGTAATAAATTAGCAAGAACGGCGGGAGAAACTATTGCAAACAATCCAGGAAAGACAGCATTCAATCCTTTGTTTGTGCATGGAACGTCAGGAGTTGGAAAAACTCACCTTTGTCATGCTATCGGAACACGTATTTTAGATATGTTTCCGGATAAGAAGGTATTGTATGTTTCTGCACACTTGTTTAAAGTGCAATATACGGATGCTACCCGTTTTAATACAGTAAATGATTTTATAAATTTCTATCAAGGTATAGATGTCCTTATCATAGATGATATTCAGGAGTTGGTAGGATTAGAGAAAACTCAAAATACGTTCTTCCATATTTTCAATCATCTACACCAAAACAATAAGCAGTTGATTCTTACTTCCGATAAAGCTCCCTCTGAATTACAAGGTGTTGAGGAACGTTTACTCACTCGTTTCAGATGGGGACTTACCACAAGATTAGAAAACCCTGATTTTGATTTAAGAACCAAAATTCTTCACGATAAGATTCTTCATGACGGGTTGGCGATTCCGGCTGATGTTGTAGAATTTATAGCCGATAATGTAACAGAGAATGTTCGTGACTTGGAAGGTGTTATTGTTTCACTAATGGCATATTCTGTAATCTATAATAAGGAAGTCGATTTGATTTTAGCTAAGCGCGTCATCGGTCAGGCTATCCGTAAGATCGAAAAGAAAAAGGTTACAATTGATAGTATTTCGGAGGTAGTCTGTAAGCATTTTAATATCAAAACCGAATTGTTGCAAACTGCATCCAGAAAGAGAGAGATCGTACAGGCTCGTCAAGTTGCCATGTATTTGTCAAAAATATATACCGAACTTTCGTTAGCTCAGATTGGGTCAGTAATCGGGAAGAAAAATCATGCTACAGTATTACATGCTTGTAAAACCGTAAAAGACCAGCTTCAGGTTGATAAATCCTTTAGAGATGATCTTGATGAGATAGAAAAAGTCTTAAAGAAATAATATAACCGAGCTAGTCTCGGTTTTTTTGTTTGAATACTTTTCCTTGAAAATATATTTGATTTATTTAAACAACTTACTCTCTTTAGTGTTTACTAGTTATAAGAGTTAAAAAAAATGTATCTATGAAGACTGTAAAGTTTACTTTTCTGATTGCAATTTTAGCAAGTGTATTTTTATCTAGCTGTTCGTATAATACGATGGTCGAAAAGCAAGAAGCTACTTCCTCTCAATGGGGACAGGTGCAGAATGCTTATCAGCGTCGTGCTGATCTTATACCTAATTTGGTGGCTACCGTAAAAGGGTATGCTACACATGAAGAACAGACTTTGACAGAGGTTGTTAATGCAAGAGCCAAAGCAACACAGATAACAGTGAATGCAGAGGACTTGTCGGAAGAAAACCTTAAAAAGTATCAAGAGGCTCAAGGGCAATTAAGTGCTGCTTTGGGGAAATTATTAATGGTGCAGGAACAATATCCGGATCTAAAAGCGAATCAAAACTTTTTGGCATTGCAGGATGAATTGGCCGGTACAGAAAACCGGATTGCAGTAGAGCGCAATAAGTATAATGAGGTAGTAAAAGACTATAATCAGTATATACGAAAGTTTCCGCAAACAATATGGGCAGGGTGGTTTGGTTTTACCCAGAAAGGATATTTCGAGGCTGAGGCCGGAAGCCAGACAGCTCCCACAGTTCAGTTTTAGTTTAATAGTAAAATAAATTATGTGAATGGGTTCGGTATATATAACTTATATCGAACTTGTTTGTTTAATATATATTATATTTGAAGATTTCCAACCAATTTAGGGTTGGGGGTGTAGAGCAAATAGCTACTTATTTCGATAAAGTATAGCTCTGAATTGTAGAATAATTTAACGTGAAAATTGATTTCAAAATATCATCATATGAACTCTTTTGGTAAGTACCTCTTGGTATTATTGGTAATGATTGGCGGTTTTGCCAGTGCTCAGAATTTACCTGATCCGATGTCGCCTCCACGATTGGTAAATGATTTTGCAGGCATTTTCAATGACAAAGATCGCGATAATCTGGAGCAGATGCTGCTTGCATATAATGATACCACATCTACTCAGATATATGTTGTAACAGTAAAAGATTTGGATGGTTATGATGTTTCCGATTATGCATTTCGTTTAGGAGAAAAGTGGGGTGTTGGTCAAAAAGGAAAAAATAATGGGGCGATAATACTAATTAAACCTAAGATTGGAAATAGTCGAGGGCAAGTATTTATAGCTACAGGATATGGACTGGAAGAAAAATTAAATGATGCAAAGGTAGGGCGTATTATTGATAATTATATGCTGCCTTATTTTCAACAGAATGATTATTATACCGGAACAAAAAATGCCGTGGAAGCTATGATTGGATATTTATCTGGACAGTTTCAGGCGGATGAAGATACGGATGAATTAACAACGGGCGATATTATCTTCGGGATAATCCTGGTGCTGCTGTTCATATATTTTATAAGTAAAGCAAATAAAAACAATAAGGGAAACGGATCAAGAGGTGGAGGCTTTTTTCCTCCCATAATTGGCGGCGGCTTTGGTGGGTTCGGCGGACGTTCCGGTGGCGGAGGTTTTGGCGGAGGCGGCGGAGGTAGCTTTGGCGGAGGCGGTGCAGGACGTGGTTGGTAATAGATTTTTTCTATGTAATATTACCAATTTAAAGAGATTTGAAGCAAGTCTGGTCTATGTAAAAAGTTTATCTTTGTAATAGTCACAAGTCAATTAAGTTTATATATTTTATTATTAACTCTAAAATAAAGTCATTATGATAAGTAAGAAAGTTGAAGATGCATTAAATAAACAAATTAATGCAGAATTTTGGTCAGGATATTTGTATCTCTCAATGTCAGCTCATTTTGCAAAAGAAGGTAAGAACGGATTTGCAAACTGGTTTAAGGTACAAGGTTTAGAAGAAAAGGATCATGCAATGAAAATTTTCGACTATATCCTAGCTCGTGGAGGACAAGCTGTAATCAGTCCAATAAAAGAAGTGCCACATAGCTGGGCAACTCCTTTGGATGCATTTAAGGCTGCTTTGGCTCACGAGAAACAAGTTACAACTATGATCGATAATATTGTAACGTTGACAAACGAAGAGAAAGATTATGCAACCTTGTCGATGCTTCAATGGTTTGTTGATGAGCAAGTAGAAGAAGAAGCAACAGCGCAGGATTTGGTTGATAGCTTGGAAATGATCAAGGACAATGGATTTGGTATCTACACATTAGATAGAGAACTAAAAAGTAGAAAATATACTCCGCTTGCAAGTAACGATTAAGATATATAATCTTTAGAAATTTATTGAGTAGGATGGATTGAAGAATCCGTCCTTTTCGCTTTTAGAGAAAAAGAGCTTATCTGTATATTTATAAGTTAAGTCGCAAGACATAACTATACTAACCGTGTAATAACGAGATTTTGCCCCAAATAGTAAAATGGAAGGATATATTGTACAAATTATAGCAACAGCTATTCTGGTTATTTCAATACCTATTATAAAGTATATAGTAAGAAGGTTGATTGTAAAATATGCCACATTCAGTAAGAAGATAGAAGCACGGACTAAACAAGTGGTCAGAGTATTTAATATTATGATCCATATAATGTTTGCCATCTGTTTTGTAATTATATGGGGGGTTGATCCCCGTAATCTATTGGTTGCACTTTCTTCTATATTTGCTGTAATAGGAGTTGCCATGTTTGCTCAATGGTCATTATTGAGTAACATAACAGCCGGAATTATAATCTTTTTCACATCCACATTCAGAGTTGGTGATTATATTCGCATTTTAGATAAAGATATGCCCTTTGATGCTGTAGTAGAAGATATATTGTCGTTTCATACTTTACTGAGAACTCATGAAGGTGAGATAATTTCATATCCTAATTCTCTTTTCTTTCAAAAAGGAGTTTCCATTATTCACATAAAGAAATGGGAAGATACAGAAGAATAAGAGGCTCTGCTCTTTTTGTTATTTTGATGAATATAATAATTTAACTTGTTTGGCATATGATATGGGGGAAACTGGTATTTTAGAATTCTTAATTATATGCTTACATAAAAAAATATTATATTTGTTTTGTACAAAGAGTCGATCGTAATTTAGCAAATCTTAAAATAAAAACAAGCAGAGATGTCAGTCAATAAAGTAATATTAATAGGTAATGTAGGGAAAGATCCCGATATCAGATATTTTGATAATGGTAGTGCAGTTGTAAATTTTCCATTAGCAACTACCGAACGTGGATATACGGCAGCCAATGGTACCCAGATTCCCGATCGTACCGAGTGGCATAATGTTGTTTGCTGGAGAGGCTTGGCTAAAGTTGCCGAACAATTTGTGAAAAAAGGTACACAATTGTTTGTTGAAGGAAAAATTCGAACTCGTTCGTATGATGATCAAAATGGAATAAAAAGATATGTTGTGGAGATTTATGCTGATAACCTTGAGCTCTTAGGAAAGAAGGGTGATTTTCAGTCAGATGGTAATACCGGTGGCGGATATGGGCAGCAACAGCAGCCTGCTTCTACTCCATCAACACCACAATCTCAAACAACAAATTCATCGCCGATGGAAGATGAGGCCGATGACTTACCTTTCTAATTTTTATCTCAATAAAATATAATGAAAAAGTGCAGATCTATATTAATTATGTCTGCATTTTTTTTGTACTAAAGACTCCTTATACCTATTTAGTTGGTTATGATATCAATCAAAAATCTGAATAATACCATAAATACTATTGCATTACTAATGCTTTTGATGTTTGTCTCGGCCTGTAATGAATATACGCCTAAACCAAAAGGTTATAATCGTATTGACAATGCAACAGGTGAAACTGTTGAGTATAATTTTCCGAAATTTTCATTTAGATACTCGGATCAGGTACATATAGATACACTTCAATCTAAGGTGGAAAATGAGATATGGTTTAATATCGTCTATCCTAAGTATAATGCTATAATTTATTGTACTTATTTGCCTGTTTCTAAATTGACTTTGCCTAAGGTGTTGGAGGATAGCTATAAATTGGCTTTTAGTCATTCTCTAAAGGCTGATGAAATAATTCAGCAGACATATATTAATGTTGATAGAGGTGTATCGGGAACAGTGTATTCTATAGAAGGTAGTGTAGCGACACCAATTCAATTTTTTCTTACCGATAGTGTGAGCCATTTTTTTAGAGGATCATTTTATTATGCAGAAAAAGTCAATTCAGATTCGGTTGCACCAATTACAGAATTTGTAATGAAAGATATTGAGGAAATGATAAATACATTTAGCTGGCAAGGTAAATAAGTAATCAATTCTAACTGTACCAATTGATTAGAGAACGCTATAACTCTGAAATAGTCTGTATACTTTTATAGCTTAATGTTGACTATAAAAAAGATGAAAGCCGTAAATCAGCGTAGTTTCTGTTTTACGGCGTTTCAATCAAAAGTAGTAATAAAAGAGGGTTGTTTGATATTTATCTCGCTTGTGCTAAGCTAAAGTTGTTGTAATTTTCAATTAAATAATTGTCTCCTGCTTCGGGATCTACGATGGCGTATTTACCAACGCTGCATATTTGCATTTCATCCAGAGTTTTTACCAAATTGTTATATGTAGAACTATTTGTTGGTTTTACTATAACAGTTATGCTTTCTTTCGATTTCTTCAGTTCTGATAATTCATTTTTGAATTGTTCTTCCGAAATCTCTTTTTTAGATCTTTTTTGTTTCAAGTCCTTAACTTGTTGAGCTAAAACACCATTTTTTTCTAAAAGAACATTTCTAAGCCCATCTACTCCCAAATCTGTCTTTTGTAGAGAGTTTGGATTTTGATATTCAGGTATTCCCCAATAATAAAATACTTGATCATTCTCACTCAAGAGCAATGTTATGGTTTTTGAAGCTGGGCTTTCAGGTCCATCTACATCTATCGGAGCTTTTGCCGGCATCACTATATCCATCACCTGAGGTGCTGAAAGTGTTGTGCATAGCATGAAAAACGTTATCAACAGCATGTTCATGTCCACCATGGGGGTGAAATCAACACGAAGATTCATTTTTGTAGGTTGCCCTTTCTTCTTTTTATCTCCATTATTGGAGTTTGTATTCATTTCAGCCATGACGGTAAGAATTAAAGTTGTTTATAATTCGTTTGTCTACATAATAGAGTAAAATAGGATTGGAATTCCATAATAGATATAGGAGAAAAAGTAGAAAAAAAAGCGAAAAAAAACTTGATTGATCTCAAGTTGTTGGAATGTAGAAGATTATATGGCTGTAAAATCTTTCTTTGAAAGTTGGTTTTTCTTCTATTGCTAGTTATGTCTAAAGAGAAATGAGTTACATAATAATATAAGTTAAGAAAGTTTATTTAAAAAGTGTCAGTTATACATAGCGAAAAATAGATATTATGAATTAAGTCTGACGTGTATGATAAGTGGCTTTTGTAAAAGTAAATTACAGTTTGATGGTAGCGTAACTTATTTTATTGCACACTTTTGAAGTAAGAGTGCAGTTTTAATAATTATCATTACTTTTTATGTCAAATTGATAATTTTAATATCTTATTTTTTCGTCTTAATTGAAATGAAAACTCTAAATTTGTATAACCTTAACGAAGGTTTAATATCGCAATAGAATTCACTATAATTTTAAGATCGAATTGGTCTCCAGAAGCCAATTTTATCTTTGAACATTACATAAAAACACTATGGGAAGAGAAATCAAATTTAGTCTCGTTTATCGTGACATGTGGCAGTCATCCGGAAAATACCAGCCACGTGTAGACCAGTTAACACAAATCGCACCGGTTATTATTGATATGGGCTGTTTTGCCCGTGTGGAGACAAATGGTGGTGCTTTTGAACAGGTAAATCTTCTTTATGGCGAAAACCCCAATACGGCTGTTCGCGAATGGACCGCTCCTTTCAATGCAGTAGGAATCCAGACTCATATGTTGGAGCGTGGTTTGAACGGTTTGCGTATGAACCCTGTGCCAAAAGATGTACGTCGTTTGATGTTTAAAGTTAAATGTGCACAAGGAACTAATATATCCCGTTCTTTTGACGGATTGAATGATCCTCGAAATCTTGAATTGTCGGTTAAGTATGCCAAAGAAGCAGGTATGATTTCTCAGACTGCCCTTTGTATCACCCACTCGCCAATCCATACAGTTGATTATTATGTAAATTTTGCAGATAAATTAGTTGATTTTGGTGCTGACGAATTTTGCTTGAAAGATATGGCCGGTGTAGGTCGTCCTGCTTTTCTTGGAAAATTGACAAAAGCACTAAAAGACAGACATCCTAATATTCCTATTGAATATCATGGTCATACAGGACCCGGTTTCTCGGTTGCTTCGATGTTAGAAGTTGCACGTGCCGGAGCCGATTACTTAGATGCAGCTATCGAACCTCTATCATGGGGAATGGTACACCCTGATATCATTACATTGCAAGCCATGTTGAAGGATGCAGGATTTTCTGTGCCTGACATCAATATGAAAGCGTATATGGAAGCTCGTGCTTTGACACAATCTTTCATTGACGATTTCTTAGGATACTTTATCGATCCATCTAATAAAATAATGACTTCGTTACTTGTGGGTTGCGGTCTTCCCGGAGGAATGATGGGATCGATGATGGCTGACCTTAAAGGTATGCATTCGGCTATTAATATGGCACTTCGCAACAATGGTAAAGCTGAAGTTACATTGAATGATCTTGTAGTTCAACTGTTTGATGAAGTTGCTTATATATGGCCTAAATTAGGTTATCCTCCCTTGGTAACACCTTTCAGCCAATATGTGAAGAATATTGCTCTTATGAACATCTTCTCTATGGCACAAGGACAAGCTCGTTTCTCGAATATTGATAAGGATAGCTGGAATATGATTCTAGGTAGAACAGGTATGCTTCCCGGTAAATTGGATGACGAAATTATCGAATTGGCAAAATCTAAAAATCTTGAATTCTATACAGGAAATCCTCAAGAAGAATATCCGGATGCTCTTGATACATATCGTAAAGAAATGGACGAGAACGGATGGGATTACGGTCAAGATGATGAAGAGTTATTTGAGTTGGCAATGCACGACCGTCAATACCGTGATTATAAATCGGGATTGGCTAAAGAGCGTTTCAATGCAGATTTGGAAAAAGCGAAAGCTGCTGCCGGAGCTCCAATTATCGTTACCCGCCCTATAGTTGAAATACCCAATTTTGATATAGAGAAAGTAACAGAAAAATATCCTGATGCTCAACCTGTACAAGCTCCAGTGTCGGGTCAGGTAATCTGGCAAATCGATTTGGCTGACGAATCTACTGCTCCGGTAGTAGGGACTTCGGTAAAAGAAGGCGATATAATTGCCTTCATCCAAGCTTATTATGGCATTGAAGAAGTAAAAGCTTTGAAATCAGGTAAGATTGTTCAAATCGAAACAAAACAAGGTGCAAAAGTTCAAAAAAATCAAGTGCTTGCGTTTATCAACTAAGATCATTTGATTGTTTAATATATTGGAGAGTGGCTGTCTATTTACGGATAGCCACTCTTTATTTATATTCGTTGACAAGTGGGGCAATAGTAAATGCTTCCTCCCAAATAGGCTTCTTTTACGATGGTATCACCACAATTCAAGCAAGGCTCTTTATACGTATTTTTAGATAGAATCGACTTGTAGCGTCCCGACTTTCCATATATATCTTTTTTATATAAAGATATCCTATGGTTACGTTTAAGAAAATAGTATTCCATCGTTTTTTGTTTATTATATTTGCCCCGCAATTTAAGTTCGCAGAGCCATTTATTGCTTTGGCTGTATGGGTGAACCTGTGTGTTCACCGATTTCGGACAGACTCATAGGTCTGCCCGTATCAACAAAAATATACTATTATATATTTCCTTTTACTTAATTTTTCTTAGATGTCTTCTAAAAATACTTCACTTAAAAGAGACTTGGGGCTTTTGGCAGCAATTACTATTGTTGTCGGGAATATGATTGGTTCGGGAGTCTTCGGATTACCCTCTGCTTTGGCTAAAGTGGCAACACCATCCATTATTATATTGGCTTGGGTTGTGGTTGCTATCGGGGCAACTATAATCGCTTTGAGTTATGGTAATTTAAGCCGATCGATACCTAAAGCAGGAGGTCCGGTGGTATATACGGAAGCAGCCTTAGGTAAATTCTGGGGGTATATAGTCAGCCTTGTTTGGTGGGTAGGTTCGGCGGTTGGAAATGCTGCCATTGTTGATCTTATTTTTACTCAATTAGCACAGTTAATTCCTGTACTTGATTTTCCGGTCAGCAAATTAATAGCTACTTTGTTTATCCTTTGGCTTTTCACTTATATAAATATTTGCGGAGTTAAGTTTGCCGGATGGATCAGTATCGTTACTACCATTTTGAAATCAAGTGTGTTTATTTTGGTTATTTTGTTGGCTGTACCTCATCTTAATTTCGATCTTTTTGTGAGTAATTCATTACCTTTGTCATTACAGGGAGAGACCGATATATATAAAATGTTTTCGGCTGCAATAGCTTTAATCTTTTGGGCTTTTACGGGTCTCGAAAGTTCGACTATGGCAGGAGGGGAAATAAAGAATCCCGAGCGTAATATTCAGCGGAGTGTGGTGTGGGGATTGGCTATTGTTGGTATTATTTATATTCTTATTAATATCTCACTTCTTGCCCTTATTTCTCAAGATCAGTTGGCTGAATCTAATTCTCCGTTTGCAGATGCAATAAACATGGCATTAGGAACCAATATGGGAGGCAATATAATTAATATAGCTATTCTTATATCTGTGGTGGGAGCTTTGTCGGGATGGATTCTTACAACAGGCAGAAGTATATATGCAGCAAGTAAGGACAAATTTTTTATCGCTTCTTTTGCTAAGATTCATCCGAGATATTCGACTCCTTATGTAGCACTGATTGCTTCGGGAGTAATTACTTCTATTTTCTTCTTTTTGAATTTTTATTCCGATATCAGTGGTAATACGCAAGGTCTTTCGCATTTTGTAAATATTACAACTGTAGCGGCTTTTATTAATCTGCCGACTTATCTGGTTACTATCATATCAGAGTATGTATTGATTAAGAAACGAAAAATAGAATCTTCGAAAGCAAATAATATACGATTGTTCTTTGCATTTATATTCTCTCTGGTATTCATCTATTTTGGAATAATAGGTTCTATCGTTCCTGTTATTTATTGGATTATATCTGTTGGTCTATTATTGGTAGGTTTGCTTTGTTATCCGATATTCAGAAAATCCCATAAGTAGAAAAAAAGGTTCACATATTTAATATTAATGTTTGAGAATGCCTACAAAAGCATACTTCGACTTATTGTATTTCTAATTGATTATGAAAAAGTTATTTTTATTTGTTTTCTTATTTGTTTTTTTTTGTGTCTCATCTCAGGAGAAATATAACATCTTAATGACAGGAGCGTCTTTTGCCTCTTACGAGAATGGCTGGTTTGAATTGGGTTGCAAGGAATTAAATGCTACACCTTTAAATAAAGCCGTGGGAGCTCAGGCAATTGCCGATGCAGCCAATAAAATGAATGAGGGTACATTGTACTCGAAAGAAGAATTGGAAAATGCCGATGCTTTTGTTATTATGCATGTACACAATATGGATGTTTTTGAAAATTCGGCATTGAAGGAAAATTACACAGATTATAAAGTGCCTTTCGATAGGTCTAATTATGCTGCCGCTTATGATTATGTAATCAAAAGATATATTTCGGATTGTTACAATCTCAAGTTCGATAAGGAATCAAAATATTATAATACTCAATCAGGTAAACCTGTCATAATTATCTTATCGACTCACTGGCACGATGCTCGTCCCATATATAATGAATCGATTCGATTATTGGCTCAAAAATGGGGATTCCCGGTAATTGAGTTCGACAAGTATATAGGATTCTCAAAGAATACACCTCACCCTGTAACCAAGTTGCAAATGAGCAGATTGTATGCCGACGATAATACCGAAACCATAGATGGGGTTGTATATGGCTGGCATCAACTGAGAGGTGAAGATAAATTTATACAACAGCACATGGCTGCCGTATTTGTGGATACAATGAAAAAGGTATTGCCTTTAAGATAATCTATCATTTATTTAATTGGTTTAGAGAGAATAAAGGGAGAAAAAAGTTAGAATCTGTTTGTTAGGTATTTTTATCTTTGTGTATTAATCCTTTATAAATTTACAACTATGGATTTCAAAGACGCGATAAAATTGCTATCCGAAAGGGTCGAAAAGGTAAAAGAGAATCTGCATACAGAAGAAGCAACTAAAAATGCATTAATAATGCCATTTCTTCAGGCAATGGGATATGATGTGTTTAACCCTCTTGAAATAATGCCCGAGTTTACTTGTGATATAGGAACAAAAAAAGGGGAGAAAATAGATTATGCCATATTTAAAGACGATCAGCCAGTAATACTTGTCGAATGTAAACACTGGAAGCAAGAGCTTACATTACATGATAATCAACTATTACGCTATTTCCATGTTTCTAATGCGAAATTTGGGTTATTAACTAATGGCATAATTTATCGTTTTTACACAGATCTTGAGGTTCCGAACAGAATGGATGAAAAGCCATTTCTAGAAATAAACTTGCTTGATCTGAGAAGCAACCAACTTGAAGAACTAAAGAAGTTTCATAAAACATACTTTGATGTTGATAACATACTTAGTTCTGCAAATGAGCTTAAGTATACAAGTGAATTAAAAGTTGTGCTAAATAAAGAATTTACAAATCCGAGTCCAGAGTTTGTAAAACTTATATCCAAGCAGGTGTATGACGGAGCTATTACTGCAAAACTTTTGGATCAATTTACTACATTAGTGAAAAAGTCAATAGCAGGCTTGATAAGCGATACAATATCAGATCGGTTGAAAACTGCCCTTAAAACCGAAACTTCTCAAACGACCTCTGCTATAGAGGTGGAAAAAGAAACTCCTAAGACTTTGCCTGATAATGTAGTTTACATGTCGGAAGATGGTAAAATTGTAACAACAAAAGACGAGATAGATGGTTTTAATATTGTAAGAGCTATTTTGTATGAAGTAGTTGATATTAATAGAGTCGTAGATCGGGATACGAATTCATATTTTGGTGTATTATTTGATGATAATAACCGAAAACCAATATGTCGTTTGTATTTTAACTCTGAGAACGTTAGATATCTTGCTACTTTTGATACGGATAAGGTTGAGACTAAAAATAGAATAGAAACTCTTAATGATATTTATAAATATGCTAAAAATTTAAGATCTATCGTTGAGTATTATTTGACTCAATAAATATATTCAAATAAAATCGTACTATATTTAATAAGTAGTGCCTAATAGCATAAGCGATACCGCTTATGCTATTTTACTTATTTCGGCACAATGATGAATGATAATATCGACTAAAGCTCTTTCTATTTTTATTATCTTTGTATCTATATGATTTTAGAACGTATATCGATATTAGGTTATAAGAATATAGAGCAGGCTGAGTTGACTTTCTCTCCCAAATTGAACTGTTTTATAGGCAAAAATGGAATGGGTAAAACCAATCTGTTGGACGCTGTATATTATCTTTCGTTCTGTAAAAGTCATAATAATCAGGTTGACTCCCAAAACATAAAACATGATGCCGATTTTGCTTTGATTCAAGGCTATTACCTATTGGGAGGTAGTGACGAAGAAGAGTTCTTTTGCAGTTTACGCAGGCGTCAAAAAAAGCAATTTAAGCGAAATAAGAAAGAATACGAAAAATTGTCCGACCATATCGGTTGCTTGCCTTTGGTTATGGTTTCGCCTTCGGATTCCGATCTAATCACCGGAGGAAGCGACGAACGGCGTAAGTTTATGGATGTTGTGTTGTCACAATTCGATAAAGAGTATTTGCATGCTCTTATTCGCTATAATAAAGCTTTGCAGCAACGTAATGCATTACTGAAATCGGATATGCAGGCCGATGAATCGCTTTACGAGCTTTGGGAAGAACAACTTGCCTATGAAGGGCAGATTATACATACAAAGCGAAAGGCTTTTGTAGAGCAATTTATACCGACGTTTCAGTATTATTATAATTTTATATGTCAATCGAATGAAACGGTCGAATTAAAATATGAGTCGCCACTTGATGAGGGAAATCTGGTTGATTTGCTGAAGCATAAACGGAAGAGAGATAAAATTCTCGGATATACAACAGCAGGCGTTCATCGCGATGATTTGGATATGCGTATGGATGATTATTCGATCAAGAAAGTTGGTTCTCAGGGGCAAAATAAAACCTATGTGGTGGCTATGAAGCTGGCTCAGTTCGATTTCCTGAAAAAAGCAGGATCAACTACACCTATATTATTATTGGATGATATTTTTGATAAACTCGATTCAACCCGTGTAGAACAGATTGTAAAGCTGGTGTCGGAAGATAATTTTGGTCAGATTTTTATTACAGATACCAATAGGGATCATTTGGATGAGATACTTAAAGGTTTAAATAGTGATTACCGTCTCTATCAGGTAGAGGGTGGAGGAGTACTTCAATTAAAGTAAAAGTATGAGGAAGCGAAATACCGAAAGCTTAGGCGAAGTTCTAAAACAGTTTTTTGAAGAAAATCAATTCTTTAAACGAAAACTGGCCGAAAGCCGTGTTATAAGTGGCTGGGCGAAAACCTTGGGTCCCGTTATTGCCTCATACACAACCAATGTATATTTAAGGAATAATATATTATATGTTAGTTTGACATCGTCCGTTTTACGTTCGGAGTTGATGATGTGTAAGGAAAAATTAATAACAAATCTGAATACACACGCCGGATTGAACGTTGTAAAAGACATTGTATTCAGATAAGTGCAATTGTAAGTAAAAATGGAAGTTAAAGAAGACGTATCGAGAGATACATTTAAAAGTTCGTTGCCCATACAGATTCGTTTTAATGATATAGACGCATTGGGGCATATTAATAATAATATATATTTCAGTTATTTTGATCTGGGAAAGATCGATTATCTTGAAAATCTCAGAACTTCTTATGTGAGTTGGACAGATGGTATTATTGTAATAGCTCGTATTGAGGTAGATTTTATTTCACCTGTATTTTATAAAGAGAAAGTAGCTGTAGATACAAAAGTTACTAAGATAGGAAACAAGAGTGTTGTTTTTCTTCAGCAAGTCAGGAATGTTTTGACAGGCGAAATCAAATGTCGTTGTCATTCCGTTGTTGTAGCTTATAATCCCAAAACTAGCCAAGCAATGGCTGTGCCCGAAATTTGGAGACATGGAATGTCTGAGTTTGAAGGTATGAAGTTCTAAATTTAAAATAAAATAGCCCGACTTGATTAGAGTCGGGCTATTTGTTGTCATATATAGTATTTACTTAAATGTATTGTTTCAGGTCTTTTACCCATGCCGCAATACGAGCATCTGTTTGGTCAAATTCATTATCTTCGTCCAAAGCTAAACCAACAAAGTTTCCGTCAACTACAGCTTCCGAATCATCGTAGGTGTATCCTTCAGTTGATACCGCTCCTACTATTTCGGCATTATCTTTGATTGCTTCGTAAATAACAGCCATGCCATTTGCAAATGTATCAGAATAAGAAGAGCTGTCTCCAAGTCCGAATAAAGCTACTTTTTTTCCTGTAAAATCAAATGCTTTGAATTTAGGAAGGAAAGAATCCCAATCATCCTGAAGGTCACCGTAACCTGTAGTTGATGCTCCTAAAATTAGAAAATCAAAAGGCTTCAATTGATCAACAGTTACTCTGGCTACATCGAAGATTTGAGTATCCGCATTTCCTAATACTTTTTCAATTTTAGATGCTACACCTTCGGTTGCACCGGTTGAAGTTCCGTAAACGATCGCTATTTTGCTCATAATTCAGTTTTATTATAAATAAGTAAAGAATAAAATTTATTGGTATATTTTATAGTTGTAACAATCTATATTTGTTATACTTTCCAAAGTGATAAAAAGGTCTGTGACCTTAATAAAAACGATTAAAAGTTATATTTTGATATATTTCTATTGAAATCAAATTGAAAAATCCAAGACCATTATTTAAATTCATTTGAAATAATAACATCCAAATCTAGATAATGTTTGTGTGTACTTCCTAATTTATTTAATATTATAGAAAACAAAGAAGGCAAATCAATTGATTTGCCTTCTTTATATGCTTGATTCTAAATACTAATCAATAGAGTTTAAATTGTTATCAATAGTTTCTATTTTCTGAGCAGTAAGTTCGAGCTCGTTCTTCAGATCCTGAATTTTGTGCTCCATATCTTTTAATAAGCCGCTTGCTCCTTTTGAGATGGAAAGAAAACCCATGTTGTTTTCGTAAGTCTGCAAGTCAGATTTTACTTTATTGAATTGGTGCATAAGTTTTTCTCTCTCTCTGAATAGTCGGCCTTTAGGTCTTTCAGATTTAGCGATATCATCTACATTCGATTTGAATGATTGTAATCTGCGTTCCGATTTATCCATTTTCAGGCGATCAAATTGTACATCAAGTGCCGTTTGGTACTCTTTGTAAATTTTATCTTTTTCCTTGAAAGGAACAAAGCCTACTTGATGCCATTCGTTCATCAGCTCACGTAAGGTAGCCATTGGATCCGCTAAGTCAGTTTGTTCTGAAAGAGCGTTTATTTTCTCGATAATTTCTTTTTTCGTTGCAAGGTTTGCTACCTCTTCTTCTTTTTGAGAAGATGTGTTGCTGTTCTTTTGTTCGAAGAAATAATCACAAGCAGTAACAAATTGTTTCCAGATTGCATCTGAATACTTACGAGGTACTGCACCTATTGTTTTCCATTCTTTTTGGATAGCGATAAGTTCGTCAGTTGTTTTTCTCCAATCAGTACTGTCTTTCAATGCTTCGGCTTTCTCGCAAAGTGCTCTCTTTTTATTCAGATTTTCTTCCATATCATCTTTTTGATGTTTGAAGAATTCTGCTTTTTTCTCAAAGAAAGTATCGCATAATGCTCGATATTGTTCGAATATCTGGCTGTTTACTTTTTTAGGAACAAACCCTATCGTTTTCCATTTAGCTTGAAGAGCAATTATTTCGTGGCTTTTTTCATCCCAATCTTTGAAATTCTTAAGTTGAGAATAGTCGATAGCTTTTAAGGTATCGCATATAGCCGTTTTCTCAATTAAATTTGTTTCTTCCTGCCCTTTAAGTTCTTCGAAATGGCTTTGGTGTTTTTTGTTGATTTCGGTTGATGCAGCTTTGAAACGCTCCCATATTTCATCTCTGAATTCTTTAGCTACAGGTCCGATTTCTCTCCATTGTTGATGGAAATTTTGTAATTGGTGAAATGCCGAAACTACATCCGATTCTTCCTGTAGTTTTTCTACAACCTCGCAGATACTGGTTTTAATTTCCAGATTCTTTTTGAAGTCGTAGTCTCTAAATTCATTATTGATCTTGATCAGATCATAGAATTTTTCGGAATGCAACTGATATGCTTTCCATATTTCGTTGACCTTTGCTGCAGGAATAAGTTTAATCTCATTCCATTGTTGTTGCAGGTCTTTAAATTCTTTGTATAATTTATTAAAATCGTCTGTGCTTTCTGTCAGATTTTTAATGGCTTCGATGATTCTCTCTTTCTTTACGAGATTGTCTTCTTTTATTTTTTCTTCGTCAGCCAAAGCTTTAGCTCTTTTCTCTTTGATAGTATTAAGAAGTGTTTTGAATTCTTCCTCGATAGGATCGGTTGGAATAACAAACGAATTAATATCACCTCCATCGGCTACAAATTGTTCTTTCAAGGCTTCATTCTCTGCCGATTTTAATTTATAGAACGATTGTTTCAAATTATCTACATCAGCACGGGTCGGTACCTCTGCTTTTGCTGATAATTCTTGCAAGTTTTTTATAATCTCTTCTTTTGTAAAAGATTTAGATTCTGCAACTTGTGGCTCAGTAGTTATTTCTGCTTGCTCTTGTTTATTCTCTGTTTCTTCGTTTAGAGGCAATGCAGGATCAATATTCTCATTCATAATAGGGGGTAATTAGGTTCGGTATTCCACTTCTTAATTTTCTTATAACACAAATTAATAAAATATTTTCCGTATTAAGACTATTTATTGCTTTTATTTTTGTTCATATTGTTAGATTAGCTAGGATATTAGCCTTGCTGTTGCTTAAAAAACAAAGATTATTTTAAAAATCATTTACATATATAATATCAGTTAAAATTTTACCTTTGTTAGGTATAAACATAAAACGAAACTATATGAATGAATATGTAATTAATTATAATGACTCAAAAAGTCAGAAGGTCTTATGCTTTGCTATAGGAGGGTATGCCGTTTTATATGGTCTTTATCAATCAGTAATGCAGGCATTGAATAATGCGTTTACGTTTGACTTTTTTGCAGCATTGGTTTTGATCGTACTTGGAGCTATTCTTATTCTGACTGTAACGGTATGGGCGGCTCGTCCGATTTTTGTAATGGATTCGAACCGTATTTATGTTAAAATGCCGAATCAGAAATCGTTATATAAGGCTGAATGGATTAGTGTTCGAGAAATAGCATTGGGCGTGAGTTATTTGAAAATGTCAGAGACTGATGGTAAACAATATACTGTGGATATCAGTGGGTTAAAGTACGATGACCTGAAGAATGTAAAAAGCCAGATCATAGAAATTTGTGAGTCGAAAAGCATTCCCTATAAAAATGATTGATGTTTTTTTCGATTGCTTTATGGAAAACTGAAGTTATTTTACTCTATTAATACGAATGAGTTTCCTCAAGCACACTAACTAATTTTTTTTAATGGGACTTTTTGATTTTTTTAAAAAGGCAAATGAAAATTTTGAGCAAGGGGTAAAATGTCTCGAAGGAGACAATTACCCCGACGCCATTAAGTATTTTAAGCAAGTCAATTCGTCCAACAAGCACTATGATGAGGCACTAATCCATATTTTAAGCTCTTTATCTGCTTTAGGCGAAGATGAACAGGTTATCGAGTGGTTTGCAAAACTATCACCTTCTGTACCAAACTATGATCAGGCAATGGTTGATGTTGTTGGTGCTTACGTAAATACCGGACAATACGAAGAAGCTTTCGCTTGGTTTGCAAAGATTTCCCCATCCAGTTCCAGTTTCAGTATTGGAATAATAAACTACTTAGCTGCACTGTTAAATGTTGAATCTCCTGATAAGTATCGTTCTGAATGCGAAAAAGCCATTGTCAGCTTTACGAAATTAGATGCAGCTGACCGGTTGTATACCATGTCGTTAAAGTATTTGTTGAGGGTTTTGTCCGAATACAATAAATTTCAAGAGTTGCTCCATTATAGTAATATCTTTTTGGAAATAAAGGAGAATCATCCTTTAGGACTATATTTCAAAGGTGAAGCTTTGTATGAACTGGAGAAATACGATACTGCATTGGAATGTCTAAATAAAATATATTGCGAGTCTGATGAATTTGTTGATGCAGTCTACGTTAAAGCATTGATTCATGAACAGTTTGGGAATGAAGATGAGGCTCAGAAATGCTGGGCAGAGGTAGAACGTCTCGAAAATTTAGGATCTTCTGCTATTGTTGCCGATAAAGATGGCAAAAGGGAGATTGTAAATTATAGGAATAGAGTTCCTCGAAAGAGATTGGTATAATATTAAAAATAGATATAAATCAGAGTTCCTTCTTAAAAAAAAGAAGGAACTTTTTGTATTATGACTACACTGATGTACGCCTTTGTGTAATCTGTAAACCCAAGATTGTTTATAGCCCTCTTAAAACAATCTTTTTGTCTGTGATGTTATATTTTCTATTAAAGAGTCTTAAACGATAGAGCAGATTTCGATAGATAAGTATATCTTCGTTGCCGAAAAGAAAAGAAGGGTTTGTATGGGTATTAAAGGTAAACATTTAGTAATAAATGTAAGTAAGGGGTTGAAGTATCTGATCCTCACCGTAAATGTTTTAGTTGCATTACTATTACTTCTTTCTACGTTAGCTCCGGTGACATCTCCATTTGATTTTGTAATTATATCTTATCTGGGATTAGGCTTTCCAATACTGCTTTTTATTAATGTCTGTTTTTTTATTGTTTGGCTTGTTTTTCTGAAATGGAAATATTTTGTAATTCAGTTAGTTATCCTTCTATTTTGCTGGAACTCTATTAATACATATATTCCATTAAATTCTCCCTCAAAAGATATTCCCGAGAAGAGTTTTAAGATAATGTCCTATAATGTCAGAGGATTTGACTGGCTGACAGGTGACGAAGCTCGTAATAACCCTATATTTTCGTATATGGCAAATAGTGGTGCAGATATTATCTGTATGCAGGAATTTGCCGTGGAAGAAAAAAAGGATAAAGACAAGATAATATCACTCGAAGAATTAGATGGTTTTTTAGAAGAATATCCTTATCGTACTATTATCCGATTGGGGGATACTATAAACTCATGTATGTATGGTTTAGCTTGCTATTCTAAATTTCCGATAGAAAAGGTTGCACGGATTCCTATTGAAAGTGCTTTTAATGGGGCGGGAATGTATGAGATAAAGATAGGAAAGAAGTCTCTAACTATTGTGAATAATCACTTGGAATCTAACAGGCTTACAGCCGAAGATAAGGTTCTGTTTAAAGAATTGGTGGTTGATAAAAACCGAAAGAAGTTGGATGCAGTTACTCAGACCATACGCAGTCATTTAGATCCGGCTTTTAAAACACGGGCTACTCAGGCGAATATTATAGCTGATTGTATTCGGATACAAAGGGAGAAAACGGATGCAATGATTGTTTGTGGTGATTTTAATGAGCCTCCGATATCATATGCTTATGAAACGATAAAAGGCAATTTTCTGGATGCTTTTAAGTATACCGGAAGAGGAGTCGGCATAACGTATCATGAAGACGGCTTTTATTTCAGGATAGATTATATTATGCACAGCCTTAATCTTCAAGCTTATAATTGTACGGTGGGTGATGTTAAATATTCAGACCATTATCCGATTTGGGCGTGGATTAAATTTAAGTAATAGAGACTTGGATGGTTAATCCAAGTCAACTATTGTAATGCCTGCACCTCCAAACTGGACATGCTCATCCTGATAATTCTTTACCCCATTTACAGTTCGAAGATAATCACGTATAATCTGGCGTAAAGCACCTGTACCGGTTCCATGGAGGATACGGACACGCCCTGCTCCGATTTGGATAGCATCATCTATGAAATACATAACGGCTTGCAAGGCTTCATCACCACGCATTCCTCGTAAGTCTATTTCCTGTTTGAAGTTTAGCTTCTTATCGTACGTCATATCGCTGGTTTGAGAACTGACGAATGTACTTTTCTGAGCCTCTCGTTTAATTTGATTCTTGCTAACCCGTTCAAGACTTTCTAGTTTGACTGTCGATTTTATCATACCGAAAGCTACAACTGCATTTTTACCTTGAATCTCCATGACTTCCCCCGCTGAGATTTGCCCTTTCATGCGGACACTGTCTCCAACTGAAATAGTTTGAAGTTTTTCTTCTTTAGTTGCTTTGGGTTTTTCTTTTTTGCTTTTCTCCCTTTCCTGCAACTTCTGGATTTTACGGCTTATTTTATCATCAACTTGAGTTTCTTCAGCTTCCAGCTTTGCTTTGAATGCGGCAAGACCTTGGCGTACTTCCTTTGTTTTTTCTTTTTCGGCCTGAGCTTCTTTTATACTGCGAATTGTATTTTCAATTTTCGCATTAGCATCTGAAAGTAAGCGTTGAGCTTCCTCCTTTGCTTGTCGAATAATCTCTTTGCGTTGTTTACCTACATCAGTCAGGTCTGTTTCATATTGAGATGTTATCTCCTCCAAGCGTTTTTCTTTCAGGCGAACACTTTGGCGTTTGGTTTCCCAATAACGCTTGTCACGAACAATATCTTGCAGGTATTTATCCATATTAATATAGTCGCTACCTACAATTTCTGAAGCTTCGGCAATTACATCCTCGGGCAAACCTATTTTACGTGCGATTTCTATGGCAAACGAACTTCCAGGATTACCAATTGATAATGTAAAGAGGGGTTGCATCAAATGTCGATCATAGAGCATAGCACCATTAACAACACCTTGGTGTTCGTTGGCAAAATGTTTCAAGTTCTGATAGTGAGTAGTAATTACACCGAACGATTCTTTTTCATTGAAACGTTTCAGCAACGATTCGGCAATTGCTCCACCGATTTGAGGCTCGGTTCCTCCACCAAATTCATCAATCAATAATAGTGATTTTGAATCGCAATTACGTACAAACATTTTCATATTGGTAAGATGCGAGCTGTATGTACTCAAGTCGTTTTCTATCGATTGCTCGTCACCTATATCTATAAATATCTTGTCGAAAATACCTACTTTCGAACTTTCAGCCAGAGGAATCAATAATCCGCATTGTACCATATATTGCAGTAAACCGACTGTCTTTAGGCAGACCGATTTACCTCCTGCATTAGGTCCTGATATAATAAGCAGACGGTTTTCGCTATCGAGCCAAATATCAAGTGGAATAATAGACTTATTCTGTTTTTTGTGCGAAAGATAGAGTAGGGGATGTTTTGCTTTATCCCATCCTACCTGTTGTTTATTTTCTACAGTGGGTCTTATTGCTTCAATGTCCAAAGCAAAACGAGCCTTAGCACGGATAAAGTCTATCCAAGCCAGAAAATCGTATGATTGAACGATGTCGGGTGCTAAAGGGCGTACTTCATCTGTAAAAGCGATTAGGATTTTTACAATTTCCCTACGCTCTTCGCTTTCCAATTCGCGTACACGGTTATTGGCTTCTACCACTTCGGCAGGCTCTATGAAAACGGTCTTTCCTGATGCCGACTCATCGTGCACAATACCTTTCAATTTTCGTTTGAAAGCAGGTGCAACGGGTATTACCAATCGTCCGTCACGCATGGTTGGGCTTACGTCTTTTTCGACTAATCCTTCTGATTGTGCGGCACGTAATATCGCATTCAGGCTTTTGGAAATACCTCCCGATACATGGGTTATCTCTTTGCGAATACGATTCAGTTCGGGCGATGCATTGTCTTTGATGCGTCCGTATTTATCCAATATATGATCTATTCGGGTGAGAAGTTGAGGGAAAATAAGTACTTCTCCTGCCAATTCTTGCAAATGAGGATAGGGCGTATTTTCTTCGTCTTCCTTTTTTAGAAAACTGACAATATCTCTGATGGTTTGCAACGATCGGCGAAGGTCGAATACTGCACTTTCTTCTAACCAAGTACCTTCTACCCGTATATTTTTAAGGGCGGGGCGTACATCGAAGAAATGGTTGACAGGAAAATTATCTTCTTCCTGAATGATGCGTATAAATTCGTCTGTTTGCGAAAGTTGACTTTGTATCGTATTATAGTCTGACGAAAAAATCATTTCGTCGGTCTTTTCTTCGCCTAACGTACTTAGGCATTTGGACGTAATTAAGTTGCGGATTTTATCAAATCCTATTTTTTGTTCAAAATTATCGGGGTATATCACTTTCCTGTTTCTCTATCATTAAGTAAGGTTCCAGACCTTGTTTACTGTAATTCTTTCTCTATGTCGCCCTCTATTTTTGAGGGGTTGGTTGTTGGGGCATAACGTTTTACTACCTTTCCGTTGCGATCGATTAGGAATTTGGTGAAATTCCATTTGATAGCTTCTGTAATAAAACCTTTGCTGTTTTCTTTCAGAAACTTGAACAACGGGTCTGCATTATCTCCATTGACATCAATTTTGGCAAATGTTTTAAACGTTGTATTGTATTTCATTTCACAGAACGAAGCCAATTCTTCGTCTGTTCCCGGTGCCTGACCTGCAAATTGATTACAAGGGAAATCCAATATTTCGAATCCTTGGTCTTTATATTTCAGGTATAAATCCTGTAAGTCTTTGTATTGAGGTGTAAAACCGCACTCGGTGGCAGTGTTTACAATCAATACTACTTTACCTTTATATTCTTCCATCGAGACATCGTTTCCTTTGGAGTCTTTTACTGTATAATTATAAATGCTCATATCTGTTGTGTTTAAGGGTGATAAAAAAGTATATGCTACTATTATAAGTAGTAACACGATACTTGAGAGTGCGAAAATTTTCTTTTTCGATATTTTCATTGGGTTTGATATTGTCTGATTATTAATTATACCTATACTCTTCAAAAGAATTGAAAGATAGATATCAGAACATAATAATCAGTTTCCAGCTTACATTTTTATTGCCATTTGCAGGCATTCTGTTTCCTCTTGAAACTGATAACGTAACAGTTTCGGGAACTCCCATGGCTTTCCATACTCCACTTTTGGGGCATTTTTCTCCTGTGCGGGCAGTCATACCGAGACGGGGCTTCATCATATTGTTTTAATTGTATTTAATTGTAAAGTACAAAAATACAATAAATAAACTAACGATGGAGAAGTTACTCACTTCGACCATTATTTTCTATTAAAATTATCTATGTAATGAAACATAGCTACGAAGGTGTATCTATAGTTCAATTGTTAAATATAAATAAAAATTAAAGCAGATGAAAACAAGACAAAAACAAATGAGTAATTTTCTTCAAAAAGAAGTTCAAGGTAGGATTACGAAAAAAGTTGAAAAGCTAAATCAGAATCAGTTGCCTAAACAAAGAGGCGAAAGAAGTTCAGGACTATTGACTTCTATAGATCAACAAATGGTTAGCGATGCTTTTTTCTGTCCTAATGGAGCAAAAGCTGTACGGTTTACTTGTGGTGGTGGAGCTGTTGCTTGGCAAAATTACATATGTAAGACAAAGTCTCAAAACACTATAAAAATAAATACTGGAAGTGGTGGCTTGGCTGTGCCTGTAACAGTTGATGTACCTCTTATGGCATCAAATGAGTGGGTTGAAATATTTTTTCAACCATCAGATCCTAACGGCGGTTATGCAAATTGGCAATTAATATTTTAAAATTATATAATGAAAAAGATTCTAATTAGTTTATCAATCTTATTAATTGTAGGAGTATTTTCTATTTATGGATTGAGGGGAAGTAGTATAAGTAATACACCGCAAGATAAAGAATGGCATTGGCCGGATAGTATCAAAAATATTCTTATTATCCCCGATAGTCTATTATTTAGAGGAGATTCGATAAATGCTCCCATGGATGTGTATACGCCAGAACAGAAAGAGTTTGCGCGAGCTATGACTACATTAATGTATAAATATACCATAGTAAAAGATAATCACATGATTTTTGACATGAGTCGTGAAGAGTTCTTTAAGACAGGTATTCACGAGGTTTATTATGATGAGCTTATACATTCTTATAAGACAATGAATGATTTTATAGACAAAGATACACTGAACCACTCTTGGAATGTAGCCGGCGATTGGGAGAAGGTGAAAGAAGAGATGCGTTTGGAAATGAACTTAGATGTAGAATAAAAGCACATAAAATATTTATCCAAAAAGAATGCAGGTTGGAGTTATTTTCAGCCTGCATTTTTTTAATATAAATTTATAATCATTTATCAGCAAAATATACTTTAATATTACAATATTATTTATTACTTTTGTAACTCAGATATTCACAGGGTATTTGAGACGATATTTATAGATGATTACAACGAAGAAAATATATAAAGTATTATAAAAGGAACAGGTTCTCGTAACTCTTGTTCCTTTTTTTTACCTACCTGTGAACTCATAAACACTCATTTTTTAATATATATAATTCTATCGCAAAATGCAGACAGACAAACCTGTACGATTGATTCTTGATGATGGGACTATCTTTGACGGAAGGTCTTTTGGTGCTGAGAAGGCGGCAGCCGGAGAAGTAGTATTTAGTACTGCTATGGTTGGCTATCCGGAGAGTCTTACCGACCCTTCTTACATCGGACAAATCCTCACAGTAACATTTCCCCTAGTTGGTAATTACGGAGTTCCCGAGGATTCTTTTACCAATGGTATTTCGGACTTTTTCGAGTCGGAAAAAATCCAGATTAGTGGTCTGATTATTTCGGATTACTCACATGAGTATTCTCACTGGAATGCAAAGAAAAGTTTGGGTGAATGGCTTAAAGAGCATAATGTACCCGGAATTTATGGTATAGATACACGTGAGTTAACCAAGATTCTTAGAGAAAAAGGTTCGATGAAAGGTAAAATCGTTTTTGGAGACGAAAATGAAATTGACTTTTTAGACCCGAATATTGAAAATCAAGTTGCGAAAGCAAGCTGTGCGGAAGTTATAACTTACGGAACAGGGGATAAAAAAGTGGTTCTGGTTGACTGTGGAGTGAAACATAACATAATCCGCTGCCTGTTGAAGAGAGATATTACTCTGATACGTGTGCCTTGGGATTATGACTTTAATCAGATAGAATTTGACGGATTGTTTATTTCGAACGGACCGGGTAATCCCGATTTTTGTGAAGTGACAGTTCAAAATATACGCAAGGCAATGGAAACAGGTAAACCTATCTGTGGAATCTGCATGGGTAACCAATTATTGTCGAAAGCGGGTGGAGCTACTGTTTATAAATTAAAATATGGACACCGTAGTCACAATCAACCTGTACGATTGGCTAACAGCGAAAGATGTTTCATCACTTCTCAAAATCACGGATTTGCAGTATCGAACGCATCTCTGGGCGAGGATTGGGAACCACTCTTCACGAACCTAAATGATGGAACGAATGAAGGTATTCGTCACAAGACGAAACCATTCTTCTCTGCACAGTTTCACCCCGAAGCTGCCAGCGGTCCTACTGATACAGATTTCATATTCGATATGTTTTTTGATAAACTGTGATATGTAGGGGCAAATAAATATTTGCCCGATGGATTTTTAGGGTGAATGACTATTCACCCCTACATGAAAAAACAGTAATTAATATCTATAATACTTATAATACAATGGATAAAGATATAAAGAAAGTTCTGGTACTCGGTTCGGGAGCATTGAAGATCGGAGAAGCGGGAGAGTTTGACTACTCGGGTTCTCAGGCTTTGAAGGCTTTGAAAGAAGAAGGAATCGAGACAGTGCTCATCAATCCGAATATTGCTACCGTGCAAACTTCGGAAGGTAGTGCAGATAAAATATATTTCCTGCCTATCACTCCATACTTTGTGGAGAAGGTAGTACAAAAGGAAAAACCCGATGGAATACTTCTTGCTTTTGGTGGACAAACTGCATTGAATTGCGGTGTTCAACTATTCGAACAAGGTATTCTTGATAAATACAACCTGAGAGTTTTGGGTACGCCTGTTCAGGCAATCATGGATACCGAAGATCGTGAGTTGTTCGTTCAAAAGCTGGATCAGATAGATGTGAAAACCATCAAAAGTATGGCGGTTGGATCTATAGAAGATGCTGTAAAAGCAGCAGCCGAATTAGGTTATCCCATCATTGTACGTGCAGCATACGCTTTAGGAGGTTTAGGTTCGGGATTCTGTAACAACGAACAAGAGCTTCGTACTTTGGCTGAAAAAGCATTGAACTATTCTTCACAGCTTTTGGTCGAAAGATCACTAAAAGGCTGGAAAGAAATAGAATACGAAGTGGTACGTGATAAGTACGACAACTGTATGACGGTTTGTAACATGGAGAATTTCGACCCGCTAGGTATTCATACCGGTGAGAGTATTGTGGTTGCTCCTTCTCAAACGCTGACAAATTCTGAATTTCATAAATTACGCGAGATTGCTATCCGAATTGTAAGACATATCGGCATAGTAGGGGAGTGTAATGTACAATACGCATTCGACCCTGAGTCGGAAGATTATCGAGTAATCGAAGTGAATGCCCGTTTGAGCCGTTCATCTGCCTTGGCATCTAAAGCAACAGGTTATCCGTTGGCTTTTGTAGCTGCTAAATTAGGTTTGGGTTACGGACTATTCGAACTGAAAAATTCGGTGACGAAATCAACAAGTGCATTCTTTGAGCCGGCTCTTGACTACATCGTAGTAAAAATACCTCGTTGGGATTTAGGTAAATTCCACGGAGTATCTAAAGAAATCGGTTCGAGTATGAAGTCTGTCGGAGAGATTATGGCTATCGGTCGTAACTTCGAAGAGGCGATACAAAAAGGACTTCGTATGTTGAATATCGGTATGCACGGATTTACGGCAAACAAGCCTCTTCCTGTAGACGATATCGATTACGAATTGAGTAATCCTACCGATAAACGTATATTCTATATATATCAGGCATTTGCTAAAGGATACGATATCGACAAGATTCATGATCTGACTAAAATTGATAAATGGTTCTTGCAAAAATTGAATATTATCTTCAAATGTTCGCAAGAATTGAAGAAATACGACGATATACAATCGCTACCCATAGATTTGCTTCGTACTTCGAAACAAAAAGGATTCTCGGATTTTCAGATTGCAAAAACAATTTGTAAAGAACCCAGCTTGGTTGACAATGCTGCAAGAGACATCCGTACGATCAGAAAGCAACACGGAATAGTTCCTGTCGTGAAACAGATCGATACATTGGCTGCGGAATATCCTGCACAAACCAATTATTTGTATCTGACTTACAATGGCAGAACGAATGATGTGAAATACTTGGGTGATCACAAATCGGTTATCGTTCTCGGTTCGGGAGCATACCGTATCGGTTCTTCGGTAGAGTTTGACTGGTGTTCGGTGAATGCCCTGCAAACTGTCCGCAAAGAAGGATACCGCTCGGTAATGATCAACTACAACCCTGAGACGGTTTCTACCGACTACGATATGTGTGACCGCCTGTACTTCGATGAGTTGACATACGAGCGTGTGATGGATATTATCGAACTGGAAAATCCTCACGGGGTGATTCTTTCGGTAGGAGGACAGATACCTAATAACTTGGCTATCCGCTTGGATGAGGCTAAAGTAAATATCTTGGGTACAACTGCAAAAAGTATCGATAATGCTGAGGATCGTCACAAGTTCTCGAGCATGTTGGATAGAATAAAAGTAGACCAACCCCGTTGGAAAGAGCTGACTTCTCTGGATGATATCAAACTATTCGTAGACGAAGTAGGTTATCCGGTGTTGATCCGTCCGTCTTATGTCCTTTCGGGTGCGGCGATGAATGTTTGCTCTAACGATCAGGAGTTGGAAAACTTCTTGGGACTGGCTGCTGAGGTGTCGAAAAAACATCCGGTGGTTGTGTCAGAATTTATCGAAAATGCAAAAGAGGTTGAGTTTGATGCGGTAGCAGACAAAGGAGACATCGTGATGTATGCAATTTCTGAACACGTAGAGTTTGCCGGAGTTCACTCGGGTGATGCTACCATTCAGTTCCCTGCACAACGTTTGTATGTGGAAACTATCCGCCGGGTGAAAAAAGTAGCTCGTGAGATTGCTCATGCACTGCAAATATCAGGACCTTTCAATATTCAGTTCCTTGCAAAAGAAAACGAGATAAAGGTTATCGAGTGTAATCTGAGAGCTTCACGCTCATTCCCATTTGTATCGAAAGTCTTGAAGATTAACTTTATCGAACTGGCTACTCAAGTAATGTTGGGTATGAAGGTTGAGAAACCAAGCAAGAATGCTTTCGATTTGGATTATGTCGGAATCAAAGCATCTCAATTCTCGTTCTCTCGCCTGCAAAAAGCCGACCCTGTTTTGGGAGTCGATATGGCTTCTACGGGTGAGGTGGGATGTATCGGAGACAACTTCCACGATGCAATGCTTAAATCGATGTTGTCGGTAGGATACCGTATACCTAAGAAAACGGTGCTTTTCTCTACAGGACCTGCTAAATCGAAAGTGGCATTGTTAGAGGCAGCTCAACTGCTTCACGAAAAAGGATACGACATCTATGCAACAGGTGGCTCACAGAAATTCTTGGTAGATAACGGAGTACCTGCTACTCAGGTATACTGGCCATCGGAAGATCAAAAACCGAGTGCTTTGGAAATGATCCAAAACAAACAGATCGACTTAGTGGTAAACATACCTAAGAACTTTTCGAGCAGCGAGTTGAATAATGGATACAAGATTCGTAGAGCAGCTATCGACTTTAATATTCCATTGCTGACAAACTCTCGATTGGCATCGGCATTTATCCAAGCATTCTGCAAAGTGAATGTGGATGATCTTGAGATCAAAGCATGGGATGAATACGAATAAATAATTCGAATCGTATCTTGATTGAGACTAGTATATAAAGGGCAGATTAATCTGCCCTTTCTTATTTTATTATTCTAATCTAATGTTGAGGTTATTATGCTTTGAACAAAATATATATTCCGATGTTTTAATAGAAAAATGCAATAAGTAACCCAACCTTTTATAATTTAATTGATAAGGATATGCTAGAAGGAATTATAGATTTAGTAAAAGAGCAGGTAGTGCCTGCTATTGCTAATAATGAAAATATTCCCGCAGACAAAAGATCTGCGGTTGTTGAAACCACTACCTCTACTGTTGTTGAAGGATTAAAAGAATACTTTACTCCTGATAATATATCTTCAATAACTAGTATGTTTTCCGGAGAATCGGGTGGTGGCAATATTGTGAGTAGTCTGCAAAGTTCTGTTGTAAATGCATTAAGTGAGAAATTGGGATTAAATAAAGATATAGCCAATAGTATTGCTTCGGCAGTGATTCCTGCTATAATGAGTTTATTTTCTCAAAAAGCAAACGATCCCAACGATGAAGGATTTACTGTAGAATCGCTTATCGGAGCTCTTGGAGGAAAAAGTAGTGGTGGCCTTTTAGGAATGCTTGGAGGATTATTCGGTAATAAATAGAATATATAAAGTTTTCTGGGGATTAAAAGACTCTCACAATGTGGTACAAGCATTGCGAGAGTCTTTCATTTTTTTTATCGGAAATAAGTAAAAAAACTTACCTTTGTACTTTCCATTTTTAACACGTAATCACATGTCAACTATGTCAACACTCACAGCAACAATAAAGAGGTCGATGACCTTATTACTATTTATTTTTATAACAATGAGCAATATTAATTCACAAGAAAAAGATACTCTGGTAGTAGTCGAAACAACATTCGGTAATATTAAACTGAAACTGTATAATGACACGCCTTTGCATAAAGCCAATTTTTTGAAACTAATCAATGACAGTGCTTATAAAGACCTGTTGTTTCACCGTGTTATCAAAGATTTTATGATTCAGGGAGGCGATCCTCAATCGCGAGTTGCAGCCGATGGTTCGAATTTGGGAGGAGGCGACTTGGATTATACCGTGCCTGCTGAATTTAGAATACCTAAATATTTTCATAAAAAAGGCGCTTTAGCTGCTGCACGTACAGGAGATGATGTAAATCCGAATAGAGAATCGTCTGCCATTCAGTTTTATATTGTTACAGGAAAAAAATATTCGGATAAAGAACTGAATAAGATTGAGCAGCAACGTCAGGAGAAAATGGTTCAAAAGAGATTTAATGAACTTCAGTTAGAATATAAAAGTGCGATCAAAGATTTTTATAGCAGTGGAGACCGTGACTCTTTGGCCGAATTGAGACAGCGATTGTATGCTGAGGCTCAGGAGGAATCTAAAACAGATGTGGCAAATGTATTTTCGCCAGAACAACGTGACGCTTATAAAGCCATAGGTGGTGCGCCTAGTTTAGATGGAGGCTATACTGTATTCGGAGAAGTTATTGAGGGATTTGATGTAATCGAAAAAATAGAGAAGGCAAAAACAAATGCCCAAGATCGTCCTGTTGAGAATATCAAGATGGATGTAAAGATCGTTACTGAATAAATCTTTTTTATATAGATTTTACATATAAGGGATAGATTGAATTGATAATCTGATATTGCAAAAAATACATATCTTTGCTATCCAGAACAAATATAACTTAGTAGAGGTGGATAAAGATATTGACAGAGAACAAGTTATAGGCTTAGCTGAATTACATGCCGGCTATACATTGAAAGAGGCTATTGACGAAGCCAAGCGATGCTTAAATTGCAAGAATCCGTTGTGTGTGCAAGGTTGCCCGATAGAACATAAAATTCCCGAATGGATACATCAGTTATCTAAAGGAAATATCGGAGGGGCAATGGAGCTGATAAATGAGAAGAGTAACCTGCCTGCAATATGTGGCAGGGTATGTCCTCACGAAAAACAATGTGAGGGTCATTGCATTCTCAACAAGAAAGGCAATCCGGTGAAGGTTGGTAAACTGGAACGGTTTATTGCCGATTTTGACAGTGAGATGGGATTGTCGAAAGAACGTCTTAAAGCTAAAACCAGAGGCAAGGTGGCTGTTATCGGCTCGGGTCCTGCGGGTCTTACCGTAGCAGGCGATTTGGCGAGAGATGGTTTTAATGTTGTTGTTTTTGAAGGACAAAAAGAACCCGGAGGAGTGTTGTTATATGGTATTCCCGAATACAGGTTGCCTAACGAGATAACACGCCGTGAGGTTAAAAAAATAGAAGCTCTTGGTGTTAATTTTCGAAACAATTGCACCGTTGGCGAAGATATTACGGTAGATGCCATGTTCGAAGAAGGTTTTGATGCCGTTTTTATCGGTTCGGGTACAGCCGTACCTCAATCGGTGAATATCGAAGGAAGCAACCTTTTCGGAGTTTCGCAATCAGCCTACTTTTTGAGGATGGTGAGTTTATTTGCCAGTGGAGATATCAACCGTCAGGAGGTTCCTTTACGGAAAGGCGATAAAGTTGCTATTATCGGAGCCGGAAACGTAGCCATGGATGCCGCCCGTACAGCTTTGCGAATGGGAGCTGAGAGTGTTACTATTGTTTATCGCAGAAAAGAGGAAGATATGCCTGCTTTACGCTCCGAATTCATGGAGGCAAAAGCCGAGGGCGTTCAGTTCTTGCTGGAAGCGAGTACCAAAGAATTTGTAGGAAAAGAGGTGAAAGGTAACCGCATATTATCGGGCTTGAAGGTGGATACTGCCGAGGGTGAAATAACTCTGCCCGTAGACCGGATATTTATGGCGGTAGGTTCTAAGCCTGCAAATAAAATTGTATCTACTTCTTTGGGTATTGACGTGGATGAGCGTGGATACATTACAACCAAAGAGCATCCTTACGGAATGACATCTCGCAGAGGTGTATTTGCTGGCGGTGATGTGGTTCATACACCTCAAACGGTAGTATTGGCAATGCGCGAAGCAAAACGTGTGGCTTCGGGTATATCGCAATATGTAGATGCCGTAAAATTATTAGGGGTATAATCCCGAAATTTTTTGAAGATGAACAGAAATAATAAAACTGCTATATTGTTAGGAGCTTCCGGATTGATCGGAAGCTTCTTACTTGATATTTTACTCAATAGTGAAGAATATAGCTCTGTCGTTATTTTTGTTCGTAAAGAAATATCCCGAAATCATCCTAAGCTGATTCAGCATATTATTGACTTTGACAAACCTGATAGCTATGTCGGTTTGGTAAAGGGCGATGATTTGTTTTGCTGTTTGGGTACTACCATTAAACAGGCTAAGACGCGTGAAGCTTTCAGAAAGGTAGATTACAATTACCCCGTGAAATTTGCTGCGACAGCAAAAGAAAACGGAGTTAAGCAATATTTAATGGTTACTTCGATAGGGGCTAATGCCGGCTCGTCTGTTTTCTATCTGAAAACGAAGGGCGAATGCGAAGATTCGGTGCGAGGAATAAATATACCATCTACGTCAGTTTTTCGTCCGTCTTCTCTTTTGGGCAAACGTAAAGATGTACGACCTATGGAGAAAGTGGGGGAAGTGGTGATGAAACTTTTCTCGTTCTGCTTAGTCGGAAAACTAAAAAAATACAAACCTATACAAGCTCGCCGGGTGGCACAAGCCATGTATACTGTAGCTCAGGCTGCAACCGAAGGATTCCATATCTACGAGTCCGACAAAATCCACTCCTTATAAAAAAGATATATTTTCACCTGCTTTGTATCTAATTAAGCGGATAAGTTGTACTGTTTTTTGACGTTTTTTATCCTTTACACCTTATCCAAAGGTTTACGTTTCTCAGCTTTAATGTTTTTGAAGTAAGACGGAGTCAGTCCCGTTGTTTTCTTAAACTGGCTACTAAGATGAGCTACGCTCGAGTAGTTTAGTTTAAAAGCTATTTCACTTAAAGTGAGTTCATCGTAAACGATTAATTCTTTTACCCTCTCTATCTTTTGGGCTATATAGTATTTTTCGATAGTCGTACCCTCTACCTCCGAATACAGATTGCTTATATAATTATAATCGAGGTGCAGGCGGTCGCTCAGATAATCGGATAAATTTATTTTCAACTCACTGTTATCATGATGTACCAGTTCTATGAGTATAGTCTTTACTTGTTCTATCAGCCGGCTTTTTTTGTCGTCAATTAATGAAAAACCTAAAGTCTCTAAAACTTCTTTTACGTGCTGTTTTTGCTCGGAGTTTAAATCTTCAATCAATTCAATCTCTCCTAGGGATACAGATAATACTTGCAAACCGAGTTTTTCGATTTCCTGTTTAACCACCATCTTACAACGGTCGCAGACCATGTTTTTTACGTAATATTTCATATATAAAAATAGGTATTTATTAACTTGGAACTAATACCGTCATTTATTTATTAAACACAAATCTACTCAAAAAGATCGTTTATATGTTAGACTATTTCACGAATCTTTTTCATGGCTTACTTATCCTTGAAATAATATAAATTAACTCCAAAATATTGTAACATACTATTATTCTTCATACACGAACTTTGCAGTATCAATTTATTAAACTAAAAACAGCCTCATTATGATACAAAATAAAGTCAGATACTTATTTATAATAATGCTCTTGGCATTGATAAGTACAGAAGCTATAGCTCAGATAGATATTAATTTTCCAATAGTGCAAAGACCCGATTCCGCCGAGTTTGCCAAAGCAGGTAACAAGCCTATTGTTAAAACATCATTGAACGGTGTAATTACAGCGTCAGGATTTTATCAGAATGGCAGTTTCGGTATGGGAGACGGTTCTATTACCATGTGGGCAAATGCCTCACAACCGGCAGATAAAAAGAATCAATTTGGAGGAGATTTGAGAAAGACATGGATCATACTGAAGGCTACAGCCTATAATCTGCCAGACAATTGGACTGCTTCGGGAAGGGTCGAGATTGATTTTCTAGGAGGATATGCCGGGCAGGGAGGGTTTGCAGACGAGAATTTGCTACCTCGATTGAGAGTCGGTTATGTGGAACTGCATAAAAATCAAACCCGAATCCGTTTAGGACAGGCTTGGACTCCTATGGTTGCTACATTTCCGGCATCGGTAACCCATTTTGCAATGGGATACGGTTCTGCCGGAGGAATCGGATTCAGAAATCCCGGATTGTTTGTATATCAAAATCTTAACTCTAAACAAGCATCAACAAAAATCAGGCTTGATGCTGCCATCTTTAGAGGTAGTTGGTTAGGAGCTGCAAGTGAGCCTTATGGTCGCGATGCCGGAGAAATTGGGGTTCCACAAACTGAAGTAGGAGTTTTTATAGAAAATCGCTCTAAAGCTTTCAAATGGGAAGTAAGCTTGGTAGGTCATTACGACAGAAAGCAAATCTACAATCCTTTAACAAAAGATTACACGGGGCTGACAGGCAAAGCTGTCCAGTTGGGAACCATACTTGCATATGATAATATAACACTGCAAGGCAGTGCATACACAGGGCGATCGATTGGACAAATATGGGGAAATCTGCTTCAGTTTGGTGATATAAGAGGCAATGGGGCGTGGGCACAAGCAGGTTATGCGTTCAACAAAAGGCTTAGTGCCTGGTTTATGTATGGGTATGATAATCCGAATGATGGTGATGTCAAGAAAGCTGTCACAGGAGATTCACGTCTGCATAATCAAATCTTTGTGCCGATGCTCAAATACAATTTGGGTCCGGTTAATATCTCATTAGAGTATTTCAGAGCACAGACAAAATGGAATACCGTGAATAATGAAGTTGCTCAAATCAAAAGAACAAGTGCTGATCAGATAGCATTAGGTACAAGTTTTATGTTTTAAATTCTTTAATAAAAATCATTATGAATAATTCATTTATAAAACCGGTTTATTTTATAGCAAGATTTCTCGTTGCCATAACATTTTTAGTAGCAGGTATTCACAAAGTTGTAGCATGGGATGGGCCTGCAATGTGGATGGCATCCAAAGGGTTGCCAATGGTAGATGTTTTATTGGCAATCGCAACTTTTCTGGAACTGGCAGGTGCAGTGCTGTTAATTATAAATTTAAAGACTAAATGGGTATCTGTAATTTTGGCGGGTTTTATGTTGGCACTAACTTTTATGATGCACAATTTTTGGACAATGGAAGGGATGATGTTCCAAACCTCATTTCTAGACTTTATTCAAAATACAGCTATTGTAGGCGGATTATTGGCTATGGCTTTGCTTGCTTCCAAAATGGAGATGCCGGAGGAAGCGTCTAAATAAAAGTTTTTAAATAAAGAAACTGAGTACATGGTTCTTTTGCGAAAAGAGAATAAATGTAGGTGTTTATCAGGAATCGAGAAGAAGTGTTTTTATTATCACTAAAATGAAGAGCATATGAAACTATCAGAAACTTCAAAAGGATACATGGCAACAGTTGCTATCACCCTTATAATCGGATTCTCATTTCTATTCGTGAAAATATCATTGGCACACGCACATCCTTTGGATGCTTTGGCTCATCGATTTGGTATTGCGTTTTTAGCCTTGCTGCCAATAGCAATTTGGGGAAGAAATAAATTGTCGCTAAAAAAAGAAGACCTTTCGTGGGGTCTTTTTATGGCGTTGCTTTATCCTACACTTACATTCGGATTACAAATATGGGCATTGAGTTATATTAGCTCTGCCGAAGCCGGATTAATACATGCCGTATTCCCGTTGATGACTATGGCTATTGCCGCTCTTGTTTTAAAAGAAAAAATATCGCTCATACAGTCTCTCTTTGCCATGTTATCAGTCTTTGGCGTTGTATTCATACCCATTATGCTCGGGGCTGGATCTGACGGATCGGTGTTAGGCTATATATTGATGTTGATTTCCAGCTTGGCATTGTCTTCATACGGTGTCTTTGCCCGAAAGCTTCGGGAGCGCTTTACCCCGTTTCCGTTAGCATTTTTCTGTATTGCTTTGGGGGCTTTGTTTTTCAATTTGTTAGCTGCCGGGAAATATATATATTCCGAATCTGAAAGTAGCTTTTTGAAACCATTATTGTCACTCGAATACGTGGTCACTATCTTGTATCTTGGAGTTTTGTCATCTTCCCTTACATTGATACTCAGCAATTATTCGTATGCCCGTGTAGAAGCTTCAAAGTTAGGTATATTCGCAAACTTCGTGCCTGTTGTCGCCATATTTGCGGGAGTCACCATTCTTGGCGACTCAATCACTTGGATACATATTGTCAGTTCTATACTTATCTTTATAGGTGTACTTGGTGTTAATTGGTTTAAAAAGAAATAACCGTTTTATCTATAAAGTAAAGCTTTATGATGAACGATAGAATAAATTCAGGCGGAAATAAATCAATCATTTTTGAGACAAAAGTAAGCATGTATGTGCAAGTGTCACTTTTGTCACTTTTGTAATCTTTTATGAGTTTATTGTTTGAATAACAATGATTTAATAGGGTGACAAAAAGTGTACAAAATATACCCGAAAATGTACACTTATGTTTGATTTTGTAATCTTAATTGTAACTTTTTTGTAAGCGTAAATGCTGATTGCTCCAATGCACAGGATTAATGTGTATTTTTAGTGCATTCGCTGTTTTGAAACTATTCTCTGGTTGTATCTTTTTATATACCTTTGCATTTGTGCGTATCCGCATAAATATATATTCTTTTACTTACTTATATAACAACTGATGCAAAAACCTTCGATAGTTAAAGGAACACGAGACTTCTCGCCAGAGGAAATGGCAAAAAGAAACTATATCTTCGATACAATCAGAGAAGTATATAAATTGTTTGGTTACAAACAAATTGAGACTCCGGCAATGGAGAGTTTATCGACTCTGATGGGTAAATACGGAGAAGAGGGTGATAAACTATTATTCAAGATCCTTAATTCGGGCGATTATCTTTCGAATATAACGGATGATGAATTGGCAGAGAAAAACTCGAGCCGCCTGACAACAAAAATATCGGAAAAGGGCTTACGCTACGATCTTACTGTGCCTTTTGCCCGCTATGTGGTAATGCACCGCAATGAGATCACTTTCCCGTTCAAACGTTATCAAATACAGCCGGTATGGCGTGCCGATCGTCCTCAGAAAGGACGTTATCGTGAATTCTTTCAATGTGATGCCGATGTGGTAGGCTCCGACTCATTAATCAATGAAGTTGAATTGCTTCAAATTATCGATGAGGTTTTCAGACGTTTGAAAATAAGGGTTTGCATCAAGCTTAATAACCGCAAGATATTATCGGGTATAGCCGAAATAATAGGTGAGCCCGAAAAGATTGTGGATATCACAGTAGCTATCGATAAGCTTGATAAGATAGGCTTGGAGAAAGTAAATGAAGAATTGCAATCGAAAGGTATACCTGCTGAGGCTATCGAAAAGCTTCAACCTATTATTCTTCTTGAGGGTGATAATACCTCTAAATTGGAAACTCTAAAGGAAAGTCTTTCGGGTTCTGAAATAGGCCTTAAGGGAGTTGAAGAGATAGAGTTTATATTGAATAAGGCAAAACTGCTGAATATTGCTTCGGAAGTGGAGTTGGATCTGACTTTAGCCAGAGGCCTTAATTATTACACAGGTGCAATTATTGAGGTGAAGGCTTTAGATGTGCAGATAGGTAGTATTACGGGCGGTGGACGTTATGATAACCTGACAGGTATCTTTGGTCTTCCCAATGTTTCGGGTGTGGGTATCTCTTTTGGTGCAGACCGAATCTTTGATGTTCTCAATCAATTGGAACTATATCCCGAGGATTCTACGCAGGGGACTAAGGTTCTATTCGTGAATTTTGGAAGTGCAGAGGAGGATTATATATTACCCATCATAAGTCAGCTTAGAGGACGAGGTATTTCGGCTGAGATTTATCCTGAAGCTGCTAAAATGAAGAAGCAGATGTCTTATGCTGACTCTAATAAAATTCCTTATGTTATTATCGTGGGAGAAGATGAGATGAGAGAGCGTAAAGTCACTCTTAGGAATATGCAATCGGGTGATCAGCAATTACTTACTGTCGAAGAGTGTCTTAAATTGGATCTGTAACGTTGTTCAGAATGCTGTCGGCTAGTTCTTTAGTTATTCTTACGCTGGCAGTATCATTTATGTTCAGTATTCTGTCTGAAAGACGTGGTATTTTAAGGACTACGTCTTTGGCTATATTGAGAGGATTTACAATCACAGCTTTGTTTTCTATATAGATGTAAGGCCAGAACATTTCATCTTTATAGAAGGTCGCTGAGATATTATTTATGCTAACATTGTTTTTGTATATGATAACAGCTAAGTAGTTTATAGAATCATTATTCTCTAAAATGCTGTATTGAGCAGTATTATCCAGGGTAGGATTGGGTGCTATCTCTTCATGAGAATATATTTTGATATAATAATATCCCCCGCCTAAGACGCACAAAACGAATAATAAAATTAATAATTGTTTTGTCCCAGAGTTTCTCCTTTTATGTCTCGATTTGCCAGATTTTCCCATCTTTGCTTATTAGAATATTAAAATATAAATGTAAAAGAAATGTCCGATTATCGAATCTCTTTATAAATTTCATCACCTAAAACTCTAGCTGTAGATGCCTCTTTTCCGTTGTGCAAATTTACAAGATCAACTGAAATTTTAGGGATTTTAGTTATAGAACCTGCCTGTATTATCAATAAATTATTTACGATATTATTATTCGCATTGTATATATATGGCCAATACACATCGTCTCCATAATAAATCTTAGCAATATATTGCAGAGACACATCTGATTCGGGAATTATAATACGGCTATAAGTGAGAGTGTCCGTATTATCTAATTCCTTGAAGGTTATTTTTTGTGATAACTTCTCCTTGTGTTTGATTGTAGAGCCGGATAGAATAATATATCCAATGCCCAATACAGCTAAAACGATCAGAGTAATAATACAGGTCTTTACTAAATTGGATTTGCGGGGATTAACAACAGGGCTTTGAATCCTATTTGAACCCTTTTCTGATTTATGAAAATTTCGAATTACTATTGCATCTGATTCACTTATTTCGTTATCTGAAATAAGTTCTTTTTCCACGTTTAGCATTTCAGGCTTGGTGTGGTCAGAACTTTCTTCTATAGCCAAAGAAGATTGCATCTCATTTTCTTTTGGATGATCTTCTATTGTTTGTTCTTTTTTTGACTCATTGTTTAAATGAGACAGATCAATAGTTTTATCTATTGGTGCATTACTCCCTAAGTATAAAATACGGTGCGAATTGCCGCTTTTTATTACCCTGAAAAGCCCAAGCCCATCCACTTTGATATGAGAATCCACAACGAGACTCTTTTCTATCTCATTAAATAGTTGACCAATAAATGCGTCAACAATATGTTGATCCAATCTGGTTTGCAGTGCAATAATCTGACTTAGTTCCGATTGATCCGTCTGTTTACTCATTTCTTTCTGGTATTTATACGCTCAAGAAGCCTCTCTATAGGTTTAAAAAAAGTAACCGATGCCGGTTCTGTTTTTTTTCTCCAAAATGAGCCGAAATCAGAAATGTCTATAGTCTTACCCTCGTCAAGTATGGTATACATATTTGACATGGTCGAAGCATAGAGATTACTGATATCCCTCTCAGAGAGATCTATTCCCTTTGCTTTTAAGCTATTTCTAATATTATCACACAATTTGGATTCGTCCATCATAATTTAAGTCTATTAACGGCTAGATAAGAAATTGATTTCTTTTTCAATAAAAGCTACATCTTCAGTATCGATACGTTCTAATATACTATTCAGAATTTCAACCGTAGGGTTTAAGTAGTTGATGTAGTATTCATCATAAGTTTCATCCATTAAGCCTTCCTGATCATGAAGATTTTGTACTGAATTCTTATAATTTCTAGCTACATTCGACATGTCTTCTCTAAACACTTCTAATGTTTCTTTTAATTTAACTAATAACTCCTTCTGGTAATTATAGGACGTTCTGCTTGCCATTTTTTGTTTTTTTATTATAAGTTATAATTTGACTTGATCAACTCAGTGCAAAATTAAAAATAATATTTGCATTAATGAACAAAGACCGGAGATTAATCTGTTTTTAATTAAATTAAATTCCGTTAAATTAGAGTAAACATTTATTCTAAATAGTAATAAATTAGGTATTTAGGTGAGCTTCATTAACATATCAATATTCTCCAAGTAGTTTTCAAATTTAAAATATTCATTACCTATCGCCTGAAAGAGTATATCTCTTTTGAAATCAGTCGTTTGATTGCTAATGAATGCTTTGAATTCCGCTGGATCTGCATTTAATATGTATTTAACAACTCTGGTGTTGAAAATGAAATTTTCATTTTTGATGATGTCGTTCACTTTCTCCAAATCTTTAACAAAATAGTTGTTCAAATAGTTTTCGAATTTTGGAGAAATATTCGAATTTATTAGTTCTGCAAAATATAACATGTAACAATCATTACTGATCTGTGCATCATTGAGCATTTTAATGATAATTCGTTCATGTGTCCCGGTTATTTTTATATCATCCAGAAACAATAACTGCTTATCTTCGACATAGGCTTTATCTACATGAAAACTATCTCCACTGATTAGGTTGTACCGATCTTGTGCCGACATCTCGCCATAATCTTCACGATAGGTAACAGTCCTGTTTATTTTAGTCTCCTGAACAATAGGATATCCATTTTTATATAAAAATAAATTGAGTTTTTCAACGAAAAATACTTTCATAAAGAATGAAGCAGTAGGAATGTATGAGTATGCACTAGGCAGTACAACAATCTGTTTTCCGTTATAATGATCTTTGAAGCAATTTTCAATGAAACGATCAGCAAGAAGATACCCGAATTCTCTTGCAATATTAATTGCTCCGTATTTGAATTTAGAGTAATCGACTGCTGAGAATCCAAACTCATTTTCGTTATCAATAAGAAAGCCACTAAAGTGGGTGATAGTACCTTTATAATTTTGTTCTGATATCATTAATCGTATAATTAGGATCTGTAATTAATAAAGCATTAAAACCGAAGTTCTTTGCCCCTTGATAATCTGCTTTAGGATTATCCCCAATGTGTAAAACTGCATTTTTAGGAACGTTTATGTGGTCATAAACATGTTGGAAGAAATGCGAGGAAGGCTTAGAAGCATTTATCTCGTCCGAAAATATTAGAAAATCGAAGTACTCAAGAATATCCATATTTGCCAATGTTTTTCGAAGTGTTTCTCCTTCAATAAAGCCTGTATTGCTCGACAGATTCAGTACATACCCCTCTTCTTTTAGCTGAGAGAGTATTTGAGGGATATTTTCATTCAAAAAGACAGGCTGATATTGCCCGAAGAGATCGTCAGCTTCTTTACGCAGGCTAATAGCTATGTCCAACGTAACAGAAGTTTCCTTAGGAACTAACTTTTCTAAAAGTTTCTGATACATCTTATTCGCAGATAGTTTTTTTCCGCTAATCATATTGTAACGATCAAAAACATTATCTACCGAGCGTATAAAAGAATCGATCTCCTTTGGGGAGATATTTTTTATATTAAAAGTATCGGCTATTAATTCGGCACGTTTTAATTTGAACTCAGGATGTGATCTTATAAGAGTCATCCAAAGATCAAATGAAATATTTTTTATTTTCATCAATTATTTAACATTTGAACCACAATTAGCCGACCTCCATTTTCTTTAGAAAGGAGTATTTGTTTATTGTCGGTTAATTCTACCGCTTCACCTATTCCAATCTTTTTCCCTTCGGTTTTATCTTCCAGATCCTTCAATCGCTGGTTGATAAGCAGCCATTTATTCTGATGGAAAACAAAATACGCAACAGGCTTTTTCTGATCGTCGGTTAATTTTTCATTAGGCCAAATATTCCTATTAGCATGCCACATATAAAGGTACTGATTATTATAAACCATCAACCGATAATTGTCGGGGGTAAATGTTCCTTCGTGACGTGACGAATATAGGTTTAATACCGGTAATTGTCCTTTATAATCAGTTCCGCAGAACGGACATTTGGGCTTTGTACTATTATCAAAAACAAACCACTTATGCCAGCATCTTGAGTTTTGACAAGGTTGTAAAAGATCAACCGTTTTTAATAATGCATCTTCCCATTCATTGGCTGTTGGGCGAACAAAGGGATTGTGTAGTCCGTCTATAAATGCCTTATCAAATAATTCTTTCAGATAAGGACCGCAGACCGTATAAGGTATCTTTGCCGGATCAGCCTGAGGTAATTGGCTTGCTTGTAATTGAGCCGATTTAACCCTGTTGGATGCATCGGTAGGATGCTCAATAAACAATGCTTTTTCTCCCATCGACAGTTCTTCATCTCTGCCCGAATCCAAATCGTGAACTTTTCCACCTCGCAGTGGATGACGGTATAATAAATACATATATATCATCACTGCCAGAGCATGCCTGTCGGTAGTAATGCTTGGCAATTTACGATTAGGATCATCTATTTTCAGATGTTTTGTAGCAATTACTTCGGGAGCTATAAAGTCGGGTGTCCCCAATACATCGGGGGGGAATTTTCCGGGAACAACAAGTCCGTCAATATCAATAATGGCAGCTCTGCCCGAAGTCGGATCTACCAATACGTTTTTGTATGAAAGATCGGAGTGAGCCAGACCTGCTGCGTGCATACGTTTTACGGCACGGCTGATGCGAATACATATTTGCAGGTATTTAAACCAGTCTCCTCTTTCCTCGGGAGCCAGAAATCGATTTTGATTTTTTGCCGAAGCAAACCATTTGCCTTCTTTCTCACGACCTTTTATTCCAAGGAAGTCATCATTCACCGATCCGTATTTAAAAAAGAAGCAAGGCTGATAAGTTGGGCATACCAAGCCTAATTTACCATTATGTTCAACTATTTTAGTCGGCCAACAATATAGGTCTTGCCAGTAGTCGCCACCTTCTTGTTGAAATATGCGTTCGCGATATATACCTGTTATATTTTGAAGTCGGTCTTTAGCATTAAAATCCTGCTTGTCTCTGAAAAAACCAACTACATATGTTTTATCGGGGCTGAAGTATACATCCTTCATTCCTCCCGAACCTATTATCTTATCCACAAACTGAACCGTTGATCCGTCAGTTGCTTTTATAGTTATAATCTTATCACTCATTATCAATAAAGTATTGCTATCGTTCTGTCATCGTGGTTACCTTGCGACCAAAAATCGAGCCACTGTAATAATTGTTGTGCCGAATCAACATTATCATCGGTCAAATCAACAGTTGATGTAATGTCTTCCCAAAGCTTATTCCATTTTTCGATTCGATTCAAGTTCGAATCAGTCTCAAATTTGGGATCGGTTATGCCGTCAGACATAAGTACCAAGGCCGTGAAGTCTTCTACAATTTCGAAACGTAAGCGTTTGTAAATCTCGGTAGGTTGCATTATTTCCGACATCGTAAGAAAACGGGTTTGACCTGCAAATTCTCCTCCATCGGGTTCACCCATAATTTTCAGGTATTGGGTATCCTTATTATAGATTCCAATACCGCCATCGCCTACCCAAAAAGCAGCAACAAACCATCCGAACTTAAATTTTTTAGAAACCGTCACCAATAAGGTAGTAGCATAATCCTTTATCTGGTTTTCTTTTTCCTCTGCTTCTTTTTCAATATTCTTATAAGCTTTGAATACGGCAGACCCTATAATGTTGTAAAGAGCATCACCTAATTTCTTACGCTTCACATCAGAGCTGTCTTTTTCGAAATCCTTGATAAGCTCATCAACCTCTTTATTGTACTTAGCAAATTGAGTGTTGCATATATCGGATACCGTTTGGCAAGCAATGAAAGACCCTTGTCGCGAATACTTGGCAGAGCCTGCACCATCGGCAACGGTCATAATGTACCATCCTTCATTTTGCTGATGTAAGATGCTGAAATCATCATCTCGAGGAGTACCTTCATGTGCATGAGAGCGTCCACGTTGACTTGCAGCAACTATATCTTTTTGTTCCTTCTTGCCTAAGCCGAAAATCCCTTTGGTCTTTTCTACCTTTATGTATTTGCAATCCGAATCGGGTTTATAGTATTCAATATTAGCCGGAGTAGGGATGTTATTCCATAAAGAACGAGGATCGGGATTAATAATAAGAGTGATCGTACGTTCGAATATGGGATCGCCTTCGCTCCATTCGTTGCGTTTGCATTTAAGGGTGATACGATGATCCCCTGCCTTATTGGGTATACCTTCGATCAGATCAGTTGATGGATTGAATTTTAATCCGATTTCGTCTAAACCGATCAATTCAAAATCTCCGATATCTGCTATTCCAAAAACGGTAATGTCGAACAGACATTGGTAAGGTTGGTTCACTTTTCCGTTTTGAAGCTGTATATGCTTAGCTTTCAGTTTACGGTCCAGGTCATTGTCTTTAGAATCAATGTAGGGATTAACTGTTTGACGAGCTTTAGTTTCTTCGTCCTCGGGTATATTGGGTATAGTTGCCATATTTATATCATTATCGGTGTTATTTAAATTCGGCTCATCGCTATCAACCACCTCATCTTCTGATTCTAAGGACAGGTTGTTTACATATTCTTTCCATTTCAGTAAAAGAAATTCTCTGACATCTTCCTGTTCGAAGAACTCAGGGAGTTTCTCTTTATATTCAGTTTGAATATTCAGATAAGAAATCATCTTTTCAAAATCCATAGTAAATCATCTAAAATATTTATATAGAGAGGTTACGAAGCTTACAAAAACTAAACAATAAAGTTACAAAACCAGATTACAATTCGATTAATTATGTCTGTTTTTGTAATTTTTGTAAATTGTTGATATATAGGTTTTAAAGGTTGAAAACATTACAAAAGTAACACTTTTTAGATGCTTTCTTTTTTTTATTTATATCAACGAGTTATACTTATTTTCAATAGATAAAAGCCGAATTTAACTATTTACTTATATTTATAATTTTTATGTCCATCCTGTATTTCGGTCAGTTTGACATTTTTTAATGGAATACACTTATTTGAGTTTATTATTCTTGATCTTTCTCCACAAATAAGGGAATCTCTGACAAAAACCTGATCTGCATAAAATACTGTTTTCTTTTTACTTTTTTCTGTAATTCTTATTTCTAGAGAAGGACTCTTTTTTAAGATTTTAGCTTTATTATTTTTATCTACACAGAAAATGACATCTGCTTTATTTGTTTGATATTCTATTGTACCCCAAGCCGGAGTGTTTGTTTTTACCCTATTTAATTGTCCAGGATCATTGTCTCTGAATTGTTCTTCAAAACTATCAAGTGGAATTTGATAGGTTGAACAACTTGATAATATTATTGTAAGTATTGATGTAAATATTATTTGTAATCTCATTTCTGCTGTTTGCTTTTATTAAATATTTCTTAACCTCTGGTGCGTCCTATATCCATTCCTCCGTCTGAGCCTTTAAATGAAACCTGAATTCCACACCATGGACAATGGCTCATCGGTTCATCACCTACACACATGATACTTCCGCACATACAAAGCCCTATGGCAATATGATTACTGCAACAAGGGCAAGATGGAAATCCAATCAGCTCATCCGTACTTATTTTGCTTCCGCTTAAGCTGCCATTTGCATAACCGTCTACCATATCGAAGTACGAATTATCAATAGGGTAAGCTCCTACAAATTTAAATTTATGACCTCCCAATCTGGTTAGATGAGAAAAATCATTAGAGGCTAATCTTTTTTGATATTTCAGAAGATAAGGTTGTGATGTCTTTTGACATTTACCTAATATAACGGCAAAATTTTCATCTACCTTTATGGGAGCATTCATCTCCATCTCTATTTTGTTGAGTATATCATCCGAGAAAGGAGCAAGCTTTAAGTCATCGCTGCTCAGATCGCTGATACTCATACTGGTTGTTTTGATAGAGGCAGTAACCCATTTAAAGAATTCCTTAAATGAAACTTCGTCTGTATCTTTTAATTGAAGAACATTATCCGTAATCTGAGTCAATATTCTGGTATCCATATTATCACCTATGGAGATTGCTATTAAGTTGGCTCCTTTTCGAAACTTCTCGTTCCATTTGCTAAAGGCTGTATCCGTGAAATCGGTCGGTGCTCCATCTGTAAATAAAAATACAATGGGCTTCCAGTCACCTTTGGCTTCCAATGTCGTTTTTCTTATCGAAAGATCCATATCATTCATCAGAAAACTCATTGCGTTACCAAGCGAGGTACCACCTCCAATCGGTAATTTAGGAGGATAGAAATTATACAATTCCTCCATTGAATTGAGCTTTTTAGCTTTGCCCGCAAAAGCAATAATGGAAATACAAACGGTTTCCAATGCATACGGATCGGTGCGAAGCTCTTTTATAATGGCTTCCATACCCGATTGTACATGCTGAAGAGGTTCTCCGATCATCGATTCGGAAACATCAATTAAAAAGTATATAGGTAGTCGTCTCATAGGTGTGCTTGGTTTGAAAAAATAATTAAATAACAGTATGTATTTCGGGAGGTGGAGGTGGCAATGCTATGTCATTACTTGTTCCAACGCTTCTGTTTCCAACACTTACCGAAGCCGATACCCATTTGAAAAACTGACGGAATGTTGAACTGTCGGTTGTATCTAAAGAATATACCTGATTGGTAAGAGCCAATAATGGCTGTGTATCTGCTTTTACTCCGGCAGCACAAGCTATGATACTTGCAAAATTGCGTTTCTTTACTTCAGGTATCATCTGGTTGTATTTCTGCAAATCGGAAGGCTTACCATCTGTCATAATAAATAGTAGAGGCATCCAGTCACCTTTTTCGTCCGAAGTGCTGAGTTTTACTTCCGCATCAACTTTTTTGCATAGCATTTCAAGAGCCTCACCCAGATGTGTTGGTCCCGACTCCGGTGTAACTATTTCGGGTAGTTGCAGATTTTCCAACTCGGTTAGAGGAAGTATTTGCTTTACTTCTCTGTCGAAAGTAATGATGCTCATAAAAACCGATTCAAGAGCAAAAGGATCTTGTCTAAGGCTCGAAACCATAGATTCCAGCCCTACTTTTACCGACTCGATGGGTTCACCACGCATCGATCCCGATGTATCTAATAATAAATATACAGGTAATCTTCTCATATCTATTTATATCTTATGTTAGTGTAACTATTATAATACAATATTTACTTCAGGAGGTGGAGGAGGCAATTCGCTCAAACCTGAGATTTCCTGTCCGCCTGATTCTATTTTCTGACTACCGAAGCTTATAGATGCTGATACCCATTTGAAAAATGCTTTAATGGTTGCACTATCGGTATTATCTAATTGTACTACTGTTTCTGTAATTTGTTTTAGTATGGAAGTGTTTGCATTCTGACCGGCAGCACAAGCTATAACCATACCATATTTCTGCTTTTTGAATTCGTTCAGTCCTTTTTGCCAGTCGTCGGTTGGAGCACCATCTGTCATAATAAATACGAGAGGTTTCCAATCACCTTTTTGTTTGACTGTTGTTTTTTCAACTTCTTTATCTATTGTTTTAGACAATACGCCTAAAGCTTCTCCTAAAACTGTTGTTCCGTTAGCTTTAAGGTCAGGCATCTGAAACATCGACAATTCGGTCAATGGAACTATTTGTTTTACCGAAGAATCAAAAGTGATTATACTCAAATAAGCAGTTTCTAAAGCGTATGGGTCTTGACGTAAGGTTGAGATCAGAACTTGTACGCCATTCTTTACCGCTTCAATAGGCTCACCGTGCATCGATCCCGATGTATCTAAAACTAAGTAAACAGGTAATCTTCTCATGTTATTTAGGTTTTATGTTTGTCTCAAGTAATTTCAACTATTTATTTCAATATTTTATAAAAGATAGCTACCCCCGCTTTATATCTTCAAAAGCAATATAGAAAAATATGTGACTTTAAAGAATATTGATATCGGGTGGAGGAGGGGGCAGTTCATCCAAGCTCGATATGCCAAGAGTATCTCCATTTGTTTCGACTTTCAGCGAAGTTGTTCCGATAGAAGATGACATCCACAGGAAAAAACGAGACATACTGTCTTCATCGGCTTTCTCTAGACTGATAACATGAGGGGTTATTTGCTTCAATGTAGAAGTGTCAGCATGGCTTCCTGCTGCACAAGCAACAGTATACGCAGTTTTACAGGTCGAAAAATAATCAGCTCCTTTTTTCCAGTCATCAATCGGAACTCCATCCGTCATAATAAATACAATAGGTTTCCAGTCACCTTTTTCTTCCATTGTATTTTTTTTGATTTCCGAATTTATTCTGTCTGTAACCAATCTAAGGGCAGCCCCAAGAGCAGTTTGTCCCGTAGCTTGCAATTCACTCATCTGAAATGATCCCAGATCAGTTAATGGTACCAATACCTGTGCCGTATTACTGAATGTAATAATACTTATATATACGCTTTCTATCGCTTGTGGATTTTTACGCAATGCCTTTATCATGGTATCGATACCTTTTCTTAAGGCTTCGATAGGCTGACCTTTCATAGAGGCAGAAGTATCCAGAAGCAAATATACAGGAAGTCGTCTCATATGGTTTTATTTATATAGTAATCGTCCGATTGCCAATTTATAGGATTATTGGCTATATAATCGGTAATATTATTATATGATTTTTCGTTTCTGATAATATGTTCGTAATAATTGCGTTGCCAGATTTTTTGTCCGGATATATTATCCATTTTATTACATTTTTTTGTAGAAATAGATTTAAACGAACCTATTATGTTGCCGAGTGTAGGGGCTGGGCTCTGCCCTGCCCATGTATCTATTTCTATTATTGCATGAAAATGGTTGGGCATAATGACATATTCATGTAAAATAATATTAGGAAAAAGGTTAGGCAATGATATCCATTGTTCTTCGATAATCTCACCATATTGAGATAACTTAATATAATAATCATTGAGGGCAAGGCAGAGCCCAGCCCCTACAGTTTTTCCGATAACCTCACCAAATAAACATATTCTATCTTGTGTACATATGGTAACAAAATACATTCCCGATGAGGAATAATCATATCCCTGTAATCGAATTGTTCGCCGGCTTGGTAATGTATCGGTTGTCATATCATTTTTGTTTCGATCATCGTTCGAAGCGTATTGGCTTGAATATCAATATTCTCTAGGTCTGCCAGAAAATCAAGCTCAGTTATCCTTTTCAGATTCTCGCCTAAAAGCAAATTAATATCAGAATCGATATGTCTCAGATTGAATTTGATATCTCTTTCCAGCTGAAGATTTTTCTGCATAAGTTCCTTTATCGATCGTTCCTTCTTAGATGATTCGCTTTCCCATTCCTTGTATGGGAATACGTTTATATCGCAAGGGAGAAAATTATTTCTAGTGGGTTGAAACGAAAAGTAACTCTCCTCGTTCTGTATCTTATAAATCTCCATCAATGTATTATTGATTCTTATACCGAAACAAAACTGTACTTTATAACTTTCTTTTACAAGAGCTGTCAATAGTTTTTTATTTATAACCCCGAATGTGTTTCTATAAGCGTCCGAATGATTATAGGATGTTAATGAATCTAACAATTGAGGATCAGCATCAAAGAAGTAATCCTTGTAATATTTAATACTGAAGGCATTAATATTATCGGTATAAGGATATTCTGAAGACTGAGATGATAATGCCTTATGCAAATTATAGATAGACCTGGTGATGCGTTGAGCTTGTTGTAACTTCTCAGCCTCAAATCCCCCCTCCTGAGTAATAGCCTGTCTGAGTTTGCCAATCATATCATTATTTAGCTCAATCTCATTTTCCATACTATTTACAATGCGCTCATTCTTCTTTCTGATTTTATCCAGAAGGTCGATAAGTGTGCTTGTAAATTGAATATGGTACAATTCAAGCTTATTAATATCCATGTCGGGGTTTTCCTCAAAAAGTTTATGAATGACCTGACTTTGCAAATAAATTTTCATGATTGTCTGATCCTCAAAGAAAGTAATGAGGTCATATAATCTCTGAATTATTTTATCCGAAGCATCTAATATCTCTGTTCTGTTATCGGTCATTTATAAATGGGGTCCTTTCCAAGAAATAAAATAAGGTTTGTTGCCTTAACGAATTCCTTGAACGTTCTTTCTTAATTCTGTTTCTAATGTTTGCAATTCTTTATCTAACACCTGACGGTTACGCATACCTTCTTCGTGAATCTTTTTCACTTCGTCTAATGTGCTGATAAGCGATTGAGTTGTTTTTTTCAATGTATCGATAGATACTACCGTGTTTTCATTTTCGCGAGCTACCTCAATACTGTTTTGACGAAGTAGTTCAGCATTCTTCTCTAATATAGTGTTAGTGGTTTCTGCTACCTTACGTTGCATTTCCACATTTGCTTTCTGTCTGTATAACGCAACGGCAATAGTCAATTGATTTTTCCAAACAGGTATTGTTGTAGAAATAATCGATTGAGCTTTGTCTGCTATGGCTGTATTGTTGTTTTGAACCACACGTATTTGTGCAAGCGATTGCATCATTACATAGCGAATGATTTTCATGTCGGCAAGACGTTTGTCGAGACGCATGATATATTCTCTAAGATCGGCAATCTCATAATCTTTGTAGTTAGCAGGATTACCTTCCATCTCTGCCAATTTCACTTGCAGTTCCTGAAATTTCAATTGACCTGCAATTATAAGTTGTTCTATTTGTTTGATATATTCAACATTGTTGTCGAACATAGTCTGTAGAGCCGTATTGTCTTTCAATGAATTGATGCGACCGGCTTTAATTTTATTTGATATCTTGTCGACATTCGAAATAACAGTGTCGTATTTCTGGAATATTCTCTTTACGTTAACAACTAAATTCTTCAATAATGGAACTTTACTCAGAAAAGCTTTGAATCCACTCTGATTCAACTCGTCTACATCTATATAATTCAGTTCGGTAAGAAGGTCGCTTATATGTGTGCCAACTTCACCTGAATTAAATGTTCTGACCGAGTTCAGAAAGTCATTACTGTATTTTTCCATTGTCGATTGTAAATCGACTCCATAGTTTAGAACTGAGTTTACATCGGTTACTACTAAGCTTTTATTTAATTCTGATAACCTGCTTATTTCATTTTGATCGAGATTCTCCAGATTTATATTTCCTTGATTGTCTATTCTTTGAAGAGATGGAGTCGGGATGTTATTATTAGTAGTATCCATATTGTATTTTCAATTATAACTATTTGTTGTATTTAATCTTGCCAAAGTAACAAAAAGGTCTTAGACCTTAAAATCCTTTTTGCTCAAATGTAATCTTGATAAAGTTACAAAAAAGCAAAAAGGATAGGAATATATTATGCTTAAAAATTATTTAGCATAGTTTTGCGTGATACGTTGGATGGTTTGTCCAAGGAATACATCTTCGAATGCATCACCAATCGCATTGAACTTCCAATCGTCACCTTTTTTATAAAGTTCACCCATAATAAGAGCTTTTTTACCTCTGTATTGAGGTTCAGAAACTACATTATATTCAGCATATACGCTATCAACTTTGACAGGGGTACCTTCGTACATTCTTATTTTCGCATAAGGAACCTGAGAGAAATCTTCTTCGCCCACACTGTTCAGAAAGAAGAAAATACGGTGTACATTAGTACCTAATTTAGAAAGGTCTACAGTGATAATTTCGTTATCCAAACCATCGTCTCCACCTTTATCTCCTTCAAGATCATCACCAGTGTGACGCATTGCTCCTGTAATTGAAACAAGCTTTCCGGCATTTAATCCGAATTGAGCAAGAAGTTCGGGTCTGTATAATGGAGAATACAGGTGATCCACCAAATTACCATTTTCGTCATACATTACACAACTCAAATCTAAGTCTACATCTTTGCTTTTGGTTACAGTCTTTTTGCCGAAGCCAAGAAAACCGCCTTCTTCAGCTTGATATTCGATTGCTCCCCAGTTCACACCCACACAAAACTGAACCAGTTTTGCTCCTGAACTTTTCTCTAGATTTATACGTTGACCTTTCTGTAAATTAATTGCCATAGCTGTATTTTATTAATGTTATTTTATAAGTTATTGTAGGCTTCGATTGTGTAATTTCTTAAAACACACAATCTGTTTCGTTAGTAATAATAAGTTGGGTTAGAGACCTTAGCTATATTTCTGTAAATAATCTGCCAAACCTCCTTTTTGACCGACACCCACAGCTTCGAATTTCCATTCGCCATTGCGTTTGTATAAACGACCAAATTCCACAGCTGTTTCTATCGAAAAATCTTCCTCTAATTCGTATTTCAGAAGCTCTTCGTTATTTTCAGGATTGTATATTCTGACGAATGAATTACGAACTTGTCCGAAATTTTGTTTGCGGCTTTCTGCCTCATGAATCGTTACGATGAAACATATTTCAGTCGCCTTAGCATCTATTTTCGACAAATCGATTTTTATAGTTTCGTCATCTCCATCCCCTTCACCGGTAAGATTGTCGCCTGTATGCTCTACAGAACCATCGGGTGATTTAAGGTTATTATAGAATACAAAAAACTCGTCAGAAAGAATCTTCTTATTATCACCTAAGATAAAAACCGAGCAATCTAAGTCGAAATCGACTCCTGTACTTGATGAATTGGTATCCCATCCAAGACCTACAACGAATTTCGGCAATTTCACCTCGGTGCGTTGTCCTTTTTCTAAATTTATAGCCATAATTATAATCAGTTATCAGTTATCAATTAACAGTTATCCGGTGTCAGTTATCAGTTTGTTTAAAGTTAACTGCTCACTGTTACTGGCTTGCTGTATTTATGCAAATTTATTAACGAAATATTCAAGGCCACCTTTATATCCGATACCCATAGCTTCGAACTTCCATTCGCCGTTGCGTTTGTATAAACGACCAAATTCCACAGCTGTTTCTATCGAGAAGTCCTCATCCAATTCGTATTTGGCAATTTCCTCATTAGTCTGAGCATTGTATATACGAATAAACGAATTACGTACTTGTCCGAAGTTTTGTTTGCGGGTTTCGTAATCGTGAATGGTTACCGTAAACACTATTTCCTGTACTTTAGGATCCACACGGGTTAAGTCTACAGTTAGAGTTTCGTCATCACCGTCACTATTACCTCCTGTTAAATCGTCGCCCGAGGATTCAACCGAACCATCCGGTGATTTAGGATTATTGTAGAATACGAAAAATTCGTCAGCAGGAAGTTTCTTATTATCACCTAACATAAAAGCCGATGCGTCCAAGTCAAAATCAAATCCTGTACTTTCGTTAGGATCCCATCCAAGTCCAACACCTACCTTAGAAAGACCGATATCAATTCGCTGTCCTTTTGTTAAATTAATTGCCATGTTGCTAATGTATTTTATTCAGTTAAAATTATTGTCAAAAATAAATTCTTAGACAAGGAGCTAATACAGACAAAGATAATAAATCCTTTGAAATTTGAAATTTCTATGTTCACGAATACTGAACTATTTTCCACTAAATAAAGGTATAGCCTACTTTTTTGTTGGATTAATAAAGGTTAAAAAGTCGGAGACCGTTTATCTAAAACATACTTTTGATTGTTTATAGTATCATACGCATGATATAAATTTTAAAATAAATTATGGGAAGAAAAGTAGCAGACCAGTTAATCGAAACGATTTACGAAGCAGGTATAAAACATATTTATGCCGTAACCGGTGATAGTTTGAATGAAGTAAATGATGCAGTAAGAACTCATAATACAGTAAAATGGGTGCATGTCCGTCACGAAGAAGTTGGAGCTTACGCAGCTCTTGCTGAGGCTGAGTTGAATGGCATCGGATGTTGTGCCGGTAGTAGCGGACCTGGGCATGTGCATTTAATAAACGGATTGTATGATGCCCATCGGAGTAACGCTTCGGTATTGGCAATAGCATCAACATGTGCAACTTCGGAGTTTGGCATGTCTTATTTTCAGGAAACTAATACCATAAAGTTATTTGACGATTGTAGTGGCTATAATCAAATTGCTACCACACCCGTTCAGTTTTCGAGAATGCTGCAGGCAGCCTTACAGCACACTATCCATAAAAAAGAGGTTGCCGTATTAGGGCTACCCGGCGATATTGCTGCAGGTGATGCCGTAGAAGGTCCGACAACTGCAAATCTTTTACCATCGAAAGGTATATATCGTCCTCAAAATTCGGAGCTGAAAGCTTTGGCTGAATTAATAAATTCGACCGAAAAAGTTACTATATATTGTGGTATCGGAGCAAAAGGGGCTCACGATCAGGTCGTAAAATTAGCATCTTTGATTAAATCTCCGGTCGGATATAGCTTTCGCGGTAAGATGGCGGTTCAATACGATAACCCTTATGAAGTCGGTATGACCGGCTTGTTGGGTTTGCCATCTGCCTATGCAGCTATGCACGATGCCGATTTGTTGATCTTATTAGGTACTGATTTTCCTTACCAAACCTTCATGCCCGAAAAATGCAAGATTGTTCAGGTAGATGTTCGCCCCGAACGTATCGGACGCCGTGCGAAAGTCGATATGGCTTTAGGTGGCGATGTAAAAGATACGCTGGAATCTTTGCTTCCTTTAATCAATGAGAAAAAGGACGATGACTTTTTACAAACACAGCTTAAAGTATATGCCAAAGTGAAAGATCACTTGGCAAGGGCTGCTAATCGGTCGGGAAGCGAAGACACCATTGCTCCCGAATATTTGGCAACAGTAATTGATAAGATTGCCAATAAAGATGCTATCTTCACCGTAGATACAGGTATGTGTTGCGTATGGGGTGCCCGTTATTTGCAAGCAACAGGCGAGCGCGAAATGCTGGGTTCATTCAGTCATGGTTCTATGGCTAATGCTATGCCTATGGCAATAGGGGCAGCTTTTGCCCGTCCCGATCAGCAAATTATTGCTTTTTGCGGCGATGGAGGTCTCTCTATGATGATGGGTGATTTAGCTACTATAGTTCAGTATAAGCTTCCTATTAAGTTAGTTGTTTTTGATAACAGATCGTTAGGGATGGTAAAGCTCGAAATGGAAGTTGCAGGATTACCCGATTATGAAACCGATATGTTTAATCCCGATTTTGCAGCAATAGCTACAGCTATGGGAATGCAGTCGTTCAGAGTTAATGAACCTTCTAAGGTTGAAGAAACATTACGTGAAGCTTTTGCCATTGCGGGTCCGGTTTTGATATCAGTGCAAACAGATCCTAATGCTTTGGCAATGCCTCCAAAATTAGAATTATCTCAAATGACAGGATTCGCCAAATCGATGACAAAACTGATTCTTTCAGGACGAGTAGACGAAGTTTGGGATACTGCCAAAAGTAATTTGAAACACTGGCGTGATGTGCTTTAAACTCAATTGATTTTTAATGATGTAATACTTAAAAGATTTAAATATGGGGTTAAAGAGAAAAATAGGAAAATCGGATTTAGAAGTTATACCTTTTGCTTTAGGATGTAATGTATTCGGATGGACGGCTGATGAAAAAGCTTCTTTTGAAATATTAGATAAATATGTAAATGCAGGGTTCGATTTTATTGATACGGCAGATATATATTCGGTATGGTTTCCCGGAAATAAAGGAGGTGAGTCAGAAACCATTATCGGTAATTGGCTGAAAAAAACGGGAAAGAGAAAGCAGCTTACAATTGCCACAAAAGTAGGAGCTCAAATCTCTGAAACACACCGTGGTTTAAAGAAATCGTATATTCTGAATGAAGTTGAGGAGTCTTTGAAAAGACTCCAAACCGATCACATCGATTTGTATTTTACGCATTATGACGACCTGTCGACCCCTATAGAAGAAACTCTCGAAGCTTATGCTCAATTGGTGAAAGAAGGAAAAGTACGTTATATAGCGACCTCTAATATGACTCCAGCCCGTATTCGTGAGTCAATAGAAGTAAGCCGTAAAAATAATTTCCCTGAATATATATGTCTGCAACCCGAATATAATCTGTATGATCGTAAACAATATGAAACAGAATATGAGGATTTAGCAAAAGAATATCACTTAGGTGTAGTTAGTTACTACTCGTTAGCAAGTGGTTTTTTGACAGGCAAATACAATTCGATTGAAGATATTGCTCAAAGCAAAAGAAAAGATGCCCTTTCGAAATATATAAACGACAGAGGGCAAAAGATTCTGACAGTTTTGCACGAAGTTGCAAAAGAATACGAAGCAACCCCTGCTCAAATAGCATTAGCCTGGCTATTGGCTCGTCCATCGGTAACCGCACCTATTGCAAGTGTATCTGAAGCAAGCCAATTGGATATTCTTAAATGCGTGGATATTAATTTGAGAAAGGAAGCTCTTGAAAAGTTGAATTCAATAAGTAAGATTTAATCCACTTTATATAGATAAATAAGGAGATAGTCCGACAATAAATGTTTATTGTCGGACTTTTTCTATTTTTGTAGTTTAATCAAAGAAAATATAGATATGACGAGTGATGCTCTGGAAGCTGCTTTATGGAAATTAGGAACAAAAAAGTTAATAGCTAATCTTGAAACAGATATGTATAAGGGAGGAGCTTTTTATGACAGTGTTCCGCCCCCCAATCGACTCTTCAACAAATATGATATAGAAACGGTTATTATAGACGGATCGAAAGTGTACACCCTATCCGTAAAAGACCAGATAACTACCGATACAATCTACTATTTGCATGGAGGAGGCTTTGCATGTGGGTTATCTCTGATTCATTGGGAGATAGTTACTTATTTTGCAGATAAGTTAGGCTATAAGATTGTTATACCCGATTATCCTTTAATCCCTAAATCAGACTATATAGAAATATACGATTTTATTTTAAACCTATATAAAGAAGTAAGCAAAAACAAGGGACGCATCTTTGTTGTCGGAGATTCGGCAGGTGCAAGTTTAGTTCTCGGATTATCACAATTAATAACTAAGCATAACCTGCGAAAACCGGAACATCTGATAATGATTAGTCCGTGGATGGACGTTGCTATGGCAAATCCTGAAATAGAAACACTTCAACCGATTGATCCAAGCCTCGATTGTGAAGGTCTTAAATATGCAGGACAAGTTTATTCGATGGGCGATTTGCAAAGTCCATTAGTCAGTCCGATTTATGGTGATTATACCGATGCTTCGCCCATGACTTTAATTGTTGGCACACTCGATCTGTTATATCCCGATTGTCATAAATTCAGTGAAATTTGCAAAGAAAAAGGAGTAAACCTTTCTTTTTATGAATACGAAAATATGGTTCACCTTTTTCCGCTTTTTAATATACCTCAAGCAAAAGAAGCAAGAGAAATAATGATAGCTGCTATGCAATGATTCGGTCTGAGATCTTAATCAACGATTGCTTTTTTGTCGGGGTTATTTTTATATTCAAACATCAGGTCAATTTGACTTTTCAATGTTCTTTCTTCCGAGAGCGGAGGAAGTTCATTTTGTTTGAAGAATCCCTTGTCTAAAATATCAAAAGCAGAGGTGAACTCTCCATCAATCCATTTGCAAAGTATAAATATTTTATAGGCATAATGTGGAGCAGGGGGATGATTGTGGCACTTCTTATCCAATACAGCCAATAATTGTATCGGTTCCACATTCAGACCTGTTTCTTCTTTTACCTCTTTTACGGCTACTTCTGTAGGAGAATATCCTACGTCGGCCCAACCTCCGGGGATAGCCCATCCGCCATCGGCTCTCTCCTGTACAAGTAGTATCTCATCTTTATCGTTGAATACAACAGCTCTTACATCTACTTTGGGCGTTACATAGTCGTCCTCTACCCGAAAGCATCCTTCAATAACGGACACTTCGTTACCGCTAATGAGTGCAGTCATAGAATTGCTTAGATGAAGTAATTCTTCATAGCGTTCGGTATCGTATTCATTATCAGAATAAACCAATCCGGTTTGTGACAAAGCTCGTATTTTTTGAGCTATTTCTAGAAGTTCTTTTTCTATTTTCATTTTTTTACTTTCTCTATTTTATATAAACTGAATAATCGTATAATTATTACTGAATTTTTGTTAAAATAGTACCGGATAAGTATAATTAATTTATTTCTTGTAATATATTCTTGATTAAAAATATTATATATTTGTACTCTCAAACAGAACGACAGATTGTTAAAATATTAGGTATTTATTAACTTTTTATAAAATAACATTTAAAGAAATAGTGTTGAATATACATAATTTCTTTTTTGTGTTTTAGGTGTGAGTGGATGAGTTAAGCTGCTGTATAAGTGTGTTTTGATTTTTTTTTTTGTGTATCTTAAAGAGGTAATATGATTTTATTTTTGAACTACAGTTATTTTCTATCTTTCGTAATAAAATGTTGTTAAATCCTAAACAATAATTAAAGGATTTGTGTTTTTAAATGCATTGAAAAATTAAACTAAATCTGGTAGTTATGTGCTTTTATAGTATATGCTTCGGTTTAGTGCCTGCTATTCGATAAAACTTAGTTATATATAAGACAACGATGACAAAAAAGATACTTTTATTACTCTTCAGCCTTCTTGCTATAAGTCTATGCAATGCTCAGGTTGGTATTAATACAACTACACCTAATGCCAGCGCAGCATTAGATATTGTTTCTACTACACAAGGTGTCCTTATTCCTCGAATGACCAGTTCGCAGCGGTTATCTATTGCTAATCCGGCACCCGGTTTACTTGTTTACGATAGCTCTCTAAAGAGTATTTATCAAAATGCCGGAACAGCCGCTGTACCATCGTGGGTTCCCTTATCCGCTAAGGACAATCAGTCATCATTTTTTTATATGCCCTCCATTGCTATTGATGCTTCAACAGAAGGTACTTTTACTATTGATCTGTACACCGAATATAAGAATCAATTTACAGGAGCCGATCCGACACACTTCTTTAAAAGTGCAGGAGCTCCCAATACTATCCCTTATTTTCAGTCGGCAACCGATTTATATTATTATATCACCTATTACGATAATCAGGTAATACAAATCAATAGTATGTCTACTGATGGAAAGGTATCATATACCATATTGCAGGAAGCAGACTATGATTCTTTTATGAATGTTGTATTTGTAATCAAATGAGACTCATGAAATCTATCATAATATCCATACTATTCTTCGTTTTTGCTTTCACCACATATGCTCAGAAAGAAGCAAACTGGTGGTATTTTGGTGCTAATTCGGGATTGAATTTCAATAATTTACAAACAGTAATTTCATCAAAAGGCCTCTCAACACCCGATATGCCTAGTCCTGTTATAGGACCTCTAAATACAAGTGAAGGGTCGTTTACACTTTCTGATTCTGATGGAAATCTTTTAATGTCGGGAGATGGAGTTACTATTTATAACCGGCTTAATGCAGTTATGGCAAATGGAACAGGTATGTTGGGAGGATCGTCTTCTACTCAATCGGGAATTATAGTGCCTGTACCAGGTAGCGATAGTTTATTTTATGCAATCTCTGTGATTAATAATGAACAGCCTGCCGGTATAACTTATTCTATAGTAGATATTTCTCTTAATGGAGGAAACGGAGCTGTAACAAGTACTAAAAATGTAGAGTTGTTAGCCGGTCCTACAGACGAAAATATCACAGCTACACGTAAGAGAGATAGTCCTAATTTCTGGTTGATTCATCGCCGGTTATCTACTTCGGCTACAGAGGGCTGTGTTATTCATGTTTGGGAAATAACCTCTACAGGAATAGTAAATCATAATATTTATCCATTTGCTATACAACCAACAGCACCGGGGATTACTTTTTACCGTAATTTTGCCGGATATATTAAGGTTTCACCCGATGGAACTAAATTTGCGACCGCTATAGATGACTCAAATATTAACCGCACAGGAATCCTAAGTGGTATATTTAATCCTAAGACGGGAGTACCTTCTGATGTGAGATTTCGAAGTCCCTCTTCCTCTACAAATTGGTATAATTTTGATTTTTCTCCTTCCGGAAAAAATTTGTTTATTACCGGAGAAAATTATTCTCCAACGACTAATCGTACACCTTTGCAACAAATAACGTGGAATGATTTGCGAAATACAACAAATAGTGCAACATATATACCTGCCGATACCGTATATGTATCAAGTTTGCAACTAGCAGCCGATGGTCGGATATATGGAGTCAGAGTAGGCCGTAAAGAGATAGTGGCCATTATGAATCCCGAGGAAGATTATGCTGCGGCAGATGTACGCTTTTTTCCCAATTATTTAATAAATAATGCCTCTTTTGGATTACCTAATTTCATGTCTGCTTTTTTTGTAGCAGATGTGAAAGGACAATCATTTGCCTGTATGGGAAATACCGCAAAATATACGGTTGAAATAACCATGTCGGGTACACCTGATGAAAATGCAGTCAAATTGATATGGGATTTTGGAGATGGAAGTCCTACCATTGAGCAGTCTGTGACTTTGGGTACTACTATTTATCAGCAATCTCACATTTTTTCTGCAGTAGGAGCATATACACTCACGGTAACACCCTATAAATCGGATAATACACCATTGAAATCACTCGTATATTCGGTGAGGATTTTGGACTGCAGTATTATGACCAATCGTATGGTTCGAACAAGGTTACTAAATTCGGACTTACAACAATAAGGTTCGGAATAATTTAATGCTGATCAGATTATGAAACAATTATATATAGTATTCTTTTTATTATGGCTCAATTTATCCGTGTATTCTCAAATAGGAATATATACGGAAGTCCCCGATTCAAGTGCAGCACTTGATATTAATGCATCTAATAATGATAAGGGCTTGCTTTTACCTACCATGACAACCAATGAGAAAAATGCAATTGTAAATCCAGCTAATAGCCTTTTAGTATATGATACGGATCTAAATTGTATCTCTCAGAATTTAGGGTCGGAAGCTGCTCCTGCTTGGACATGCCTAACTCTCTTTAACCGAAAGTTTTTATATATGCCTTCTATTAATATCAAAACTACTGTTCTTGGTAGTGCCCAGATAGATTTGTATCAAATATATAAAGATCAGTTTACTAACCCCTTAAACAGTAGTCCCGGAGCATCGCCATCAATTCCTAGCTTCGCTGCTGCTACCGATTTGTATTATTATATAACTTATTATGATCCCACTCTGTTGACTATAAATAGTATTGATGCTAATGGACTTATGGGTTATACTGTACTTCGGAATGCTAATTTAGATGCCTATATGAATATAGTATTTGTCGTTAGATGATACTGCTGTTACTTCAAAATTAAATATTTGTATTATTAAAATAGAAGACGCCTTTGAGTTAATCAAAGGCGTCTTCTATTTTATAGAGAGGCTCAATTAAATAAAGCCTATAGCTGTTATTCTTAGAGTTTATATAGACAATAAATCTTCGACAGAGAAGTTTTTAAAATCAGGTATTACTTTACAACACTTATCTTTAAGTGAATCTGCTGAGTTGGTTGTTGCCAAACCGATCACCTTCATTCCGGCAGCTATCCCTGCTTCTATTCCTGCAAACGAGTCCTCAAAAACGATGCAATCCTTAGGCTTAACTCCTAAATCTTCGGCAGCCAGTAAAAAACATCTGGGATTAGGTTTGCCTTCAGTTACACGGGCAGCAGATACTACCGTATCAAATAGTTGATCGAATTGTTTCGCTTTATTTACAGCAATTAATTTAGTGTCGGTCGAACTGGTAACCAATCCGACTTTTATACCTTTAGCCTTTAATTCTTTGACAAACTTAACAGAACCCGTTATTTCTTCGAAGTTCATATTTGCCTCAAACTTGTCGAGGTTATCCGAAAGATTATTCAATTCCTCTTGAGTCAGGTGAGAAAAGTATTTCTTGAGGATATTAGGTAAGGTAGTACCTTTGATTACTTTTTCGAAATTAGCGATTCCTGTATTATATCTGTCTCCGGCATGTTTCCAGAATACGTCGTATTGAGGTTCGGTGTCGATCATTACACCATCCATGTCGAATAAAACGCAAATATTATTTTCCATTATTCTATTTTTTATTAGGCCAATGCCCTATTTGTTTATTTCTTTATTTAAGATCGGAGATAAAAGGTTTTATATTTTTTTTTCGAAAATATAATCCTCCATAAGATATCCGTTTCCGATATTAATATCTTCTTCACCTACAATTTCAAAACCCATTTGCTTGTAAAAACCTAGAGATTTATTGTCTCTGTTCATATTAAGAGACAAATGGCTATTATCAGCAGATTGAGCTAATGATATAACTTTTTCAATTAACAGGCGTCCCATACCCTTGCCTTTGCATTCCGGTAACAGGTAAAGCTTATGTATCTTAGTCTTAGCTTGATTTTTATAATTGAGTTCATAAGAAACAAATCCCGAATAATCAGATGTAGACTCCTCTTGAATCAAAAGAAAATGATGCTTTTGCTCAGCCATTTGCTTATTTAAAGCAGCATGGTTGTACATCATCTCAATCATATAATCGAATTGCTCTTGAGATAAGATATCTGAATAAGTTACTTCCCATGACTTAATGGCTATTTGTTGTATCTCAGGTATATGGCTTGAGTTGGCTTGTATTATATTCATTTAAAGTATGCAAAATGTTAATGATGTATTTCAGAATTGCAACGGACAATGGTTAGCCTTACCGAAATATTAAAAAGGGATGACACCCGAATTATTTGAACTAAGACAAAAATACGAAAAACAAAAGGTTTAAAACCTAGTCTGAATGATCTTTTTTATAATCAGGATTAAAATAATATGTGACTTATATGAAGTCAGATAATATTCTTTTGATGTTAGACTTTTTAAACTTAATGTCTTTTTTAACATAAATTTCACAAAACCATACCTGCAACTTACTATATTTGTCTTTTAGTTTTTTTTGTTAAAAAAAAACAATTTTAGAGAACACAATCTTGTATTATTAAACCATCTATCAATGAAAAACATGATTAGACAGAAAAACTTTGCAAAGAGTTACTTTATTAAAGTATCTTTTTTGATGCTATTGTTTTTCCTTTCGACGGGAAGCATATTAGCACAAACGACAGTTACAGGTACAGTGACGGATTCCAAAAAAGAACCAATGATTGGGGTTAGTGTGAAAGTTAAAGGATCGGTTATTGGAACTGTTACCGACTTTGACGGAAATTATAAACTATCGGTGCCTGATGCAAACAATGCAGTACTTATCTTTTCCTTTCTGGGTTATAAAACACAGGAAATAGCGGTTAGAGCACGTTCGTCAGTTGATGTAGCATTGGAAGACGACTCGCAAGCCCTAAACGAAGTAGTAGTTGTTGGATATAACACAATTAGACGTGAGAGTCTTACCGGAGCTTTACAGACATTAGACAGTAAACAGCTATTAGATGCAACTACTCCGGCAGTCGAAAATCTGCTAACCGGAAAATCTCCGGGAGTATATGTAAGCCCGGGATCAGGGCAACCCGGTGAGGCCGGAAAAATTGTAATTCGTGGTAAAAGCACTATTAATGGAAGTACCGACCCTCTTTGGGTAGTTGATGGTGTGATTATGGGCAGTAGTGCTACAGATATCAATCCGAATGATATAGAAACATTAACTGTGTTAAAAGATGCAGCTTCTACTGCTGTGTACGGTTCGCAAGGTGCTAACGGTGTAATTTTGGTAACAACTAAAAAAGGTAAGATTGGTAAACCATCTGTAAATGTGTTGGCTAAGTTTGCTGCAACAGATTTGAATACGGGTAGATTTAAGATAATGAATGGTGAAGAGCTTTACGATTTATATGATTCATTTTCTAATCCCGAAGCATTTTCAAATAACTGGTGGTGGACTCCCGATTTAAGGAATAAGAATTTCGATTGGTGGGACAATGCAACCCAAACAGGCTTTGCTCAAGACTATAATGTATCGGTAAATGGCGGTAACGAAAAGCTGAGATCATATGTTTCTTTAGGAGTGTATGACGAGACAGGAGCCATAAAAGGATACGACTACACCCGATATAATGCTCTGTTAAAGGTTGAATATAAGGTTTCGGATCGTTTAACAATAAAACCACAGATAATGGGTTCTCGAAAAGATGTTCACGATAAGGAACATTCAGTAGGAGCCATGTATGGTAACTTGCCTTGGGATAGCCCTTACAATAAGGATGGCAGCTTGGTTGGAAATGCACCTAACCCAACATGGGTAAATACAACGGGTTCGAATTATTTGTACGATTTGCAATGGAATTATGCTAAATCGGAGGCTTATGAAGTAATGGGTAATTTTGATTTTGATATTAAGATTACCGACTGGATGACTTTTGCATCTGTAAATAGTTATAAGTTTTTTCAGAAAAACTCCACATCGTACGAAGATCCACGCTCCTCAGGAGGAGAGTCTGTGAATGGTCGAATAACCGAAGGTATGCGTTCAAATAACAGGTTGTATACAAATCAACTGATTCGTATCAATAAGGCATTTGACAAACACTATATTAATGCGGTTGCAGGTTATGAGTGGAACGAATTTAATTCTAAAAATACCGAAAGTATGTCTACCGGCTTTGCTCCGGGTTTCGAAGTGGGAACTGTAGCTGCTAAAGCCGAAAAGGCAATAAGCTGGCGTTCGTCATGGGCTGTACAGTCATATTTATCTAATATAAATTATTCGTTTGATGACAAATATCTGGCTCAGTTTTCAATCCGTCGGGATGGTGCTTCTAATTTTGGTGCAAATAAGAGATATGGAACCTTCTTTTCGATAAGTGGAGGATGGAATATTCATAGGGAGAAATTTTTTAAACTGGACTATGTAAATAATCTGAAACTAAGAGCTAGTTATGGATCGGTGGGTAACCGACCTACAGCTCTTTATCCTCATTTAGCTCTGTATGCTCTTACAACAGGTAGTGGCTCAAATCAAAAACCGCTTAGCTATAATGGAGAGCCGGGAGCTATTATTTCTCAACTTGGCAATTCGGATTTAGCATGGGAAAAGTCGTTTGTGACAGGTGTGGGCCTTGATGTATCTCTATTTAATAGAGTAAATGTAACATTAGACTATTATGCTAAAAAAACTTCTGATCTGTTGTATTATGTTCCCTTACCGGGAGTTATCGGTGTAACAGGAATATGGCGAAATGAAGGTGAACTGCAAAATAAAGGTTTTGAAGCAACTATTGGTGTCGATATTATAAAAAATAAAGAATGGTATTGGAGTGTAGATGCAAATATAGGTTTCAACAGAAATAAAATTACTAAGCTATACGGACAAAAGCAAGAGATGATAGTTGGAGACGGATCGAATATTGCAGGATCGGCATCCAAGCTGATAACGCCCGGAAAAGATGCAGATACTTGGTTCCTGAAAGAATGGGCTGGGGTAGATCCTGCTAATGGTAACCCGTTATGGTTTAAAACGGATAAAGATGGTAACCGTGTGACGACATCTAAGTATAGTGAAGCCGATCAGGTTGCTATGGGTGCTTATACACCGGACTTTTTCGGAGGGTTTGCAACCAATCTTATTTATAAGAACTTCGATTTGTCAGCAATATTTAACTATTCAGTCGGAGGTAAGATTTATAATTATGCCCGTGCCGAGTTTGATTCTGATGGGGCTTACACAGACCGTAATCAAATGAATCTTCATAGCGGATGGAGCCGTTGGGAAAAAGAAGGAGATATTGCGACTCATCCATTGGCAAAATATAATAATTCGAGTAATTCCAATAAAGTTTCATCCCGTTTCCTTGAAACCGGAACTTATTTGAAAATGAGAAACCTTACTTTAGGTTATAATCTGACCGGTAAAATTCGTTATGTATCGAACTTGAAGATATTTGTTTCGGGTGAGAATTTATTTACGATTACACACTTTTCGGGTGTTGATCCTGAAATTCCTCCAAGATATAATGGAGTAACCGAAACATCTACTATAACCGGGGTGGCTACATCGGTATATCCTCAGACCCGTAGATTTGTATTGGGTATAAATGTTACACTTTAAAACAAACAATACTTATGAAACTAAAACATATAATATTTACAGCAATTTGCTTATTGGTCCTGTCATCTTGTGATTTAGACAGATTTCCTGATAATGCATATACAAAAGATAAGATAGAATCGGATAAAGACGCAGCTTTTAAGATATTAGTGAATGGATGCTATGCTGAACTGAAAGCATGGTCTGATGTTATGCACAGGGTAGGAGAGTATCCGGCGGATAATATAATGATAAGAGGGACATCTACCGATTCGTTTTATCCTTTTATCTCTTACCAACATATAACCGACAACGGACGGCTTACAACCTTTTGGAATTCAAGTTATAGGATTATATCTCAGGCTAGTGATCTGATTAAGATATCGGACGAAGGTATTAGTGCCGAAAAAGATCAGAAATTGGGCGAAGTATATTATTTGAGAGGTATGTGCTACTTCTATTTGTGCCGTGTTTTTGGACGCCCATATTATCAATCGCCCGAAACAAATCTGGGAGTTCCGATTTTATTAGACGGTACACCTGCAGACGTAAGTAATTTACATCTGCCTGACAGATCGAGTGTAAAGGATACGTATGCACAGGCTATTAGTGACTTGAAAAAAGGAGAAGAATTGATGACCCTCAAAAGTACGGCGTCTTATGCTACAAAAGAGGCAGCACAAGCTATGTTGTCACGAATATATTTGTACATGAGTGGTACTTATGAAAATGCTAATACTACCTATGCCGATTTGGCGATTGCATATGCAAAGAAAGTAATAGATAGTGGAAAGTATCAATTGCTTGATAGGGTGAATTTCATGAGGTATAATACTTTCGCTCCAGATGCAACAGGGCAGACCGAGACTATTTTCGCAGTTAAAAGGCTGGCTTCCGAATTTTCGGGATACGATCATTATTACGGAATTGGAGGTATGTATGCCAATCTTCAAGGCCAAGGATGGGGTGAAATGTATGCCAGTGCAAAGTACCTTGATTTGTTAAGGAAAGCCGGACAAAAGAACGATGCTCGTTGGGCGTTTATTGATCCTCAATATGTAAAAGATACTAAAGGTGAAAAGATACCTGCTTTTCGTTTTATTGCTGATTTGAAAAATGCTTCGGGTGTGCAAACGGGTTATAGCTATATACAGGATACATTAAGGATTAATCCCGATAAATCGTTATACATTAAAATTGCAGGTAACAGCTATCCTTTAACATTAGTAAATTCCGTTGAAAACCAATATTCTATTGTTTATCAGGGGAAAACGTATGTCGGAGAAAAGGAGTACCTAATGTTATTGAACCGCGTATATCCCATGTTTTATATTATAAAATGTTCGTTGCAGGATAATGACTCGCACCTGCATTCACCTATAATATCGAGATTAGCCGAACTGTATTTAAATATGGCAGAAGCATATGCTAAAAAAGGCGATTATGGCAGTGCTCTGACAAATCTTAATAAGATACGGGAGAGATCTATAATTGGAGGTGGATATACCTCGCTAAATGCTACGAATGCCGCCCAATTAATAGATGAAGAACGCCAGTTGGAACTGGCTTTTGAAGCACATCGAACTTATGACGTATATCGCAATGGAAATGCAATGATTCGCAATTATCCGGGACCGCATGATGCAATGACTCCTATTCTTGCGACAGATTTAAGGGTGGTACACTTTATACCTCAAGCAGATATAAATGCCTATCCGGGTCCATTAACACAAAATCCATAAATATTGGATAGCTATAAAAAAGAAGAGGAAACATATTCGTTTCCTCTTCTTTTTTATAGCTATCCTTAAGTTATTTCATTTTATCTCTGAATTCTTTAGGGGTACATCCGTATTTTTCGGCAAAAGCTTTGAAGAAAGGACCTCTATTGGCATATCCCGATTTGTAAATTATCTGATCGATAGTCATCGTTGTATTCAGCAGTAAATCTTTAGCTATATGCAAACGGTATTCACGAATCATATCAGCAATACTGTTTGTACCGATATCACTTAATTTTCGGTACAAGTGACGCGTACTCATATTTAATTCGTCAGCAATTAGTTTCGATGATAGTTCTTTATTTGTCACATTATTACTAATGATATCCAATATCTTTTGAATAAATTTCCGATGTTCTTTATGCGTTAATTTACCATTTGCCAAGTCAAAAGCACTCATGGGAGAACTGAAATAATCTTTGAGAGTTTCTTTCTTGGTTATTAGTTGTTTAACTGATGCTTTGAGATAGTCAACGTTGAAAGGTTTAGTAATATACATTTCAGCTCCTGCAGTAATACCTTCGATTTGCTCCTCCACCTGATATTTAGCAGAAACCAGAATCATGGGAATATGTGCCGTCTTGGGATTCGATTTAATTTCTTTGGTCAGAGCCAATCCATTTACTTTGGGCATCATTATGTCGCAAATAATGATATTGGGATGGATATCATTAAGTACTTGTTGAGTTTCAGAGGGTTTGTTTATAGAAATAACATTAAAGTCGGCAGTAAATATTTCACTTATAAACCAGAGCATCTCTATTTCGTCATCAATAATCAGAATGGTTGGTTTTAGTTCGTTGAATGTATATTTAGGTAACTCCAATGTGTTGGCATAATCTTTTTTTATGTTAATGGCTGGTAATGAGTTATTAGTATTACTATCGGTTACTTGTAGTAAAGGTAGGTTAACAATAAACTCAGTTTTATCAAACGGTTTACTCTGAACTTTAATATCGCCGTCAAGGAGTTTTATCATACTGTATGAAATGGCCAAACCCAGCCCGTTTCTCGAAATCGTAGTTTTCTCATCCTGATTTTCAAAATCATCTAAAATACTGTAACGGTCAAATACCTGATCTATATTTTCTTCTTTGATACCTTTTCCCGTATTGGCAACCACTATACATAAAGAATCATTTTCGATGCAGACAGATACAGTAACAATTCCTTCTCTATCAGTGTATTTAAAAGCATTAGATATGAGATTTACGATAATGGTAATTAAAAATCCTTTATCGGAATTCCAGCTAAGAGAAGGCAGTATGTTTTTCTCGTATACAACACCTTTTGATTCTGCCAGATCATTGAATGTATCGGCAATATCCTGAGTAAATTCAGTAATCTGAATAGATTCTATTTGAGGTTTTCTATTACCTGTCTCTATGCGTCTAAACTCGATAAGCTCCTGAATAAGATCATTTAAACGTTGCGCATTCCGCTGTATCAACTGTGTATATTCGATTATATATTTATCAGCCCCCTTATATGTCAGAATTCGATTACACGGACCGTAAATAAGCGTAAGAGGAGTACAAAACTCATGAGCAATATTGGTGAAAAAACGAAGTTTCGACTCATATACTTCAGCCTGATGTTCCTGCCTGAGCTTATCAATAGCCAGCAATCTTTTTCTTCGATTACGCTCTAAGAATGCTCTTAACCCGAAAACCAAAGCAAGCAAGATACCTAATGTATATAATGTATATGCCGTGAATGACATATACCAAGGAGGTGTAATCTTGATTGTAATAGAATATACAGGGCTTTCCTGACCTGTAACTCGATTTTTGTACTTTACATGTAAAGTGTATTCTCCAGGAGCTATATTCGTGAAGTAGACTGTATTGGAAGCTCCATTATCAATCCAATGCTCACTTAACCCATCTAAATTATAGAGATAAGTATAATTATTGTTATTCAGATAGTCAATGGCAACGAATGAAATCGAAAAAAAGTTCTGGCTGTAATTCAGCTCAAGTTCATCCCGGTCTTTATTCGATTGAAGAAAATCGAAAATATTATATTCCTTGCCGAAAATTCCGAGATTATTGAAATGTATAGGAGGGAGATATTCTTCGGAGAGGGCGTTATTTTCGGCAATAGTAACAAAGCCGTTGATACCCCCCATAAAAAGGTTGCCCGTAGTATTATCCTTATAATAAGCACCATCACTAAACTCGGTAACCTTTAATCCGTTTAATTGATTAAAAGTCAGAAAGGTTTCATTTTCAGTATTAAATTTTATTATTCCCTGATTGGTACTTAGCCAAAGGTTTTGTTGAGAATCGCTGAGTATGCCATGTATCGTATTATTCGGAAAACCGATCTTTTCGTTATACACAATATCCTCTTTTCCGGGAGAGTGCTTTATCAATCCATAGCTTGTCCCGAACCACATATTACCCTTATCGTCTTTTATAATGGAAAATATATCGTTAAGAGTCCTGATTTTATATTTCTTATCAAATTCTAACGAAGTCAGTTGCGATGTTATTGTATTTAGGTTAAATGCACCTGAACCACGATTGCCGAGCCATATAGATGTATCGCTTTCTTTGTAGATAGTAAAAAAATAATTGGAGTAAAGATCTCCCCCTTTTATTGTAAACCTTTCTACCTTGTCAAAAACGGGTGTATCGTTTTTCCATGATATATTTATTTTGAGAACACCCGTACCTACAGTTGCTACCCATAATACCGAGTCGTTCAGTTCTAGAATATCGTGAACATATTGTATACTGGCACCTTTGTCCTGTATCGAAATCGTTTTTATCTTCTTTTCAGAATACGAATAATAATTAATTCCCTCTTCGCTTCCTATCCACAGGATATTTTTAGCACTGGAAGCCAATGAGTAAACCGAATTGTCAAAAAGAGGGCTGTTTTCAGATGTCAGGTACTCTGTTTTATTATTTTCAATCTGTTTACTGAAATTATAATCAAGTATTCTTAAAATTCCATCACCTTTGGTACCTACCCATAACGTTTTTTCTTTATCTAAGAAAAGAGCCCTTGTTGGTTTAGCAATATTTTTAGCAAAACTGCTGAATAAGGTTGACTTTATAGAGTAAGCATCATTCGAGTAAATATATACTCCTTGCCCGTCAGTTCCTATCCATATAATATCCTGATATTTATCTTTTAATAAGCAGAATACACCACATTTAATGTTGATATCTTCTACCTCATAATTGATTTGTTTTTCAGGAGTATTTTTTAAACGAATAAGCCCGTCTGTCTGGAAACTGATAAAATAATCGTTATGATATTTTATAATAGAAGAGATTTTTCCTTTGTGCTGTATTTCGTTTTTTATATTTCCGATATAATATTTCTTTTTATCCGATAAATTATACTCATACATTGTATAAGTATCATCTACGAAATACACAACATTTTTTTCAGAGAAACAGCCTTGTAACTTATTTTCATGTTCGAACAATTGTATCGGATTCAGCTTAATATCTCCCGCATCCGATTTTTGTATCGAATAACTTTTGGTCTTCTTATCATTTGTGAATATCCATAGGATATTGTTTGTATCTACATTGATGCAGAGTACATTGTTAAATGTTATACCTCCTATATCCAGCTTTTTAAATGTCTTTGATGGGCTATGATAATAAAACAGTTTGTTGTCTTCTGTCAGAATGAATATGTCATTCTCCGTATTCTTACAAAAAAAGTATCTCCCATTAAAATTATCGAAATGCTCTACCGTCTTTTTTCTTTTATCGAACCTGTCTAGCCCGTAATTTGTATGAACCCAAAAGATTCCGTTTTCAGCTTCTAGGATGCTTTCTATAAGATTCCCCGATATATTATTATTGTCGGTAGTCGGTTTATAGACATCAATGCTGATACCGTTGAATATGTTTAGTCCGTCGCATGAGCCAAACCACATAAACCCATCTGTATCCTGAGACATCGAAAGAATAGAGCTGTTCGATAGTCCTTCTTTGTCTGATATCTGACGAAGATTATAGGCATTAAGTTTTGAGACAATGGCGCAGAACAATATAAGTACTATTATGGCTGATTTGTGAACTTTCATGATTTTGCAGGTTGAGACATTTAAGCTAATAAATTCAGACAAATATAGATTAAATATATTTATTTGGCTTTACTCGAAGATTGCTAATAAAGTATTGTCGGGTTCATTATTGAGACATTGTAGTGCAGATTCGAGCCATGCGCCTAAAATAGGAGATTCTTTCTAGTTACCATATATTTTGATCTGATTACATTTGTTGGGAATACGAACCTTTAAATTTAAAAACCATGTAAAAAGCTAAAAGTAATTTAAATCTTCTACGTCTAAGAAAAATTATTCTCGCTGTTTCATATAACAGCAATAAATCGGTTAACCTATAGAAATAAACATTAAAGAGTTATGATATGATTAGGAAAAAGTACAAAGTAACTTTGGCTAGTTTGATTATGTCTTCCCTTTTCTTGGGAACTCCCTGTACGTTACGTGCAGAGCAAACTGGTACCTTGAATACATCTCAGCAGGATCCTTCATCTAAAAAGATAACTGTTACAGGAACAGTTAAAGATAATAATGGAGAACCATTGATTGGAGTAAGTGTGGTCGTGAAAAACGACGCTAGTAATGGAACAGTAACCGATATAGATGGTCGCTTTTCTATATCGTGTAATAGCAATGATATATTGCAAATATCATATATTGGTTTTACAACAGAAGAAATAGCTGTGAATAACAGAACATCTCTGGCAATTGTATTAAAAGAAAATTCGAAAGTACTTGATGACGTAATCGTTATCGGATATGGAACCACTACCCGACGAAGTGTTGTAGGTGCCGTAGACCAGGTAGGTGCAAGCTTTATTGAAGACCGTCCTGTATCGAATCTTACACAGGCTCTTCAAGGAGCATCAGGTAGTTTGAGTATTCAGCAACGAAGCATGAATCCGAATGACAATCAGTTAAATATTAATATTCGTGGTATATCTACTATGAATAACAATAGTCCTTTGATTGTAATTGATGGTTTAGTTTCTGATAATTCGAGTTTAAATAAATTAAATCCTGCCGATATCGAGAGTATTTCGGTATTGAAAGATGCAGGAACAGCAGCAATTTACGGATCTCGTTCGGCAAATGGAGTCCTTTTGGTAACAACCAAAAGAGGGAAGAAGAACGCTCCTCCCGTAGTGCGTCTCGATGGAATGATCGGGTTACAAGATCCTAAAGTTTTGTTTTCTCCGGTTGCAGGTTATCAAAATGCAACACTTAAAAATTTAGCCTTAACTAATATTGGAGCTAATCCTCAATACACTCCCGATCAGATTCGTGATCTGGCTGCTCATCAAGGTGAGGAAGAATGGAATTTGGACAGAATCCTAAGAACAGCATTGCAACAAAATTACAATGTAAGTGTTTCGGGAGGTAGTGCCAATACCACGTATTTATTTTCAGGAGGATTTTACGATCAGGAAAGCAACTTCGTCGGTCCCGATTTTGGTATAAGACGCTATAACTTACGTTCCAATATAGTTACAGAGTTCCAAAGGCTTAAGATAACCTCTATTCTTGCTTATACAAGAACCAACTCTAAAGCTACAACAGCCAGCAATGCTATTATAAATGCTTCTCGTGTGCCTCCGTATTATACCACTAAGATGCAGGCTTCTAATGGAAAGTATCTGGTAAATGATATATTGACAGATCAAAACCCTTTGGCAGAACTTGAACAAGGTGGATATATCCAAAACGACAATGATTATTTCAATGTCAATTTGGGGGCAGACCTGAAACTCATGGAAGGACTTAAACTTCGAGGAGTATTTGGTGCTGATATTTTTTCAGATCATAGGTTTACCCGAAGAATACAAGTGCCTCTGTACAGCAATGCAGACGATATAAAGCCACGTGTATTTGTAAATGCAGAACGAAATACCGAAGATTTTAATGAAAAAACATATTTATTAAATTCTCAGATATTACTGGATTTCGATCGTACATTCGGACAACACCATATTACAGGAGTTTTTGGTGCGACCAATGAGTCCTACACTCGTACTCAAAACGAGATAAAGATGAAGTATACCGACCCTATTTTGGGTACTCCTACTACAGGTACCGAGATTGTTGAAGATGGTAGCGTTGTATCTTTGCAAAGAACTCGGAAAACAAGCATAAACTCTATATTAGGTCGTGTTAATTACGCTTTCCAAGATAAGTATTATGCCGAATTCAGCTTTCGTAGCGATGGTTCTTCTATTTTCGCCAAAGAAAATCGTTGGGGATTTTTCCCTTCAGGTTCAGTCGGATGGAGAATATCTGAGGAATCGTTTATGGGAAAATATAGGGAAAATGTAGGTGATTTAAAATTGCGTAGCTCATACGGAATTTTGGGAAATCAGTCGATTGATCCATACCAATATCTTACGGTATACGAGCCGCATACTAATATTTATGGATTCAATAATAACGCAGTATCAGGTGCCGGATTTACTTTTGGGAATCCCGATTTGAGATGGGAAAAATCAGCCAGTTTCAATATTGGATTTGATGCTACTTTCCTAAATAACTCTCTAACTGCTACGTTTGATTATTTCCACAAGAAAACTACCGATATATTAATTACTCCTGTTATACCTTCTGTTTTTGGAGGAGGTTTAAAGAACTACAATGCAGGAGAGATGAAAAACGAAGGTTGGGAAGTTACGCTGAATTACCGTTTGAAAACAGGTGATTTTAATCACAACTTCGGTTTGACTGTTGGTGATTCTAAAAACGAAGTTCTAAAGTTCGAAGGATATGAGCAAATTTCAACAAATGATGAGATTAGCAGGATTCTGAGAGTTGGTCTTCCTTTCAATTCATATTATGGATATAAGACAGACGGATTCTTTCAAAGTGCTGCCGAGATAGAAGCATCAGCCCTTCCTGTAGGAATAAGTCCTTCGGATCTTAAGCCCGGTGATCTGAAATTTGTAGATCGAAACGACGATGGAGTGATTGATGCAAAAGACCGTTTTGTTCTAGGAAATGCGTTTCCCCGTTATACATTTGGAGTCACTTATGATGTTTCTTATCATGGATTCGATTTCAATATGTTGATTGAAGGAGTGGGCAAAAGAGATATGATGATTCGTGGTGAATTACTGGAGCCTTTCCATTCCAACTATTCTTATGTGATATACAAGCATCAACTTGATTTCTGGACTCCTACAAATACCAATCCTACATGGCCAAGACTAACAGCTACAGGTTCGGCATCAACAAAGAATAACTACGGAATGGGTTCAGACCTGAATCTATTGGATGGAAAATACATTCGACTTAAAAATATTCAGATAGGCTATACTATTCCTAAGAATATCACAGGAAAAATGGGAATCAATAGAGTGCGTGCATTTATCAATGCTCAAAACTTATTGACTTTAAGCAAGAACTCATTCATCGACCCCGAATCTTCGGAATATGACTCTAATATGTCCGGATCAGCTAATAGTGCACGAAACTATCCTTTACTTAAGTATTATGGTTTTGGACTTAACGTCGAATTTTAAACGATAATAAGCTAACTTATATGAAAAAGATAAATCTAAAAAATATATTAATTGCTTGTTGTATAGGACTATTTAGCCTGTCAGCTTGCAATGATCTTGATCAGGTGCCCACCGATAGATTTACCGATGAAACCTTCTGGCTGTCGACAGACAATTCGGAGTTGGTGGTAAATATGGCATATAGCCAGATGTATAAATCCGAAAAAATGTGGCAGGACGAATCGTTAAGTGATAATATGTTTGACGGACGATCTAATACTGCCGAACGTGTGATTCGTAATGGTCTAGCCGATCCCTCTTTAGGACGTTTTGCCGATGAATGGAAATGGGCGTATGAAGGAATCAAAACATGTCATGCTTATCTTGATAATGTGGAAAGAGTACCCGATATGGATGCTTCGTTGAAAGAAAAGCGTAAAGCCGAAATTCGCTTTATCCGTGCATATCTGTTTTTCCGTATGACCAATTTCTATGGTGACGTTCCTTTCTTTACCAAAGATTTGACCATTGCAGAATCAAGAACCATCAGTCGAACTCCTCGTGCGCAGGTAATCGAATTTATTCATAAAGAATTGGATGAAATAATGCCTCTTTTGCCTAAAAGAGATAATCTATCAAAAGACGACAATGGCCGTATAACCAAAGGTGCAGCATGTGCTTTACAAGCTAGAGCCTACTTATACGATAGTGATTGGGCAAAAGTCGAAGAATATTGCAACAAGCTAATCAGTGTGCAAGGAGAGTATGGAACTTACGGCTTATTTTCAAGTTACCCGGATATGTTTCTTCAAGATAATGAGTATAATACCGAAGTCATCCTTGACTATGCTTATGTCCCTTCGGTAAAAACATGGCAAGAAATGTATGATATGGCTCCTTTGTCAGCCGGAGCAAGGTTAAACGCCAAAGCACCGACACAATCACTGGTTGATAATTACATAACTCTTAATGGCAAAAAAATCACAGAAGATCCCGATTATAATGCAAACAATCCGTATGTGAACCGCGACCCTCGATTGAGTGCTACGGTTGTATATCATGGTTTCCAGTGGACTAATACAGACGGTACAAAGCGAACAATTTACATAAAACCCGGAAGTAACGATAATAAAGTTGATATGTATGTTAGTTCGAGTGCCAATACAACTTCTACCGGATATTATGTGAAGAAGTATTTTGATCCTAAGGCCGAGGCTGATTTGAAGTCGGCGTTAAACATCATCATGTTCCGTTATGCAGATGTATTACTCATGTATGCCGAAGCAAAACTTGAACAGGGAGCATTAACTTCTGCTGTTTGGGATAATACAATAAAACTGATTCGTAAACGTGCCGGATTTACAGATTCTGCAGCTTTAGATTATCCATCGGCTGCATCAACCGATGCTTTGCGTGAAATTGTAAGGAACGAACGCAGGTCGGAGCTGGCTCTCGAAGGTTTAAGATATTATGATATCAAACGTTGGAAAGCAGGAACTAAATACCTTAACGGATATGTGTTCGGTGCAAAATTTGCAAGTAATAATACCGAGAATATTCGTCTTGATAACAGGCAATTTGTAGAAAGTAGAGATTATCTGTGGGCGGTTCCTCTTTCTCAGATCGACTTAAATCCGAATCTGAAACCCAACAATCCCGGCTATGCCAACTAATCAGACCTTTAACCAAAACAAGAACAATTATGAAAACGATATTAAATAATACAATACTATTATTATCAATTATTTTCCTTGTATCATCTTGTAAAAGTGATGATATGAATTATTCGGATGCCAATATAACTCCTGTAAATAAGCTGTATGAACCAACCGATGGGAGAGCCGTAAAATTACTAAGTTCGGCAACTGCATCTTTATTTTTTGAGTGGGAAGCATCCAAAGCCGAAGATAGCGGATCACCATTATATGAAGTAGTCTTTGACAAAGAAGGTGGAGATTTTTCGAGTCCTATTTATAAGGTAGTATCCGATAACAGTGGATTTTCGGGTCATGCAACTATACTGCATAAAGACTTGAACAAAATAGCCGGATTAGCTGGAATAGAAGCACAAGAAACTGGTACAGTTATCTGGACTGTTATTTCTTCACGTGGTTTGAATGAAGCAAAAGCAAAAGAGTCACGCAAATTGGTGATTACGCGTTTAGCTGGATTTACAGAGATTCCTGATGAAGTATTTATTACAGGTGAAGCTTCGGAAGCCGGAACAAACTTATCTGAGGCTATTCCATTAAAACTGACTGCTATCGGAGAGTTCGAGATCTATACAAAATTAACAGCAGGTAAAACATATCAGTTTGTTGATCGTAAAGATGGAACACCGCGTACGTTCTATGTCGATGGTACTAAATTAGTTGAGAACGGAAGCACAACAGCAAATAAAACAGGTGTTTATCGCATCAATATCGACTATAATACAGGAACAGGTACATTTACCGAGATAAAAAGTATAGGTCTGTTTTTCTGTCCTACCAATGTAGTATTGTTCAATCTTGATTATGTAGGAAAAGGAATCTTTACCGGACAAGGTAATGTGACCTTTAAACAAGAAGGATGGGGTAGAGATCAACGTTACAAATTCCAAATGGAAACCGTTAATGCTTCGGGAGTTAATGTAACTCAACAGTGGGGTACTAAAAACGGAACTGATGAGCCACCGACATCAACAAGTCCCGAGTCTTATTTCTATGTTAAAATAGTTTCTCTGGATCAATGGAATGATAAGTGGAAATTTACAAGTGAGATGGATAAAGCCGTAGTGAGTATTTCTATGTTCTTACAAGGTGATAAAGAATACACTCATACAGTGAAAAAGGTTTCTAATTTATAAAATTATACTGGAGCAAAGGGCTGACAATTGCCCGCCCTTTGTTTCGATAATACCTTAAGATATGAAAAAACTAATTTTATTTCCCTTAATACTACTTTTGTTGCAATCATGCGATGATCCCAAAGATGTATATGGATATGATCAGAATTCGTATACTATCGACTGGAATGCAGCAGCAGATAGTAGCAGTATGGCACTGATTGATCAGTTCTGGAATCCTACAGATCATTACTTTAATTATGGAAGTGATGGCTCGTTGCTCGATTTTCATTACTGGCCCAATGCACATGCAATGGATGTTATTATCGATGCATACGTACGAACAAATGATGCCAAATATAAGGCGTATTTTGACCAATGGTATGCAGGCGTAAAAGTCAAAAACGGTAATACATACTACAATGATTTTTATGATGATATGGAGTGGAATGCACTTACCATGCTGCGTTTATATGATATTACCAAAGATGAAAAATATCTGACTACAGTCAAACAACTATGGGCTGATATTGAAACCGGTTGGAACGATAAAGCAGGAGGAGGTATTGCTTGGGTAAAATATCAATTGTATAGCAAAAATGCTTGCTCGAACGGACCTGCAGCTATTATTGCCGCCAGATTATATCAACTGACCAAAGAAGAGGCATATAAACAATGGGCACTGGATATATACGATTGGGAAAAGAATACTTTGTATAACCAATCTACAGGAGCTGTGTATGATAATATAAATGGAGATACGGGAGTGATTGCCGATTTTTCGTTGACATATAATCAGGGAACATTTATTGGTGCAGCCGTAGAGTTATACAAAATAACAGGCAATATTGTTTATATAAATGATGCACAGAAAGCCGCCAATTTTACGATTATAAAGCTAATCGATACAAGTAATAATATCCTCAGAGATGAGGGCAATGGCGATAATGGTCTCTTCAAAGGTATATTTATGCGTTATTTCTTGCAGCTTATTCTGACCGATGGTGTTGATCCGTCATTCAAGAATAAGTATGTTACATTCTTTAATAATAACGCAGATGTATTATGGAGAAAGGGTTGTTATAAAGAGAATCTTTTGTTTGGTACTTCATGGAATAATCCTCCTGTAGGTGCTACCCAATTAACATCGCAAGCCAGTGCTTGTATGATGATAGAGGCTAAAGCTTTATTCGAGAAATCGAAATAAGAGGCTTCAGTGAAAATTAGATTTCAGATTTAAAGAGAGTCCGGCATTAGTCGGACTTTCTTTTTTATGATATATAGATGAGAAATAAGCAACTATGTAATCTTATTTTTATATTTTCGCAATAGAGAGTTTCAGCAAGCTATCCTTAACTTTTAATATAATACTATTGTGAAAAAGACCTTATCTATTATTTTTTTGTCTTTGCTTGTCTCCGTATCTTTCTATACTCATGCCGATGAGATTGATACAATTAAGCAAAACTACATTCGCCTCTTGTTGTCAGAAAACGAAAAAGAGCAGGAGTTGGTAGCCCGACTCATAGCATTTCCCAAAGAATTGGCAGTATCGGATCAAATGGTAGTTGAACTCATGGATCGCTACCATATCACATCGAGTGATGTTGCCGGATTGTTGGAAAGTCTTCAAACCGATGGTTCGTGGAAAGATGTCGACTATAATAATCAGAACCGTTCGGGGTGGTCACCAAAGACCCACGTTGAGCGTATTCTTATTTTGACTAAAGCATACAGGCTTCCTTCTTCGGGATACTTTGAATCTAAAGACGTTGAGGCAGCCATTCATAAATCGCTCGAATATTGGATTGACAGAAAACTGGTAAGTCTCAATTGGTGGCACAATCAAATCGGAATTCCTAAAACACTGGGAGGAGCTTTGATTCTGTTTGAATCTAAACTAACACCACAAGAAAAAGAAGGAGCTTTGGGCATAATGAAGAATGCCAAGTTTGGTCTGACAGGTCAGAATAAAGTTTGGCTTGCCGGAAATGTTCTGGTGAGAGGACTTCTGGAAAACGATTTGAACCTCGTTACATCTGCCAGAGATACTATTGTTTCCGAGATTAAGATAGGCGATCAGGAAGGGATCAAATACGATAACAGCTTTCATCAGCATGGAGCACAACAGCAGTTTGGAAATTATGGAGCTGCTTATATTTCGAGTATGAGTTTTTGGGCTCAGATGTTTTCGGGAACTGCTATTGGATTCGATCAGTCACAACTGGACATCTTAAGTGGATTGATCAATAATGGATACCGACGTATTCTTTGGAATGGTTATATGGATGTAAACGCCTTAGGAAGGCAGTTCTTCAGGATGGCACAAATTCATAAAGCATTTAGTGTCGGATTTTCCGCCCTTATGCTTTCGGAGGTTGATAAAGTGAATGCGAATAAATACAATGACTTGATAAAAGATAATTTTGAGAACAGAGGACAGCCGACCTCTTTAACAGGATTATATCATTTCTGGATGTCCGATATGACAGTACAACGTCGTCCTTTGTGGATGGCTTCCGTTAAAATGTCATCCGATAGAGTTATAGGAGCTGAGGCAGGAAACGGAGATAACCTGAAAGGTTATTATCTGGCAGATGGAGCCACCTATACATATGTTGATGGGGATGAATATTCGAATATCTATCCCTGTTGGGATTGGCGGAAACTACCCGGAATTACCAGCTATGAAACTGATACACCATTAAAAGAACTCTCATGGGGAGGCTATCACAATAGCAGTAATTTTGTAGGCAATGTCAACAACGGACACTTTGGGATAACTGCAATGGATTTTTACAGGGATGGCATCACAGCACGCAAAGCATGGATATTTACAGATGATTATGTTCTTTGTTTAGGTGCAGCAATCTCTGCCGATAGCGGATGTGTAGTCACTACATCAATAGAACAGCAAGTTAAAAAAGGAGACTTGTTTCAACTCAGGAATAATGCTTGGGATAAAACAAATCTTGTCGAATTTACTCCCCAAAATGAGGTTCGTTTCTTTAGTGGGAACAAAGGATATATTATTCTCGAACCACAAAAAGGAAAAGCCATTTTGGAATCCCGAACCGGTAAATGGAACGATGTTATGAGTATGTATCCTAAAGATATGATTGAAAATAAAGAGGTGGTCTCTTTATGGATCGATCATGGTAAAGATCCCGAAAGTAGTACTTATAAATACTTTATTCTGCCTGCAAAATCTCAGGAGGAAGTAAAGACGTTTAATGTCGAAGATATCCAAATACTTAGTAATACAAAAGATATCCAAGCCGTATGGCTGTCAAAAGAGAATATGGCATTGGTAGCATCTTATATTCCTGCTGATATACAAATTTCAAAAGACATTCATTTGAAAAGTAACGAAACAGGGCTTTTCCTTATAAAACAGGATGGAAAGAAATTAAAAATTACTTTTGCCGATCCTACCCAGCAACTGGAAACAGTTAAGCTGGAAATAAATAAGAAAAAATACAACCTTAATTTACCCAAGGGTGAGAAACGTGGTACTTCGCTTAGCTTAGACGTTTCTTTGTAATAGATAAAATAAGGTCACAGACCTTAAAGCTTTCAAAAATGGATAAAACCGCCGCTGATATTGCGGCGGTTTTGCTTTATGAGCAGATCAATATTTCTTTTCACCGTTGATGACTAAATTCTTTAGAACGAAGTTCTTTATATAATCGGTATGAATAGTTGCTTTCTGAGCTTCGATGTTCAGGTTCTCAAATGTAAAATCGGATAATCTGTATTGATCCGAATTGCTTACATTAAAAAGAGTATTACACTTAAAATTGATATTACGCATGGTTACATGGCTCGAATAAGAGAGAGGTATCTCGGTTTGTCCTTTCAGATCAAAAAACTGTGTCCACGGTTGTATAAATAAAAAGTTAGAAGCATTTCCTGTAATGTCTTCAACTAGAATGTACTCATAATTTTGAGGAGTGTCAGGACGCATTTTTAGCCATAGCAAACGCTTTGCATTATCTACACGGGTTCGCCTGAGTATGATATTACGGTTGTGAATCGATTCACTACCCAAAGTTAGAGCACCATGACAAAAACCGTAAACGCAGTCTTCAATAATAATGTTTCGGTTACTTCCATTATTTTCGTCTTTATCGGCAAGAGGGCCTTTTCCGCCTTTCAACGACACTGCATCGTCATTGACCGACATGTAGCAGTTTTTGATAAGTACATTGATGCATACATCCAGATCAACAGCATCAGAACTGGGAGCTTTCACCGGTTCGGAAGGAGAATATATATAAAGATTCAAGAGCTTTACATTCTCACATTTGTAGATATGTGTAGTCCAGAAAGGCGAGTTTATCAATCTTACTCCCGAAAGCTGTACATCCTTGCTGTTGGATATATAAACTAAACGGGGACGCAACTCATCCATATTTGTACACTTCGGATTCACCTCTCTGCGTAGCCAGAAAGATTGCCAGTAACGCAAACCATTTCCATTGATTGTCCCTTTGCCCGATATTGTGAATCCGTCCACTTTGTCGGCATTAACAAGGGCGGCAAAATACTTTAATGTTTGCCCTTCCATGCGAGTATTGACAATTGCAAAGTTGCTGATATCATCGCTCCCTTTGAGTGTTGCCCCCTCTTCGAGATGAAGATGTGTGTTGGGCTTGAAAAACAGAGAGCCACTCAGGAAAGTTCCCTTGGGAATAACCAGTACTCCTCCTCCCGATTGTGACGCCTTATCGATAACTGCTTGTATCTTTTCGGTTTGTACAATGGTACTATCGTTAAGCACACCAAAATCGGTAATCACAAAGCTTTTACCCAATGTCTTTATATTTGTCTCCTGCACTTGTCGAAACCAATCGGGAACAGGTGTCCCATCGGGAAATAAATCTTGTTTCTGTGCAATTGCATTCGTTTGAAAGATAAGCGAAAATATGAATGCTAATAATATCAGATTGTTTCTTTTCATAGTAAGTTGAAGATTTTAAGATTACAAACATATCAATTAACTTTTGTAGTGCGACTGTTCGTGTTGCGAAAAAGACTACTGAAAATGATCAATTGTATATTGTTTCTGCTATCCTCTTAAATCAAAATCGGGATACCTATTAGCTAAGCATCCCGATTTTGATGGTTTAATATACAGATACTTCATCTAAGAAGAACCATGCAGGAAAACCAACTCCGTAATGCCATGGCGGGCAAAGTCCGATTGATTCTATCTTTACTTTGATATAGCGAGCCTGTATCTTTTTATCTGATTGGATAGGGATATTTACATATTTCACTTCCGTGTTGCGATCTTCGGGAATGTCTTTGTGTCCCATCAATACAAAGTTCTCGTTATCAACCGAGGTTTTACAAGTAACGCTTTTAGGCAACAAGATCCATGCACCTAATTGATGTAGAAAATCGAACTCTACGGTTTCTATTTCTTTTACTTGTCCAAGGTCAATTACAAATTCGGCATCTTTATCAATCCATCCTACCCAGCTTTCGTTGAAAGTGGCACCGCCATACAAACCGTCGGTTAAGGCAGTATCTCCGATTTTATCGTAAGGAGAGGATGGGGGAGTTATGTATGTTATTTTCGCATTGTGTGCCAGACTCTTTCGTTCTCTTGGTAAGTTGCGTTGTTCGTACAAAGTGCAATAATCTACGATTGTATTATTACGTTCGTTGAGGTATATCACATTCAACTCCTTAGCTGTATTTCTGAATGCGTTCAGTTTGCTTTTAAGTTCATTTACATTATCAATAGGTGTTGTACGTGCTATCTCTAGTTCTGCATACTGAATAGGTAAGCGAGCCTCTTTTACTCGATTCAAATATTCCGGATTATTGTCAACAGCTTTTTCTGCAGCATCAAAAAGTTGTTTATACCTTTTCATCATGGGGGCATTCAGCATCCCGTTTTTGTGAGTGATGGGAGTATCATATATCCAAAGAGGTTTGTTACTACCTATCAATGCACCCTCACGTAATTTCAAATACTGATATAAATACGGAGCAGCAGCTTCTCCGTAATAATCGTTCAGAAAAGATTTGATTATAGCCTCTGTGTCAGCCTCCGTGTTCCACAAAAGTTTAGCAACCAGATACGAACGTAATTCCGAAAAGTCGGTTCCTTTTACACCTCCTATTTGAGAAAAGTGCATGGTCGCATTATTCTTCTTGAAGAGTTGCATATTGGGTTGCAGGATATGGAAATTAGGAAACGGCGAAACATAGTTGTCGAAGTTGATACCGTAATCCCATACAAATATATTATCCGAGACTTTAGACCATCCCTCCATGTCTCTCACAAATGTTTGTCCTGATGTATTTTCGGGTAAAGTAACCTCCCGGTAGCAATCGATATCGCAAAGCATAATATTTACATTGGGCAACGGCTTGATATACTTCGGTGGAGCAACCGAATACAGGTAAGCCAATGTCGAAAATTCTTTATCAGGGAAACGTTCCGCTAACTTATTCAAGAAGTAAACCAGAGTTCCCGAAGGGCTGCCCTCTCTTTCGTCTATTGCTTTGCAGTTATCGCATTGACAATGATTCTGACTATCGTTTTGACTTACGGAAATAATTTTCTTATCGGGATTAGTCTTGAAAATAGAATCTATCTGAATCACCACTTTTTCCAATACATCGGGATTGGTCAAACACCATTGACTAGCTGTTCCGGGACGGCGTTCACCATTGATAAAAGCGTAATATTCGGGATTCGATTTACCATATTTCGCAGCGGGAAGGATACTATTGAAAGTATGTACCCAAAGATTACCCGCAAAGACTTCTTTAGGTTCTTCCAAACGATGCCATAATTTATAGATCGGGTCTTTTATACTATATGCTTGGGTTTGACGGTAACGAAAAGAGGGGTTGTCAATCTTATGGATTGTGTCGGGCAGTACCATATTTTTAGAAGGAGTATACTTAGGCAGGTTTTCGGCATAGTACCGAACACCTAAATAATCCTCCAATAATGTGACAGCTCCATAGATTGTACCGTTTCCTTTTCCACCGACAATACGTACATATCCGTCTTGTGTCGAAAGGAGGAAACCATCTTCTTTTATCTGCGATGGATCGAGGTTTTTGATCGGTAGCTGAAAATCTCCTATAAGGATATCTCCCTTTTTTATTTTCGAATCACTTCCCAGTATAGCTATTTCTGCACCCGATATTCTTTTTACAAAATCCTGTATCAGATTGGCTGCTTTCATATCGGTACTGTCTTTTTTATCAACAATAATCCGTATTTGCGATTTACCATCTTTTACTATTGACAGTTGTGCCGAAATAGTAAAAGGTATAAAGAATAATAGAAATAAGAATATTTTATTTTTCATGTTCATGGTATTAAGGATTTGGTCTATCCAATTCTACGAAAGGTAACATTGGCAACAAAAGGTAATCACTAAGGTTACAAAGGTGACTACTGTGTGTAACTTTTGAGTGTTTGACAATTGTTTGATTATTAGATGTGTATGTCTAAAAAGGTTACAAAGGTTACAAAAGTGACACTTTTTGAGGCTTTTCTTTTTTCTATCCTGTTACTTTTAGCATAACTCCTTATGCCTATAATAGATAGATAAAACGAAAAGCCTGTTGATTAATTTATTTTGAGATTTTAATTAACAACCAATTCGTCAACGAATAAAAAGCCTCCGTTATTTTTAGCAAAGACTTTGATATAACGTGCCTGCTTATTCTCTAGTCCTCCTACAAAATCCTGGAAGATTAAACGGTCATATTCTTTGGGAACAGTGCTTTCTACTCTAAAAGCTTTCTCAAAATTTACACCGTCATTCGAAAGAGAAACTTCCACGTATTTGGGAATATATACTCCGGGGCCTGTAAGTTGCATAAAGTTGGCACTTAGCGAGTTTAGCTGTACTATACTGCCCATGTCTATAACTACATCCATATTCGATGTGAAACCTTGCCAACGTCCATCACCATAAGTCAAACTACCACTGTAACCATCCGTAAGAGCTGTTTCTCCTCCTGCGGGATACGATTGCCATTTGGTATTATAGGTCACTTTTTTACCCACTGCCCGATGATATCCCGATTTTCTTTTTAAAATAGGTTTCTGAATTTGGTCATCTACAAAAACAGCAGCGTTGATATGGGCTATCCGATCAATAGTAAAAGGGCTTGTGTAAATAGCTGACTCATTGGTCGGCTCTGTTCCATCGAGTGTATATCGAATGACAGGATTATTTAATTCGGACTCGAATTTCACTTCCACAAGTTTATTTGCAGTATCTACTTTTTCTGTCATCTCTATCTCAAACGAAGGTCTGTGATAATTCACATCCAACAACTCTAATCTGGGATACTGATTTGCCATACGTGCTTTAAAGTCACTCCAGTTTCTGCTTTCTTTGCTCGACCATAAAGTTTCGGCCAAGGCAATAGCCCGTGGAAATGCCATATATTCAACACGTTTAAAATCGGTCATATACTCTGTCCATATATTTCCCTGTCCACCCAGATAAAACGGTGCGAGAGAGTCATTGGCAGGAGTCACTTCAAACGAATATACTTTCTGCAAAGGCAGATATCCTCCGATGGTTTTGGGTTCAGTAGTCGGATCAGCCTGATAACTGTCGAAATAACAGTGGCTACCCGGAGTCATTATTACATGGTTGCCATGACGTGCGGCAACTTCTCCCTTTTCTTTGCCTCTCCATACCATTACGGTGGCATCAGAAGCCAGACCGCCATCAATAATTTCGTCCCATCCGATGAGGTTTCTGTTTCTGGATGTAAGGTGTTTCGATATGCGTTTGATAAAATAGCTTTGCAATTCATCTACATCTTTCAGGTTTTCATCCACAATGCGTTGTTGACATTTAGGACATTTTTTCCATGACTTTTTTCCAGCCTCATCTCCTCCGATATGGATATACTGAGACGGGAATATGTCTATAACTTCATCGAGTACATTATTCAGGAAGGTAAAAGAATCATCGTTCCCCGCACAGAAATCACTGTCAACATAAGGTTTACCCGAGCATGAAAGATTCGGATAGGCTACGAATACCTCTTCCGAATGTCCCGGCATTTCTATTTCCGGTATTACCGTAATATATTTAGAAGCCGCATAAGCAACTATCTCTCTGGCATCGTCCTGAGTATAGTATCCGCCATGAGCATTATCTGCACCTTCATCGGCATACTTTCTTTCGCCACCCCAAAAGTCATTGTAGTTGGCCTCGGCTCTGAATGCGGTTTTTTGTGTCAAAAGAGGATATTGTTTTATTTCTAAACGCCATCCCGCCGCATCGGTCAGATGCCAGTGAAAGCGGTTAAACTTATACATGGCGATTAGATCAATAAATTTTTTGACCTCTTCTTTTGTATAAAAATGTCGTGATACATCCAAGTGCATTCCCCGGTACGAGAATCGAGGGTTATCTTTAATCTGAACCGATTGAAGAGAAAATTTACCTCCTTCTACAGGAATCATCTGAAGTAAACTTTGTATTCCGTAGAATATTCCGGCAGGTTTAAGGCCTTCAATGATAATACGGTCTTTATCTATATTCAATTCATAAGATTCCTCTCCTTGCCCTTTGCCCAAATGCAAGATGAGTGCATTCTTGGCTTTCGGTTTCCCTTTTGTGACTTTAACGGGAGATTTAGTGATATTGGAAAGAACATCAGCCAGATAATCGGCAGTTGCTTTTAATTCCTCGTTATCGTTGGTAATAATAATTTTAGTTTTCTTATTCCATTTAAACTCTCCTTTGCCCAATTCTATACTATTGGGTTGAGGGATTATCTGAATAGGATTATTCATAGTCTGAGCATTTCCCACAAAAGAGAAAAGGCTCAGAAAGAGTATCAGAATACAGGTTAAACGATTGGTACTAGTCATAAGATCAGGTTTTATTTTAGTTTATCAGGTTGTAAGGTATTGGTATTGTCGGCGATTAGCTCTTTATGTATATCGAAAGTAGTTAATCCCACCAAAGGTATATTCCATTTTCTTTTTTGATGAAGTGTTTCAATTCATCCATCGTTCCTACACCTTGCTCTACAACGTCGGGGCAGAAATCATATACTTCTTTAGCAAGTTGTTCTATATCTTTGACTGGACGTTCGAAGTTAAACAAAACCCAATCAAAAGAGACTCCGACAATCCTTACCGGATTCTCTTTACTCCATTCTTCGAGTTTGTTTATTACATCTTGATTGGTATGATCGTAGTTGATTCCGTTGGTTCCACGCCATCTTAGAATATCCATTTCGTCGTTACTCTTTATAGCTCCGAGATAGAACTTGTGGTCATCATCATCGAAGTAAAACAACTGATAGCCTTTTTCCTTGAAATGATCTTTCTCCTTTAAAACAAACTTATAACCATCATCTTTGTTTTTGAGGAGAGAACAGAATCCCGAATACGATGCTTCGTTTTCATCATTATCTATATCCGGAAATTGATTGGATACAGGAGAACCAGTGTATGCACTCATTTTCTCTTGAATAGATTCTTGCGACTTTCCATTTTCGGAGTTTTTACAAGAAAGGCAAATAATGCAAAGAAGTAATGCGGCTAGACGGATACTGTTTTTCATACGTTTACAAATCAAATTTACCAATAAAATTACTCATGCCCATTATCAATAATTGGTATAGAGCATCGTTAAATACAGTCATTTCTTTTTTATTTACAGGATATCCGCCAAGCATCAACGCTTGTACATACATGATATGTACTACGGAATTGAATAGTGTCTCGTCTTCAATGGCAATCAGATTTTGTACAATCTCGTTGTCCTTGTTGAAACACAGGGTAGGCATATTGTCCTCTTTCTTGATGAAATTGTGTAATGTGGCTGCAAAAGGATTTCCTGAATTAGATAGATTCTGGATATTCTTATTGCTCATAGCTTCATCATTGGCTACATATATGGCAGGCGTGTCAATCGGATCAAATTGTTTCAGTTGAGCTTTGCAATACTGACCTTTAAGTAACTCGTTTGCCCTTGTTTCAAATTGCTGATAGCGCTCGTCATCCGACACAACCACATCCGAAAGCGTATCGAGGATATCTTGCGGTGTGATTTTTTCGAGACGGATGTCAGGAAAAGCAATCTTTATCTTTTGAATCAAATCCACCTCAAATGAATAAGCCGCATTAATAACGGTTTTACCCTGTGATCCGGCGATCCGGCGAATCTGACGAAAATCGTCTAACGAAGGGGTATAATAAACAATATCATTATATGTTTTAATAGACAAAAATGTCATGTGTCCTTTATTTGTTTCGAAAGGAATGTAGTCTATAAACATTTTCAGTAGTTCACGATCTTCAACCGCTAATGCTTTGATAAAGATATGGTGTATATTGATGATCTCACTAAGCTTTTTGATATCACTCAGCATCAATACTTTCAAATAGTCTTTGAAACAGTTGCTAAGTTCTTTTTTAGCCTCTTTCATAACATCGTCATCCATCAGAGATTCTCGTGATGCAGTCGGGCGGAGGTCATTTGTATTGATTATACATTTCACGAAAGACGTCCATTCGGGTAACAAGTTGTTAGCTTGTTCGCACAGGTACATTCTCTTGAGGTATATCTTATGTTGTTTTGCACCCGAGAACTGAACTTTGTAGGGCATAATGTAAGCAACACCATCGATCTCTCCTTTTTCTGAGTGCAGATAAAAAGCATCCAGAAAGTTGATGTTGAATGTTTTCCGACCATATTCCATCAGTTCTTCTTTTGAGCTTTCTTTGTTGAGCCATACAGGATCTTTGTCAACCAGTACCTCTGTGCCTTCGTCGGTGATGAAGTTAATGGTAATAGGTAACGCATTTCCGAACTGAAGAACATTCTTTTTCAGTTCTTCTTTTTCGAATAACGGAAGCCATTCTTTTTTTGGTGATAGTATGACTCTTGTTCCTGCATTCTCTATGTTATCAATCGTTTCGACAGTATATGTACCATCGGCTTTCCCTCTCCAGCATACCGATTTGTCTTTCAATAGCGAACGGGTTTCAACTACAATTTCGTGACTTACGACTAGGCACGATAACATACCGATACCAAATTTACCGATAAAGTCTTTTTCGTTAAAATCGCCACGCTTAGAGCTTTGCCCGATAACAGAAAGAAATTGATGTACCTCTTCTTCCGTTAAGCCGATTCCGTTATCTTCGAATATAAGTTGTGGAGTATCATTTACCTTATTCAGGTAAATGTTTATAATGCCTTTATGATTCTCGTCAATTGATCTCCTTGCTGTATTTGCATCGATACCATTTTGAAGAAGTTCTCTTACAAATACGTTTGGAGCACTGTAAATATGTTCTGACAATAATTCGATCATCCCTTTCAAATTCACTTGAAAGAGGTATTTATTTTCGTTGTTTTCTTCCATTATTTATTTTTTGTTGTAATCTATTCAGATAAAGTGAGATTCATTAAGACTTAAAAGATTACAATCGTACATTGCAAATTTAAACAATAATTGGATACTGTTTTTCAACAGTACCCAATTTTAGATGTATTCGAAATGTTAATTAAGTTATACACGATATTTTATCGATCTATAAGATAAATAAAAAGGTTTGCGATCTCTTATCTTTTTCGACGTTCTCTTTTTCCGGTTAGTTTCTGAGCTTGCTCGTTTCCGTTATCGGCAGCCTTCTGATACCAGTACATCGCCTGTACTTCGTCTTCGGCTACACCTTTTCCTGTTAAGTAGCAGTTACCCAGTTCAAACTGAGCATAGTCGTGATCTTCTTCAGCTATTTTAGTCAACATTTGTATGGCTTGTTGCTGATCCATACTGACACCTTCGCCGTTTAATAACATCATTGCCGTTTCATACTGAGCATTGTAGTTGCCGTTTTGAGCCGCATCGGACAGCCAGCGATAAGCGTCCGTGAGGTTTTCGGTTGTACCACGCCCGTATCTGTAGCACAATCCTAAGCGATATTTTGCAGCCGTATAATTGTCATTAGCTGCTAAAGTATAGTACTTGAATGCTTCGGTTTCATTTTCCTCAACTCCTAATCCATATTCATAACAAACACCGAGACCTTCAGAAATCACGTTTTGCTCTTCTGCAAACTTGAAGTAGGCAAATGCTTTATCATATTCGGTTTCACCACCTCCTACATTGTACAGGTAGTATTCGCCTAACATAAGTGCAGCATAAGGATAACCTTGTTCGTAGGCTTTTGTGTACCATTCGATAGCCTTATTCAGATCGGTTTCGACCAATCCGTAGTAGTAATACGATCCCAGTTTGTATTGGGCATAAGTATATCCCATTTCGGCAGCTCTGGACATATAATGCAAAATTTTAGTTGCATCGAACTCTAAACCTCCATACTCTTGTTCGTAACTGATGGCCAATTCGGTAAGTCCGGGAGCACTATTTGCTTCGGCAGCCTGATTGAATAATTTAAGAGCCTCTTCGGGGTTTTCAGGTACTCCTACAGCATATTTATAGTAACGTCCCAAGTGATACATGGCATCGGGAATACCTGCTGCGGCTGCAATCATATAATTATTGAATGCTTCGGCTGTATTCGCTTCACCTAATATACCATCTTCGTAATATACCGCCATCTTGGTGTTGGCATACGAGTAGTTATTTGCCGCCGCCTCTCGATATAGGTCAAATGCTTTTTGGAAATCTTGTTCTACACCGAAACCGGTTTCGTAGCAAAAAGCGAGTTCTATACGAGCGTAATCCGATCCCATTTCGATGGCTCTCGTCAGGTATTTAACAGCTTTTTCTGCTGCTACTTCATCTTCGCCACCAACACCTACACGATAATAGTTACCTGCTAACTCAATACTGTATAAGTGGTTTCTTTCAGCTCCCAGCTCAAATAATTCTAGAGCTTTCTTATAGTCGGGTTCAGCAACGAATTCTGCATTTTGATAACCTAAGCCTAAACGGTAAGGAGCATATTCGTTACCCATGTCCATGGCTTTTTCGAGAAGTTGTTTAGCTTCATCTATATTGGTAGATAATATTTCGGTTTCCAATATCAGATATGCTCTTTCGGCTAAACCCCTGGGGCTTCCGTCTTCAATAGCCTGATCTAGATAAGCTAAGCCTTTCTGTATATCTTTTAGGTTTTCGTTGTATAAATAAATACAAGCTAGTTCGAATGACGATTCAGGGTAGCAATATAATGCAGCTTTTTCGTGCCATAGAATAGCTTTTTCGATGGATGTATTTTCATCATTTCCAAAGTTATAATACTGTCCTAAGAAATTAGCAGCATATACCGTGTGATAGCTGTATGCACTTTCGAGAAGTTTTATTCCTTGATTTTTATCTGCATTCTCTATTCTTCCGTTCAGATAATTCATCCCCAAAAGGTATTCACAGTAATGACCTCCCACTGCTATTCCTTTTTTCATAACTTCGACAGCCTTATCCAGATCGTTTTCTTTTCTCAGATAAAAATCAGCCAAAAGATGATAGGGTTTACGGTTTTCTGATTCTGTCTTCTCTATATATTCGTTTATACGTTGAAGCAGTATACTTTGATCGAGATCAGTATCATAGAAATCAATATACAGTAAAAGTATTTCTGCTGATTCATAACCTAATTCAATAGAGCGTTCTACCAATTTACGGCCTTCTTCTTTATTTTCTTTGCCGTATTCAGGCAAACCTAGATATAATCCATATCCATAGTCGCCTAATGAAGCGGGATCTTCGGCTTTAACTCCTTCTTTTAGATATTCGATTTTCTTTTCTAAATTGCGGTATCCCCTGCGAGCCGATCCGTATAAATCGGCTTGTTCGCAATAACCTCTGGTATGACCAATTTTAATAAAACGGTCATTGATATCTTTATTCAGGTTGAACCAATACTTATAATCAGTGTCGTTATATTCCATCGATACATATTTGTTCCAGTTACGGGTATATATCTGACGGTAAAGTTCTTTGATCGTATTATCGACTTTGTTCTCTTGTAGAGCAATATCACAAATAGCTAAAGCATCCAGCCATTCATTTTTATCCGTATAATTATCTTTATCTATATACTTTTGAGCAACAAGGGATATTTCAGAAAGATTGCTTCTGTGATTATTCAATAGGCTTTTATATTGATCTTCTATACTTCCCTGTGATGAAACTTCCGTTCGCACAGCCTGCTCTTTGCTTGCTCCGTTATCTTTATTTTTTCTTTTGAAGAATCCGAACATATTTGTTTTATTTTAAATTTTTATTGTGTTGAATTTTATATTTTACCATTGAATAGGTGTCAGACCTTTCGATGTTAGATAGTCATTGATTTGGCTAAACTGCTTATTCCCGAAAAAGCCTCTGTGTGCCGATAGGGGAGAAGGGTGTACCGATTTTAAAATGAGGTGTTTATTACTGTCGATAAACGCCGCTTTCTTTTGAGCATATGATCCCCATAATAGAAATACAATATTTTCTCTCTCATCTGCCAGTTTCTTAATGGCTGCATCAGTAAAATTCTCCCATCCTTTGTTTTGGTGCGAGCCTGCCTGATGAGCTTGTACTGTCAATGTAGCATTGAGTAGCAGAACTCCCTGATCTGCCCACCGTGTCAGATTTCCCGATTGGGGAATCGGAATACCTAAATCGCTATTTATTTCTTTGAATATATTAATCAATGAAGGAGGAAATTGTATACCATCATTAACCGAAAACGAGAGCCCATGTGCCTGCCCGTCGTTATGGTATGGATCTTGCCCCAGAATTACGACTTTTACTTTATCAAAAGGAGTATGTTCGAAAGCATTGAAGATTAATTTAGCAGGAGGAAATATTTGTTTTGTTTGATACTCATTCCTTATGAAATTGGTGAGATTTATAAAATAATCCTTTTCAAACTCGTTTTGTAATTGTTTTTTCCAAGACTCTTCAATTTTAACATCCATAGTTGTGTGATATTTTTGATGACTTTGACAAAGATATAAATAATAGGATAAATATAAACTAGGCTTTTATGTCAATAATGGGTGTCAATAATTAATTTAGTGTGTTTAAAAAGATAGAATCCTGTAAATAGTAAATCGAATTCTAAATATTTTTATACTTTTGCAAACGAATTGCATAATGGTCCCGTAGTTTAATGGATAAAACGTAGGATTCCGGTTCCTATGATGGGGGTTCGATTCCCTTCGGGATCACATTTGAAACAAAAGAAGAGAGGCTTTACAATTGTAAAGCCTCTCTTCTTTTGTTTATGTAATATACTTAGTTATTGAATTGCACCTTCATTAGCAGTAGTAGGCCAATACGGATTCTGATATATCGGTGAACTGTCTACAGAGCCATTTGCCGTAATAAGAAAATGCTGTATGGCTATCGGATAAAGATAATGCGCCATTGCCCACTTACATCCACCTTGTTTTAAAACTAAAGAGTTCGGATTTATTTCCTGAGGTCTTAGGTAAATACTTTGGTCGGGAGCACTCACATTGGCATCTACCACTCCATATTTCAGAATTGAAACACCTTTGTCGTCCACATACCAAGCTTTCATAGGTCCCCAGAGCTTCATACCTTCGAGGTGATAAGGTTTGATAATTAATTGATCTAACGATCTCCATCTCCTTAAATCAGCCATTCTTAGTCCTTCAGCCATCAGTTCAGAGCGGCGTTCTCTTCGAATATTGTAAAGAGTAGGCGAAATAAGCTGTCCGGCAGAATATGCACCCCAATCGTTAAGGGCTTCTTTACTCATATCGGTAGCTGCAATGGTTGCATTGAAGTCATTGTTAACCTTGGCACGGTCTCTTAGATTTTTCCAATATTGAGTAGCAGTTCCATCGAGAGAGCTATTTTTTTCATAATTGGCTTCAATATAATTTAAACAAGCTTCAGCCGATCTGAATACAATAGATCCGGTATAACACCCACCGTTATCGGTCAATTGAGCACCATCGAAAGTTCCGCCCTTCCGAATAGCATAGCCTGTACCATAGCCAACTTCGGCATTAGATGAGGTAATATTGGGGTAAGCTTCAACTGGATTGGCACGACCTGCATTTTCGGTATTGAATAATAAGTTCTTTTGTTTTGGTTCTTTTAAAAATAACCATAAACGTCCATCCCTGTTTTTTCTAACATCAGCAATGTAATTGTCGCCTGCATATCTTGCAGGATCCGCATATATAGGCTTTCCGTTATCCAAAAGGAAATTGTCTACATACCCTCTTGTTAAACCATTTACATATCCGCCTGTCTGTGCAGCAATGGGCACATTATGTGTGATACCTAGTCCCCTGTCGTATTGTTTCCATAGAATAACTTCCGAATAACCTTTCAAATCTGTAGCAGCAAACATATTGAGGTATGGGTTTTCGGGGTCGGATACTGTTTGTTGAAGAATCCCGTTGTTATTTACCAGAGGAAATCTATCAGCTACAATCTTAGACGCATCCATACATTGCTGAAAAAAGTTATTCATTACCTCACTGTAATTGGCAATAGTATAGTTCTTGTTATACTCTTTTGAAGCACCGGGCCAGCCCGATCCTCCCGGCACGAATGCAGTTCCTTGGAAATACTTCATCCATGTACCTTCATATAAGGCAACTCTCGATTTAAGCATATAGGCGGCATATTTCGATATACGGTTTTTTCTACCTCCATCGGGGTCGTCTTTCAATAAAGAAATGGCTTTATCTAAGTCAGCAAGAATAAATTTAGCAACTTCTGTGCGGGGTTGTCTTTTACTAGCCTCAATAAGTGGGTTCATTTCGTTGGGAAGAGGTTCGGTTACAATCGGAAAATCGCCGACCCTTTGTAATTTCTTGAAATATTCAAATGCCCTGAAGAAATAAACTTCTCCAAAAGATTGATCTATATTTGCCCTCGTTCCAGTTATTTTGCCTGCATCGAGTTTTTCTTGTGCATATTTCAAAAAGTAATTACACTTGTAGATAAATTCAAATGCCCATTCACCTCCGGTCTGATCGACTCTCCATTCTCCGGGGATAAAGTGGTTAGCCGAAGTTTTATTATTCATATTATCGGTATTGTTATCAAGTCCGAATGTACCGAAGCTCCAGTTGCCATGTACATCAAATTCCTGATCGTTTCCGTTGTTCCATTTATTACGGGGAGCGTACAGGTTATTGACATATGACTCGAGTTGCGATTCGGACTCGAAAAATATTTCGGGTGGAATGGTCGACATGGGAGTCTGGTTCAGGTCGTCGGTACAAGCAAAAAATAATGTAGATACAATTATACCGGCACAAAGCTTTGTTATATAGTTATACAGTTTCATGAGTAATCAAATTAAAAATTAATATTCAAACCAAATGCTAACACTTTAGATAAGGGGTATACATTTCCACTATTGCCCCATCCTCCATCAACTGTTTCGGGATCGAACATCTCTGCCATATCTGTTTTTGTCCATAAGTTTTCGCCCGAAACATATACTCTGAGTTTTGCAATATGAAGTTTCTTTGACATATTACTTGGTAGTGTATAGCCCAATTGGAGATTCTTTAAGCGTATATACGAAGCGTCTTGTAAGTAGCCGGTTTGTCTTTTTGTATTTTTACTCGAATTAAACAGTGGTCTTGGATAATACGAATTGAGGTTTACATCATTTACCCCGTTTACTACCGAGTTGGTATTTTCGTCTCTGAAATAGTCCTGATGTTGTGTAAATCCAGTTGACCACCACATACCGCTACCACCTGTATCTGTTTGTTTATCTCCTCCACCGTAAGCACCCCAGAAGAAATAGTTACCATTCCAAAAATCACGCTTTAAGATTCCCTGAAAGAATGCTCTCATATCGAAACCTTTCCAGTCTGCTGTAAATTCGAATCCAAACTGATAACGAGGGGTTGTATTTCCAATAACTTTAAGATCCCCGTGGTCTTCCAACGTATTACTGCCATTATTGATTTTACCATCACCATTGAGGTCTTTATACATAATATCACCTGCTCCCCACTGATTGCCAAGAGCATCTTGTCCACCTTTAGGAAGAGTAGCCAAATGTGCATCCATTTCAGCTTGGGTTTTAGCTATTCCTATCGTTTCATACCCCCACAATTCGCCCATCTTACGTCCGGCATTATATGTTCCCAGACTACCTGTGAGATTCGGATATCTTTTGATCTTGGTCTGATAATCGGCCAATGTAAATCTTATACCATAACCTAATCCGTTGTTTAGCCGGTCTTGCCATGAAATTAAGAGTTCAAATCCTTTGTCTTCTAAATCTGTGTTGTTGGCTTTGGGTACACCAACACCCAGAATGGCAGGTCTTTCGGGTGCAGGACCTAACATATCTCTAGTTTCGCGGACGAAATAATCAAAAGATCCGGTTAATCTGTTATTAAATAATCCAAAATCGAGACCGATGTTTGTTGTTCTAATCTTCTCCCATGTAAGATCTTGGTTAATAAGAGTAAACGGTGCCCATGATACGTTAGGCTTAATTCCATTTTGCATCCATGCACCTTCCGAAGCTTTTACTGTCATGGCAGCATAAGTAGGATACCAGTTATCGGTATTCTGATTAGCCAGTTGACCGTATGATCCTCTTATTTTTAATGTTCCCACAACATCCTGTAATGGTTTCCAGAAATTTTCTTGAGCTATATTCCATCCTAAAGAAAATGATGGAGACCAAACCCAACGGTTACCGCTTCTATATCTCGAAGAACCGTCATTTCTTAAATTAAATTCAGTTAAATATCGACCTTGATAATCATAATTGATACGGGTAAAATATCCGAAAGTGCTCCAACGTTGCCTTGATCCGTTCACCGAAGGTACCACAGGTCTGCCGTCGTAGTCCGTTCCGCTGGTTCCATCTATTTCGTTAATTCCCGGTACTAAGATCCCATCTCTTTGCAGTCCGAATTTAGTTTGTTTCATCTTTTCTGACTGAACACCTAGCATACCTTTGAAATTATGATTCTTGTTCAGCGTATAAGTATATTCGGTATATAGATTAACTCCCATTTGATTTTCTTTCAAATGATCTTCATGCACATTGGAGTTTTTCGACCAAACAAATGGATTACCCTCAACGTCATGCATATAAGTTACCTGCTTATCCCAATGGCGGTTTGCATTTTTTATAGAGTAATTTATTTCTGCAAAAGTTTTCCAATTTTTAATTGGTTCAAATACAAATTGGATTTGTTGGTAAAGGTTATCGGTTTCTGTTTTGTCGTTTCCTTCATCTCTCAAAGCTAAAGCCGTTCTCTGCATTAAAAATCCATTCGGATCATATAACGGTAGGGTAGGCCACGACTGACGCCCTAAATCTCCGAATAGGTTATCGGTCATTGCTGATGGACGATTATATTTATCGCGGATAAATCGGTTGCTATAATTAACTCTAGCCCAGGTAGCAGCATCGAATCCAACCTTTGCTGTGGCTGCATATCTGTCGTAAGTATCCTGATTGAATCGCATAAGCCCATCTTGTGCCAATATATTGAACGATGTGTAATAGGTTACTTTCTCGTTACCGCCACTGATACTCAGATTATGTTCCTGTCCCATAGATCGGGAGCGGAAAATTTCTTTGTAATAATCTCTATTGTCATTACCACCTGTGTTATTTACTCCATTCGGGTCAAAACCTTCTTCCCATCGGTTGTTATTCCTGTTTTGCACCGTCGATGTTGTTATTTCCCCTTTTTGAAATGCTAAAATATTTGCAAGCCATGCATCTCCAAAATGAGCGGTGCCTCCACCATTTAAGGCTGCATCATTAAAATAATTTGCAAATGTATAGGAATCCATCATTTGGGGAAGCAGAAGAGGTTTGTTCCATCGGAAGCTGTTGTTGTAGTTTACAGAAGTCTTTCCTATAGTTCCCTTTTTTGTGGTAATCAGTATAACTCCGAAAGGAGCTCTTGATCCATAAATTGAGGACGAAGATGCATCTTTCAGAATCGAAATATTCTCGATGTCCTGAGGATTAAGCGCATTAATATCGCCTTCCATACCATCAATTAATATTAAAGGTGAGTTTGTCGAACCGTCTGCAATAGTACCTGTACCACGTATGTTGATCTTTGCACGTGATTCTAAACTACCATTGTTTTGAGATATATTTAATCCCGGCACAAGTCCTTGCAGAGCCTGTGTTGCAAGCATTACCGGACGATCCTGAATATCCTTGGCATTAGCTATACCTACCGCTCCTGTCAGGTTTACCTTTTTTTGTGTTCCGAAACCTACCACTACCACCTCGTCCAGTAATTGTGTATCTTCGGATAATTTGATATTCAAATTACTTTGATTACCCACCTTTACGGTTTGTGTAATATACCCCATATAGATAACCCTTAAAGTAGAGTTTGTTGGTGTTTTCAATGAAAATCTACCATCTATATCAGTTACGGTACCTGTACTAGTACCTTCTAAAGTAACCGAAACACCAATCAGAGGTTCTCCGGTCTTAGAATCGGTGACCAGTCCTGTGATGCTTTTTTCCTGAGCAAATAAAGTCAGAGGAATAATGAGCATAAGTGTAAAAATGAAGGCAAAACGGTGCAGTATTTTCGCTTTATGCCTTCTTCGTAAAGTTACATGATTGTTCTTTTTCATAATGGAATTAGATATTTGTAATATTTTACTTATTAAGATAAGGTAAAGCAAAGATGAGTATATCTGAATGAGGCAACGGTGAGAAATAGGTCAAATAGGGGCTAAAATTAATTCATTGTCAAAAAAACTTATAAAATGTTATTAATTCTGTAATTTGAATCTTGCTTTTTACTGTTAATGGATGGGGTTGTCACAAAAAAAGGTTTCGAGAATTTAATTCTCGAAACCTTTTGGGCACTATTTAAGGAAGTTTATTTAGAAATTAATCTCTTACACACCGGACTAAACATCCTAGCGTACTAGCTACAGGAAATATAATGTATGTTCCACTGGCTATACTCATTATCTCGGTTGTACCCCCAAGAGGGTTAACATCACTGCCCCAATAATAACTGTTGAAACCTGCATCGGTTAATGTTCCGGTTGCATCTCTCCGACCTCCGGCGGGAAAGAATAACCCGTTACCCGGATCTTCAAAAGTCGCATCATTAGCCTCCTCTTGTGTTGGGGCAAACCATACTCCGGGATAATCATAATCTGCCGATATTATTCGCCAACTTCTGCCCGTAGAGTTGATCAACGCCTGAAGTTCGTCTCTTGTAGGAACTCTCCATCCTGTGGGGCATGGATCGTTTGCTTCTTCCCATAAGAATCCTGCTGCACCGGTAGAGGGCCATCCGGTAACTGTACCTGTGCTAGCCCATGCTGTATTGCGATTCCATTGATAAAATTTACCGATGCTTGTTTGGCTAGCAAAGGTATATGGCAAGTCTACATTTGTTTCAGCCCATATTACTCCGCCCGGTCCGGGTGCCGGACCTACTTTTACGGCTTTCTGAATGACGGTGATAAGTAACTTCAATGCAGCCCCTTGGAGTAGAATATATCTTACTCTGTCAGTAGAATCTGCGCGGTTTACTTGAGTTGCAGTTACTAATATAGATGATCCGTCAGAGGCTTTATCTACCTGAAAATAGTCATCACTTAAACTCGATGACGGTGAGCCTTCGGGTAATCCTGTTCTATCAGCCCAAGTCATGTTGTAATTAGACAGGCTGGTCTGTATCAGAATATTGTAGGATGAGTTTGCTTCTCCCGGCAAGGTTATATATGATTCTGACACTCCTAAATAATTGTTTAAATCGAACACCATATGCTTAACATAATCGCTCCATAATACAACCCGTGCCTCCATCGAAGAAGATATATTGTTTGCAGCATCTTGAGGTGTTGAATATCCTTCACTTAAAACCGAAGTTATAGTAAATTCGTACCGATGATTACGTAAAATCTGCCCAAATGAATGCCCTGATATCCCCGGATTCAGATCCAGTCTGTAGTATGTGATTGTATTACTTCCTCCGTAATACCCTCCAACTATAATACAGGTAGCATCATTTACCAGATCACCGGATGCAGGAGTTGTAGATTCGGGTAAATATAATTGAGCAACCGACGATTCGGGTAGAGTTGCTATTGCTGATGTATTGATATTATAGGAAGTACCTACAGGTACACTCGGCTCTGTAACACTTGGTGTTGTGGTAGGGTTGTCAGGTATAAGTTGCATATTATTTGCAACACGGAAAGCTTGTATGCTGGCCAATTGGAAATTGGACGAAACAGCATTGGCTATAACATCTACCCGAGCCACAGCACGAAGCATTCTTATGCCGGTAATTGTATTGTCATCTGTTGCCGATAAACCTGATGGAAACGAATAACTTCCCCACATCGATAGGTTTCCGTTTATTGGATTTGCTGAAATCGATTTAGTTAATCGATCCTTTACCGTTGATATATTATCACCTACCTGAGGCTCATTTGTATCTAATTCGGTATCGGAATTGGCTATAATGTATATGGTTGTTGGTTGATCGCTTGATAATAAACGGGCTTTGAAGGTTGCACTATAAGTACCGCTGTTAGTAATACCTGTTCCTGTTACACGATACTGGTAAAGATCATTTTCGAAGACTAGTATTTGTACTTGATTTATTGTGCTTTCTGAATCAGTTTGACCTGATTTCAATATGTTTTTAGGAGGTGTGGCGTCAGTTGTAATAACGCTGAACTGTAAATAGGTGTCTGTTGAGTTCCCATTGTTTTTATTGGTTATATCCTCAGAACAGCCACATAATAAAGCGACAATTATAAATAAAAATAATTGTTGACTGTAGTGGTTTATATTTTGTAGAGATATTCTCTTCGTTTTCATATTGATTAGCTGTTATCTGCTTAATTATGTTCCAAGGTGATATATCTTAAGGAGTATACGAACCCGGTCGGCTTCTATTAATACATATCTTAAAACAGTGCTTGGTGAAGGATTGTTTGCCACAGCATTAACTGCAATAAGATTGCGTGTCTTAAGTACTCGTATTACTCCGTCATTAAGAACATCTGCTGGTTCTCCCAAAGGATTTCCTGCTGCGTCCGACCAACGTATTGTATAAATTGGTACATTAGTTGCAACCAATGAAAAACCGCTTGCATTTGGAGTAGCAATGCTTGGTATTGTTATTTCACGTGTTGATATTTGGAAGTAGTAAGTGTTTCCTCCTAGCCCTACGTTCGCACCTACATCCTCCCAATCCTGAATGGCAGCCTGAATATTAGTTGATCTATTTCTGGCAGCTTCTTCGGGAGTAGGCCATCCGGCAGCTGTAATATCAATAACATTGAATGTATAATGGTGGTTTCTCAAGATTTGCCCCAAAGGATAACCTGCAATGTCTGGAGCAAAATCCAGCCGGTAATAAGTAATATCATCGCTGTTATTATATCTGCCGCCCACAACAACACAAGTAGCATCCGATGTTTGATTGGCAACAGAAGGAGCTGCCGATTCTGGCAAATACAACTGAGATTCTGATGTATTATTAGCTATAATAATAGGATTCGTATTTATGGTTGTTGTACTGGTTGAGGGTATACTTGGTTCGGAAACAAGTAACGGGTTAGAGTAAGCATTAGGAGTAATTTGGAATTGGCTGTTAACCCTAAATGCCTGAATGCTCGTCATACTGAAAGAGCTTTCTACGTCTTCCACACTTATATCAACCCTTGCTATGGCTCTTAATATCTTCAGTTGTATAATATTATTATTGAGAGAACTTGATATTCCTGAGGGAAGAAGATATTCGCACCATATGGGAAAATTGGCACTAATGCCTGTTGATGAAAATGATTGTATTATTTTTTGTTTTACCTGTGCTTCGGTTTCACCCACGAGTGGTGTATTATTTGAGATTGCATTATCAGAGTTTGCGATAATGTATATTTTTACCGGATTAGTTACTGTGTAAAGTGTTATATCGAACGAGGTTGTTAAGGAGTCTACCGCATTAAGAGATGCTGCAGGTACACTATAGCTGTATTTATAGCCATCTCCATTGTCTATAAATATTAAAGTTTGTATCTCTGTTATTTGACTTTCCTCCGATGTTTGTTTCAGAAAAGATAAATTATTAGCATAAAATTGAACTTTTACATTGCTAAGATTAGTATCTATAGTTGTATCATCTTCGCTACACGAACTCAATATGCCCGCTAGTATAGCCAATATAGAAGAGACTAAGAGTAAGAGTCTTACCTTAGAAACAGTTCCTGACCTATATTGACTGATTGATATCATTGATGCTCAATAATTTATTTTAGTTATATATTTATGTGTTACCATTCGAACCAATGGTATATGTCTTCCCAGTCTGTTACTACGATATTTACATTTAAAGATGCCCTTAAGTCTATCAATACATTTGTCGTAACTCCTACTATGGGGACTATATTACTACCATCTTTGTTGTTGGTTTCTGCTGTAGCAATTAAGTTTTCGCCATTATATATTAAGATTGTCAGCCGACCGCCTTCGGGTAGAGGATACAGCGAAAAAGGCGATGAGATAAATTGTGTGCCGGAGGTATTAAACTCTCCATTTTGTTTGTATCTGATAGAATCGCCAACCAATTCCCCCTTAAAACTATAAGTGTCTTTGGATGCACCTTTAATGATAAAGTAATAATTATTGGGGTTTTGAAACTCCAAACCTTTTACCATTATATTGAGAAGGGCTGTTTTTCGTTGTATAGTTATGCTATCTTCTATCGTAATATCCGAACTGGCATTACTATTATTTTTTATATTGAGTATACCTTGAAATAAATCATCCGGATTTAAGGCGTAACCCTCTGCACTTCTTTTTAGTTGAACAAATGCCTGATCTATAGAGGTGCCATTTGTTAAAGAATCAACTTGTTGGTTACCATTCAGATTACTCCATACTACAACCGTGAAGTTACTTGTTCCTTTGTGAAATATCTTTAGAGGAACTTTATTCTTAATGTCTTCACTTGTAACCGATATCTGTTCTATAAATCGTTGATTTCTGTCAAAAATATATACTTCCGCAGCTCCGGCTTCTCCGCTTGAGGTTATATCAACCCCTGTAGCATCAACAGCTTTTATCTGTAGAAAAAGTGTCGTATTACAGTTTGGAAAATCATCTTTAATACAAGATGATAGGCATAGAGGTAATATCAACAGTAATATACTGTAGTTATATAAAGTGGTAATATGTGTGTATTTAGAGTATGACATTTTAGTTTGTCTTATGGAGCGTTTCTAGTTTTAATACAGTAGAGAGAACTAATTTTATGACTCTGTTCTCTCTACTTATATTCTAAAGAATTACCATTCTACACTTTGAGTAGGTACAACCACCCAATCTTGAGGCGTAATTGTTACAGTAAGTGTCGCCGGGTCGCTAGGCACCTCAGGATCAGGAGAGCCTGTTCCTAAACGGCGAAGAGTTATATCCAATGTATGTTGAGTATTGCGTGTGATAGCAGGAAGCCTGAAAGGGAAGTACATAACCTCACCATCATAAGTTCCTTCCAAAGTAAGTAATGTTCCATTGTCCTCATCACTATTTGCGTTGGCAAAAACATAAAAAAATCTTTCGTCGAAATCGGTTGAGCTAATAGTTTCATATAAGTAACTTCTGATATTAGGGCTCTGAACAGTCATCCCTTCGATTCCACTATAGAACGGAGTAGTAGTAATAACTGATGGTATGCCTACTGATGACAACGATTTAGCTTTAATTATAGCTACACCAGTAAGTGTAAATAACGCAGGATTTACTCCTGCAGCAGGATCAATGGTGATTTCTCCAAGTTTGATTTTGGCTACTATCCGGCTAATAGGAATAGTTATAGAATTTGTACCCACAGTAATAGACTGTAATGTTGCATCAGATTCACCACTCATAACCAAACCGTTATTCAAGCTGCTAGTCTGATCATCCAGATTGATATAGCTGGTTACTTCTGCAAGTTTACTGTAAGGGTCTCCTTCAACAAGATCAGGAAAGGATGCCGGAGTATTAGCTACGACTACTACTTTTTTTGCACCTGTAGTCAGATCTTCTATCAATAGAGATAGACCGGACAAAGTTGTAGATGTTTCAGTCTTCTCTAATCTATTATTTGCAAATATATATACTGTAAAAGAATGTATTGTATTCTCTTCGGCTTGAGTAGGCGCACCTACATTACGAGCAGAAGTACCTCCGGTTCCCGAAAGAGTAACAATAAGGGATGCTTTGGTTTTAGATCCCGTAGAATTCTCGTCATCGTTGTTGCTGCAAGCAGAGCACAATAGTGCTACAATGCTTGTTAATAGAAAAAATCTTTTCATTATTGGTCTTGTTTTAAATTATTATTCTCGTTGTTCTGTATTATCGAATTATATAGAGTTTCTTGATTTCTAACTGGTTTTGTATTTGATAATAATTTTTCCGCTTTATTGTATTTTCCTTGCATAATATATGAAGCAGCGGCATTTTTTCTGGTAATTGTATCATCGGGATATACATTGAGAGCTATTTCTAAGATTTCGGAAAATTCGGGACTTCCTTTACCGTAACTATCGGCTAATACAAAAAGTTCTCTTCTGCTTAGTTGATCAGGATGTTTCCTTATGATTTGTTTGCTTTCCTCTAAACTGAATGGAGGTAAAGTGTAGTTGATTACATAATTGACTCTTCGAAGCAGGGGGAAATATGTATTCAACATAAAACGATAGGGCTGACCTCCATCCAACTGCATTAATTTTTTCTCTCGGCCATCCAGTATTTCGGTATCATTTATTATTGCTAAAACCTCTTGCTTCTTGTCCATATTGCCACTCTGGATAAGAGTAACCAATCCATCCCAATCTTCACCGACCCAACTCACATCAAAAAGAGAATAAGGAAGACTGTATTTTTGCTGAATGTAGGTCTGTAATGATTTAGCTCGTTTTTCGGATAGCTGTTTATTGAAATTGGCAGTTCCTTCTATAGACGCAAATCCAATTATGGATATATCTTGTATAGATACATTTTTGTCACTTGTTAATTCCTCTAAGGTTGCATGTATTATAGCGAGTTCGGCTGCATTATCAGCAATAGAGGTATTTATGACGGATTTACCGACCTCAAATGTCAAATAAGCACTACCTTGCTTATACCTCTTTTTGATAGAGTCTGCCTCAGGTATGATAAAGGTGACTGCAGGTTCAATATTTTCCTGATTTAATGGTTCTATAGTCTCTAATGTCGGATTCTGAGCAACTAAGCGTTCATTTTTGCTGATAGCTTTACCACAACCCGGACAACTACTTTCTTGTATATATAGATCCGACTTCCTCATCCACTCATCCAAGTAAACTGCAGTTGAGTATGATATAATTTGATTTCCTTGTTTTGACTTTTTGATAACTTCAAGTCCTTTTTTATTGATATCATCTAAAGTCCCAAAAGCTTTTTGTCTTAAGTATACCTTATGGCGAATTTTGCCATTAATAAGTAATGGTTTTAGGTCTAACTCTCTATCGCTGTTTTTAATAACCGGAGTTATTACTAATTGCTCACGAGAAGATAACTGCAAATTAGAGAAGTTGAAATCAACGTCTATTCGTAAAGAATCACCTTCTTGTGTAAATTTCTTGACTTCGAAGCTTATATTATCATATTTCTCTTGGCTATAACCTGTATTATATCCATAAATAAGGAGAAATGCAAGGATGTATATGTGTCGGCTGATTGGCATGTTATGTCAGGTTATTTTATTAAATAAATAATACTAAGACCGATTTTGGTTGGACCAAAGTAATTTGATGATTTACTTTCTAATCGTTCTCCACAATCACAAGCCTCAAACTTGTCGTATTTTATATAATTGTACCCGAGTCCAATATTTGCCTCCAGATTCCATCGGGGACTGAGTATCCATTGATAGCCATATGAAATACCTCCTCCAACAAAGAAGCCTTGGTAACGATGGTCTCCGCTATCCGACCCAAATATGAAATTAGGAAGATCGATCCTGCCGATATTAAACTCACCACCTTGTGCGTGAATACCGAAAAAATGACCTTCAAATGTATCACACAGCCAATAGCGTAGTTCTGATTGTGCAGCCCAATGCTTGAATTTTTTATTATTTCCAAATTCCCAAGGATTATACCCTCCTGTTATATCTAATGTCAATTTTCGGCCGACAGCTACCTCAACACCTATATTGGGCGTTGTAGTTGCCCAGTAAAGAGCATTCGTTTTGAGTCCTATATTTTGAGAATATCCATTAGCCGCAAAGAGTATGATTACTGCCAAGATAAATGTCGACTTATGTACAAAGATTGATTTCATAAGAAAGAGGATGTATTCCCGTTATTATATGTTGTGCAATATTCTTTAGTGTTGAGTCCAAGAATTGTTCTGAAATAGTCTGATTGTTTATTTTATATAAAAACAAGTAGCTGTAACTTTTGTTCACATTGCAGAATGGGCAGTAATGTTTTAACTTGGTGTTTTACTGTGTTTACCTCTTATTAGTTATGGTTAGTTGATATATTTTTCACTGGTCTTATCTGCTTGAATAAATAATACTAAAAAAGCGACCTTTTGGTCGCTTTTTTAGTATAGTTGTAAGTTTAATTTATATGCCTTGGAAAACAAAAGGTTTTGAGGGCTTAAATTCTTTTACTGCATTTCCTACATAAGTTGCACCGCTAACAAGATCAAGCTTTAAAACCGGTGCATTTTTAGAGAAATCAATATTTTTTAAATCTACCCAGAAAATGTTTGGGTACAATGTCGATTCAAAATAGTAAACCCTGTTTTTTTGATCCGATACAGTTCTCCATCTTGTAGATGAGATATTAGGTTCGTTTGGTGTACTGATACCATAAGGTACCGAAACATTTCGAATAACGCTGAAAACACTTGCTACACTTATTCTTGTGTCTTCAACTTGAGGGATAGCATTGATATAATAAGATGCTCTTACAAATCTGTCAGCTGCACGATTTGTTCCCGGTAACATAGTTGTACCTCCAATGTTTTCCCAATATTTATTCAATGCAAGTTGTTGTTCAAATATAGGAGAGTTTGTCATTACCTGATAAGATCTGTCGTGATGTATTACCAATTTACCTTTAATGTATTCAAATATGGCATTATCTCCGGTTACATCAGATATTGCCAAATGCAATGTAGCCATTCTGTCTTGGTTGGGCATATTATCCGAAATAACTACAAAATCTTCTTTTTCCAAAGCAGCAACAGCTTCGTTAACAGTCGCAAAATTATCAAGTACGTACTGTACCCATGCTGCTATCGTTAAACCGGGTTTCTTCTGATCCCATACTGTATACTCAGATTCGGCTAGCCAAAGAAGATTAGCAACTAAACCCTTTTCATTCATTCCATCCGTACTGGATATATCGTATGCAGATGCAATAATGCTTCCATATTTCGATTGCCATTTTAAAGAGTTGGGTCCAACTTCACCGTTCCGCTCCATTCCTCTAGGGAATATCCATAAGTTACTCATAATATCTTCTTTCCAGTCCATAGATCGGGCTGTTAAGATGGTATTGTTAGGTCCCTGGTATACTACACGGGTACATGCTTCTGTTTTTTCTGATAAGAAACTGATGAGCATAGCCATCACTAAAAGATAAAGTCCTTTTTTCATCTTAATAGATAATTTAAATGAATTAATGTTGGTATTGATAACAATGAAAAAGTTAAGATAGTTCAGCCTAATTTTAAAGATACAATGAAATTCTTTTTCTTTTAATGAATCTTATCTTATTTTGTTTGTTTTATATTTCTGATTGTAAGTTTGTTAGTTCTGTTTTTGGCTTCTTTAACTTAATATCCTATAATAATATATTTAATCTGGTGTTTTGGCTGAGTAATGAGTTACATTTACATCTTTACCAAACTATATAATATTATGGGAGAGAAACGTTTTAAAAGAGAAGAAAAGAAACCTAAGCAGGTTAAGCCAAAAGTTATAGCTGCACAACCCTCCGTGAAAGAAGAGGATAAGAAAAAAAAGAGTTACTAATGAATTTAAAGGCGAGTTTTACTCGCTTTTTTTATTTCCCTATACTCTTTATGTATAAATATGTAATTTGAATGTATAAATATAAATTTAGTTTTTCTAATTAAATTAAAATTTATATCTTTGAGAATGCTATAAAACCGAATTGAAGATTAACTAAAAGATATATAAAAGATGGTTTTTGATATTAAAATGATTCAAAATATATATGAGTCATTACCTCAAAGGATATTACAGGCGAAAGAAGAATTAAAAAGATCTCTGACGCTTACCGAGAAAATATTATATGCCCACCTGTCAAAAGATGAGCCTATTAAAGACTATAAAAGAGGCGAAGATTACGTTAACTTTGCCCCCGATCGTGTAGCTATGCAGGATGCAACAGCACAAATGGCACTTTTACAGCTGATGAACTCGGGTCGTAAAAGGGTTGCAGTACCATCTACCGTACATTGTGATCACTTGATTCAAGCCTATAAATCGGCTAAAGAAGATTTAAATACTGCTGAAATTACCAATAAAGAAGTATACGATTTCCTAAGCGTTGTATCCAATAAATTTGGAATAGGCTTTTGGAAACCCGGTGCAGGGATTATACATCAGGTTGTACTGGAGAATTATGCATTTCCCGGAGGAATGATGATTGGTACAGATTCGCATACACCCAATGCCGGAGGATTAGGTATGATCGCCATTGGAGTAGGAGGAGCAGATGCTGTCGACGTAATGGCAGGTATGCCTTGGGAGTTGAAAATGCCCAAAATTATCGGCGTAAAACTAACGGGTAAACTATCCGGTTGGGCTTCGGCTAAAGATGTAATTTTGAAACTGGCAGGTATCCTTACCGTAAAAGGAGGTACAAATGCCATTATAGAATATTTTGGAGAAGGTGTATATTCACTTTCAGCAACGGGAAAGGCAACTATTTGTAACATGGGTGCTGAAGTAGGAGCAACTACTTCTATTTTTCCATACGATGAGAAATCGGCTGAATATCTTATTGCCACCGATCGAGAAGAAATTGTAGAGGTAATAAATTCAGTAAAGGAGCATTTAAAAGCAGATGCTGAGGTTGAAAATAATCCTGAGAAATATTACGATCGTGTAATTGAAATCAACCTGTCAGATTTAGAACCCTATATTAATGGACCATTTACTCCTGATGCAGCACATCCTATTTCGGAGTTTGCAAAAGTGGTAAAAGAAAAAGGATATCCTCAAACAATGGAGGTAGGCTTAATAGGCTCTTGTACCAACTCTTCGTATGAAGATATGTCGAGAGCAGCTTCTATTGTAAAAGATGCAAAATCGAAAGATGTATCGGTTAAAGCACAATTTATTATCAATCCGGGATCGGAGCAAGTACGTTTTACAGCAGAAAGAGATGGTATATTGACTGAATTCGAAGAAGTGGGAGCAACCATTATGGCAAATGCCTGTGGTCCTTGTATCGGGCAATGGAAGCGTGAAACAGAAAATCCGGAACGTCCAAATTCAATTGTGACATCGTTCAACCGAAATTTTGCGAAAAGAAATGACGGTAACCCAAATACGCACGCTTTTGTAGCTTCGCCCGAATTGGTGGCAGCACTTACAATTGCAGGAGATTTGTGTTTCAATCCGATGACGGATACTTTAACCAATGCTAAGGGAGAACAAGTAAAACTTCAAGAACCTGTAGGATTAGAATTACCTCAAAAAGGTTTTGGAGTAGAAGATTTAGGATATATCGAACCTGTATCGGAGGGTACTGTCGTTGAGGTTAAAATAGCACCCGATTCGCAACGCCTTCAAATATTACAACCGTTTGCAGTATGGGATGGTAAAGATATTATTGAACAACCCTTATTGATAAAGGCAAAAGGAAAATGTACTACCGACCATATATCTATGGCTGGACCTTGGTTACGTTTCCGTGGGCATCTCGATAATATATCGGATAATATGCTGATTGGGGCGGTAAATGCTTTCAATGATAAAACAAATTCGGTAAAGAATCCCCTAACCGGTGAATTTGAAGCTGTACCCCAATTAGCTCGAAACTTCAAGGCAAAAGGTTTGGGTTCGATTGTCGTTGCAGAGGAAAATTATGGAGAAGGCTCTTCTCGTGAACATGCAGCTATGGAACCACGTTTCTTGAATGTGAAAGCAATTATTGTAAAATCATTTGCACGTATTCACGAAACCAATTTGAAAAAGCAGGGTATGCTTGCTCTGACCTTTGTGAATAAAGAAGATTATGACAAGGTTCGTGAGGAAGACAAAATAAGCATCTTAGGTTTGACTGATTTTAAACCCGGAAAAAATCTGACTGTAAAATTGAGTCATAAAGATGGAACATCGGAAACGATTGAAGTTGCCCATACTTATAATCAACTTCAAATCGAATGGTTTAAGGCCGGAAGCGCTTTGAATTATATGAAAGGAGAATGATCCCTGCATTTTCTCAGCAATAAAATCGAGAATGAATATAAATGTGATTCTATTTACTGATTTTGAAACTTTAGATGTTTTTGGACCTGTTGAAGTCTTCGGAAAAGTTGAAAATTATACCATTGGGTATTATTCGCAACAAGGAGGAATTGTAAGTAATAAAGACGGGTTAAGAATTGAAACACAGAAAATAGATGATATAAAGATTAACGACGTATTATTTATTCCCGGTGGACTAGGAACCCGACAGGTAGTTGAGAATACAAGCCTGATCGATCAAATAAAACAACTAGCTGAAAAAAGTCGATATGTATTAACTGTTTGTACAGGCAGTGCATTACTTGCACGAACCGGACTTCTTGATGGAAAAAAAGCAACATCCAATAAACGGGCTTTCGATTGGGTAAAAAGTAACTCCGATAGAGTTAATTGGATACAGCAGGCACGATGGGTCGTTGATGGTAAATATTATACTTCATCAGGAGTAAGTGCTGGAATAGATATGACTTTGGGTTTTGTAAGTGATCTTTCGGGAAAGAATACAGCAGAGGAAATAGCTTTTCGAATAGAATATAATTGGCAGAGTGATAAGCATCACGATGATTTTTGGAAACAATAAAATAAAAATAATGTCACAAAAAATAACTATCAATAACGGTAAGCTAAATGTACCTAATAACCCAATTATTCCTTTTATAGAAGGAGATGGGGTAGGAGTAGAGATTTGGAAAAATGCACAGCAAGTAATTGATAAAGCTATAGAAAAAGCCTATCGAGGACAGCGAAAAATAGAATGGAAAGAAGTTCTTGCAGGAGAAAAATCATTTAATGAAAACGGTTCGTGGCTTCCCGAAGATACAATGAATGCCTTTCGTGAGTATCTGGTGGGAATAAAAGGACCTCTTACTACACCCGTTGGAGGAGGAATCCGTTCGTTGAATGTTGCTCTTCGTCAGGATTTAGATTTATATGTATGCCTTCGCCCTGTTCGTTGGTTTAAAGGAGTAGTATCTCCAATTAAAACACCGGAGAAAGTAAATATGACTATTTTCCGTGAAAATACAGAGGATATTTATGCAGGTATCGAATGGATGCAAGGAACACCAGAAGCTGCAAAATTCCTGAATTTCCTTCAAACGGAAATGGGCGTGAAGAAGGTTCGTTTCCCCGAAACCTCTTCTTTTGGAGTAAAACCTGTTTCGGTTGAAGGTACAGAACGACTGGTTCGTGCAGCAATAGAATATGCTTTAGAGAACAAATTGCCCTCGGTAACCATTGTTCATAAAGGTAATATTATGAAATTTACCGAAGGCGGTTTCAAGCAGTGGGGATATGCTCTTGCTGAAAAAGAGTACGGAGATAAAGTATTCACTTGGCAGCAATGGGAGAAAATCAAGAAAGATAAAGGAGAGGCGGAAGCCAATAAAACATTGGAGCAGGCTAAATCAGACGGTAAGCTAATTGTAAAAGATGTAATAGCAGATGCTTTTCTTCAAAATACATTATTAAAACCCGCCGAATATTCGGTTATTGCAACACTCAATCTGAATGGAGACTATGTTTCCGATCAATTAGCAGCAATGGTCGGGGGGATTGGTATTGCTCCCGGAGCCAATATCAATTATATGACGGGGCATGCCATTTTTGAAGCGACTCATGGTACAGCACCCGATATTGCAGGGAAAGATGTCGTGAATCCATCATCTCTATTGCTTTCGGCTGTAATGATGCTCGAATATTTGGGATGGACTGAAGCAGGCGATCTTATAACCAATGGTCTTGAACGCCTTTACAGCAAAGGAGAGGCAACAGCCGATCTTGCCCGCTTTATGGAGGGAGGAACGACCCTTTCCACTAGCAAGTTCTGCCAGCTTCTGACAAGTAACTTGTAATAAAGTAAATAGTATAGGTCTTGTGACCCAAATAAATTAACTCTATAAAAATACATATCCGATGAATAACATTATAAAGAAAATATCCGAAACCATACGCACAACAACACAAATAGATCCGGAATTATTTCAAACCTATAATGTAAAAAGAGGACTCCGCAATGAAGACCACACAGGTGTAGTTGTAGGACTAACCAAAGTAGGAGATGTTGTAGGGTACGAGCGGGGCGAAGATGGAGCATTAAAAGCAATCCCCGGAAAATTAATGTATCGGGGAATCAGTATCGAAGAAATCGTCAAAGGTGCTCAAAGCGAAAACCGTTTGGGTTTTGAGGAAACTATATTTCTGATTCTTGCAGGCTATCTGCCCGAGAAAAAGGAATTAGGAGAATTTTCTCAGTTATTGAGCCAGACAATGGATTTGAATCCAAAGATAACAATGCACATTCTTGATCTCGAAGGTTCAGATATTATGAATATCCTTTCAAGATGCGTATTGGAGCTATACACATTTGATGAAAATGCAGACGATACATCAGAGGAAAATCTGGTTCGACAATCGCTTAACCTTATTGCCACATTTCCCACAATTGTAGCATACGCTTACAATGCATTGAGACACAATCAGGGAAAATCATTGCATATAAGACATCCTAAAGCTAATTTTTCTTTAGCTGAGAATTTCTTATATATGATGAAAGGAAGTAAGTACACGCCACTGGATGTAAAAATCCTCGATTTGGCACTTATGGTTCATGCAGATCACGGGGGAGGTAACAACTCCACATTCACGGTTCGTGTAACCAGTTCAGCAGGAACAGATACCTATTCATCAATTGCTGCCGGTATCGGGTCATTAAAAGGTCCTCTTCACGGGGGAGCTAACCTAAGAGTGGTAGATATGCTTAAGCATATAAAGAAGAATATCAAAGATTGGACAGATGTCGCGGAAGTAGATGCATTTTTACAAAAGATACTTAATAAACAAGCCTATAATAAAACAGGTCTTATATATGGTATAGGACATGCCATTTATACAATATCAGATCCACGTGCAACCCTGTTAAAGGAAATGGCTAGAGATTTAGCTATCGAAAAAGGGCGTGAAGACGAGTATAATTTCTACAATCTCCTGGAAGAGCGTGCTATTAAGAACTTTATGGAATATAAAGGAAGTAATGTGAAGAAGCAAGTATGTGCCAATGTCGATTTCTATTCGGGCTTTGTATATGATATGATCGGTTTACCCCAAGAAATATACACACCATTGTTTGCTATGGCTCGTATTGTAGGTTGGACAGCACATCGTATAGAGGAATTAAACTTCAAAGAAAGACGAATCATTCGTCCCGCATACAAAAATGCTTCCGATATTAAGAGTTATATTCCACTTGATGAAAGAAAATAACTACTATATATAATATATAATGAAACAATTTACACTGATTATAGCCGGTTTCTATGGCTTGATTACAATTATACTGGGAGCTTTAGGTTCCCATGCCTTTAAAAAGATACTGTCGGTGGATAAACTGGCAAGTTTTGAAGTCGGTATCCGCTATCAGATGTACCATGCAATTGTATTGTTAGTACTCGGATTGTTTTTATCTTTTACCACACCATTGGAGAAGTGGTCGAGCCTATGTCTGATAATAGGTACGTTCCTGTTTTCGTTCACCATTTACTTTCTAGCCTTTTCAGAATATTGGAATATTAATCTGAAATTCTTGGGACCAATTACTCCAATCGGAGGTGTTTTCTTAATTCTGGGTTGGATTTTGTTAATAGCTTATTTTGTAAAATATAAGTTCTGAGGGTATTAGTTATGCCGTATCTAACAAAGAGATGCTAGATAGTTAAATAATTGAAAATGTTACGGTGAAAATAGGATATGCTATTTATTATTTTATATATTTGCCAAAGAGCTGGTTTTAAGCGTATAAGCATAAAAAGATTGCAGGGTATTTATTCTGCCATCTTTTTGTCTCTCTAAATATCTGAAAAAGAATGTTTTGAAAAATACTTCAAAAAGTTTTCAAAAATAGTTGTAATAATATTTGGAGCGTATATAAAAAGCGACTACTTTTGCACTCGCTTTAAAACCGAGAGACGGTTATAAAACGAAGCAAAAAAGAACGATCTTTGACACGGTTGATACATAAGAAACAAAAAATATAGCATTAGACGGGTAGAGACTAATTTTAGATTAGAGACTCTAACTCAACGTCAAAAACCTTGAGTAAAAAAAAGACAAACGCTTCAAAGAATATAAAAAAGATATACAAAGAAGAGTTTGATCCTGGCTCAGGATGAACGCTAGCGACAGGCCTAACACATGCAAGTCGAGGGGTAGCATGAAGTAGCAATACTTTGATGACGACCGGCGCACGGGTGAGTAACACGTATGCAACCTACCTTCTACAGGGGAATAGCCCGGAGAAATTCGGATTAATACCCCATAACGCAGGGATACCGCATGGTAATATTTGCTAAAGATTAATCGGTAGAAGATGGGCATGCGTTCCATTAGCCAGTTGGTGAGGTAACGGCTCACCAAAGCAACGATGGATAGGGGAACTGAGAGGTTTATCCCCCACACTGGAACTGAGACACGGTCCAGACTCCTACGGGAGGCAGCAGTGAGGAATATTGGTCAATGGACGAGAGTCTGAACCAGCCAAGTCGCGTGAAGGATGACTGCCCTACGGGTTGTAAACTTCTTTTGTATGGGAGTAAAAAAGGTTACGAGTAACCTATTGCAAGTACCATACGAATAAGCATCGGCTAACTCCGTGCCAGCAGCCGCGGTAATACGGAGGATGCGAGCGTTATCCGGATTTATTGGGTTTAAAGGGTGCGTAGGCGGGATGATAAGTCAGCGGTGAAAGTTTGAGGCTCAACCTTAAAATTGCCGTTGAAACTGTTTTTCTTGAGTATATTTGAAGTAGGCGGAATTCGTGGTGTAGCGGTGAAATGCATAGATATCACGAAGAACTCCAATTGCGAAGGCAGCTTACTAAACTATAACTGACGCTGAAGCACGAAAGCGTGGGTATCAAACAGGATTAGATACCCTGGTAGTCCACGCCGTAAACGATGATTACTAGCTGTTTGTGATATTACAATAAGCGGCTAAGCGAAAGCGATAAGTAATCCACCTGGGGAGTACGCCGGCAACGGTGAAACTCAAAGGAATTGACGGGGGCCCGCACAAGCGGAGGAACATGTGGTTTAATTCGATGATACGCGAGGAACCTTACCCGGGCTTGAAATGCATCTGACCGATCTGGAAACAGATCTTCTAGCAATAGCAGATGTGTAGGTGCTGCATGGTTGTCGTCAGCTCGTGCCGTGAGGTGTCGGCTTAAGTGCCATAACGAGCGCAACCCACATTGTTAGTTACTAACAGGTCAAGCTGAGGACTCTGACAAGACTGCCAGCGTAAGCTGTGAGGAAGGTGTGGATGACGTCAAATCAGCACGGCCCTTACGTCCGGGGCGACACACGTGTTACAATGGATGGTACAGAGGGTCGCTACCTGGTGACAGGATGCCAATCTCCAAAGCCATTCCCAGTTCGGATTGGAGTCTGCAACTCGACTCCATGAAGCTGGATTCGCTAGTAATCGCGCATCAGCCATGGCGCGGTGAATACGTTCCCGGGCCTTGTACACACCGCCCGTCAAGCCATGGAAGCTGGGGGTACCTGAAGTACGTAACCGCAAGGAGCGTCCTAGGGTAAAACTAGTGACTGGGGCTAAGTCGTAACAAGGTAGCCGTACCGGAAGGTGCGGCTGGAACACCTCCTTTCTGGAGAAGCCTTGTCTAACAAAGAGACCCTTTGAAGAAAAGGAATCTACCCGATGTCTAATGTCTTTTTTAAAATGTTTCAAAACCTATGTACAACCTAACAAAATAAGAGAACAGAGAAGCTGTGTATCCACAGTTTCAGGCGCACAAGAACAAGCCAGTCCTATAGCTCAGTTGGTTAGAGCGCTACACTGATAATGTAGAGGTCGGCAGTTCAACTCTGCCTGGGACTACAAAGTACGAAGGAAGTCACGCTTCCCACTACGGGGGATTAGCTCAGCTGGCTAGAGCACCTGCCTTGCACGCAGGGGGTCAACGGTTCGAATCCGTTATTCTCCACAATACCTATGTAATAGGTAAACGATCTTTGACATGATGTAAAAAAGAGCAAGTAAAAATATAACGAGTATATATCAAACCGGTATATAAGAGTTTGTAAGAACCCTTATAAATCAGGCGAAGAAAAAAGTAAATAAGGGCACATGGGGGATGCCTAGGCTCTCGAAGGCGAAGAAGGACGTGATAAGCTGCGAAAAGCTTGGGGGAGGAGCAAATATCCATTATATCCCAAGATCTCCGAATGGGGCAACCCGGCGGTTGAAGAAACCGTCATCTGGTCTAACCAGAAGCAAACGTGGGGAACTGAAACATCTAAGTACCCATAGGAAAAGAAAACAAAAGTGATTCCCAGAGTAGTGGCGAGCGAAATGGGATTAGCCCAAACCAATAATGTTTCGGCATTATTGGGGTTGTAGGACTGCGCTGTGGCAAGAAGTTAGAGTAGTAGAACGATTTGGAAAGATCGATCACAGAGGGTGATAATCCCGTATACGAAACCCTAACCAAGCCTAGCAGACTCCTGAGTAGTGCGGGACACGAGAAATCCTGTATGAATCCACCGGGACCATCCGGTAAGGCTAAATACTTCCGAGAGACCGATAGTGAACCAGTACCGTGAGGGAAAGGTGAAAAGAACCTCGAACAGAGGAGTGAAATAGACCCTGAAACCATGTGCCTACAAGCGGTCGGAGCCAGTAATGGTGACGGCGTGCCTTTTGCATAATGAACCTACGAGTTACTCTCATTGGCAAGGTTAAGTACTATTGAGGTACGCAGCCGAAGCGAAAGCAAGTCTTAACAGGGCGCTTAGTCAATGGGAGTAGACGCGAAACCAAGTGATCTACCCTTGAGCAGGTTGAAGGTTGGGTAACACCAATTGGAGGACCGAACCGGTAAGCGTTGAAAAGCTTTCGGATGACTTGAGGGTAGGGGTGAAAGGCTAATCAAACTTGGAGATAGCTCGTACTCCCCGAAATGCATTTAGGTGCAGCCTCGGCTTATAACTTATGTCAGGTAGAGCTACTGATTGGATGCGAGGGCTTCACCGCCTATCAAGTCCAGATAAACTCCGAATGGGCATAAGTTTTTACCGGGAGTGAGGGCATGGGTGCTAAGGTCCATGTCCGAGAGGGAAAGAACCCAGACCATCAGCTAAGGTCCCCAAATACATGTTAAGTTGAATTAACGAAGTGTTGCTACAGAGACAGCTAGGATGTTGGCTTGGAAGCAGCCATTCATTTAAAGAGTGCGTAACAGCTCACTAGTCGAGTGGCGATGCGTGGATAATAATCGGGCATCAAACATGTTACCGAAGCTATGGGATAAAATATTATCGGTAGGGGAGCATTCCGTTCAGCGTAGAAGGCGTAGCGTAAGCTACTCTGGAGCGTACGGAAAAGCAAATGTAGGTATGAGTAACGATAAAGGAGGTGAGAAACCTCCTCGCCGAAAGACTAAGGTTTCCTGATCAACGCTAATCGGATCAGGGTAAGTCGGGACCTAAGGATAAGCCGAAGGGCGATTCCGATGGACGAAACGGTTAATATTCCGTTACTACTGTATAGAGTGATGTGGGGACGCAGAAGTGAAACTACTGCCATCTGACGGAATAGATGGTTAAAGAGTGTAGATGTTGATTTTAGTAGGCAAATCCGCTAGAAGAGTCGAACTTGAAAGTATGACGAGCCCTTGTGGCAAGTTAAAAATGTAGGTAAACAAACTGCCAAGAAAAACCGCTAAACGCTAATCTATATCGTACCCGTACTAAAACGGACACACGTAGTTGGGTTGAGTATACTAAGGCGCTCGAGTGATTCACAGTTAAGGAATTAGGCAAAATGACCCTGTAACTTCGGGAGAAAGGGTACCTACAGCAATGTAGGTCGCAGAGAATAGGTCCAGGCAACTGTTTAACAAAAACACATGGCTATGCAAATTAGAAATAAGAAGTATATAGCCTGACACCTGCCCGGTGCTGGAAGGTTAAGAGGAGAAGTCATCAGCAATGAGAAGCTTTGAATTGAAGCCCCAGTAAACGGCGGCCGTAACTATAACGGTCCTAAGGTAGCGAAATTCCTTGTCGGGTAAGTTCCGACCTGCACGAATGGTGTAATGATCTGGACACTGTCTCAACTGTGAGCTCGGTGAAATTGTAGTATCGGTGAAGATGCCGATTACCCGCGATGGGACGAAAAGACCCCGTGAACCTTTACTATAGCTTTACATTGAATTTGGGCACTTGATGTGTAGGATAGGCCGGAGACTATGAAGCAGGTACGCCAGTATTTGTGGAGTCACCCTTGAAATACGGCCCTTTAATTGTTTGAATTCTAACCCGTGGATACGGGGACACTGTATGGTGGGTAGTTTGACTGGGGTGGTCGCCTCCAAAAGAGTAACGGAGGCTTCTAAAGGTGCGCTCAGAACGATTGGTAACCGTTCGTAGAGTGTAATGGCATAAGCGCGCTTGACTGAGAGACCGACAAGTCGATCAGGTAGGAAACTAGAGCATAGTGATCCGGTGGTTTCAGTATGGAATGGCCATCGCTCAAAGGATAAAAGGTACTCCGGGGATAACAGGCTGATCATTCCCAAGAGCTCATATCGACGGAATGGTTTGGCACCTCGATGTCGGCTCGTCACATCCTGGGCTGGAGAAGGTCCCAAGGGTTGGGCTGTTCGCCCATTAAAGTGGCACGCGAGCTGGGTTCAGAACGTCGTGAGACAGTTCGGTCTCTATCTATCGTGGGCGCAGGATATTTGCGGAGATCTGACACTAGTACGAGAGGACCGTGTTGGACAGACCCCTGGTTTACCGGTTGTTCCGCCAGGAGCATCGCCGGGTAGCTAAGTCTGGATCGGATAAGTGCTGAAAGCATCTAAGTACGAAGCCGGCTTCAAGATAAGATATCCTTATAAGGGTCGTCGCAGACTACGACGTTGATAGGCTACAGGTGTAAAGGCAGTAATGTCATAGCCGAGTAGTACTAATTGCCCGAAACTTTTTTCCATGACTCTGCCCAGAGTCTCGCCTGATTGACCCAGGTTTGCTACATACAAGTTATTTGAAAGCTCTTTTACATCATCTCAATTAAATCTCTATAAGTAGATATTTAATTTACAATATTAAGGTGGTTATAGCGTTGGGGATCCACCTCTTCCCATTCCGAACAGAGAAGTTAAGCCCAACCACGTCGATGGTACTGCCATTAGGTGGGAGAGTAGATAGCCGCCCTCTTTTTAAACAGCCTCAGAGTTTTATACTCTGAGGCTGTTTTATTATATACACACAACACAATTTATTACACTCTCACAACAGAATCTCGCTAACTCCCATATGTTAGTTTAGTTCATAAATATTTTTTATAGAAACATACTTATACAAAAAAACTGAATACTATGTAGTATTCAGTTTTTTTGTATAATAATTTTATGTGTACTTTTTATTTAATAAAACCAAGACCGACATTTATAGTTACATCATCCATATCTGATAGTTCATTTATCCATTCAGGTAAGAACTGATATTCAGTAGGAATTAATCCTATCTCATTTGCTACAGTGGCAACTTTAGCGATATAATCTTTTTTTACATAAAATTTAGCATAATTGTTCTGAATCTCTAAATTTAAAGGAATTGAGTAATACTGATCAGAAGTAACTAATATGCTTTGAAGAGTTGGGATATCTATATTTTTGCCAAGTATCGAGCTAAGTAGTGGAAGAAGTTCTGCTGCAACTTTCTTCTCTATCCCTATATATACCAATTTTCCATCTGAACTTGTATAATAGTGAAGATCTATAAATTGGGATATATTAGTTTCCGTGGTAGATCCTTTTTCTTTGAAAGAGATATTTACCTTACCGTCTTCCGAAAATCTAGCGGTAACGGATTCTACTTTATTTGCTAACGCTTCACCACTAATACCATTCTGCGCTAATAATCCTTCAATTATAGCTTTCATTGTTTCTCCTTCTTTGCCAAAGTCTAGATAGACTATCATGTCGGCTAATTTAGTTCCATTCTCGCCTACTGTAGTTTTTAAATTCCATGTTCCTACAATAGGTGCTACTTTGTTATCGTCATCATTGCTACATGACGTTAATCCACTAAAAACAATGCTTAGTGTAGTTAATACTACAAATAAGTTTTTTAATTTCATATTAATATAATTTTATTAAGTTTTAATATACAAAAGCGATACAATATTTAATTTGTATCGCTTATATTCAGTATATAAAAGCTTAGGTTTATCAGTATATACACTATTTTTTCATTTTTGCCTGCATTATACTAGTAAAATACTTCAATAGATGTATCTAGCTTTTCGTATATTTTATCATTCTAATCTTTTAGTTTCTTCTTTCTGTCATCTAAGTATGGTTTGTTATTATATTGACCTATAATAATTATTTATTTAAGATTTGTAATACTTTATCTTTCAATCCTAGTTTTATAAACTCATCATCTCTTATTTTTAACTCAATCAAAACCTTAGTTATTTTTTGGGGCTACCTGTTTTTTGTATTTATCAGGATATTTTATTATATCTGTTATATCTATCTCAAAAATCATTGCAATTTGTTCTAGAATTTTAAATAGCAAACCTCTTTCCCCTTTCATAATAAGAGCAGACACAGCTTGTTTCGTATCTAATCTTGAAGCTATATATTTCAGTGTAAATCCTTTGGCATTGCGTATCTGCTCAATGTTTTTAAGCGTTTGACCAAGTTCTTTACCCATACTTTAAATTTAATCTATTATTTATTATTAGAATGTAATATATTGTGAAAATATATTGCATTCTGTGTTTTATATTACAATATGCAATATGATTGCATGCAGTATTACGTAGGACTGGTGAAAATACGCAAGTAAATTAAAAGTAATCTTGAAACATGAATAAGATTTATTTAAAAAGATTTATGGGGTTTATCCCATCTAGAAATTATAAAACAATAGAACATAAGATTATAGATAAATGTTCTATAATAGTTTGTTTTTTTAGGAAATAGGCTGCCTAGAAGTGCTGAAATACCTGAGATGTATGATTCTTTTAATTTATAAGCAATAAAATATTAGGGTATAATGTCTTTGAAAGTTTAACAGTTTCTGACTCATTTGGAAGAATAGTAAGCATTCGATGTGAAATTGTTCAACCGAACAGATAATATACTCCGTGGCTGTATACGGTAAATAATCAGATTACAGACGCCCCTTCGACTTCTATACACTTTGATTTATAGACAGAAGTCTAGAACCTAAACTTCGCAAAAAAATACTAGATTATTAGCAAGGAATTAGTTAAAATGACTGGTTAATAAGGTCTTTTGAGGGTAGGTTTCTTTGATATACCTACGCATCCAATAAATGGTATAAATACATTTTATGGACTTTAAAAAGACGGCAAAAGGTAAAAAGAAAAACGCTATCAACTTATCTACCCATTATGAGATTTCAGTCTCATAATGGGCTATACCTACAGTCATCTTCGATAAGGAATTACTCTATTAGCAAATCACTTCATCATCGTTTATATCACTGTTTGCCCCATGAATAAAAGGGACTTAGTTACACTTAATCTAAGTTCTAGGGGAGGCCGTCTAGTAGTTGTCGACCCGAATCGTATATTTCTTGTTATCAAATGATTGGAGACAAAAAATAAAGAACTGGGTATATCAAAGAATAAAACCATAGTCGAGATATCACTTGGTCGAAAAGAAGTAAATATCTATATCATAAATGTTTATCAAACAAGAGAAAGCTATTTCTAAAATATCTACCGAGCCGATGGAGGAAAATGCTAGCTATGCAGCGGTGTATTTTCTATTTTTGGATAATTGGGAGTCCGGCTCGGATACAAGTTACTAAAGGTCTAGGATATCGGGGGGGCCCTAGATTATCATGCCTCTATAATATAGCTGGATGTCTTTCCGTTGAACGATCAGAAAGTATCAGGGGATTTCCTGTAAACGGAGATAGCAGCCAATATTACTATCTTCAACTTCTGATAGTGGAATGTTTATTTTAAGGTTATCAATCATTACATCGTGTTTTTTCTCGATCGATAATGATCAGTAGTCATGAAAGCCTTTTATTATATACTATAGGCAATTAATAAGCCATTTTGAATTGAAAGTTCTCTCCCAACAAAATCATTTCTATCACGCCTCGATTGTCAGAATAAGAAAAAGTATTCGAATTTTCTTTAAAGTAACTCATTTAGACAATAACGATCTTCTGACTTTCAATAAAAGAACAAAATCTATTAACGTATTTTTTTTATATGGCTCTATTCTTGGAATCATCAAGACTAATTTTGTATCAAATAAATATTGTCTGAATTTATCTGAAAGATGCAACTTAAAGTTGGAATGTTTCTTATAAATAGTGGAGAGAATACTTCCACATTCAAGTTCATAGTTATAGTATCGTTTCATATACTCTAGTATTATCTCATCAAAAGAAAGAGTCTGTTGATAAAACCATCGATTTTGTTTCACTCCAATTTTTTACAGACACACTCACCTTGGTCGAAAAATTAACCTTTACCCTGTTTATATAGAAGCTGATCCATACATAAGCCTCCTTACTTTCCTTTTTTGATATTCTTAAATATATTTTTAATTTGAGCATGTCATTTTACCTTGTTTTGAGCCGAAAAAAACGGTCTACATCTGTATCGTTTTTAACCATTGGTTTACAAACGGACTACAGCTTTTCAATAAAACTTTAAAAAGAATATTTTGTAAAATGCTATTTTTTGAGGTGGATACAAAAAAACTGATAGGCTTTTGATCTATCATCTTTAACATGGAGGTTCTTGTTGGAGCTTTTAATTATTGATTATATAGCTATATATCAAAAAATAACCAGTATTTTTCTTTTCTTTAGTCTAATAATTGTATAATCAACTAATAATGATTTAGATAAATCATTATTAGTTGATTATACAGGTTTGGATCGAATCCTAAAGAACCTCTCCTTTCACATACGATTCATACAGATAATCACGGCTTTCGTAGTATAAGCTACTATTAAAGTCCTCAATCTTTCGGGAAATCCACGAATTATATACTTCAATTAAAGTTTGAATATGCTTTTTGTCTTGTTTATTGTAGACGTCTACAATAAGTCGTTTATAGAACTTTCCAATATCCCCATGGCTTGGGATCAAATATTGAGCGTCTGCAAGATAATTAAATCTCCCTTGTTTAATATAATAGTCTCTGATTAGTTCATCTGTTATTTTGTCAATATTATCACTATGGTATATATCTGCTAAATCATAAATATGTTGTAGCTTTTTTTGCTTATAGCATTAACGAGAACATTACGGTGATTCTTTGTTTTTCTACCTATATACTCAATAAGGCAACAAACAAAAAATTAATACTCATCTTTTTCTTTGTTGTAATATCTGCAGACATACTGATTAATACAGGCTCTTATGCCATCGGTAATTTAGTCAGGGAATGAGATAACTTGTGTGTTGAATTCAGACTCGATGAATTTAATATCCCCAGCTCATCTTTGCAATGATCAGTTAGTCTTCTTTTTATACCTTCCTCCAGATAGATCATCTGAATCAGGTTATCCTGGATAAAACGAAGAGTAGAAATCTGATTTGCCAGTTTGAAAGCCATTCTTACCCACGTATAAATTGTATGCAAATATTCTTTTTTCCAGTGGTGTCCCTTCGGCAAATATCTGTATTTTGCGCGTTATTATCATTATATCTATTGCTGTTCAGCAATAATTTACCTGAATGGTCTATTTACTCTTATTTTGGTTTATTCCTAAATAATACTCTTTTATCTTAGTCCAGTAAGTAGCATGGTCAACTGTGTTCGTTTTACCAGTTTGATGATCCCTTACCATTATTTCAAAATCGCTGTACAACTCTTGTTGTTTCTGCTATAATGCTATCAATTCACTAATTTTCATAATTTATTGGATAAGTATAATTAACATTTGGTAAGTTTTCATCTAGCCGATTAATCATTATTTGTTATTTAATTTATTTATGATCTGCATAACTGTCAGGTTAATAGTCTTATAAAGTGTTATGTTTTTGAGCCCATTAAAATTTTGACATAGTTTCTACGAATCATAATCTGATCACAGAGCTGAGAGAATAAGGTTTCAATACGTTTTCTTTATTTTCTAAAGATAAAGGCTTGATGTTTCTAATTGTATTGATTCTTGCGCATAGGAATCTCTAAGTTGATATTTCCGGTTTCTTCCGCACCAAGGTTATTATCTATTAGAACAGCTACTTCCATTTACAATTCATGATTGCATTGATGCCCCTCTTGGTGATGATCGCATCCTTCTCCCGAATCAGCAATCTTTCCATCCAGGAAATCCTGAACTGCCTTCGATGCATTACCCGAACAACCACGATATACTTTAATTCTATGACCTGTCAATACGTTTAAAGCTCCAGTTCCCATATTACCGGCAAGCATGACAGTCACGCCCTCTTCCTGTAAAAGAGATGCGATATTACTTTTGCATCCGCATCCTTGCGGTGATGGATATAATTCAGCATTTTCGATATTTTTATTATTGTCTATTGTGAAAACCGAATAGGCCTCACAGTGTCCGAAATGGTCGTCCACAATATTTCCTCTTGTTGGTACAGCAATTTTCATATTATCTGCTTTTTCAATTGATTTATAATTTCGTTGATTGTTTTTGGTGATTGAGGTATTACTATTTGAATATCATTTTCTCTTAAATAAACAATAGCTATGGTTCCAAAGCGGCAGGCTACTACTATTCCTGCATTTTGTTCTAATAGAAAATAAGCTGCCTTCGCTCCTGCATTTTTCTGGCTTGATGTCGCCGAATTTTCCACAAATATAGCTTCGAGTGTTTCTGTATTATATAAACAAAAATAGCGGCATCTCCCAAAACTGCCTGAAACTGTTTGATTCAAATCATTCTCATCCGATGAAATTGCGATTATCATAATTTAGGTTTATTTAAAGTGGCAGCAAGTCTCCCGCAAAGTGGACATTTTACTTCAGAATCATTTTTTAATGTAAAGACTATTTCACAGTCATCACATTTATACCATTTTGCTATCTCGGTATTTCCTCCTTCAAAGATAATCGGTGAAGCCTCAATAAAAGCTATTGCTATCTTTTTGCGTACACTTTCATAAATACGCGTAAATGTAGGACGAGATATATTCATAAGATTAGCAGCCTCCGCCTGAGATAGATGCTCATAATCACATAATTTCAAGGCTTCATATTCTTCAAAATTGATAATAACGGCATCCTTCCTTTTATAAAGCAACCCCAAAGGCTTAAACCCGCTAAAATGAGGAGCCATCTGGATAAATCTGTTTTTCTTTGTACGTGCCATGCTATTCTTCTTATGGCAAATATAATACAAATACTATTATGAACATAAGTTCATAATAGTATTATTTAGGATCGTTAAATTAATTTTCTTATAAAGAATTTGCTTAGGTTGAAAATAGGATGTACAACAACGAAACCGAACTTATCACAATCCACAGAATAACACCCTGTATCATAGGTCGAATACCTACTTTGCGTAATGCATCCATCGAAAGAGAAGCACCAATAAAAAACAAAGTCAGCGTAAGACCTTTTCGAGCTAGCCAAACGATGCTGCTTGTCAGATAATCGGGTAAAGGTAAAAACGTATTAGCTATCATGGCTAATACAAAGAAAAGAATAAACTAGAGGATGTATATTTTCTCAGATTTACTTTTGAAAATAAATGAAGTCACAAGCGCAATAGGAATAATCCACAAAGTGCGTGTTAATTTCACAGTTGTCGCAACTTTTATACCTTCCTCTCAATAGGCAGAACTTGCTCCTATCACAGAACAGGTGTCATGAATAGCAATAGCAGGCCACAACCCGAACTGATGATGGGTTAAGCCAACGTAATGACCTAAAATTGGAAAAACAAACAGAGCGATTGCATTAAGAATAAATACTGCCCCCAACGAAACAGACATCTGGCTCTCGTCTACTTTGATGACAGGTCCAATAGCTGCAATAGTACTTCCCCCGCATATAGCCGTACCGGAACTTATCAAGTAACCTGTCTTTTTATTGATTTTCATACGCCAGGCTATGAATGGACCAATAAGCAAAGTGCAGACCACAGATATGACAGTAAATGCCATGCCGTCTTTCCCTGACTCCAATACTTGATGCATATTCATTCCGAAACCCAGTCTTACAACAGAAAATAGCAACAAATATTTAGATGACTTTTTGTTAAAATTGGGGTGAGGCTAGTCACAGTTCAAAGCAAAAGTCAACCCCATAAAAAGAGCTACCGGAGGAGAGATAAAAGGAAAAAAGCATAAAGCAAGCAATACTCCATAAATAATCTTCCTGTTCTTTTTCAGATAAGAAATAAATGTATTCATATTTTCAGAATTGAATTTCAGTAAGTAAAGTTCCGATAAAACAGAACACCTTGTCTATCGAAAATTGTTATCTTTTATGACCTTTGGTTATGGTCTTGCTGGATAAACTGCATAAACATTTCAGCCAGACCCGATAGCTTTTCATGTGTATGAATGAAGTAGAACATTCTTTCAATCTCAAAGTCTTTTATTTCAATTATCTAAAACTCCCCATTGGCAATTTTTTTACTTACCGCATTGATAGAAATTAATCTCAGACAATTCGAATTTGCCAGATACCTTTTGATACTCTCGGTACTGCCCAGGTGCATTAGAATATTCAAATCTTGTAGTTTTATATCTTGTTTTTTAAGTTTCTTTAATATAACTTCAAGGCTCCCCGATCCAGCTTTTCTCAACACAAGAGGTAATAATTTTAATTCTGAAAGACTTATTTCATCCTTCTCTGACAAAGTCTGAGCAGTATTTGCAATAGCCACTATTTCGTCTTTGATAAATGGAATATATTTCATCTGATTATTCTTGGAGTTTCCTTCCTCTATGCCGATGTCGATCTAGCTTCTGAGTAACGCCCGTTCTATTTTCTCAGTATTATCATTTAACAACACCAATGCTATGTCAGTATGTCGCTCATGGAATTTTGCTAATATTGACGGCAGTATATACTATTCGATAGTCGTGCTGGCTTCCAACTTGAGTTGACCTGCATATTTTATGTGCTTAAGTCGAAAGTCAATTTCTTATCAAGCTCCAATACATGTTAGGCATAATCGAAGAGAATTCTGCCGGCTTCCGTTAATGCAACTTTGTTCAATAAGCGATCAAACAGCTTTACATCCAATTCTGTTTCCAGTTCTTTTATGTTCTTTGTAACAGCAGGCTGTAAAATGTACAATTCTTCTGTTGCCTTCATAAAATTTAAATGAACAGCTACCGAATGGAATACATTTAAGCGAAAATTCGATATGATCTTTGTATTCTCCCACTTTTCGATAAAAGTTAAAATTATTTTATTTTCCATTGGAAATTTGTTTGTGTGGAAACTGTTCGTATTTTTGTATGTGATTTCCGATAGACAATATTTCCATAAGAATTAAATGAGCGAAAAGATATGATAGACAAAAAGAAAGTAAGCATTATAGCTTTGGGGATAATGGTATTTATCCTTTCAGCAAATGCTCAGGACAGGAGGTATATTTCAATCACCGAAGCCGTTGAAACGGCATCGAGGAACAATGCAAATGTAAAAATGTCCGAGTTGGACACAAAAATGGCAAATGCTAACTATAGGCAGACCGATGCCGTATTTCTCCCACAGGTAGATTTAGGCTATACGGCTATGAGTACAAACAACCCTCTCAATGCTTTCGGCTTTTTATTACAACAACAAACGGTTACGGCGATGGACTTCGATCCTGCCAAGCTGAATAATCCGGGTGCAAGACAAGACTATTCGGCTAAGGTGGAAGCCAAACTCCCACTTCTTAACATGGATATGATCTATGCCCGCAAAGGAGCAAAAGCACAGGAAGAGGCATATAAATACAAAGCTCAACGTACAAAAGAGTACATTGAGTATGAGGTAAAGAAAGCTTATACTCAATTACAGATGTCTTATCAAGCACAATCGGTATTAGAAGCCTCACTGAAAGATGTAAAACAAATCCACCAATCCGTTACTAATTTCTATGATCAAGGACTAATCCAAAAGTCAGATGTATTGAATGCCCAAGTACAGGTCAATACCATTGAAAGTGCATTAGCCAAGGCTGAAAGTAATATACACAATGCTTCTGACGGACTTCGCTTACTAATGGGATTGGAATCCGCAGAGGAAGTCTATTTAACAGATTCACTTTCTCAGAAAATAGAATCAGTACAGAATAATATGCTTTCTATAGGCCGTTCGGATATTATGGCTATGAATAAAGCATTGGATGCAACCAATATGATGGTTAAATCGTCGAAAATGGCTTTTCTGCCACGCATCAATGCCTTTGGAGCTTATCAACTGAACGATTCTAAACCTTTGGGATTTAATGCCAACTCATACTTGGTGGGTATCAATCTGAGCTGGAATATATTTTCAGGGAACCAGAATAAAAATAAAGTCAAATCATACCAATTCCAAAGAGATAAAATGCAAGAGGAATTGAACCTACATGTTAAGCAAAGCCAATTGGAACTCGATAAAACGAAACGTGATTTGCGTGATTTGCAAATCGAGATTAACAAACAAAAAGCAAGTGTAAAACAGGCTGATGAAGCATTACGCATTTTAGCAAACAGACACAAAGAAGGATTAGTGAATACAACCGACCTCTTGATGTCACAAGCTCAGTTATCGCAGCAAAAGTTGATGCTGGCACAAGCCATTATGTCATACAACATCACGCAATCATACTTCGAATTTTTATCAGAACTAGAATAAACAATAGATATTACAATTATATGAAAGCATTAAGAAATACAGTTTTAGGAATTTTGGGAGTGGCAGTGCTGTACTCGTGTTCTTCAGACAAAAAAGAAGAGAGCAAAGAAACAGCGGTAAAGGTAGAAGTGTATTCACCCTCGCAAATATCGAACGATGGTTTTTACCTGAGTGGAGAGGTTACTGCCAAGCAAACAGCTACTATCAGCACACGCATGATGGGGTTTGTAAATAAAATCTATGTAAAACCCGGTGATAAAGTTTCGGCAGGGCAATTACTGGTTTCTATCAGCAGTGACGAGATTCTGGCTAAAAAAGCACAGGTGCAGGCAATGATTACTGAAGCCGAAGCAGCCTCTAAAAACGCACAACGCGATTACGAGCGTTTCAAAACACTACGTTCACAAAACAGTGTATCGGATAAGGAACTCGAAAATGTAGCTCTGCAAAACACATCGATGAATGCCAAAGTACAGATGGCTCGCCAGCAGATGAACGAAGTAAATGCAATGCTTGCCTATACAAATATCAGAGCTCCTTTTTCGGGTGTTGTCACGCAAAAGATGATAGATGAAGGAAGTATGGCAAACCCGGGAATGCCGATACTGACCATAGAAGAAAACGGCGAATTGCAAATCGTTGCATCCGTACCCGAAAATTATATTCAGTATGTAAAAATAGGTGATGTTGCTAAAATAGAACTTAAATCGTTGGGCGTTACCATCGACGGGAAAGTAAGCGAATTAAGCCCTTCCGCATCTCAAACAGGAGGTCAATATTTAGTTAAGCTGGCAATAGATACAAAAGACAAAGCCAATATACGTGCCGGGATGTTTGCCAATATTTTAATCCCGAACAGAGGGGGAGAAAGTGTATCTTCTAAAATTATGCTGGACAAATCATCTATCGTGAATCGCGATCAATTGACAGGGGTATATGTCGTAGACGACCAAGACAGAGCAATTCTTCGTTGGGTGCGACTGGGTAAAACAATCGGTAATCAGGTGGAAGTCCTTTCGGGATTAAACCAAAGCGATACGATTGTATTAAAAGCCGAAGGGAAGTTATATAACGGAGTAAAAGTATCTGTATCTAAATAAGAAAAAAATATGGAACAAGGAATTTCAGGAAAAATAGCCGGAGCATTCATCAAATCGAAACTGAGTATTCTACTCATGCTCGCCTTTATGCTCTTAGGAATATTCAGCATATTATTCATTCCACGTGAAGAAGAACCTCAAATTGAGGTTCCTATGGCAGACATTATGATCGGCTATCCCGGTGCAACACCTCAAGAGGTAGAGTCGGGAGTGGTACAACCTGTCGAAAAAATCATTTCAAACATAAAAGGGGTAGAAAATGTATACTCTACATCAATGAACGGCATGGCAATGCTTACCGTACAGTTCTATGTAGGAGAAGATGTAGAGCGTTCGTTAGTAAAATTATATAACGAGCTGATGAAAAATATGGATCGTATGCCACAAGGAGTGACTATGCCTTTGGTGAAAACCCGAGCCATTGACGATGTACCGGCATTATCCTTTACGCTATGGAGTGACAAGATGGGAGACTATCAGATACGTCAGGTAGCGGAAGTGGTAGGCAACGAAATCAAAAAAATACCCGATGTGGCTCAGGTAAATATTATCGGAGGACAAAGCCGTCAGGTAAAAGTGCAGCTCGATAAAGATAAGATGGCTGAAAGCAAGGTCGACTTTGGCTCGATTACACAATCGTTGCAAGCCAACAATGCGCAGATGCACAGTGGAAATATTGTAAAAGGCGATGTTGTTTATTCCGTACAAACAGGCAATTTCTTTGCCAATGTGGATGAAGTGAAAAATCTAATTGTAGGCACAAACAACAATCAACCTGTATATCTCCACCAGATAGCCGAAGTAGAAGACGGTCCCGAAGTACCGCAACGCTATGTATCTTTCGGTTACGGAGTGGCACAGGCAGACAAGAAAGCCAATATGCCTGACGATTATTCGGCTGTTACGATTTCAGTAGCCAAGAAAAAAGGAGCAGATGCCATGAAACTGGCAGAAGTGGTGATTGACAAAGTAGAACATCTGAAAAAAGATGTTATTACCAACGATCTGAATGTCGAAGTTACCCGCAACTACGGTGAAACAGCTTCTCATAAAGTTTCGGAACTACTGTGGCACTTATCCATCGCAATTATCGTAGTAACCATCTTTGTGATGCTTGCTATGGGATGGCGTGGCGGACTGGTCGTATTCCTATCCGTACCTGTAACGTTTGCACTGACTCTGTTTGCATATTACTTTTTAGGCTATACGCTTAACCGTATTACGCTGTTTGCTCTGGTGTTTGTGACGGGTATTGTGGTGGACGACTCCATCGTTATTGCCGAGAATATGCACCGCCACTTCAAAATGAAAAAGTTACCACCACTTCAAGCTGCTCTTTATGCGATTAACGAAGTGGGTAATCCGACTATTCTGGCAACACTTACAGTTATTGCTGCCGTACTGCCAATGGCATTTGTTTCGGGCATGATGGGGCCTTATATGAGCCCGATGCCTATCGGAGCATCTATAGCCATGATTTTTTCGTTATTGATTGCACTGACACTGACTCCATACTTCGGATACTTATTCTTACGTCATAAAGATAAAAAAGGAGAAGGTAAAGAATCGCATGAAGATGAATCTGAACCGGCATTGCATCAAACTAAAATATACAAGATATACGCATCTGTTGTAACTCCATTTTTGGAAAGCCGAAAAAAACGTTGGGTATTTATGATTAGCCTTACCGTTGTGCTATTAAGTTCTTTTGTACTCTTCTATACAAAATCAGTTCCTGTAAAAATGTTACCGTTCGATAATAAGAACGAGTTTCAGGTAGTAATAGATATGCCCGAAGGAACAACCCTTGAGCGTACGGCGGCAGTAACGAAAGAACTGGCTGTATATGTGAGCAAGAACGATAAAGTAACAAACTATCAGACCTATGTGGGAGCATCTGCCCCGATCAGCTTCAACGGGCTGGTACGACACTACGATATGCGTATGGGTGATAATGTAGCCGATATACAGGTAAACCTAGTAGACAAAGGGGAGCGTAGCGAGCAAAGTCACGATATAGCCAAATCGATGCGTGAAGGACTACAGGCTATCGGGAAGAAATACAATGCGAATGTAAAAGTTGTAGAAGTACCTCCCGGTCCGCCTGTGATGTCTACCATTGTAGCAGAAATATACGGACCAGACTACAATCAGCAGATAGCTGTAGCAAAACAGGTAAAAGATATGCTTATTGCCACAGACAATGTGGTGGATGTGGACTGGACGGTAGAAGACGATCAGACCGAATATAAGTTTGAAGTAGACAAGGAAAAAGCTATGAAGTTGGGGATACCCACTGCTCAGATCGTTCAGAATATGAGAGCCGCCCTGTCGGGTATGCCTGTGGGGGTATTGCATCAGCCTTCCACTGTGAATCAGGTAGGCATCGTTCTTCAATTGCCCGAAAAAGAAAAATCAAGCATCGAAGATGTTTTGAGTATGAAAGTTGTCAATCAACAAGGTATGGCTATTCCTGTCGGCGATTTAGTGAAAGTAACCAAAGAGGAGAAAGAGAAGAGTATCTTCCGTAAAAATCAAAAACGGGTAGTGTACGTATTGACAGAAGTCGCAGGAGAACTTGAAAGCCCTGTGTATGTTATAAGTGATGTATCGGAAAGGTTATCAGAGATTAAACTGCCCGAGGGTTATACCTTGAGTGAAGAATATAGCCAACAACCCAAGTTTGAAGATAATTTCTCGTTGAAATGGGATGGCGAATGGCAAATTACATATGATGTATTCCGTGATCTTGGACTTGCATTCTTATTCGTACTTATCATCATCTATGTGTTGATAGTCGGATGGTTCCAAAACTTTATTACTCCGCTTGTGCAGCTGGCAGCCATTCCACTGTCACTCATCGGGATTATTGTTGGTCACTGGATTATGGGTGCTTACTTTAGTGCACCGTCCATGATCGGGTTTATTGCATTGGCTGGTATCATGGTACGAAACTCGGTTCTGCTGATCGACTTTATAGACATCCGGTTGAAAGACGGAGTTCCGTTAAAACAAGCCATTCTCGAAGCGGGAGCGGTACGCTCCACACCCATTGTGCTGACTGCCGGAGGTGTTGTATTGGGGGCAATCGTGATTCTCTTCGACCCCATTTTCCAAGGCTTGGCTATCTCATTGATAGGTGGAACAATCACATCAACAGTACTAACTCTGATTGTAGTTCCATTACTATATTACAAAATGTTGAAAAACAAAATAAAATAACACATCATGAAACTATTGGTTGTATTAAGTATAAAGGAACATCAGGAGCAGGTATCAGACCTGCTCCAAAAAGCCGGAATAGGTCGATTTAGTGTAACAAATATTGCCGGATACAAAAAAGTAAAAGAAAATATCGGTTGGTATGGAGCCAATTCGCGTACTGCAAAAACGAATTCAATTATGCTGTTCAGTTTCACCACTTCAGAGCTTGCCGACAAAGCGATTACTGAGATAGATAGCTGCAATGTTGATACCAATAACCCGTTTCCGGTACATGCTTTTGTATTGGATGTCGAAAATTTCTCAAAATTTATATAAGATGAAACAAGAGGATATTATACGTTTAGTTGCCGGAGCAATGGTGCTTCTGGGTATTTTGCTAGCTTACTTCATCTCTGTCGGGTGGTTATTACTGCCTGCTTTTGTGGCGATAAACCTTATTCAGTCGGCATTTAGTAAATGGTGTCCGCTAATATCTTTACTGGATAAGCTTAGGGTGGATAAGTGATTGTTTCGATTTTTTATTATGATTAGAGGGCCAGTCAAATATAATATTAGCTTGCCCTCTTTTTATTAATTAAAATATTAGGCTTGTAATGTAAACTAGCTCTAAATAAGTATTTAACTTTGGTTTTTGATATATGCAGTGATGAATTTAAATGGTATTGTAATGAAAAATATATGGGATGAAAGGTACAAGGGTGAAAAGTTTGTCTATGGTGAAAATCCAAATAATTTTTTCAAGGAAACCATAGACACATTACCTGTGGGGAAAATTCTTCTACCGGGCGATGGAGAGGGTCGAAATAGTGTTTATGCAGCAAAAGAAGGATGGGGAGTTGATGCTTTCGACCAAAGCATTGAAGCCAGAAATAAAGCATTGAGCTTAGCTGATAGAATCGGAGTTAATATAGTATACCATTTATTAGACTTTAATGACATACATTCTAATTATCCATCATCGGGTTATGACGCTGTTGCTTTATTGTACTTACATTTTCCATCAGATATAAAAGCCGAATATTTAATGAAAATACCACCCTTGCTGAAGAATGGAGGACTTATCATTTTTGAAGCATTCGCTAAGAAACATATAAGCAATCAGAAAGAAAATTTGCAGGCAGGAGGTCCTCGAGATATCGATATGCTATTTTCGGAACAGGAGATCCGCCAGATTTTCAAGGATATGGAGTTCCTTTCTCTGAAAGAAGAAGATGTTTTACTCAATGAAGGCGAAGGGCATAATGGCAAAGCTTCGGTTATTAATTTTGTAGCAAGAAAAAAGAGTATTTAATCTCAGAGGTTATTATCAACGAACATTGACTTTTACATAGTTATTTATTGATAATAATCAAATTGACAAAGTATTGATCAATAAAAAACACTTTGTTATAAGAATCAAAGTATCTTCAGCAATTCATCAGTAATTAATTGTTGAGCCTTTTCATTGAGATGTATTCCGTCTTCAGTATATGATGCTATATTGGGTAATAACAAAGAGTAAGTATCCAGAAATATAATATTTTTGTTGGAAACGATCTGCTTCTTATAGTAATCGTTTAAAGCAACGATTCGGTGATCTATACCATAATATTTCTCGTTTATTTTGCTTATATCAGCCGGAGGGATAGATAAAACAATGATCTTCGATCCCATTGTCAATGGAGAGGTTTTAATTTTCTTTATCAGTTTATCGAAATTCTTTTTCGCTTCATTTTGCCTTTTGTCAAAAATAGCTTTACAATCATTCGTACCGAGGCTGATTATTACATAGTCCAAAGCAACAGTCTCCCTCTCCACCAAAGTAAGTAACGAATCTATATTAGCCAGAGTATTCAAACGTTTCTGACCGAGATTATCATAGCCAACCGTATTTCCGGGAATGCCATAATTACGTACTTTTAGTTGTAGTGACTTTTGGGTAAGTAATTGAGGCCAACTATATTCGAAACTGGAGTTTGAGTCGCCGAGATTCAATATCTTTTTATAGACAGGTTCATATTTTTTATCAATAGGCATCAAGGGGATTACCTGATTAACTATTTGCTCATGCCCTCCTTCAAAAATAGTTAAAGAAATATTACCATTCTGTTTTTCGTAGTGTACTTTTCGATCTCCAATACTGCGACCTGTTTCTTTGAGAGGGTAGCATCTATTAACTATAAGTTGCAATTTGTCGGCATCCGAGACCAAATTTTGCTGATCTGCGGGTACAGTTTCTTTTACCAGTTTATTATACATGTCCACCGATTGCGTGATGGGCACAGAGCCTGTGTAACCATCGTGTATCCCTGTAAATATGGACAATTTAGCGTCTTTCCTTAATAGCTCGGGGTATTTTTGGAAATAGGGTGATCTTTTGCGTGCTTCTTCTACATTAAGAATATCTTTCGAATCGGTACAAATTAAAATATCCTGTGCATATTTTTGTTTCCGTCCTACAGATTCCCAATACCATGCTTCGAGATTGGATAAAGGAACCCATGCCGAGAAACTTTTTGCCGGATACTTTATGTTCATATAAGCAATCAGGGTAGCATATCCTCCACCCGAAGTCCCTACAATATGCACCTCATCACGGTCAACATTCATATTGCTTATAGCATACTCTATGGCATCTTCCAGATCGGCAATTACATAATTACTGCCACAGGCTTTGGGGTTGTTATTTGCTCCTCTAAAATCGGGATGAATATAATTGTAGTCGTAATCTACAATCAGACGAGCCAAACGGTCTTCTTGTTTGTAGTTACCACTCCATGTATGGAGACTTACGATTAACGGACGGGGAGTATCTGACTTTGCCTTATATACTATTGAACCTTGTGATGTATTATCGAATGAAGATGGTATCCATACCTCCTCAAACTCCTCATTCCATTGTCCATTATTTATATCGTCCCAAGATAATTTGTTGTTCGTTTGAGCAAAGCAATTTATTGTCGGCAAAAAGATTAGTAACCCAAGTAAGATTGATCGAATGATTTTCATGATTTATATTTTTATACTGCAAAAGTAAAGTATCACATTTATTTTGATTACATACGTTGGTACTTCAAAAGTACGTCTCCCGGCTATTATTTTCAATTTGCATACTTTTATTAATATTTTGACAGAAGGTTATAGATATTTTCATTTCGTTCGAGTCCTAATTTTTTTCTGAGCCTATATCTGGATGTTTCAACTCCTCTAGCCGATATATTCATTAATGATGCGATTTCTTTTGTTGATTTATTCAACTTTATGTAAGCACATAGTTTAAGGTCGGTAGCGGATATGTCGGGGAAGTCTTTTTTTATTTTATTGAAAAAATTTTGATGGATTTCTGAAAAATAACTTTCAAATACAGTCCAGTCTTCATCATTATTAATATTAGAATCGATCAAATGGAAAATCTTATTTAACTTAGTATCACGCAGATTGATATTGGTTTCTTTGTATATCGATTGGAGCAATTCCTTGATGTCTATCAAGAGATTGTTTTTTACAATAATATTGTGTGTTGAGTTGGTTAACTCACGCTGTTTATGGTCGAAAGATTCTTCTAATTTCTCCTTTTCAATCAGAATGATGGTTTTCTCTTTACAGAGAGTTTCTATTTTATGATTTTTCTCTAATTCTTCAATCTCCTTTTGGCGTAGCATATCCAACTGCTTTTCTTTTCGTTTCAATAGGAATTGTATTAACGTAAATACCATAATCAGTAAGCCGAGTAGAAGGATTAGATAGATTATTTTTGCAAGAAGGCTTCTGTAAAATGGAGGATCAATTGTAAAGTCAAATTTTCGGGTTTTACTTATTCTTCCACTCTCATCTTTAGCCCTAATCTCGAAACAATAGTTTCCTTCCGGTAAATTGGTGTATTCCTTACTGTTTTTAGGGGAAAATGAAGAGTAGTTATCGTCATATCCAACCAATTTGTATTGATAATCAATATGAGGATTATCATTGCTGTTAAATTTGAAACGAATATTATTATTACTATAATTCAATTTATTGTCTTCTATCCATTCGTATTCTGTATCAGATTTACTCTTAGTTTTGATTTCAGATAATACGACTTTTATTTCTTGAATAGAATTCAGTGCCTGACTAAAGCCAAAATGTATAAATCCGTTGCTGCCATTCAAAATAAAATAATCGGAATAACTCGACAGCATCTGTACATTCCAAAGCATTTGCCGTTTTACTTTTGGTAAATCTCCGATGAAATTATTACCGCCCTCTACCGTTTTATAGAATACATCTGTCGGAATACAATAGAAAAGTTCGATGAGATCTTTTCTATTGTATTCCGAATAGCTTAACTTGAAGTCTTTTACAAACGAATTTGTTTTAGCGTCAAATTTATATAAGATTTCTCTGTTCCACAATAATATATCGCCTCCAAACGACAATAGATGCTTGTCTCCCGGGTATGAATAAAGCTTATATTCATCAATTGCAGATTTATCGATGTTTATCTTAAACCTGACAAGGTTTTCACCATCAACACACCACATAAAATTGTCTTTGTCAACTTTTATATTCCGTTCAACATATATAGGAGTTTTTATTTCCGATACCTTCTTTATGCTGCCATCACTATATTTGTAGAGTAGGCAAAGGTCGTAACCTCGTACTAAATAATAATCAGGGTTAGCCGGTAATTGTAAAATATTCATTATTCCGGCAGTTTCATCGATTTGCTGAGCAATATTACCCTTAACTTCAAATAAGCCGTTATGATGACCGCAGTAAACCGCACTCCCTATCTGTTTCATACACCAAATCTGCCCTTGAGTTCCTTTAATAAGATTTACTTTATCTAAACCCTGCTTATCATTTGTATAAAAAAGCCCCTGATTTGTACCCCAATAATTATAATCGCCATGCTTAACAGATGTATAACCGGCCCCGATGTCTTTATCGAAATTGTAATAAAGACAACGGGTATTGATATCCATAAAACCTATCCCATTGTCAAACCCTACCCATACATTGGAGTTATGGTCGAGCCCAAGAGATAAAATTGTATTATTTCTTAAACCGGAGGAGGTGTTGATATGTCTAATTATATTGAGATCATTATCGAGAACGTAGATTCCGTCGAGAACCGTACCTATGATAATTTTGTCTTTCAAGTCTACTGCACAATATATCTGCTCATTGGAGGCTATTTTATGTATCGGTTTGTCACAGGGGATTATTTTATTATTTACATATCTATATATTCCATTGCTAAGAGTAAAAAAATATAACTCTTCCTTAATATAAAATATCTTAGTTATGATACTGCAATCTATTGTTGATTTATCGCATAAAATTTTTTTGTTGTCAAAGTTAAGATCTGTCGTATAGACACCCTCGTTAGACTGAAACAGTAATTGCTTTTCATGAGCTGAGAAATAAATGAAACGGTCTGATTTAATCTGATTGACTAACTGATCCGTCTTCGTATCAAACACAAAAACAGCCTTTCTCCCTTGTAGATACACTTTGTCTTCCAGCACTATTATTCTCCATATCTCCCCCCATTTCGTCGAGACTTTGTCCGAAAGTGATGTATAGGTATAATGACCACTAAAGCTTTTTAAAAAATATCCGAATTCATTTCCTCCTCCGGCATATATTTTATTCTGGTATGCACAAATAACTCTTAGCAGTTGTCTTCTTGAGGTTTGATAAGTATACCAATCATTCCCGTTTTTGACCAAAAGTCCATCATTATTAGCAAAACAAATCGTACCATCGGTTAACTCTATAACACCCCAATTTTGTGTTCCAGCCCTATAGTCTTCTGTTAAATAATTTTTTATCGGAAACACAAGGTTATCCTTCGTATAGCCTGCAATATTGGTTAAAAATAGAATAAGCAATGATAGAATTAATTTATTTTTCATGTCTGGGTTCTTATAGTATTAAATAACAAAGGAAGAAAAAAATACTTCTTGCTTAAACATAGTAGAGTACGTTGTATTTTCATAGTACTACATGCAGGTATTCTTCTAAGAGTTAAATGTATGTTTTACAGATAATAAAGTCAAGAACGAAACTACGTCAAAATTACGTCAAGCCACACATTTACCATAAATTTAACTTTTGCGACATTAAATTAGACGCAAACGTAGTTTTGTTAAGTTAGTATTATAGCAAATAGCGAATAAGCGAATAAAAAAAGTAAGCTTAGCTAAACCGTCAATAAGTACGTATAGCTATATCTGCACCGTTATTTCTTTCAGATTTACATTGATAGTGCAAATTACTAGTTAATTATGGAAATTTTAGATCTGTAATCATACAAGTTTACAGACACAACGAAGGTGAAAATATTGTGAAAAAATGGTTACAAATCCGTTATAGATTACCCATCAATAGACATGATTTGAGGAAATCAAATTTTATATTCTGGAGTCGTAGCACAACAAACCAATTAAAATTAGAAAATATGATGTGGTGTATTTTTGAAGTACACATAAAATATAATACACAATACAACGATTGCTACATTCGCAGCAGCTAATTAAAACAAAGTTGTCTACCATTAAAGAGAAGAAAGGAGGTATTGTAATAAAGAACAATTTGCAAAATAAAATAATACGATGATCTATCTTTTTACTTTTCGTCGCTCAGACGATGATCTTAAAATTAATTTAAAAGAATAAATTCTTGTTAATCATAAATTTAATCAAAATGTCGAAATACAAAAAAACAGTATTGAGTATCGCTTTCTTATTCTGTATTTTTGGGTTTACTGCTGTTACAGCACAAACTCAGATTACAGGTAAAGTTTTGGATGAAAGCGGAGAGGCTGTAATAGGAGCAACCGTTATTGAAAAGAACACGACTAATGGAACTGTGACAGATATAGATGGAGCATTTTCGCTTAAAGTGGGTAAAGGTTCTTCTATTATCGTTTCATTAATAGGTTATACAGCACAAACAATTGAAGTGGGGAGCAGAACCTTTTTTGAGGTGGTAATGAAAGAAGATAACAAGATGCTGGGCGAAGTTGTTGTGACCGCATTGGGGCTAAAGCGTGAGGAAAAAGCACTCGGATACGCTGTTCAGTCGGTAAAAGGCGAAAATTTCCAAACCGTAAAAGGTCTAAATGTCGCAACATCTCTGACCGGAAGGATTGCCGGTCTTAATATATTAAACAGTACAGAATTTGCATCTGCTCCAACCATTAAATTACGGGGAGAAGATCCTCTGATTGTAATTGACGGAGTACCTTATCAAAATATGACTTTGGGAGAATTACCATCGGATGATATTGAAGATATAAGTGTCTTAAAGGGTCCGACGGCATCTGCCTTGTATGGAGAGAAAGGTCAGAATGGAGCTATTATGATAACTACCAAAAAAGGATCGGGCAGAGAAGGGCTTTCTATATCTGTAAACAGCGGAAGTATGTTTACAGCCGGATATTTGGCTATTCCCAGCTTGCAAGGACAATATGGGCGTATGCTAAAAACAAATACTGACGGGAGCCTCGAATATGTTCGCTCGGGCGACGGTTCGTGGGGAGCACCTCTCGAAGGTCAGGAAGTAATTCAGTGGGATCCCTTTTCAAAGAAAATGAAAGCTATGCCTTATACAGCACGTGGTACAAATAATTTCGATAACTTTCTTGAACAAGGATATGTCCTTAATAACAATGTTAGTATAGCACAAAAAGGAAAATTGGGTAATATCAGGGCATCTGCTACATGGGTTCAAAATAAAGGTGTGTACCCCAACTCTAAATTCGACAAATATACCTACAGTATTGGTGCTGATATAAAAGTAGATAAATTTACTTTTACAACCAGTATGTCATATAACAAACATAAATCACCCAATATCGGATTTAATGGGTATACGGGATACGATCCAATGTATAGTTTGCTTATATGGTCTGCACCCGACTGGGACATCAGAGACTATAAAGATTACTGGGTGATACCCGATGAAGTACAAAACAACAGTTATACTGCCGGTAACAACAATCCGTATTTTGATAGGAACGAAAGGTTACATAGCCTTGATAAAGATGTGTTCAACGGTGCTTTCGAAATTAATTATGACTTAGCAAAAGGAGTGAAAGCAATAGGGCGTGTTGGTTATGATACATATAGTAACAAGCAGGAAGTGAGGATATCGAAAGGTTCGTTTCAAGGAGCAGGTAATACAAAGCTTATAGACGATGATAGTGCTTCTGAGGTGTGGGGCGAATCACAAAAAGGCTCGTTTAATATTGGTCAGAGTAGAGGTTACAGTATAAATAGTGACTTGATAATATCCGCAACAAAGAGCATCAATGACTTTGCGTTTGACGCAATAGCGGGGACATCTATCAATTATTACCAAAACGAGGGATTAGAAGGCAGAACAAAAGGTGGTTTAACAATTCCGGGGTATTACTCTTTAAAAGGTTCAGTAAATCCATCAACTGTTTCTTCACTAATTAAGAAAAGACAAACAAATGGAGTATATGGAAAAATGGGTGTCTCGTGGAGAAGTATGGCATTTGTCGAAGGAACACTCAGAAACGACTGGGTTTCCACTCTAGCCGAGTCCCAAAGATCATATCTATACCCATCCCTCTCAGGAAGCTTTCTTGTATCCGAATTATTACCGAAAACTGATTGGCTTTCTTTGTGGAAAGTGCGAGGGTCATGGGTTACAGCCAAGAGACCGGCGAATATTTATGAGATAAATTCAAATTATGGAATTAATAATAATGTATGGGATGGGCTAAGTTCAGCTGTTTATCAAACACTTATACGAGGATCAGAAATACGACCTGTTACCAGATCGACTTATGAAATCGGAACAGCTTTTAACTTCCTGAAAAACAGAATTTCATTTGATGCTGCTTATTTCAACAGAAGAGAGTTCGATTATATTGTTCAGGCATCCATAAGCCCTTCTTCTGGTTTTTCGAAGAATCTGGTTAATTCAGAAGAGGAAAGAACCAGAACCGGGGTAGAGTTGACCTTAAACGTGACACCCATCGAGACTAAAGACCTTGTCTGGAACATGTCGTTCAACTGGTCTAAATCAGTAGAGCGCTATACAAAATTAGATCCTCAATATTCTGCAGATAGAACATGGGTGAAAGTTGGTGAAAGAACAGATGTACAAACATATATGCCTTTTCTGAAAGATGAAGAAGGGAATATTATAAATTTAAATGGTGTACCTACTTTTAATTCTAAATCCTTTAAATATGGCTATAAAGATCCTGATTGGATATGGGGGATAAATACAAACCTGAAGTATAAAAACTGGGCACTTGACATTTCGATGGACGGTCGTGTAGGCGGATATATGCAATCCATAACGTCTATGTATATGTGGCGTTCGGGAGGACACCCCGACTCTCTAACCCCCGAGCGATATTTAGATGCAAAGACTCCCGGGTCTAAAAATTATTTGGCACAAGGATCAAAAGTAGTGTCAGGATCTGCCACTTTTGATACTTATGGAAACATTGTAACGGACAATCGTGTATTTGCACCCAATGATATTGCTACCAGTTATAAAAGTTATGTGGAAGCATTACATAGAGGTACAGCTTGGGGAGGTGACCCATCCGAGGTAGATGTATTTAGCGGAACATTCCTTAAAATCAGAGAAATATCATTAACCTATACCTTGCCTAAGGATATAGCAGCAAAGTTTAAAGCCAAAGATGCTTCCATATCGGCAATTGGCCAGAATGTTCTCTTTTGGGCAAAAGATTTCAAATATTCAGATCCGGATGGAGGGAGTGAAAATTTTTCAGACCCATCGCAACGCTATTTAGGGTTTAATATTAGACTGGGCTTCTAATAGCTAACGAAAAACGAAATTATTAAAGAATGATAGTTATGAAAAATATAAATATAATTATTCGAAAAAGTTTTCTGTTCCTTTTCCTTATTCTTGTTGGCTGTAGCAATTTTGAGGATTTAAATACCAATCCCGATTCTTCAACCAAGGCTAATGCATCTATGACAGCTACCGGAGTGATCTTGAGTAGCCTTAAGTTCAATGGAAGAGATGCCCATGCATTCTTACAACCCCAAGCCTTTGCCAAATACATTGGTTTTGCCAATCAAAGTCAAATGTCACAGCAATATAATGAGATGGGAAATGGAAGCTTCGAAGGGATGACTATGTTGCAGAACGTGGAGAAAATGGTTCAATATGCTACAGGAACTCCAACGGAAAACTCCTATAAGGGAATTGCTAAATTCGCAAGAGCATATCTCTTTTACCACCTTACGATGCAGATGGGAGATGTACCTTATACTGACGCTAATAAAGGCGAAACAGGTTTGTATCGACCAAAGTTCGATACCCAGAAAGATGTCCTAATCGGTATTTTGGATGAGCTTAAAGAGGCTGATAGTTATTTCTCAAAGGGAATTGTATTTGATGGAGACCCTACCCCTTATAAAGGCGATCCGACGAAGTGGCGTAAAGCATCAAACGCTTTTGCCTTGAAAGTATTGATGAGTCTAAGCAAAAAAGAAGCAGACCCATCGTTAAACATCAAAGCACGATTTGCCGAAATTGTAAATGCAAATAATCTATTAGAAGAATCCACCGGATTTTTAGGACTGAATTACAGCATAGTAGATATACATCCACTGTCTGGGACTAACGACCTGTTTACAAGCCGTACCGTGATTTCATCTTTACTAATAGATGAGCTGAAAAGATTGAATGACAGGCGTTTGTTTTACTATGCAGAACCGGCAACCAAACTAATCAATGATGGAAAACAAGAATCTGATTTCAATGCTTACCAGGGTGTTGATGCAGCTTTAGACTATACTGTTATGACTCAAAAATATCTGGAAGGAGAATATTCTCTTTTGAACCAGAGATACTTGAAAGACTATGCCAGTGAACCAAGAATGAGGATGACCTATGCCGAACAGCAGCTTATATTGGCAGAAGCCCGCATTTTAAATTGGATCACAGTGGGAGATGCAAAAAAATACTACGAGTCGGGAGTGAAGTCGGCATTGAAAGAGCAAATGAAAACTAAAGCCATTTATGCACACGCAATGGCTATTGATCAGGCATATATCGATAACTACTTCACAGGTAATGTTGCTTTTGCATCAACAACGGGCGATCAGTTGAAACAAATATGGTATCAACGTTATATCCTTAATTTTATGCAAGATGCCACAAGTAGTTATTTTGAATACAGGAGAACTAATTATCCGAACTTTCCTGTTGATCCTACTACAAATTTGAATATAGACGAACCTACTAAAATTCCGGTAAGGTGGCTATATCCGACATCAGAAAGTAGTTACAACAGAGAAAACTACGAGAAGGCATTAGCCGACCAATACGATGGATACGATGGTGTGAATAAGGTGATGTGGGTACTTAAATAATTTAACTAAAAATAAGCACTCCCTCCCCAAAAAGAGGGAGTACTTTTATTATTGATGAAAAGCAAATGAAAAAGCTATTTTATATACTGATATTTTTGATTCTTGCAAACACTATTTCTGCATCTGAATACCGGGTCATAAAAGGAGAAATATCATCTGATAAGAAAGGGCTTGAAGGTATTATCGTAACAGATGGCAAAGGCTTTGCTAAAACCGACAAACACGGTCGTTTTCAGTTGATGACCGACGGAAATCAAAAATATGTTTATTATTCTTTACCATCGGGGTATGAGTCTCCAAGAGAACAAGGGATTCCGATATTTTTCAAAAGAATAGAAGATCAGAAGGATACTTATAATTTCGAGATTTCTAAAATAAATAAACCACAAAACAATCATACGTTTATTGTATGGGCTGATCCTCAGATTATCGACCCCGAAGAATTTAAACTCCTCGATAAAGTAATCGAAGATGTCAAACAGACAAAGGAAAAATACGACACCTATTTCCATGGAATAAGCTGTGGCGACATGGTATTTGACAGATTAAATTTGTTCGGCGATTATAAAAAAGCATTGTCGAAGATGGATTTTCCTTTTTGTCAGACAATTGGTAATCACGATCTTGACTATACAAATACAACAAACGAATCGGCAAGCCAATCGTACCAGTCGCATTTTGGACCAGACTATTATTCGTATAATATAGGAAATATACACTTTGTAGTACTTAACAATGTCTTTTACTACGGATATTCCTATCATTATATGGGGTATTTGCCACAGCAGCAATTAGATTGGTTAGCTCACGATCTTAGCAATATAAAAAAAGGATCGACCATAGTCGTTGCCCTTCATATACCAACCAAATATGTGGATAGCGACCTTCATCCCGGCATGGAGAAAAGGCAAAAAAACTCACTTATAAACGATAAGGCATTCTACCAATCGCTAAAAGGATACAATGTACATATTCTGGCAGGACATAGCCATACTCAATGGAATACCATTATCAACGATTCAATATACGAGCATACACATGCTGCAGCTTCTGCTGCCTGGTGGCAGGGAGAAATAGGACTCGATGGAACACCCAAAGGGTATACCGTGTACGAAGTTGAGGGAGATAACCTGAAGTGGTATTTTAAAGGTGTCGGACTTACCAAAGACGACCAGTTTAAAGTGTATCCGATAGGTAGCGATATAGATAATCCGGATGCTTTTGTTGCTAATGTATATAATTATGACCCTGCTTGGACGGTGCAATGGTACGAAGATGGGGTACTGGCAGGTAATATGGAACAATACTGGGGAGTAGATCCTCTAGCAAGAGAACTATATCAACCGGGTAAAAACAAAGTACATAAGTGGTTGAGCTACGATAAAACTAATCATATCTTTAAAGCGATACCTAAAAATAAAAATGCTCGCCTGAAAATTGAGGTAATAGATCGATTCGGAAATAAGTATATTCGAAATATTTCGGATAAGCCATAATTTAGAATAAGATAAATAATATGAAAAACCAAATTTTACTATTAGTATCACTACTTCTTATTTTTGCACAGTGCAAAAAAGGGAGTGATAATCATACATACATTCATCCGATAACGGCACAGGCAGATACAAATGTGGTACTACCTCCGTCATGGGCATTTGGCGTATTGTATGGAGCATACACCAATCAGGAGCAAACGATTGAGCGTGTAAACCAAATCATAGAACACGATTATCCGATAGATGCCTTTTGGATAGATTCATGGTTTTGGGATCACGCAAACAAAGGGAGAGGACCTCAGAAATACATGGACTTTATTGCCGATACCATTGGTTTCCCAAACAGAAAAGAGATGTGGGATTATCTCGAATCTCAGAACATAAAAGGAGGGTTCTGGGCATGGGATTGTATTTTCGAAACAGGAAATGAAGTGGCTTTTAAAGATTTTCAAGACAAAGGGTACTTCAAAAATACATATGTAGAAAGCAACCCTTGGCACAACAACAGTACAACGACTGCTATGCACCAAACCGAAGGAGGAACTAAGAAAGGTACGCTTTGCGGGAATATCGATTTTAACAATCCGCAAGCAGTAGCCTATTTTAAACAGCGGATGAAACACTTTTTCGACGAAGGTGCAGACTTTATCAAACTCGATCGTACATCGGCTATCCCGGTATGCAAAGCCATGTTTGAACTCTCGCAAGAATTCGGAAAAGAAACAAAAGGGCGAGGAATGATATTTTCCCATACAGGAGGGCAGGAAACCGAAGAATACAAAAAGTATCCGGGAAAGTGGACTGACGATACTCGTTGCGACTGGAATATTGAAAACCCCAATAAAAAATTTAATTCGTGGGTTCCTCCTGTGGCTTTCAAAGAAAATATTGCCATGTATCTCGACCCGAATAAGAAAAGTAGTCTGATACCATTCCTTTCGCAAGACTTAGGCGGTTTCGATATGGGAATTACCGACCAATTGGATGAGGAATTATACATCCGCTGGTTGCAGTTCGCCATGTTTTCGCCCATTGTAGAAACTTTTGCTCAACCCGAAAACAAAACGGCCAATATGGCTTATCTCATTTCGTCACAAGCCGATAGTATATATAGGCAATACGCCCATCTGCGTATGGAGTTATTCCCTTATATCTATTCGTATGCCCACCTCAACCGTTTGACAGGAGAATTGATGATGCGAAAAATTCAGGGGCAGATTTATGAATATTTGTTTGGAAACGAAATTTTTGTTGCTCCCGTATACGAACAAGGGGCTACAAACCGTGAGGTACTCCTACCCGATGGCAATTGGATCAATTATTGGACAGGCGAGCTGTATGAAGGAAAGAAAAACTATACGGTAGATGCTCCAATCGGACAAATACCTTTGTTTATACGTCAAGGAGCTATCATCCCCATGCGTGAATATGCACGGTCGATAGAAAAAGGAACTAATGACACCTTAATCTTACATATATATCCGGGAGCAGATTCAGCATTTACGTTTATAGAGGATGACGGAAATAGTAACGATTATCTAAAAGGTATTTATGCTAAAACAATGATATCGCTAAAGGATGCAAATGGTATGTCGAAACTTAACATAGCTCCTACTTTGGGTTATTACAAGGGGATCAAAAATACCAGAAACTGGCAAATATGTATCCATTCATCCAAAGCAGTAACAAAATTGACATTAAACGGTCGTATCTTACCATTTAAAAACGAAGGTAAAACTTATATAAGTGATTTATTCAGTGCAGATAAATACACTCAAAACGATATTAAAATAAGTTATAAGTAATGAGCTCTACTATTGGGCAGTTTGCTATCCAAACAATTAAAAAAACAAATAAACGCTTCCCTTGGACAAAGACTGGCTCTTAGTCGGGGGAAATAAGGTAAATACAATATAAACAAGATCTATGAAAATATGAAAAGAATTATTTTTTCAATTAGTCTGGTGATGCTATGCACATTGACTCTCTTTAGTCAAGGGTATATAAGTAATAATCTGAGAAAGACCAAATGGGAACTCGTTTGGTCTGACGAATTTGAATACACGGGTTTACCCGATTCTACGAAATGGAATTTTGATACACATGGTAATAGTTGGGGATGGGGCAATAACGAAGCCCAATGGTATACCGAAAACAATGCTAAAAATGCACACGTGTCTAACGGTGTGCTTCGCATTACAGCCATAAAAGAACCAACCAATGGAAAAGATTATTCCTCGGCACGTCTCACAACCAAAGATAAGGGTGATTGGAAGTATTGCCGCATCGATGTATCGGCAAAACTCCCTTCGGGTCTTGGTACTTGGCCTGCAATATGGATGATGCCCACAAAAAGAACTTATGGCGGATGGCCCGAATGTGGCGAGATAGATATTATGGAGCATGTTGGATTTGCAGTTGATTCTGTATTTTCTACAGTTCATACCGGAACTTTTAATCATATTAAAGGCACACAAGTAGGGAAAGCTTTGGTAACTCCCAATGCAACTGATGGATTTAATATTTATACTTTGGAGTGGGACGAATACGAACTCCGCTCCTATATTAATGGACAACTATTCTTTGTTTTTCAAAATGCACGTAAAACATTTAAGGAATGGCCTTTCAATCAGGAATTTCATCTGATTCTCAATTTGGCTGTCGGTGGTGGCCTAGGAGGAGCAAGAGGAATGTGCGGAGATTGCTTTCCACAACATTTCGACATAGACTACGTCAGAGTATATAATAAAAAAAGTAAATGATAATTTGAACCGGAACTTATAAACTTAATGATATGAAAAAATATACAATTCTTGTTTTTCAATGTTTTGTTGCAGTTTTATTATTCAGTAGTTGTGGAAAAAGCTTGCCAAAATCGAATATTGAAATTGTAAAAAAGGAAAATAGTTTTGATCTGTATATCGATGGAGATCTCACCTTTATAAACGGAGTAGGCGGCACTAACCGTTTGGATATTGCCAGCGAAAGTGGAGCAAACGCTTTTAGAACTTGGGGGGGAGATGTTGCATCTATTCAATCGGATCTCAATTTGGCTCGGAAAAATAAAATGTATATCATGCAAGGTATTGACCTGACTAAGGATTCGACAAAATATCATGATGAGGATTACAAAAATCTCAAAAGAGCCGAAGTAAGAACATTGGCAGAAACATTCAAAGACGAGCCGAACATACTGGCTTGGGGGCTTGGTAACGAAATAGATCACGAAGAAAAGGCGAATACCAGAACAGCGTGGGAGTTTGTCGAAGAACTTGCTCAACTGATTAAGTCTATCGATAAAAAACATTTGGTATCAACCGTCATAACCCATAATCCGAAAGCGTTGGACAATATTGCGAAGTATGCACCTTCGGTAGACTACGTTGGGGTAAACAGTTACGGAGCGATCAACACATTGAAAGAGATGTTTGATAATTCAACTTACCAAGGACCTTTTATGGTAACCGAATGGGGACCTACTGGTTTTTGGGAAATGCCTAAGACTGAATGGAAAGCCGATATAGAGCAAACAAGCGAAGAAAAGAGAATTGTTTACGAGGAAAGATATAATAAATACATCCGTTCCAATCCTCGCTGCTTAGGTTCTTTTGTATTCCTGTGGGCACAAAAAGAAGAGCGTACACCAACTTGGTTCAGTATGTTTGTAGAAAATGATGTAGAGGGTCTTCCGCTGAAAGGAGAAAAGACACCGATGGTTGAAGCCATGCAACGTGTTTGGACAGGTGCACAATTGAAACAAACAGCTCCGGTGTTGGATTCGTTTAGGATAAACGGAAAAAAGAGTGTCGAAAATGTATACATAAAACCGGGAACTAAATTCAATGCTGAAGTAAAAGTGGTGGATAAAGAAAACGACACTTTGCGTTATGTTTGGGAAATATTGCACGAGGCCACAGTTTTAGGTTCGGGAGGTTCTTATGAACCACGTCCCGATAGAGTAGGCGATGTATCTACTACATCTGATCCAACATATTCGTCGGTCATCAAGACTCCTGGTGCTTATAGGTTATATGTTTATGTGTTGGACAATACGGGATTTGTTGCTACGGCCAATATCCCTTTCAAAGTACAATAACCCTAAACTGTAAATTGAGATGAAGAAGATCTTGGTTTTGATACTTGGTTTGTACTGTTATGGTTTTGCATCATCGCAAGAGATTGTAAAGCTTTGGGAAAAAGCACCTCCTACAGATAATAAGTTGACAGGAGAAGAAATGAATAGCGATAACGACTGGATCACAAATGTGAGTGAACCAAACATAGCCATCTACAAGCCTACAAACGGCAGTAAAAATACGCCTGCGGTTTTGATATGTCCGGAAGGAGGATATGGAGGAGTGGCATACAAACACGAGGGACAGCAATTTGCCCAATGGCTCAATACAATAGGCATTACGGGTATTGTTCTCAAATATAGAATGCCAAACAAGCACAAAAGCGTACCAATGGAGGATGTACATCAGGCAATGCGGTACCTCCGATCGAATGCTGTGAAATATGGTATAAATCCAACTAAATTAGGAATTGCCGGATTCTCGGCAGGAGGACATTTGGCTGCAACAGCTTCTACTCAGTTCTTAACTGTCGACGGGAGCAATGTTCGTCCCGATTTCTCTATATTGTTTTATCCTGTAACTACCTTGATGGAGGTACCACCCGGAGGCACTTGTACCAATCTGTTGGGCGAGAATCCGTCCAGAGCCGATTTGTATAAATACTCTGTAGAAAAGCAGGTAAATAACGCCACCCCTCCCACTATTATATTACTCAGCAACGATGACGATGTTGTATCATCAGAACATAGTATAATCTATTATAATTCGTTGAGGATAAATAATATTCCATCAGCCATGTATATTTTCCCCGAAGGAGGACATGGATGGGGGATGCACGAAAATTTCAAGTATCACAAACAAATGTTATCTCTATTGAAAGAATGGCTTATAGGACAAGTTGATTAAAATCTTATATATAAAATAAAAATGATAAATATTTATTTAAAGACACTTATTGTTGGCACACTATCGGTATTCTGCGTGACTGCATCCGCACAGAAACAGACAAAAACAGTTTCGCCATATGAAACCGAAATAACCCAGCTCATGTTGAAGATGACATTGGAGCAAAAGGTAGGGCAAATGGCTCAAGTAACATTAGATGTTATTGGGAAAGGCGATAATGCATATGCGAGTAAATTTCCTTTCGAACTTGATGAAAAAATGATGAAAGTCGTTTTTGAAGAAAACAAAGTAGGCTCTATATTGAATAGTCCAACTAATACTCCTCTGACGGTGGAGGAATGGCAAAAAGTCATTTCGCAAATACAGAAAGCATCGATGAAGCATATCGGAATACCTTGTATTTACGGTATAGATGCCATACATGGGGCAACTTATACTAAAGGAGCTGTTTTTTTGCCCCAACAAATAGGTATTGCAGCTACATTCAACAGAGAACTGGCATTTGAAGGAGCTCGTATGGCTGCTTATGAAACCAAAGCCAGCAATATAGCTTGGAACTTTTCGCCCGTACTGGATATGGGACGCGATGCACGCTGGTCTCGCATTTGGGAAACTTTTGGAGAAGACCCTTATTTGACCAGCGAGATGGGTAAATCGTTTGTAAAAGGCTATCAGGGCGAAAACAGAGAACAAGTGGGAGCTAACCATGTAGCAGCCTGTTTGAAACATTATGTAGGTTATGGAGCAACCTTTACCGGAAAAGACCGCGAGCCTGCCTTCATCTCCAACATTGAGCTTTACGAGCGTCATCTACGCCCTTTTAAGGAAGCTATTGAGCAAGGAGCATTGTCGGTTATGGTCAATTCGGGTATCAACAACGGCGTTTCGACTCATGCCGATTATAATTTGTTGACACAGGTTCTAAAAAATGATCTGGCATTTGATGGCGTTGTAGTTACCGATTGGGCGGATATAGATAATCTATACCGTAGAGATAAGATTGTAAACAACGAAAAAGAAGCTGTAATGTTATCTATCAATGCCGGCATAGATATGTCGATGATTCCTTACGGAGTTAGCTTTTGCAAAAATCTGGTAGAACTAGTTAAGGAAAACAAAGTTTCGATGAGCCGCATAGATGATGCTGTAAGGCGAATTTTGCGTTTAAAATACCGATTGGGATTATTTGAGAAATCCGATTGGGACTATAAAGCCTATCCCGATTTTGGTTCTAAGAAACACAAAGACATTGCCCGCAATGCAGCAGCAGAATCGATCACGTTATTGAAAAACATCGACTTGGTGTTGCCACTCAGCAAATCGTCGAAAATTTTAGTTACAGGTCCCAATGCTAATTCGATGAGAACCCTCAATGGAGGATGGACACTGTCTTGGCAAGGTGAAAAAGCCGATGATCTGGAAATAAACCGCAATACAATACTCAAATCCATAGAAAATACGATCGGTAAAGAAAACGTGGTTTATGTACCGGGCGTTACGTATAAAATGTCGGGCAAATATTACGAAGAGAACGACCCCAATATAGAGGACGCTGTTAAAGCAGCATCTCAGGTCGATGTAATTGTAGTGTGCGTTGGCGAAAATACTTACACCGAAAAACCGGGAGATTTGGACGATTTGTACTTATCGGATAATCAACAGGATTTAGTGAAAGCATTGGCAAAAACCGGAAAACCTATTGTATTGGTACTGAACGAAGGTCGCCCACGAATTATATCTAAAATAGAACCTTTGGTTAAAGGCGTATTACAAACTTACTTACCGGGAAGTTTTGGCGGAGAGGCTTTAGCCGGTATCTTATTTGGTGATATGAATCCATCCGGGAAGCTGCCCTATACTTATCCTAAATTCCCTAATTCGCTATTGAACTATGACTACAAGCCCAGCCAGAACCAAGAACGAATGGTAGGTGTGTATGATTATGAATCAATTCAATCGGTACAATATCCTTTTGGTTATGGATTGAGCTATACTTCTTATAAGTACGATAAGCTGAAAGTTAATAAAACGTCTTTCGCCCCTTCGGATAAGTTAACAATTTCTGTGGATATAACCAATACAGGAAAAGTAGATGGAAAAGAATCGGTTCTATTATTTATTTCTGATTTGGTAGCTTCAATTACTCCCGATAATTCTCGTTTAAGAGGATTCGATAAATTGGAAATCAAATCGGGAGAAACTAAAACTGTAACTTTTACTATCGATGCAAAAGAACTTGCATTTATGCATACCGACAATAAATGGCATCTTGAAAAAGGCGTATTTAGAGTTCAGGTAGGAGGAAAAACGGCAGATATAGAGTGTGTCGAGGATCAAACTTGGGACTCCATAAAATAAAGAATAAAAGTGTAAAAGATTGGTCGGAAGAAATTCCGACCAATCTTCTATATTTCTAAAAACGTTTTATTATTATCTTAGAATAAAGGACTTTAACAACTCGGGTATCTCAAATTCTCCACACTTTACAGCATCAAGTTTTTTGCGTCCATACTCAGTCAAAATAAAATACATCTGGCGTTTGTCATCTTTGCCGACAATACGTTTTATCATGCCTTTATTTTCTACAGATTTGATAACCTTCGATGTATTCGAATTACTAAGGCCTAAGACTTCGGCAATCTCACTGGAAGAATACCTGTTCTTATTTAACGAACATAGTAACATGCCTTCATTGAGGCTCATATCGAAAGTCTGTTGAAAACCGATCTCGAATTCAGCGATAGACCGATACACATCCCTAATCTGACATAAGGTCTTTACCTGAATATTTTCCATCTTGCTAACCACTTTAAATATTAGGGTACAATAATACACTTATTTTTTTAATAAAACTTTATCGATTGCCTCCTTTAACTGAGGCTTAGACATAGCACCTGCCGACATTTGAGGCTGTCCGTCCATCGGAACAAAAAGCAACGAAGGTATACTTCTGATACCGAATGCCGCTGCTAATTCCTGCTCCTGTTCGGTATTTATTTTGTAAATATATATCTGTTCGTCATATTCCGCAGCCAGTTCTTCCAAAGTAGGAGCAATAGCTTTGCAAGGTCCACACCAATCTGCATAAAAATCGATTAATGCAGGTTTGTCTCCCAAATATTTCCATTCTGCGGGGTTTGTCTTATAATTTGCAACTTTTGCCAAAAATTCTGCTTTTGTCAAATGTATCGTTTTCATCTTATTTTCTGTTTTAACTGTTTCTACTTTTTGTTCCTTATTTTCTTCTTTACCATTGCAGGAGGAAATTAATGTTCCTGCCAGTATAATTAATAATGTTATCCGCTTCATAAATTTAATTGGGTTTGTATTTTTTGATTTGATCTCTATAAATATTCTCCTTCGGTTTCTCTTTATTGGTATAGCATCCTTTCGAACCACAGCAAGATATATTCATTATAGCTTGAAAGAGAAAGAGTCCGGCAAGTAAAAGAAAGGTATAATCTTTGGATGAGATAGCGTAGACTGCTATACCTACCCCTGCAAGCAGGCGAACTATCCGCATCAAATACCAATTTTTCAATAATCTGTCCATCTTATCCATTATTTGAAGTTGAACCAGCTTCCGCCATTATATACTTCGCCGAAACCACTCTTTTTCAACAAACTTACAGCACTGCTGCTACGTATGCCACTTCGACATACAGCAATGATAACCGTATCCTTGTCCAATTTTGATAAATTACTATTCAAACTATCCAAAGGAATATTTATAGAGTTATTGATATGCCCTTGCTTATACTCCTCTTTTGTGCGGACATCTAAAAGTATAGCTCCATTTTCCAAAAGGGTTTTAAAATCTGCCTTATCTTCCAATCCGAATAATTTGCTAAGAAATCCTGCCATGTTATTTATTTATTTATTATCTTTTTAAAAAAACTTCCCAGCAATGCTCCCATTAGAACACCGTAAAGAGTGCTTATTATAGGAGAGGAGGTTATGGGACAAGTTCCGGAGCTACATCCAATATAAAACCAATACAGGTAGCCTGCTATTGCTCCGATTAATGCTCCTAGTATATAAGTCCAATAGTTTTTTATGATTTGCATTTATATAATTTGTTTATTATTTATACAACAAAGATAACGATTTATTTCCAATAGAAAATAATTCTACAGGAACTTATATTATCTTTGCTTAAATAACCTTAAATAGATAATGGGTTACATATTATTTTGAATATTTTGCTGTTGCTGTAGAATATGTTTTATAACCACCCGATAGATTGACAACTTCCGAAAATTCTTTCTGATTATGTCTTGTCCTAAAATAGGTTGACAATAAAGGTTAGGATATCCATTTTCGAACATAATCGTTCCGAAGTACTAATTTTACTGTTGCTCTCATGTCTAAATTGTTTAAAAAGTTCGACCAATTTTCGACCAACAGATTGTGTAATTTCTATAATTTTTCTTTCTATTCTCTTTTTTCAAAAGATGTAACTCCTTAAAAAGAGAAAGATTAGAAATGTAATTTCTAATCTTTCAACGTACTTGGAGGTTCCTGGCGGATTCGAACCGCCGTAGACGGTTTTGCAGACCGGTGCCTAGCCACTCGGCCAAGGAACCAATTTTGGGCTTAGCGAGTGCAAATATAAGTCAATATCTTGATTTAACCAAAACAATTTACCTATTTCAGCCCAAAGTTTTCACAGTGTTAAATAACACCCTTTGTGCTAGGGAGTTCGTAATTGAATATATCTCGTTGCTTGGCCATTTTTATAGATCTGGCAAGTGCTTTGAAGATACCTTCTATCTTATGATGTTCATTTGTACCCTCTGCTTTTATATTCAGATTCATTTTTGCAGCATCACTTAAAGACTTGAAAAAGTGTAAAAACATTTCAGTTGGCATATCACCTACTTTTTCACGTTTAAATTCAGCATCCCATACTAGCCAAGGCCTTCCTCCGAAGTCAATAGCTACGGTACATAAGCAGTCATCCATCGGAAGGCAATAACCATAGCGTTCTATACCTCTTTTGTCTCCCAAAGCCTTAGCAATAGCTTCACCTAAAGCGATGGCTGTATCTTCTATGGTGTGATGTTCATCCACATTCAAATCGCCATTGACTTTTATCGTAAGGTCTGTATTCGAATGCTTGCCAATCTGCTCAAGCATATGATCAAAGAAAGATAATCCTGTATGGATATCGCACGTGCCTTTGCCATCTAAATTTAAAGATACGTATATATCTGTCTCTTTTGTTGTACGCTTTATCTCCGCTTTACGTTCGCCGGCGAAAAGGAATTCACTTATAGTATCCCAATCTTCGGTTTGCAATGCACAATATTCTTTTAGTTCCGTAGGAAGCGCAGTATCTTTTTTAAGAAAGATACCTTTACATCCTAGATTTTTTGCTAATTTAATATCAGTGAGTCGATCTCCGATAACAAAAGAATTTTGTAAGTCATATTCCCCCGAAAGATATTTAGTAAGCATACCTGTGCGTGGTTTACGAGTTGGGGCATTGTCTTCGGGAAAGCTTCTGTCGATTAGAATATCACTAAAAGTGATACTTTCACCTTCCAGCGTCTTTAACATTTTATTATGAGCCGGCCAAAATGTATTTTCAGGAAATGAAGAAGTACCTAATCCATCTTGATTGGTGACCATTACAAATTCAAAATCCAGATTTTTTTGTATGAAAAACAGATTCCGAATAACTTTCGGATAAAATTCCAGTTTCTCAAGGCTGTCCAGTTGATAATCGATAGGAGGTTCTATTACGATTGTTCCGTCTCGATCTATGAATAGGGCTTTTTTATTCATCAGTAAGTATATAAAAGTATTTAATGATCTATTTCGAGTTTATAACAGTCTATTGTTGTGATGCTTGCCAAGGTTTTAAATAGGTCTCAGACCTTATTATTCAGTTATATTTTTATAAATTTTAGGAGTCTCTCCATATACAGGTAATTTTCCATCCCATTTTTCGATGAACATTTTTTGAATGGCAAGAGACGTTATCGCAGAATTCTTTAATGAGTCTTCTCTGCTTTTGGTTCTAGCTTCCAATAGTGCAATCTGAGCTTCTGCTTCTGCCTGCTTTATTTTGTCCTCAGCTAAAATTGCATTTTGAAGCACTTGACTGCGAAGAGCGATAATATCTTTTATCTTTTGAGGTATTTGTAAATTCGAATTGGTATTTTTCAGAATCAATCCGATTTCACCCATTTTAGACGATAGTATATTGCCAACCAGAGTTTCAAAACTATTTTTATTGCTGACAAGTGAATCTGAACTGAAAACTCCTGCCGCTTGTGCATATGAGTGAGCAACTATTTCTTTGAGGTAGTTATTGTTTACTTCAGATAAAGATTGATTATTACTTTTGTAAAGCAGTTCGACTTTCGATTCATCTACCTGATAGGATATTCTTGGTTTCACAATAAATTCAGTACCATCCAGTGCATTTACCCTGATAGAATCGTAAGCGACCGTTTGGATGGTAGTAGGGTATATTGTTATCTCGGTATACATAGGCATAAAGACTACATAGCCTTTTACTACTTTAGAGTTATAATCAACTGTGTTATCCAAAGGGTTTCCTATACTCGATTGTACACCGATATATCCGGATTGAATATGTTTTATCTGCATGAAGAATTTACTGAATACTCCACCTATTACTAGTATAAGGAATAAAACAAGTAAGAACTTCCACTTTTTATTACCCTTCTTTTTCTTTTTATCTTCTTCTATTTCTATCGGCATATTGAGTAAGGTAAAATATTTAACGCTATATTGAAGCTATAACTAATGATAGTTGCTTTACTTTCCAAAGCAATAAAAAGTATTGTAACCTTAAATTGATTTTAGTGCACTGATCAATTTGTTATTTTCTTCTTTAGTTCCAATGGTTATTCGCAGACACCCATTGCAGAGAGATACAGTATTTCTATTACGTATGATAATACCTTGATCTACCAATTTATTATAGGTATTATTGGCATCGGGAACTTTTACCAATATAAAGTTGGCATCCGAAGGATATATCTTTTCTATAAATGAGATTTTTAATAATTCCTGTACAAGATAAACTCTTTGAGCAAGGAGGGTTTTTACCCATTCCTCTTTCAGTTGTATTTTATCTAGTTCGGATTGTACAAAGTTTTGGGTCAGTATATTTATATTGTAAGGATATTTCACCTTGTTAAATAAGCTGATTATTTCGGGTGAAGCAAATGCCATTCCCAATCGTACTGCTGCTATTCCCCATGCTTTAGAGAATGTCTGTAGAATTACAAGGTTAGGGTATTTATCTAATTGCGATATCCAGCTTGCTTCGGGGGCAAAGTCTATATAGGCTTCATCTAAAACTACTATTCCTGAAAAACCTTGAATAATTTTTAAAACTTCTTCTTTATTCAATAAGTTGCCCGAAGGGTTATTCGGAGAACAAAGAAATATAATTTTGCTTTTGTCATCAGTAGCTTTTAGAACAGCATCTGCATCCAGAATGAAATTATCTTTAAGCAATACCGATCGGTATTCGACATTGTTGATATCGGCACATACTTTATACATTCCATATGTGGGATCGATGGCAACAATATTGTCAACAGTCGGTTCGCAAAAAATACGTATAACAATATCGATAGGTTCGTCGCTACCGTTACCAAAAAATATCTTTTGGATATCGACTTGCTTTATTTCGGATACTTTTTCTTTTAGCTTCCATTGTAAAGGATCGGGATAGCGGTTATAAGGACCATTAAGGGGATTCTCATTTGCATCAAGATAAACGGATGCTTCTCCCTTGAATTCATCTCTGGCAGAAGAATACGCCTTTAGATTCCATATGTTTTTGCGAACTAACTGTTGTAGATTCATTATTTTAAAAATAAAAAGTTTACCAAAGTAATAAGGTCGCCGACCTTAGATTGAAATTTTAACGCCTAACAATTTATAAAATTCAGCCAATATAGCCTGATGTCCCGGCCATGCTGGTGATGTTGTTAAGTTTCCGTCTGTAATAGCTTCCGCAGGGGCAATATTTTTATATATACCTCCGGCTAAATCGACTTCGGGAGCTACGGCTGCATAACAAGTTAAAGTTCTTCCTGATACAACCTTTGCAGCAGTTAATACCTGAATACCATGACAGATTGCAGCAACAGGTAAGTTTTTATCGAAGAAGTACCGTGTGTAGTCTAGTACTTTTTTATTTAGCCGGATATATTCGGGGGCTCTTCCTCCTGTAATATATAATCCGGAATATTCTTCGAGTCTTACATCATCGAAATTTTTAGTGATAACAAAGTTATGTCCTCTTAATTCGATATAAGTTTGATAATCTGTAAAATCATGTATGGCTGTAGCAATCGTATCTCCTGTTTTCTTGTCAGGGCAAACTACATCTACATGAAAGCCTAGAGACTCTAATGCTTGGTATGGAACCATCAACTCATAATCTTCGACGAAATCGCCTGCTAACATTAAAATTTTCTTAATCATAGCTGTAATGTTTAAAAGTTAAGTTATTTCAACTTTTGTTGAAGGTGTTGAGACCTTTATTTTGCTTCGTAGGTGGTAACTACAAATATAATGAGAGGTTCGTTTCCTGTATTAATAATAGAGTGGTAGTTGTTATCTCCCTGAATGCAGGTTACATTGCCTTTCTTTAAGTCAAACTTACGTGTTATATTGTCCTCGCCAATACGTTCGATGTATTCGCCTTTGCCATGTACTAATACGTATAGCTCTTGTTCTTTTTTGCTTCCATGCTCATGAAATCCGGCTTGGTCGCCATTGTTCATCAATACCATGTAAACTCCGATACGGTTATTGACCAATTCATCTTTTTCGAAAAGAGAAAGCATATATACTACACCATTTCCACCATACATCGGATCTCTTTTTTCGACATCTATTACCTGTCTTTGAGGTTTACCAAAAGGTGTCAGTGTGATATCTATATATTTCGAAACAGTATCTAGTACTTGTTTTTTTTCAGTTTCCCAGTTATTATTTTCCATTTATTGTATTTTTTGTATCAAATTCTTCTCCATTTCATAATGAGGAATATTTACCTCAATAAATTCGTCACCTATTATCCAATAGCCAAGCTTTTCATAAAAAGGTACAGCTGTTTTGCGGGCATGAAGAGTTATTTTGTTAAAACCATTATCCGACGCTGTTTGTTCTGCAAAGTCAATAAGCATTTTACCAATACCTTTGCCCTGATAATCGTCAGCAACAGCCATTTGCCTGAGTTGAATAATATGATTATCAATCGGAGTAAGTATGCAAGCCCCTATGGTCTTGTTGTCCTCTTTACATACGCATAGGTTATCGGATTTCTCTTTGGATAAATACTCTTCCGAGAAATCAAGTCCGAGAGGCTTACGTAATATTTGATAACGTAATTCTACCATTTCGGAGTATTCCTTGCTACCGTATGTAATCAGTTTAAATATCATTATTTAAGTCGAAGCGTTACTGCATTTTTATGAGCAAAAAGCAATTCGTTTTCAGCCATAATTTCAATAGTTGATCCGAGATTTTTGATACCCTCTTTACTTATTTCCTGAAAGGTTATTTTCTTTACGAAACTATCCAGATTTACCCCGCTATATGCTTTTGCATGACCATTAGTCGGCAGAGTATGATTCGTTCCCGAAGCATAATCTCCTGCACTTTCGGGCGTATAATGTCCTAAAAATACCGATCCGGCATTTATTATCTTATCAACGAAGTCAATGTAATTCTTGGTTTCAATAATGAGGTGCTCAGGAGCGTACTCATTGGTTAATTCGATCAACTCTTCTTCGTTGTCTAATAAAATTGCAATACTATGTTGAAGTGCTTTTTCCGCTATTTCTTTTCGGGGAAGTTCTGCCAGTTGTTTTTCTATTTCAGTGACAACAGACTGTATAATGTTCTCATTGGTAGTCGTAAGTATTACCTGACTATCTACTCCGTGCTCGGCTTGCGATAACAAGTCAGAAGCTATAAAAGCCGGATTTGCAGTTTCGTCGGCAATCACTTGCACTTCCGATGGACCTGCGGGCATATCTATTGCCACCTCTTTTAAGCTGACCAATTGTTTGGCAGCTACCACATATTGATTTCCAGGCCCGAATATTTTATATACTTTAGGGACGCTTTCTGTTCCGTATGCCATTGCACCAATAGCCTGAACTCCTCCGATCTTGAAGATCTTATTCACACCTGCAACTTTTGCTGCATATAATATGGCGGGATTTACATTGCCGTCTTTATCAGGAGGGGTGCATAATACTATTTCTCTACAGCCTGCTATTTTTGCAGGAACTGCAAGCATTAAAACTGTAGAAAATAGGGGAGCAGTACCTCCGGGTACGTATAATCCTACTTTTTCGATTCCCACTGCTTTTTGCCAGCAAACTACGCCTGCAGTGGTTTCTATTTTTTTAGGTTCAAATTTTTGAGCAGTATGAAACTTCTCAATATTATCTTTAGCTGTCCTTATTGCCGATTTCAGTTCTTCGGAAAGCAATTTATCGGAATCTTCAATCTCTTTTTCAGATACAGATAAAGAGGATAATTGTACTTTATCAAACTTTTCTTCATAGCTGATTACAGCTTTATCTCCGCCTGATTTTATTTCAGCTAAGATAGAACTTACTGTTGCATTTAATGAAGATGTATCGAATGCAGGACGAGCCAGGATTTTACTCCACTCACTTTTCTGCGGATATTTTATGACTTTCATTTTTGTAAGTATAAAGTATATCTTATAAGGTCTTAGACCCTAAATTCTCTTTTTAATAACCCGTAAACTGCCAAATCAGTATATTTATTATCAACCAACAGTTCACCATCACGTTCGATGCCTTCAAGGGTAAATCCCAGTCTTTCGGGTATGCTTCGGCTTTTCGTGTTTTCAACGCCGGCTTTTATGACGATCTTATTTAAGTTGAGATCGGTAAATGCCAGCATCAGTAATTCTTTTACCGATTTAGTTATGATACCTTTCCCTTGTGCTTCTTCTATAATCCAATAACCGATTTCCGCTTTATGGTTTATCGAATCCATATGATTAAAACCGATTCGGCCTATAAACTTATTGGAATCGTAGATACTATATTGAACTTCTTTATTATCAATTACGCTTTGAACATAAGCTTGTGTATAGCTTTTGTCTATTGTAGAATCAATAAAAGGCAACCATGTCCTCAGATAATTCCGGTTACTTATTATCGCTTCATAAATATCGGAAGTCGATTCTAGTGTTGTGGGGCGTAAAACAATTGTTTTTGTAATCTCTATCATATTGCTGATTTTGGATTTTCTAAAATTTGCTGCTCATCGTTTTCCAAATCTAATCTTTCAATAAGATTTCTACGGCTAGGTTTGTTCAATAAGAAAATAACCAGAGAAAAAAGAGTTGTACAGACAAAAACATGTTCACCAGTAATAGTATAACAAATAATGGAAAATATAATTGTAATACTTATAATAATCCAAGGAATAAATAACACTTTCCTGTAATCTGTTAGCTTTTCTCGTAATCCTCGTTTCTGTTTGGCTTCTTTTATTTTCTTTTTAGAGTATAAATAAGATAAGATGTAGCCGACAATCATAACAACTCCGGTTGAAATTATGTAGGGTATATCATGTTCAGAGAAACTATTAGCCTCAATTGTTATTAATGAAAAAACTAAAAACAAGCAGGAGGCTATAAGTACGCTGATATATATTATATATAATAGTGAGAAGTATTCTTTGACGGTTTGCATCTGAGAATATTTTTACAAGATCATTTTTTCGATTGGAATCACCAGGATACCTTCGGCTCCTAATGCTTTTAATTTTCCTATAATATCCCAAAATTGTTTTTCTGCTATTACAGAGTGTATCGAACTCCATCCCGACTCAGCCAGAGGCATCACTGTCGGACTTTTCATCCCCGGTAATAGAGAAATAATATCGTCTACTTTGGTGTTAGGCGCATTTAATAAGATGTATTTTTTGCCTTCAGCAAATTGTACAGATTCTATTCTGAATATCAATTCGTCTAATGTTCTTTGTTTTTGGTCAGATAAAGTATTGTTAGCGATCAATAATGCTTCTGACTGCATTACAACTGCAACTTCTTTCAAACGATTACTAACCAGTGTGCTACCTGAACTTACAATGTCAAATATGGCATCTGCAAGACCTATACTTGGTGCTATTTCTACTGAACCTGATATAACGTGTATTTCTGATTGTATAGAATTATCAGCTAAGTATTTATTGAGGATATGAGGGTAGGAGGTAGCTATCGTTTTGTTATTAAACCAGTTGAGGTCTAAATAATCGATGTCTTTAGGAATTGCTAAAGATAAGCGACATTTACTGAAGCCAAGTCGTTTGACTATTAGTGCTCCTTCTTTCTTTTCTACAAATTCATTTTCTCCTACAATACCTACATCAGCTACGCCTGTTGCAACAGCTTGAGGGATATCATCGTCCCGAAGAAATAAGATCTCAACATCGAAACCTTTTACAGGAACAAGTAAAGTTCTTTTCTTGTTATTAAGTTTAATACCTGCCTCTTGTAGAAGTTCCATTGTTTCTTCAAAGAGTCGACCTTTAGATTGGATAGCAATGCGTAGCATATATTATTAAAATAATTAGTTAAAAAAAAAGACCCACCTATATTTAGGTAAGTCTTTACTTCTTGTGTTATTTTGAATACATCATAATAAGACCTCACTTACCAAATGAAGAGAAATAGAGGTGATGATGATGTAATTGTCTTGTCATTGTTGATTTTCTTTATACAAAGGCAAATATAGTAAGAAAAAATAAAACACAAAGAGATTTCCCGATTATTTTCGTTTATATCTATTGCCTTCGACTTTTTGATCAACTATATCTTTCATATATTGTGCTTCTGCCTGTTTATATTTATATATTTTTTCGGCAGACAAAACTTTCTTGAACTTTTGTAAATACTCTTGTTCCAGCTGTGCTTCTTTTATCTTAACCATACTACTTGCATCAAGTAATCGCTCATAATCGGCATTTGTCTTATTTGTTTTTTTGCGAAGCTCCCGAGTTTCTTTTCTTATAGCTCTGTTTAGCTCAAAACGTTTATCCATCAATTCATTTGTCAAGGGGATAAATGCTTTGGCCTCAGCATCGGTTAATTGTACATTCTCAATGATAAAGTCGGCTTTTTTCTTTTTGAATGCCTCTATATCGAAACCTCCGCGATGTGAATGTTCCTGTGCTGATAATGGAAAATACGAAAATACCGAGAGAATAATTAAGAGTAAGATGTTTTTATATTGCATAATCTTGTTTTTTTATTCTAAATTATAAACAGCATCTCTGTAAACCAATTGAGTTGCGTCATCTTCAATAAACTGATAATAATCATTTTCCAAGGAAATTAAATTATCATCAGGACTCATAGTGCTTTCTATAGAGAACTTATTGATGTCGGGAGAATGGTTATCCATATAGTTGGTACCTAGTATTGCAATGCCTGTAACTACAGCGGCTGCAGCAACCCATTTACCGACAGATCTCCATAAGGGAACAATTTTCTTTTGCACCTTCTTTTCCGGTAATTTGTTCATTATTTCTTCATTGAAATTCAGAAAATAATTTTCCGGAACTTTGAATGGATTGTTTTTTTCGATATTGTTCAACATACTACTAATCTTTTGAGTATTATAATAGACTCCTGAAAATGAAAAAGGTTTAATTGAATTGTGATAAAAAATCTTCAATTTTTTTTACGGCATGATGATATGACGCTTTAAGGGCTCCCACAGAGGTATCGAGAATTTCCGACATTTCCTCGTATTTCATTTCCTCAAAATATTTGAGGTTGAATACTATCCTTTGTTTTTCGGGTAAAGTAAGTATCGCTTTTTGAAGTTTTACCTGAGCCTCGTCTCCATCGAAAAAGGAGTCGCTCTCGAGTTTTGATTCCAGAAAGTTGTCACTGTCATCCAATGGTACATTTTGTTGTTGTCGTTGTTTATTAACAAAAGAGATACTTTCGTTGATGGCTATCTTATATAGCCAGGTAGTCAGTTTAGAGTCGCCTCTAAAACTGTCGATATTAGTCCATATTTTAATGAATGCATTTTGGAGAACATCATTAGCATCTTCGTGAGAAATCACGATTTTTCGGATTTGCCAATATAATCGTTCACTGAACGATTTCACCAAAACAGAGAAAGCATCCCTTTGGGTTTTCTCATCCAATAGTCTTTTAACTAATAGAGCTTCTTCCGCTTCTGTCATTCTATATTTGTGCTGTAAATAGTTAAGGTCTCAGACCTGTTTTTGTTTAGATAAACTAGTAAAATGCAGGGTTCTTAGACTCTAAACATTCCACCGTTTATTTTTGTTTACGTTCTACAAGTCTGAATCGTCTCCAAAATCTTCATCATTGTCTACAGATGATCCTTGTCCGTCTTCAAACCAAGAGATAAAGCCATCTACTTTTGCTGTATTATTGTTCCACCATTCGAGAGAGACCGGAAAATAAGAAACACTTACATATCTACAGTAGGTTTCAAAATATCCGGATTCAAGTATCTCAGAATAAATGGGTACGTAGAAATCCCATAGCATACCCTTGCGGGTGTCATCCTGCATCTGGCTTAAAGTGAAAAAGATAGTGCGAGATGCTTGTTCGAAATATGCATATTGAAATCGTTGATCTTCAACTTTAGGTTGCATAGTTCGTAATTGATCATATATTTTTTGTCTGTCAATACCATCCTCGGGCGTTAACAGTGGTGAATTAGCAGGTATTTTTTGTGTAATAATATCATACATTTCGCCAAATGCATCTTTCGACCTGTCTGTATTGGGTTCGAGCAATAAGAAGAAGTGAAACGAGAGAAAACTTTGTATCCATCTATCTGAATCACTTAGTACATATGCATATAATAAAAATGCACTCGGATGTGTAGTATCTATTTCTATTGCTTTTTGAAGATGGAAAATAGATAATTTTAAATTCTTAGCCTTAAAGTAGCTTAAGCCCAGATTATAATGAAGCAGGTATTCATCGCCGCATCTTTCGAGAGCCTCATTTAATAATTTAACAGACTGGTCCAGCTTATTCAAATCTGCCAGAGCTGTACTCTTTACGCAATATGCATCTACCAAAAGAGGCTTGAAATTGGCATTAATAACTTTAGTGCTATATTTTAAGGCATTATCGTAATCTTTAAGGTGCAGATAAGATAGTGCCATCTCGTAAGTTGCAGACATGGATGAAGGATTAGCCTTTAATGCTTGTTGATAATAACTGATAGCATCCTGATAGCGTCCTTTATCGTGTAGGCTAACACCTTTTCTGATCAATTTATCAGATGCAGGCTGTGAGTATGATATCGTTGAACAAGAAAATAAAAGGATAATTGTAATGACTAATAACCGCATTCTAAGTGAAAATTATATTTTGGAGAGGTAAAAGTACTAAAAAACTCTATTGTCATCTATATTACTTGGATCAGTTTATGATTTTTTCCGAATATTCACCGATTTTACCTTTTTATCTATCGATGTCTTTGTATTTATCTGAAAACGGCAATATATTTAGGTATATATGAGTAATATATTATCAAATTTGTATAATAAGGTCCTCGAAGTGACTTAAAATATTTATACCTTTGTTCCTCAAATCAATATTGAAAGAAGCTTCGTGTTTGCTGTTCATATTGATATCAATACATATTTTTAGTACTTAATATTAAAGAATAAGATGTTAACGATCAAGACTATTAATGATAACCCTGAGGCTGTTATACAAAAACTGGCTAAAAAACACTTCGATGCAAAAGAGCTTGTTTATAAAGTTTTGGGTGAAGATAAAAGACGTAGAGATATACAGACTGAATTAGATGGTCTTCTTTCGGATGTAAATGCTAAATCGAAGAGTATTGGTGCTTTGATGAAAGATGGCAAGAAAGATGAAGCTGAAAGTCTGCGTACTTTTGTACAAGAAGTTAAAGGTCGTATTCAAACGTTGGAAGCAGATCTGAAAGATGCCGAAAGTCAACTGCAAGAGATGCTCGTACTTATTCCCAATCTGCCTGCAGATGAAGTACCCGAAGGTAGAGTGGCTGAAGACAATGAAGAGATAAAAAATGGTGGCGTTATTCCTGAATTGGGAGAAGAAGCTCTTCCTCATTGGGATTTAGCCAAGAAATATGATTTGATAGATTTCGAATTAGGAGTTAAAATCTCCGGAGCAGGTTTTCCTGTTTATAAAGGAAAAGGAGCTCGTTTGCAACGTGCATTGATCAACTTCTTTTTAGATAAAGCTCGTGACGCAGGTTATTTGGAGATTCAACCTCCTTATGTTGTGAATGCAGCTTCGGGTTATGGTACAGGTCAATTACCTGATAAAGAAGGTCAGATGTATCATGCAACAGCAGATGATTTGTATTTGATACCTACAGCAGAAGTGCCTGTTACCAATATATATCGTGATGTTATTTTGGAAGAAAAAGATCTTCCTATCAAAAATACTGCCTACTCTGCTTGTTTCAGACGCGAAGCCGGTTCTTATGGAAAAGATGTGCGTGGATTGAATCGCTTGCATCAGTTTGATAAAGTGGAAATTGTCCGCATAGATACACCAGAGCATTCATACGAATCGTTAAAAGAAATGGTGAGTCATGTGGAATCTTTGGTGACAGAACTCGAACTGCCTTGGCGTATACTTCGTCTTTGTGGTGGTGATATGAGTTTTACCTCTGCATTGACATTCGATTTTGAAGTGTTTTCTGCCGCACAAAAACGATGGTTGGAAGTAAGTTCGGTATCTAACTTCGAAAGTTATCAGGCAAATCGTCTTAAATGCAGATATCGTTCAGGTGATAAAAAAGCTCAGCTTGTGCATACATTAAACGGTAGTGCATTGGCTTTGCCTCGTATAGTAGCTGCTTTGCTCGAAAATAATCAAAAACCCGATGGTATACATATTCCAAAGGCTTTGATTCCTTACACAGGTTTTGATAAAATAGACTAAGGTCGGCCATTTTACTTAATATAATTAGCAGATGAATTTTCGGAAATTTAGTTTACTTATCCTATTATTTACTTTATTTGGTTTCTATTCGTGTGGCGATGATGAGAATTCAAATCTGGAAGGTCGATGGCAATTAAACCGTATTGAGACTTCGGATGGGAAGGTACAGGATGTAGATACTATATTTTATGCATTTCACAAAAAAGTATTTCAGTATTTAAAACTCACTGCAGATACCGAAACTTTTATGGGATTTGGAAATTACAGTGTATCGGGAGGCGAAATTAAAGTAGATTTAGTGTGGGATAGTTTCCGTCCATATGAGTGTGATACATGTTTGGGATGGAATAGCTTATCACGAAGTTTTTTTGTAAAGAAGAATACTTCTTCATCTTTGGAATTGGAGTCGGAAGGAGAAACTTTATATTTCAAAAAATATTAAGAGGTATAAGACCTTTTTATTATTTGAGGTGATAAATAGTTGAATTTACTTAAAATGGAGGGGTAGACGGCTTTATAGCTTAAACTATTTTTACTCTTTATCTGTTATTTGATATAAGAGAAATTATTATCTTTGTAAAAATAACTTTTAACAACGAGATTATGAATAAACTACTGGGATTTGGATTAGCACTATCATTATTGGTAGCTTTTGGTTCTTGTAAACCAAAACAAAGTGCTTATAAATCTGTATATGAGGCAGCAAAAGAAAGAGAATTGGAAGAAAATAAAGCTCCAGCAACTCCGGTTACTAAACAACCTACTTATCCTGCTTACACAGATGCCTCAAACGAAAAAGTAAGAACAGAAAAAATTACACCAGTATATGATACTGATGCTGCAGGACTTAGAGCATATAGTGTTGTTATCGCATCATTAAGCGTAAAACCTAATGCAGAAGCTCTGAAAGCAAGAATGGAACAAGAAGGATACAAAATAATTCTGGCTCAAAACGAACAAGGAATGTATCGTGTAATTATTGCCAGTTACGATGATAAAGGAGCTGCAGTGCATGAAAGAAATACAATCCGTGACAAATATTTAGCTAGTGGTTCGAGCGATGCTCTTAGAAGAACATACGGTATACCTTTTGATGATCTTTGGATCTTACAAAGACAATACTAATCAAGTCAAAATATAAAGATTAAAAAATGGCTATTTCTCAACAAGAAATAGCCATTTTTTTATAAAAGCAATCCATGATTCAGTTGTACTATTTTTGAAACATCACTATCTTTGAGGGATTATACCGAATCAATTAAAAGGTCTGCGACCTCAACATAAATATGCGTGTAAGATTTTTAGGGACAGGAACCTCAACTGGAGTACCCGAAATTGGCTGCCAGTGTGAAATTTGTAAATCAAAAGATAAACGAGATCAAAGGTTAAGAGCATCGGTCATAGTTTATACTCAAGACAAGTCTATATTGATAGATTGTGGTCCCGATTTTAGGCAGCAGATGTTAGAGGTTGAGTTTTTGCCTATTGATGGTCTTTTAATTACACATGAGCATTATGATCATGTAGGAGGTATTGATGATTTACGTCCGTTTTGTAAGTTTGGAGATATTGAGATTTATGCAGAGTCGTATGTTGCAAAAGCATTAAAATCGCGTATTCCATATTGTTTTATCGAACACAAATATCCGGGAATACCCAGTATTGCTTTAAATGAAATCAGCCTCGAGCCTTTTAAAGTTGCGGGTGTTGATATTATTCCGATTAGATTGATGCATGGAATGTTGCCCATAATGGGTTATCGTATTGGAAATTTTGCATACCTCACCGATCTAAAAACGATTCCTGATGAAGAATATCATAAACTTGAGGGGCTGGATGTTTTAGTTATAAATGCTCTTCGCATAAGAGAGCATATATCTCATCAAAACTTAGAACAAGCTTTAGAGGCGATTGATAGGATTGCAGCCAAGAAGACTTACCTTACTCATATGAGTCACCAGTTTGGCTCGCATGCCGAAATGGAGAAAATATTACCAGAGAATGTTTTCTTATCTTTTGATGGTTTAGAGTTAGATATTCCTTGATCTGCTCTTTGTCTTTCTCAACCTTCCTTTTAAAAAGCTAATACTTTCCCGTACCATATACAGAAGCATCTTTTCTTCAAGATCAAATAAACGAAAGCCGGATATATAGATTTTTTTTGAAATTTATATAATAAGGCTATCTTTGCTTGTATGAAAAAGTTAGTGATTTTCGGATGTGGACGATTGGCTGAAATTGTTGCCGATGCAGTTGTTAATGGCTTGTTGCCGGAGTATGATTTAGTTGGAGTGTATTCGCGTACTGCTTCAAAAGCTGATCGTATTGTGACTAAAATGAAACAGCATGGTAAATCTTGTGTGGCATCTCCAACATTAGAAGGCTTATTGGCATTGAAGCCGGATTATCTGGTCGAATCGGCATCTCCTGCTGCTATGAAAGAGCTGGCTTTACCAACTTTAAAGAATGGAACTTCGATTGTAACTTTATCTATTGGAGCATTAGCAGATACTCTTTTTTATCGAGAGGTAATGAAAACAGCAAAAGCAAGCGGTACACGCATATACATTGCATCCGGAGCTACGGGCGGTTTTGATGTTTTGAGAACTGCTACTTTAATGGGGAATGCAACGGCAAGGTTCTTCAATGAAAAAGGACAATCTGTATTAAGAAGATCAGCCGTATATAATCCGTCATTGGAAACAGAGAAACGCGTTGTCTTTTCGGGAACAGCTAGAGAGGCTATAGGTGTTTTTCCAACAGGTCTTAATGTTTCGGTTGCAGCTTCGTTAGCCTCTGTTGGTCCTGAAAATATGCATGTGACAATGCAATCTACCCCTGGTTTTATAGGAGATACTCAAAGGGTTGAAATAAAGAATGATCAGGTGCATGCTGTTGTAGATGTCTACAGTGCCACACCCGAGATTGCAGGTTGGTCTGTGGTTAGCACCCTTATCAATATTGTTTCACCTATTGTATTCTGAAAGATATTTCAACGCCTTGTTATTTATTGATATATCTTGTTTGCAAGCTATTATTGGTCTGCTAATTAAGCAGAAGCCTTTATAAAATAGCCTTAATGTCATGTAACGTTTTTACAGTATATGTGGGAGCTATGCTATTTGTATCTGTTATATCTTTAGGATTGAACCATATTTGATCTATACCTAAATTTTTAGCTCCGATAATATCCGTATTAATATTATCCCCGATCATAATACAATCTTTCGTTGTAGTATTTGCCTCCTTTAAGGCGTAGTTGAATATTAAAGGATGTGGCTTATTTTTACCTACATGATCTGATAAAAATACATCTTTGAAGTAGGAGTCTAGTCCTGCATTTTTTATCTTCTTATCTTGTACCTCTAAGAAGCCGTTCGAAATTATATAAAGACAGTATTTCGGTTGCAGATATTCCAATATACCTTCGACACCTTCAATGATGTTTTTTTTATTTGAAACTCTCCCCATAAAATCATTATTCATTTCCAGTGACTGTTCCGTAGTAATAGATGTAAAATCCCTTAAAGCTTGTTGAAATCGACCTTTCTTCAACTCTTCCTTACTTATCAGGTTCTGTTCATACTGATCCCATAAATGCAGATTTATGCTTTGATATTTTTGGAAGAAGTCTGAAAAGTTGGGATAGTACTTATTGATCATATAATCAGTATAAACCTCTTCTAGTACTTGTTTGCTGTTAAGTGCTGTGTCGATAAGCGTATCATCCAGATCAAAGAATATAGTTGTATATTTCATCTACTTATGGTTTATTGTCTTGTGTATTTAAAATGAATAAAAGGTCTTAGACCTTCTAAAAGAAACACTGATAAAGATTGCGCCTTATCAGTGTTTACTGTATATGTAAGAATAATGATTGCTTAGACCTTAATCAACTTGTATGATCAAGAATTGACCTAAGCTCCAGAATCTCTTGTAATCATTAATTTTAATAACTACTTGGCTGTTTGCATCTTTAGCAATAGTATAACTGTCTTTAGGTTGATCAGATAATATTTTTGCTTTTTTAGCATATACCGGAATCTCTTTTACATCGCGAATATCAATCTTGATGAAAATAGATTTGTCGATAGATTCTTTTAAGATTTTAGGAGAAGAAATGAAACCACCTGTAACCACTTTAGCTTCTTTAAGCTCTTTTGATGTACCGAAGATATAATAGCCGGTATTCAATGCTTTTTCTTGCTCTTTAATTTTGTTTGACTGTTCTACATTTTTAGAAGAAAGGTCTTCAACATTTGTATTTAGTTTTTCAACTTCACCTGTCAACGCTGCAATTTGAGCATCTCTGGCCGATAAAGCATCTCTAAGTTCCGATATGGCAGCACTTCTTTGCTCAAGTTCTGCAGTTAGTCTTTCGACAGTTTGTTTAAGTTGTGCCGATTGTCCACCTGCATTCTTAAGTCTCTTATTCAGCGTTTCTATATCTGCTTTATTCTTCTTTAGAATTTCATTGATCATTTGGAAATCATCTGTGATACGAGATTTAGTATCAGAAGACATTTCTCCTTTTGATTTAGATTCTATCGTTAAATATTTCTCAGCTTCTTTTATTTGAGCAAAATTTTCTTCTACTTGATTTATCATTGCCATCAAGTCCGACACGTCTGATTGTCCCTTTGTTGAGACTTGTAATAAAGAATCTCTTTCAGCTTGCAATGCTTTATATTCATCAGAGTTCTTTACATTACACGATGCTAACATGCCAAGGCACAGACATCCTAAAATTACTTTTTTCATAATTATCTACTTTTACTTTTTCCTATTTAACAATAAACCCTCTCGTTTAGTTTTACTTTAGTTCATCAAATTTAATTCTTTTCCTAAAGAAATAGCTTATTTTTAGAATTTATTCATTTTTTCCTGCAATAATTATAACAAATTCACCTCTTGGAGCTTTTGTTGTGAAGTGTACAATCAGCTCAGCCAAGGTTCCGCGTAAAGTTTCCTCATGCAATTTAGATATTTCTCGACAAGTGGCAGCATATCTTTCTTCGCCCATGTATTCAGCCAGCTGTGTAAGGGTTTTTAATACACGGTGAGGCGATTCGTATAAAACAATAGTTGTCGATATTTCGGCGAGTTCTTTAAAGCGGGTCATCCTCCCTTTTTTTTGAGGAAGAAAGCCTTCGAAGTAAAACTTATCGCATGGAATACCTGACGAAACCAATGCAGGGATTAACGCTGTTGCTCCCGGAAGGCATTCTATATCAATCCCTGCTTTTATACATTCCCTGCCAATAAGAAATCCAGGATCGGAAATGCCCGGTGTTCCTGCATCTGATACCAATGCTATATTCTCTCCTGCATTGAGCCTATCAATAATATGAGTAATTGCTTTATGCTCATTAAACTTATGATAAGACTGCATTTTGTTTTGTATCTCAAAGTGCTTGAGGAGAAAACCTGTAGTGCGCGTATCTTCCGCCAGAATCAAGTCTACCTCTTTGAGTAATCGTATTGCCCTGAAAGTCATATCCTCCAGATTGCCGACAGGTGTTGGTATAATATATAGTTTACCCATAGGTTGTTAGTGTTTAATGATGAGTTTCTTTTATAGCTTCGGGATTGTGCTTATGCTTAAATGCAAAAGAGAAGGCAATTAAGATGACGAGTGCATAGATGGCAAACGAAAGCCATATACCGTGCCAGTCTTTAGAACCATCGGCATGGGTAAAATAATACTGAATTAATAATCCACTGATTGAGCTTCCTAAGATAGCTCCGATACCGTTTGTCATCATCATAAATAATCCCTGAGCAGCAGATCGTATAGCCGGCGTGGTTGTCGTTTCAACATATAATGAACCCGATATATTGAAAAAGTCAAAAGCCATACCATATACAATGCAAGAAAGAATTATCATCCATACATGAGCCCCTGGATCACCATACGCAAAAAGTCCGAAGCGAAGAACCCATGCAGCCATACTTATGAGCATAACATTTTTGATTCCGAATCGTTTTAGGAAAAAAGGAATGGCTAGAATGAATAATGTCTCGGAAATCTGAGAGATAGACATTATAATTGTTGAATATCTTACTATCTGTGAATTGGCAAATTCGGGTATTTTTTTGAAATCATCTAAAAATACATCACCATAAGCGTTGGTCAGTTGTAGTGCAGCTCCCAGAAACATCGAGAAAATAAGGAATATAGCCATCTGCTTATTCTTGAATAGCTTAAATGCTTCAAAACCGAATGCCTTAGAAAGTGAAGTATCTCCTTTTTCTCTGGCTAGCGGAGGACATTTAGGTAAGGTAAGCGAATACAATGCAAGTATAATAGAGGCCACTGCTGCAATATAGAACTGATTTTCGGAGCTTTTATTTCCCGTTAAATTTACAATCCACATGGCTGCAATGAAACCGATTGTTCCAAATACCCTGATTGGCGGAAAGTTGGAAACAACATCCATATCGTATTTCTTCAGAGACGAATAGGCTACCGAGTTTGATAAAGCAATGGTTGGCATATAAAATATCATCGCTACTAATATCACATAAAAAAATGTGTCGGGATTATCTACACTTGCTAACCAAAATAAGCTTATTCCACTTAGAAGATGTAAAGCACTATATAGTTTTTCGCTGTCGATCCATTTATCAGCAATAATCCCTGCCAGTGCAGGCATAAAAAGAGAAGCTATACCCATAGTCGAGAATATTGCCCCGAATTTATCAGCTTCCCAATTTTGAGTTTGAAACCAGTAGTTAGCTACTGTAATTAGCCACGATCCCCAAACAAAAAACTGGAGAAAGCTCATTATTATAAGGCGATACTTAAGGTTTAGAGAACTGCTCATAACACGATTAGTTATTTATATGATTTATGCATCAAAGATAATATAAATATGTTTTTTATTTTGTCGAAATTCGAGAGTTTAAGCATGGTAGAATACTTATTATCTGATTATTTTTGGAATGTCAGGTAGATAAGGGTAGGGAAGTGGTCGCTGTACCCATTCAAAAATGTATTTCCCGAAAATGTACGGAGTGGATATCCTTTAAATTTACCCGATTGTTGGAAGAGAAAGTCTTTATTGAAAACTTCTGCTTTCTCAAAATTTAGTTTGTTATCACCTTTCTTTAGAAGGCTTTGAGAAATTATAATCTGATCAAATAAATTCCATTGATCTTTGTAGCATAAAGTGCCAATGCCGCTATCGTGAATTTTCCACATGGTATTGTATAACCCACCTTTTTGTACATCTTCCTGGTTCTTCTTTGCATTTAACACAATGCGTGTACTTTTATCTTTGGGATCATCGTTCATATCGCCCATAATTACAATACCGGCTTTAGGATTTGCATTGTAAATAGAATCGCTTATATGCTTACATATAGCAGCTGCACGCTCTCTTAAGGGCGAAGAGTTATCCCCACGACGCGAAGGCCAGTGATTAACCAGAACGTTGAGTGGTTGCCCTCCTAATAGTCCGCTGACAACTAAAATATCACGCGTTTTTATGTCATTAGTTCCGGGTAGTGTAAACGGATATGTTTTATACGATGTGACCTTGAAGACCGAAGGATCATAAATAAGCCCCACATCTATACCTCTGGCATCGGGAGAATCTTGGTGTACAATCTGAAATTTACGTTTGGCTAAGTCGCCTGTCTTGATGAGGTCTTCTATTACTTTACGGTTTTCAACTTCGGCAATGCCTATAATAACTGCTCCTGTCGGTACAGTTTCTTTACCAAGTAGATTGATTACGTATGCTAAGTTATTGAGCTTCTTATTGTATTTATCCTCTGTCCAGTTATTACGTCCCGAAGGGGTGAAGTCTTCATCTTCAATATTCAGGTCTCTTTTTGTGTCGAATAGGTTCTCTACATTATAGAAAGCAATAGGGTATACTTCTTTTTTCTGTTGAGCAACAGCACTTAAAGATAATAGGACTAAACAAATTAATAAGTATTTCTTCATAACTGATATGGTGATTAACCGAAAGTTTTTAATAATATATTTCTAAACATAACCGACTCTAGCTGCTATCCTGACGAATGCAACGATTAACGTTGTGAGCTTTATGTCAGGATGAATGCGCAAATTTAGGAATAAAAAAAGACTACCTATGAAATTGATCCATAAATAGTCTTTTAATATCTTGAAGATTCTGGTATTATCCAAACATTTGAACAACTCGTTTTATACCTGTTACAAGTTGATCGATTTCTTCTTTTGTATTATAAAAAGCAAATGAAGCTCTTACTGTTCCTTCTATTCCCAATTCTTCCATAAGCGGTTGGGCACAATGGTGACCTGTACGTACGGCAATACCCATTCTATCGAGTAACATACCCATATCGTAGTGGTGAATGTTGTTAACAAGAAATGATACAGCACTGCTTTTATGTTCGGATGTTCCAAAAATACGCATGCCATCTATTTTCATTAACTCAGAGGTACAATATGCCAGAAGTTCATCTTCATAAACTCTGATATTTGATAATCCGATAGAGTTTACATAATCCAATGCAGTTCCTAAAGCGATAAAGTCTACATAATTAGGTGTACCTGCTTCAAATTTGAAAGGAAGTTCGTTAAAAGTAGTCTTCTTGAAGGAAACCGACCCGATCATTTCTCCCCCTCCCTGATAAGGAGGCATTTTATTTAGAAGCTCTTCTTTCCCATATAAAATACCGGTTCCGGTTGGTCCGTATATTTTATGACCTGAGAAAACTAATAGATCACAATCTAACTTTTGTACATCTATTTCGATATGCTGTATCGATTGTGCAGCATCTATCAAAACAGGAATGTTTTTATTGTGTGCTATCTCAATAACTTTTTCAATCGGATTGATTGTTCCAAGTACATTGGAGACATGCATTACCGAAATCAAACGTGTTTTGGGAGTGATGAGTTTTTCAAGCTCCTCAAGAATAAGCTCTCCTTTTTCGTTGATAGGGATTACTTTTAGCTTTACACCTGTAATACTTTCCTGTATTTGCCAAGGCACAATGTTGGAATGATGTTCCATTGCCGAAACAATAATTTCATCGCCTTCTTTACAAAACTCGCGACAAAAACTAGAGGCTACCAGATTTATACTTTCGGTAGTGCCTTTAGTAAATATTACTTCGTGAGAGTGTTTAGCGTTTATAAACTGTTGTACTTTTTTACGGGTATTTTCAGTCAGTTCGGTGGCTTCTTGGCTCAAATGGTGTACTCCTCTGTGAATATTTGCATTTACTGAGGAATATACTTCAGAAATCTTATCGATTACGCATTTAGGTTTCTGAGTAGTGGCTCCATTATCCAGATAAATAAGCTGTTTCCCGTATACTTGGGTGTCAAGTATCGGGAAATCAGCACGTATTTTATTTATATCTAAGGTCATAGACCTATTTGTTTTTTGTAAGTAATTAATCTGTATTGCTCTGTTACCGATTGTAGTAGCCTTTTTTTGATACTTGTCTAATAACTAAAAAGGTCTGAAACTTTATTTGCAAATGGAGCAATCTCCGCATCTGGCTTCTTCACCGCGAAAGCGTTTTTCAACTAATTCTTCGAGACGCTCTCTTAGTGCGTCAATATGAATTAATTTAAGCACATCGGCCGTAAATGCCTGCATAAGCAACAATTTAGCATCTTCTTTAGCGATACCTCTTGCACGCAGGTAAAAAAGAGCATCTTCGTCAAGTTGTCCGGTAGTTAAACCATGCGAACATTTTACATCATCGGCATAGATCTCAAGTTGAGGTTTCGAATACATTCGTGCATCAGGTGAAGCACAAAGGTTGTTATTCGTTTGATACGCCATTGTTTTTTGAGCATCCTTTTCTACTAAGATACGTCCGCAGAAAGAACCTACGGCATGCTCTTGCAATACATATTTAAATAACTGTGTACTTTGGCAATGAGGTTTTGCATGATCTAAAAATGCAAAGTTGTCCACATGTTGTACTTTGTCTGCAATAACAATACCGGCAACCGTAGCTTCGGCTTGCTCTCCGTTTAATTTTACATGATAGTTATTTCTTGTAAAACCACAGTTGAGGGTTATATTATTGACTAATACAGTTGACGATTTTTCTTGTTGAACGTAAGTCGAAGCCAATCGGGTTACTTGATTAGAATTTTCTTCTAATTCGTAGAACTCGATATGTGCATTTTCTTCTGCAAAAATTTCAGTTACCTGAGTTGCCAGAAATTTATGATTGTCAACCGTGTGATCGCAAGCCAATAATTTTACCTGAGTGTTTTTGCCTGCAATAATCAGTAAGCGTCTGTTTACTAAAAAATCAACCTTAGCTGTCAGTATATTGATTAACTGTAAAGGTTGTTCGATAATTGCATTGTCGGGAATATAGATTACAAATCCATCCTGAGCAAACATTGTATTGAAAGCAGCTATCGCATTGTTTTCTAACTGAGCTACTTTGCCGTAATATTTAGAGCAGATATCTGCATGTTGCTCCGAAAAATCTTTCAAACTACCGATGAATACACCTTTAGGGAAATCAGTTTTTGGCTGATGTTCTTTGTGGAATGTATCGTTCATTAAAAAGAATAAATTCGTAGCCAATTCGGGAACGTTGCATTTATATTCGTTGTATGGATTGTTTTGAATAGCTAATCTGCTCAAGTTAAATCCATAGTCGGGCATAAATTCTTTCGCTACATCCGAGTATTGATAATCTTCGAGACTACGATTGGGCAATCCCAAAGTCTTGAAAATTTCAAAAGCCTTATCTCTCGCCTCGTTTAGAACCTTTGTCGATTTTTCGTCGATCAAGTTTCTATGCTTGGTGAATAAGTCTATATATTGAGTTTCTATCATTGAATTCTGTATATTTTAAGTAATGAGAAATATTTATTGATTTGTTTTTATTTGTAGGGCAGATCGTGTCGATCTTTCCTTTGAGGGTGACCACATAGGTTGCCCGTGTACCAAAACAATAAAAAGGTCTGTGACCTTAGTCTTGAAAATCTTTAATAATCCAGTCGTACCCTTTTTCTTCAAGCTCAAGAGCCAGTTCAGGTCCTGCACTTTTTACAATCCTGCCTTTGTATAGAACGTGTACAAAGTCGGGTTTTATATATTCAAGAAGACGTTGATAGTGAGTAATTACAATGGTAGCATTGTCCTTACGTCTCAATTTATTAACGCCTGCTGCTACAATACGAAGTGCATCAATATCAAGCCCTGAGTCTGTTTCATCTAAAATAGCTAATTTAGGATCAAGCATAGCCATTTGGAAAATCTCGTTGCGTTTTTTCTCTCCACCCGAAAAACCTTCGTTTACCGAACGGCTGGCAAGAGTGCTGTCCAATTCTACCAATTCGCGTTTTTCTTTCATCAGCTTAAGAAAGTCCGATGCTGCGATAGGTTCAAGACCTTTGTGCTTGCGAGTCTCATTTACTGCGGCACGCATAAAGTTTACCATGCTTACTCCGGGTATTTCTACCGGGTATTGGAAGCTGAGGAATAATCCTTCACATGCTCTTTCTTCGGGAGCAAGTTCCAATAAATCTTTGCCTTCGAAAGTTACTTCACCTTCTGTTACTTCAAAATTTGGATTACCCACTAATACGGATGCCAATGTGCTTTTTCCGGCTCCGTTAGGACCCATAATTGCATGTATCTCTCCGTTGTTCACTTCAAGATCCAATCCTCTTAATATTTCTTTGCCATCGATATTGGCATGTAAGTTTTTTATGTTTAATAAATTCGCCATTATTTTGTTTAAAATAAAATAATTAAATAATATAGTGTAAGTCTTTTAATAATCGCTTATTCAGCTTATTAATAACTTTGTTACTCGTTTTTTTATAAATTTTTTGTTTGCTGATTATAGAAGCTATACTGCCGATAAAGCAAGTATCGCTATATTTAAATTATAATCGGCTATTGCTATTACGGTTGCTAAAGTAATAAAAAATAAAACGGTTTGAAGCCTTATTTCAATACAATGAACAAAAGTTGAGAGAAATTGTTTATTACTTTTCTGTTATGTTCAATCTATAAAATCTATCAAGAATTAAATATCAGCTTCTATAGATATCGGACAGTGATCGGAGCAGTATACATCACTGTGAATTGTTGCACCTTTAACTCTTTCTCTTGCTTCACTCGAAATCATGTGGTAGTCTATTCTCCAACCTAGATTTTTAGGTCTTGCTCCTGCTCTGTAACTCCACCATGTGTATTTTTCGGGTTCCTGATCATATTCTCTAAACGTATCAATCATACCTGTTTCTACAAACTGGTCAAACCATTCTCTTTCTTCCGGAAGGAAGCCCGAAGAGGTCAGATGGCGTTCAGGCTGATTTATGTCGATAGGTTTGTGACAAATATTATAGTCGCCACAAATCAATATTTCCTTACGTTCTTTTCTTAATTCTAGAATATATTGGGTGAAATCGGCTAAAAATTCCATTTTGAAGACTTGACGAAGTCCTCCTGTAGTTCCCGAAGGGATATATACGCAGATGATAGTCACATTTCCGTAGTCAACACGTATAACGCGTCCTTCTATATCGTATTTATCCATTCCCATTCCGATTTTTACAAAATCGGGTTGAATTTTAGTGATAATTCCTACTCCGCTGTAGCCTTTTTTTTCTGCCGGATGAAAATAGCAATATTCGTAGCCTAGAGATTTTAAGGTTATTAAATCTATCTGGTCTTCTTGTGCTTTAAGTTCCTGAAAACATACTACATCGGGATTTTCTTTACTTAACCAATCGGCTAATCCTTTATTTAATGCAGCACGTATACCATTTACATTATAGGATACAATCTTCATTATTTAAATTGAATATTTAAAAGTGGATGAGCCTTACTTATGCTCATCACTTGTCATTTATTATTTATTTCATCCATTTCTATGGCTTTAACCTTTTTGAATAGGTCGGAGGCGAAAACGAAATCATTAAGAGCTTCATTCTTAGTTGTCAATATCTGTTCATTGCTTCCCTCCCATTCGAGATTGCCTTCTTTAATGAAAAATATTTTATCGCCAATATTCATAACCGAGTTCATGTCATGCGTATTGATGATTGTGGTAATTTTGTATTCTTTGGTAATATCACTTATCAATTCGTCAATTACCAGCGATGTTTGAGGATCTAAACCTGAGTTAGGCTCGTCACAAAACAGGTATTTGGGATTAAGGGAGATCGCTCGGGCAATGGCTGCACGTTTCATCATACCACCGCTTATCTCCGATGGATACAAGTGTCCGGCATCCGAAAGATTTACACGATCCAGGCAGGATTGTGCCCGTTTCATTTTCTCTCCTTTGGACATTGTTGAAAACATATCCAATGGAAAATAAACATTTTCGAATACGGTCATTGCATCAAATAATGCCGATCCCTGAAAAATCATGCCCATTTCTTGCCTTAACGCCTTCATCTGGTCTGACGATAGTTTTGTTAAGTCTCTATTGTCATACAGAATTTCCCCTTTGGTAGGTCTCATCAGTCCGATTAAATTTTTAAGCAATACAGTTTTACCCGAACCACTTCGACCTATAATCAGGTTATTTTTACCTTCTTCGAAAGTCATGCTAAGCCCTTTAAGGACATCGCGGCCATCGAATGATTTCACTAAATTTCTAACTTCTATCATCCCATCATTAAATCAGTGATTAATAAATCGGAAATCAATATCAAAATACTGCTTACAACAACAGCATTAGTACTTGCTTTTCCCACATCAAGCGAACCTCCTTTAGCATAATATCCGTAGTAGGCTGCTATAGACGAGATCAGAAACGCAAAGAATATTGTTTTTAAAATGGCATACCATATATAGAACGTCTTGAAGAATGACTGCAATCCGTATTCGAAATCGGCGACGGGTACAGCATTTGTAAAGTAACAGACTCCAAATCCTCCTACAATACCGAAAAACATACTTAATACGACCAATACGGGAACAAATGCCATTAATCCTACTACTTTAGGTAGAATCAGATAGTTGGCGGAGTTTACTCCCATAATTTCAAGTGCATCAATTTGTTCGGTAACCCGCATTGTTCCAATTTCGGAAGAAATATTCGAACCGACTTTCCCTGCCAGAATAAGACACATGATAGAGGACGAAAATTCGAGAAGAATAATCTCTCTGGATGTGTAACCTACTGTATAACGGGGTAATAGAGGGTTGTTTATATTCAGCGCTATTTGTATTACAATAACGGCTCCGATAAAAAACGAAATTATTATAACAATACTTATTGAATCGACTCCAAGTTTGCTTATCTCTTTTGATAGCTGTTGAAGAAATATTCTCCATTTCTGAGGTCTGGTTAGGACTTTACGCATCAATATTGCATATTGTCCCAATTTTTCTAACGAACTTGTTAATAGCATACCTTTAAATTAACTTTTAAGTACAGTAAAATATCAATGCGTATTATTCAAATACGGCAATCTGTATATTGTTATATCAGAAAAAAGCAATAAGTAGGCTTATAGCCTTATCTGATTTTTCTAAATAACAAATGTACAAAAAAATTAGACAACGGAAGGAATTCCTGTTTCCTCTCTCTCCGGATTTAATATCGATTTGCCGTTGTCGATAAACATTTTCTTTGCAACTTTCCCTATAATCAACGTTGATCCGGCATCAAAACTACCTCCGATAACACCGCCAACGATAGGTATTGCCTTACCTAAGCCGGTTAAGCTCCTGCTTCCTAATTTCGAAGCAATATTCACACTGACTTTTTCGTTTACCGAAAGAAGCATTTTTCTTGAAGTATTCTCAATGAGGCTTTTTACGAATTTCTCTCCGGCTTTGATCCCCATTTCTTTAAATATCTCTTTGGTTCCGTTGCCGAGCATACAAACATAGATGATCGATTTTACCTGATCACTTTGTATATCATGACCTCCCATATAAGCGATGGCCGAAATCATGCGTACCTGAATATATATGACACTGGCTATATTAGCGGGTAGAGCAAAGGGCATAATGGCCCATCCTCCCAATCCTGTAAAGAATCCGCTTGATGCAGCTTTGGTTACTTGCCATTTAATCAATTGATCTACTTGTTGGTCAAGGGTACCTTTTGAATTTAGATAATCATTTCCTAATTGATATGCAGAATCTACTCCTCCAAATCCGTTGATGGCTCTGGCATAAGTCCATTCAAGAACTTTTGAGACCATACCGCTTTTAGCTGTTGTTGTTATTTTGCTCATGCTTAGGATATTAATTGTTGCTAGTCTTTTGTCCCTATTTTATGTTTAGCCAAGTATATAAACAAAATACTTATAGTCTTTGTTTATGACACTCTTACTCTTGAATAGGTATGTCTATTAATTTGAGAGTGCAATATACTTCTAAAAATAGATTACAGGGCTTTTTGTTAATACTATTTAACCCTCTAGTGTCTTCGGCATAAGTAAAATCAAGAATGTATTAAAGCTTGATAGATTATTTAAAGTTTCAGACTTAAGTTCGCAGAACTATTTATTGCTTTGGCAAGCAAAACAGCGATAGGTTGTTATGCCTTTAAAATGTATCATTAAATATTTTCTTTTACTTATTATTCGTTTTCGTCTGTAATTATTTTTCCATTTACTTTTACATTATCCAGAACCAGATTAACTACGTTCTTAATTTGAGTAGCTTTGGGGGCTTTTTTTACTACGATATTTCGTAATGTAATATTGTATAGCTTTGCTTCAGGAACACCGTTTGCCATAATAGCTACACTGTCTACACGATTGCAGGTTACATTTTCGATAGTAATATTTCTGAATTGCGTTGGATAATTTCCTCCTCGATAACCATGGTAGTCTGTACGGAAATTTATTACTCCCCATAAGCAAACATCGGCTTCGATATTTCGCATATGGAGGTTCTCGAAAAATCCTCCACGGTCGAGATTTGATTTGAAATAAATCCCGTTGCGGCAACTGTCTATTTTACAATCTTCGATAAATATATTGCGTACTCCTCCCGACATTTCACTGCCAATTGTGATAGCCCAGCGTGCAAAGTAACAATTTCGTATAATAACATTTTCGGTTGCCCGACCCACACGCCATCCATCCTGATCACGTCCTGATTTGATTGCGATGCCATCATCTCCTACATTGAATTTTACATTTTCAATCAATACATTGGTTGACGATTCGGGGTCGCAACCATCATTGTTGTAATTATTACTGTCTATATATACATCACGCACAATTACATTATCACAATACACAGGATGAATAATCCAGAAAGGCGAATCGTATATCTTCACACCTTCGACCAGAACATTCTTACATCCAAAAAACTGTATCATGCAAGGACGTAGATACCAGCCTTCTCCAAAAATGCGCTCATAGATAGGTATAGAGTCATTTCCCATTTGACGGAGTTTATCCATCGCCGGTTTTTCTTTAGGTTTCCAAGTATTGAAGGTTACAGCACCGTTGCCATCAATTTCGCCCTTACCTGTAATCGCTACATTTATGCTTTGATAGCTGTAAATGAAGGGTGTGTAATTGAAACATTCAGTACCTTCCCATTTGGTTAGCGACATAGGGAGGTAATCCTTGGGTTCGGTAGAGAATTCGAGGCGTGCTCCTTCTTCCAAGTGTAAGTTTACATGGCTTTTTAGAATAATTGATCCTTTGATATAATATGTTCCTGAGGGAATTAATACTTTACCGCCTCCTTGTTGATTACACTCATTGATAGCATTAATAATTGCCGGAAGGCTATTAAATGTGCTGTCGTCTTTTGCCCCAAAATCAAGTATGTTGAAAGTTTTATCTTGGAATTCGGGTGCAGAGATGTTTTCCATAATTTTTGGAACCATATCCCATCCGTTATCTGTGGCGGTTATTTCTGTATTAGTCGGACGACTACACGATGTGAGCATAATAATTGTCATTAATATGGGTATAAAGTATTTTTTCATAATATTGTATTTTGTTATTTAAGGTGTGTTGTTAAGTAAATAGTATTATTTAATGATCTGTTTTTAGAGGCAAGAGTAATGCAATTATCTTCGTTTGTATGAACGCATGGGTTTACTTTTGCACTCTGGTAATAGATAGGTTTGTGACCTTAAATATAGAGATTGTTTTCTAAAGTGGCAGATATTTATAAAAGAATAGGCAGAAAAGTTTAACTTTCCTGCCTATTTGCATTTATTAGAATCTAGACTATTTTATTCTAAATAAGTATAACCGTATAATCCTGAACGATAATTTGATAGGAACTCTTTACCTTCTTCAACAGTAATAGATCCTTGTTTAACGCAGGTTGTTACCCAGGTTTCTACTGTTCGAACCAGTTTCTTGGCGTTATACTGTGCATATTCAAGTACTTCGGCTACAGTTTCTCCATCTATCATTTGCTCTATCTTATAACCGTTCTCATCAACCGATACGTGTACGGCATTAGTATCACCGAACAGGTTATGAAGGTCTCCTAGTATTTCCTGATAAGCACCTACTAAGAATACGCCCAAGTAATACGGCTCATTCTTCTTTAGGTTATGTACGGGTAAATATCCGGTTTGATTGCCTGTGGGAATGAAGTTGTCTATCTTACCATCCGAATCACAAGTAATATCTTGCAATGTTGCAGTTCTGTCCGGTCTTTCTCCTAAACGATGTAACGGGATGATCGGAAATATCTGATCAATAGCCCAAGAGTCGGGTAGGGATTGGAAAAGAGAGAAATTACAGAAGTATTTATCCGGTAATAATTTTGCCAATTGCTTCAATTCGTCGGGAGAATGTTTCATACGTCCCGCCATTTGATATATCTCACGGGCAATAGAGAAATAAAGACGTTCGACTTGTGCCCTTGTTTTCAGGTTGAGCATTCCCAAGCTGAATAAATCAAGCGCCTCTTCTCTAATCTGTTGAGCATCGTGCCAAGCTTCCAGCATTCGACGCTGATTCAAATCATCCCATATTTGATACAGTTCGCGTACCAATTCGTGATCATTTTCGGTGATAACATCGCTTTCTTCCCATTCGGGCAGAGTTGCTGTTTCGAGCACTTCAAACACTAGTATGGAGTGATGCGCAGTCAAAGATCTTCCTGATTCTGTGATGATATGGGGATGAGGCAGACCATTTTTGTTTGCTGCATCCACCATTGTTGATATAGAATCGTTTACATATTCCTGAATAGTGTAGTTAACACTGCTTTCGCTATGTGACGAGCGGGTGCCGTCGTAATCAATACCAAGACCTCCGCCTATATCTACAAATTCGATATTATACCCCATTCCATGAAGTTGTACATAGAATTGCGATGCCTCACGTAGAGCTGTTTTGATTCGTCTGATTTTTGTTACCTGACTACCAATGTGAAAGTGGATCAGACGCAAAGAGCCTTGCATGTTGTTTTTGTCAAGAAAAGCCAGAGCTTCTAATAGTTCACTCGAATTCAATCCGAATTTACTAACATCTCCTCCCGATTCTTCCCATTTACCACTGCCGCTACTCGCCAATTTGATACGTATACCAATATTGGGAACAATTTTTAAGCGTTTTGCAGTTTTGGTAATAAGAGGCAATTCGTTGAGTTTTTCTACGACAATAAATACTCTTTTACCCATTTTTTGAGCCAGAAGAGCCAATTCTACATAGCTTTCGTCTTTGTATCCATTACAAATAATCAGCGAATTAGGGTCTGTGTTGATAGCAATAACTGCATGAAGTTCAGGTTTAGAACCTGCTTCAAGACCGATATTGAATTTCTTACCATGACTTACCAATTCCTCTACTACGGGTCGCATTTGATTCACCTTTATAGGATATATAATGTGATTCTGTGCTTCGTAACCATACTCCTTCGCTGCTTTTTTGAAGCAGGTAGATATTTTTTCGATGCGGTTGTCCAGAATATCCGGAAAACGAACTAATACAGGAGCTGCTACATCGCGAAGCTGTAGTTCATCTATCAGCTCTTTCATGTCCACAGCTACACCGTCTTTTCGGGGAGTGACTATTACATTCCCCTTTTCATTGATTGAAAAATAATTAACACCCCAACTGGAGATGTTGTACAATTCTTCCGAATCTTCAATGCGCCATTTTCTCATTATTGCAAATACGCCTGTTTTTAATTGTTTGTAAATAGAGCGGTCTTACCTTTTGGTTAAGACCTTTGTAATTTCTCCTATATATAAAACATGGAAATCTTTTTCGGGAAACCATTTGCTTATAATTTCTTTATCCAGAAAATATTCTCCTCCCATCGGTTGAGCATATAATTTCTTTATAAAAATAGCTGTATGAGCTTCTTCGAAGTAGGGAATCTCCTCTTCATGAATAATGCTCAACTCTGCCTTTTCTATTTTGTTCTCGTCTCTACCCGATACTTTTCCCAGATAGCCTAGTTTCTTCAAGTAACTCTTGTCGAAAAAAGTAAGAGAAAAGCAATCAGCATCATCTACAAATTCTTTGGTACAGCGTTGTGGACGAATTACTATGAAAGCAACTTGTTTGTTCCACATGATACCAAAGCCACCCCAACTGGCGGTCATTGTATTTACTCTGCCATCTTTTTCGGCAGTAACTAACATCCACTCTTCTTTAATGTCGAAAGGCGAAAATGCTAATTCTTTAGCCGATATTTCTTTGAAATTATTCATATCTGTTTGTAAATCTTTCTGTAAAAAGGTTTCAACCTTTAATGAATATATTTTTGGAGTTCTCCTACCCATATGCTATAAGCAGTTTCGGTAAGATGTAAACCGTCATTTGTATGTTGAGCATCTAATTTCCCTTGTTTACCCATATATAATGGGTTGATGTTCACGAAAATTATTTTTTCTTTTGATGCCAGTTTTTTCAACTCTTTATTGAGCTTTACTATTTGCTTTTCTTTCCCGATTAATCTTTTGTAACGCCCGAAGTCATTATTAATTGGAAGTAAGCTTTGTATATAAATAGCGGTTTCGGGAGATTGCTCTTTAACTCGTTGAATTATATAACGATAATGTTTTATAATTTGTTTGTTGGGTACGTTTTGAGAGATATCATTGATACCAGCCAAAATAAATAGTTGGGCTGGATGTGAGATCGCAATTTCATCTATCCTGTTGAGCATACCTTCGGTATTATCACCTGATATACCTCTGTTGACGGGAGCAGCTTCGGGGAAGTATTTATTCCATTGTCCACCCTCTGTTAAACTATTACCTAAAAAGACAATTTTATTTTCACCAATCGGATTTTGCTCAAAATAAGCAATACGCTCCCTATAATGATCGGTGTCATATTCTTTTCTTTCTTGTGCCTGAGTGTACAGTGCGATCATAAAGAAAAATAAAATAAGAATCTTTTTAGTCAAATTAAAATAAATAAAATAGTTTACGTCAATATCAATTGATTAAGGTCTGATGTGAAACAGTATGTGATCTTAATCAAGTTTCAATACAGCTAAGAATGCTTTTTGAGGTACTTCAACGTTACCTACCTGTTTCATTCGCTTTTTACCTTCTTTTTGTTTTTCAAGAAGTTTACGCTTACGTGAAATATCACCTCCATAACATTTTGCGGTAACATCTTTACGTACCGCCTTTATCGTTTCACGAGCTATAATTTTAGCTCCGATGGCTGCTTGTATAGCAATGTCAAACTGCTGGCGTGGGATAAGTTCTTTCAATTTTTCGCACATGCGGCGACCAAAGCTTACCGCATTATCTACGTGTGTAAGTGTTGACAAAGCATCCACGGGTTCTCCGTTTAAGAGAATATCCATTTTTGCCAGTCTTGCTTCACGATAGTCATGCATTTGGTAGTCGAACGAAGCGTATCCTTTTGATATACTTTTCAGTTTATCATAAAAGTCGATTACAATTTCACCCAAAGGTAAATCGTAAGTAATCTCTACACGGTCTCCCGAAATATATTCTTGTTTCAAAAGTATTCCGCGTTTACCTAAACATAGCGACATGATAGGGCCGATATAGGCTGTGCTGGTTATAACCGAAGCTCGTATATAAGGTTCTTCTATATAGTCGATGAGAGTAGGGTCGGGTAGTCCCGAAGGATTATGTACCTCTTTTACGTTCCCTTTTTTGTCGTATACAAGATACGAAACGTTGGGAACGGTTGTGATTACATCCATATTAAACTCTCGCTCCAAACGTTCCTGTATAATTTCCATGTGCAGAAGTCCTAAGAACCCGCATCGAAAACCAAAGCCCAGTGCAATAGACGATTCGGGTTGGAAAGTAAGCGAAGCATCATTCAATTGAAGTTTTTCGAGAGAAGCTCTCAAGTCTTCAAAGTCTTCACTTTCGATAGGGTATACTCCGGCGAAAACCATCGGTTTTACTTCCTCGAATCCATCAATCGCTTTCTCACATGGATTTTTCACATGTGTGATTGTATCTCCTACTTTTACTTCTTTGGAGGTTTTTATACCTGATATAATATATCCTACATCACCACAGGTAACTTCGTTACGGGGCGACATGGTTAATTTCAATACACCTACTTCGTCTGCATTATATTCTTTTTCGGTAGCAAAGAATTTTACAAGATCACCCTTTTTGATAGAGCCATTTACGATCTTGAAATAAGCGATAATACCTCGGAATGAATTGAAAACAGAGTCAAAGATCAAGGCTTGTAGAGGTGCTTCTGGGTCTCCTTTTGGAGCAGGAACACGTTCTATAATGGCTGCCAGAATATCATATACTCCTTGCCCCATTTTGCCACTGGCACGGATTATTTCTTCACGTTTACAACCCAACAGCTCAATGATTTGATCTTCTACTTCTTCGGGCATAGCACTTGGAAGGTCGATCTTGTTAAGAACCGGAATGATTTCCAGATCATTGTCTATCGCCATGTAAAGATTCGAAATTGTTTGGGCTTGTATTCCCTGAGCCGCATCTACTATCAGTAATGCTCCTTCGCAGGCTGCAATTGAACGCGAAACTTCGTAAGAGAAGTCAACGTGTCCCGGGGTATCAATCAAATTGAGTATATATGTTTCGCCATTGTACTGGTATTGCATCTGGATCGCGTGACTTTTGATGGTGATACCACGTTCACGTTCCAGATCCATATTATCCAAGACTTGAGCCTGCATATCTTTACCTTCAACTGTTTTGGTATATTCAAGCAAGCGGTCGGCTAATGTGCTCTTACCATGATCTATATGCGCAATGATGCAAAAATTTCTTATTTTATTCATTCTTAAACAACGGTATGACTGAGGTCACAGACCTAATTTTATTACTTTGGCAAATATAAATACAACTGATAGTTATGATTAAATAAAGTTGTATTCAGTACTTATTGTTACTCGATTTATTCGATTGGAGATTCCAACCCCAATTTACGGGATGCAAATATACGGAAAGAATTACACTATCGAAATAACATTGTGTAATAAAATCTTTTAAGGATGAGATACGGTCTGTTTTTACTTTAGATACTTCGCCTAAAGTTCTATTTGTGCCGAAAAGAGGTTGAGAAGGTGAAATTTTACATCTATTATTTAACGTTACTTAATTGGTGTTTTCTCTTAAATGTAAAAGACAAATCATACATTTGTTTATAATAATATTGTATCGTGAAGTATTTATTGCTATATTGTGTAGATGAATTGTATTCTTTGATTTGCAGACGTATAGCGATACTTGTTTTCGGTATTTAAAGATTAAATCTATGAACAAGAAAACACCGTTTTACCATTTTGTGCTAATTTTATCTGTTGTTGCATTATTTCCTGTTTGTAATATACATGCACAGCATTCTGTAAAGACAAAACAGCTATCATCGAAACAACAGAGGTGGTTTGAAGATAAAAAGTGGCTCGAAGGTGCTGCTGCATTTCCTGATACGGGAATAGATGAAATAACATTTGTTTCTCATTATGAGAAACATCCGGAAAGATGGAAAAGGGTGTTCAAATTTATAAAAGAGAATAATCTGGCAACATTACCGCTCGGCAAGCAATCGTTAGGAGATGATATAACTGTGAACGTACAGGAATATATGACTCGTGAACCGGGTAATGAGCAGCTCGAAGGACATAAAAAGTACATCGACTTACAATATATCGTTGATGGTTGTGAATTACAAGGCTATGCAAAGTTGGCGACAGCTATAGAAGTTATAAATCCGTACGATGAAAAAAGAGATGTTGCTCATTATAAAGTGCCCGTGATAGAATATCATGTAGTTAAACCCAATCAGTTTACTATTTTCTTTCCGGATGATATTCATATGACTAATATTCAGTACGGAGAAAAGGCAAAGGTGCGTAAGGTGGTTTTTAAAATAGCAGTTGATTGATTGCTCGTGATGATAGGTCTGTGGTCTTAATTGATTGAGTTATGGGACGATTTTTATTCTTATTCTATGCTTTAGTGTTCTTTTCGTTTGGTTCTCAGGCAAAAGAAACTGTAGTTTCTGATTCGACTAAGGTTGATCGGATGTATTTGGTCTGGAATGATGATTCGTTATTGAGAGATTCGTTGCAGATGAAAAAAGTAATCTCCTATTATCGGGAATCCAAGTATATGGACGAGTGTGTTGAAGGTGGTCTTGTTAAGCATTTGCTGTCTGTGGAGAAGTTATCCCGTTTCAAGAAAGGGGATGAAGGGCGTTTTATGTTCCTTTTTAATGATCCGCATTTCGAGCCAAGTGAAACAAGGTCTGTTGCGGCCATATCTTTTCAGGGAGATGATGCTTTGGCTGATTTAATAAATGAAGTAAGGTATATAACTTTGAATACTAAGTTTAATCCTTTGATAAATGCCGAATTTATGCCGGCTTTCAATGGGGGATATAGTGGGATGATGAAATATCTCAATGAGAAAGTAACCCTTTCACGTGATACGGATGCGACGGATACGTGCGGGGCGGTTGTTCTCGGTTTTATTGTCGATAAAGATGGTTCAGTTAAGGATTTGAAGATTTTAGAGACCTGTAATGAAGTTTTGGATAAGGAAGCGTATAGATTGGTGAAATCGATGCCCAAGTGGCAAACAGGCAAAAGGGCAGGCGCTTCTGTTCCTGTATTTGTGGTGTTACAACTTATTTTTAAGATGTAAGTTCGTTTGTCGGCTGAGTTTTTTTTGTCCGGTTTTATTAAATGGTTTTATGTTTTTGAAATGAAGAAGAAAAGGTCTGTGACCTTAAAAAATAATAATAAGAGAATTTTATGAGTGTATCATTTAAAGAGAGAGTAGGTAAGTTTTGGGACGCTTTTACTGAAAAAGAGTCTGAGGTTAGAAAAATGTTGGATGACAAGGTTGAAACTGATACATTAATAAAATTTGTAGATGATATTTTATCAGTAGCCTTTCATAAAGCATTTTTTGAGTTGGGTATTAATGATCAAGGGAAGTATGAGTTGATTCTTACACCTGAGGGAGACCGGGCAAAACTTTTTCAGTTAGAGTATTGGTTGAAGCAGGCTCCGGCGGTTTTATCCGAAAAGTGGAATTTTTATTCCTCTAAGCCCGCTAAGGCAAAAGGCGATTTTAGTATTTCGATGTATGATACTACTCTTTCCGCTGATAGTGTAAGTCTTTATTACGAAATTGATGAAAAGCATCAGAAAGTGAATTTGCAAGTAGAGTGCCTTCCGTTGATGAAATTGGAAGAGAATAAAAAGTATAGTTTGTTTTTTATTTATCTCGATCAGCTTATTGGCGAAGCTTATACAATGGAATATATAGGCACTATTGATTTTCGAGTTTCAGGAAAGGGATTGAAGAAGGTTGCAGCAACTGATTTGAGAAAATTGATGGATGATACCATTGAGGCGAAAAACTGGTTCCGTATCGAGAATATCTGCGAGAGATGTGCCGGATATGAAATGGTTCCCTCAAAAGCAAAGGATTGGCAGTTGCGTGAGGATATTTACATTGCCTATTCATCGTGTTTTCCTGTGTTGAATGCCTTTTATAACAAATCGACAGAATTGTTCGGGAACTTTTATGCTGACGGGGTAGTGTTCGGCTTCTTGTTTTATGAGAATATCAATGTGCCCAAAGATCGGATGGTTCCATTTAGAACCGAGATCGAAGATCAGATATTAAAAGAGGCTAAAGCCGCTAATGTAGCTGATTCTATTGGAGGAGCAACAGGTTTTTATTTTTCGTATATGGATTTTATTGTTTACGATATAGATGCATTCTTAGCTATTGCAAAAGAGGTTTTAGTTAAATACAAATTTAAAGATGTTGGGTTCTCTAATTTTATATTTGGAGATACACCTACGTTCTTTAGGGACTGAAAGGCATAGTGTGATGATCATGAAAAAAGGAGATAATATTTTTATTATCTCCTTTTTCTATAATTAAGTATCTCTAATATTTGCGTTTAAAATTATAAAAAGGCTCAGCTCTTATCTTAGCTTTTCAAGAATTGCTGCTGCTATAAATTCAGCCGCTTTTTCGTTTAATCCGCCTCCCATAACAAGCATGTCGGCCTGTTGGCGCGATGGTTCTATGAATTCTTCATGCATGGGACGAACTGTTTTGTAGTAACGGTCGATAACTTCCAGTGCCGTACGTCCACGTGAATCCATATCTCTTTGAATAATTCTGGTCAAGCGCTGATCTGCCGGAACTTCCAGAAATATTTTCATGTCCAGTTGATCATAGATCATTTGTGATGTATATATTAATATACCTTCTACTAATAAAATGTTCTTTGGTGCAATGGGAATTGTTTCTTCCAAACGAGCACATGTTAAGAACGAATAAGTAGGACAGTTGATGGTTTGCCCTGATTTTAGAAGCTCGATATCTTTGTACATCAACTCCCATTCTATGGAGTCGGGATGATCGTAGTTGAGTTTGAACCGATCTTCGAGTGGAATATCGCTGTTGTCTTTGTAATAGGCATCCTGTGGTAAAATAGCAATTTCTTCGCGGGGAATTCGGCTTAGTATACCGTCTACTAACGTTGTTTTTCCTGAACCAGATCCTCCGGCAATGCCTATTATATACATGGGGTATTTTATTATTTTGTTATTTTATTGCAAAAGTATCGGTATTCTTCGAATAATGAAATTCTGTAGTATTAAAAATTACAATGTACCCTGTTCTATTTCTATCACTATCCGTTCTATCATCTTATCCTTGCCGTTAGGGTCGTATTGAGTTTTCAGGTTGTTGCCGAAAATACCCGCAAAAGTATTGTAAACGGTGGCTTTTATACCCCCTGTGAGAGATTTGATAATATCATATGCCGAGGAGTTTGTTTGCCTGTCGATCAACTTTACTAATATTTTACCTTGATTTTTTGTTAGCTTTTTCATCTTGGGTTTGTAGGAATCCATAATGAATTTTTGAGTTTGTTCAAGGTGTTTCTGTTTTGCCTTTTTATCGGGTAAAGTTTCCATGAATTCGTAAGTCTCAATGATGTTTTGTGCTACCTGTTTGGCATAGGGCAAGGTTATTTTTACATCACGCACCAGTTTAGTGTATTCGAGCCTTTCCTTTTCGTCTTTGAAGCGAAGGGGGGGGAATACAACGGTTTCCGGAAGGTATGCATTAAATATAGTGTCACCCTTCACTACCGAGAATGTATATTGGATAACTTTGCTGCTTTGTGCCTGTGTATACGATATACATAGGACAGAAAGGAATAATATGCATATATATTTTTGCATTGGCTAAAGTAAAGCTTTGGATCTTCTTATTGTTCTAAGAGAGTGTAAATATAATTAAGTTCACAGAACTATTTATTGCTTCGGCTAGTTAAACTGCAATAGATGGTTATGTTTTTAGAATGTATTATTGAATATTTTCTATTATTCACTTCTTTATAAATGTACCATGTGATTGTAAATATCATACACAGCTTATGGTTTGTAAGGTGTATGCAATACGCCTCTACATTGAAGATGCTCGAATAGATTCTTTCTTTTATTTAACTATATTTGCAGCAAATACAACAAAATAAATACATAAATATAAATTCGGGATGGATTGTTCAAAGATTAACAGTATTCTTTTTTTACCAAGAAGAAATATGGTAATTAGGAAAAAGTTTTTTATCTTTGCGACCATTCTTTTATTTAATTGAAAAAGTGGGAAAATTTAGTCTCTATAATATTCCGTTAAGGAATCTGGCAGATGGTCTACATAAGTTCGAGTATGTTTTGGATGATCAATATTTCAAAGCAATTGGCGATGCCGATTCGGATATTAGACGAGGCAAGGTTAATGTAGAAGTAATCGTGAAGTGTGTATCTTCGACATTCGAGTTTAGTTTTACTCAGAATGGTGAAGTGCATGTTCCTTGCGATCGTTGTTTAGATGATATTCTTATCGAAACCAATTCAACCAACCGCTTGGTGGTGAAGTTTGGTCATGAATATTCGGAAGAAAGCGACGAAATCGTAATCATACCCGAAGAAGAAGGTGAAATTAATATTGCATGGTTTTTATATGAATTTGTAATGTTGAGCCTTCCAATGAAGCATGTACATGCACCGGGTAAGTGTAATAAAATGATGTCTTCGAAGCTGAATAAACATAAAGTTGCAGCTGCTGATTCGGATGATAGTTTGGATATAGTAGATGATGACGATTTTGACGATTCGGTTGAAGAAGAAGCTGGTGAGGTAACCGATCCACGATGGGATGGATTGAAAGGACTTGTTGAGGAATAAAACTCGCAGACCTTTTTCCTGTTTGATGAAAATAAATAAGGAATAATTATAAAAATATAGTAGTGTAAAAATACTACTCAGAAGTAAAAATTTAAATTAAATAAACAGATAAAATGGCACATCCAAAGCATAGACAGTCAAAGTCTAGATCAGCGAAAAGAAGAACTCATGATAAAGCTTTAACTCCAACATTAGCTGTATGCCCTAATTGCGGAACATGGCACGTTTATCACACAGTATGTGGTGATTGCGGTTATTACAGAGGAAAATTAGCAATTGAAAAAGAGGTAGCTCTTTAATTGTCTAAACAATAAAAGCCCTACTCAAAATAGGGCATTTTTTTTATAAACTTACTTATCTGAAAATATGATTCAAGCAGCGATAACAGGCATCGGAGCTTATGTTCCCGAAGATGTCATCACTAATGAGGATCTTGAAAAACTCGTGGATACGAATGATGAGTGGATCATGAGCCGCGTAGGGATCAAGGAACGTCATGTCCTTAAAGGTGAAGGTCAAGGTACATCTGTTATGGGTATACGTGCCGTACAGGAGTTGTTAGATAAAACTAATACAAGCCCTGATGATATTGATGTCCTTATTTTTGCCACTACAACCCCCGATTATCAGTTTCCTTCTACATCTGCTTTAGTTGCACATGGTTGTGGAATTAAAAATTCTTTGGCTTTCGATTTGCAGGCAGCTTGTTCAGGTTTCTTATTCGGTTTAGAAACCGGATCGAATTATATAAAATCAGGAAGATATAAGAAAGTTATAGTTGTAGCAGGTGATAAAATGACTGCAATAACCAACTATAAAGACAGAACTACTTGCCCTTTATTTGGAGATGCTGTAGGTGCTGTAATGTTAGAGCCAACTACCGAAGATTATGGTATTAAAGATACAATCTTACATACCGATGGCTTTGGTGCACCACACTTACACTTGTGTGGCGGTGGATCGGCATTTCCTGCATCAGCAGAAACCATAGAGAAAGGTATGCACTATGTATATCAGGAAGGTCAGGTTGTATTTAAGCATGCAGTGTCTCGTATGGCTGATGTTTCGGCTGAGATCATGGAGCGTAATCAATTGACCAAGGATGATGTGAACTGGTTTGTTCCTCATCAAGCTAACCTGAGAATTATAGATGCTGCCGCTAATCGTATGGGCTTGTCTAAAGATAAAGTGATGGTAAATATCGAAAGATATGGTAATACAAGTGCCGGAACAATTCCAATTTGTTTATGGGAATGGGAAAGCAAACTTAAAAAAGGAGATAATATTATTCTTGCCGCGTTTGGTGCCGGATTTACATGGGGTTCTGTGTATTTGAAGTGGGCTTACGACGGAAAATGATAGAAAAAATATATAAATCTTATATAGATAGAAAAGCGCATCTTTGTCAGGTGCGTTTTTTTATTCTATATTTGTTGTTCAATGAGGTATTTAAGTGAAGAATAAAATTTATTGGTGTGTTTTAAAAGATAGACCGGGCTCTTTTCAATATCTATCCGCATATACAAATGATAAACAGGTCTTAGACCTTCAACTAAATTTTTGAGAGAATAATAAAGAATGCATAAATCAGGTTTTGTAAATATTGTAGGAAATCCTAATGTTGGAAAATCAACATTGATGAATGAACTGGTTGGCGAGAAAATATCGATTATCACGTCAAAAGCTCAAACTACACGTCATCGTATTTTAGGAATAGTAAATACTGAAGAATATCAAATTGTATATTCAGATACTCCCGGTGTACTGCGTCCTAACTATAAGTTACAGGAATCAATGCGTAACTTTTCGGAATCGGCATTGGGTGATGCCGATGTACTACTCTATGTGACTGATGTGGTAGAGAAGACTTCGAAGAATGAAGATTTCTTGCAGAAGGTACAAAAAGTCGAAGCTCCTGTATTACTTTTGATAAACAAAATCGATCAAACCAATCAGGATGATTTGGTTAAATTAGTGGAGGAATGGAAAGAATTACTACCCAAAGCCGAAATATATCCTATATCTGCACTCAATAAGTTTAATATCGACTTTGTAAAACGTCGTATTATCGATTTAATACCTGAGTCGCCTCCTTATTTTGAAAAAGATGCCTTGACGGATCGTCCCGCCCGTTTCTTTGTAACTGAGATTGTGAGAGAGAAAATACTGCTTTATTACCAAAAGGAAGTTCCTTATTCGGTAGAGGTTGTTGTTGAGGAATTTAAAGAAGAAAGAGACATTATCAATATACGCATTCTTATTATTGTAGAACGCGATTCGCAAAAAGGAATAATAATCGGTCATAAAGGTGCTGCTTTGAAAAAGGTTGGTGCAATGGCTCGCCAGGATATGGAACGTTTTTTTGAGAAAAAAATATTTCTACAAATGTTTGTGAAAGTAGAAAAAGATTGGAGAAGTCGTGATAATATCTTGAGAACATTTGGATATCGTTTAGATTGAAAGAGTGTATCTGGCTGTTGTATTAACGAAACGATCCGGTTACAAGTTTAGCAAACTTATAAAGTTTACGTTATTCAGAAAATAATGATAAGATGAAAAAGATTGGACTTATACTATCATTCATGTTGTTCTGTTTCATTTATATGAAAGGGCAAGATACGGATATGAGCCATAAACTCACATCGCAAGGTGCTTGGTTTTTGTTTTCGGTGAGAACCGAAGAGCAAGTGGGTGAAGAAGTTTTAACTCAGGTTGAGTTTTACAAAAAAGATGACATTTCCAGTATATTTTTTGACGAAGAGAATAAATTATACTCGGTTTTTTCAAAATACAGCGCTGATGTGTACGAAGATCGATGGAAATTGGTTGATGATACCCATTTTGTGATGGTAAGTCCCAATGATGGTAGTTCTCAGATCGTAGAGATATTGGAAATTGATAAAACAAAGTTAGTGTTAAGAAACTGTGGCGATATAGAGAACGGAACTTCATGTTCTTTATATACTTATTTTTCGACTAAGGAAGGTTGGTTACCCGATTCGGAGATTGATGAGTTGAATTCAGCAGGAATAATAGAAGTGGAGGAAATGACTCCATAAAGATTGGTATTGAAATAAGCAATAAAAAGGTCTGAGACCTTATAACCTAAATATAAATTGCCCTAGTTTATGATCAAAAAGTATTTATTTCTATTTAGTCTGGCTATAACGACTTTAAGTTATGCACAAGACAATCAGAATAATATCAAACAAATGGACACAAAGAACCCTTTTTTCGAAGAGTTTAAAACACCTAAAGGCACTCCTCCTTTTGATTTAATTAAAAAAGAGGACTATAAGCCTGCTTTTGTTAAAGGTATCGAACAACAAACAGCCCAAATATCGGCAATTACCAGAAAAAGAGATGTAGCTACGTTCGAAAACACAGTGGTGGCATTGGACGAAAGCGGCGAAATATTAGATCGTGTATCTGCTGTATTCGGAGCGATACGTGGTGCTCAAAGTGATCCGGATATTCAAAAAATAGCAGAGGAAATTTCGCCTCTGTTATCAGAGCATAACGATAATATTTATTTGAATGTTCCTTTATTTGAGCGTATTAAAATTGTATATGCGGATAGTTTGAATCCGGCAAGAACTACAGAGCAAAAACGTTTGGTAGAGAAATATTACAAGTCATTTGTACGTTCGGGTATTGCCTTGAATGATACACAAAAAGACCGTTTACGTGAGATAAATAAAGAGTTAAGCCTGTTATCACTTTCTTTCGGTAAGAATCTTTTAGCTGAAACAAATAATTACGAATTGGTAATAGATAACCCGAAAGATCTGGCAGGATTACCTTCGGATGTTATTAGTATTGCTGCCGAAACGGCTAAAAGTAAAGGTATGACCGGTAAATGGGTATTTACTCTAAGTAAACCTAGCTGGTTGCCTTTTCTTCAATATGCCGATAACAGAGCATTGCGTGAAAAATTGTATAAAGCGATGTACAGTCGTGGTAACAATGATAATGAATTTGACAACAAAGCAATTATCAGTAAGATCGTTAATCTGAGATTGGAGAGAGCTAATTTGTTAGGATATAAATCTCATGCGGATTATGTGCTTGATGATACAATGGCTAAAACTCCTGATAATGTATTTGCTTTATTGAACAATATATGGGAATACGCATTACCTCAAGCTAAAAAAGAGGCTGTTGAACTTCAAAAGCTTATAGATAAAGATGGAGGTAATTTCAAATTAGAATCTTGGGATTGGTGGTATTATACCGAAAAACTACGCAAAGAGAAATATGCTTTGGATGAAGAAGCATTGAAGCCTTATTTTATGGTTGACAATGTTCGTGACGGAGCATTTTTGGTTGCGAATAGATTATATGGAATAACATTTAAACCTTCTGCAGAGATATCTACTTATCATAAAGATGTTCAGGTTTTTGATGTAATAGATGCTGACGGATCATTTATCGGTGTTCTTTATTTGGATTATTTCCCTCGTGCGAGTAAACGTAATGGAGCATGGATGAGTAGTTTCCGCAAACAAAGTGTAAAGAATGGAGAGTTTATTAATCCTATAATTTACAACGTTGGTAATTTTGCTTTACCTACTGAGGATAAACCTTCTTTGCTGACTTTGGAGCAAGTTACAACTCTTTTCCATGAGTTTGGACATGGCTTACATGGCTTATTATCGAATGTAAATTATAACGGATTGTCGGGTACAGCAGTTTCTCGTGATTTTGTAGAGTTACCTTCTCAAATATATGAGCATTGGGCATTACACCCTGAGGTGTTGAAATTATATGCAAAGCACTATCAAACAGGAGAGGTTATTCCGGATGCATTAATTGCAAAGATAGAGGAAGCTTCTAATTTTAATTCGGGATTTGAAACTACAGAGATTGTAGCTGCTGCTCTTTTGGATATGAAATGGCATGTGATAACAGAACATCAGGATTTTGATGTAAATGCATTTGAATCTGATGCAATGAATCAAATCGGACTTATCTCCGAGATTATACCCAGATATAAGAGTACTTATTTCGCCCACATCTTTGATGGCGGATATTCAGCCGGATATTACAGCTATTTGTGGTCTGAGGTATTGGATGCAGATGCTTTTGAAGCTTTTGTAGAAAAAGGAGTCTTTGATAGAACAACAGGTCAGTCGTTCCGTGACAATGTGTTATCTAAAGGTGGTTCGGAAGATCCGATGGTTCTATACAAACTTTTCAGAGGAGCAGAACCTAATCCGATTTATCTTTTGAAAAACAGAGGTTTTGTAAAGTAAGGTTGATTAGCTTACCTATAAAGGTATTCAAGATAATAAATCGATATGTGAAAGAGGAGTATTTATACTCCTCTTTTGTTATGTAATTTTTTAAACTCCAAGCATCCGGAGGCTTTCTTTTTAGATTGTGTAGATTATACGTCACTGACAAAATGTTAATTCACATACTAAATAATACACAATTTGATTAAATGCTTATATTTGTGTTAGATTTTATTGAGGGTGGGCAGTTTTAATATTTATAAGTAGTTGATGTCCTATTTTGAAGCTATCACCAGTAATTGTTACGATATTTGGCTCAATAGCGAAAAAAACAGATGCCTTACTTGATAATTTCTAAGCAGAATAATTTATTTAACCTTATTTAGAGTGATCCTTTTTATAAAGGTTTAGGTCTGAAATCTTTAATGGAAAAAATATGACAATAGGTGTTGACCTGGGAGCTACTAATATAAGAGTAGGCATAGTCGAAGGTGGTGTTATCTACCGTAAAATATCTGAGCCTTTCCCGTATGATAAAACATTTGAAGAAACAATCAATTTTTTAATAAGCACTATCAGACGATTGATGAATACAAATATCAAAGGTATTGGTATTGGTGTTCCATCGGTGGTTGATTCTCGTAAGGGAATAGTTTATAAAGCCGGAAACGTTCCGTCGTGGAAAGAAGTTCACTTGAAGGACATCCTCGAAGCTGAATTTAAAATACAGGTACGTGTTAATAATGACTGTAACTGTTTTGCTTTCGGTGAAAGATATTATGGCGAATGTACCCCTTATCGTAATATTGTAGGTGTAACATTGGGAGCAGGAGTCGGATCGGGTATCATTATTAACGATGTTTTATATGAAGGACTGAATACAGGAGCCGGTGAAATTGGCTTAGTACCTTATCTGGATAGTAACTATGAACATTATTGCGCATCTAAATTTTTTCAACGATATAAAACGACTGCACATATAGCATATCTGAGAGCTGAGAATGGCGATAAGGAAGCTTTGGCTATATGGGAGGAATTTGGGCACCATATCGGTAATATGATTCAAGTGATCATGTACATGTATGATCCCGAAGCTTTAATCTTGGGTGGAGGAATCTCCAAAGGATATAAATACTTTGAGGGGGGGATGGCTAAAAATCTGGCTGACTTTCCTTATCCTTTAGCTTTAGACCAAATGAAAATTCTGCTATCATCGAAAGAAGATATTAGTTTACTGGGTGCTGCATCGCTTATTCCTTAAAACAGAATTCTTTTATCTAAAAAATAAAAAAAACAGATCTTTTGAGCTATGCTTTAAAAGATCTGTTTTTTACTTTATTATTAATATAGGTTATTCATCGGCTTTAATTGTTGCTTCATATTCTTTCAGTAATTTGTCTTGAACATCGGCCGGTACCAGTTCGTATTTCGAGAATTTCATAATAAATGAAGCACGCCCTCCGGTTAGAGAACTCAGTGTGATCGAATAATTAGACATCTCTTTCAAAGGAATTTTGGCATTTATAATTTCAATATCTTTATCACTTTCCATTCCTTGAATTATCCCCCTGCGGTTTTGAATATCACTCATTACATCACCCATTTTGTCGGAAGGAACAAAAACGGTCACATCCGATATTGGTTCCAGAATTTTAGGGCCTGCATTACGGAAAGCTTCGTTAAAAGCATTACGTCCGGCAAGCATAAACGATATTTCATTCGAATCTACAGGATGCATCTTTCCATCATAAACAATAACACGCACATCCCGGGCATATGATCCTGTAAGTGGACCTTGTTCAAGGCGAGCCATGATCCCCTTTATGATAGCAGGTACAAATCGATTATCAATAGCACCTCCGACAATACTGTTGACAAAAACAAGCTTGCCACCCCAGTCTAAGTCGTGGGTTTGAATATCTCTCGATTGTACTTTAAATTCTTGTCCGTTAAATTTATAAGTGTCGGGTACAGGCATACCTTCAATGTAAGGCTCTACAATCATATGGACTTCTCCGAATTGCCCTGCACCTCCCGATTGTTTCTTATGACGATACTCTGCTCGCGAAGGTTTGGTAATGGTTTCCCGGTAAGGTATCTTAGGTTCAGAATATACGATTGCTATTTTATCATTATTTTCGATTCTCCACTTCAATGTTTTCAGGTGAAACTCTCCTTGCCCTGATACAATCATTTGTTTCAGCTCTTTGGAGTTCTCGATCAGCCATGTTGGGTCTTCTTCATGCATCCGCTGTAAAGCTTCGCTTAGTTTTTCGGAGTCTCTTTCGTTGGCAGCTTTTATAGCCCTGCGATATTTAGGATTGGGGTATTTAATAAAGTCAAATTGATTGTCGGTTCCTTTTCCGTTCAGCGTATTTCCGGTGCGTACATCTTTTAGTTTAACGGTTGCACCTATATCTCCCGCAACCAGTTCGTCAACTTTGGTGCGTTGCTGACCTGCAACCATAAACAATTGCCCGATACGTTCTTTAGATCCTCTGTCGGAGTTGATGAGGTCATCGCCTTCTTTTACTTTTCCGCTCATCACTTTAAAATAGGAGATATCGCCCACATGAGGTTCTACTGTCGATTTAAAGAAAAACAGGCTGGTAGGACCATTGACATCAGGTTTAACTTCTTCGCCTTCGGTGTTTACAGGGTAGGGCATATCTACAACGTAAGGAACGACATTACCTAGAAATTCCATGGTACGCCTTACGCACATATCTCGTTCGGCACAAACACAGAATATGGGAAAAATATCTCTTTGTACAAGCCCTTTGCGAATTCCGAACCGCATTTCTTCTTCGGTAAGAGTACCTTGTTCGAAGAATTTTTCCATTAGCGATTCTTCATGTTCGGCTGCCGCTTCTACCAGTTTTTGGTGAAGTTCTTCCGCTTTATCTTTTTCTTCTTCGGGAACTTCGAGTACTTCGGGAACTCCTCCTTCGGGTTTCCATCTGTACATCTTTTTTTTGAGGACATCAACTATGGCATTGAAGTTCGGTCCGCAATTGATGGGGTATTGTATAAGTACGGCTTTTTCTCCGTAATTGCCTTTCAGCTGAGCCACTACACTGTCAAAATCGGCTTTTTCGTGATCGAGCTGATTGACTATAAACATCACCGGTTTCTGAAATTTTTGGATATATCTTAATTGGTTTACTGTACCAACTTCTATTCCATATTGAGCATTTAATACCATGAGTGCAGTATCGGTCACATTGAGTGATGTTACTACATTGCCTATAAAATCGTCAGCTCCCGGACAATCAATAAAATTGAGTTTTCGATTCATCCATTCAACAGAAAAGATACTCGAGAAGACCGAATATCCATACTCTTTTTCAACCGGAAAATAATCGGTAACTGTGTTTCCGCCTTTCACAGTACCTCTGCGTTTTATAACCCCTGCCTCGAAAAGCATTGCTTCGGCAAGAGTGGTTTTCCCGGAGCCGGAGCTCCCAAGAATTGCAATGTTTTTGATTTCGTTAGTTTGGTAAGTTCTCATGGTAATAAATATTTATAGGATTTATATAAGGTCTCAGACCTTTTTATTACTTCATTCAGTATAAAAACTACAGCCTATTATTTTGAGAATATTTGATTATATTCTCAATTACTTTAAATATTCAAACTCAATAAGGTTTAGGAAACAAATGCTCGTTTGCATTTTTTCAAAATTAATAAATGTTCTTTTGATGAGGTTATCTTAATAGAAGTAAAATAGTATGTTTTTCAGCAGGTTATTAGGGGGTAAGATACCAAAAAGGCGATCCGGGATATTGGGGATCGCCTTTTTTAGTATATCTAAGATTCTTAATTCCAAGAAAGATCCTGTAATTGATATTTAAACTGGAAAGTAGATGGATTTACCACATCATATGGGTTGAAAATGAATGGCGACAGCGTTTGATTATTTGCTGTATTTCTAATGATTTCTTCTACTTGCGTTACTAAAGCATATTTTTCTTTAGATCCTATTGTGGAAATATATCTGATGGTGTAGCCTGTTATAAAAGTATCAGGTATATAACCCATATTTAAAGTTGCAGGAAGTAATCCCCTTGTTAATAAGGGTGGATTGGAGGATGGTATAACAATACTATACCCCTTTGGCACTTCTATATATTTAATATATTCGCAAAACTCAGTATAATATGGAACACCTACTATTATTCTTGAATCGTAAGGGAAGCCAAAGGTTAAGTTATACTTCTTTAAAATACTTCTTTTGTCATAGCCGGAAACAATATAGGTTTGATTAGTACTTTTCAATGAACTATTTGTTTCGTATACAAATAATTCTGAATGAGAGTTCTCAAATATAAAGTTTTGCGGATTTTGTTTTTTTAAGTCGGCATTAATCTGTTCAATATTGGTTTTCAGATCATTTTCTGAAAATATTTTAATTGATTGAACTTCTCCATTCAAGTTTACTTCTTCTATCTCAGGTTCATGAGAGCATGAGAGAAAAGAGAATAATAGTCCCAAAAACAGGATCAATTTTTTATTTTTCATACGTATATTTTTTTCGAATGAATAAAATGAGGCTTAACTTCATTATATATAATTAGTCCCAGCTTGTAAATATATATTGGTACTTGAACTCAAAATTAGAAGGACCTGGTATGGCTTTCAATGGCATATAGTAGGGTGGGTTGTAAAAAATTTGTTTACCTTCTACATTATACTGCACTGTTACCGCTTCCGTTACTAATTCATAGATATCTTCTGTGCTTGTAGATGAATATTGTTTGTGTGTATAGCCGGTGGTTATAGCCTTATTAGTCGCAGTGCCAATAGGTAGGCGCCCCATTGCCGATAAAGATTCCATCACACTTTGAGGGGGAAGAACGAATGTTGCCCCTTTAGGTATCCTGACAAATTTAACATAAAGTCTTATGTTTCCTATAAAAATCATGTTGGTATACCCATATACGCGTGAGTCTTTAGGTACACTCCCTTCGGCAAATTTAAATTTCCAGTCATTTACGTATCTTACCTCATCGTATCCATAGACTTTGTAAGTAACTCCGGCAGATCTTGTTGTATTACCTGTTTCATCTATCCATAAATCAGAATTTGGATTATCGAAAGTGTATAAATCCGGATTGTTTATTGTTAAAGATTGGATCAGGCTATCGGGCAGAAATGCACCGGTATTCACTTCTATAAGATTAGACTTTGATATTAGACTTTGATCTAAATTCACACCCTTATCGTTTTCTATGTCATTAGAGCATGAGGTGAAAATAGTAACTAGTAAAGTTGTGATAAGAAATAGTTTTTTCATCCTGATAAAATTTAGTAGATATAATTAGTTTAGTTCGTATTTAAACGCATATCCTTCTGTATATGCGTTGTTAATGCCAAGCTCAATGTCATAGACACCTTTCGGCAACTCTTTATCGATATCAAATGTTACAATATGAGTAGTAAAGCAAGATAGGTCAATACAATCAAAATCATTAGGTGTACTTATGATATTTATTTTCAGAGTTTTGTTCTGTTGATATAAATAAATTTTCTGGATTTTATCTCCTTTTTTTATCAGTTTTGTTCTGACTTCGCATGTTACTGATGAGCCGCTTTTTTTCATTTTGAAATCTTTGACGGGATTAACTTGCCCTAAATCTGTAATTATAATATTTGATACGGATAATACTTCATCGCTATTATCCATATTACTATGATCACAACTAAAGCAGAATAGGGTGGCCAGAAAAAGAAGATGAATGTAGATAGTCTTTCTTTTCATAATATTTACAATTAGGAAATTAAGTACTTAATAAGTATGATTTACTTATTTGAAATGACATGTGTTGAAGAATTTGATTCTTGTTTGTATAATTTTGTTTGTGTAATGTTTTTTGCCTATATGAGATAGACTTGACAAATATATAGAAATATTTAAAAACAGAGGTCTTTTCTATCTAAGAAAAGACCTCTGTTTATGTTAAATGTATATTATTTAAAACTTAAGAATGCTGATTGATAATATTTCGCAGCCATTTAACCAACATCATAATGGCAAGAGCAGCCACTACACACGCACCGAAATTCATCAGGAAATAGTATTCTTTATTATCGAACATATCCCACATTCCGGCAACCATTCCGCTCAGTTTATTACCTATCGAAGTAGACAAAAACCAGCCTCCCATCATAAATGAGGTAATGCTTTTGGGACTTACTTTAGAGACAAGGGATAAACCTATTGGACTGATTAGTAATTCTCCTACAGTGATAACTCCGTATGTGCCGATAAGCCAGAGTGCCGATGCTTTGTCTGTGTAAATATCCGTATAGATAACCGATGCAGCCATAACAAGGGATGAAAGTCCGGTAATAAGTAGTCCCCATCCCATTTTGGCAGGAGTAGACGGTTCCCGTCCTCTTATCCGGAGTCTCGAAAAGAATCCCAATACAATAGGGGTAAGTATAACTATAAAGAATGGATTTATGGATTGGAAAATTTCAGTAGATATCAAGTTTACTTTTTCGCCTTCCTGAGGTAAGTTTTCGGGTGATTCATTGATAAAGTAATGAGGATAATCGTACGCTTTTATCGTATTTCCGTTAGCATCTGTTACAGCTTTCAATGTATGATCCATGGCGATAACAGAATCTTTTTTGTATTCTAATTCTTGCACCATTCCAACGGGTTTTACCAATTTGGATACAGCAGGAGTTATCGAGCGTTCGGTATAACTCTCCGCAAATGTGGTAAGTGCCGTAGCATTCTGTTTAAATACTGTCCAGAATACAACCATAATAAGAAAGATACTCAAAAGGGCTTTAATCTGTGAGCGTTCTTCTTTTGGGGATCTGAATATGAGTGAGCCATAGAATACAATAACGGGTATACATCCGAATAAGAATGCGTCATTGGAATCTGATCCGAAAACATTCCCCGGAATCAACCATCCCAATGCTCCAAACGCCAGGGCAGGCGCAAATACATAAAGTAATACTTTAGTTATGTCGGAATTAGAATCATCCGATTTCTTAATAATATCGGCTTCTTTAATATGGCGTGTACCCATCAGAAAGACTACAAGACCGATAAGCATACCTATACCGGCTGCTATAAAGGCATATCCCCATCCGTAATTGTTGCGCATATATGCTGCCACAAAATTACAAACAAAAGCTCCTACATTGATACCCATATAAAAGATGCTGTAACCGGCATCTTTTTTAGCCTTGTATTTTTCTTCTGAATAGAGATTACCCAATAAAGTTGAGATATTAGGCTTGAAAAAACCATTACCTACGATAATTAATAGCAGGGCTATCCACATGGCTGTACTTCCCGGAATGGCAAGCGTACAATATCCGGCAGACATAAGTACTGCTCCGATAATGATAGATTTGCGATATCCCAGAAGTTTATCAGCAATCAGTCCTCCCAGAAAAGGTGTTATATAAACTAGTCCTAAATATGTACCAACAATGTCATAAGCTTCTTTTTTTAATAAGCCCATGCCATCTGCATCAATAAGGTAGAGTGCAAATATGCCTAACATGAGGTAATATCCGAAGCGTTCCCACATTTCGGTTAAGAACAGATATTTTAAGCCTTTTGGATGCGATACGCTTTCTTGAGGAGAGGATAGATTTTCAGTCATACAATATTTTATTTTTCGGATTTATGCAAAGATAAGTTTCTGAGCCGAATATGAAAAGATGTGTGATGATATTAGTTCTATTATTTCTATACTTTTCGACCTGTACGCAATTAAAAATTGCTTGCATTCCTATTGTCCGTCAGGCTTCCTGACCTTGCCGGTTGTACGGGGTACCCGCAGGGCGAATGAAAGCGTTAAGAAACAAAAGGGTATTGTCGTTAAATGTTTTTCTTTTGTTTTAGCTTTCGAGACCGTAGCGGGTCGGGCAAAAGGCACAGTCTTGATCTTTTGTTTCGTTTTGCATCAAGGCAAAATGAAAAACAAACCCAAAGGGTGCATTAGAAATAATAGAACCTTTTATCTATAAAAGAAAGGATTATGGGAAAATTTACTCGATCACTAGCCGAAAAGATTACTACTTTGATAGAAGAAGATAATTATACAATTACCGAAATATGCAGTATTGTAGGCGTTAGCCGCAAAATGTTTTACCAATGGAAAGCAACCAAACCCAATTTTGCCGAAGAACTGCAACAAGCGGTAGAAGCACGGGAGGAAAAACTGAAGCAAAAAGCCCGTCAGTCGATGAGGAAAAAGGTTGAAGGATACAAACAAATAGAAACAAAAACCACTTATGCGGCATCCAAAGACAGCGATGATCCTTATACGCTTGTGGTGAAAGAATATGTAGTAAAAGAAAAATATTGTGTACCCGAAACTTCGGCTATCGTATATTCTTTATCGGGAGGATACAACGAATCGAAAGGAGAGAAACAGTCGCAGCCGCCAAGCTCATTAGTGATAACGGTAGACAGCGAAAAGACCAAACGGGATATGGAAAGGTTACAACAGAAGTTGAGTGGAAACAGAAGCCCGTGTTAAGTGTCACTTTTGTTACTTTTGTAACCTTTTTTCTATTTGTATTTTGAAAATCAGTTATTTGTAAAGTGACAAAAGTATATCCTATAAATAAGCTTATAATCCACTTTTGTAACCTTATTGCAGCTTTTGTTACTTTTAATAGAGTAAATCTGAACTTATTCAATATGCTGAATGTTAATAAAATTAAATAATAAACACATAACGCCTCTAAGCATATGAAAACTTTAATTCTTTCGCTGGCAGCTTTCATTTGGGTAGTATCAAACAGCTTCGGTCAAACAGAAACGAAAGCCTTTCGTTATGACACGGTTCCTGCTCCGGCAAAGAATCAAGTGCCACTGTTTCGTTATGATACAGTTGCCGATCCAATGGTGAATCAATCTCAGGAGCCTTTGTACAGAATTGAGCAGCCTGCGAAACAACAACAAACATATCAGCCAAAGCCTTCGCAGCCTCTAAACTACAGAGAAGGAAATGAGAGTCAAGGCAGAATGATATTCGGAGGTTCGTTTGGTATGGCATTTGGTAGTGGTTATGTGTCTGTGAATATCTCTCCGCAGGTTGGTTATGAGTTTAACCGTTACTTTACTGCGGGAGGTGGAATCGGTTATTTCTATTATAAAGAAGATTCTCGCCGGAATGATTTTTCGCAAAATTACTTGGGGTTAAACGCATTTGCCAGATTTCACCCGATCCGTTTTATCTCATTGGAAGTACAGCCCGAAATTTATCAGATGTGGGGAAGTTCGGGAGGAGAGTCTATTGATTCAAAAACAGTTCCTTGTGTATTAGTCGGAGGTGGTGTAAATATCCCTTCAGGACGTAATGGAGCTGTCACTATGATGATTCATTACGATTTGGTTCAGAATGAATGGAGCCCTTATGGGAGTCAGATGTTTTATTCGATCGGATATATTTTCGGATTTTGAAGTATAAATCGAGTAAACGAAAATATTTAATGATATCCTTTTGTTGGAAAGAGACCTATGTGTCTGTCTTAAATGCGTAAACACACAGGTTCGCGCCTACAGCCAAAGTAATAAAGAAGGTATGAGACCTTATATGTATAATAGAAGTTGTGATTTACTTTCATTTTTATCTATATTTGTAATAGTTAAGATGGCAGGCTTATTGAAAGGAATACGCCAACTTAAATTACTTACTACTATTATTTAATAAGAATATGAATACTTTTGGCAATATATTTCGGTTAACATCTTTCGGTGAATCTCACGGTGCTGCCATCGGAGGCATAATTGACGGCTGTCCTGCGGGCATCGAGGTGGATATGGATTTTATCCAGAATGAGCTTAACCGCCGTCGTCCGGGACAATCAAAAATAACTACACCCAGAAACGAAGCCGATAAGGTGGAGTTTTTATCGGGTATTTTCGAAGGTAAAACCACGGGTACTCCCATTGGTTTTGTGATATGGAACGCTAATCAGCACTCTTCTGATTATGATAATATGAAAGCTTTGTATCGTCCGTCTCATGCGGATTACACATATCAACAGAAATATGGAATCAGAGATCATAGAGGAGGAGGTCGTTCTTCGGCTCGTGAAACTATTGCCCGTTGTGTAGCTGGTGCTTTAGCTAAATTGGCACTCAATCAATTGAATGTATCGGTTACTGCATATACATCGCAGGTAGGTGGTATTAAGTTGGAAAAGTTGTATTCTGAATACGATCTGAATACTATTGAAGATACCCCTGTAAGATGTCCCGATGCTGTAAAAGCAGAGGAAATGATCACATTGATAAACGAAGTGAAATCGAAAGGCGATACTATCGGCGGAGTGATTACTTGTGTAATCAAAGGTACTCCGGTTGGATTGGGTGAACCTGTATTCGGAAAACTTCATGCAGCCTTGGGGAATGCTATGCTAAGTATCAATGCTGTGAAAGGTTTTGAATACGGCGATGGCTTTGATGTGAATCACAGAGGTTCGGAAGTGAATGACGAATTTTATGATAAAAACGGTGAAATCAGTACCCGCACCAACCATTCGGGAGGTATTCAGGGCGGGATTTCAAACGGACAGGATATTTATTTCAGAGTAGCTTTTAAGCCTGTTGCAACGATCTTGATGCAGCAACATACGGTAGATAGTGAAGGAAATGAAGCCGATCTTAAAGCTCGTGGACGTCACGATGCGTGTGTGCTTCCTCGTGCCGTGCCTATTGTTGAGGCAATGGCAGCAATGACTATCCTCGATTATTATTTGTTGAACAAGGCTCGCTAAAATATAATATGTAAAAACTGCTTTTCTCAATTTCTTCTACATGAAACGAGAAAAGCAGTTTTTGTATTTATAAGGTAGGCGAAGTGTTTAGAAAATATCGATTTATATCATCACACTACTTCCTGCAATAACTTGCCATCCTTTATCGCACTGTTTCCAAACCCTAAGAAAACGTACTTTACCCGAAATCGGTTGAGTACCATACTTCCCATCCATATCTATTGTAACAGCAACCACCGCTGTGTTACCAATGATATTGATCTGTTGATCGGAAGCACTGATTTTATTTACAACCATCAGTCCGCTTCGATACGCTTCTAAATCAATCTCCTTAGTAATGGTTTGCCCCATGGCACTGTTAAATAACAGATCGGGATGAATAAGCTTATCCAATGTTTCTATATTGGCAGTTCGCATAGCATCCAGTAACTGGTTTTCGAGATTCTCAATTGTGCTTTTTTCGGTTGTGTTCATGTCTTCTTTATTATTTTATGCGAATCAGTAGTTGATCTGTTTAATGTTCTATTAAATTGTCTTTTTACTACGCACAATCACAGATTGCTTGTATTCCTTTTGCCCAAATCCGCAAAAGGAATCAAAAAGGCTTTGTGCTGCGTGGCTCGCCTGTCTGACTTTAGCTTGCAGGTAAAACTAAACCTACTGCCTTACGGCACGTTTAGTTTTACGCCTGCTTCGCTTGTCAGCCAACGGCTGTGCCACTGATGCACTTGGGCTGACGCACGCAAAAGCTTGTCATCCGTTAGGTTACCGACCTTGCCAGTTGCACGGGGTACCCGCAGGATAAAGAAAGCGTTAAGAAACAAAAGGGTATCAACGTTAAACGTTTTCTTTTGTTTTAGCTTTCGAGACCGTAGCGGGTCGGGCAAAGAGGCATAGTCTTGATCTTTTGTTTCGTTTTGCATCAAGGCAAAATGAAAAACAAACCCATAGGGTGCGTTAGGAAAATTGAACATATAATTCCAACTACTGATTGACATATTTTATCTATTCTACAAAAGTAGTGTTTTTAATAAAGAAAAAGTAGGGCTTGAATAATCGCAGCATTTTTTTGATATTATTTCGATGGGTTTTCAGAATGGTTGGCGAAGGTGAAAATATTACTCATATAGTCAGGGAAATGAAAAATAATATAGTAAATTTGTAAACACATTTTTAACATTGAATGAATAATCTTATTCTAAGCAATGTGAGTAATAAAGAGGTCAGAGACCTTTAATCAGAAAATAAACAACAGGTCAGCGACCTTTAAAACTTTCTTATATAATGAAAAGAGATACTGCAATTTTTGATATTATTGAAAGAGAACACCAGCGCCAGCTAAAAGGAATTGAACTTATTGCTTCAGAAAATTTTGTAAGTCAGCAAGTGATGGATGCTATGGGATCGTGTCTAACTAATAAATATGCCGAGGGATATCCCGGAAAACGTTATTATGGAGGCTGCGAAATAGTTGACCTTAGCGAACAATTGGCTATCGATCGTTTGAAACAAATTTTTGGAGCCGAATGGGCGAATGTACAGCCTCACTCGGGAGCTCAGGCAAATGCCGCAGTATTTTTGGCTTGTCTTCAGGCAGGCGATAAATTTCTAGGATTGAATCTTTCTCATGGAGGTCACCTTTCACACGGTTCACCCGTAAACTTTTCGGGATTGATGTTCCATGCACTTGAGTATAATGTAAGACAAGATAACGAAGAGGTCGATTACGACCAAATGGAAGCTGTTGCTAAAGCAGAAAAACCAAAATTGATTATTGCAGGTGCTTCGGCTTATTCTCGTGATTGGGATTATGCACGTATCCGTCAGATTGCAGATTCAATCGGTGCTATCTTCTTGGTTGATATGGCTCACCCTGCGGGATTGATTGCTGCCGGTCTTTTAAATAACCCACTTCCATTTGCACACATTGTAACTACTACAACTCATAAAACTTTACGTGGACCTCGTGGTGGAGCTATATTGTTAGGTAAAGATTTTGAAAATCCTTTCGGAAAGAAAACTCCAAAAGGTGAAACCCGTATGATGTCTGCATTGTTGGATTCTGCTGTATTCCCGGGAATACAAGGTGGACCACTTGAGCATGTTATTGCAGCTAAAGCAGTTTCTTTTGCTGAGGCATTAGATCCATCTTATAAAGTATATCAATCGCAAGTTCAAAAGAATGCATCTGTAATGGCTCAGGCTTTTGCTGATAAAGGATATAAGATTGTGTCGGAAGGTACAGACAATCACTTGATCTTAATCGACCTTAGAAAGAAATTCCCTGAATTGACAGGTAAGGTTGCCGAGAAAGCTCTTGTTGCGGCAGATATTACTACCAATAAAAATATGGTACCTTTTGACAGCCGTAGCCCATTCCTTACATCGGGACTTCGTTTCGGTACTCCGGCAATAACAACTCGTGGCGTTAAGGATGGTTTGATGGGTGATATTGTAGAGATGATCGATACAGTATTGGCTAATCACGAAGACGAAAAAACGATCAAAACAGTGCGTGAGAAGGTAAATCAAATGATGCAAGATTACCCTTTATTTGCTTGGTGATTGAGTAAGTAAGTGATTTGTCATTCATATAAAGAGACACAGTTGAGGTTTAAAGGCTTCATCTGTGTTTTTTACTTTAGAGTAAAAATAATAAAGAAGGTTTTTGACCTTACAAACACAAGTGGCTAAGAAAAGAAAGAAGAAAAAAGGTAAAAAGAAAGGTTCGGGTTTTGGACGAAAGCTATTATGGCTTATTCCTATAGTGATTGCCATAGCTTCATTATTTGTCAAAGATATTTCTATCGGGTATTATGATCGGGCTAATGGCTTATCGGGTGCTGCTCTAAAAACAGCTATGCACGACATTATAAGGGATCACACATATCTTGATTTCGACGAAAAAACAACTGCCCGCTATTGGTGGGATAATTACTTTAAGAAGACCGATTGGAGTTCCGAAGGGTATTTTATCGATATGTATTCCAATGAGAAACATCCTACCTATGTGGGGGGAAATGTTCAGAATCGCGAACATTGCATGCCTCGCAGTTGGTGGGGTAAGAGAGATAAATATTCATCATACGATGCCAATGGAGATCTTCATAATCTATTCCCGTCTGACTATAATGCCAATGCTGCCAAGAGTAATCTTCCTTTGGGAGAAGTAGGTATTGCCAAATTTGATAACGGAGTTTCTAAGGTTGGGATCAATACTTATCCGAAGGGATACAGAGGGCAGGTATTCGAACCGGCAGATGAGTACAAGGGAGACTTTGCCCGTGTTTACTTCTATATGCTGACTTGCTATGAGGACTATGCTTATGACTGGAAACCGGATGCTACAAAGTCGATGCTTCAGACAACTGCTTATCCGGGTCTACAGCCTTGGGCGTTAGAGATGCTGATTAAATGGAATAACGAAGACCCTGTAAGCGAGAAGGAGATTGAGAGGAATAACGAGGTCTATAAAATACAAGGTAACCGCAATCCATATGTAGATTGCCCTGCGTTAGTAGATCATATTTGGGGGAATAAAAAAGATCAGCCTTTTTACGTGGTTAAGGATGATAAAATAAACAGACAACCTCAAATAAAGGATTTATTATTCAAGGTTGTTAATGGGTATAATTTGAAATAAAGGTTTCTGACCTTATGATGTCTTATCTTCTATAAGCTTATACGTATGCTCAAACTTATGTCCTTTCTTTAGAGCCCATTCTATAAACTTGCTTAATCTGTCGACCATTTTCTGATCGGTGTTCTTAGTCACGTAAAAAGGAAAGTTGTATTTCAATTTGGGACCTATCGGCATGAATTCCCAAGGATGGAAATATACATTCAGATAACCGTCTTTCTTTAAGGTTCTGCCTGCTAAAGCACAATATAAGGATAATGGCAGGTTATGAAATGAAATCCAGAAAAGAGGAAACCTAATCAGTGGCGTAACAGAGGCCGGAATCTGCCATACTCCCTCACGCATAAAGTAAGTGCGAGGTTCATTCAGTTTATTATACCTTCCCGGTAAATAGGTCGGATTGATAGAGGAGTTGTAGATATATCCTGCATTATATACTTCTTCTTCGGGAACAGGCATCATACGAGCCATACGATATCCTCTGACGGGAGTCTTGCCGATTTGTTCAAGAATCTCTTTAGATTGCTTCAGATGCTCAGGCTTGAAGTGATCGTGATACAGGCCATGCGAAGCCAGTTCATGTCCTTCCGAAACAATCCTTGTAACGATGTCTTCGGCATTCTGGGCAAAATTAGCCGTAGTATAGAATGTGGCAGTTATATTATGCTTTTTCAGTAAGTCCAGTATCTTTGTTGTGCCCTCTTTTGAGATTTGGATCTGATCGGTAAAAGGAATCGGATCGCCATATTCTCTGGGCATCTCAAACTCTTCAATATCAAAACTTAATAAGATCATCTTCTTTCGTTATTTTGTTGATATAAATTAGTGTCTTTTATAATGTAAGTAGGGTAGCCTTTCGAGAGGTTAAATATCTGACCAATATACAATCCGATAATTCCCAGTACAAATAGCTGAAAACCTCCTAGAAAAGATACGATACTAATCATCGAAGCCCATCCGGCTAAAGGATGCCCAAAAAAGAAACTGATCAGTGCATAGGGAATCATAAATACAAGCGATATGAAAGCAATGGCAAATCCGACATATAAAGCTATATGCAGAGGCTTGGTACTGAATGAAAGAATCCCTTGAACTGCAAGATTCATCATCTTCTTGAAAGTATACTTGGTACTTCCGTATAATCTTTGATGAGGCATGTAGTCAATTCGATATTGTCTGAATCCAATCCACTTGACTAATCCACGCATAAATAACTCACCACCCTTTATATTAGAGATGACCTTCTTGGCACTTTTATCAATTAATCTAAAATCAGCAGTTCCTTCCTCAAGGTCAATCTCCGAAAAGTGATTTAAGACTTTGTAGAATAAGGAAGAGCTTTTTCTCTTCATCTTCGAAAGTCCTTTATCTTCAAGTCTTCGGGTATAGACAATGTCATAACCTTCTTCCCATTTTTGAATAAATTGGGGTAACATCTCAGGTGGATGTTGCATATCGGCATCCATCGAAATAATGCAGTCACCCGTTGCGTGGTCGATTCCTGCTCTCAATGCGTTCTGATGACCAAAGTTACGGGAGAATTCTATGTAGAATAATTCCGGGTCGGATTTACACAGCTCATCAATTATTTCCATCGAATTGTCGGAGCTACCATCGTTTACTATGATTATTTCTTTATCATAAGGTAGCTCGTCTAAATTATCATGTATAGCTCTGATAACAATAGGCAAATTTGAAGCCTCATTATAGCTGCAAAGTATAATTGACACCTTCTTTTTATAGCTCATCGGGATTTGATAATTTAATAATACCTCGTGATGTTATTAATTGATAAACAAGAATTAGCCAAACAACTAAACAGGGTAATGCTTTTAGAGAATATCTCTTAAAGATGTCTACTCTTATACTTTTGGGAAATAAATGAGATGTTGTTACCCATGTCCAGAAAATAGTGAATAATAATAAGAAAACGACCCATTTTTTATGTGGCTCTTCCTGTATAAAGAACCAAATGGAAACTCCTGTCAAAGCAATGATATAAGTCTCAGATTCAGAACCAGTACTGAAGAGAACCATAAATAATAGCGTTGAGGCTAATATTCCCAGCTGATATGTTAATTGGTTGTATTTCTCTGTTTTAATGTACTGCAATCCAAATAATATGATACCGGGAATTATAATATATAGAGCGGAAGCATCCATAATGTCAAAAGTCCTTCTGACTAGTCCAATCGCAGACATATCCTGAGAGAAGTTTGTCATATTTTCAACACTTTTATTTGAGAGGGATGCGTACCAGTCATAATAACTTTGGATAATAAATTCGGGTGATGAAATAAACATGGGTAAGACAAAGAAGATTGCAGCCCAAAAAAATAAATAAACTATGAATTTACCTTTATGCTTCGAAAAGAAAAAGAAACTTAATCCTACAATTCCATACAATTTAATAAATACCCCAAGCATAATAAAGCATGCAGCCCAGAAGTCTTTTTCTTTTCGTATAAATAGAAAACTACCTATTATAAGAGCAGCAATTAGCCCGTTTGTCTGCGAATTCATTATACAGGTATATAGTTGGATCAATACTATATAAAAGAATAGGTACATCTTTCGCCATTGAATAGGCAAGTAGTAGAATGCAACAAAGAGGCATAATCCCATTGATAGATTCCATAGTAGAACACCTATTTGATCAGGCAAGAATGTAAAAGGGGCAATGATCAAACTGAAAAAAGGTCCATAATGATTGGAGTCGTGATATTCTGACGGATAAGCCGTATATAAATTTATCTGTTGTATGGTGTGATTGAAAACACCTTTAAATATCAGATAATTATTGTGTATTTTACTTCCTTTTAAAGAGCCTATGACTCCAAGAACAATCCAAATGGAAAGAAGAAATCTTTTATCGGAAAATATAGGTTTCCGGAAAAAATTAGCAAAGCTATTCATTTTTTGCAGGTGCGTTATTTATAGTAAATTGTATTCTGTTTTTAAGATCGCAAATTTAACTAAAAATAGATCAATAAATTTAAGAACGTAGCTTATTAATTATATTTATCCAAAATTGGATTTAATTAATGGTGAAAAAAAATATATGGTAGAAAAATATATTTGTTAAAATGTAATATCGAAAATTCGTTTTGTTTGCATTTTGTAAACCCCGTATTGCAGAATTGCTTGTTGTTAAAAGCCAATTCTTGATTATACTAAGGAGGATAGTTCTATGCATAATTTTGACAGTGAATAATTAGCGAAAAATATATTTTTTGCGTATTTTTGTAGACCTCAAAATGAATATAGAAAAGATATCATTTAGGTAATGTAGAAATACATAAAGGAGTACTGGTTAAGTTAAATTCGGATTAATAAATTTTTTAACCCATAAAAATTTTAATAAAATGATTAAAGTAGGTATTAATGGTTTCGGACGTATTGGTCGTCTTGTTTTCCGTGCAGCTCAAGGAAGAAGTGATATCCAAATAGTTGGTATCAATGACCTTATCGACGTAGAGTACATGGCTTATATGTTACGTTACGATACAGTTCACGGAAGATTTAACGGAACAGTTGAGATCAAAGACGGTAAGTTAGTAGTAAATGGTAATGCTATCCGTGTAACAGCAGAAAGAAATCCAGCTGACTTGAAATGGGATGCTGTAGGTGCTGAATATGTAGTAGAATCTACAGGTCTTTTCTTAGACAAACCAACAGCTCAAGCTCACATCCAAGCAGGTGCTAAATATGTAGTAATGTCGGCTCCTTCTAAAGACGATACCCCAATGTTCGTATGTGGAGTGAATACTGACTCTTATGTAAAAGGAACTCAAATCGTTTCTAATGCTTCTTGTACTACTAACTGTTTAGCTCCTATCGCTAAAGTATTGAATGATAAATTCGGTATTACAGATGGTCTTATGACTACAGTACATGCTACAACTGCTACTCAAAAAACAGTTGACGGACCTTCTGCTAAAGACTGGAGAGGTGGACGTGCTGCTGCTGGTAATATTATTCCTTCTTCAACAGGAGCTGCTAAAGCTGTAGGTAAAGTTATCCCTGAATTGAACGGAAAATTAACAGGTATGTCAATGCGTGTTCCAACTTTGGACGTGTCAGTAGTTGACTTAACTGTAAACTTGGCAAAACCTGCTAAATATGACGAAATCTGTAAAGCAATGAAAGATGCTTCAGAAGGAGAATTGAAAGGTATTCTAGGATATACTGAAGATGCAGTAGTTTCTTCTGATTTCTTAGGAGATGCACGTACTTCTATCTTTGATGCAAAAGCTGGTATTGCTTTAACTGACACTTTCGTGAAAGTTGTATCTTGGTATGACAACGAGTGGGGTTATTCAAACAAAGTTCTTGAACTAGTAGCTCACATGGCTAAAGTTAATGGTTAATTAGATTAATCATTATTATATATTAAAAAAGCAGAGACCTTTAGGTTTCTGCTTTTTTGATTAATCATATTATTTTATCTGACGTTATCGTTTTATCTCTCTAAGCTCCAGATTATAGGTACCCGCCGATAATTCCATTGTTTTATCTCCTTCTATGTTTTCTGGCAAATGTAATGTTGCAGAAGTGTTTGCCGGAATTACCACATGATAAATTATTTGTTTATCAGTACGTCTTGTCCATGATGATACTATTTCGCCATAGGGTGAAGTATGTTTTGCTTCAAACTGATCAAGCCCTTTTACAAAATTCGGACGAAGTTGTATATGCTTGAACCCAGCTTTGTTCTCATCAGGAAATAAACCTCCCAAAGCTTTGTACATCCATGCATTGATATCTCCAAACATGATATGATTCATCGAGATATCATTTTCTGCATCAATATTCCAGTTTTCATATAGAGTTGTAGCTCCATTTACAATCCACCAACCCCACGATGGATATGTTTCTTGTACTGCAATAGTATAAGCAGCATCAGCATAACCATTCTCCGAAAGAGCATGAAGCAGAGCCTTTGCTCCTAAAATACCGGTATCGATATGGAAATTATCTTCTTCAACTTTTTTGTATAGATTCTCTGCAACTTTTGATTTGAGTTCTTCAGGTACAACTCCCCAATAAAGTGGTGCTGCAAGTTCAGTTTGTGACCCTGAGCAATATATACCTGTTTCCGTATTTAGAAACTTATTATTAATTGCATTACTTATTTTTTTAGCAAGACGGGTATAATGCTCGTAATCATGTTTTCTTCCAAACATTTTAGCGGCATGGGCAAGTATGGTTACATCCTTATAATAATATAGAGATGAAGTTAATTCTTTATTGCTTACGGTTTTTACGGGAACCCAATCTCCAAGCCCCCAGTCTGTGGTTCCGTGGTGACTGATCGATGCTATATGATCAACATACCGTTTTATGTTGCCATACATACTATGAAGTAAGTGGCTATCACCATAAAATAAATAAACCTCCCAAGGAATTATAGCTACTGCACTTGTCCAGTCGGGTCCGTTACCCCAGTCATAACCCCAACCATGAGTTGGTACTATACTTGGTAGAACTCCATTTGGCTTTTGCTCATCTTTGAAGTCGTTCATCCATTTCTCGTAAATTGTAATGGCATCATAGCTGTATAATCCTGTCTCTATCGCAATGTGAGAATCGCCCGTCCAGCCATTTTTTTCACGTTGGGGGCAATCTGTCGGATATCCAAAGAGATTGGATAGGTAGGAGTTATTTGTAGCTTCCCATATTTTGTCAAGAGTCGGATTTGACGATTTAATGCTTCCTATTTGAGGAACATCACTGTGTAATTCTAAGGCAGTAATACTTTCTTTGCTTAAGTCTATTGGTTTGGATGATGTAACCTCTACGTACTGAAAGCCTTTATAATTAAATCTAGGAGAGAAGGTCTCTTTAATCCCTCCTCCTTTAAGAATAAAAATGTCAGTCTGAAAAGGGTCACTATTATCCGTCGGGCGGTAATGTACGTCTATGTTAGACATATCGGCTCTACCATTGGGGTATAAGCGCTCGCTATGCTTTATTCTTAGTTCGGTATCTTTATCTCCCTGAACACGTATTTCTATAATTCCGGCAATATTCTTGGCAAAACTAAATACGTAACAGGTATCATTCTTTTTGTCTATTTTGGTTGGCTCCAATCGTTCTGTTACACGTATCGGATATAGCTGTTGACTTACAATTAAAGGAGAAGGTGCTTGTGCTATAACAGCCGGTAGCCACTCTGAAGTATCTAAGCCCGGCATATTCCATCCCTCTATCTCCTTACGTGCGTCGTAATGTTCGGCAGTGTATATACTATTAAATAGTATAGGGCTTTCATGGATTTTCCAAGTCTCATCCGAAACAATTGTTTCACTTGTACCATCTTCATAATTTAGTCTGATATTTACCAAGAATTTAGGTCTTCCTCGCCAATGAGCTTTATCAAAGTCCCATACTGCTGTCGATTGATGATTATACCATCCATTTCCGAGTATTACTCCAAAAGTATTAGCACCGTTTTGAAGTAATGACGTTATATCGAGAGTCGAATAGAGGTTTCGTTTATCAAATCGTGTGTACATTGGATCTAGCATGCGGTCTCCGACTTTCAATCCATTAATGGATAGTTCGTATAGCCCTGCTGCTGTAATATAAGCACGTGCTGATTTGATCTTTTTATTTTTATCCAAATTGACATCCTTTCTAAAGTAAAAAGTGGGTTTATAGCTGACGTCCTGACCATCAGAGATCCATTTTCCTGCCCAATTGGAAGAGGAGATTAATCCAGTCTCGAAAGAAGTAATATCAGACGGTTTTGACTGTGTATCTTTTTCATTCCAAACCGTAACTTTCCAATAATACTTGGTAAATGGCTTTAAAGAGTCACCTTTGTAGGTAACAAGGCAACTATCGGCATCTATTTTGCCAGTATCCCATACATCGGCTTTATTATTAGCCAGCTTTATAGAATCAGTACTTACCATTATCTGATAAGCAGTTTGTGCTTTCTCTGTCTGAGCTATTCTCCACGTCAATCGTGGTGAAGGGCTGTCTATTCCTAAAGGATTGTCCAGATGTTCACATTGTAAATTAGTTGGTGGGTTTATCTTTTTTGTACACGATGTAATGCAGGTACTAAAAATAATAAGATAGATGAAAATATTTTTCATGATAATTGTTCGGGGTATTAAGGAAATAATTCGATTACAAGAATCTTTATTTCTCGAAGATAATCAATATTATAGGTTATTTAAAACTAGATAAATAAAAAAAACAAGAACATCCAAAATATTTGGATGTTCTTGTTTTTTTATTTGAGATTCGGCTTATTTATTTAAAGCTGATGCTCCACCAATTATATCTAACAATTGATTTGTTATAGCTGCCTGACGATTCTTGTTATATTCAATAGTCAAATCACCCACTAACTCTTCTGCATTATCAGTTGCAATTTGCATTGCAAGACTGCGTGCTGCATTTTCCGAAGCATTAGAGTCTAATAGGGCTGCAAATAAATTGGACGCTAAAACTTTTGGTATTAGGTGAGATAATAACTCGACCTTCTCAGGTTCCAATATATAATCAATGCTTTGATTTGTCAAGGATATAGAGTCGGTTTGAATGTTTTCAATCACACCTTTCAGATCAAAAGGCAAATAAATGCTATTTTTAATTTCTTGTACACCCATCGATTTGAAATGAGTATAAACTAAAATTATTTGATCTATTTCTCCTGATAAGAATCTGCCTACAAGTTTCTTCGATATTTGTAGAACCGCAGGAAAAGAAGGTCTGTCAGCTAATTGTATAAATTCAGCATCATTTTCAATCGTCAGATTTGATTTTTTCGCAAAATCAATAATCTTTTTCCCGAAAGGATAAATAATGATATTTTCTTTACCTACTGCCGGTATCGATTTAGATAATACAGAGGAAAGCTCTTTAATTACATTCGCATTAAAACCTCCGCACAAACTCGAGTTAGACGAAAAAGCCACAATAGCTACTTTTTTGATTTCTCTTTCTTGTGCATAAACAGAGTCGATGCTGCTGTCAGAAGCCAAAAGATTAGTCAGAATCTCGTTCAACTTGGTAGAGTAGGGTAGAAAAGAATTTATTGCCTGCTGAGACTTTCTAAGCTTAGCTGTTGCAATCATCTTCATAGCCGAAGTTATTTTCTTCGTGCTTTTTACCGAATCTATCCTATCTTTTACTTCCTTCAATGATGCCATAACTATGATAGTATTTAATAATATATTTCCGATAGTAGGGGAAAGGCTTGCACCTTAGATGAACCAGAGGTTCGCCCCTACTGCAGAGCAATAAAAAGGTCAGAGACCTTATTTTTTATATTTACCTGCTAATTCTTCAGCAACCTTTTCTATGATAGCTGTTACACCGTCATTTATAACTCCTGTTTTGAGAATATCCAATACTGTTTCTTTGTATTGCATTTCTAATATCTGCAGAAAATTACTTTCGAATTCATGAACCTTATCTACAGGAACATTATTCAACAATCCATTTGTTCCACAATATAGTATTGCAATTTGTTTTTCAACAGGCATTGGTGAATATTGGGGTTGTACCAATAATGCTGCATTTTTTTGCCCTTTGTCTATAGTCAAAGCGGTAATTGGGTCCATGTCTCCACCAAACTTTGTAAAAGCTTCGAGTTCACGATACTGAGCCTGATCAATTTTCAATGTTCCTGCTACTTTTTTCATCGCCTTGGTCTGAGCACTACCTCCAACACGTGATACCGAAATACCTACGTCAATTGCTGGACGATAACCGGAGTTGAACAAGTCAATATCCAAAAATATCTGACCATCGGTAATTGAAATTACGTTAGTCGGGATATATGCAGATACGTCACCCGCCTGAGTTTCAATGATTGGAAGTGCAGTCAATGAACCTCCACCTTTTACTCTGCCTTTGAGACATTCGGGTAGATCATTCATTTGCTCGGCAACTTCTTGCTGATTGATAATCTTAGCAGCACGTTCCAGTAGGCGAGAGTGCAGATAGAAAATATCACCGGGATACGCCTCACGACCCGGAGGTCTTTTCAAAAGCAACGAAACTTCACGATAGGCAACAGCTTGTTTCGATAAGTCATCATAGACTACCAAAGCATGACGACCGGTATCTCTAAAATATTCACCGATAGCAGCTCCGGAGAAAGCTCCGAAGTATTGCATGGCTGCCGGTTCGGCTGCCGTTGCTGCAATGATAGTTGTATATTGTAATGCTCCTTTTTCTTTCAGTGTTTCAACAATATTGGCAACCGAAGACGCTTTCTGTCCAATAGCAACATAGATACAATATACAGGATCACCTGCATCGAAATTTGCTTTTTGACTAATGATTGCATCAATTGCAATTGCTGTTTTTCCGGTCTGACGGTCACCGATAATCAACTCTCGTTGACCTCTACCAATAGGTATCATGGCATCAATAGCCTTAAGACCCGTTTGTAAAGGTTGGGTTACAGGCTGACGGTATATTACTCCCGGAGCTTTGCGCTCCAGAGGCATTTCCAATAATTCGCCTGTTATATCTCCCTTACCGTCGATAGGTTCTCCCAAAGGTGTAATAACACGTCCGAGTAGTCCGTCACCCACTTTTATTGAAGCAATAAGACCTGTTCTTTTAACATTGAAGCCTTCTTTAATCTGGCTGCTCGATCCAAGTAATACTGCTCCTACATTATCTTCTTCGAGATTCATCACAACAGCTTTCACCCCATTGTCGAACTCTAATAATTCATTGGCTTCTGCGTTATTGAGACCATAGATCCGTGCAACTCCGTCACCTACCGAAAGAACTACTCCGACCTCATCCAATTGAATACGATTATCAATCCCATCCAATTGCATCTTCAACACATCAGAAACCTCACTAGCTTTTATATTTTCAGACATATTTATTCCTTGTATTAAGGTCTCCAGACCTATTTTATTGCTTTGGTGGACATTATAACCAAAGCCTGTTACAACATAAGGTTACTATGCAATTTTTTTATTCTTACTCATCAATTGGCTTTTTATTCTGCTCAATTGAGAAGCCACACTGGCATCAAGTCTATAAGTACCAATATATAAAATAAAACCACCACCAAGTTTTGGATCTACTTCGGTTACAAATTCAATTGTACCCTCTTCTTTCTGTTTAACCAGTTGTTTAATTTTATTTATAGTAGTATCATCGACAGGACATGCCGTTACTAATTTTCCGACACTAATATTCTTATATTTCCTGTATAAATCTAAGTATACTAAACTGATCGTTTGCAGATGGTTTTCTCTTCTCTGATGCAATACCAATTGGATAAACCGAACAAATACATCGCTTATGGTTTCTCCGACAGCAAGTTTTATAAGTTCCAGTTTGTCCCTTGTACTCAGTACAGGATTATCTAGTGTTGCCCGAAGTTGTGAACTACTGGCAAGGTTTTCAGACAAGATTTTCATTTCTGAAAAAATCGTGTCCTCAGCCTTTTTTTCCAAAGCATAGCTAAACAAAGCTCGTGCATAACGCATAGATACCATTCCTGAATTCATATTATATTAAGATTTAGATACCATACCTTCGTCAATCAAACGGTCTATCATTGCCATTTGCTCAGCATTGCTGTTGAGATTGTTGCGAATTACTTTTTCTGCAATATCCACCGAAAGGTCTGCAACTTGACGACGTATGTCCTTTATTGCATCTTCTTTTTCGCGTTTCATTTGCTTTCTTAATTCGTCCAGCTCTTTCAATCCTTCGGCACGTGCCAATTCCTTAGATTCGTTGACTATACGGGTTCTGGTGCTTTCAGCATCTTTTAAGATTTTCACCTGCTCTTCACGGGCTGAAGCTAATATAGCTTCGCTTTGCTCTTTTATTTGAGCCAATTGTTTATTGGCTTCTTTGGCTGCATCTAAAGATTTTTCGATGTACGCATTGCGATCTTCGACCATCTTTGTTATAATCGGGAATCCAAATTTTGCCAATACAGCAAAAACGACTCCGAAAGATAGAAGCATCCAAAATAAAAGACCGGCTTCAGGTTGTAAAAGCATAATTTATTAATTTAATTGTTTTATAGGATAAATCCACAAACTACCACAGCAAATAGAGCCACACCTTCAATTAGGGCTGCTGCAATAATCATAGACATACGGATATCCCCACTAGCTTCGGGTTGACGAGCGATACCTTCCATCGCAGAAGCACCGATTTTACCGATACCCAGACCTGCACCGATAGCTGCTAAACCTGCTCCTAGAGCTGCACCGAATCCTGTAAGTCCTGCACCAGCTTCAGCTGCTGCTTGTAGAATAGTTGATAGTAACATAATTTTATTCTTTTAGTTATTTAATTATTGTTTATCGTTTAAGGTCTCATACCTTTTTATTTATGATTCTTTTCTTTGTGAGGTTCAACCTGTGCTAAACCAATAAATACTGCTGATAGCATTGTAAATACGTATGCTTGGATATATGCAACCAATATTTCAACAAAACTGATAAATATCGTCAACATAACAGATACCACAGTCATTGAAGTATTAATTCCGGTTCCTAGTTTCACTGTAACAAAGATCAAACATACCAATCCCAAAACGATGGAGTGACCTGCCAAAATGTTAGCAAAGAGACGAATCATTAAGGCAAATGGCTTTGTAACGATTCCAACTAATTCTATCGCAGGCATAATTGGTACAGGTACCTTTAGCCATGTAGGAACTTCGGGCCAGAATATCTCTTTCCAATATTCCTTAGTACCAAATACATTAACAATAACCATCGTAAATACAGCCAGTACTAAAGTGACTGCTATATTGCCTGTAACAGTAGCTCCGAAGGGAAAAATCGGAATTAAACCGGCAATGTTGTTTATAAAGATAAAAAAGAATGTAGTCAGTAAATAAGGAGCAAATTTCTTGTAATTTTTACCGATACATGGTTTTATGATATCATCGTTAACACTCATTATAAATAACTCCATGAATCCAATGAATCCTCCGGGAACTTTTGGATTTTCAGCTGTTGAGTTTTTCTTGTACCATCTGGCTACTGACAAAATAAGTACAAGGGTTATAATACTGCATATGATAAGTGCAAAAGCATTTTTTGTAATAGAAATATCCCAGGGTCTGATTTCTTCTCCTGAAGCATTCTTTTCGACAATTTTACCTTTGTAGTCACCTTCGCTAGCAATGTAAAAGCCTTTGTATTCCGAAGCTCCATGGTTTAGTTTTGAAGAACAGAATACATTCCATCCACTATTTTCGCCTTTCACTATTACAGGTAATGGAACCGAGATATGATGTTCTCCCCATGTTGTAATGTGCCACTCGTATGAATCCGCAAGGTGTTCAAGTATTAACTCTTTAACGTTAAGTTCTTTTGCTTCTTCAGACGAATCTCCTTCAGAAGCAAAGGAAGACGTCGTCCCCATTACGAATAAGCATACCAGTATAAATATGTATTTTAATTGGCTATTCATTGCTACTATTTTTTTCTTTGATACGCTTTTCTGTTTTCATGAAAATGAAGGTTTCGGCGATCAGGTATAATAAATAAAATAATATAAAAACAGCTACAAAAGCTTTGACGTTTTCTTTCACTATAACAACATACACTGTTATAAAGATCAAAGATGCTATGATTTTTATGACCTTAGTTAACATGTAGATGTTTACCATTTGTTTTATGTTTTTTTTCTGGCTGAAACTCTCTACCATCAATACGACTATCGATTCGATAACCAGATAAAATGCAGCAAGACCTATGAACCAATTCCAATTAAAAGTTGGTAAGAAATAAGATAACCCTAATCCTAAGCATCCACTGATTAAGAGTCCGAAGGCAATCACGTATATAATTAAATTCGCTTTGAATATGTTCATAAATTATTCTACACAAATGGTAACTACATTCTTTTTGACTTCAACGAATCCACTTTCAATGGTAACTATTTCCGGCGATCCCTTTTCTATTTCATAAGAAATATCTCCCTTGCGTAAAGACCCTATAAGGGAAGCATGATCGGGCAATATACCAAATTCACCATCTGTCCCCGGAAGTATTACGGATAACACCGCTCCTTGAAACAGTATCTTTTCGGGTGAAATTATTTTTAATTGTAATTCTTTCATTTATTATAACTAATGTTGAATATCTATTACTTTGCCTTTAATATTTACAGTCGTTAGCTATAAATATGGAGAAAAAGCAATAAATAAGCTCTGTGAACTTCTTCGTATTATTAAGCTTTAGACGCTTGTGCCATTAATTTTTTGCCTTTTTCGATTGCATCTTCAATAGTTCCCACATTTAAGAAAGCTTGTTCGGGCAGATCGTCAACCTCACCATCAAGAATCATCTGAAATCCTTTTATCGTGTCTTTGATATCTACAATTACACCGGCAACGCCTGTAAACTGTGTGGCAACATTAAACGGTTGTGATAAGAAACGTTGAATACGTCTTGCTCTGTTTACCGTTTGGCGATCTTCATCTGAAAGCTCTTCCATACCTAATATGGAGATAATATCCTGAAGTTCTTTATTTCTTTGTAATATTTGTTTTACTCGTTGAGCAACATCATAATGTTCTTGACCTACAACATTCGGGTCGAGGCTTCGAGATGTAGAATCCAACGGGTCTACTGCCGGATAAATACCCAACTCTGTAATCTTACGGCTCAATACTGTGGTTGCATCCAAGTGAGAGAATGTGGTTGCAGGAGCAGGGTCAGTTAAGTCATCTGCCGGCACATAAACTGCCTGAACAGATGTAATAGATCCATTCTTGGTTGAAGTGATACGCTCTTGCATTGCACCCATCTCAGTAGATAGGGTAGGTTGATAACCTACTGCCGAAGGCATACGACCTAAAAGGGCGGAAACCTCAGAACCTGCTTGCGTAAAACGGAATATATTATCTATAAAGAATAGTATATCTTTAGGTGCACCATCTTCGTGATCTGCATCACGGAAAGATTCTGCAACCGTAAGTCCAGAAAGTGCTACTGACGAACGTGCTCCGGGAGGTTCATTCATCTGTCCGAAGACAAGTGATATTTGAGATTTTTCGAGTTCTTTAGGATCAACTTTCGATAAATCCCAATGACCTTCTTCCATACTTTTTTTGAACTCATCACCATAGCGAACAACGTTCGATTCAATCATTTCTCTCAACAAGTCATTACCTTCACGAGTACGCTCTCCAACTCCGGCAAATACCGAATATCCATTGTGTTTTTTAGCAATATTATTGATAAGCTCCATAATCAATACGGTCTTACCAACACCTGCTCCACCGAAAAGACCCACCTTACCTCCTTTTGCATAAGGAGCTAATAAGTCAATAACCTTTATTCCTGTAAATAATACATCGCGAGAGGTTATAAGGTCTTCAAATTTAGGGGGCTCTCTATGTATTGGTAATCCTCCTGAATTATCAAGAGCTTCCATGCCGTCAATGGCATCTCCTACCACATTTAGTAAGCGACCTTTTACTTGATTGCCTATCGGAACGGTAATGGGTTTTCTGGTTGCGATAACATCCAGGTTTCGTCTTAAACCATCGGTACTATCCATTGCAACACCACGAATGGTATTTTCTCCAATATGTTGCTGTACTTCAATAATTAAAACCTTACCGTTTGGTCTTTGTACATGTAATGCTTCATATATCTGGGGTAAGTTTGGTGCCGAACCTTCTTTTTGCTCAAAATAGACATCCACTACGGGACCTATTACCTGAGATATACGACCTACTAATTGTGACATAATTATATATTTTTTATTTCTTATCTCCTAAGTTTACTGTGCAGGGACTGTTTTGACTGGTATTTGTCAAAGACGCGATGTTCGCAGTAAAACGTAACAACAATTTAATTTATGTTTCTCAGGTTTCGAATAATATATTCCTACTTTAAGAAATATATATTTATTTATTCAATCACAGTATTCTAATAACTTTCATATTTTACACACTTTGCAATAATGATATTTCAAGAAGTTACTAAAATATTATATTATTACTATCTGTTTAGTATGATTGTTGAAGCAAATATAGCCAATATTTCATTTTTAAGTTTTATTTTTGTAGAAAAAATAAGTGTACTTACTATATTTTAAATATTAATTAACAAAAGGCTTTTAATACAATTCTAAAATGGGTAAAGTTTTAATTATTGGAGCAGGTGGTGTAGGTACAGTAGTAGCTCACAAGGTTGCTCAGAATCCGGAAGTATTTACAGAAGTAATGCTTGCCAGCCGCACCAAATCGAAATGTGATGCTATTGCCCAAGCTATTGGGGGAGGTAGAATTCAAACAGCTCAAGTGGATGCCGACAGTGTTGAGGACTTGATTAAATTATTTAATTCGTTTAAACCCGAGTTAGTAATCAATGTTGCTTTGCCATATCAGGATCTGACTATAATGGATGCTTGTTTGGCATGTGGTGTTAATTATCTGGACACTGCGAATTATGAGCCAAAAGATGAAGCAAAATATGAGTATAGCTGGCAGTGGGCTTATAAAGATAGATTTGAGAAAGCGGGTCTTACGGCTATTCTTGGTTGTGGATTTGATCCGGGTGTGACAAGTGTATTTACTGCCTATGCAGCAAAACATCATTTTGATGAATTGCATACATTAGATATTGTAGATTGTAATGCAGGTGATCATGGAAAAGCTTTTGCAACCAACTTCAATCCTGAAATTAATATACGTGAGGTTACTCAGAAAGGAAAATACTGGGAGAATGGACAGTGGGTTGAAACCGAACCGCACGAAATCCATAAACCATTGAATTATCCTAATATCGGACCAAAAGAATCGTATGTGATCTATCACGAAGAATTGGAGTCGTTGGTGAAAAATTTCCCAACACTTAAGCGTGCTCGTTTCTGGATGACTTTCGGGCAGGAATATCTGACTCACTTACGTGTGATCCAAAATATAGGAATGGCTCGTATCGATCCTATTATATATAATGGTGTAGAGATTGTTCCGATTCAGTTTTTGAAAGCTGTTTTACCTGATCCGGGAGAGCTTGGAGAGAATTATACAGGTGAAACTTCTATCGGATGCCGTATCACAGGCGTAAAGGATGGTAAAGAACGTACCTATTATATATATAACAACTGTTCGCATGAGGCTGCTTTCAAGGAAACAGGTATGCAGGGAGTAAGCTATACTACAGGTGTGCCTGCCATGATAGGAGCCATGATGTTCTTTAAAGGAATCTGGCGTAAACCCGGAGTATTCAATGTCGAAGAGTTTAACCCCGATCCGTTTATGGAGCAATTAAACAAGCAAGGGTTACCTTGGCACGAATTATTTGATATTGACTTGGAAATGTAATTGATTTAGATACTAAGTAAAACAGGAGGACAATAATATACTTGCCCTCCTGTTTTTTTTGAGAAAATTACGAGTTAATCTTATTAAGTGCCGGCTCTAACGCTCACTTGCGGATTAACTCTCATCGCACACGAATTTATGGTCATAGTAGAAGATGTCGAAATTTCGACCCCTCCCGTTGCGTTATAAGCAGTAATTGTAATGGTATAAATACCTGGTTTATTATAGGTGTGAGGGAAGCTGTACAGGCTGCTTAGGGGGCTGTTGTATGTTGTTGTACCACCATCACCAAAATCTATTACGATTCTACTTACATTACTAAGCCCCATACCCGGAATGATTGATAATTGAAAAGTGGCTGATACGTTTGCGCAACTTTCGGCATTTGCCGGAGGTGTAAGCTCCATCCGAAACCACGGTGCAGCAAAGTTGGGTAGTCCCCAATAGCCATTGCCGGGTAAGAAATTCAGGAGTTTATAAATATTCATAGCCGTAGGGCTTTCCGGATTGGTAATTACAAACATCCCTGTAGAGGAGAACCGGGAGATATACATCCGCCCGTCGGGCCCAAGTTGTATACCTCCGAAATGGTCGGTAACACCGTCAGCTAGAGAAACCGGATTAGTGATAGTTTTTACTGGATTTATTGAATTAGGATTAGATGTAGCCAGCAAAGCTGCAAAATCATAAACTACTAATCCTGAAACCTGGTTTGTATTCAAACTACCCGGAGCCTGTGTCAGATACAGATATTTGCCACTAGGCGAAAACTCTACTCCATATGCACGGTTAGGGTTAGAAGGAAATAACGGATATGTATTACGGATTTTTACGTTGGTGATAGTACCTGCTGTGGGATTAAAATCGCCATAAACAAGTCTTCCGCTAAGGAAATCTGCCCATACATAGTGTAGACCGTCAGTTGTAAATTTGAGGTATCCATTGGCTCCTAATGATGTGAAGCCTATACTTACTGTTGCTACGCTATATCGGGTAGTTTGTACGCCTGCAGAAGTTACTTTCCATACATTCAGATAAGATGTAGTGGTTGTGCGTCCCGGAGCCACTATCCAGAAATCCTCTTTGTTGGTATGTCTTACTGCAAAAACCGATTCACCCAATGCTCCGGATTGTCCTGTGAGTGCAACGTTCGTTGTAGCAGGGACTGTGCCCCCAAGCCCTCCATTCAGAGACATATCTACAACAGTATAAGAGAGGTTGTTTGAATTGTCTTTCCCTAATGTTACTGCAATGTATTTACCCGGAGTTTCGGGGTACGGTAATATGATTCCCGATTGTGCCGAAGACGGATCGCCCGATAAGCCTGTAACCATTTGTTGGTTGTTTCTGTTCCATATGGTTATCCCATCCGAATAAAACAAAATATTTCCATCTGCATCCGAAGTGGAAAAGCAACCTTCATATGTTTGCATAGCCGATCCGGGAAACTGTAAAGGTAATCCTGTTAAGGTGGCGTTAGCTGTTCCGTAAACTCCTGTTCCTGTAAGTGTTCTGGTTGAATTCCAGGAAAGACGGGCGTTAAACCCAAAATACCAGTTGTATTGTTCTTTTTGAGCATAGATGCTGCCCACTGTTATTAAGAACAGGGTTAAAATTAATATTATTTTTTTTAGCATATAATCTACCTATTTTATCAGCCCCGTCACATCGTGGCGGAGCGTGAGTTTATTGAATACTAGCTTATGGGTTGTAATTTTATTTAACCCGAACAATGATATTCACAAAAGCAAATGGAGGAGGGTTGGTGGTGGTAGGTGTATAAGTCATAACTCCTAATGAAGATATATTTGATATTGTAATGTGTCCACTACTACCTACAACCATATATTCGTATGCACTTGCTGTTGTAGGAAGAGTAGGTAGATTGCCACCACCAAAACTACTTATTATTGGTGTTTGAATTAGCTGTTGTACACCGGCTGTAAATAAATTTATTGTTTTACTTGTTGTTGTACTCATATCTAAGTTTATTGATGGCAAATAAAACCAACTCCCTGTAAGCATATTCTGATCAGCCCACTTAGCAACACCATTATTATCAGTAGACAATACCCGTCCTGATAACTGATTGTTATCTACATATTTGAATTTTCCGGCTCCTGTTATTTGTGTTAAGCCGGCTACATCTAAAAATACACCTGCATCAGGAGTTGTTTTACCAATACTTACACGCCCCGCTCCAGCAGTAAGACTAGTAACCCCATATATAGCATTACCTATATTCATTTGGAAATTGGCTGCAGGATCCGGAAGACTCACGTTGTAACCTATAGCCACGTTATAAGCTCCCGTCGTCAGATTAGCTCCGGCTGAATATCCAATAGCAGTATTACCATTTCCCGTCGTCAGGCCACTTCCGGCTGAATATCCCATAGCAGTATTAGCACCGCCAGTTGTATTAGCTTGAAGAACTTGGTACCCCACCGCAGTATTTAAAGACGAAGTTTGATTACTTTTTAAGGCGCCTGACCCAATAGCAGTGTTATTGGTTCCTGAAGTGTTTGCTGCCAAACTATTGGCTCCTACTGCTATATTTGTTGATATATTGCCTGCCCCTCTTCCTACAGTTATACCATTAATGGAAGCATCTCCTCCTGTTACTGTAAGTTGTGCATTGGCTGTTCCCCCATTGATAGAAGCAATGGTATTTCCTCCGATAACTGTTTTAGCTGTCAGGTACGAATCGTCAGTGTTCAATATCGATGGAACTGTAGTACCCACCTTATACCAAGGGGTTGCGTTAGCAGCCCATGTAGCATTACCGCTGGCATCCGATGTTAATACTTTGCCTGCACCGGGTGTTCCGCTACTTATTTGAAGTGGTGTAGCTAAAGTTAATCGGTTTGTTCCTGTAATGCTTGTAGGTTGGGTTAAATCTCCTCCTAGTTGGGCAGCTATTCCATTCATTGTTAAACCATTATTTGCGGTAGTTATTGCTGTAGCCCATGTTGCATTACCCGTAAAATCGGACATTAATACTTTTCCTGCACCAGGTAATCCGCTAGCAATCTGTAATGGGCTTGTAATAAGAAGTGCTGTTCCCGAAATAGTAGTTGGTGTAGCTATAGTAAGCCGGGTAGCTCCTGTAATAGTTGTGTTTTGATTTAACGCTCCTCCCAATTGAGCAACAGATCCATTCATTGTTATACCGTTGTTGGCGGTACTTATGCCAGGTGTAACCCAAGTTGCAGTGCCATTTATGTCTGAGGTCAGTACTTTTCCTGTATCAGGCGATCCACTGGTAATTTGGAGGATGCCCGAAATAGTAGTAGGCGTAGCTAAAGTTAATCGGTCTGTGCCTGTAATACTTGTCGCCTTAATTAAAGCTCCCCCCAATTGGGTAGTTGTGCCGTTCATTGTCAAACCGTTGTTGGCTGTGGTAACGGAAGCAGATCCACTTGTAAATGGTTGCCAAAGAGCCCCATCGAAGTAGTAGTATCCGGTTGTTATGATTTTCGCTGTTTTGGTAGTCAGTACTCCCGACAAGTCGCTAACGTATACCATTGCCCCTGTTTGTGCAGTTGCATATTTACTGTCCTTGGCAATCACTTCCGACCTTTTCAGGTTAGGAGCGATAATCCCTTCAGCCGTTGTACCGTCCGTTTTTCCGGGCAGTACATGAAGTGTCGTTGCCGGCGTTTCGGTATTTACACCGATCTGTGCATATATAGAGCCTATAGTCCATATGCTCATTGCTGTTAAAAAAAACTTTTTCATTGTCATCGTTTTATGATAATTAATTAATGTTAGTAGCTTGAAAATGTAAGGATAAATAGCAACAGCATGTAATCGCTACACGCTGCTGCCGAGCATAGTTGTGACATAGATAAATACCCTTTACGTGCTGATCTGAAATGACAACAACAAAATAAATCGGCGACACGAAAGTGTTTACCGACACAACTATAGATGTATTTATTGGGGAATATTTAGGAATGAAAGTCTTTGCGTCTTTAAAACGCAAGCCAAAAAAAAGGCGGAAAGTTCCGCCTAAAATATTTTTATAACTAACGTGTTTGCTAGTTAGCTCTCTCTCTCTCTCTCTCTCTCTCTCTCTCTCTCTCTCTCTCTCTCTAATATTTTGGCACAATAATCCAAGCTTAAATTGTTAAATATAAGCTCGTTGTTGAAATGATTATTTGTTAATATGCTTGCCATTTTTATAGCTAAAGAGTTCTGTTTAAGTCACAAATATAATTCTTTTATAGATATAAACAAAATCCGAAGCAAATAAGCTTTTTATTTTGTTATTTAGAGTTCAGGAAAGTTTATTTACTATCCAGAGCTTCTATTCTTTTCAATAATAAGTCTATCTCTGTATCTCGTTCATTCATTTTTTGCTGTTGTATGTGTATTGTTAGTTGTTGTTGTTTTAATATAACTTGTTGTTCTTGAACTGTTTTTACCAAAGGCACAACAAATGTTGTATATCCAAGTCCATAAGTGTCTTTTTCATTTTCAGGAATATAAATTCCGTCAAAGTCATACCCGATTTCTTTAGTTGCTGATTCAACATCCTGAGCAATTAAACCGCTTCTGGTTATTTTTTCGGCTGCTTTTTCCGATTCAAGAATACGGGATTCAGCAGGAATGCCTTTTATCGAAGCTTCTGCACTTAGATCCAAATGATAAGTAACAGGCTTCAACTTCCCTATGAAATCCCATCCGGGTACATTATTTTGAATATCTTTTTTTAAGCGAAGATCAGAAAGGGAGGTAATAGATGTCACGGCTGCCCTTATTGAAGTTATTGAACTATTTCCCAGTACTATCGAATTAGACACAGTGTTAGTCGCACCATATCCTATGGCAATAGTGTTTGTGCCTTGAGTTCTTGCTGTAGACCCTATTGCAATACTACCTTCACCTATGGATGTGGTGTTATAGCCTACTGCTGTATTGTTTTTGCCCCCGCTGGTCGAAGCATTTGTTCCGATAGCAAGGTTTAGCATCTCTCCTGCAGCCTTGGCTCCATTTCCTATTATTGTGTTACCCCCAGAGGTTGTTGTACCAATGGCGTTAGTACCAATGGCGACATTATAGTTGCCTGCAGTAAAGCCTGCATTTGCGCCGATTGCAACATTGTATGTGAGACTGTCTTGTCTGTTTTCATTAACACGATAGCCTATAGCCAGGTTGTAGTTTCCCTTTTCGTTATTGGCAAGAGCTGAGTAACCAACTGCAATATTATAGCTTCCTGTTGTGTTTTTAGCTAGTGCGTTATATCCAATTGCATTGTTCGTGGTTCCTGTTGTATTATTATTTAGTGTATTATACCCAACTGCAGTATTGGAACTCACATTTCCTTTTCCTCTACCAATACTGATTCCATTAATGTATGCATCTTGACTCACTACTGTTAGTGCCATTGATGTTAATGCTGATGTCGAATTGATAGTTACTGTTCCATTGGAATAAATATCATCGGTGTTTTCTGTAGAAGCTTGATTGGTACCTACTTTATTCCAAGGTTCTTTTTGAAAAGGAATCCACATAGTTCCGTCAAAGGCATAATATCCTATTCTGTTGATAGCTCTTGTTTTTGTCGTTAATGTCCCCGATAAGTCAGTCACATATATTATTGCTCCTGTTAGTGTGTTGTCATATGCTGCATCTTTTGAGATGGTCTGCTGACGTGTTAATGAGGGTACTATAAGTCCCTCAGGAGTTGTAGGAGTTGTTGATAAGCTATGGATGTCTAATGTTGCTTTAGGATCTTTTGTATTTATACCAACTTGCGATTGAGCGAACTCACTTGTACTGAAAAGAGCAAGCGAAAGAAGCAGGTGATATAGTATATTTTTTTTCATAAATGAGTTCTATTTATTGTTGTAATTGCTTTGGAAATAAAAAAGATTGAGGCTTTATTGTTGCTCTAATGCAGCGAGTTTTTGAGACAAAATCTCCAATCGTGCATTCTGCTCTTTTAATTTGTTTTTTTGCTGTGATAACGCTATTTGTTGTTCGGCTAAGATTGCTTGTTGTTCTTGAATAGCTTTTACTAAAGGTACAACAAATGAAGAGTAATTGAGCCCGTATCTGTCTTTTTCATTTTGTGGCACATAGATTCCATCAAAATTATATTTTATCTCTTTGGCAGCAGTTTCTACCTCCTGAGCAATGAAACCACTATGTCGAATATTCTCGGGTGACCTTTTCGACATTGGTTGGTCTGTTGATGGTATATCTAATTTGTATGTAACCGGATTTAGTCTTTTTATGAATTCGATTCCGGGAACATTACTCTCAATATTCTTTTTTACTCTATAGTCTGATAAAGAGGTAATAGAGGTTACGGCAGCTCGGATGGAGGTAATATTTGCATTGCCTAGTACAACTCCATAAGATCCTTCGTAGGGATAGCTTGTATTGTTAGCTATAATGAGGTGTGTAGTTGAATTAGCTCGGTTATTTGAGCCGATAACTGTAGCTCTGGTAGCACTATTAGTACTTATTCTCGTTCCCACATAAACCGATTCCCTTGTGCCATTTCCACTAATAGAGTCGCCTAATAAAACTGAGTCTTCTGTTGGATTCAAGGACATATAACCCGCTATCAATATTGAGTTTTTAGTTCCGTTAGGGTTGATATATCCTATTTGAACATTACAGGAATCTGAGCTGCTGGTTCGTGCTGCTCCTATTTTTATGGATAAAGGACTTATATTTCCTAAAAACGAAGATGATAATGATACAAAATCGGTAGTTAGTTTATTTGAAGGATAGTAAGTATTTCCAATAGTTGTTCCTGATGCAGCAGTAAAACTACTGTACGAGTTATTGCCTATAGCCGTAAGGTTGTTATTTTCAGTTGCCGTTTCATCGAATGACAATGCATTGTATCCTAATGCAGTATTTCGAGCTAAATTCAAATTACCTTTTCCTACTCTTACATTGTTAAAAGAGGCATCGGCGGTATATACAGTTAAGGCAGCAGGTACACCATTTACATTACCTATGGTATTACCTTTTATTACTACTTTTCCTCGCTGGTAGATAGAATCGGTGTTTAACATTGCTTTTTCTGAAGTATTTATTTTATACCAGGGCTCAATAGAAAAAGATTGCCACGATATACCATCAAAGAAATAATATCCGGGTGATGTTATTTCTTTTGTCTTGGATGTTGTTGTGCCCGACAGATCTGTGATATATATGAGGGTATTTGTTTGATCAATACCATATGCATCATCTTTGTTAATAAGTTGTTGGCGGGTAAGAGACGGAGCGATGAGCCCTTCTGCCAAGGAAGCATTGTCGGAAGCTATAATGTGCAACGATACTTTCGGGTCGGTGGTATTTATACCTATGTTTTGTGACTTGATCTGTATTGTGAAGCACAAAAGGATTCCCAAGGCTAATATTAATTTAATTGTATTTTTTCTCATAATGGGGATGTGTAATAACCTTACCATTTCGGTTCGATAACTGCTAAGTAATCTTATTTGGCTTCAAGGGTTGCTAATCTTTTTCTTAAATCTTGTACTAAAATATCTTGTTTTTGGATACTTAATTTTTGTTCTTCAATAAACTGTTCTTGTTCTTCTATTTGTTTCTTTTGTTCTTGAACAGCTTTTATCAGCGATGGTACAAATGAGGTATAGTTCACACCGTATATTTCATTTTTGTTTTGTGGTATAGAAACTCCATCGAAGTCATAATTTATATCTCGAGCAGCTTTTTCAACCTCTTGAGCTATAAATCCGGTATGTAATATTTTCTCAATTTCTAACTTTCTCTGCATATTTATGGTGTCTGGAGTTTGTTGCAGAGAAGCCATCGCCGATACATCCATATTGTAGGTTACAGGATTTAATTTATTGATGAAAGCTAATCCTGGAACATTTTCTCGAATATCTCTTTTGACCCTACGATCAGATAGAGCTGTAATTGATGTAACTGCAGCTCTGATTGTGTTTACTTGCGAAGAACCCAGTACTATCGAGTTATTTGTATTGTTAATGGATCCATAGCCTAAAGCTACAGAATTGGTGCCTCTAACCTTAGAGAGTTTTCCTATAGCGATGTTATAATTACCCTCAACAGTAACAGAGTCTCCAATAGCGATATTAAAATTAGTACCGCTGCCATTTATGCTGGCTACATTTCCAATGACGATATTATTATTTCCGGAAATGATTCTGGATAAAGCACCTATAGCGATATTGTTCGTTCCTGTAATATCACTACCTGCTTTGTAGCCTATAGCTATATTACTCGTTCCTCCCGGAAAACCGGACTGACTGCCTATTGCAATGTTGTTGCTTCCCGTAATGAGGCTGCTATTTGCCATATATCCTACTGAAATGTTGTAATCGCCAGATGCAAGACTAGGGGTTGCTAATGACCCCATCGATATGTTGTGGCTTCCGTTAGTATTCTTAGCCAAGGCATAATAGCCTATTGCAATATTATTATTTCCGGTAGTATTTGCCAATAAAGCATTCTCACCTACAGCGATGTTGCCAGTGATATTTCCAGACCCTTTTCCAACTGTTAATCCATTAATTAACGCATCGGCGCCATAAACACTTAATGCTGCATTATCACCATGCACTGTTGCTATCTCAGTCCCATTTATAACCACTTTTCCTCTGAGGTAAATTGAATCGGAATTTGCAATGGCCGGTCCACCGTTTTTTCGATACCAAGGTTCGGTACCAAGCTGTTTCCATATTGTCCCATCAAAAAAGTAATATCCTTTCCAGTCGATAAGAGAAGTCTTTTGAGAGGGTGTTCCCGAAGTTTCTGAAATATATACTATTGCTCCGGTCTGATCGGCTCCGTATAGTGCATCTTTAGCAATTAGTTGAGTTCGAGTTAATATTGGAGCGATTATCCCTTCGCTTACAGTATTGTCTGTGGCTGTTGCTGTCGATACCTGTAAGGATGCTTTAGGCGATTCGGTGTTTAATCCAACCTGAGCCATAGATAAGCCTAGGGACGATAAAACAAAGTTTAATAGTAGAATTTTTACTCTCATTTTTTAGGCAAAATTAGATTATAGGTATATACAACTCGTAGCACTAGGTATGTTGCGAATGTATTACGTACTGAAATTTAACATTTGCAGTACCCTTTTATTTCTTAAATATTAGAATTTTCGTTGTTCCTCTTTGCCGCAAATATAGATTTTTTTATTGACAATAATGAAGAAAAGTAGTTTTTAACAAAAAGGTCTCAGGAACGCATTGCTCCTGAGACCCCCTATGATCAATTAACGAATGATTAACCCTTTGTTTCTAAGTAGACTACATGAGTTTGTAGATATTCTTCCAATCCATGTTTTCCGTCAGCACCGCCAATACCCGATTTGCGGCATCCTGCATGAAATCCTTGCATGGCTTCGAAGTTTTCACGATTGATATATGTCTCTCCAAATTTAAGAGCTCTCACCAATTTAAAAGCAGTGTCTAAATTCTGAGTATATACCGAAGAGGTTAAGCCAAATTCGGAGTCATTAGCCCAAGCAATAGCGTCATTTATATCGGTAAACTCTACAATCGGTAAAACGGGACCGAATGTTTCTTCTTTGATAATATCCATATTTTGAGTAACATTATCAAGTATAGTTGGTTCGAAGAAATATCCCTTATTTCCGATACGGTTTCCTCCGCAGATTAATTTTGCACCTTGTTTAATTGCTTTTTCAACTTTATCCTGAACCGATTTGAGAGCATTTTCTTCTACTAACGGTCCCATATCAAGATCGGCGATTTTATTCGGATCTCCTACTTTAACAGCTTTCATTCCTGCAACCAATTTAGTCATAAATGCCTCTTTAACATTTTTGTGTACATATACACGTTCGGCACAATTACAAACCTGCCCTGTGTTAATTACTCTTGAGGCAATAATCGCTTTAACGGCTAAATCGAGATCGGCATCGTCCATTACTATGGCAGGAGCTTTTCCCCCCAGTTCGAGAGATACTTTGGTGATATTAGGAGCTGCAGCAGCCATGGTTTGTTGTCCTGCTGAAACACTTCCTGTGAGACTCACCATGCCCACCTTAGGATTAGCTGCCAGTTCATGACCGATCACAGAACCACGTCCGTTGACCAGATTGAATACTCCTTTGGGTACACCTGCTTCTTCGACAATCTGTGCGAAGATGTATGCATTGATAGGTGTTAACTGACTTGGTTTTACTACTATCGTATTTCCTGTAACGAGTGCCGGAGCAGCTTTTCGGGCTATAAGGAAAAATGGGAAGTTCCAGGGTAGGATGCCTGTTGTTACACCGATAGCTTTCTTAAATAAGAATATGTTTTCGTTAGGACGATCACTTTGGATAATTTCGCCTTCGTAACGTCGTGCCCATCCTGCCATATACTCCAGATAATCGGCGGTAAACAGAGCCTCAACATTTGCTAAGCCTTGTGTTTTACCACCTTCTTGTACAATAATATCTGTTATTTCTTTTTCCCTTTTACGAATGCCCGCAGCAATTTTAAGGAGGTAACCGGCTCTTTCAACGGCGGGAGTTTTTTCCCATTGTATCTGAGCGGCGTCTGCTGCGTCGATGGCTTTTTTTGTATCTTCGAGAGTGCCGTCAGGCATCTTTGCGATTACTTCTTCTGTTGAAGGATTTAGGACATTGATCCACTTTCCTGAAGTATTTTCGATGAATTTCCCATCGATGAACATTTTTAATTCTTTCATGGCGTTACAAATAGTATTTTTAATTGGTTAAAGATTGCTAGTCTGTAAATCCAAAAATAGGGAATACTTTGTACTTCTACCACAAAAGAATGCGAAAAAATCAAAAAAAAGACTTCGATTTATGTCATTTATAGTGTGCTAAATGCTTTTCAGTTAGTATATTTTCTTAAAGCAGGTCATTAGTTTCAGAAACTGCTTCTAAAGGAATATCCTTATTTTTCTTTTTTCTGATACAATATATAAACGACCATATCAACCCTATACTGCTGACCAAAAGTAAGAGGTGTATACCTCCTCCTGCATTGGAGAGTTTAAACATCTTGGAGGTAATAAAATAAATATACATATATATAGAAACAAATATTCCCAATATAGAAGTGAGTACTAATATAAGATTAGCGGTTCGGTATCTCATCTTAAACAAAAAAATACCCGATATTAAACTCAATAACGGTACTATGTAAAATACATATGCTAGATGTGGAGAATCCTTTTTAGCGAAGAACATGATTGTATTCGAAATTTTGGTAGTCTTTTTATACAAAGAAGGCAGATCCCACCCTGTAACAATGAGCTTACCCCAGCTTATCCAGGTCAAAGAAAAAGCCACGAGAATAAATATAATAATGATCGTTTCGAATCTCAATAAAGAGGTATATTTTGATTTCATGAATAGGATGTTTTTAATTCGGGCTCAAAAGTATGTAAGAGTTATAAATCCTGCAATAAAATATAGGCTATTTTAATATGTCCTTTTTTATTTTCAATATAAAGTGATTATCTTTATGATCTTAAAGGAAATGGTGTCTTCCTTAACCAACCGCCTTCAACAAGCTGATGACGCCTTATTAAAATGATTTTAATATTATTACTGTCTTTAAGGATAATAGCCAGCTATTGCTATTTTACTTATGGAAGTAATAAGAAAAGGTCTGAAGCAATTTAATAAAGAAACAAAAACATTTTTTTTGTGCGAAAAATCAGCATTCATTTCCGATTAATTCTTAGAAATTACCCCTTTATATTGTATATTCTTAAGTGGATAACAATAAGTGCCGTTATTGGTATTTGTATTGGTTCGGCTTCGGCTCTGTTTCTGCATTCTCTCGATTTTGTAACTAATTACAGGCAATCGCATCTTTGGATTATGGCTTTTCTGCCCATCGCCGGAGTATTTATTGGTTTGTTGTATCATTATTATGGAAAAGAAGCCAATGCAGGAAATAACCTCTTGATCGATACGATTCATAAACCCGAACAAAGGATTCCTTTTCGAATGGCTCCTCTTGTATATATAGGTACAGTAGTTACTCATTTATTCGGAGGTTCGGCAGGACGAGAGGGTACAGCCATTCAGATGGCAGGAGCCATTGCCGATGTTTTTCGTAAACCTTTTCGATTAACCTCTGAAGAAAGCCGTATCTTACTAGTCGCTGCTACGGCTGCCGGATTTGGTTCTGTTTTCGGTACGCCTCTGGCAGGAGCAATATTTGGTCTGGAGTTTTTCCTGATAGGACGTTTGAGGTACAATGCCCTGTTACCGGCTCTTTTATCGTCTGTTATCGCCGATTTAGCGACTAAAGCATGGCAAGCCCATCATACACATTATTCAATTTCGTTTGTACCTGAAATTTCAGCCGAAACTTTATTGTATACAATATTTGCAGGAGTGGCTTTCGGACTTTGTGCCGTGTTTTTCAGTAAAGGCATACATTATGTAACAGCACTTTTCAAATCGAAAATAAAATACCCCCCTTTCCGCCCTTTTGTCGGAGGTTTGATCGTTATTATTGCCGTTTGGGCAATGGATACCACCGATTATATCGGATTGGGCATCCCTGTTATTGTAGATTCTTTTGACCATCAACTTGTTCCCTATGCTTTTCTATTGAAAATAGCATTTACAATCATAACACTGGCTGCCGGATTTAAGGGTGGAGAAGTTACACCGCTGTTTTTTATAGGAGCAGCTTTAGGAAATGCACTGTCGCTGTTTATCCCTTTGCCTATGGGCTTGTTGGCCGGAATAGGCTTTGTTGCCGTATTTGCAGGTGCTACCAATACGCCGATAGCCTGTTCAATAATGGCTATTGAATTATTTGGCGGAGGATGCGGTGTGTATGCAGCAATCGCTTGCGTAATTTCATATTTAATATCCGGTCATACAGGTATTTATGGGAAACAGATGGTGGGTGAACCTAAATTCGGAAGATATACGCATGAGAGAGGGCAGCATATAGACGAAATAAAGCGTTGACATTATTATTTGGAGATCAAATATTGATTATAGTTTCGTCCAAAAAGGTTACTTTTGTGAAAGAATAAATAGTAGTAAGTATTTAATGCAACCTTGTTTATAAAGATAGCCATCAGTTGCATTTTTGCCTGCCAATGAATAATAAATAGGTCTGAGACCTTAAAACAAATTATATGATACAGTCGATGACAGGATTTGGCAAAGCAACAGCCGAATTATCGAATAAGAAAATTACTGTTGAGGTTAAATCTTTGAATAGTAAACAGCTTGATCTATCAGTGCGTATTCCTAGTGTGTATAAAGAACAGGAGTTAAACGTGCGTAGCCTGATAGCTCGTCGTCTCGAACGAGGTAAGGTTGATTTTGCTATTTATGTCGAGAATACAAGTAAGGAAACTACATCTCAGATAAATCAGAATGTACTTGAATCGTATTACAACCAGATTAAAAATTCTTCTGAAAAGTTAGGAATTGATGTACCATCGGATTGGTTTCAAGTACTATTAAGATTACCCGATGTTTTGAAATATGAAGCACAGGATGCAGATGAGGAAGAATGGAAAGTTGTAGCAGATGTCATTAATCAGGCATTAGATCAACTTGTTGAATTCAGAAAGCAGGAAGGTAAAATGTTGGAAGACCTCTTTATTCAGAAGATTTCTAATATCGGTAATTTGATGACAGCTATAGAGCCTTTCGAAGGCGAGCGTGTTGAAAAGGTGAAAGCTCGTATTATTGAGGCTCTTGAAAAAATCGAGAATTTTGATTACGATAAGAACCGTTTCGAACAAGAGATGATTTATTATATCGAAAAGTTAGATATAAATGAGGAAAAAGCCCGTTTGAAAAACCATCTTAAGTATTTTCTTGAAACACTGAACGACACGTCGGGTCAGGGTAAAAAGCTTGGCTTCATAACTCAGGAAATGGGACGTGAAATAAATACAACAGGATCTAAGGCTAATCATGTGCAGATGCAACAATTGGTTGTACAGATGAAAGATGAATTAGAGCAAATCAAGGAGCAAGTACTTAACGTACTGTAAAGTTTCAAAAAAGTAAACGAGTTGACAAGTAAGTAAGCCTTGTTTACTCGTTTATTTGTAAATTCGTAAACTTTTTTAATTTAATGGGTAAACTTCTTATTTTTTCCGCACCTTCGGGAGCAGGAAAATCGACAATAGTAAATTATTTATTGGAGCAGGATCTGAATCTTTCTTTTTCTATTTCTGCCACCAGCCGTCCTCCGAGAGGAACCGAACAAAATGGAGTAGAATATTATTTTTTATCTCCTGATGAATTCAGGGAAAAAATAAAAAATAATGAGTTCCTCGAATACGAAGAGGTTTATACTGATAGATATTATGGGACTTTAAAATCCGAAATTCAACGTATTACCGATAATGGAGGCAATGTTATCTTTGATGTTGATGTTGTAGGAGGTTGTCATATTAAAGAGCATTACGGCGATAAGGCTCTTTCGGTGTTTGTAGAGCCACCATCAATTGAGGCATTGAGAGATAGACTGGAGAAAAGAGGCACGGATAATGCCGAAGTAATCCAAGACCGGATTGCAAAAGCTGAATACGAAATAACATTTGCTCCCCGTTTTGATGTGATTATTCACAATGAAAATCTCGAAGTGGCAAAAGCTGAGGTTTTGGCTGTCGTTTCTAAATTTCTTCAAGAATGAAAATAGGAATTTTTTCCGGATCATTTAACCCGATTCATATCGGGCATATGGTGTTAGCGAACTTCATCACCGAATTTACGGATATTGATGAAGTTTGGTTTTTGGTGACACCTCAGAATCCTCTCAAAGAAGATACTCTTTTATTGGACGAAAATACCCGTTTTGAAATGACAAGACTGGCCTTGGCAAATTATCCGAAATTAAAAGCCTCCGATTTTGAATTTTCTCTCCCCAGACCATCTTATACAGTGCATACGTTGGAAGCATTAAGTGATGCTTATCCCGAAAATACATTTGCTTTAATTATAGGGGCGGACAATTGGGAGTCATTCGATAGATGGAGAGATTTCGAAGGGATATTAGAGCAATATAGAATATATGTTTATCCTCGGTTAGGGTATCGTATATCTATATCTAAGAAGCTGAAAGAGAATGTAGAGGCTCTAAATTCCCCTATTATAGAGATCTCGTCAACCTTTATTCGGGAAGGATTTACCAAAGGAAAAGACATGCATGCTTTCTTACCCGAAAGTGTGTATCAATATATCAAAGAAAAAGAGTTATACCGTTAAGGTATAGTTGCTCTAAGCTACAGTTCTACTTTTTTTAAGAAGAAAATGAATAGGTCTTAGACCAGAAAAAATATAAAAGATATGGATTTCAATACATCTTTATTCAACGATTTGCAGGCACGCCGGAAAAGACTTCAAGCCGAAATGCAAAAAGATGGAGTGGATGCTTGTATCCTGACAACAGGGGTCAATGTGTTTTACGTTGCAGGATGTATCTACAATGGGTACTTCTATTTACCTGCTGAGGGAGAAGCATTTCATTTCTTAAAAAGAACTACTGATGCGGTTTTAGAGAATGCGATTTTTATTCGTAAACCCGAGCAGATAGTTGAAGAACTGCAAAAGCAGGGTTTAGCTTTACCTAAGAAAGTGCTTTTGGAGGTAGATACATTGTCATTCTCGGAATGTAGCCGATTGATATCTTCAATGCAAATAACCGAAACAGTAAATGCTTCAGTATTGTTGCGTCAGTTACGTTCCGTAAAATCAGATTTTGAGATTTCTCAGGTCAGAGAGTGTGCGAAAAAACACGTAGAGGTATATAAGCAAATCCCCAATCTATATAAAAAAGGAATGACCGATCTTGAATTACAATTCGAGATTGAACATCTGATGCGTCAGCATGGTTCATTAGGTATATTCAGAAGCTACGGAGCAAATATGGATATCTACATGGGTAGTTTGCTGGTAGGCGAAAATGCCGAAAGTCCCTCTCCATTCGATTTTGCTTTAGGAGGAAAAGGTGGAAATGCTATTTTGCCTCTTGGTGCTTGTGGCGAAAAAATAAAACAAGGTAATGCCATCATGGTAGATATGGCCGGTAATTATGGACCTTGGATGACTGATATGACCCGTGTTTTTTCAGTAGGTAAATTATCCGATTTAGCTTATAAAGCACATGAGGTTTCGAGAGAGATACATGAAGTAATTAAGCAGACTGCAAAACAGGGAACGCCTTGTGCCGACTTATATAATATAGCTATGGATCTTACTAAAAAGAATGATCTGGAAGCTTATTTTATGGGAACGAAGCTACAAGCTAAATTTGTAGGTCATGGCGTTGGTCTCGAAATAAACGAGCCGCCAGTACTTACACCTCGTTCGAAAGAGGTATTTGTAAGTAATACGGTTTTTGCACTTGAACCCAAATTTGTAATTCCAAATGTAGGGGCAGTAGGTGTAGAGAATACCTATTTGGTTCATGATAATAATATTGAGAATCTGACTGTTTTAGAAGAAAGTATAATTGATTTAGACCTATAAAGTCTTGGCGAATAAAAGTATGATAAAGACGATAAATATCAAAGGAGAATTACTTGATCTGTCTACCCCTGTGGTGATGGGGATACTCAATGTTACACCTGATTCTTTTTATGAAGGAAGCCGCAAACAAAATGAGGCAGACATATTAAAGAGGGTAGAGGAGATCATTCTTCAAGGTGGGACTATTGTTGATATAGGTGCGCAGTCGACTCGTCCATCCTCACAATTCCTTTCATCAGAAGAAGAGATCGAACGTTTATCGCCTGCTTTATCGGCTATAAATCGGGAATTTCCCGATGTTATTTTGTCTGTAGATACTTTTCATGCGAATGTTGCCAAAGTATGTGTGCAGGATTATGGAGTTGCTATCGTTAATGATATTTCTGGAGGAAGTCTTGATGTTAATATGTTTCAGACTGTCGCCGATCTTCATGTACCGTATATTTTGATGCACATGAGGGGTACTCCTCAAACCATGCAAAAGCTGAATAATTATGACGATTTAGTTCAGGATATAGCTTATTATTTCTCCGAAAAGGTAGCTCGTTTGCATCAATTGGGCGTCAATGATATTATTCTTGACCCCGGATTTGGATTCTCGAAAGACGTATCCCAAAATTACGAATTGATGAGGCATTTGAATTTTTTTGAAAATTTTGAATTACCTTTGCTTGTAGGCATATCACGAAAATCGATGATAACCAAGTTTCTCGAAGTGGCATCTTCAGAGGCACTTAATGGTACTACGGTTCTTAATACATATGCTCTGATGAACGGTGCTAATATTTTGCGTGTTCATGATGTGAAGGAAGCTTGTGAAGCTGTTAAAATCACAGAGCAGTTGAGATATAAGTAAAGATAAATTAGGTCTGAGACCTTAAAGATATTTAGTTTTGGAGAATTTCGGAATAAAAGACATTATTGATATTCTACTGGTGGCATTTGTAATGTATCAGTTGTATAATCTTGTCAAAAAATCGGGAACTACCACCATATTTAAAGGGATAATAGCATTTATTATACTCTGGATTATCGTTTCGCATGTACTGCAAATGAGACTGATGGGGGCTATCCTCAATAAATTTGTAAGTATCGGAATGTTTGTCATTATTATCCTCTTTCAAGACGAGATCAGGCGCTTCCTTATGACACTGGGTGCCAATAGTGTATTCCGGTCATTGGTTAAGCTTTTTGGTGGTAAAAGCCGTGATACCGGCGGAAATAATTTTGTAACGCCTATTGTTCTGGCATGTATGAATATGTCTAAGACTTATACCGGAGCTTTAATTGTTATAGAGCGGGAGATGTCGTTGGGAATATATGAGCAAACAGGTGAGATTATAAATGCAGATGTCAGTACACGTTTAATCGAAAATATATTTTTCAAGAATAGTCCGCTTCATGATGGGGCAATGATTATTTCGAAAGGAAAAGTGACTGCTGCCGGTTGTATATTACCCATATCACAAAACCCGAACCTTCCCAAACAATTTGGATTGAGACATAGGGCAGGACTTGGTGTTAGTCAGGAAACAGATGCACAAGTTATAACAGTTTCCGAGGAAAGGGGTAAAATTTCATTTATGAGTAGAGGACACATATATCCTAATATAACTCCCGAAAAACTACAGGAATTGCTAAATCAACCTGTAGGTAAGACTGATAAATCAGAACGTACACATAAATAAAATTTTTAAGCCTTTTATTGCTTTGGTAGATATACCCGGTATAAGCTATGGTCTTAAAATGGTTGTTTTATACTTTTATTACTTAACTAACTAAGGAGAATTTATGATGAAGAAATATATAATACTAGCTGCTTCAATTGCATGTGTGTGTTCATTAGGTGTGTTTTTGCTGTCTACTTCGGAAGCCACTCTTGAAGAACGGAAAAATCCTAAAGTTTTGGCAATGACAACCTCTATCGAAATACCCGATGAAGTGAGTCTGGCAGGTGAAAGTTTGAAACTTGACAGATATGATCTTCATGAGCGTTTCGATCGTGAGATAAATAGTTTTGCATACCTTCATTCAACTACGCTGTTGCTTATCAAAAGAGCTAACCGTATTTTCCCGATTATAGACCCTATATTGAAAGCGAACGGTATACCCGAAGATTTCAGGTATTTGGCTGCAATTGAGAGTTCGCTTGATCCTCGGGCAGTATCATCAGCCAAAGCATCGGGTTTATGGCAGCTGATGCCTGCCACTGCTACTCAATTCGGGCTGGAGGTTACCAGTGAAGTTGATGAGAGATATTCTATCGAAAAATCGACTCAGGCGGCTTGTAAATATCTAAACAGTGCTTATCGTAAGTATGGAAACTGGTCAAGCGTAGCTATGTCATACAATGCAGGCATGGGACGTATCAGCGGCGAATTGGATAAACAACAAGCTGAAGATAGTTTAGATTTGTGGTTGGTGGAAGAAACTTCACGTTATTATTTTAGAATGTTGGCACTCAAATGTATTTTTGAGAATCCCTATAAATATGGCTATGTAATATCTGCCGATCAATTGTATAAACCGATTCAATTTAACTCGGTTGAGGTTACTCAAAGCATACCCGATCTGGCCTCTTTTGCCAAAGATAATGGTGTGACTTATGCTCAATTGAAAGATTTCAACTCCTGGTTAAGGGATCGTAAATTGACCATAACCCCAAAAAGTCAAAGTTCGTATACTATTCTTATACCTAATAGCGAGTCTCTTTATTATAAGAGAGGCGAAAAAATAAAAGTATATGATAAAAGATGGGTTACGGAGTAAAAGCAATAAAAAGGTCTGTGACCTTAAGTAAAAGAAAATAGTAAATATCGCATTTCTGCTTGTAAGGGTTTGCTTTACTTGTAAACTGAAGGTGAACACAGAGACCTGCCCCTACAATCAAAGCAATAAAAAGGTCTGAGGCCTTAGGATAAACAATGGATCACAAAGTTGAAGAGACTGAATTAATATCTGTATACGGAGCGCGTGTACACAATCTGAAAAATATTGATGTTGATATTCCCCGTAATTCACTGGTTGTTATTACCGGATTGAGTGGTAGCGGAAAATCTTCCTTAGCGTTTGATACAATATTTGCAGAGGGTCAACGACGCTATATCGAAACATTTTCGGCATACGCACGTAACTTCTTAGGAGGAATGGAGCGTCCCGATGTAGATAAGATAACAGGATTAAGTCCTGTTATTTCGATTGAACAGAAAACCACAAATCGTAATCCTCGTTCTACAGTAGGAACTACGACCGAAATATATGACTTCCTACGTCTTCTATATGCAAGGGCAGGAGATGCTTATTCGTATTTAACCGGAGAGAAGATGGTTAAGTATACCGAAGAGCAGATACTTGAGCTTATTTTGACCCGTTATTTGGGTAAGAAAATATATATATTGGCTCCTGTTGTTAGGAATCGTAAAGGACACTACAAGGAACTTTTCGAGCAGATCAGAAAGAAAGGTTATCTGAATGTGCGTATCGATGGTGAGATTCGAGAGATTCTTCCCGGAATGCGTGTCGATCGTTATAAGAATCACAGTATCGAGATTCTGGTCGATAAGATGGCTGTATCCAATAAATTCAGTGATCAGTTGAAGAATAGTGTACGGGTGGGGATGAAACAGGGTGATGGGCTGATTATGATCCAAGATGTTGAATCAGGAGAAGTGCGTCATTACAGTAGCCAGTTGATGTGCCCCAGCTCGGGCTTGTCGTATGGAGAGCCTGCACCACATAATTTTTCATTCAATTCGCCATTTGGAGCATGTCCTAAATGTAAAGGTTTGGGAGTTGTCAATCAGATCGATATGGATAAGATTGTACCAAAGCCCGAACAAAGTATACATGCCGGAGGTATAGCACCTCTTGGTAAATATAAGAACTCTTTGTTCTTCTGGCAGATCGAAGCTATTTGTGAAAAATACGGAGTGACTATAAAAACTCCGATTAAAAATATTCCCGAAGAAGCTCTGGATGAAATAATGTTTGGAACTGACGAGAAACTCGAAATAAAAAACGAGACTTTAGGAGGTTCTACATATAGCGTAACTTTCGAAGGTGTTGCAAAATACATCAACATGCAACAAGAGAGCGAAGCATCGGCTACCGCTCAGAAATGGGCAAATCAGTTTATAACAACCAGAACTTGTCCCGATTGTAAAGGTCAGCGTCTTAATATTGAGGCTCTGCATTACAAGATCAATGATAAAAATATTGCAGAATTATCGGTTATGGATATCCAGGAGCTTTATGACTGGGTACAAAATATGGACGAGCATATCTCTGAAAAGCAAAGACATATTGCTGCTGAGGTAAAAAAAGAGATTCTTTCACGTTTGACTTTTCTTCTCGATGTGGGATTAAGTTATTTGTCACTCAATAGAGCTTCTGCATCCTTGTCGGGTGGTGAGAGTCAGCGTATACGACTTGCTACACAGATTGGTTCTCAGCTTGTTAATGTCCTTTATATTCTCGATGAGCCTAGTATTGGTCTTCATCAACGGGATAATGTGAGATTGATTAAATCTCTGAAAAAATTAAGAGATTCAGGTAATTCGGTTATTGTTGTAGAGCATGATAAAGATATGATGCTCGAAGCCGATTATATTATAGATATGGGGCCTTTTGCGGGTCGTAGAGGAGGAGAAGTTGTATTTGCTGGAACTCCGGCAGAGATGCTTAAAGCCGACACCATGACTTCCGACTATCTGAATGAGCGAAAAATGATAGAAGTGCCTAAGAAACGAAGAAAAGGTAACGGGCATTTTGTGGAACTGAAAGGTGCAACAGGCAATAATCTGAAATCTGTAGACATAAAAATTCCTCTAGGTACACTTACTTGTGTTACCGGAGTATCGGGTAGTGGTAAATCAAGTTTGTTGAACGGAACTTTGCTGCCGATACTTAGCCAATACTTTTTCAGATCGCTTGCAGACCCCCTTCCGTACAAATCGTTCAAAGGAATGGAGTTTGTAGATAAGGTGATTAGTGTAGACCAATCGCCCATCGGAAGAACCCCTCGTTCTAATCCGGCAACATATACAGGAATATTTTCGGATATAAGAAATTTATTTGTAAGTCTTCCCGAAGCTAAAATAAGAGGCTATAAGCCTGGTAGGTTTTCCTTTAACATAAAAGGAGGGCGTTGTGAGACATGTGGAGGCAATGGTTATAAGACGATTGAAATGAACTTCTTGCCCGATGTATTTGTTCCATGTGAGGACTGTCATGGTAAACGTTATAATAGAGAAACTCTTGAAGTAAGATTTAAAGGGAAATCTATAGCCGATGTTTTAGATATGACGATTAATGCGGCAGTTGAGTTCTTTGAAAATACACCTAATATCTTACACAAGATTAAGGTTCTTCAGGATGTGGGATTAGGTTATATTAAACTGGGTCAGCCCTCTACAACGCTGTCAGGAGGAGAATCGCAACGGGTGAAACTAGCTACAGAATTAGCACGGACAGATACAGGTAATACTATCTATATCTTGGATGAGCCTACTACCGGACTTCATTTCGAAGATATAAGGGTTTTATTAAATGTGCTGAATCAATTGGTTGAGAGAGGAAATACCGTTATTGTAATAGAGCATAATCTTGATATAATTAAGTGTGCCGATTATATAATAGATATGGGACCTGAAGGTGGATCAGGAGGCGGAATGTTGATGATGCAGGGTACCCCCGAAGAATTAGTGAGGAAAAATGCAGGTATTACTGCGAATTTCCTTAAAATAGAGTTAAAAATATAAAAAAGTTAGATTTTAGTTAGATAAATAACAAAAAACAGTATAAATTTGCTCTTGAATTTAGAGAGCATCAATAAAACAATAAGCTATGGCAAAAATAAGTTTTAAAGGTGGTGAGGTAAATACAATAGGTAATCTACCTAAAGTTGGTACTCAAGCTCCTAATTTTACATTAGTAAGTGGTCAGTTAGCGGAAGTGTCTCTTTCTGATTATAAAGGGAAAACAATTGTTTTAAATATTTTCCCAAGTTTAGATACTGGTGTATGTGCTGCTTCTGTTAGAAAATTCAATCAGGAGGCTGTTAAATTAAACAACACAGTTGTTTTGGCAGTATCAGCAGACCTACCTTTCGCTGCAGGAAGATTTTGTACAGCAGAAGGAATTGAAAATGTAAGTCCGGTGTCAGTTTTTAGAAGCCCGGAATTTGGAAAAGATTATGGCGTGTTGATGACAGACGGACCACTTAAAGGCCTTTTAGCCCGTGCAGTGGTGATCATCGACCCTAAAGGAAATATATCGTACATTGAGTTGGTTCCTGAGATTACGCAAGAGCCTAATTATCAGACCGCAATCAACTCTATTGTGTAGTTTTGTAAAGTTTGTGTTAAGAAGGAGAGTCTGCGAAGTGATTTCGCGGACTTTCTATTTTTATAACATTAACCTTTTGTTATTTAAGTAAAAGCAACTATTTAATGATATAGTTTAAAACTATAACTATCTATCGCTTTTTTTCTTACCAAAGCAATAAATAGTTCTGCAAACTTAATTTATTAATTTAAACTACTAATCGCACTTTTTTCATTAACTTCGTTTTTATATCAGAATCTATTTTTTTTCTGGTATAATTCTTTATATTTTAAAGAATTCAATTTGTAAAACAATCTATCAAGAACCAGTATTGGCATTATGAGAAAAGTTACAAAAGAAGCAGCTTTGCTTTATCACTCGAAGGGTAAACCCGGAAAAATAGAGGTGGTTCCAACCAAGCCTTACAGTACTCAAACCGATCTGGCATTAGCCTATTCGCCGGGTGTAGCAGATCCTTGTCTCGAAATAGAAAAAGACCCCGAAACAGCTTACGATTATACCATTAAAGGCAATTTAGTTGCTGTAATATCTAATGGGACGGCTGTACTGGGACTTGGCGATATTGGTGCTTTAGCAGGAAAACCTGTGATGGAAGGAAAAGGATTGCTTTTCAAAATATTTGCAGGAATAGATGTTTTTGATATTGAGGTGGATGAAAAAGATCCTGAAAAATTTATACAAACCGTGAAAGCTATTTCTCCAACCTTTGGAGGAATCAATCTCGAAGATATAAAAGCTCCCGAATGCTTTGAAATAGAACGACGCTTAAAAGAGGAACTTGATATTCCTGTTATGCACGACGATCAACACGGTACAGCTATTATTTCTTCGGCGGCTTTATTGAATGCTTTGGAAATTTCAGGAAAAAAAATAGAAGATATTCAACTCGTTGTTAGTGGTGCGGGTGCATCTGCTGTTGCCTGTACTAAATTATATATGAGCTTAGGCGTCCGCAAAGAGAATGTGGTGATGTGTGACAGTAAAGGTGTTATATCATCTAAAAGAACGAATCTGGATGAACAGAAGAAATTCTTTGCAACGGATCGAGATATTTCGACCATAACGGAAGCGATGAAAGGTGCTGATGTTTTTTTAGGACTATCGAAAGCCGGTGTTGTTACAGCTGATATGCTGAAATCGATGAATGACAATCCTATTGTATTTGCTTTGGCTAATCCTGATCCCGAGATTGCTTATGATGATGCAATTGAGGCTAGGGCAGACGTGATTTTTGCAACCGGAAGATCTGATTATCCTAATCAGGTAAATAATGTGTTAGGATTTCCTTATATATTCCGAGGAGCTTTAGATGTGAGAGCCAGAGGTATTAATGAGGCGATGAAGTTGGCTGCGGTAAAAGCATTGGCTAATCTGGCAAAAGAATCAGTTCCCGATGTTGTAAATGCAGCTTATGGTCTTCAGCGTACTGTATTTGGACGGGATTATTTCATACCGAAACCATTAGATCCAAGATTATTAACAGCTGTCTCTGTTGCTGTTGCCAAGGCTGCAATAGAATCGGGTGTGGCCCGTAAGCCTATTGACGACTGGTCTGCTTATGAAAATAGGTTGACCGAGATGATGGGATACAGTAATAAGTTGGTGAGACAGTTGACAAACTTAGCTAAACAACATCCTAAACGAATTGTATTCTGTGAAGGTAATCACATCAATATGATAAAGGCTGCTGTATTAACTAAGAATGAGGAGATATGTTTTCCTATCCTTATAGGGAATACGGAACGTATACAACGGATTGCTAAGGAAAATAACCTGAACTTAGAGGGTATTGAAATTATAAATCATAGAGCTTTGTCTGAAGATGCTCGTCGTGATAAATATGCCCGTTTACTATCCGAGAAGCGACAAAGACAAGGTATTACCTATGTTGAAGCTTTTGAGAAAATGAACGACCGTAATTATTTTGGAATGATGATGGTCGAAACAGGTGAAGCTGACTCTTTGATTACAGGGGTATACAGTCATTATCAGGAATTTGCTCAAAAGGCAATAGAGGTGATAGGTCTACGTCCCGATACAAAACATTTTGCGGCAATGCATATTCTTCAAACCAAGAAAGGTACATTCTTTATAGCTGATACGCTTATAAACAGGTGGCCTAATACGGATGCTTTGGTTGATATTGCGAAATTAACTCACAATGCCGTGAAGTTTTTCAATACCGATCCCGTAATGGCTATGTTATCTTTTTCAAATTTTGGTGCAGAAAAGGATGGTAGTCCTTATAGTATTTCTCAGGCAGTAGATTATCTGCACAAGAATAATCCGGAAATAGTAATTGATGGTGAAATGCAGGTTAATTTTGCCTTGAATAAAGAATTAAGAGATACTACCTTTCCGTTCAATACATTGAAAGATAAAGATGTAAATACTTTAATTTTCCCCAATTTAAGTTCCGCAAATGTGGTAAGCCGATTACTTGTTGATCTGGGAATATCGGGTGAGACTATCGGACCGATTCAAATGGGACTGAACAAACCTGTACATTTTACAGATATAGAGAGTTCTGTGCGAGATATTATAAATTTGACTACTGTGGCTGTTATTGATGCTATTGTATATGAAACTAAAAAGTAAATTATGAGAAAATTACTAGTGTTGCTATTGATCTCTGTTGCATTTGTATCATGCGATACCAATTCACCTAAAGCAACAGCCGAAAAATTTACTGAAAGCATGGCTAAAGGTGATATGGAAGAAGCCAAAAAACATATGACAGCCGGAACGGCATCATTATTGGATATGGCGATGAAAATGTCAGGCGATTCTATTCCTAAATACCCTGACTTTAAGTTTAAAATGATCAAAGACTCTATTGTTGGTGATACTATTGCTTGGGTTACCTATACTTCACCTCTAGGAAGTCAGGAAGAGCTAAACTTGGTAAAACGAGACGGTCAGTGGAAAGTTACAATGGGTAAATAAGGTCACAACCTTTTTATTCCTTTAGTAAGTACAATCTAGTTGGATACACTTAAGATATTTTTATTAAGTCTCTTTCTTTTATTGGTGAGTTGTCATAGCAATGAGAATTCATCTTCCAGTGAATGGGATTTAAAAGAATTCCGGAATGGAGATATTATATACCGCCATGGAAATGGTTTTTTCTCTGATTATTTTAGAAAATCATCAAATAGAGAAAAATTATATTCCCATGGCGGTATTATAGCTATAGATAACAATCGTGAAGTATACGTCATACATGCTGAGGCAAGTGAATTGACAGGGGTAGGAGGAGTCAGGAAAGAGTCGTTAAACGTTTTTCTTAAGAATATATCTACTTGGGCGGTTTACAGATTAGATACAACGCAAACAGTGCGCGATTCTATTGTTTACGTTGCCACCCAATATTTAAATAAAGAAACACCTTTCGATCTTGATTTTGATAATACTTCAGATGATAAAGTCTATTGTACAGAGTTGATAGCTCTTTCTATAAATAAATCAACCCATCGCAATTTGATAAAAGCGACGGGTAGTATTCGAAATAAGCCTTACTTTGCTATTGATGATACTTATCTGACAAAAGAGATGAAACCGATCATCAGAAAACCTTAAACCGCAGGCAGGCTCATACCTGTGATCTTCCTATATAAATCCAGTGCATAAATGTCGGTCATTCCCGATATATAATCCAATATAGCTAATACACGCGTATACAATGAAGGGTCTTGTACCTCGTACTGTTCGGGAACCCTTGTTAGTAAAAGCTGCGAATATGCTTTGTCTGGATTGCGTATAGCTTCCATGAAAGTATCTAACAGCAGCCCAATGATGCGGTGTCCTGCAAGTTCGATATCCAGAACATCTTTAGCTTTGTATATGTATTTGACGCTGTAATCGGTGCAAACCTTATAAGCATTGCTCGAAAGTTCAGGAATATGTTTGATTAGAGGACTGTTAAAAGTCCCATTTAGTATATCTTCTTCGTGATCTATAAATACTTGCGCACACTCATTAACCAGTAGGCCGATTACACTTGATCGCAGGTATGCCAATTGCTCATTTACATCATTTACAAGCAACATGGTTCTTCTCATTTTTTCCTGTTTTTCGGGAGGGAAAAAGTTTATGAAAAGATCAATGGTTCTTTCAGTAGTCAGAATATGTAATTTATGAGCATCCTCAATGTCCATTATCTTATAACAGATATCATCAGCAGCTTCCACAAGATATACAAGCGGATAGCGAGCCAGTTTAAGTGGCTGTTCCTGTAGCTTAGGTATTCCTAGTTCATCTGCTATTTTTATAACGTCAGGCTCTTCGGCTTGAAAGAAGCCGAATTTACCTTTACCATGTGCCAGCTCCGATGAAAAAGGATATTTAATGATAGAAGCCAACATCGAGTAGGTCATGGCGAAGCCGCCTTTTCTGCGTCCTATGAATTGATGTGTAAGCAAACGGATTGAGTTTGCATTACCATCGAAGTTGATGAAATCTTCCCAGCGTCCGTCACCTTTTACGATATCGTGATAAAGCGGTTGTCCCTTGCCTTCGGAAAAATAAGTGGCAATGGCTTTTTCGCCCGAATGTCCAAATGGAGGGTTACCTAAATCGTGTGCTAAACAAGCTGCAGCAACAATGGAACCTATTTCCTCGAATGCTGCAGGAGAATCGGGGTATTTGTTGCGCAAGGCTTTTGATACCATCAAACTGATTGAACGTCCTACGGAGGAAACTTCTAGGCTGTGAGTTAATCGGTTGTGTACGAACACACTACCCGGAAGGGGAAATACCTGTGTTTTGTTCTGAAGTCTACGGAAAGGAGATGAAAAGATGAGGCGATCATAATCTCTTTGAAAATCGGATCGGTCATGTTGTCTTTCATCGTGAAATTCTTCCATTCCAAAACGTTTAGACGATAGTAGTTTTTGCCATTCCATATTTTAAGTAAATGAAGCGTTAAATGATATTTACTTGCTAAAGTAATAAAAAGGTCTGATACCTAAAGATAAACGAGACTATTATAATAGTCTCGTTTATGAAGTTATTGTTGCTTTTGTAAGAGCGAATCATTAAAATACTATGGCTTATCTGTCTTGGATAAGTCTGTCGGCCATAGTCTTACCCAGCGCTACACATGCGTTGTAGGTATCGATACTCATCGATTGTTTCATTTCTACAGGAGTACCTATAATTTCGAAATTGGTACTTTCAGCAAATTGAGCGATGCGTTTAAGTGCTGCACCTGCCCATGTATATGAACCGAAATAGCTGAAATATCTGTTTTTCATATCTCTTTCTTCTATTTTTGCAAGAAGAGTAGCTACCTCAGGAAACAATTTATTATTATAAGTAGGCGATCCGATAATAAGACCTTTGTACTTAAATATATCGCGGATAATATATGAATGCGAACGTTTCGATGTATTATGAAGTATAATTTCTTTAATACCTTGTTGAGCTAGTTCTAAAGCTATTGTTTCAGCCATTTGCTCGGTATTTCCGTACATACTTCCGTATGCAATAACCACACCTTCGTCACCTTGATATTTGCTTAGTTTGTCATAGATCGAAATCACTTTATTAATTTGCTCCGGAATAGTCCAGATAGGACCATGTGTCGAGCAAATATAATTGATTTCGAGGTGGCTTAGTTTTTGTAATGCTTTTTGTACAGGAGAACCGAACTTGCCTACTACATTTGAATAGTAGCGTACCATTTCGTCGTAGTAACGTTCAGGATGTAATTGTTTGTCGGTTATACCACCATCAAGTGTTCCGAATGTACCGAATGCGTCTCCCGAGAAAATCATTTTTTCGGTTGTTTCATAAGTCATCATCGTTTCAGGCCAGTGTACCATAGGAGTCAGATAAAACACCAGATTGTGTTTACCTAGGCTCAGTTCTTGTCCATCCTCAATGATCATTACTCCATCAGTAATACCATAAAACCCGCTTACCATATCGGCAGTTCTTTTATTACCGACGATTTGAATATTAGGGTATTTGGTTTTAAGTAATCTTAGAGAGCCCGAGTGATCAGGTTCCATGTGGTTAATCACAAGATAATCTAATGATTTTCCGTTTAGTGCTGTTTCTAATTTCTGTAAAAAAATGTCAGAATAACATATATCTACAGTGTCAAATAGTGCTGTTTTTTCGTCTACAATTAAATAAGAATTATACGAAACTCCTTTAGGGAGAGGCCATAAATTTTCAAATAAAGCCTTTGTTCGGTCATTGACGCCAATATAGTATAAGTCTTCTTTTATTTGAATAGGTTTTAACATAATACAAGTAATATATTATTTTTTGATAGATTGTTCTTTCGTTTTCAGAGCATTGTATACTAGCCAAACACCCCATATAATAAATGGTATGCTTAATAATTGCCCCATGTTAATACCTATGCTTGCTCTCATTTGTAACTCAAAAGGCTCCTGTACATTTTTCAGGAACTCGATAAAGAATCTGGATAAAAATATTCCGATCAGAGAAACACCCAATATCAGACCTTGCTTTTTCTTTGCATCTGTTTTGTAGAACATATACATCGTCAGAATAAATATCGCAAAATAGATGACAGCTTCATATATCTGTGTCGGATGACAAGGTAATTCACCTGCTCCTCCTTCTGCGATTGGCAAGTGCCAGCTTCTGTCTCTCACGAAGTTGAATCCCCAAGGCATGGTAGTCGGACCACCATATATTTCAGAGTTCATCAAGTTACCTACACGGATAAAAGCAGCTCCTATGGCTACCCCTACTATAAGGCGATCGAGTGCCCAGATGATACTTTTTTTGCTGACATTACGGCAAAATAGCCATATTCCGATAGTCATCCCGATAGCTCCTCCATGACTGGCAAGACCACCTTCCCATATCTTTAAGATTTCGATGGGGTGAGATAAGTAATATTCGGGGTCATAAAACAGACAATGCCCTAGTCGGGCACCTATAATAAGACCAATTAATACATAGACAAAAAGAGAATCGAACCATTTCTCAGGAAGTTTCTCCGATTGATACATTTTTTGTACCACATAAGATGTACAGAGTACACCTATTGCCCAACACAATCCGTACCAACGGATTTCCCGTCCAAAAATATTAACTAGTTCGGGACTAATATCCCATGTTATAAAAGCAAGCATAAATGACGTTGTTAGAACAGTTTTCTTTAATAAGTAAGTCTAAAGTACAAACGATTTCTATTATGAAATAATGCTGTATTTGATGCTTACCAATATATTATGTTAAAGAGTACCTATTACTATTAAGCCGCAAATATACAGAAAATAAAATAGATTTATCTAGCTAATAAGTTATAAAATATTTATGGCGGATACTTGATTTGTAGTCGTTTTTATATGATTTATTAGAATTGAATTTTGTTTGTTTACCTTAATGCCGTATCTTGCAACCCTACCGTGAATAGCTTATATTTTTCTTCCAAATAGAAAAAGTTTCAAACCTTAAATCGAAAAATGCAACCAGGTTGCAGCAAGTATTTACTACATTTGCAATCAGAAAAAGGTAGAATCATTTATGAAAACTAAAAAGTTTATAATACAAATATGTTTAATGTTAGCTTGTGTATTGCTGCAAGCTCATGTTATTCTACCTCATTTTCACCACGATGGAATCGTTTGTATTACAAAAGAAAGTAGTACCGATTGTCTTAGATGTCATTCGGCACAAGGCCATAACCATGCTAAAAATCATTGTTCGCAAAATCTCGATGCTTGCGATATCAAGCAGATTGTTATTCGTCAGAATGATTTGAATGATGACTTAGATACGACTAATTCGATAAACTTACTCTCGTTATACTGTTTGGTATATCCGTTGAGTAATTTATATTTGGAATTTCCTGATTCTACTACTGAAAAGAATCAAATACCTTATACCGATACTTATACTTCACCTTTCGCAGGTTCTATAAAGAGCCTGAGAGCCCCTCCTTCTTTTTTAGGATAATAACAATTTATTGAAGTCAACACAGGTTTGACATATTCAGTATGCTTTAGTGGTTTTAGCTGCTTAAAATATTGTGTCTAATATTTTAAGGCTATTACACGCTATTGCTGTTACACTCTTATTATGACAAAAATAGGTCTGAGACCTTCAAAAGAAGAAAAATGAGAAAAAAGATTATATATATGTTCGGTGTTCTGGCTCTCTCTTGGAGTTGTACAGGGCACGGAGAACATTCGCATGACGATGCTGCACAGTCCGAAACGGGAGATCATTCAAATGAGATTGTTTTTACAAGCGAGCAAGCCAAGAATATAGGTTTAGAGGTTATTTCAATAGAACCGACTTCATTTCACGAAGTAATAAAGACAAGCGGACAAATATTATCGCCTCCCGGTGATGAGGTAACTGTTTCTGCTACTGCAAGCGGAATCGTGTCGTTTAATAAAAGCTCTATAAACGAAGGTGTATCGGTAGGTAGGGGAGAATCGTTGCTATCTATATCCTCACGTAATTTACCGGATGGTGATCCCGGGGTGAAAGCCCGGTCAACTTACGAGATGGCAGAAAAAGAATTCCAACGGGCACAATCTCTTATTGGTGATAAATTGATTTCCGAGAAAGAGTTCAATGAAGCTAAATTGTATTATGAAAATGCAAAGGTTTCTTATCAATCGTATGCTAAAGGACAGACTAATGTCGGTGCAGGTATTTCTGCTCCTATTAGTGGATATATTAAAGCCCGATTGGTAAACGAGGGGCAGTATGTAGAAGTTGGTCAGCCCTTGTTTACAATTACCCAAAGTCAGAAATTACAACTTCGTGCAGATATTTCGGAACGCTACTATAAAGACCTTAAAAATATTACATCTGCTAATTTCCGCATTCCATATTATGATGGAGTTTATCAATTGTCGGAATTGGGTGGAAAGTTGGTTTCTTATGGAAAGTCGACAAGTAGCGATGGATTTTATATCCCTGTAAGTTTTGAGTTTAATAATGTGGGAAATATTGTTCCGGGTTCATATGTCGAAGTCTATCTTTTAGGAAAGCCACGAGCAGACGTTCTTACTGTGCCTGTTTCATCATTAATCGAATCACAAGGTTTATACTTTGTTTATATTCAGTTAAATGCTGACGATTACAAAAAGCAAGAGGTTAAACTAGGTGCGAGTGATGGGCAAAATGTAGAAATCTTATCGGGTCTGAAGACCGGAGATAAAGTGGTAAGCAAAGGAGCTTATCATATAAAATTGGCTGCAGCATCAGGAACGTTACCTCAAGGTCATACTCACTAATGAAAGGAGAAATTATATATGTTAAATAAAATAATACACTTCTCGCTTCATAATCGGGCAGTGGTACTTGTAGCTGCACTTCTTCTTTTATTAGGAGGATTTTACACAGCTAAAAATATGGAGATAGACGTATTTCCCGACTTGAATGCTCCCACTGTGGTTGTTATGACCGAGGCTAACGGTATGGCGAGTGAAGAAGTCGAACGTCTTGTCACTTTTCCTATCGAAGCCGCTGTAAACGGAGCAACTGATGTACGTCGGGTACGTTCGTCATCCACAACAGGATTTTCTGTTATATGGGTCGAATTTGAATGGGGAACGGATATCTACAGAGCCCGTCAGGTAGTTACCGAAAAATTGGCGGCTCTAGGAAATGATCTGCCCACAAATGTTGGAAAACCTACGTTGGGACCTCAATCATCAATAATGGGCGAGGTAATGACTATCGGGCTTTCGTCCGATTCAACTTCATTATTGGATTTAAGAACTATTGCAGATTGGGTGATACGTCCACGCCTTCTTTCGACAGGTGGAGTAGCTCAGGTAACGGTAATTGGAGGTGATATAAAAGAATTCCAGATATTACTCGATCCGGGGCGGATGAAACATTACGGGGTAGGGCTGAATGAAGTTCTTGCTGCTGTAGAAAATATGAATCAGAATGCTTCGGGGGGAGTACTTTATGAGTATGGAAACGAATATATTGTAAGGGGAATTCTGCAAACAAACGATGTCGACCAGTTAGGAAAAGCCCTTGTGAAAAAACAAGGTAATGGTGTCGTCTTAATTGGAGATGTTGCTGAGATTAAAATAGGAGGCAAGCAACCCAAATTGGGAGTTGCTTCCGAAAAAACAAAACCGGCTGTTTTAATAACCGTAACGAAACAACCTAATACAAATACAATTGAGCTGACTGAAAAACTAGATGCTTCGATTGCCGATCTGCAAAAGAATGTACCTTCGGATGTGAAGATTTCGAGCGATATCTTTCGTCAGGAACGTTTTATCGAAAGTTCAATAGGCAATGTCGAAAAATCACTTTACGAAGGCTCTGTTTTTGTGGTGATTGTACTCTTTTTATTCTTGATGAATGCACGTACAACATTCATTTCGTTAATGGCTATTCCATTATCGCTGTTGGTATCTATACTTACCCTTAAATTAATGGGATTAACCATCAATACAATGAGTTTGGGAGGTATGGCAATTGCCATAGGCTCATTGGTGGATGATGCCATAATAGATGTCGAAAATGTATTTAAGCATTTACGCCTCAATAGGATGAAACCCGAAGGAGAACAGCAGCCTATCTTGGATGTTGTTTTCGAAGCATCGAAAGAGGTGAGAATGCCGATCCTTAATTCGACGCTTATTATAGTGGCTTGTTTCGTGCCTCTATTCTTCTTGAGTGGAATGGAAGGACGTATGCTTGTACCCCTAGGTATATCATTTATAGTAGCCTTGTTTGCTTCTACTGTTGTGGCTCTGACTATAACTCCCGTTTTGTGTAGTTACTTGTTGGGAAAAACGAAAGGCGATAAGGAGGAAAAAGAACCTCGCATGGTTTTGACCTTAAAGTATTGGTATGAAAAAAGTCTGCATTGGGCATTGGAAAACCAGAAAAAAGTATTGGTGGTAACAGGACTCATGTTGATCTCGGCAATGGTAATATTCTTTACTTTAGGACGAAATTTCCTGCCTCCGTTTAATGAAGGATCTTTTACCATCACAGTAAATACTACTCCAGGGATTTCATTGGAAGAGTCCGATAAAATAGGGCGATTGGTAGAAACCGAACTGCTTAGCATCAAAGAAATACAGACCGTAGGACGTAAAACCGGACGTGCAGAGTTGGATGAGCATTCTTTAGGAGTAAATACTTCGGAAATAGAAGCTCCGTTTATTCTGGATGGACGCTCTAAGGATGAACTATTAGCCGAAATAAGGGAGAAATTAAACGCCATTCCGGGAATAAGTATCGAAGTGGGGCAACCTATTTCTCACCGTCTCGATCATATGCTTTCGGGAACCAAAGCCAATATTGCCATTAAACTTTTCGGAAGCGATCTGAACGAATTGTTTACACAGGGTAACCGGATTAAAGATGCTATTGAGAATATAGATGGAGTTACCGACCTGAATGTAGAGCAACAAGTTGACCGTCCGCAACTGAAAATTACACCTCGCAGAGAATTGTTGGCTAAATATGGTATTACACTGCCTCAATTTTCGGAGATGGTATCGACAATGCTTTCAGGAGCAGTTATCTCCCAGGTGTATAGTGAAGGAAAGACCTTTGATTTGATTCTTAAGGTGGACGATCAATACAAAGATCAGGCAGAGAAAATTAAAAACCTGATGATTGATGCCAATGGTGTTAAAATACCGTTTGACTACATTGCTGAAATAACATCTTCGGAGGGACCCAATTCGATAAGTCGTGAAAATGTTCAGCGTAAAATAGTTATATCGGCAAATGTAGCCGATCGTGATTTGCGTAGTGTAGTAAATGAAATACAGGAAACTGTAGGTTCAAAGATTCAATTACCCGAAGGTTATCATATCGAATATGGAGGACAATTCGAGAGTGAGCAGGCAGCTTCTAAAACATTATTGATTACTTCTATTTTTGCCATTTTGGTTATATTTCTTTTGTTATATAATCAATTTAAAAATGTATCGCAGTCCATCATTATTTTATTGAATCTGCCATTGGCTTTGATAGGGGGTATTTATGCTATCCTGTTTACTACGGGCGAAATAAGCATTCCCGCTATTATCGGGTTTATTGCCCTCTTTGGTATTGCTACCCGAAACGGAATATTGTTGATGGCTCATTATAATGACCTGCACAATAGCGGAGAATCTCTTGAAAACAGTATTGTTATGGGATCACTTGACCGGCTGAATCCGATTCTTATGACAGCACTTTGTTCGGGATTGGCTCTTATACCATTGGCTCTGCAAGGCGATCTTCCGGGCAATGAAATACAAAGTCCTATGGCTAAAGTTATTTTAGGTGGATTGCTGACATCTACATTGTTGAATATGTATATCGTTCCTATTATTTACAGAATGATGCAGCAACGAAATTTGAATAGAAAAAGAGTAGAATTATGAAACTTATATATATACTAATTGCATTGTCAGGCGTATTATTCACGGTAAATGCTCAGGATAATTTTCAGGAGGTATTGAATCGTATAGAATCTAATAATACGACTCTCAAAGCTTTGCTGGAAAAGACTAAAGCAGATAAAATAGGAAATAAAACAGCTTTGAATATGGCAAATCCCGAAGTCGAAGTAGGTTATCTGTGGGGTAGTCCAAGTGAAGAGGGCAATCGGAAAGATTTGAATATTACCCAGTCCTTTGATTTTCCGACAGCTTACGGATACCGATCACAAGTAGTGACAGGGCAAAATGTGCAAGCTGATTTAGTTTACCAACAACAGGCAAAAGAGATTTTACAACAAGCCAGAGTCTTTTGCGTGGAGCTTGTTTATCAAACAAAAAGATATGCAGAACTAAATGAACGGGTAAAACTGGCAAAGGAATTGAGTGAAGCATATCAGACCCGTTTCGATAAAGGAGATATCAATATTATCGAATACAATAAGACCAAGTTGAATTTGCTGAATTCGGAAAAAGCTATGCAGATAGCTGAGGTGGAGATTGCTACACTGCGTGCTGAATTGCAACGGCTCAATGGAGGCGAACCGATGCTTGATCTATTGAGTAATTACTCTTCTTATTCGTTACCTTTGAGTTTTGACCAATGGTTCAATGAGGCAAAGATGAATAATCCGGCACTTGAATCGGCGATGAAGGAGGTTGATCTCAGCCGAAAGCAAGAGAAACTGACTAAGGCTCTTAATCTTCCTAAAATAACAGCGGGGTATATGAGTGAGCGTCTTTTAGGAACTACCCATCAAGGGTTTACTTTTGGAGTATCTATTCCTTTGTGGGAGGGTAAAAATACCGTTAAGTACCAAAAGGCACAGACTGTGGCTTTGGAGATGCAGCAAAAAGATTCGGAGCTTCAGTTTTATAATACCCTCAAAAATCAATACCATAGAGCTGGTACATTATTTGATTTGCTGCGTGATTACGAAGAAATTTTGAGTACATCCAATAATAGGACTTTACTGAAGAAAGCTTTCGAAAAAGGACAGTTATCTTTGATTAATTATTTGTTGGAATTATCCGTTTATTACGAAACCATTGACCAGTATATGGAGAAGGAAAAAGAATATCAACTGGCTTTATCTGAGCTTCAACAATGGGATCGTTAGGATCGTTAAATTTAAAGAAAGGAGAAAAATATGAATGCAGAATATATTGAAAGATTAGAAGAAAGGGGGGTAAAGCCTACAGCAGTCAGGCTTCTGATTTTTAAAGCAATGGTAGAATATCCTCAGGCTTTTAGTTTATCTGATCTTGAAACAAGTCTTGATACCGTTGATAAATCGACCCTTTTCAGAACTATATCCTTGTTTCATGAAAAACTTCTGATACATAGTATTGACGATGGTTCGGGTTCGGTTAAGTATTCGGTTTGCAGTTCCGATTGTAACTGTTCAATCCAAGATTTGCACGTTCATTTTAATTGTCATGAATGTAAAAAAACTTTTTGTATGGAAAACATCTCTATACCTAAAGTGCAATTACCTAAGGGATTTCTTTTGGAGAGTGTGAATTTTGTTTTGAAAGGTTTATGCGATAAATGCTCTAAGCTTAACGAATAGGTTTTATTTTATTTAGTAAAAGAAGCACACTCAAATAAGAGTGTGCTTCTTTTGTTTTTATCATTTTTTTATAATGTTTCTAGAAAACTTGGTTAAAAGGCGTGTTGCTTGAATAAAAAGCCCTTCTAAGTGTATGTATAGTCGTGTATTTCGATTTATTTTGCAATTAGATCCTTATTATAGGGCTCTGTATAATCTCATATTTTGAGGTTTAATTTAATATCTACTCAAAATGATTAAAAATAAAAATACTATGAAAATAAAAGCTTCATTATTGTCAGTTGCTATAATAGCTTCTGTTGGTTCAGTTTTTTCTTTTGTTAAGCAGGGTGATGATGGTATGGGAGATGGCGGACTGATGAAATCTTCTCAAATGGCTTTTGTTTCTCCTATTACAACAGTTATTACTCCTAAAAATAATATTGAGATTACTTTTACTGCAAATATTAGTATTGTTAATGCAATAATAAAAAATAACATAGGTATAACTGTTAGTCAAGCAAAAACAGATACATCGTTGGATACTAATCTGTATATTAATATAGCTAATTTACCAACAGGATCTTATACTCTTATTTTAAGAGATAATAAAGGGGCTACTATAAGTAGTGAAAAATTTACAGTGGATTAAGCTGAGTCGTAAAAATGTTCGAGGAAATATGTCCTCGAACATTTTATACAATATTATTAATACTCACTTATGAATAATTTTTTTCTTAGAATAGCCTGTTTAGTCTTAATTTTTGCCTCATTATTTTCCTGTAAAGAGAATGATAATCCTTCTTCCGCATTATTGATTCAAGCTCAGAAGTTAGCAGAAAGTCATCCTGTAGAAGCTTTGGCCTTATTGGACTCTATCCAGGCAGGAAGTCTTGATAAAGGAGATTATATGCTCTATATTGTGACTTGTGTACAGGCAAAATTTAAAAATAAACAGAGTATAGCTAACGATACTTTAATTTTTGAAGCTCGCGATTATTTTGAAAGTAAAGGAAATTATGCCCAATCAGCTTTAGCTCATTTTTATTCAGGGAATGTATATTACCAAAAAAATATAGTAGGTAAGGCTCTTAAAAGTTATATGGAGGCCAAATATTATGCGAATTTATCTAAAGATACTATATTAATAGCACGAAGTCAATACAATATTGGTTATCAGTATTATAAACAGGATGTGATGGATAGTGCTCTATTTCATTACAAAATAGCATTAAACCTGTTTGATAAAATAAAAGATACTGACAACTTGAAGATGCAAACCATCTATTCAATGGGAACTGCATTTTATTCCAACTACGATTTAGATAGTTCTTATTATTATTTAAATAAAGGATTGGATCTAGCTAAACTTACTAATGATCAAACATATCAAAGCATTTTTACTAAGAATTTAGGTATTATTGATCGGGTAAGAGGAAATTATGAAGAAGCAACTATAAAGTTACATTCATCGCTGGCTCAAACAACATCATCAATAGATTCTTTGCGGATTTATCTTAATCTTTCGAACCTATATAATTGTACAGAGCAGCTTGATTCTGCCCGTTTTTATACAGATTTACTGAAAAAACATTTACCGGAGACTACCGATCGTGGAATTCTTAAGGGGACTTATGCTTCGCTTTTAGAATATAACAAACAATTAGGAAATTATATCGATGCATTACGCTATGCTGAATTAGAGTTAAAATTGAATGAAACTATAAAAGCCGAAAGTCAATTATTAGAACTTTTTGATGCCGATAAAAAATATGCTCTGGAGCAAAAGGATAAGCAAATCGATCATTTTCGCTCTCAACTTGTTTTTTGGCTACTTATTAGTGGAGTTGTTTTTCTTTCATTACTAATTTTATCGATACGCTTGTCTAAACTTTCCAAGAGCCACAAAGAGGAGATAAGATTACAAGCCGAGAAATATCGTAATATAAAAGATCAGTTAATCTTGATGGCAGCTGAATATAAAGATATAGAAGCCGAAATAGCCTCTATGCTAGATGACGAAGCCGATAAAGGAGATTAGATTAGTTTAGTTTTATAATAATAAAAGTGTTTTCTATATAGAAAGAGGTTTGAGAATGAAGTTTTCTCAAACCTCTTTTTTTAGCATAGCTACGTTTAGTCTGTGACTCAAAATACAAAGAATTGCTTTCGGAAAATATCAGGTTACATTACAGAGTCGATTGCATTTCTTTATCTATAATAATAAGAAAGATATAAACACATTTTCTGAAAATTACTAAAAAGGTAACAATGAAGAAATGTGTCACTTTTGTCACCTTTGTTACCTTTTTGTGATTTTGTTTCAGATTAACAGTGTTTTATGAAAGTGACAACTGGATACATATCCATTTATTATAGTGCTTATTTTGTTACCTTAATGTGTATTTTGTAACTTATTTTTTTTACTTGCTTTTGTATTATCAAGCGGAATGTAACTGTTTTTTGATGATCGGTTTCATATAGTTATAATCTATAAGTGATAGTTTGTTTATAAATAAAAACTATATATCTTTGTGGTGTTATAAATGAAATTTATCAACTTAATAATATAAAACATGGAACCAATTATCAATTCTCAATTACCGGAATTTAAAGTACAAGCTTATCACAATGGAGCTTTCAAAACAGTAACAAGCGAAGATGTAAAAGGAAAATGGGCTGTTTTCTTTTTCTACCCAGCAGATTTCACATTTGTGTGTCCTACAGAATTAGTGGACGTTGCAGACAAATACGATCAATTGCAAGCAATGGGTGTTGAAGTATATTCGGTAAGTACCGATTCTCATTTCGTACACAAAGCATGGCATGATGCATCAGAAACTATTCGCAAAATCAAATACCCTATGTTAGCCGATCCAACAGGATTGTTGAGCCGTGCATTTGGTGTGATGATCGAATCAGAAGGAATGGCTTACAGAGGTACATTCTTGGTTAACCCAGAGGGACAAATCAAAATTGCTGAAATACATGACAATGGTATCGGACGTAATGCTGATGAATTGTTACGTAAAATTGAGGCAGCTCAGTTTGTAGCTACTCACGACGGTGAAGTATGTCCTGCTAAATGGAAAAAAGGCGATGAGACTTTGAAACCTAGCATCGACTTGGTAGGAAAGATCTAATAAAAATACATTGAGACCGGCGACTGCCGGTCTTGATTTTTCAGATATCATCTGCTTAAATAACTATTAGGTCGAAGACCATTAAACTGAAAATAAAAAATTAGATATGTTAGATTCCTCTTTAAAAGAACAGTTACGTACAGTATTTGCCGATCTTAAGGCTCAATATACATTTAATATAGCCGTGTCTGATCAGCATGAAAGCCGTAGCGAATTACTCGAAATGCTTTCAGATGTTGCTTCGTGCTCGGATAAAATAACAAGTCAAGTAAACGAAGGTAATGGTCTGGAATTCTCGCTACTGAAAGATGGGGCGAAAACAGGCGTTAAATTTCGTGGAATTCCCAATGGTCATGAATTTACCTCATTGCTATTAGCTATATTGAATAGTGATGGTAAAGGGAAAAATATTCCCGATGATTTTATTGTCGGTCGTGTAAAAGCATTAAAAGGACCTGTTCGCCTGACTACCTATGTGTCGTTGACATGTACAAACTGTCCTGATATTGTTCAGGCACTAAATCTAATGGCTATCCTTAATCCTGACATCTCTCATGAAATGGTAGATGGTGCATTAAATCAGGAAGAAGTAGATGCTTTGAAATTGCAAGGTGTTCCTGCTGTATTTGCAGATGGGAAACTGCTTCATGTAGGAAGAGGCGATTTTGGCGAATTGCTTTCGAAGCTTGAAAACCAGTATGGTTCAGACGACCAAAAGATAGAGACCGGTACTACTAAAAACTACGATGTAGTAGTTGTTGGTGGAGGTCCTGCAGGTGCAGCCGCAGCTATATATTCGGCTCGTAAAGGTTTGACTGTTGCGTTACTTGCCGAGCGTATGGGTGGGCAGGTGAAAGAAACTGTCGGTATAGAGAATCTGGTTTCTGTACCAAAAACTACAGGCGAAGAACTTGCCAATAATATGAAGTTGCATATAAAAGATTATGCAATTGATGTATTAGAGCATCGCTTGGTAGAGAAGGTTGAAAACGAAGATGGTAGTAAGATTATATATACTAATGTAGGCGAAAAATTAATAACTCCTGCCCTGATTATTGCTACAGGGGCAAGTTGGCGTAAGCTTAATGTTACAGGAGAATCGGAATACATAGGAAAAGGTGTTGCCTTCTGTCCCCATTGCGACGGGCCTTTTTATAAAGGAAAACATGCAGCCGTTGTGGGTGGTGGAAACTCAGGAATAGAGGCTGCTATTGATTTGGCAGGTATCTGCTCTAAAGTAACCGTTTTCGAATTTCTGGATGAATTGAAGGCTGATAAAGTTTTACAAGAGAAAGCCAGAAGTCTTCCTAATGTAAAAATTATACTAAGTTCTCAAACAACTGAGGTTGTAGGGAATGGAGATAAGGTTACAGGTATTCGAGTAAAAGACCGTAAGACTGAACAGGAACGTGTTGTTGAACTGGATGGTATCTTTGTTCAGATCGGTTTGGCTGCCAACAGTTCGGTATTCAAAGGATTAGTGAGTATGAATCGTTTTGGCGAAATTGAAGTCGATGCTCATTGCCGTACAGATATACCCGGTATATATGCTGCGGGTGATGTAACGACTGTTCCGTACAAGCAAATTATAATAGCGATGGGAGAAGGTGCAAAAGCTTCGCTTTCGGCCTTTGAAGATCGTATCAGAGGTGTTCTCTCTTAAATATACATATTGCATAAGAGTGAATAAAGGCTACCTCATCGAGGTAGCCTTTATTTTTTTATATAGCTGTCTTTATTTTTTATATCTACCAAAGCAATGAAAAGAGTCTGCAATCCTAGAAATTAAAATTATCGGGATCGGAGCCTAAACGTAAGCCTTTATGCAAGGAACTGATCTGCCTAACTTCAGAGTCTGTTAATTGAAAATCGGTGACACTTAGATTCTCTATCTGTCTGTCTTTATTTACGGACTTAGGAATTACAATTACACCACGTTCCAGATTCCAACGAAGTACTATTTGTGCAGCACTTTTATTGTATTTCTTGGCTATCTCAGTTACTATGGGATTAACCAATACATCCGATTGTCCGGCACCCAATGGACCCCATGCTTCGGGATATATGCCTTTTTCTTTGCAATATTTGATGAGAGGTTCTTGGGTCAGATAGGGATAGCATTCGATCTGATTCACTGCAGGCACTATTTCAGCACTTTCCAGCAGGTCGTCCAAATGGTGCGAGTGATAATTACTTACACCTATCGCCTTCACCTTTCCTGCCCTGTAAATCTCTTCCATTTTTTTCCATACACTCACATAGGTGCCTCTTACAGGCCAATGCACAAGATATAAGTCTACATACTCTGTGCCTAATCGTTTTAAACTAGCATCAAGGGCTTCTCTTACTTTGCCTGACCGTTGATCGTCATTCCAAAGTTTAGTTGTCAGGAATATTTCGTGACGGGAAATTCTCGAATCTTTAATTGCTCTACCCACCTCTTCCTCGTTACCATAAATCATAGCAGTATCTATATGTCTGTATCCAACAGATAAAGCCGATTTTACTGTCTGATATGCTGCATTCGCATCATTCACTCTAAATACACCGAGTCCTACTGCCGGTATCTTTACTCCATTGTTTAATATAAATTCTTTCATATATATTACTGTTAAGGTCTCAGACCTATTAGTTATTTAGGTAAGTTCGATATATAAAGCGTGCTAAAATAAAATAAGGTAATTATATATGTACTAATTGCTTACTTTTTTTAAGTAAAAGAAAATATTTAATGATACATTTTAAAGGCATAATAATCTATTGCTGTTTTGCTTACCAAAGCAATAAATAGTTCTGCGAACTTAGTATTGGCATAAGATCTATAAATATAACAATTATTATTTTCTTTAGTTTATTACTAAGCTGTTTCTGTTTATTATATAACGAAAAATAAGATTGTTTTCGGTTAAATGACGCAAGTCCTAAAAGTTTTTTTTCAAATATAATCTGCTATAATTGTAATACTTGCCAAAGCATAAGACGGTCTGAGGCTTTAAAATGTATTCCGTTTATTAGTATCAAATCCTTAATGATTAATCTCAATATATATAATTATGCCGGGTTGGGATCACTATATATTTGTAACCAAGATGCTGGAACTCCATTCTGAAAAGTCTACAGATAGAAATTCTTGAATGTGTAATCGGCTCTATTAACCTTAAGATCCGAACTTTTTATGTTAAACTTATCCCAACAAATATCTAATATTTCTCTAAATTTTATAGCTGAAAATTTGGAAGTTAGGATTATTTTTAAGAGAGAGAGAGAGAGAGAGAGAGAGAGAGAGAGAGAGAGAGAGAGAGAGAGAGAGAGCCTTAAATATAATAAAAAAGAATGTAATACCATTACCCCCTTATATTATAAGGTGTGGTATTATTTATTGTGTTGTATAAATATCGAAAAGCGTGCATGAAAATATTTTCATGTACGCTTTTCTGTGTATAAGCCTATTTGAGTTATAATGTTAACCTGAGATTTTTTATAGTCCTACTAATAATAGTTTTTAAACCTTAACTATAAATTGTAATATCATGAAAAGATGTGTGAAAAAGTGTAAGAAACTTTTCTGTTTTAAATTTTTACTTCTCTTCATTTCTTTTTCTCTGACGGGAAATATGATTTATGCCCAGAATGGCATTGTCATAACCGGAACAGTGAAAGATAATATAGGAGAATTACCGGGTGTAAGTGTTACCATAAAAGGCAGTACATCGGGAGTATTTACTGATATTGACGGAAACTTTAGTCTTTCGGTGCCTAATGACAAAGCTGTGTTGGTTTTCTCTTTTATAGGCTATGAAACGCAAACTATTCCTATAGGAGGAGCTCGCAAATTGGATGTTATAATGGTGTCCGATGACAAAGCATTAGATGAAGTTGTTGTTATTGGATATGGTACTGTCAGAAAGAGAGATCTGACCGGAGCTACAGGATCGGTTAAAGGTTCTCAAATTGCACAAATACCTGTAACTACAGCGGCACAAGCCATTACCGGGAAAATTGCAGGGGTAAATGTTGTAACACAAAGTGGTGCGCCCGGTGCAGATATTAATATTACTGTTCGTGGAGGTACTTCAGTTACTCAATCTACAACTCCATTATATATTGTAGATGGTTTTCAGATGGAGAATGGGTTGCAAATGGTTGACATCAATGATATTGAATCGATTGATGTTATGAAAGATGCATCAGCTACAGCTATATATGGAGCACGTGGATCGAATGGAGTTATACTTATTACGACTAAATCAGGTAAAAGCGGAAAGACCGAAGTCAACTATAATACATTTGTAAGTTTTGAAAAATTGGGTCAGAAATTAAACCTGCTTAATACTTCCGAATATGTAAAGTACCAATACGAATTTCAAACTTTAGCCGGAAATGAAGAAAAATGGGCAAGTATGTTTGGAGGTAATGTTTCCGATCCTGATTTCTTTACAGGAGCCTTTGGACGTATTGCCAGTGAATATGGTAATCGTGCAGGTATCGATTGGCAAGATGAAGTTTTCGGGGGGACAGCTATTCTTCAAAATCACAACTTAAGTATTACAGGAGGTAGCGAAAAAACGAAGTTTATGCTTAGCTACAATTATACAGGACAAGATGGGTTATTGGATAAATCGGGCTATAACAGAAATAGTATACGTACTAAAATAAATCATGAGATCAGTAAACGCATTCGTATGGATTTTGGAGCTAATCTTCAAGCCACTAATGTCGAAGGAGGAGGCTCTTTAGGCGGAATGCTTAAAATGTCTATTTTGCAGCCGGTGACAGGAGGAATCCGATTTACAAATGAGCAGATGTTGAATGCCGATCTTGGAGATGAGATGTTAGCTATAGATTCTCAATATGATATTTCTAATCCTCTTATCACGAACGATGCTATAACCCAGAATAAATATACTAGAGAAGCTACAGTAAACTTAGGTTTAGAAATAAATATTCTAAAAGATTTGACTTTCCGTACAGCCGGAAGTTATTATTGGAGACAAGTACGTAACGATTATTGGGATGATGGCCGCACTCGTACTGCAGAAGTCAATAAAGGTCCGTGGGGAAAACGTAATAATGCTGAAAAGTTGAATTGGCAGATAACAAACACGCTTTCATGGAAGAAAAATTTTGGTTTGCATAATATTAATGCAATGCTGGGACAGGAGACTATGTACATCGAAACCATGAAATTGGATAATTCTTACTATGAATTTCCTGAAAGTAATTTTGGTTTGAATGATGTGAATATGGCCAAAAGATCGACTTATAGCTCCGATAAAGGTCGCGAAGGTTTGGTATCGGTTTTTGGACGTGTTATGTATAATTATGCAGACCGCTACTTGGTAACAGGAACTCTCCGTGCAGATGGTACCAGCAAATTTATAAAAGGAAAGCAATGGGGTATGTTGCCTTCGGCTTCGGCTGCATGGCGAATTTCAGAAGAAGCTTTTATGAAAGAGTTGGATATATTTGACCAACTGAAAGTGCGTATAGGTTACGGTACTACAGGTAACTGCAATATTGATGATAATATGTTTAGGACGAATTACGGATCGACTCTTTATGCTATGAATAATAGTATAGTTAATGGACTGAAACCCGGTGATAAGTTGGGAAATAAGTTATTGAAATGGGAACAGACAACTTCGACCAATATAGGTTTGGATATATCGATTTTTAGAGGGCGGGTAAGTCTTACTGCCGATTATTACTATAATGTTTCTGATAATTTATTGATTGAAAACCAGATTCCTACCTCTTCAGGTTATAAGACTCAATTTCAAAATTCAGCATCTATTCGTAACAGAGGGTTCGAGTTTGTATTAAATACAGTGAATGTTGCATCTAAAGATTTTACATGGACTACAGACTTTAATATATCGTTCAATAAATCGAAAGTCTTAAGATTATTTTCGGATGATATTAGCTATTGGAGAAAGAATTACGAGTCACGCATGGATTTTTGGATTGAAGAAGGAAAACCTCTGGGACAATTCTATGGCTATAGATACGATGGGGTATATACCACTGACGATTTTAAACAGAATGCAGACGGAACGTATACTCTAAAAGATGGAATTCCTTATCTGAAAGGTAAAAATACTTCAACTATCAAACCCGGAGATGTAAAGTATAAAACTACTGCCGGACAAACAGATGCAAAAGGAAATCCGGTTTGGTCTACCGACGATCGTACGGTAATAGGAAGTTCAGAACCTAAGTTTACTGGAGGTATGGTGAATACATTTATGTATAAAGGATTTGATCTTAGCGTATTCTTTACATTTTCATCGGGTAACGAAGTCTTTAATATGAATGCTCAACGCTTCATTGGTCCGTATTTACCCAATCAGAATTCACTGGCAATAATGAATGAACGTTTTACTCTAATCGATCCAGCTACAGGTAAAGAAACTACCAGCTTGGCTCGTTTGGCAGAATTGAATCCAAATCAATATGCAAGTGATGCTTTATGGAGCATACATTCCGATAATAAAATTGCTATCACCGATGCTCTTGATTATTATCTGGAAGATGCCTCTTTCCTTCGTTTAAATACAATAACGCTAGGTTATTCTCTACCTAAACCTTTGTTAAAGAAAGCTTGGATCAACAATGCCCGTATATATTTCACATTAAACAATATCCATACTTTTACCAACTATTCAGGTTATGACCCCGAGGTATCATCAACAGGAAGCTTATTGACTAAAGGGGTTGATAATTCGGCCTACCCCAGATCTAAAAGTTATGTTATTGGCTTAAATCTAACCTTTTAAAGAATAAACAAGAATGAAAAAGATAATTAATATAGTATTAATATTAGCCACAGCTATGAGCTTCAGTTCATGTCAGGACTGGCTGGATATGGAATCGGAAAGTAAATTTGATAATGAGACTGTTTTTGAGAATGTAGACCGTGCCGAAATGGCTGTTATCGGTTGTTATACAAGTATTTTTAATAGAGAATTGTATTATCAGTTAGGTATGGGGACAGATGAGTGCATTTCTACCGAAGGAGATACTAATTCGAAAAATCAGGTTGCCAACTACGTATTCAATACATCCAATATACCGACTTCAACCTATACTGCTATGTATGCAGGCATAGAGTATGCCAATATTTGTATCAAGAAACTATCGGCTATGGAAGGTTCATCAGAGGCAGAAAAGAAAAAGATCAACATGCTGTTAGGTGAATGCTATGCAATCAGAGGTATGAACTATCTGAATATCGTTCGCTTCTTTGGGGATGTTCCTTATTCAACAATACCGGTTGAAGATGCAGGCACCTTCTTTTCGTCACGTGTAAGCCGCGATATTATAATGGATGGCTCTGTTGAAGATCTTCAAAAAGCAGTAGAACTCCTGCCTTGGCAAGGTGAAGGGATGGTTACTTCGGTTGAACGTTTCACCAAAAACTCGGCTTATGGAATTCTGGCTCGTATAGCTTTATATGCCGCAGGTTATTCTTTACGGTGGGATTTAAATACCTATGATCCCGGATCAGTTAAAATGGCTCAACGTGAAGATGCTACACGTATTAAAGAATTATATGGAATAGCACGAGATGCCTGTAAAGCAGTTGTTGACAGAGGCGAAAATGATTTGATTGACTATGAAACTGTTTTCCGTGATTTAGTGAATGGGCGATACAATAAGGAGTCTATGCTAGAATTTGGTCAGTACGGAACCGATGTAAATGGTTCGGCAATAGGATATACTAATGGAATGTTCTGTCATACAAGTTCAATGTTCCAAAAGGCCGGTCCTGCTATGACTGCTTTACCTACTTATTGGTATGATTTTGAAGAAGGAGATGTTCGTCGCGACGTTACGCTTTGTAACTATGGTATAGCTGCCGATAATACACGTCAGATGAGTGCTTATTCGAGTATGAGTATCGGTAAATTTCGTGTTACATGGAAAAAAGAAGAGGGTACAGCTATCAATAAACGTGATATCAATTGGACTTTTCTTCGTTATTCGGATGTATTGTTGATGTATGCCGAAGCTGAGAATGAGTTTAACAATGGGGTCACAGCTACTGCAAAATGGGCATATGAAAAAGTGAGATTGCGTGGATTCAAAAATGATGCATCTAAAATAGGTACTACTCCGACAAGTTATCAGGCATTCAGAAATGCTATTATCCATGAGCGGAAATTGGAACTTGGCTTTGAAGGAATGCGCAGAACAGACCTTGTTCGTTGGGGAATTCATTTCGAAGCATTAACCCAAGCCAAACAAAATGTGATAGATATGGCCAACCACACAGGTAAATATGCCAATATTGATCGTTTTAGAGCCTATAAAAAAGAAAAAGCTACATCTTTCGAAGATCCTGTTGTTGTCGTATCCTACATTGGCTATAAATCAGAACCAACTGCTGATGAGAAAGCTAAATTAAAGTCTGACGGATATACACTTCTTGATATGTATAGTAATGTATCCCTGCATTACACACAAAAGTTGGAAGCTAATGCAACATGGGTGCAAGGAATTTTCAGAGGCTTGGAAAAAAATAAAGTTGAACTTCTTCCTCTTAACTCTGAGACTATTGATACAAATATTGGTCTGAAAGGTCAGCAACATCCCTTGTATTAAAAAGATGTTTAGATATATAACTATACTCTTAGGTATATTCTGCTCCTTTGGTTTATCTGCTCAATCTTTGGCTTTTCCTACAGCCGAAGGATATGGCAAGTACACAAGCGGAGGACGTGGAGGACGAGTATTGATAGTTACAAATCTGAATGATTCGGGAGAGGGGAGTCTTCGTGATGCTATTGAGCAAAAAGGAACACGTATAATTGTGTTTGCAGTAGACGGAACGATAGATTTAAAGTCGAAACTTATCATAACGAATGACAGTATAACCATTGCCGGGCAAAGTGCGCCCGGCGATGGCATCTGTTTGAAGGGATATCCCTTTTACATACGAGCCAATAACGTGATTGTACGATATATCCGTTCACGGATGGGAGACCTTCACGAAGTGGAAGACGATGCTATAGGAGCTATAAAAGTAAAAGATTTAATAGTCGACCATTGCTCCGCTTCTTGGTCGGTTGATGAGTGCCTTTCTATTTACAATTCAGAAAATGTAACCGTACAATGGTGTATGATTACCCATAGCTTATCGAAATCGGCACACTCCAAAGGCGCACACGGCTTCGGTGGTATTTGGGGAGGTTGCGGAGCTACTTTTCATCACAATTTGATAGCTCATCACAGTAGCCGTAATCCTCGTTTTGCATCAGATGGATGTTCGCCTGTTGATTTTCGAAATAATGTGGTTTACAATTGGGGATTCAAGTCAGCCTATGGAGGAGGGCGTTCGGGGAAAGTAAATTTTGTAGCTAATTACTATAAACCCGGTCCTGCCACATCTGAAAATAAACGTGCTTGGTTTCTCGACCCGGCAGAAGATGGTACGGGCTCTTACTATCTGTCCGATAATGTGATGGAAGGAAGCGATCTTGTCACTTCTGATAATTGGAAAGGAGTGGGAGCAACCAACAGAGTTCGTGCAAACGAACCGTTTCCATTTGTCGCTATTAATCAAAATTCAGCTGAAGTCGCTTATCAAAGGGTATTGGCCGAGGCAGGTTGCAGTTTTCGTAGAGATAGTTACGATGCCGGTGTAATCGAAGAAGTTCGTACAAGTACAGCCAATAGTGGCGAAAGTTATGGTGGAGGCAACAAAGGTATTATTGATTCTCAAAATGCAGTTGGAGGATGGCCTCAATTAAAACAGGGGAGATATCCTAAAGACAGTGATGGAGATGGTATACCCGATGAATGGGAGATAAAGCATAAATTGAACCCAAATGATAGTGAAGATGGAAATATGTACAATCTCAGTAAAGATTATACAAATATTGAAGTCTATCTGAATTCTTTAGTAGATTTAGATACACATTATTTTTCTGTACTGAAAAAAGAACAGGATAAAAATGTCATACAAAAATATCCACAGGATAAAATTTCAGACTTCAGTAAAAATCTTCAACCTGTGGGGCGGATTCTCGAATCGGAAGGATACTATGTTTGGTGTTGTGCTCCAATTTATGGTGAAGATGGTAAGGTGCATGTATTCTATTCTCGGTGGCCTGAAAAATACAAAATGGGAGGTTGGATACATAAATCTGAAATAGCTCATGCTATAGCAGGTAAACCCGAAGGACCTTATACTTATGTGGAGACAGTATTGGCTCCTCGTGAAGGTTATTTCGATGCAACTACTTGCCACAATCCGCATATTCAGTATTTGAACGGTATGTATTATTTATTCTATATGGGCAATAGTGATGGTACGATTTATACGAAACGAATCGGTTTAGCGAAATCGAAATCGATAAACGGACCTTGGATCAGATCGGATAAACCGATTCTGGAAGCCGGCGAAACAGGGGCTTGGGATGATTGCAATACAACCAACCCTGCATTTGTATCTCGCCCGAACGGGCAGGCTTGGTTATACTATAAATCGTGGAACAAGGAGGCTTATCAGAATGAGAAAGGAGCCATAAGAGCCAATCGCAAATATGGTTTGGCAATTGCCGATAATATAGAAGGAGAGTACAAGAGATTCGAAAATAATCCTGTTGTCGATTTTTCGAAATACGGAGATAATAAGCAGGTCGAAGATGCTTATGTATATATTGAAGATGGTAAGTTTAAAATGTTGATGCGGGATATGGGATATTTTGACCATGAAGTCGGTTTGATCTTCGAATCTGCGGATGGAATCAATTGGTCGAAACCTCAGATAGCTTGGTTTGGAGCCGATGCCTATTTGGAAGAGCCTCCCGCTCCTTCACACTTAAAAAGATACGGACGGTTTGAGCGTCCTCAGTTATTAATGAAAGATGGAAAAACTGCATATCTTTTTAATGCTATGCAAGGAGGTCAATATGGAACTTCCTCCGGTTTTGTCTTTAAAATCAGTACAAATGAATAATCGTTTTACTATGAAGAAATGGAATTTTATAGTCTTGGCAGGTTTCTTAGTCGCTTGCGGTTCAGGGAAACAGGAAAAGATAGACAGATATGCACTTGTAGAGAGAAACAATCCGAAAGTAACCGAGTTTGAGGAATTGTCCTCTTTATCGGTTGGTAATGGCAATTTTGCTTTTACGGTAGATGCTACAGGACTACAAACTTACCCTGAACTGTATTCAGCCGGAGTTCCTTTAGGCACTCAATCTCAATGGGGATGGCATAGTTTTGCTAATCCTGAGAAATTTAAGCACGAAGAAACCCTCAAAAATTATAATTTCCGAGGATGGGAAGAACCTTATGCCGTTCAGTTCAATGAACCGGGCAGACCGAAAGACGCTGCCGATTGGTATCGTGTAAACTCTCATCGCTTGCATTTAGGAAATGTAGGATTAGAGCTTACTCATGCAGATGGAAGTACCGTAAAGGCGAATGAAATAAAGGGTATAAATCAAACACTCGATCTTTGGAAGGGTGAGATTATCAGTCGTTTTGAATTGGATGCTGATTCTGCCTTGGTTCAAACGGTGTGTAATCCAGATAAAGACCAGATTGCAGTAGCTTTAAACTCAGATTTGATGACGAAAGGCACTATGAAAGTCAATTTCAAGTTTGCCTATCCGACAGGAAAACATACGGATGATGCTTCGGATTGGTCGGTTCCTGAGAAACATAATACTGAAATATTGACTCAGGATGATCAATCTTTAGTATTTAAACGTATGCTAGATAGTACCACCTATTACGTGAACGTTAAATGGGAGGGTAAAGCATCGGTAAGCCAAAAAGAAGCACATTATTTTGTGTTGAGTCCCGAAAGCAAAGATTTTTCTTTTACCTGTGAATTTACAGACAAGAACCCTGCTGAAGCAAAAAATACAGCAAAGGAAGCTTTCGAAGCATCGGCAAAATACTGGCAATCGTTTTGGGAAAAAGGCGGTGCTATTGATTTCTCGAAATGCACCGATACCAGAGCCAAAGAATTGGAGAGACGGGTTGTTCTCTCTCAATACCTGATGGCTATTCAATCAGCAGGAATGTACCCGCCACAAGAAACAGGTTTGACCTATAATAGTTGGTTTGGAAAATTCCATTTGGAAATGCATTGGTGGCATGCTGTCCATTTTGCATTGTGGAACAGAACCGATTTGTTGGAACGTAGTATGGATTGGTATTCTACGGCTTATCCTGTAGCTAAGTCTATTGCAGAAAGGCAAGGATTCAAAGGAGTACGTTGGATGAAAATGACAGACCCTTCGGGAATAGAAGCCCCTTCGAAAGTCGGCTCTTTTTTGGTATGGCAACAGCCTCACTTTATTTATATGGCTGAATTGATTTATAGAAATAATCCGTCACCCGAAGTCTTGAGAAAATATAACTCCTTGGTACAAGAAACTGCCGAATTTATGGCATCATTTGCCACTTATGAAGAACTGGAAGGTCGTTATGTCTTGAAAGGTTTGATTCCTGCTCAGGAATCGTTAAGAGCATCGGAAACGATTAATCCCCCGTTCGAATTATCTTATTGGCATTATGCCATGTTGGTAGCTCAACAATGGAGAGAAAGAGCCGGCGAGAAAAGAAAACCTCAATGGGATGAATTGATCGACAAATTATCTCCTCTTGCAGCTTTAGATGGCTTGTATCTTGCTGCTGAGGATGCAGTAGATACATACAAAGATATTCGTTTTACATCCGATCATCCTGCTGTGTTGGGAGCTATGGGTGTCTTGCCTCAAAACAAACTGATACGCCCCGATTACATGAAAAATACATTGGATTGGATTCTGGAAAATTGGAACTGGGGTAAAACCTGGGGATGGGATTATCCGATGACAGCCATGTGTGCTGCCCGTTTAGGCGAACCAGAGAAAGCGGTTGAGGCATTATTGATGGATAAACGTACAAATACCTATTTAGGGAACGGTCATAATTATCAGGATTCACGCCTTAGAGTATATCTTCCCGGTAATGGTGGATTATTAACAGCGGTAGCTATGATGTGTGCCGGATGGGATGGAAACAAAGTAGAAACTCCCGGATTTCCCAAAGATGGAACTTGGAATGTGATTTGGGAAGACTTAAAACCAATGCCGTAAAAATGTAGGGGCAGACCTATGTGTCTGCCCCTACTGAAACCTTAAAACATATAAAATATAATATGAGACACCTTATACTGATACTTTCTTTACTTCTTTTTTCTTGTGTAAATATGTTGGGGCAACCTCAAGGATATTGGCATGGAAAAGAAAGAAAGTTACGCTATATTCCCGAAGGAGAAGACTTCGTTATTGTAAATGGAGATAAAAAATTCAACAGGGCTTTGTATGGAACAAATACCGCTTTCCGCATAGAAACAGGCGATGTACCCGAATTTGGTTTCTTCATGCCGAATATGGGCGGAAATATGCAGTTGGGTTTAGTGAAAGACGGTAAAAGTCTCTGGCTGAATGATGCCGAATATATCAAGTCTATTTATCGGGCAGGTAGTCGGATTTATGAGATAAAAGATTCCTTTATTCAATCGGGAAAGATAACGATTTCAGTATTAGCAATGGCCTATGCCGAAGGTCTGATAATGAAAATAGAATCGGAAAATCTTCCTGCCAATATAGAACTGATTACCACGTTTGGTGGAGCAAGCAATAAACGCTTTTTCAGAAACGGAGATTTAGGAGTGGATGATCCCAATGCTTTTGGCTTGCAACCCGATGCCTGTATAAACAATGAGTTTGCTATAAACGGTAATTCGTTTATATTAGAATATGGACAAGGTACAAAAGGTGGAGCACAAAAAATAGCAGGTATATATCCCGAAAATTCGGAAGTGAAATTGGCTTCACCTTTTACTATGACAACACCTTTGAATGTTTGGAAATCGGTTGTTGTAGAAAATAAACCGATTGTACTATCTAAGACAGCTCTAAATTCATCTAATACTTATTATTTCGCTATCCAAAATAATAAAGAGAGAAAGCTTCTTTATACAGAATTAAAGAAATGTTTCGATGATGCCGAAACTAAACGTAAATCAATAGCAGAGACAGTAAACATAAATACCCCTGATCAGTATTTCAATACCTTAGGAGGTGTTTTGAGTATAGCCGCCGACGGTATTTGGGATCCCGATTGTTGGCAACACGGAGCAGTAGGATGGCGTATGCCTCTTAATGGTTGGCGTGCGGCTTATGTGGGCGATGCTATTGGTTGGCACGATAGAGCCAGAAAGCATTTCGATGGATATGCAGCCTCACAGATTACAAACGTTGAACCAACTATTCCGCATCCTGCACAAGATCAAAAACTCAATTTGGCACGAGCCGAAAAAATCTGGGGTACACAAATGTATAGTAACGGTTACATTACCCGTAATCAGTACAGCACGAATCAGATGCATCATTATGACATGAATCTCTGTTATATTGATGAATTGCTCTGGCATTTCAACTGGACAGGTGATATGGATTATGTACGTAAAATGTGGCCTGTATTGAAAAGTCATTTGGCTTGGGAGAAACGAAACTTCGATCCCAATGACGATGGTCTTTATGATGCTTATGCCAGCATTTGGGCGAGTGATGCACTGCAATATAATAGTGGCAGTGTGACGCATTCATCGGCATATAACTACAGAGCCAATAAAATGGCTGCTCAAATTGCTGCTCAACTAGGAGAAAACCCCAAGCCTTATGCCGATGAGGCTGACAAGATACTCAAAGCAGTTAATTCTCAATTGTGGCTCGATAATAAAGGGTGGTGGGCAGAATACAAAGACTTTATGGGCAATAAAATGATTCATCCCAATGCTGCCATCTGGACGGTGTATCATGCCATAGATTCGGATATTCACACGCCTTTTCAGGCTTATCAGGCAACACGATACATAGATACTGAAATTCCCCATATTCCTGTTTTGGCTAGGGGATTGGATGATGAGGGGTATCAGACAATTTCGACAACTAATTGGTTACCTTATTCGTGGTCTATTAATAATGTGGCTTTTGCGGAGGTGGCTCATACTAGTTTGGCATACTGGCAATCTGGTAGGAATGATGAGGCTTTTAAACTATTCAAAAGTTCAGTTTTGGATGGTATGTATCTCGGAGGTAGTCCCGGAAATATCGGTCAGGTGAGTTTTTATGATGCTGCACGGGGAGAATGTTATCGGGATTTTGGCGATCCCATAGGGGTATATTCAAGAACACTTATTCAAGGACTTTTTGGAATATTACCTGATGCAATGAGTAATCGTTTGGAAATTCGTCCCGGATTTCCATCAGCTTGGGAATATGCATCAATTTCAACCCCTGATATTGATATTGATTTCAAACGAAAAGGTAATCTTGATATATATACTATCGATAGCAAGTTTAAAAAGTCATTGAATCTCGATTTGCGGTTAAAGGCTCAAGGAGAAAATATACTATCTGTAAAAGTAAACGGTAAACCTCATAAGTGGTCTTTAGAAGAGAGTGTTGGACAGCCTCTCATTAAGATTGAAAGCGAACCATCAACTAGTTATACAGTAGAAATAGAGTGGGGCGGAAGTAAATTAGATCAGCCCTCGTATATCTCAAACGGTGTAAATGGTGAGAATTGGAATCTATCATCTAAAGCTAAGATTCAGAAAATATATGATCCTCAAAATGTATTGGCGGATGCAAAATTAAAAGCCAATAGTATAAATGGACAATTAAATGGAGAATTAGGACATCGGACATTATTTGTTCAACTTAAGCAAGGACAAATGATCTGGTGGCAACCTATTGATATTGAAATAAAAGAACCCGTTTTTATTAATTATGATGCAGAAGCAACAAGTTTACAATTTACAGTAAAAAATAATTTGAATAAAGACTTAAATGTTCAATTACTTATAAATAATTCAGCTCAGCCATTAACTATAAAAAAAGGTGAAGCCTCTGATTTAATTACTATTCCGGAAGAGTATATAAAATTGGGAACAAACAGATTACTATTAGCCGAAAATGGAAAGGTAATTTATGAAACGAACCTAATCAATTGGAATCTAAAGAATCCATCACCTCAATATGAAACTGTAAATATTGATAATATTCTGAATGCTTCGGTTACTCAGATTTTCAAGAATGAATATCTGACACCCCGTTCACCTTATACAACATTGCAAGTACCTAAACAAGGAATAGGCGAATGGTGTCACCCGACAATGACAGCTAATATAGACGACGTCGGCTTGCGTAAAGCAACCAACGACAATCTATTTATGACACCATTCGGTGTTCCATTCCGTACGCATAGTGAGCCGAAAACCAATAACATTGCTTTCACTACTTTATGGGATAATTATCCTAGTCAGCTATCAGCACCTTTGACGGGTAAAGCATCCCATGCCTATCTGATGATGGCAGGAAGCACTAACCATATGCAATGTCATGTAGTAAACGGAACTGTAACTATAAATTATCAGGATGGAACAAAAGAGGTTTTGGAATTGATAAACCCTGAAACATGGGCACCTATCGAACAGGATTTCTTTATAGATGGACAAGCATTCAGATCGAAACAGCCTCGTCCGTATCGTGTTGCTTTTAAAACAGCATTGGTGACTCGTGATATGGAAACCGATTTGAAAATAAGTCCTACTGAGGTCTATGGTCGCACTATTGACGGTGGTGCAGGAATAATTCTTGATCTACCTTTAAATCCCCAAAAGGAATTAAAGAATATAGAAGTGAAGGCGGTAGCCAATGAAGTAGTAATCGGATTAATGGCTGTAACCCTTTTACGTAAATAGTCAAAAGTCATACAATAAAGATCAAAATGCTTATTTTGAAAGGATAAGCATTTTGTAGTTTTATAAACTGTAACCTATATATAATATTTATGAGAAACTTATTCCTAGTAGTGATTACTTTATTTACAATACAATTAGCTTATTCGCAAAAAACAGGAATCCTTTTTGCCGATTCTGAAATGAAACGTTTTCCTCAGGCATATCAATTAGATCATGGACAACGCCTTTACTTTGGCTACTCACAAGGATTGGGATGTCAGGCGATACTCGATGTCTGGAAACAGACGGGAGATAAAAAATACCTTGACTATGTTGTACAATGGGCTGATACTATTATCAACGATTTAGGAGAGATACATCTATATAAAGTCGAAACTTATAATATCGATTATATCAATTCTGGAAAAGTTCTGTTTGATGTTTATAAGCAAACAGGAGATGAAAAATACAAACTGGCTATGGACAGGCTGGTAAAACAAATGAGTGTTCATCCCCGAACGCTCGAAGGTGGATTTTGGCATAAACTGATTTATCAGCATCAAATATGGTTGGATGGGTTGTATATGGGATCTCCGTTTCTGGCTCAGTATGGCATCACATTTAATAAGCCCGAATGGACAGAAGATGTTATCAATCAATTCCTGATTTGTGCCAAACATACCTACGATCCTGCGACAGGACTATATTACCATGCCTGGGACGAGAGTAAAAATCAGCTTTGGGCAAACAAAGTTACAGGTCAGTCTCCTAACTTCTGGGGACGTAGCATCGGATGGTGGTTTATGGCTTTGGTGGATGTTTTGGATTTTATACCACAAGATAATCCTCAGAGAGGTGAGCTTATCAGAATAATAAACGGACTGGCTGAAACTTTACCCAAGTATCAAGATAAAACAGGGCTTTGGTATCAGGTTTTGGACAAAGGAGACAAACAAGGCAATTACCTTGAAGCATCCGTGTCATCTATGTTTATGTATTCTTACGCTAAGGCTTTAAACAAAGGATATATCGATAAAAAGTACAAAGCTGTTGCCGAAAAAGCTTATGATGGATTGATGAAAAACCTGATTGTGAAAAATGCAGACGGAACTCTTACATTGACAAAATGTTGTGCTGTATCGGGTCTGGGAGGAAATCCATATCGTGACGGTAGCTTCGAATATTATGTAAACGAACGTATTCGAGATAACGATGCAAAAGCAACAGGACCATTTATAATGGGATGTTTGCAACTCGGCAAATAAAGATATTAAGTCTTAAATCAGTCGTATGAAAAAGAAAAACACGATACTTTGTTTATTCAGCATATTTTCGTTGTGTTTATCGGCACAACAGACAGGCTGGCCACAAATAAAATCCGAGATGAAACCCGCCGCACGTTGGTGGTGGATGGGGAGTGCCGTCGATAAAGAGAATCTTGCCTATAATATGGGAGAATATGCCCGTAAAGGTATGGGCGGACTCGAAATCACTCCTATTTATGGTGTTCGGAATAATGAGGCGAATGAAATTCAATACCTGTCGCCACGTTGGATGGAAATGCTTAAATATACAGAAGCACAAGGCAATCAACTCGGCTTAAAGATAGATATGAATGGTGGCACAGGCTGGCCTTTCGGAGGACCTCAGGTAAGCATGGAAGATGCTGCAACAAAAGTTATATTCGAGGAATATAGCTTGCAAGGCGGACAACAATTAAATGAAAAGATAGAAGTAAAAGACGAGAAGCAAAAAAACATCGCAATCTTTTATCGTTTGATGGCTTTCTCTGATAAAGGAGATAAATTAGATCTTACTTCTAAGGTCAAAAACAAAACACTTTCATGGACTGCTCCAAAAGGAAATTGGCGATTGATAGCTGTTTTCAATGGTAAAACATTGCAGCAGGTAAAGCGTGCTGCTCCCGGAGGTGAAGGGTTGGTAATGAATCATTTTTCGAAAACAGCAGTTTCTAATTATCTTACCCGACTATCTAAAGCCTTTCAGGATAATAACGCTAGCTATCCTAATTCTTTCTTTAACGATTCGTATGAAGTATATGGTGGTGATTGGACTCCCGACCTATTCGAACAATTCGAGAAAAGACGGGGATATAAATTGGAAAATTATTTACCTGAATTTATCTCCCAAGAAAGAACGGATGTAACAGCACGTATAATTGCCGATTATAGAGAAACTCTGGCTGATCTGCTTCTTGAAAACTTTACTCATCAGTGGACAAATTGGGCGCATCAGCATGGAAGTACCACCCGAAATCAGGCACACGGATCACCCGGAAATCTGATCGATTTATATGCGACAGTAGATATTCCCGAAGCTGAGTCTTTTGGTATATCCGATTTTCATATAAAAGGACTTCGGAAAGATTCGATCAAAAAGATAAATGATTCTGACTTATCTATGCTTAAATATGCCTCTTCGGGAGCACATATTACAGGAAAACCGTATACCAGCTCCGAAACATTTACATGGTTGACCGAGCATTTCAGAACTTCACTTTCTCAGTGTAAACCCGATTTGGATTTGCTGTTTCTTTCGGGTGTAAATCACGTCTTTTTTCATGGAACAACCTATTCGCCCAAAGAGGCTAAATGGCCCGGATGGAAATTTTATGCTTCAATAGATATGTCGCCCACCAATAGTATTTGGAGAGATGCAGATGCTTTCTTTGAGTATATCACCAGATGCCAGTCTTTTCTGCAAGAGGGTAAACCGGATAACGATTTTCTGCTTTATTTCCCTGTGTACGATATGTGGCATGAACAAGACGGACACCTTTTGATGTTTGATATTCATAAGATGCAAGAACGTGCTCCTGAGTTTATTTCAGCTGTAAATAATATTGTCAATTCGGGATATGATGTCGATTATATATCAGATAACTATTTATTGTCTACACAGGTTATTAATGGTAAACTTGTGACATCAGGCAGTACATCATATAAAGCTATAATTGTACCTTCTGTTGATAAGATGCCGATTGAAACATTGTCACATTTATTGAAATTAGCTAAAGACGGGGCAAAGATCGTTTTCGTAGAGAAATATCCCAATGATGTTCCCGGATTTAAAGATTTCGACAAACGAAGAGCAGAATTAGTAAAGCTTATAAATCAGATATCTAAAACGAAATCATTTGCTGAAGTAAATACTCAAACATTGGGCAAAGGGCAGATAATAACAGGCTCGGATTATACTAAAACGTTGGATGCTTGTAATATCCAAAAAGAGGAAATGAAAACCTTAAACGGTTTGCAATATATCAGAAGAAGCAACAAGGATGGTTATCATTATTTCATATCAGCACTTAAAGCCGAAGATACAGAAGGTTGGATAACTCTTGCTGTGGATGCCGAAAGTGCGATGTTCTTTAATCCGATGGATGGAAAATCAGGATTGGCTAAGGTTCGTAAAGAAGGAAATAAAACACAAGTATATCTTCAACTTGAATCAGGGCAATCGATTATACTGAAAACATTTGATAAGAAGATAACGAATGTTGCCGATTGGAAATATTACACTCCTCAAAATCTATCTATTATGCTTAATAGTGGGTGGGCGATGAAATTTGTGGAAAGTAGCCCTGCTATTGCTAATGAGTTTAAACTAAATAAGCTAGGATCATGGACTGGACTGGATAATCCTGACCTGAAAACAAATATGGGAACAGCCTTATATACTACTGAATTTAACTTACCATTGATACAGAGTGATGAATGGGAGTTAGATCTTGGCGATGTCCGCGAGAGTGCTCGGGTAAGAATAAATGGTCAAGATGTAGCAACCCTTTGGGCTGTTCCTTTTAAAATAAAGGTTGGTAAATACCTGAAAGAAGGTAATAACCGTATTGAAATTGAGGTAACCAATCTGCCTGCAAATCGAATTGCTGAATATGACAGACAGAAATTCGATTGGCGAATATTCAAGGAAATAAATTTTGTGAAAATCGATTATCAGAAAGGGGACTATTCGGGATGGGAAATAATACCTTCTGGTTTGTTGGGTCCTGTAACCTTAACTCCTTTAACTATTGAAAGCCTAAACTAACTATGAAAAAACTCGTAATTATTATAACCTTATTCGTTGTATCTGCTTGCAATCTCTTTGCAAAAGAAGAGGGAGGATATGAATATCTATATGAAAATCTACCTTTTCAGATGCCTAAATTGGCTCGTCCGACTTTTCCTACCAACAAAGTATCCATTAAAGATTTTGGAGGGATAGGCGATGGTATAGCATTAAATACCCAAGCTTTTGCAAAGGCAATAGATGCTCTGGCAGCTAAAGGTGGTGGACAATTAACTGTGCCTCCCGGTGTATGGCTGACAGGACCTATCGTTTTTAAAAGTAATATTAATCTGCATTTAGAAGATAAATCAATCATTCTTTTTTCGCCCGATAAAGATTTGTACCCTTTGGTTGAAACGGTTTTTGAGGGACTTGATACACGCAGATGCCAATCACCTATCTCGGGAAAAAATCTCATAAATGTAGCTATAACGGGAAGTGGAGCGATTGACGGAAATGGTCATTATTGGAGACCTCTAAAAAAGCAAAAAGTATCGGATAGCTTCTGGAAAAGTGCAACTTCTAAAGGTGGAGTATTCAAGCGTGCTGACTATTGGATGCCTTCGGCTCAATACTTGCATGGCGATACTATCAGCAACATGAATGTGCCCCGAAATTTAAAGACCGAAGCCGAATGGGCTTCGGTACGGGACTTTCTTCGCCCTGTGATGATTAGTTTTCAGCAATGTAAAAATGTATATCTGCAAGGAGTTATTTTTCAAAATTCGCCTGCATGGAATATACACCCTTTTATGTGTGAAAACGTTATTCTCGATGGGGTTCAGGTGAGAAATCCGTCTTATGCTCAAAATGGTGACGGAGTGGATTTGGAATCGTGCAAAAATGCGATCATTGTCAACAGTACTTTTGACGTAGGTGATGATGGTATTTGTATAAAATCGGGTAAAGATGAGGATGGGTTGAAACGAAATATCCCATGTGAGAATGTAATTGTCGATAATTGTACCGTATTTAAAGGACATGGTGGTTTTGTTGTTGGCAGTGAAATGTCGGGTGGAGTGCGGAATATATCAGTTTCTAATTGCCAATTTCTAGGTACGGATGTTGGTCTAAGATTCAAAAGCAGCCGAGGGCGTGGTGGAGTTGTAGAGAATATTTACATTACCAATGTAAGTATGATTGATATTTCTACCGAACCCATTCACTTGAATCTTTATTATGGAGGAAAATCGGTAGTAGAAACTCTCGAAGATAATGATGCTGAACCTCTAACCGAAGTGATACCTCCTGTGGATATTACCACACCGACTTTCCGCAATATCTTTATAAAAGACGTGACGTGCAGTAAGGCTCGTAAAGCTATGTATTTCTATGGATTGCCCGAACATAATATAGATAATATTAATGTAGAGAATGTGGTTATTCATTCACAATTAGGAGCCGAAATCATGGAATCAAAAAATATTACATTGAAAAATGTAAATATTTATCCCAAAGAAGGAGCAGCTTTGATCTTAAGAAACGTAAGTGATGTGAAGGTGGATGGTTTTACTACGGATGCAAAATTACCCGGTGTATTTGAAGTGTCGGGGTTAAGATCAAAAAATATAGTCATTTCATCTACTTATAAAGCCAATCAGCTGAAAATAGGCTCAGACATTAAATCGGAAGTAGTGAAATTGATATATAAAAAGTGACAAAACCTGTAGTCTTTGTCTCAAATACACTATCGGTATAAATGAGAAGAGGCACTACATTTGCTTTACACAATCAAAATCTATTCACTTAAAAATGATAGACCTTAAATCTAAATAAATGAATACACAAAACTTTCTGGCAATTGATATAGGCGCATCAAGCGGACGCACTATACTTGGTACTCTCGATAACGGAGTGCTCAAAATCGAAGAGTTAACCCGTTTTGCTAATCCTTTGATTGAAGTAAACGGTCATTTTTACTGGAACATATTATCGCTTTATGAGTCGATTCTTCTCAGTTTGAAGAAAGTCGCTCAGGAAGGAATCACTATATCGTCAATAGGTATAGATACATGGGGAGTCGATTTTATAGCTATCGATAAGAATAAAGAAATCATAGGTATGCCCTATGCATATCGTGATCCTCATACGGTAGATGCACCTGATAATTTTTTTAAGCTTGTTTCACGTAAGGATGTGTATGAAGCAACAGGAATCCAGATAATGAATTTCAATTCATTGTTTCAATTTTTCACTCTTAATGAGAATGAAGCCACTTTGTTGAAAGAGGCTGATAAGATTATATTCATGCCCGATGCTTTATCCTATTTGCTTACAGGTGAGGTGGTAATGGAATATACGATAGCTTCGACATCTCAGGCTATGAATCCTTATAAAAAAGAGCTGAATTGCGAATTACTCGAAAAAGTAGGTCTGGATAAAAGCAAATTCGGACGTTTTGTGTTACCGGGAACTGTGATTGGAAATTTGTCAGAGTCGGTTTGTAAACAAACAGGACTCGAAAATATTCCTGTTGTGGCTGTTGCAGGGCACGATACGGCTTCGGCTGTGGCATCTGTACCTGCTGAGGATGAGTGCTTTGCTTATCTGAGTTCGGGAACGTGGTCATTAATGGGGATCGAGGTAAAAGAGCCTATTATAAATGAGAAGACATATAATCTCAACTTCACTAATGAGGGTGGGGTAGACGGTACAATCCGTTTCCTCAAGAATATATGTGGAATGTGGCTTTTAGAGCAATGCCGTAAAGAATGGGATGCTAATCTCTCTTATCCCGATTTGATTGAGCAGGCGTCGAAAAGCGAACCTTTCAAATGTTTGGTAGATCCCGATGCAGACGTCTTTGCCAATCCTACAATAATGACCAAAGCAATAAGTAATTATTGTATTAATACAGGTCAGCCAACGCCTCAGACTATCGGTGAATATGTTCGTTGCATATTCGAGAGTTTAGCATTAAGGTACAAAGAGATATTCGATCATTTGCAGGAATTAGCTCCTTTCGAGATCAAGAAACTACATGTAATCGGAGGAGGTTCAAAGAACAATCTGTTAAATCAGTTTACTGCCAATGCGTTGAATGTTCCTATTGTAACAGGACCATCTGAAGCAACAGCCATTGGTAATATTATGTTACAGGCAAAAGCTTTGAATCTGGTGAATAGTTTATCGGATATGAGAAAGGTAATAAGCAATTCGGTACAACCCGAAACCTTCTTACCTCAGGATGTTGAGATTTGGAATAAAGCATATGCAAAGTATTTACAGATAAGTAAATGAAAGAATAACAAACAGGTCTGTGACCTTAAAAAATAAATAACCATGAAAAAAGAAGTATTAGTAGAAAAGGCATACGAAATCGCAAAAGAGCGTTATGCAGCAGTTGGTGTGGATGTTGATAAAGTTTTGGCGAAAATTCAGGAAGTATCCATATCGCTTCATTGCTGGCAGACAGACGATGTGGTTGGTTTCGAGAATCTGGGAAATATTGGCGGAGGCGGTATTCAGGCTACCGGAAACTATCCGGGTAGAGCTCGTAATATAGATGAAGTGCGTGCCGATATAGAGCAAGTTTTGAAATATGTAGGAGGTAACCATCGTTTCAATCTACATGCTATATATGGTGATTTCGGAGGAAAAGCGGTTGACAGAGATCAAATTCTTCCTGAGCATTTTACAAGCTGGATGGATTGGGCGAAAGAAAAGAATCTTAAACTGGATTTCAATTCAAGTTCGTTCGGACATCCTAAGAGTGGAGATTTAACGCTTGCTAATCCTGATAATTCGATCCGTGAATTTTGGATCGAGCATACAAAACGTTCACGTGCCATATCGGAGGCAATGGGTAAATTTCAAAACGACCCTTGTATTATGAATTTATGGATACACGATGGAAGTAAAGATATTACCGTAAATCGTTATAAATACCGTCAGATATTAGAGCAATCGTTAGATAATATATTCTCTACCGAATATAAAAACATGAAAGATTGTATCGAATCTAAATTGTTTGGTATTGCATTGGAGAGTTATACCGTTGGTTCTCATGATTTCTACATGGGATATGGTGTGAAGAATCAAAAAATGGTTACACTAGATACAGGTCACTTCCATTTGTCGGAAAGTGTTGCCGATAAGATTTCTTCTCTATTGCTTTATACTCCGGAGATCATGCTTCACGTAAGCCGTCCTGTTCGTTGGGATTCGGATCACGTGGCTATCTTGAATGATGAGACTATCGATCTTGCAAAAGAAATAGTAAGAGCAGATGCTTTGAAAAGAGTACATATAGGTCTTGACTTCTTCGATGCATCTATCAATCGTATCGGTGCGTATGTGATCGGTATCAGAGCTACTCAAAAAGCATTCCTTCAGGCATTGCTTGAGCCGCTAAATATCCTTCGTGAATATGAGTCGAAAGGACAGTATTTCGAAAGACTTGCACTTCTAGAAGAGTCTAAAGGTCTTCCTTGGAATGCAGTGTGGGATTATTTCTGCTTGAAAAATAACATTGCTGTGGGCGAAGATTTTATTCCTTTGGTACAACAATATGAAAAAGACGTAACATCTAAACGATGAATACATTAATAGGTCTGATTATAATAGCGATAGGAAGTTTGGGTCAATCCAGCTCGTATGTTCCCATTAATAAGGTCAAAGATTGGTCTTGGGAAAACTTCTGGTTGGTTCAAGGGGTGTTTGCATGGTTAGTATTCCCTTTCTTGGGAGCTTTATTGGCTACAAACTTCCAGTCGTTAATTGACGTATATTCGATAGAATCTGCCGCTACTCTGAAAACCATTTTTTATGGTGTTTTGTGGGGCATTGGAGGTTTGACTTTCGGTTTGAGTATGCGTTATTTGGGGGTTGCATTGGGGCAATCTATCGCCTTGGGTACTTGCTCGGCTTTCGGAACACTTATTCCTGCTGTGCTTAGTGGTAACGATTTACTGTCCGGTGATGGAGTAATTCTCCTGATAAGTGTTTGTATCACTTTGGCAGGTATTGCAACGATCGGTTATGCAGGTTCTTTGAGATCGAAGGATATGACCGAAGAAGAAAAGAAGAAAGCAGTCAAAGACTTTGCTTTGAAAAAAGGATTGCTTGTAGCTCTGCTTGCAGGTGTAATGAGTGCCTGTTTCAGCTTGGGATTGAATGCGGGTGAACCTATTCAGCAAAGAGTAATGGAGCTTGGAGCAAATTCATTCTTTACCCAGAATCCCGTAACTCTTTTGGTTACAATCGGCGGTTTTCTTACCAACCTTATATATTGCGTATGGCAAAATAAAAAGAATGGTACTTCGGGACAAATTTTTACTACTCCTTCGGGATTATTGGTGCGAAATACTTTATTCTGTGTCTTAGCCGGTATATTGTGGTATTCTCAGTTTTTTGCATTGGGAATGGGTAAAAGCTTCTTCGAACCGGGTAGTATTATGATTGCCTTCTCGTGGAGTATACTTATGTCGCTCAATGTGATATGCAGCAATATCTGGGGAATTGTTCTGAAAGAATGGAAAGGTACAGGTCAGAAAACAATTATGGTACTCATATTGGGTATGGCTATACTTATATTTTCATTAGTGCTGCCTAACCTTTTGTGAGATGTGTATGTTTAATGTTCTATTTTATTATTTTACTACGCGCAATCGAAGATTGCTTGTATTCCTTTTGCCCAAAGCCACAAAAGGAATCAAAAAGGCTTTGTGCTGCGTGGCTCTCCTGCCTGCCTTAAGCTTGCGGTCTAAACTAAACTTATTGCCTATCGGCACGTTTAGTTTTACGCCTGCTTTGCTTGTCAGCCAACGGCTACTCCACTGATGCACTTGGGCTGACGCACGCAAAAGCTTGTCATCCGTTAGGTTACCGACCTTGCCAGTTGCACGGGGTACCCGCAGGATGAAGAAAGCGTTAAGAAACGAAAGGGTATCAACGTTAAACGTTTTCTTTTGTTTTAGCTTTCGAGACCGTAGCGGGTCGGGCAAAGAGGCATAGTCTTGATCTTTTGTTTCGTTTTGCATCAAGGCAAAATGAAAAACAAACCCATAGGGTGCGTTAGTAAAAATAGAACATATAATATCAACTACCAACTGGCATTAGTTATAACTTAAAAATATAACATTAAAGTATTACTTAAATAGGTCTGTGACCTTAAAACTGAAAACGAAATGAAATCAATATTAGATAACCGTCCGGAACTTGCCAAAAAAGTATGGGAAGTGGCAGAAGTAGCGGGCTACCTTTGGCAAAAAGGATGGGCTGAACGCAATGGTGGAAATATCACAATAAACATCACGGATCTGGTGGATGATGAAATCAGAAACATGAAACCGATCAGTGAGAAATATGTAATTGGAAAAGTTCTTCCCAATTTGAAAGGATGCTATTTTTTCTGTAAGGGAACCAATATGCGTATGCGTGATTTGGCTCGCTGGCCTATGGAGAATGGTGCTGTAATTCGTATCGGCGACGATTGTAACAGCTACGAAATTATAGCGGATAATCCCGTTCGCCCGACATCCGAATTACCGTCACATCTATCCATGCACGATTATATGATTGGTAGCGGATCTAATTATAAGGCGGCGTTACATACGCATCCTATTGATTTGATAGCTATGACTCATAACCGAGCATTTTTAGAAAAAGATAAGCTTACTTATCTTCTCTGGAGTATGATTCCCGAAACCAGAGCTTTCTGTCCTAAAGGATTAGGTATTATACCTTATCTAATGCCTAGCTCTATAGAGTTGGCTGAGGCTACGGTAAAAGCACTGGAAAATTACGATGTAGTAATGTGGGAGAAGCACGGTGTATGTTCCATTAGTGAAAACATCATGGAAGCATTCGATATGGTGGATACCCTTTCGAAATCGGCACAAATATATCTGACAGCTAAATCGATGGGCTTCGAGCCCGAAGGTACTTCTATGGCAGATATGCAAGCTTTGAAAGAGGCTTTCAATTTGCCCAAATAATGTATTATGCTTTCGAGTAGGGATGGGGAGTCTCATCTCTACATTAAAGCATTATTTATCTATCTATAAATTCGTTGCCGATTGGGATAATCTTATTTGTTTGGCTGCATATAACATAAGATATTTATCTGTCTTTGCACCGAAAAAGGTAACACCATAAAATAGAAAAATAGACTCATATAAAAAGTGTCACTTTTGTTACTTTTGTCACCTTCTGATTTGTTGTTTGTTGATTTATAGTGTTTTAGTGAAAATCGGAAAATGACACTTTTGTAGAAGTATTTGTCACCTTATTGATTACTTTTTGTAACGAATGATACCTGATTGTAGAATTATTTCGATCGCAGATTAGTAATCATTTTCAAATTTTTAATAGTTAACCTTATGTACCGAAAATCACTAATAGTTGCTTTTGCTCTTTTTACGACACTGGCTGCTTATTCTCAGGCAACTCAATCGGCAGATCAAATAGCAATAGCTATTGCCGACAGAATTATGTCGGAGACGCCTTACACCTTTGTTAATACAAAGACAGAGCAAACTTATACCAACCTTAAGAATGTTCCATTTTCTATGGATATTAAGGTTCAGAACGAATATAACGACTGGCATTATACAAATGGAGTTTTGAATATTGCTCTGTTGGAACTTGCAGATAAAACCAAATCAAAGAAATACGAAGATTATGTTTTCAAGAATATGAATTTTGTTTTTGATGAGAATAATCTGAACTTCTTTAAGAAACAATACGATCAGGCATTTAGCGAAGGAGGCTGGCGGGCTATTCGCAAACTGACATGGCACATGATATTCAGAGCCAAGAGGCTTGATGACAACGGTCCGATGGGTGCAAGTCTGATTGAGCTTCAAATGCGTAAACCGAACAAGGCATTTCTTAATTATATAAATGAGACTAACGATCATTTGATGTATGCAGAACCTCGTCTCGAGGATGGAACGATAGCACGACTTTGGCCTCACGAAAATACAATCTGGGCAGATGACTTATTTATGGGAGTCGCCTTTCTTTGCCGTATGGGTAAAATGACAGGAGATACAAAATATTTTGACGATGCAGCCAATCAGGTCTTGAATTATACAAACTATCTATGGCATCCCGAAAAGCAAATCTATTATCATTGCTACCATACAGATACTAAGGAACATGGTGTTGCACATTGGTCAAGAGCCAATGGGTGGATTTTAATGGCACAAGCCGACCTGTTAACCATGTTACCTAAAAATCATCCTAAGAGGCAGGCTTTAATCGAAAACTTCAAACAACAAGTGAGTGGGGTAGCCCGTTATCAGGGGAAAAATGGTTTGTGGTACCAAATCTTGGATAAAACAGATTCGTATGAAGAGATAACAGGTACTGCTATGTTTGTATTCGGTATTGCCCGTGGAGTAAGAGAAGGCTGGATAGATAAAGATTTTATTTATGTTGCAGAGCAGGGTTTGAAGGGTATGATGACAAAAATGACTGATGAAGGTGATGTTACTGCTATTTGTGTGGGGACGGGTATTATGCCTTCATTATCATTTTATTATAACCGGAAAACACAAGAGAATGCCCCTATGGGAGAAGGGCCTGTATTGCGTGCTTTAGTCGAAATGTCGGATGCGATTAAATATTCTGAAATATCAGCAGATGATCAGTATGATAAAATTGTGATAAAAAAATAATACCTTTAAGAGCTTGATTCATTGTTGGATCGAGCCCTTAATCTATCTACTTATGATGCGCCTTAATGACTTTGGGGTTAACTTTAAATACTTACTGGTTAGTGAGCGGGATAAACAATTTGGCTTATGGGTAAATACGGTCGGATTTCAGCCTATTCAAAAAGGAGGAAAATATCCTTTGACAAACCATCCTTCCGACTACTTTTTTAATACGTCTAAAGGTCGGGTTCTCCGTGAATACCAACTACTTTATATAACAAAAGGGGAAGGTTTCTTCGAGTCTGATTCTACCAAGAAAAGAAAAGTGGAAAAAGGTTGCCTCATTATGCTTTTTCCCAATCAATGGCATACCTATAGTCCGCTTTCCGATAGTGGATGGAATGAATATTATATTGGCTTCGAAGGCCCTATAATCGATAATCTTGTTCATGCATCGTTTTTCACGAAAGAGAATCCTGTTTTAGAAGTTGGTTTTCAGGATAACTTGGTGAATCTTTTCTCCCGTGCTATCGAAACAGCTAAAGAAGATAAAATTGCTACTCAGCAATATCTGGCAGGCGTTGTGTTGCATATTATGGGCAAGGTGTTATCTGTTTCGAAAAACATAGTAACCGAAAATGCGGAAATTTATCAAAAAATAGAACGGGCTAAAATTATTATGTCCGAGAATATCTATAAGGATGTTGCCCCCCAGCAAATTGCCGAAAAACTGAATGTCAGCTATTCGTGGTTTCGTAAAGTCTTTAAGAATTATACAGGATATGCTCCTACACAATATTTTCAGGAATTGAAGATCAATCAGGCAAAACATCTTCTGGCCGAAACTTCACAATCGGTCAAAGAGATTGCTTTTGAGCTGAATTATAATTCGACAGAGCATTTTTTCTCCATCTTTAAGAAAAAGACAGGATTTACACCCATTGCTTATCGGAACTATCAGCGTGGAATAGGTTGATTATTCGATACGCACACATCGTACCGAATTACCCATAGCACGTGAGTAGCCGAAATTATAACTTATAATATCAGTTGAGCCATAAACTTTGTTATAGAAGACGGTTGTGAAAGACAAATTATCAGAGCCACCCTTACCTATTGAGTTCCAGTATGTACCCATATATCCAACATTCGTTAAAACTCCGTTGAGTTGGTTTCTATATCCCGGACTTGGATAATATCCAAGTTCAGCCCACGTAATACCTGTACCTGCAGCAAAACCGGGATTTCCAAGATCATACCAGGGCGAACTTGCAGGTTCCAGTGCTGTCCATGGTACTTTCCAACCTGCGGGACAGGGATCAAAAATTCCTTTTGTTATATTGGTACTTAACCATAAACTGTCGTTTCTAAAACCGAGAACATTGCTATACCAATCACCAAAATTCCCTGTAGATAAATAGAAAGTCGAGGGGTTTAGTACCGCATTTGCCAAGTTATTTTTAACGGCAACAACGGTTTTGTCTATTGTTGTTACATTTCCATAGATTACAGGCTCTAATGTGACTCCATTTCCAATAGTTTGGTTTGCTCCGGGAAAAGGCATATTCCGCCCCCATTGATACAATAACCCCAGTGAGCCGAGATCGCCGATAGTGGTATTTGATGCACCGAGATTACGATCCATAAAAGTGAGCCCTTTATATGTTTTGGCATTAACTAAGGGATTATATCCGGTTATCCATATATGCCACGACCAACGGATTATGCCTCCTATCTTTACTACGATAACAGCATTTCCTGATCCTTTGGCAGCATCGGTACTAAGTTTGATAATTGTGTTGTAGCCCTGATCACCTTTTAATAGAGTAATGTTACCGGCAGATATTAAATCTTGAGTATCTTGCCATAATAATTCTGCGGTAACGGCCCCTGTGAGTTTCTCGTTTACAAAATCAGGTGTTGAATATGATTCCCAGAAAGCATATGCTTTGCTGACAGGTATTTCAACAAATTGCCCAGGTTTTACTATATATGAATTAGGGTTATATAATGGATTTACCGATTGGTCGAGTAACATCCATTTCTGTCCGTCCCATGAATAAATTGCAGGTAATAAAGTTCCTCCGTAGGTTGTATTGTATACTGTAAGTCCTTTGTGTAAGAGTTTCTGTGCATCAGTTGCGCCGACAACACATGGAGCCAGATTGTCTGCAGCTGTCAGGGCAACACGCGGTAGCATAAGTCCTTTTGTTGAGGTTATATTCTGGATATCGGCATCCTGCATTTTGATCTCTAGTAATGCTCCGGGTTGAGGTTGTATAGATAATGCAGTACTCCCCGAACCAATAACAACTTGTGCTTCTATATTTAGAATTACTCCCAAAAAGAGAAGTAAAAAGAAACAGTATTTTGTATTCATAAAAATATCTTCATGTTGTATCAATTACCTTCCTCTGCAATGATAGACAAAGGAACCCAGCGTTTACCGATCCATAGATATGTACCTTTTTGAATATCCAATCCTACTTCTGCTACATTATATACCAATAGTCCTATATGGTTATTTTTATCAATATCAGTTGCATTTGCAACACATGGTTCTAATTCGGTTAACGATTGTAAGGCAACGCGTGGATATAATATCCCTTGTTTGGCAGTACCGTTCGATTCACTTTTTAAGGCAAGTAGTGCACCTGTCTGACTCGTATTAGTAGATCCGATAACTACCTGCTGAGCCTCTATCTTTAGGGCAAATAGTTCAAAAACAATAAGCCCTAAAATGACATACCAATATCTTTTTTCCATAATGGATGAATTCAGAATCTAATTAAATCTTTTCGAAAAACTTCTCAAAAAGATATATATCAAACAACTAATTGATGCAACTTCTTATAATACAACAATTCAATTATAAACTATATCTGTTATGTCCCATCTCTGAATCTTTATAAAAAATAAGTAGACCAGCGATGCCAATTATTATAACAAATGAAATATAGATTTGATTGATAAACAAAGATAATTAAAGAAATTCAAATATATACAACCGATGTGTTGCTTTGACAAATTAAGAATGTTTAGATTTATATACACATTGATATTTTTCTTATATTAAATGATTTAGGAGAAAGATTCTCTGAAGAATATAACCATTTCGAAATCTAAATCTGTCTTTTTGTTCTAATTTAAGCTTGTTTATTTGTATTTATAAGTTGTCATTAAAAATCAATAAAAAGGATGGAGTAACGATTAATTTCATAAAATGCCCTATAGCATTCTTTTAAAAAGAGGATATATAAAAACTTTATGTAAATTTAGAATTTAGGAATAATTTACAAGTTTCAGATCTTATAATATGATATATATAGCTTTACCGGAAGACAAAATAAGAAGGCTTTCTTTTTATTTATCGATGGAAGAATACGTAGCACGATTTCTTAATGAAGAAGAGTGCTTTTTTATGTGGCAGGTAAATCCCACTGTTATCTTCGGGAGAAACCAATTGATGGAGAATGAAGTAAATCTCGAATATGTCAAAGCAAATGGTATTGAAACCTATCGCCGCAAATCGGGTGGTGGATGTGTGTACGCCGATTTCAGTAATATAATGTTTTCATATATCACGACTGATTTTAATGTCAGCTTTACATTTCATAAATATTTGCAAAGGGTAGCTCATACCTTGCAGCAATTGGGAATCAATGCTATTGCATCGGGGCGAAATGATATTACAGTAGATGAAAAGAAAGTTTCAGGGAATGCATTCTATCGGGCAGCCGGAAAAAGTATAGTGCATGGTACAATGTTATTTAATACTGATTTGGAGAAGTTGGTTTTGTCGATAACTCCCAATAATCAGAAACTAATATCGAAAGGTATCGAATCGGTACGAAAACGAGTAACTAATCTATCCGAGCATTTTGATATTGATATCGAAACTTTTAAAATTTTCGTGAGAACTCATCTTTGTGATAAAGAATATACACTCTCACAAGATGAAATTACTAAAATTGAGGAAATAGAAAAAGAGTACTTAAGCGAAGAATTTATTTTTGGAAATAACCCACGTTATACCTTAATTAAAAAAGACTATAGTGCAGCCGGCGATATAGAGGTTCGTTTAGAAATAAAGAATAATATAATTAAAGATATCAATATTGTTGGAGATTATTTTTTGGTTGGCGATATTGGTAGTATATTTAAGCTGCTGATAAATAAACCTTATGAAAAACAATTTATAACACAATTATTGGAAGATATAAAACTCGAAGACTATATTTTCAATCTCGATAAGAACCATTTTATTGACATATTGTTTAAAGAAGACACAGAATAAACATAAATCCAATATAAATATGGAAACACTTAAAACCTGCTTACACGACAAACATCTTGCTTTAGGTGCTAAAATGATGCCTTTCGGCGGATTTGATATGCCCATAGAATATACTTCAATTGTTGAAGAACACAATGCTGTTCGCAATACTGCCGGAATATTTGATGTCTCTCACATGGGAGAAATACTTATTAAGGGTGAAGACAGCGAGAAATACATTAATCATATTTTTACCAATAATATTTCAGGCGGGGCTATTGGCAAAATATTCTACGGAATGATGCTTTATCCGACAGGAGGTGTTGTAGATGATTTGTTGGTGTATAAAAAAGACGATAAAGAGTTTTTTCTTGTTGTTAATGCTGCCAATATCGCCAAGGATTACGATTGGATGGTCGAAAATAGCAAAGGTTATAATGTTGAGATTATCAATCAGTCCGATTATTATGGTGAGGTAGCAGTACAAGGTCCTAAGGCATTTGAGGCAATAGAAAAATATATAGGTATAGAGGTAAACGATCTTGAATTTTATACATTCAAAGAACTTCAATATGAGGGTGAGACGATCATCGTTTCACGAACAGGATATACTGGAGAAGATGGCTTTGAGTTATATGGAAGTCATAAATTTATAAACAAAGCATGGGATCTGCTCGTTCAATCGAAAGAAGTACTGCCCTGTGGATTGGGATGTCGTGATACACTTCGTTTCGAGGTGGGACTTCCTTTGTATGGGCATGAACTAGATCATGATATTACCCCTCTCGAGGCGGGTCTGGGAGTTTTTGTAAAACTCGATAAAGAAGAATTTATAGGTAAAGACGCCATTGCCAAGCAAAAAGCCGAAGGTGTGAAACGTAAAATAGTAGGTCTTGAATTAGTTGACAAAGCAATACCGCGTAATGGCTATGATGTGGAGGTTAATGGTCAAACAATTGGCTATGTAACTACAGGCTATAATTCTATTTCTACAGGAAAGAGTGTATGCCTTGCCTTGATCGATAGTGAATATGCGACTCTTGATACAGAAGTAGATGTTCGTATCCGCAAAAAGGAATTTAAAGGACACGTCGTGAAAAAGCGTTTTTACGAAAAACATTATAAAAAATAAGTCATCATATAATATTAATATAAAAACATAAAGTTATGAGTAAAGTTATCGAAGGTCTGTTGTATACAGATTCACATGAGTGGGTGAAAGTCGAAGGAGAATATGCATATATTGGTATTACCGATTTTGCACAACATCAACTTGGTAATATTGTATATGTAGACATTCCCGAAGTAGGTGATGAAATAAAACAAGGAGAAGAGTTTGGTGCAGTTGAGAGTGTAAAAGCTGCCAGCGATTTATTATCTCCGGTAAGCGGCGAAATTGTTGAAGTAAACGAGAAACTTACAGATGAACCTGAGTTGATCAATAAAAATGCTTTTGACAGTTGGATGCTGAAAGTAAAACTATCAGATGCGGCTGAATTAAAGAGTCTGATGGATAGCAAAGCGTATGCTGAAATCTGTGATTAAGGCTGTTCTTCTTAATTAAAATAATAAAAAGGTCTTAGACCTTAAAATCTTCAAGCTATGTATAAATATTTTCCCCATACAGAAGCTGATATAGAACAAATGCTTAAAAGGGTCTCGGTAAATTCGATAGACGATCTGTTTGCCGAGATTCCCCAAAGTGTTGTTTTAAAAAAAGAATATGATCTTCCATCTTCCTTATCCGAAATCGAAATAAGAAAGTACTTCGACAAACTCGGCCAGAAGAATAAAAAGCTTACCGTTTTTGCGGGGGCTGGAGCATACGATCATTACGCACCTTCTGTAATTACTCCACTAATATCTCGTTCAGAATTTTTGACGGCTTACACTCCTTACCAACCTGAGATAGCTCAGGGTACGTTGCAATACATCTTTGAATTTCAAAGTATGATATGCGAACTTACAGGTATGGAATGCACCAATGCTTCGATGTACGACGGAACAACCGCCACAGCCGAAGCTATGTTTATGGCAGTAGCCAATGCTAAAAAGAAAAATACGGTACTTATTTCGCAGACGGTTAATCCCAATGTTTTGAAAGTTGTAAAAACATACGCAAAATACAAGGGGATTAATGTTGAAGAAATTGCGGAAAATAATGGAATTACTGATAAAGCAGATCTCGAAAGCAAATTAGCTTCGGGAGATGTGGCAGGTGTAATTGTAAGCAGTCCTAACTACTATGGTATTATCGAAGATTATACAGGATATAGCGAGACTGTACATGCAGCCAAGGCCCTCCTTATAATGAATGTCGATCCATCATCTTTGGCTGTGTTAAAGTCTCCCGGAGAATGGGGGGCTGACATTGCCTGTGGCGATGGGCAATCATTAGGTATGCCTCTTAACTTTGGCGGATCTTATATCGGTTTCCTTTCTACTAAGAAAGATTTGGTACGTAAATTACCCGGACGTATAGCAGGTGCAACTACCGATGTGGATGGAAAACGTGCTTTTGTATTGACATTACAAGCTCGTGAACAACACATTCGCCGAGAAAAAGCGAACAGTAATATATGCTCCAATCAATCGTTAATGGCATTATATGTAACTATCTATATGTCGTTGATGGGTAAAGAAGGTCTTCGTGATGTAAACAAATTATCATATAGCGGTGCACATTATCTGTACGATCAATTGTTGGCGACGGGTAAATTTACTTCAGTATTTGATAAACCATTTCTAAAAGAATTTGCTGTAAGAACCTCTTTAAATATTGAAAAATTGAGTAAGAAATTACTTGATAATAATATAATGGGAGGTATTCAACTTGGTAAATATAAATCGGGAATGGATGATTGTCTGCTTTTCTGCGTAACGGAGAAACGGAGCAAAGAAGAAATAGATCACTTGGTTACACTAATAAAGGAGGTGTGAGTTATGAAATATTACGATAAATTGATATTTGAAATCTCGAAAGAAGGACGTCACGGTTATACACTGCCTGAGAACCAATTGAGTAAATATTCGGTTGATGATCTTCCATCATCTTTATTAAGAGAAGAAAAAGCACAATTGCCTGAGGTGAGCGAATTGGATGTAGTACGTCATTATACAAATGTGTCGAACAAGAATTTTGGTGTCGAAACAGGATTCTATCCTCTAGGCTCGTGTACAATGAAATACAATCCGAAGATGAATGATGAAATAGCCGGATTGCCTGCTTTCTCGTCTCTACATCCGCTTCAATCCGATGAAACGGTGCAAGGAGCTTTAGAGGTTTATTATAAATTGGCACAATCATTATCCGAAATATCGGGATTGGCAGAATATACATTAAACCCTTATGCCGGATCGCATGGCGAATTGATCGGCTTAATGATAATGCGTCAGTATCATCAGAAAAGGGGTGATCTGAAGCGTACCAAAGTAATTGTACCCGATAGTGCTCATGGTACTAATCCCGCAAGTGCAGCAGTATGTGGCTTTGATATTGTAGAAGTGCATTCAAACGAAAAGGGAACTATCAGTGCTGAGGATTTGAAACCTTTGTTAGATGATACCATTGCCGGAATTATGATGACAAATCCTAATACCTTAGGTATTTTCGAAACTGAGATTCTTGAAATAGCTAATCTGGTTCACGAAGCTGGAGGATTACTCTATTATGATGGAGCAAACCTTAATCCATTGTTAGGTAAATGCCGTCCCGGAGATATGGGATTCGATATAATGCATATCAATCTGCACAAAACATTCTCTACCCCTCACGGTGGAGGAGGGCCCGGAAGCGGTCCTGTTGGGGTGACTAAAGCATTGGTTGATTATTTGCCCAATCCACGTGTGAAGAAAGACGGAGATCGGTATTATATAGATAATGGTGATGATTCACTGGGCAGTATATCCGGTTTTCTAGGTAACTTTTCGGTGTATATAAGAGCTTATACTTATATCCTTTCATTAGGAAAAGACAATTTGAAAAATGTAGGGCCATTGGCAACCTTAAATGCAAATTACATCAAAGAGTCTTTGAAGCAACATTATTATTTACCGATTGAGGGAATTTGCAAACACGAATTTGTCTTTGATGGTTTGCTTGATAAATCGACAGGAGTAACTACTTTGGATATTGCCAAGCGATTGCTCGATTATGGTTTCCATGCACCAACAGTCTATTTTCCGTTATTGTTTTCTCAATCAATAATGATCGAGCCAACGGAAACAGAATCATTGGATACACTCGATTCATTTATTGAAGTAATGAAGAAGGTAGCTGTCGAAGCAAAAGAAGATCCCGAAATGGTGAAGAATGCTCCTTATACAACTCCAGTCAGGAGATTAGATGAGACTACAGCAGCTAAAAAGCCAATGCTTATTTATAAGGATTTGCTTTAAGGTTATACTTACTTTACCGAAACAATAAAAAGGTTTCAGACCTTAACTCTTATTGATGGTTAATGACTATATTGTTATTTATATTGATAATTTCTATAAGTCATTAACCATTTTTACTAGCTTATAATCATCTCAAAGAGAGTAACACAACTCAAATACTTACCTTAATTAAGAACTAAATATTTCTATTATTGTTTATTACTAGGTGCTGTGTGATATTTATTTCTATCTTGCTCAGCATAAACTAGTTTATATAACATTTTATAACAATAATAGATATATGTTCTTTTATTGTTAACTATATCTCAAATTTATTATGGAATACGATATTGCTATTATTGGAGGAGGACCGGCAGGATATAATGCTGCTGAGAAAGCCGTTGCAGGAGGATTAAAAACCGTCTTGTTTGAAAAGAAAGCTCTAGGAGGAGTTTGTCTTAATGAGGGATGTATCCCTACGAAAACATTACTGTATTCGGCAAAAATCTTAGATAATATTAAAGGTGCATCTAAATACGGAATTTCCGTTGAAGGTAACTCAGGTTTCGATCTGGGTAAAGTTATTGGTCGTAAAGACAAAGTTGTAAAACAACTGACCGCAGGTGTTAAAATGAAATTAACCGGAGCGGGAGTCGCTATCGTAGAAGGTGAAGCACTGATACAAGGCGAAGCGAATGGACACATTCAGATTACATCCGCAGGACAAACCTACTCGGTGAAGTACCTTTTGGTTTGTACAGGTTCCGAAACAGTAATTCCTCCAATCAAAGGATTATCTGAAATTAGCTATTGGACATCAAAAGAGGCTCTTGAGATAAAAGAACTTCCTGCCTCTCTAGCCATTATCGGTGGAGGTGTTATCGGTATCGAGTTTGCATCCTTCTTCAATAGCATGGGTGTAAAAGTGAGTGTTATCGAAATGATGCCCGAAATACTTGGTGCTATGGATAAAGAGACTTCTGCTATGCTTAGAAAAGACTATGCAAAAAGAGGAATTGAATTTTATCTGAATACCAAAGTTATTGAAGTTTCAGCTACCGAAGTTACCATCGAAAAAGATGGTAAAACACAAAAAGTAAAGACTGATAAAATATTAGTAAGTGTAGGACGAAAAGCCAATATAACAAACGTAGGTTTAGAAAGTCTTAAAGTCGAACTTCTGAGAAATGGAGTAAAAGTAAACGAATATATGCAGACTTCTCACCCACGTGTATATGCTTCCGGTGATATAACAGGCTATTCGATGTTAGCTCATACGGCTATCCGTGAAGGTGAAGTTGCAATTAATCATATCCTGGGTATTGACGATGTAATGAGTTACAAAGCTGTTCCCGGAGTAGTATATACTAATCCCGAATTGGCTGGAGCAGGAAAAACCGAAGAAGAGCTTAAAGCAGCAGGAACACCTTATAGTGTTCTAAAATTGCCGATGGCTTACTCAGGGCGTTTTCTAGCCGAAAATGAAGGAGGTAGCGGATTATGTAAACTTATTGTAAACGGAGACGATCAGATAATAGGATGTCACATATTGGGTAACCCCGCATCAGAACTTATTGTTCTGGCAACGGTAGCTATCGAAAAAGGTTATACCGTTGAAGAATTCCAAAAGATAGTATTCCCTCACCCAACAGTGAGCGAAATTATCCGTGAAACTTTATTTGCCAAATCCTGAACCTGAGAAAACGATCTTATGCTTTGTATTAACAACACATGTACTGATGCTTATTTTAATATTGCAGCAGAAGAATATCTACTGAAGAATTTTACAGAAGATGTCTTTATGGTATATCAAAATGAGCCGTCTATTATTCTTGGAAAACATCAAGATGTATGGGCGGAAGTAAATATTGATTTTGTGCGTGATAAACATATTAAAGTTGTCCGCCGATATTCGGGTGGTGGTGCCGTATACCACGATCTGGGTAATATCAATGTGACCTTTATTGAACGCAACAATACTCTTGACTTTGATAAATATACCAATCTGACATTAGATATTCTGTCCAGAATGGGAGTTAATGCACAAGCAGATAAGCGCCGCGGATTAAACATCGACGGACTCAAAATTTCGGGAAGTGCTCAATCTATACATAAGAATAGGGTAATGTATCATGCTACATTACTCTATTCTTCTAATCTGGAATATCTTACAACTTCATTGGAAAGTGGGCATGATTATTCTGAAAATAGTCAAAATCTACAATCAAAGATTTATGTAAGATCAGTAAAAAGTCCGGTTACTAATATCAGTCAGCATATATCTAATCCTTTAGCGATAGAGGATTTAAAAGCATTAATACTGAATGATTTTATAGATAGTAATCCGGGAAATAAGCAGTACAAGTTCAGCGAATTAGATATAGCTGCCATATCAGTATTAAAGGATGAGAAATATGCCACTCCCATATGGAATTTCAATGAGCCTTCTGATAGATAAGTTCTAATGCTGATTTGTCTTTTGTAAGTTGCATATAGATAGAGTGTTACCGTGGAGTGCCATTGTTGTGTTCATTTTGCTATGTCCGGATGTCAACATTCTATGCTAGAAATGCGTTATATTGTTAAATATTACACCATACATAAGTGATCCTTAGTAAGTATGAGTTCTTAAATTAATAGTTATGCCAACATTTGAAATAAAAATGCCCAAATTGGGTGAAAGTATTACTGAGGGAATTATAATCTCTTGGTCCGTAAAAGTAGGAGACACCATAGAAGAAGATGATGTCCTTTTTGAGGTAAATACGGCTAAAGTAAGTGCAGAGATTCCTTCACCTGTAGCCGGTAAGATTTTAGAAATTCTTTTTAAAGAAGGTGACACTGTGCCGGTAGGAACAGTAGTTGCAAAAGTTGAACTAGAGGGTGAAGATGCAGGAGATTCAGCAGCAGAAGCACCGAAAGCACAAGAGGCTCAAGCTCAACCAGAGAAAAAAGAGGCTGCAGCTCCGGCTCCCGAAGTAGCAGCACCAGCTAAAAAACAAAGTAAGGAAGAAGGCCGATGGTATTCACCTGTTGTAACTCAACTGGCGAAAGAGGCTAAAATATCTCAAGACGAACTTGATAAAATTGCCGGAACAGGCTATGAAGGTCGTTTGAGCAAAAAAGATATTACAAAATATATTGACCAAACCAAAAATGGAGTTGTTCCAACTCCGGGAGCATCTAAACCCACTGCAACTGCTGCACCACAGCAAAGTGCACCTGCCGCAGCTGCTGCACCTGCTGCCAAACCAGCTATTCCGGTAGCCGAAGGCGACAAAGTAATACCAATGGATTTTGTTGGTAAAATAGTTGCTGACCGTATGGTAGAATCAGTGAAAACATCTCCACACGTAACTACTATTATAGAAGTAGATGTTACTAAACTGGTGAAATGGCGTGCTAAAAACAAGGATGCTTTCCAAAAACGTGAGGGTATAAGCTTAACTTATCTTCCTGCCATAACAGAAGCTACAGCTAAAGCATTGATTGATTTCCCAAGAATCAATTCATCTGTAGACGGCTATAATATAATTGAGAAAAAACGTATAAATATTGGTATTGCAGTATCGTTGCCCGATGGTAACCTGATTGTTCCTGTGATTAAAGATGCTGATAAGATGAATCTTACAGGATTGGCTACAAGCATAGATGCTTTGGCAGTTAAGGCTCGTAATAACAAACTTTCGGGTGACGACATCCAAGGTGGAACATTTACAATTACCAATTTTGGTTCGTTCAAAAATATCATCGGAACACCTATTATTAATCAACCGGAGGTTGCTATTTTAGGAGTTGGTATTATCGAGAAGAAACCTTCAGTTATTGAAACTCCTGATGGAGATGTAATTGCTATCCGTCATAAAATGTACCTATCGCTTTCATACGATCATCGTGTGATTAATGGTACGTTAGGAGGAAATTTCGTAAAACGTATTGCCGATTATTTAGAAAATTGGGAAGCATGATTTGTTGAATAAACAATTCTGCAACCGAAAAAAAATATATAATGAAAAAATTATTTGATATAAAAACCACAGATAAAGACACCCTCCATAAATGGTTTTATCTGATGACACTAGGACGTGCTATTGATAATAAAGCTCCCGCATATTTGCTTCAATCATTAGGCTGGTCATACCATGCACCCTATGCAGGGCACGATGGTATTCAGCTGGCTATGGGGCAGGTATTTGTGAAAGGCGAAGATTTTATGTTTCCATATTACCGAGATATGCTTTCGGTATTGGCAGCTGGAATGACTGCCGAAGAAATAATTCTGAATGGTATATCTAAAGCTACAGATGTGGCTAGTGGCGGTCGACATATGTCGAATCACTTTGCTAAACCCGAGTGGAATATAGAAAACGTTTCGTCAGCAACAGGTTCGCATGACCTTCATGCAGTTGGAGTTGCTCGTGCTATGGTTTACTATAAACACAAAGGTGTTGCCTATACTTCACACGGAGAGGCATCTACATCCGAAGGGTATGTATACGAAGCTATTAATGGAGCTAGTACCGAGCGTTTACCTGTAATATTTGTTATTCAGGATAATGGTTACGGTATATCTGTGCCTAAGCATGAACAAACTGCTAATCGTAAAGTAGCAGATAACTTTGTAGGTTTTAAAAATTTGAAAATTATTCACTGTAACGGAAAAGATGTATTCGATTCGATGAATGCGATGACTGCTGCCCGTGAATATGCTATAACTACAAGTAATCCTGTTATTGTACAGGCTAATTGTGTGCGTATGGGATCACACTCAAACTCTGACAAACAAACATTGTACAGAGATGAGCATGAGTTGGCGTATGTAAAAGAAGCCGATCCACTATTGAAATTTCGTCGTATGCTGTTGCGTTACAAACGTTTTACAGAAGATGAATTGAAACAAATAGAGACAGATGCTAAAAAGGAATTAAGCCAAGCTAATAAAAAGGCAATCGCTGCTCCCGATCCCGATCCTGCAACCATTTTTGATTTTGTTTTGCCGGAACCATATCATCCTGTAAAATATGTGGATGGAACACATAATGAAACCGGAGAAGTAAAGAATCTGGTTACTGCTATTAACGAAACGTTGAAAGCTGAATTCAGATTGAATCCCAATACTTTCCTTTGGGGACAAGATATTGCAAACAAAGAAAAGGGTGGGGTATTCAACGTATCTAAAGGTATGCAACCCGAATTTGGTGAAGGACGAGTTTTCAATGCTCCTATTGCCGAAGATTATATAATGGGTACTGCAAACGGTATGAGCCGTTTTAGAAAAGATATTCGAGTTGTGGTAGAAGGTGCTGAGTTTGCCGACTATTTCTGGCCGGCTATCGACCAATACGTAGAATGTACTCACGAGTATTGGAGAACCAACGGACAGTTCTCTCCGAATATCACGGTACGTTTAGCTGCCGGTGGTTATATTGGAGGAGGTCTTTACCACTCTCAAAACTTGGAAGGTGCATTGACTACTCTTCCCGGAGCACGTATTGTATATCCATCTTTTGCAGATGATGCAGCAGGATTGTTGCGTACAAGTCTAAGATCAGAAGGCTTTACTTTGTTTTTCGAACCTAAGGCACTTTATAATGCAGTAGAGTCTTCGACAGTAGTTCCGGACGATTTCGAAGTACCTTTCGGAAAAGCACGTATTCGTCGTGAGGGTAGCGATATTACCATCATTACTTATGGTAATACGACTCATCTTTGCTTGGACGCTGCCGAACGTTTGGTAAAAGATAATAATTATTCGGTGGAAGTGATAGATCTTCGTTCACTTATACCTCTTGATAAAGAAACAATTGCCGAATCTGTAAAGAAAACAGGTAAGGTATTGGTTGTACACGAAGATAAAGTCTTTTCAGGATTTGGTGCAGAAATAGCAGCATCTATCGGAACCGAACTATATCGTTATTTAGATGCTCCTGTTCAACGCGTGGGATCAACATTTACTCCTGTAGGATTCAATCCGATATTGGAGAAAGCAATACTTCCCAACACCGATCGTATTTATGCAGCAGCTAAAGAATTATTGGAGTTTTGATAAAAGAAAAACTGAAATAGAATACTAACTATAAACGTGTGCGTCTAATGAAAAAGATAGGTTTATTTTATGGTACTAGTACTGTAAAAACAGCAGAGATAGCTAAGAAGATACAAGCTGCATTCGCAGATACTACAATGGGAGTTGTAGCTATTGAAGAAGCTTGGAGAAAAGACTTCGAAGGCTATGATAATATTATTCTGGGAACATCTACTTGGTTTGATGGTGAATTGCCAACATATTGGGATGAAATTCTTCCGGATCTGGATGATTTAAAATTGAAAGGTAAAAAAGTAGCTATTTTCGGTCTGGGAAATCAAGTTGATTATCCTGAGAATTTTGTGGATGGAATCGGCCTTTTGGCTGAAACATTCGAAGCAGGAGGAGCTACTATTGTAGGTCTTACTTCTACCGAAGGCTATACTTTCGAAAAATCGAAAGCTCTGAGAGATGATAAGTTCCTCGGATTGGCTATTGATATAGATACTCAAGCAGATAAAACGGATAAACGGATTTCTGACTGGGTTGCTCAATTAAAGAAAGAGTTCAGCTAAATAAAGATAGTTATACTTCAATAGAATTTAAATTAAAACATTCAGAGTAACCATTGGTTGCTCTGAATGTTTTTTGTGTTGTGATGTCAATAGTAGCAAGAGGGGAAACAGCAAACCGTCACTTACTTCTGGTTTTCAGATAAATATTATCAGGATTTTATATAAATGATATTTTAGAGAGGTTTTGATCATTTATTATAGCCGAATCTTAAATATTTTTATATTTTTAATTAACATTTTTTTTGCTAATTTTGAATATCATTGAACTTGTAAATTATGCAAAAACTAATATCATACTCACTTTCAGTTATTTATTATCTGCTTTTTTTATTGACATTATTAATCTTTCATCCTATTCAGTGGATATGTTTTAATTGGTTTGGTTACGATGCTCATAAGAAGAGTGTGGATATTTTAAATTTCTTTTTAACGCTCAATACGTATATCCTAGGAACAACATATAAAGTCGAAAATTTGGAACGTCTACCACAGGGGGTACCTATTATTATAGCAGCTAATCATCAGAGTTTATACGATATTTCAGGAATTTTGTGGTTTATGAGAAAAGTGCATCCTAAGTTTATAAGTAAAATAGAATTAGGAAAAGGCATTCCCAGTATATCTTATAACCTGAATCATGGAGGTTCGGTACTGATTGATCGAAAAGATGCAAAACAATCATTATCGGCAATCAAAAAAATGGCGGATTATATCGAAGCTACAAAGCGTACGGCTGTTATTTTCCCCGAAGGAACAAGGAGTAAAAATGGTCAGCCGGGTCCCTTTGCCGAAAATGGGTTGAAAATACTTTGTAAATACGCACCCTCAGCATATATTGTACCTGTAACCATTAATAATTCATGGAAAATGACGAAATGGGGTTCTTTCCCAATGGGGTTAGGGAATAGACTGACGTTTACAATTCATGAGCCTTTCGCAGTGAAAGGTATTCCATTTTCGGAAGCCTTCGAAAGGGTTGAAAAAGAAGTTGTTGAAGCAATTACTTTGTAGTTTTTATACTTTTGCTTTCCGTGATATAGATAAAATATATGAGTCTTAGATATAGGTGTTTCATAAAGTGAAAAAGGTATTGCTACCGCATATATTTATTATCAATCAATTCCTTTTATAGCGTAATCTTAAATTAAGTCTTGGAAACCAACTGTATTAAGACCCATTCTTTCATTTTATTTTATATTGAATCTTTGTTCGTCATTTCTAATTTTTTTCGTAAGCTTATCTAATTTTTTTCTCGGGATGAGTACTCATTATGGTAATTTGGAAATAATCTTAACTTTACTCTAAATCTTCCTTTTTTACAATTTATTTATTAGATCTGAAAATAGGAAGTTTTTAATAAATAAGATTCATTTCTAATATATATTATAATGTCTATAAAAAATATTCGCCTCGAAGTTATGCGCTTCTTGGAAAAAAATGTCGATACTTTTATCGATCAATATTTAATACCAATTGAAAAAATCTGGCAGCCGACAGATTATCTACCCAATTCACAAAAGGAAACTTTCTTTGATGAAGTTACGGAGCTACGTGAGTTGGCGAAAGATTTACCTTATGACTTTTGGGTAGTATTGGTTGGAGATACCATTACCGAAGAGGCTTTACCCACGTACGAATCGTGGTTAATGGAGGTAGATGGTATTGATAATGTAGAGCGCAATGGCTGGTCAAAATGGATCAGGCAATGGACTAGTGAAGAGAATCGTCATGGAGACTTATTAAATAAATATTTATACCTGTCGGGCAGGGTAAATATGAAAGAAGTTGAGATAACTACTCAACACCTGATAAGTGATGGCTTTGATATAGGTACAGGACGTGATCCGTATAAAAACTTTGTATATACCAGCTTTCAGGAATTAGCGACTTTTATATCGCATAACCGAGTAGCAGAGCTGGCTAAAAAAGTCGGAGACGACAAATTATCGCGAATGTGTAAGCGTATTGCCAGCGATGAGATGAGGCATCACTATGCATACAGCGAGTTTGTAAAAAGTATATTTGAAGTTGATCCAAGTGAAATGATGCTTGCTTTTCAATATATGATGAAACAAAAAATAGTTATGCCTGCTCACTTTTTGAGAGAATCAGGTCAAAAAATAAGTACGGCATTTGAGCAGTTTTCTAATGCAGCACAACGCATGGGGGTTTATACTGCCAGCGATTATGTAGACATTATGCAGAAGCTGATAGACAAATGGCAAATTGATAAAATATCGGGATTGACAGATGAGGCAGAACGTGCTCGTGATTTTCTAATGAAATTACCTGCCCGTATGGCCAAAATCTCAGAGCGACTGGTCGTTCCTGTTGATTCGTATATATTTAAATGGGTACAGCCTGCTGTGAAATAAAATATTCATTATTAGTATAATAGGGGAACTTTGTAAAGAGGTTCCCTTTTTTATTTTAGGATAATTCCTATTTTCGGCTGTAACTCTTATTCTAAAAATAATAATAACTGTTATCTTTAAAAGATTATAACCGAAATAATTCTAAAATAACATGCAAAGACAATCTTCTAAGTTTATCTTATTTTTCCTCAGTTTATTCTTTTTGAGTGTTAACCTATCTTCTCAGCAAATAAATTCTGATGTGCTGTATAAATTAGTGAGTCCTTCAGGCTTGGTATTAGATAATACGGGTACTCCGACTAATAGTGCTCAGTTGTACTTGTCTAAAGATAAAAAAGGAAATGAGGGACAAGTTTGGAAAATTACTAAACTCGAAAATGGTTATTATACAATAACTAATCCTTTTATAAACAAGAATATTGATAACGATAATGTTACTTCAGGAAATGGCAATGCAGTGGTACAATGGGATGCAAGCAATTCGAATGAAAATCAGCAATGGAAATTTGCTGTAACAGGTACGGGGGCTTATGCTGTTACGCACAAAAACAGTGGAATGACTTTAGCTTTTACAGGAGAGGATGTCGAGGGATCAAAGATATATCAGCTACCAAGCTCATCTCAGTTATGGAGGTTGGTTCCGACAAGTATCAAAGCACCTAAAGAAATAAAAGTAAAACGGAGTAAAAATGACTGGGAAAATGAAACGATTTTTGCTATCAATAAAGAACCGGGGCATGTGACTTATATTCCTTTTCCATCCGTAGAAAGTTTGAAAGCTGATAAAAGCTTTGACCAGCCTTGGTTGGAACCGTCGTCTTCGTACTATCAATCATTGAACGGTAATTGGAAGTTTAATTGGGTGAAACAGCCATCGGAACGTCCTGCCGATTTTTATAAAATGAATTATGATGTATCTTCTTGGAAAGAAATTCCTGTGCCTTCTAATTGGGAAATGCATGGGTATGGAACTCCTATTTATACGAATATAACTTATCCTCACAAAAATAATCCTCCGTTTATTCAACCTCAAAGAGGATATACAAATGAAACGGAAGTTAATCCCGTAGGCTCGTATCGTCGTAATTTCTCAATCCCTTCGGATTGGGACGGAAAAGAGATTTTCTTACACTTTGATGGTGTGTATAGTGGGCTTTATGTATGGATTAATGGTGAAAAAGTAGGTTATAGCCAGGGAGCAAATAATGTCGCTGAATTTAATATTACCGATTATGTAAAAGTTGGAGACAATACAATTGCGGTAGAGATATACCGATGGACCGATGGTAGTTATATCGAAGATCAAGATATGTTTCGTTTGAGTGGAATCCACAGAAGTGTATTTGTGTATGCTACTCCTAAAGTACATGTGCGTGATTACTTTCTTTTATCAGAATTTGTAGGGGACGATTATAGTTCAGCAATTTTCAGGGTAAAAGCATCGGTGAAAAATTATGATAAAAAAGCTTCGCAGGCTACCACAATGAATATTTCTTTATTAGATGGTTCAGGTAAGGAAGTGGCTAATCTCACTCAGGTTATTGGAACATTGAAGAATGGGCAAGAGCTAAATTACGATTTACAGACAAAGGTCGATAATCCGGTTTTGTGGTCGGCAGAGAAACCCAATTTATATACTGCTATCGTAACATTGAAAGATGATAGTGGAAAAGTTTTGGAAGCAATGTCTTCTAAATTCGGATTCAGAAAAATAGAGATAAAGAACAAACGTGTGTATGTAAATAATGAGCAGGTTTTCTTCAAAGGAGTGAACAGGCACGATATCCATCCTCAATATGGAAAAGCTGTTCCCGTTGAATCTATGATGCAGGATATAGTATTGATGAAGCAACATAACCTGAATACTATTCGTACCAGCCATTATCCGAATGATCCGCGTATGTATGCGATGTTCGACTACTATGGGCTGTATGTTATCGATGAAGCTGATCTGGAAAATCACGGTAATCATTCGATCAGTGATATGCCTAGTTGGTTGCCTGCATTTAAAGATCGTGTAGAGCGTATGATTCATCGCGATAAAAATCATCCATCTGTTATCTTTTGGTCAATGGGTAATGAAGGCGGAAATGGTAAGAATTTTGATGAAGTATGTAAATTAACACGGACTCTTGATCCATCCCGTATAGTACATTATGAAGGGCGAAACGAATCGGCTGATATTGATTCACATATGTATCCTTCATTGGAGCGAATGGCCGCATTTGATCAGCAAACATCAGATAAGCCTTATTTTCTGTGTGAATATGCTCATGCGATGGGAAATGCAGTTGGTAATTTGGCTGAATATTGGGATTATATTGAAAATAAATCGCAACGTATGATTGGCGGATGTATTTGGGATTGGGTAGATCAAGGTATTAATATGCCTGGAAAACCTCAAAACCAGTATTACCTTGGAGGTGATTTTGGTGATAAACCCAATGATTTTGATTTTGTCTGTAATGGTCTTACAACCCCCGACCGCAGAGTTACAGCCAAATTGTTAGAGGTGAAAAAGATATATCAGTATGTTAAGTTCAGACCACTGTCTTTGGTCAGTGGCAAAATCGAGATTGAAAATAAGTATGACTTTACCAATTTGAATGATTTTAATATTACTTGGGAGGTAATGAAAGATGGTGTGAAATCCGAATCAGGTATGATTGAATCTCTAGATCTTTCTCCCAATCAAAAGACTGTAATTACAGTTCCGTACAATAAAAATCTGGAAGCAGGCAGCGAATATTTTCTGAATATATATTTCAGTCTTAAAAATGAAACTAGTTGGGGTAAATCTGGACATGTCATTGCAAGTGAGCAGTTTGCTTTGAATGACCGTCAGCCCTTGTCGAATATGGATGTTTCTTCTATGCCGGAGATAGTGGTTACAGAACAGGGGAATAATCTAAATATTAGTGGTGATAGGTTTAAAACCGTTTTTGACATATCTCAGGGAATAATGACCTCTTTGCAATATAATGGACAAGAAATGATTTATAATGGAAAGGGCTTTAATCTAAATTGGTACCGTAGTGTAAATAACGATAAATATACCGATCAGAGCTATCATCCAACAACCAATGATAAACAGATATTTAGTTATCAGGTAGCTAATGATAAAAAATCAGTTACGATTATAGCTAGTACTGTTGCCTCTATTGCCAGTGAAAAACCGGTAAAAATACCTTATCTTATAAAGTATACTATTTATTCTGATGGAACAATCGATGTAGATGCCTCTTTTAATTCGACTTCAATGGGTTCTATCGTTCGCCGATTAGGTTTGCAAATAGTTTTACCTTCGGGTATGGAGAATATCCGTTATTACGGACATGGACCTCATGAAAATTATTCGGACAGGAAACATGCGGCTTTTATAGGCGAATATGCTACAACAGTTAAAGGAATGGAAGCAGAGCATTACGTACGTTCGCAAAGTATGGGCAACCGCGAAGATATCAGATGGGTTGAGATAACTAATCAGAACAAGCAAGGTTTAAAGATATCCTCAAAAGACAAACTTGGTTTTGCAGCTTTGCATTTTACAGATCAAACACTATGGGATGCAGTACATGATTTTAAATTGGATGAGCTACGCAAGCCCGAAATTTATTTGAGTCTGGATGCTATTCAGCAAGGGTTGGGTAATGCCAGTTGCGGACCTCTTCCATTGTCAGAATATATGATTCCTGCTAATGCCAATATTGGTTATTCTTTTAGAATACAAGCCGTAAAATAAATAAAGTGCAGGCTCAATAATAATCGTGTTAAAATAAAGCTGGTCAAAATAAAGTTGAATCGGTAATATCTGTAAAATCAGACTGATTCAAAATAGTTTTTGTGCAGTGAGGTCGTAAGTAGAAATACATAGTTTACAATGCTCAATATTAGAATAATGAAAGTAAAATACTATATAGAATTGTTATTTGTATGTGTCTCATCTTTAGCTTTTTTATCTTGTTCAAATACTATCGACTGGGCGAATAAAACGGAGGTGATACTTCATCATGACATTTTAAAGAATGCAGAATGGGCAATGTCTGAGAATCCTCAAACAATCACAGATTTTAGATGTGACAGGAGTGTAGGAGGTATACATGATTTTTATTCCGAAGGCGATTATTGGTGGCCTAACTCTGCAGATCCCGATGGTCCTTATATTCGGAAAGATGGGCAGACTAACCCCGATAACTTTGTGGCTCACCGATTGGCAATGATTCGTTTCAATAAGATAGTAGGAGCTTTGGCCTCTGCATATTTAGTAACAGGAGACGAAAAGTATGTAAAGCAAGCTTTTGTGCACATAAATGCATGGTTTACCGATTCTTTAACTCGAATGAATCCTAATTTATTGTATGCACAAGCCATTAAGGGAGTTACCACCGGAAGAGGAATTGGAATTATTGATACCATTCATTTGATGGAAGTTGCACAAGGTATTATCTGTATGGAGAATGCTGCTTGTGTAGATAAAGAAAATCTCAGAGCAATCAAAAACTGGTTTTCGGAATATACAAATTGGATGACTACTCATGAGAATGGTATTGATGAGATGAATGCACAAAATAATCATGGGGCTTGTTGGGTAATGCAATTGGCTGCTTTTGCTAAATTGACCGAAGATAAAGATAAACTAGAACTTTGCAGAACACGATATAAGAATATATTACTACCGCAACAAATGGCGGAAGATGGCAGTTTTCCACAGGAAATAGCCCGAACAAAGCCTTACGGATATTCCTTGTTCAATTTGGATGTAATGACGACTATATGTCAAATATTATCTACATCCGATGACAATTTATGGGAATACACTACCTCTGAAGGGGTAAATATGAAAAAGGGCATTGATTTTATGTATCCATATATCAAAGACAAAACTAGCTGGACTTATCCTCAGGATGTGATGTATTGGGATAATTGGCCGGTAGCACAGCCATCATTGTTGTTTGCGGCAAAAGCTTATAATGACGAAACTTATTTTGATTTGTGGAAATCTTTAGACCACAGCCCTGCTGTTGAAGAAGTAGAGAGGAATCTTCCTGTGAGAAATCCTCTGATTTGGCTTAAATAAAAAAAACAGACTACATTTTGAAGTGGTGTAGTCTGTTTCTCCGAATGTTGAGAAGATGCTTATTCTATATTGGTAGAAGGATAAAATCTTTTTACTAATACGTCTTTAATAACCAGAGTTAGCCAAGTACCCATTACAAATGGAAAAGTAAGTACAGGCAAGTCGAGACGTAGCATAATTTCTTCGGTTATACCCGATAGCAGGACGGCAATAACGACATAGAGTCCGTTAATTTTCTTTGGTCCTGAGAATACTATTGCACATAATACTGCATTGAAACTAAACATCCCCAGTTTTACGTCTTCGATACGATCTTTTAGTAAAATGGCTACTATAACTCCAAATAAAGCACCAAATAATCCATATAATGCAGCAGTAGGAGAACTCATATATACAGCAATAAAGAATATTACTCCGGATATAAGACTGCCTTGAAAAATAACTTCACCAAACCCTAGACCATAGTCGAGAAGAGAGAATGGATGGTAATGAATAAGCTCTTCTAGATAGTCAGGAGCAGCATCAGGGATAGGTGCTACACTATGGAATACGTATAATGATATCCAGGTTAGAACTATAAAAGGAAAGGTAAATACCGGAATTTTCTTCTCCAGACAGAAGTTCATGATGAGCGTACTTACAGCAGATAATACAATAATTGAAATCCAAATAGTTATGGTTGGTTCAAAAAATGCAATGAGTGCGACGCCCACAAGTGTAGCATTAAAGCCATAAAGCCCCGAGTTGATATTATCTTCATTAAATTTTAGAACTTTAGCAGTTAATGTTCCTACTAAAACAGCAACTACTGCCGCAACCGCCATTAAAGGCGAGTTTATAAGAATACCGATAAGAAATAGTAAACCGGTAAGCGCATTATTTTGTAGCATAATTTGTCCTATACCTTTAAGGTAGGGATCCCAGAAATATACTTTATCAGTTTTCATTGTTGTCTTTATTAAAGGTGAGATTCGAATATTTATTACTAGAATAAAACAAGCGGACTTATAATTCCGATAAGTATCTGTCCGGTATTATAATTCGATTGGTTAAGATGATTCTGAGCATAATCAGTGAAATTATTATAACGCCCTACATAGGCTGCAAAAAGTTTTACATTATAGGGCTTATATACGTGGTATTCAAGAGCTGCAGTAAAACCCCATTGAGTTCTGATGCGATCGGTCTTATCGGGACTGTTATCAGGGTTTCCATCCCAATAATTGGAATTTGTCATACCCATAATCGTAGTACTCCATCTTGGAGCGAAGAAATATTCGGCTCTCACCCAATGTTCCATATATTTTACATCTTGCGCTCTGTGGGCAAAATTATATCCTAGTATATTACTTACAACTCCCGTATTATCTAAATCTTCGGTACTGTATTTGAAATCATATTGCATCGTCAAGTTTGGTAACTTAAGTTGGTTACCTAATGCTAGTAGATTCCAATGTTGATTTTTTGCTAAGTTATATATACTATAACTCCACATTGTACTGAACTTGCTGTCGGCAAAGTTACCTTTCCAGTTAAAAGTTCCTCCTAAAGGAGCTCTGGCAGCCTCAACTCCAGGAGTATCTCCATAACGCCATTCAAACGAGCGGCTGTTGGAATTTACAATTTGAACGGTTAGGCTCTGGTCGGGAACAACATCCCAGCTGGCTTTCACACCTGATAAGAAGAAGTCTCCGTATTGTACCATATCATTGTAAGTATACATATAGACAGGATTCAAGAATAACTCATAACTACCCCATTCCGATAGCATCTTACCTGCAGTAAGCGAGAAGTTGGGAGATACTTCATAGCTAACATTAGCCAAATCAATAGAGTGTTTCAATCCGTCTGTTGTATTTGGATCACTGGAATTATTAGAGTATCTGTCTCTAAATGTAAAACCAATTTTATCTGTAACTTTTCCTGAAATCTCCAAGCGAAACTCGTTCATCTGAAATTTAGAATTTTCAAAATTACTATTGGTGAAGTTACTATTCAATGCAAACCGCATATTTGCGATCATATTTACATTCTTAAAGTATTTTCCCTTATTCAAAGAAATAAGAGGTTGATTCGGGGTGTCACCGGAATCAAACTCCGAATTTGTATCCTGAGCAAATGTGTAGTTGCACAATAGGACACTGAGAAGTATTAAAATAATCTTTTTCATAAAATCTTGTATTAATGTTTGTAATCAGTCCCAAAAGTATATTATTTGTAAAATGCTAAGAGTTTAAATTACCAGTTCCAGAATAACATTCCGGCACCACAAATTGTAACGACTCCACCTCCAATTGCATACGAATAACGTTCGAGTACATTTGTTTTTAGCATCGAATAACCGTAGTATCCCAATAAAACGATACTTAGCATAGTGAATACAGTTGTAAGCGTAAAAGTGCCAATGATTAATAATATTTCGGTAACCGAACGGGTCACTCCCGAGTAGAAAAGAAGAGGGATAATAGGTTCGCTTGGACCCATTACAAAAATAGCGAGCAGAATCCATGGAGTAACTTTAACTCTGTTTTGCGGATATGTTGTTTCGCCATGTCTATGCGAATACACATAAATATCTTCGCCACTATATACATCGAAGTGTTTGTGAGGCTTGTTTGCATATGCTTTGTATAGTCCCCATAAAAGATATACTGCTCCTAAAATAAAAAATCCCCAGGCTGCTATATTCCCTCTGACACCCTGAAACCAATCTAATTTTGACAACTGCCAGCCTAGTACTAAACCAATAAGTCCGATAAGTACGGAACTTAATACATGTCCTATTCCACAGGCGATTGTCCACATAGCTGTAGTAAAGATTGACCATTTTTTTGCACGCGAAAAAACAATGAAAGGCAGATAATGATCGGGTCCCGATGCTGTATGTACAAAACTAATGGCAATGGTTGTTAAGAGGAGAGTCAATAATTCGGCATTCATATACTTTTCAATTTAGAGATGAAACTATCTTCTCAATTACGATCAGAGGTTTTTCTATAGGGTGAGAAGCTGGAGTATTTAATTCCCATAAGTACTTTTCGATTTTTTTAAATAAATCAAGAAGTTGTTCCCCTCCATTTCCTAAAACTCTAATTATTATAGAATTGCCAATCGGTTGAGATATTCCATAAATGATGTTATCTTCTTCAGACAACAAGTCATGTATATATTCGGCGTGACTGCTAATGTCTTCGTTGCGAGTGTTTACATGCATTAAAGTTGCTTGGTGTGTATACCCTTCGAGCTGTCCCATAGAATGTATATTCATCAATGCCGGCTCTATCAGTATGTTATCTTTTATAATCAGTTTGTTGTTGTAGTATATTTCAGTCAGATTTTGAAATTGCTTAAATAAGAATGCCTCTCCCGAATGTTTTCGTCCACAAGTAATTATCTCCCCGTAAGTGAATATGCTTTGTTTATCCATATACACACTATTATGAGCTTTAAATATCGATGCTTCGTGAGGAACTATCGGGTGTTGGATATAACTTATTTCGCTGTTTTCATGTAATTTAATAACCATCTTCTGACTGGCACCGTCTTTCATCTTAAAGAGTCGTTGATAGGACTGTGTTTGAAGCTGAAGTCTGGCATCTGGTTCGGTAATTATTTCGATATCGTAGCAGTCGTTATCGAGAATACCCGGTGATGAACTCATAATCATCAGATAAAGAGCCGGATCGGGTCTGTTTTCTCCAACGTTTGCTAACCTGAATGGGCGGGTAAAGTATGTATCTTTAAGATACGTTTTCCCTTCTTTGTATCCTATTTTTAAATCAAGCTTATTGATCATGGTATAAACGTTGTAAAGAGGTTCTGGTATATCTTTTGAGTAAACGGGCAATTTTATTTAAAGAATTGCCCGTTTGATTATTTAGGACTTATCGAATCAATTTTGCAGGTTCTTCGATATTTTCAAGCAATGCATATTTTTTCAGCCATGCAATTACTGTATCTAAGCCTTCTAATGTCATAAGATTTGTAAATACAAAAGGAGCACCTTTTCTCATTTTTTTAGAATCGCGTTCCATTACTCCCAAATCGGCAAGTACATAGGGTGCTAAGTCGATTTTATTGATAACAAGAAGGTCTGAACGGGTAATTCCGGGACCACCTTTTCTTGGTATTTTATCACCTTCGGCTACGTCAATTACAAAAATGGTAACATCTGCCAGATCAGGACTAAAAGTTGCCGATAGGTTATCGCCTCCACTTTCTATAAAGATGATCTGAATATCATCGAATCGGTTTGCCATTTCTTCAACAGCTTCAAGATTCATACTGGCATCTTCTCGTATGGCAGTGTGAGGGCATCCTCCGGTCTCCACTCCGATGATACGGTCTTGTGGAAGCTGACTGTTTTTTGTCAAGAACTCTGCATCTTCTTTTGTGTATATATCGTTTGTAATAACGCCTATACTGTATTCATGCATTAATTTACGTGAAAGGCGTTCTAATAGAGCTGTTTTACCTGATCCAACCGGACCTGCTACGCCTACTTTTATATATTTTCTCTTGTTCATATCCTTTTGTTTTTTATTGAATTTTAATAAATGGTATATCTTAACTTATTTGTTTTCCTTGTTATTGTTTACCTATGACATATATAATCTCGAATACAACCGCTCATGTTCCATACAGCGGATATCAAATCCAATATTACATAGTCCGACAAGACTCCTATCGAGGATTAGTACCTGTGATACTGTTGATTGGATAACATCTTGCATTTTATATAAAATATCTTGTCCCGAAAGTTGACTTAGAGGAACCAGTTTGACTGCATTTGTTACCATTCCTACTGCTGCATTATATAAGAATGCATATATTGCTTCATAGATAGGTATTTCAAACAATGCGGCATATAATCCAAACATGATTGAGTAATGTCCTTCGGCATCTTGTGTTGTAATGGCTGCCTGATATTTTGCTATAATAGGTGATGTGGTTTGCCTGTCAAATATTTTCAGAAGCCTTATACCCAATTTGCGACTGGCCTGTTTTATCTCTATGGGGGCTTTTAATGCTGCACATTCCTGATCGAGGGCTATAAGTTCTCGAATGTCATTACGTAAAGCGATTTCATACGCCAACTTTACAAAGGATGCATCATTATATAGTATATTATTGGTAATCATATTATGTACAAATACCTCAGTAGAGGCATCATCTTTTACTATTTTGTTTTGTACATATGTTTCCAATCCGTTCGAATGGGAATATCCTCCAATTGGTAAGGTCGGATCGCATAGGTGTAGTAATTTCCCCAGATAAGCATTCATAGTTGTATGGCTTTATTTATTTACCTAATCCCATTATTTTCGAAAAAATAGAACTTCCTTCTCCATGCGAATGTCCATGGCTGTGTGGTTGTACACTAGCATTAACTATATTTAGCAGCTTCGTGTGTACTTTATGTGTATGGTATCCTGTTGCTACTAACCATTTAAAAATAGGTTCTTCGTACGGAATAAGTACTGCGTCATTTTGAATAAATACTGGTAAGTGCTTATTGCCTATTTCATAGCATACACTACCCATTTCTTGCATTGTATGGGGTGTAACCTCTATGGCATCGCATGGTAATATATCAATTGCTATTATTTTGTTTTCATCCATGTAAATTACATCATCCTGATGAAGTCGTTGTCCTTCTTTTATAAATCGTATGGCAACTTCGGTTCCTTCCTTTGTTTTGCGGCGTTGGATGCGTTTATTGGCTTCAAACCATTCAATTTGAACTAGTTCAACTTTTCGGTTTGTTATTTCTATATCTTTCAGATTGCCTATGATTTGTTCTATTACCATGATATCTTTCTGTTTTGAGGTTGTCTGCTTAGTTTTTTAATAACCGGAATGTTTTAAGTTTCATTCCGGTTATCTTTATTGAGTTTTCCTTATTTTAGAAAAGGAAGTAACGTTGTCCTAATGGAACTGTATCCACAGGTTCACAAGTGATTTTAACACCGTCTACTTTTACTTCGTAGTTTTCGGGATTTACTGTAATCTCGGGTGTCTTGTCATTATGAATAAGATCTTTCTTAGATACATTTCTACATCCTGAAACAGGTAGAAGTGTTTTTTCTAAACCATATCCTTGTACAGTTCCGTTATCGTAAGATACTTTTGATACGAAAGTGATACATGTTTTATTAAGAGCTTTGCCGTATGCACCAAACATATTACGATACATAACCGGTTGAGGTGTAGGAATAGATGCACTAGGGTCACCCATACGTGCAGCAATCATCATACCTCCCTTGATAATAATCTCAGGTTTTGCACCGAAGAAAGCTGGCTTCCATAATACGATATCGGCAAATTTACCGGGTTCAATTGATCCTACATATTGAGAAATACCTTGTGCTATAGCCGGATTGATAGTGTATTTTGCTACATATCTTTTTGCTCTGAAATTATCATTTCCTTTACCGTCGTCTTCAGCTAATGGGCCTCTTTGTTTTTTCATCTTATCAGCTGTTTGCCAAGTACGTATAGTTACTTCGCTGATACGTCCCATTGCTTGTGAGTCGGAACTCATGATACTGAATACTCCCATGTCGTGAAGAATATCTTCGGCAGCAATAGTTTCGGGTCTGATACGTGAATCGGCAAATGATACATCTTCGGGAATAGTACGTTTCAAGTGGTGACAAACCATTAACATATCAAGATGCTCGTCTATTGTATTTACTGTATAAGGACGTGTAGGATTAGTAGATGCAGGTAATACATTAGGATACATAGCAATCTTGATAATATCAGGAGCGTGACCTCCACCCGCACCTTCGGTGTGGAATGTATGTATTACACGACCGTTGATGGCGTTCATCGTATCTTCCAAAAATCCTGCTTCATTCAGAGTATCTGTGTGGATAGCTATCTGAACATCGTATTTGTCAGCTACTTTCAAAGCTGTATCGATAGTTGCAGGAGATGTTCCCCAGTCTTCGTGAAGTTTCAAGCCTAAAGCTCCTGCTTCTATTTGTTCTATTAGTGGAGCTTCGGTTGATGAATTACCTTTTCCGAATAGACCGAAATTCATAGGCAGACCTTCCAATGCTTGAAGCATACGCTCGATGTGCCATGGTCCCGGAGTTACAGTTGTTGCGTTTGTTCCGTCAGCCGGACCTGTACCACCACCTATCATTGTAGTTGTACCGCTATACAAAGCATGTTCTACTTGTTGTGGACAGATGTAGTGGATATGTGTATCAATAGCACCTGCAGTAGCAATTAGACCTTGACCTCCATGAACTTCAGTCGAAGCACCAATAATCATATTTGGAGCAACACCATCCATAGTGTCTGGATTTCCTGCTTTACCTATGCCTACAATCTTACCATCTTTGATACCCAAGTCAGCTTTCACGATGCCTGAGTGGTCTATGATGATAACATTGGTTATTACCATATCTAAAACCCCTTGGTCGCGTGTTGCCACACTTGATTGAGCCATTCCGTCACGGATAGTTTTACCACCACCGAATTTATTTTCCTCACCATATACGGTGTAGTCTTTTTCTATTTCAACAATTATTTCAGTATCGCCCAAGCGCACTTTGTCTCCTGTGGTCGGACCATACATTCCGACATATTTGGTTTTATCTATTTTCAGACCCATGGCTTATTTGTTTTTAAAGTTTTTACTTTTTAATAATTCAACACCGCGTTGTTTGTTGTATTCGAGTGAAGTGTCTCCATCCACTAAATTGTTATTGCCAAACGCACGGCGCAGGCCTCCATAGACAACCAGTTCTACTTCTTTTTCTTCTCCCGGTTCAAATCGAACGGCTGTTCCTGCAGCTATATTCAGACGCATACCAAAAGCTTTGGCACGATCGAAACTCATAGCTCGGTTTACTTCAAAAAAATGGAAATGAGAGCCTATCTGTACAGGGCGATCGCCTGTATTAGTCACTTTTACTTTTGCGGTTCTACGGCCAACATTACATTCAATGTCCCCTTTTGCGATAAAATATTCTCCAGGTATCATAATTTTCGAATTTAATTTGTTTAACGTATTGGAGTATGTACTGTAACTAGTTTTACTCCATCAGGGAATGTGGCTTCAATTTGTACGTCGGGTATCATTTCTGCGACCCCTTCCATAACATCATTCTTAGTGAGCAGGGTTGCTCCGTATTGCATCAGTTGTGCAACCGATTTTCCATCACGTGCTGCTTCGAGTAAATGACTCGAGATGTAAGCGATAGATTCGGGGTGGTTTAATTTCAACCCGCGTTGCTTACGCTTAGCTGCTACTTCTCCTGCCAGGTGTAGTAGTAGTTTTTCAGTTTCTCTTGGTGTTAAATGCATAATAGGGTATTTTTTTAATTGGATAATCAGAGTGAAATTTTGATAACTTCAAATTCGCTCTTTACTGTTTATTATAACATTTGCTGTGTTATAATGTTTTATGAGTATTTTTTTTATTTTAATGCTAAAATGTATTAATTTGAAGTTTATTGTTTGTGGGAGCGAGTTGTGGATGTGGATAGCTTTATTCTTTTGCGTGTTTTTTATATTGTTTATTTTTAGTTGTTTATGATGTTTTGCTCCTTTTTTTTCTGTTTTAGGATTTGTTGTGTCTGAATTGGCTATTTTTTATAATGTCGTTTTATTTCCAATAGTGCTATCTTTTTGATAAATCGTAACACTTTTCAGAATCTGTTAATTTGCTAATTTGAGGTGAGTAAAGAGTGTATGCCGATTTTAATCTATATTATTATAATATTGATTAATATACTAATTAACACTTTAACAAATAGATGTATGCGTTGTCTTATTGTTCTTTTAATTGATGTTGCTTTCTTGCTTAGAAGTTATACCCAATGCGTGCTCTGAAAAAGAAAGGAGTACCCGGCGTGAAATGTATCTCTTCTACACTGGTTGGTTCGTTATTTAATCTAGACACTGTTGCGAACTGTGTTTCTTTCCATTTAGTATCAAATAAATTCTCGATACTTATTCCTGCTAATAATCCCTTGTATTGATAATTCAAGTTCAGATCAAATATAGCATATCCATCTGCTATAATTGAATTGTCCTCATTAGCCGGGCGATTATTCATAAAACGAAATCTAAAACTACCAGAAAAACCATTCCAGTTATTTAATCCAATTCCGGCTGTACTTGTAAAATCAGGAGCAAGAGGTATATAATTTTCACCTTTAGGTTCGTCAATACTACGTGCAAAAGCATAATTAGCATCTGCATCTATAAATATCCAATTGTTTAATTGATAACGTATTCCCAAGTCTGCCCCCATTCTTCTACTTTTGCCACTTGGTTCTATGATACCAATGTCTCCTACATATACGAATTCTTGTTCAGAATATAAATACCATAATGCACTGTTAACAATGAGTCGAGGAATAGGTTTCCATATACTGCCAAGATCAGAACCAAATACGCGTGGAACTGTTTTTTTATTCTTATCGGTAACCACTACACGCGTATCATTCGAATGAAATCCCATACCTGATTTTAGATAAAATTGAAGATTATCGTTTTCTGAATAGATAAAATTTAACTTAGGTGAAACCAGTGTCTTTTTTACTCCTTGATTTTTATATACACTGTCTAGTTTATCCTGATAATTAAATTGAAATTGGTCAATACGTAAAGCAGGTGCTATAGTAAGTTTACCTACCTCAAATTGCGAATTTATATAAGCAAACAGATTCGATTGATCTATATCCCCCAGCATTATACGATTAAGAGTAATATATCGTTCTTTGGTTCTCGAAAGTTCGGAGCCTTTAGTAGCATCGGCTCGAAAGCCTACTCCGCCTTGTATAGATGTTTTGACATCTCCTAAGTAAAGCGTCTTTCCCCATTCCGTATTAAGTCCGAATATGTCTCTATTTTCTTTTTGCCTGATTTGATCTCCATTGATTGGGTCTTCGAGAAAGAAGGTAAAGTTGGAATATAATTCAAATTTATACTTATTGTAAAATGTATTTGCTTTGAAGTATGTATTATCATCAATAGCCTTGTAATAAGCGGCATTGATATTCGTTCTCGAAGTGTTTCCTCCTTCGGTATCATCTACTGCTCCAAACCAAGAAATGGTACCGTCATTAACAAGCCTCAATGGAATTTGTCCGGATGCATCCCATTTGCTGGTGAAGTGAGATACGGTTAAAGAGAATTTGCTGTTATCATTGAATCTGGAGGTATATTTCCCGAAAAGGTTTATTCGTTTAAAGTTTTGAGGAGCATCAAAAGGTCCATCAGTTAATAGATATTCAGTGGCAATATAAGCGTCCTGATTGGCATTATTGTGGTCAAGAATATTGAACATCCCGATGATACGTCTTGTATTGAATTGTCCAAGTTCTACACCTACACTACTTTTATCGAGTTTTTCTTTTGTTTTAAACGCAACATATCCGGCAGTAGCAAGGTCTCCTTTGTCGGCATAGTAAGGACCTTTTCCGAAATCTATTTGTTCTACTGTTTCGGGTATTAAAAAGTGAAGGTCAGCGTAACCTTGTCCGTGAGCATGAGAAACCATATTGACTGGCATACCATCAACTGAGATAGCAATATCTGTTCCATGGTCGAGGTCGAATCCTCTTAAAAATAACTGCTCGGCTTTACCCCCTCCGGCATGTTGCCCTATAAATAAACCGGGAACTTTTCTTAATATTTCTTGAGAAGAGTTTACGGGTGTTACTTTGAGGTCTATAGCTGTAATGAAATTTAAGCCTGCAAGTTTAGGGTGTATAACTACTTCTTCGAGCCGAAGAACATCCTCATCAAGTACGATAGGTTCAGGGTCTGATAAATTAGCTTTAATTTCTTTGGTTTTATATCCTAATCCTCCAATTGAAAGAATGTCGTTTTGTTGAGTTTTATCGAGTGTAAATATACCAAACTCATTTGTATGGGTATGTTGATCTGTTCTGATATTGAAGATTTGAACTCCTTCGATAGGTTTTCCATTAATATTAATAATTTTACCTTTTATAATTTGCCCCAGAATCGGTAGAGTGGACGTAGCTATAAAGCCCAAAAGGATAAAAATGGAAAATTTCATAATGTTTGCTTATTAATGGATGTTACTAATTAACATTTTGTTGTTATCTTTTGTTCGTTAAAGCTAAAAATAAAACCACTTAATTTAATTTAAGTTAAATTCAGAAATGGATAGAGTATTGTATTTTCGATAGCTTTACTTCTTAAAGAGAATTTCCTCTGGTCTTTTTTCATACGCCTGTCTTGCTAAAATTGGGATAAGCAAAGTTAATAATTGTCTAGTGACTGTTTCGATAAGCACTTTTTGTACAATAATACAGCAGATGACCAATTTATACCCCTAAAATGAACTGGAATTGAGTATTGTGTATTATCTAATATGATTATCTTAGTAACATTAATCTATTGAATTTAAATGTTATGAAAAAAACGATTTTCCTTATAGCGTCAACTTTATTTATTTTTCTGTCAGTTTCATCTCAAACAAAAGATGTAATAATCCGTGTTCACCCCGAGCAAGGTACTCAACCTATAAGTAAGCATATCTACGGACACTTTGCCGAGCATTTGGGTTCATGTATATATGGAGGTTTATGGGTGGGCGAAAATTCATCTATTCCTAATACAAAAGGCTATCGTACCGATGTTTTGGAGGCTTTGAAAAAACTTCAGATACCTAATCTTCGTTGGCCCGGCGGTTGCTTTGCCGATGAGTATCATTGGATGGATGGAATCGGACCTAAGGAGAATCGACCTAAAATGGTCAATAACAATTGGGGAGGTACAGTTGAAGATAACAGTTTTGGAACACATGAATTTCTCAATTTATGCGAACTGCTCGATTGTGAACCCTACATAAGTGGTAATGTAGGTAGTGGTACTGTCGAAGAAATGGCTAAATGGGTAGAATATATGACTTCAGAAGGAGATAGCCCAATGGCTAATTTACGCCGTAAGAATGGTCGTGACAAAGCTTGGAAAGTAAAATACTTTGGTGTTGGAAACGAAAGTTGGGGATGTGGTGGAGATATGCTCCCCGAATATTATGCAGACTTGTTTAGGCGTTATGGGGTTTATTGCCGTAATTATGATGGAAACAAACTCTTTAAAATCGCCAGTGGAGCCAGTGATTATGATTATAACTGGACAGAGGTGCTTATGAAAAAAGCAGGAACCAAAATGAATGGATTATCGCTCCACTATTATACTGTAAAAGGCTGGAATGGGAGCAAAGGCTCAGCTACCGATTTTTCGCCGGACGATTATTACTGGACAGTTGGTAAATGCCTTGAAATAGAAGAGGTAATCCAAAAGCATATGGCTATAATGGATAAGTATGACAAAGAAAAGAAAGTCGGTTTGATGGTTGACGAGTGGGGAACTTGGTGGGATGTTGAACCCGGAACTAATCCCGGATTTCTTTACCAACAAAACACCTTGCGTGACGCATTCGTTGCTGCTCTATCCTTGAATGTATTTAATAAGTATGGGGACCGTATTCAGATGGCCAATATAGCTCAGATAGTGAATGTGCTTCAATCTGTTATTCTTACGAAAGGCGATAAGATGGTGCTTACTCCAACGTATTATATATTTGATATGTACAAGGTACATCAGGATGCAACTTATCTTCCAATGGATATTCTTTCGGATACAAAAGAAATAAGAGGCCGTAATATTCCTTTGGTGAATGCATCTGCTTCACAGAAAAACGGTATAACTCATATTACTCTGGCTAATATCGATTTGGATGCAGAAAGAAATGTAAGTGTTGACTTTTCAAATCTGAATATTACTAGCGTAAGTGGTGAGATACTGACGGCAAATACAATTAATGACTATAATACATTTGAAAAACCGAATGCAGTAAAACCTCAGCCCTTCCAAGGCGCTACGATTGTCAACGGTAAACTAAATATTAAATTACCTGCTAAATCAATCGTTGTACTTGCTATAAAGTAATCTGAATAATAAGTTGTAAAAAAACAAAAGACATAGCCTGTTTAAAGATTTGTTTCAAAATTTAAACAGGTTCTTTATATACAACAGGTTACAAAACTAAAATATAAAGTGTCACTTTTGTTAACTGATTAAATGTTTGTTTATGAGTGTGTAACGTCTAAAAAGGTGACAAAAGTGACAAAAGTTACACTTGTTAGCTACTTTTTTTTATTGTTACCTGTTTTTTACTCTATAAGAGACTCTTCTCTTTTGTAATAGATAAAATATGAGGATGTTAAGCCGGCTATTATGCAGGTGAATTATTGGCATCCCTGTATTCTTTTGGAGACATGTCGTATTGCTTTGCAAACTCGCGATAAAAGTAAGATTTGTTGGTAAATCCCGATTTAAACATAATCTCCGAGACAGTCAATCGTGTCGATTTAAGTAATTTTGAAGCATGAGTAAGGCGTATAGTCCGAACAAATTCACTCGGAGTTTTATCCGTAAGCTCTTTCAGTTTTCTGTATAGAGTTGCTTTACTTATACCCAGAAAATCGGCTATTGAATTGGGATTAAGAGACTCATCATCTATGCTGTTTTCGATAAACGAAATAATATCTTCCAGAAATTTTTCACCTTCCTGATGCATAGTTACTCCATCCCGTACCACTTCGGACGATATGGTTGAATTGAAATATTCTTTTAAAGTAGCTTGTTTATTTACAAGGTTTTCGATCGTTGACAATACATGACGCGGATGAAATGGTTTGCTGATATATAAATCGGCTCCATGCTTGTATGCATTGATATGATCTTCAATCGTGTTTTTTGCCGAAATACTGATAATGGGTATATGTGCCGTTTTAGGATTCGATTTCAATCTGTCGATAAGTGCAATTCCATCCAGATTGGGCATCATAATGTCGCTGATTATGATATCGGGACGGTTAAGTTCTATCTGGTTTAAAGCATCTTCACCGTCTACAGCCTCTTGTGTCGTGTAATAGGGTGTAAGAATATCTTTCAGTAGTTCGGTAATGTTTTTCTCATCTTCCACTATTAGGATAGACACTTTTTTATTCGACTGAATATTCAGCAAATAATTGCTTTGAAGTGGGGTAGAGGCTTCTTCGTTCACTACGTTTGGAGTTTCCTTCAGTAAAGGAGGAATAGTCAACGTAAACTGTACCGATTCTCCCAATTTACTAGATACCGAGATTTTTCCTCCAAGTAATTCGGTCAGTCCTTTCGTCAGATTCAAGCCGATACCCGTACTTACTGCACTTTGGACTTTAGGAGTATCGTCAAATATCTTGTACTTATTGAATATCTCAGCCATTTGACTATCAGTAAGACCTTTTCCCGAATTGCGGATCGTCATATTCAAAGCCTTTTCGTGTTCGTCATCATCCTGCCATACATCTACATGGATATAACCATTTCGAGGTGTATATTTGAAAGCATTGGAAAACAGGTTGAAAAATATTTTTTCTAACGAATCCCTGTCGGTATTTATGGTTGAAGTATCCTTCACAGTCACCAGATAATCTATTTTATTTTCCTGAGCCATTTCAATATAGTTATCCGAAACGTAGTCAGTCAGTAATTTTATATCAATACTTTCAGGATGTAAAGGAGTATGTCCCGTTTTAGTCTTTCTGAACTCCATCAACTCATTGATGAGTTTTTGCATCCGTTCAGCATTGTTCTTTATAATCTGGATATATCTCTTAGTATAACTATCGAGCTTTACACTTTCTAATAAATGTTGAGCAGGGCCATAAATAAGAGTCAGCGGAGTGAAAAACTCATGAGCCACGTTTGTAAAAAGATTCAACTTCGACTCGTACACCTTTTGTTGGTGTTCCTTCTCTATTTTTTTCAGGAATAATTCACGGTTGAGCCTGATACGGTTTTTAATAACCGATTGAACGATATAAAGAATAACTACCGCCAATAGAATATAAAATAAAATAGCAGGAGTACTCAACCACCAAGGATGAGAAACATTAATTTCCAGTTCATACGTACTATTACTCCATACCTTATCACCATTTGTAGCTCTAACCTCGAGTTTATACTTTCCGGGAGGAAGTTTGGCAAATACAATATTCGGATTGTTACCGTTATTAATCCACCCTTCGGTGTAATTCGAGAGACGGTAAGCATATTCGCAATTCTCGTTATTTATAAAATCGCTGGCTATAAATGAAAATGTGGTATAACGCTCATCATACGATAAGTGCAAAACACCATTCTGTATTCGTTCATTGATATTTTGTGCGGTGTTATAAATTTTCAGGCTGCTAAGGCTGAGAATCGGGTCGAAGTTACGAAGTTGGATATTTTCGGGATTGAAATAACTAAAACCGCTTACACCCCCAAAATAAAGGTTGTTATCGTTATCCTTAAAATAAGCCCCATCCGAAAACTCGTCATTCTGCAATCCGTCAATAAGCTTATAATTATCAATTTTTCCGGAAGAAGAATATATTCTGGAAATTCCCAGATTGGTACTTACCCATATATCTTTCGCCTTATCTTCCAAAATTCCATGAATGGTATTGTTGTTTAAACCTTCATTTTCGGTATATTGAAATATATTTTTCGGAATACGCTCTGTTTCTACCCTGTTCAATCCGTAGCTCGTACCTATCCATAAATTATTGTCACTACTATTCAATAAACATAATATATCATTGTTGGTGAGTGAAATATCACTGTTTATGTCTTCGAAGTTCTCAAAAGTGCCGCTTTTTGTATTTACCTTGTTAAGACCTGCCCCTCTTGTTCCGAACCATAACTCATTTTTATTACTCGAAGGAATAATAGTGTAAATGACATCGTTATTAAGTGATTTTCGTTGATCCGAAGAAATGTACTGTTCTACATCTTCCACAATATACTCGTCATTTACTTTGTCGAGTTTGATTCTGATTAAACCATAGCCCGAAGTGCCGAGCCAGAGCAGTGAATCGTTATTCGAAAAGTAAATACTGTAAACAGCCTTAAAAACAGGAAATTTAGAAGGAATGTTCAATTTTTGCAAACGGTTGCTTTTGGTATGGAGAATGTTAATACCTTCGCCTTCTGTCCCGATAAATATATCGTTTGACTTATTCCTTTTTATAGCATATACCGAATTGGAAATTAAACCATTGGTGATATTTTTATAATCAGATATCTTACCTGTTTGTCTGTTCAACAGCTTTATGCCATCCCCTTTAGTTCCGATCAATATATCCCCATCCGGATTTTGGCAAAAGCTCCTCACCGGGTGATTCGTTTTTATCGTTTTAAAAGGAGAAGCATATTCGTATACCTGCAATACCCCTTGCCCGTCGCTGCCTATCCATAAAATATCCTGATTGCCGAAATACATAGTAAATATCGGCACACGATCCGAAACCCCTTCTACTTCGGATAGCTTGTCTTCTTTCGGATCATATTTTAAACATCCGCCTTCATAAAAACTAATGTACAATATATTCTTATGATATATGGCTTGTGAAATAGCTTTCGAGAGATTAAAATCAAGGTGTTTTATTGTTGATAACGATTCATCCAATATCGATAATCCATTGGAGGAGGTCAAAATCAGCTTATTTTCCGAAAAAAAGATCCTGTCAACAAACACATCATTTTTTATCTCTTTACGATTGGTAAACGAAATACTATTATTACTCTTTTGCTCTATTTTATATTGTTCGATCTTACCATTATTAAGCAGGAAGTAGCCGTTATCGTTATTGTCAATCAGAAAGTCTTTTATTTCACCATTTACATGAATATCTATTAGCTTGAATAACTGAGCTTCATTATCAAAATAAAATAAACCCTGCTCCTTTACAAAACAGATTATCTTTTTGGAGGAAGTTAAACCTAGCATAAATGATTTTTCCTGTTTCGGAACTTTATATTCCGGTCCCGAAAAGTAATTGGTAAAAGTCTGTGTCTTCCTATCCCATCTGTTAACCCCGTAATCGGTTGATATCCATAAATGATCCGTATTTTGCTCTACAATTTGCCTGATAATATTATTACTTATCGAGTACTTATTGTTTTTATTATATCTGAACGTTTTAATATCGCGTCCGTTATAAGCATTCAATCCATCCCATGTACCAATCCATACAATGTGTTCCGAATCTTCGAAAATACAGTTTACCGAATTGTTAGATAGTCCGTTGATATTCGAAAGGTATTTCACAACATTAGCTGCATAGGTATGCAGTGAGAGTGTTACCAGTAACACTCCGAGGATATATTTTAAGGGAAATATTTTAGATAAACTTTCCATAGATACGATTCTGATAATTTGCTCAAAAGTAGTCTATGCAAAACTACTAAAAATAACTGAAAACATGTTGTATAGCACCTGTATACTCTTTTGATAATATAGTATACTCTGCCCGCAGGTGTTAGCTATAGTTTTGCTCAAAACAAATTTTATTTATGAAATCGATCTTATTGAATTGTACAATCCTGTTTCTATTGATAATAAACGTCAATATAGGTGTTGCCCAAGAAAGAACAGTTGGCGAAAAATGGTGGAAAGAATCTGTTTTTTATCAAATATATATGCCCAGCTATGCCGATAGTAATGGTGACGGCTATGGCGATTTTAAGGGGATGACTCAAAAGTTGGATTATCTGCAATCGTTAGGCGTAAAAGGTATCTGGCTTACCCCTTTTCTTACTTCGCCCAAAGTAGATAACGGCTATGATATTGCCGATTATTATGAAGTAGACCCTACATATGGTACAAAGGCCGATTTTGATCTTTTTCTGAAAGAAGCACATCAAAGAGGTATCAAAGTAATTATGGATATGGTTCTCAATCATACTTCTACCGATTGCAAATGGTTTCAAGAGTCCAGAAAATCAAAAGACAATCCCTATCGGGATTATTATATATGGAAAGACGAACCCAACAATTGGGAATCATTTTTCGGAGGAACGGCATGGCAGAAAGATAGCCTGACCAATCAATATTATTATCACAAGTTTGATATACGAATGGCAGACCTCAATTGGGCAAACCCAAAAGTTGTAGCTGAGGTTCAGAAGATACTTCGCTTTTGGCTCGATGCAGGAGTAGACGGATTCCGCTTAGATGTAATCAATTTTCTGAATACCGATGGCATAACAGCCGATAATCCCACAAAAGACGGAGAACAGGATCACATAAACGATATTAATCAGGAAGGTGTAAAAAATGCCATGCGTATTATTAAATCTACGGTAAGCGAATACGATGATCGATTCATAGTCGGTGAAATAGGAAGCGATAAAATTGAAGTTTTGAAACAATACCAGTCTCAGGATTTATTGGATGTGGTTTTCAATTTCAATTTTGGAAGCATCGCAGAATTTTCTGCTCAACGAATCTTTGATGAACTGCAAAGCATGGAAAAGAACATGAGTAATTATCCCACTCTGTTTTTCGGCAGCCACGATATGCCCCGAATGATAGATCGGCTAGCGGATGGCAATCCGGATCGTGCTACAGCACTGGCAGCTCTAATACTTACAGCTAAAGGAGTACCCTTTATTTATTATGGTGAAGAAATCGGGATGCACAATATTATAGCCCAAAGCTTAGATGAGATGGTCGATATACAAGGCAGAACTCAATACCAATTGGCATTGAACGAAGGTAAAAGTCCCGAAGATGCACTTATCTTCGGAAATAAGCATAATCGAGATAAATCACGCAGCCCCATGCAATGGAGTGGAGATGCTTTTGCGGGATTTTCTGCTGAAAAAGCATGGATTAAAATTAATCCGGATTATAAAACGGTCAATGTTGCCGCACTTACTCCGCAAAAGAATTCGATTCTCAATACTTATAAAAAGTTGATAGCACTTCGAAACAGCGAAAGGGCACTTCAATATGGAACGTACGATAATCTGGAATATGAAGCAGATCAAATTTCATTTACCAGATCTTTCGAAGGTGATAAAATTACGGTAATAATCAACTTCGGTTCGCCAAAAGAAATAGAGTTACCGGCAGATGCTATTATCCTAATGGGAAGTAAAGAACTCAAATCAAACAGCTTTATTATTTATAAGAACTAAAACTCAAAAAACTCAGGAAAACATGTTGTAAAGCACGTGTATACTCTTTTGAGAATATAGTACACCTTATGAGAATGCGTTCACGATAGCTTTGTTTCAAGAATAAAAAAATAAACTAACCACATAAAGAATAAAAGAAATGGATATTGCAAAAAGATTTACTCAGAACCCATTGTTAAAACCAGCAGACCTGAAAGCCGGGATTAACGGAATGGAGATAACCTGTCTACTAAATCCCGGAGTTTTTAAATTTAACGGTAAAACATGGTTGTTGCTTCGTGTAGCAGAACGTCCTACACAGAAAGACGATGTTATCAGTTTTCCTGTATATAATAAAGAAGGTAAAATAGAAGTTGTATCATTCGGAAAAGACGACCCTAAATTGGATGCATCCGATCCTCGTGTCATTAAATACGATGGCAAGAATTATTTGACTACTATGTCTTATTTGCGTTTAGTATCAAGTGAAGACGGTATTAACTTTAAGGAAGAAGCAGAATACCCTCCAATTTTCGGAGAGGGAGATCTTGAAGCTTTCGGAATCGAAGATTGCCGTGTAGCAACTACCGAAGATGGATTCTTCCTGACATTCACCGAAGTATCTTCCGTTGCCGTAGGTGTAGGACTTATCCATACTAAAGACTGGAAAAACTATACCCGTCATGGAATGATTTTCCCTCCACATAACAAAGACTGTGCCTTGTTCGAAGAAAAAATAGGCAATAAATATTACACTTTACACCGTCCAAGTAGCCCCGAATTAGGAGGTAATTATATCTGGATATCCTCATCGCCCGACCGTTTACATTGGGGAGGTCACAAATGTATTGCAACCACCCGCGAAGGTATGTGGGATTGTGCCCGTGTAGGAGCAGGAGCTGCCCCAATCAGAACCTCAGAAGGTTGGTTGGAAATTTATCACGGAGCCGATTACAATCATCGTTATTGCTTAGGTGCATTACTATTAGACCTGAACGATCCGTCAAAAGTACTTGCACGTAGCAAAGAACCCATTATGGAACCTATTGCTGAGTACGAGCAAACAGGATTCTTTGGCAATGTAGTATTCACAAACGGTCATGTAGTAGAAGGTGATACAATCAAAATGTATTACGGAGCTAGTGATGAGGTAATATGTGGTGCTGAATTTTCAATCTCGGAGATATTAAAATCATTGAAACAAGCATAATGAATAAATTAAAATCAGAATATTTGTTTTTCAAGCAGCAGGAACCCAATATGCGTACCCTGCTGATGACAAACATGCTCTATGCCCTCGTATTGCCTGTGGTAGAAATATTTATAGGCGCTTATATTATGCGTAATACGAGCGATCCTATATCGGTAGCTTTCTATCAATTGTTTATGTATGTGGGTATTGTGTTTACCTCTTGCCTCAATGGATATTTGTTACGTATTGTTAATGTCAAGGTATTATATGCAGCAGGTATACTGGTAAGTGGTCTATCTATGTATGCAATGATGACAATCAAGTCCTTAGGATTTATGGAATTGGGTGTTGCAGGCTTTTCGATGGGTGCGGCTGCCGGTTTCTTCTGGACAAACAGGTATTTGTTGACATTGAATAATACGACTGACGAAAACCGAAATTATTTCTTCGGCTTAGAGTCTTTCTTCTTTTCAATAGCCTCTATATCAGTGCCGCTTGTTATCGGAGCATTCCTTAGTCAGATAGACGGGGTAAGTGTTTTAGGCATAACTTTTGATGTTAATTTGGCGTATCAGGTAGTAACAATAGCTGTAATTGGGTTAACTGTTCTTGCAACAATCGTGTTGTGGAGAGGTAAATTCGTGAATCCTATTGAAAAAGACTTTATTTATTTCCGTTTTACCGTTCTATGGAGAAAGATGTTAGTATTATCATCACTCAAAGGAATGGTACAGGGTTTCTTGGTTACTGCTCCTGCAATATTAATCATGAAATTGGTAGGGGATGAAGGTGCGCTAGGTCTTATTCAAGGGGTAAGTGGTGCTTTAACCGCAGTTTTGGTATACATATTGGGGCGTATCGCAAAGCCTGAGGACAGAATTAAGATCTTTGTAGGAGGATTGGTTATATTTTTTGCCGGTACACTCTTTAATGGAGTAATGTTTTCGGCTGTAGGTGTAATTGTTTTTGTGCTATGCAAAGTAATTTTCCAACCGTTGTTCGATTTGGCGTATTTCCCTATTATGATGAAAACAATTGATACCGTATCTAAAATAGAAGGCAGAAACAAATATGCCTATATCCTTAGCCACGAGTTCGGATTGTTTTTGGGAAGAGCATCGGGTTTAATATTATTTATTTTTCTCGCATACGGCGTATCGCAAGATTTTGCCCTCAAATATGCACTTATAATAGTAGCCGCATTACAGCTTATCTCTTATCCTTTAGCGAAGAATATTATTAAGCAAACTAATATGATTGATGAAAATGAAAAAAACTAAGTATCTATTAGGTTTATTTGTTTTGGCCGCGTTTGTATCGTGTTCAAGTACCAAGAACGAATCGTTTGGCGAGAAAGTCGCTCAGGTATCTATTGCACGCGTCGACTCTATGCCCAATATGCCTAGTCCATACAAGATTCTTGATTGGGAAGCAAAATCGAAGTCTTTCGACAGTTTTGTTTTCGATTGGAATAACAAAAGCGATGTAGGTAACCTTATCTGGTTAGACGATAGCAGACGCAATGTAGATCAAACTACCTTCGGATTATATACTGCCGTAAAAGATGTACGTCAGGGCAAAGATGTCAACAACGGAGAATTTCACGAGAGTTTAAACTCTTTGGCTGCACTTCTTGGAGCAGGACTTGTCGGAATTGACAAAACAAATCAAGACGGCTATAACTATGTGAAAATGATTCAGAATTATTTCAATACCGATAACGGATGGAATATTGTGATGAACAACACAACACCAAGTGTAGGTATGCTGGGTGGCGGATATGGCAGGGACTGGTGGTACGACGTGTTTCCTAATGCATTGTTCTATGCCGTTTCGGATGTATTCCCCAATGTAGAAGGTGCAGAAAAAATTCAACGTACAGTTGCCGAGCAGTTTGTAAAAGCCGATTCGATCTTGAACGGAAACTACGACTATTCGTACTTCGACTATGCACAAATGAAAGGTATGGTAAACCACATTCCATTGCAACAAGATGCAGCGGGAGGTCATGCCTATGTATTGCTTTGTGCTTATCAGAAATTTGGCGATCCACGTTATTTGAAACATGCCAAAAGTGCAGTTGAAGCATTATTGGCACAAAAAGAAAGCCGTTTTTACGAAATACTATTACCACTTGGAGCCTATACGGCAGCCTATCTGAATGCAACGGAAGGAACCAACTACGATGTTAAAAAGTTACTTGACTGGACTTTTGACGGTTGTACAAATCCTGACGGACGCTATGGCTGGGGAATTATCGTAGGTAAATGGGGTGATTATGAAGTAAACGGACTTCAGGGAAGTATTACCGATGGAGGAGGCTATGCTTTCGGCATGAACAGTATTAAACCCGCTTGGCCTTTTGTTCCGATGGTAAAATACCAACCTCAATATGCAAAAGCAATCGGTAAATGGATGCTTAATAATGTAAATGCTTGCCGTCTGTTTTTTCCTCAGGATATCGACGATAAACACCAATGGGCTCCTGAACTTAAAAATCTCACCAATAATAATATTTCGTACGAAGGATTACGTAAGGCTGATGATTACGGTAAACCCGAGCTTAAAGGAGTAGAGCCTGTAGCTATCGGTGATGGTCCAAAATGGGCAAAAGGTAATCCTACTGAAAGTATGTTCAGCGTTTATAGTTCTTCTCCTATGGGTATTTTCGGTGCAATAGTGAGAGAAACGAATGTAGAAGGTATTCTTCAATTGAATTGTAATGTAACCGATTTTTATGCGGAACGTCAATTTCCCACCTATTTGTATTACAATCCTCATAACGAAGAAAAAGCGGTACGTTTCGAGACTAAGCAACCTGTTGACCTGTTTGATATTGTTGCAAAAGAATATGTCTCTAAAAATATCTCATCGGCATCCGATTTCAAAATTGGAGCAAATGACGCACGTGTTTTAGTGGTTCTTCCTGCCGGAACAAAATTGGCAGTAGAGAATGGTAAAATAATAGCAGACGGAAAATATACAATTTCATACCAATAATCTAAATTAAATAAACCATGTTAAAAAAAGCATTATTCATAATGTTTCTATCGTTGACCAGTATTACCTTATTGGCACAACAGATAAAAACAATATCCGGAGTTGTAACAGATGCAACTACCGGAGAAGCCCTCATTGGGGTTACAATTATGGAGCCGGGAACATCCAACGGTACATCTACCGATTTGGATGGAAATTATACTCTGGATGTAAAAGGGGATAAGGTTTCATTCTCTTATGTAGGCTATAAGCCTCAGGTAATAACTGTTTTGAATTCGGGCACCGTAAATGTGAAATTAGCATCGGATTCCGAATTGGATGAAGTAATTGTAGTTGGATATACAGCACAAAAGAAACGTGAAGTTTTGGGTGCCCTGACTAATGTAAAATCAGAAGAATTGGTTCAATTACCTGTTTCGAATACAGCCGAAGCTCTGCAAGGACGTGTATCGGGAGTTCAGGTAACTACAGCCAGTGGAGCTCCGGGTGCGGGTGCATCAGTACGTGTAAGGGGAGCAGGTTCGATCAACTCATCAAATGACCCGTTGTACATAATTGACGGAATTCCCGCAACCAATGGTCTGAATTCGGTAATACCTACTGATATTGAAAATATATCGGTTCTGAAAGATGCTTCAGCAGCAGCCATTTATGGTTCTCGTGCAAATAACGGAGTTGTATTGATTACTACAAAAAAAGGTAAAAAAGGTAAAGCTAAAGTATCATACAATGGACAGTTTGGAGCTCAGGTACATGGGCACTTAACCCCAATGGCAAATACAGGCGAGTATATCAATATATACAATGCAGCCGCTAAAAATGATGGAAGAGAGCTTCTTGAAGGAAATTGGCTCAGAGATGATTTTGCAGATGTAAATCATTTGAAAGAAATTTTCCAAACAGGTCTGATGACTATACATGATGTATCGGTTAGCGGTGCAAATGATAAATTTAATTATCTGGCATCGGGTAGTTATTATAATCAGGAAGGTATTATTAAAAATAGTAAGTTCGAGAAGTTTACAGGGAGTACTAACCTGAATTATCAAGCTAACAAATGGTTGAAAATAGGATTGTCGGCAAATGCTGGAAAATCTACGACAGATCTGGTTCCAAGTTCGGGCGACGGATACGGTAATAGCGAGGGAGGAAGTGTTGTAAGATACGCATACATGCGTAACCCTGCCATACCTACTTACGACCAGAATGGTAAATTGGTAGATAAACCAAGCGAATATTTCGGTAATGCTATTTATGACAGTTTCTTTGGTGATGGATACAATCCTATAGGAGTAGCAAAAATGGCAGACCGTAAACGCGACGAAACAACATTACTCAGTAAAGTGAATGTAGAAATACAATTGCCTTATAATACGGTTTGGAATACAAACTTTGGTATCGATTATTCGAAAAGTGAAGTGAAAGCTTATAATCACACATGGGGTACGAACGACCGCATCAATAACCCAAGTAGCCAAAGCCGTGATAATAGCGAAAGCTTAGGATGGACGCTTAACTCGGTATTCAGTAATAATCAAACCTTTAACGAATCGCATCGTTTGACAACTATGATTGGTACCGAAGCAATCCGCTATAACGGAACAAATAAGAACTTCGGATCTTCTATCAATGGTGATACGCGATACAGTGCCGACTGGGCATCTTCCTTGTTATCATTCTTTGGTAAAGTAGATTATAACTACAATTATAAATACTATTTATCTGCATTGATACGTGAAGACGGATCTTCTCGCTTTGCTAAAGGAAACCGTTGGGGTACATTCTATGCTATATCGGCAGGATGGGATGTAAATGAAGAAGAATTTTTCAAACCGCTAACTCCCGTTGTCAATCTATTGAAACTTAGAGCAGGGTGGGGAGCAGTCGGAAACCAAGATGTAAGCCTATATGCTTATTCAGATAAATACATGCCATATTATAACTATCCGTTCGGTGGAGGTGATCCATCAACAGGTTATGCTCAAACACAGTTAGGCAATACCGATCTGAAATGGGAAACCAGTAACCAATTGAACTTAGGTTTGGATATGGCATTTTTGAAAGGCGAGTATGGTTTTAGTGTAGATTATTATCATAAAGTGACTAAAGATATGCTTATAAAAGCGCCGCTTCCTCCATCTATAGGAAATGCTGCACCTTATTGGGTTAATAGCGGTAAAGTACTAAATGAAGGAGTTGATGTCGAACTATATATCAGAAAGCAATATAAAAATGCAGGGTTTTCTGCATCCTTAAACTGGGGATATTTGAAGAATGAAGTTTTGAAACTGGATGCACCTATTCAGGCAGGACGTGTGGATAACGGTATCTATGCAAAACTTATCGAAGAAGGTCATTCTCTGGGCTCTTACTATCTGTACGAAATGGATGGAATATTCCAAAACGAAGCCGAGATTGTAAAATCAGCTTATCAAGGATCAAACGTTCAACCCGGTGATGTTAAATACAAAGATTTGAACGGAGATGGTGTGATTGACGAAAAAGACAGAAAACATATGGGTACTTCTATTCCGAAACAAACATTGGGTTTGAATCTGCAAGGTAATCTGAATAATTGGGACCTTTCGGTTTTCTTCCAAGGTGCATTCGGACATGATGTATACAATCAGATAAGTCACGAAACAGAAGGCTTCTATAGAGGATTTAATGTCTCTAAAGACTATTATGATAATTACTGGAGAGGTGAGGGTACATCAAATACACATCCGAGAGCTTCGTGGAGTGCTAAGTCTAACAACGTAATGGTTTCATCACGTTTCTTAGAAGATGCATCGTATCTAAGACTTAAGAATGTACAATTAGGATACACTTTTGCTCTGAAATCAAAATTGATCAGTAATCTTAGAGTATACGGAAGTGCAACAAACTTATTGACATTTACTAAATATAGCGGACTTGATCCCGAAATGACTGTAAGTGCCAACTCGGCAAGTGAAGGTGATAAAGCAAACGGTATCGACTGGGGTACTTATCCTGTAGCTAAGACCTTTACATTAGGTGTTAATCTAACTTTTTAAAAGAAGAGACATGAAAAAAACGATATTACTATTAGCATTAGCAGGGAGCTTCTTTTTCACATCATGTGAAAGCTTTCTCGACGAGCCATTGAAAGGTGAGCAGTCTTCCGAAACTATTTTCAATAATGTTGACGACGCTAATTTAGCCTTGACAGCTGTTTATAATAACTTAAGTTTCACCACTTCCTCAAATATGATTTGGGTATTTGGCGACGTTGCATCCGATGATGCCGTAAAAGGAGGTAATCCCGGCGATCAGGCAGATATTGGTTCTATTGATAACTTCGAAGTAAAATCGACTAACGGTATCTTACTTACCTATTGGCAATTTACATACGAAGGAATAAGCCGTGCCAACAATGTTATCAACGGTGTTTATAATTCGGGAATAGACGATGCAACGAAGCAACAAATGATTGCTCAGGCAAAATTTATCAGAGCATACCATTACTTTAATCTGGTAAATATCTGGGGAAAAGTGCCATTACGATTAGAGCCTACATCTACATCGAATGCAAATCTGGGATTGAGTGAGGTGGCAGATATATATGCTCAAATCGAAAAAGACCTGAAAGAGTCGGCAGCAGTATTACCTGCCACTTACGATTCGGCTGATAAAGGGAAGATAACTAAAGGAGCAGCATTTGGTCTGTTGGCTAAAGCTCAGCTATACCAAAAAAAATGGGATGAGTGTATTCAGACAATCACAAATAATGTTGAACCTTTAGGATATACTTTGGAATCGAATTATGCCAACCTGTTTAAATTGGGAGCAGAAAATAGCAAAGAAGTTTTATTTGCCGTACGTCATATGAGTAACAAAAATCCGGGAGTAGGTAATTCGTTAAATCAATGGTTTGCCCCTCTGGTGGAAAATGGTTACTATTTCAATGCTCCTACTGCCAGCTACGTGGCATCTTTTGACGAAACTACTGTGGATGGTAAAACTGATCCTCGCCTTGATATTTCAATCGGTCGCGATGGTCACGACTGGGTTAACGGAGAACCTTTCGATCCAACCTGGAGTGTAACCGGTTATTTAGTGAAAAAGCACAATCAACCATTGGTTGAAGTGCCAACAGGAACTAAAGGTGATGGCGGACTTCCATATATTTATATGCGTTATGCAGATATACTTCTGATGAAAGCTGAAGCTTATACAGAGAAAGGTAATCTTTCGGACGGTGTTGCCGCATTGGATAAAGTAAGAGCAAGAGCAGGTCTTGATAAAGTAAAAGCAGTAAGCCAATCGCAAATGAGATCGGCAGTTTATATAGAACGCCGCAGAGAGTTTGGCTTTGAATTTCATCGATTCTTTGACTTGATGAGATGGGGGCAAGAAGTGGCAACAGCAGCTCTCGGTCCTAACTTCAAATGGGAATCACCCCGCTATTATTTCCCTCTACCTCAAACAGAAGTAGATTCTAATCATGGTATCAAATAAGAAAGAAACAGATTATGAAACAGAATAAATTAACAAAAATAGGTGTACTGGCAATTTCATTATTGCTGATATTGCCTCTATGGGTCGGATGTAGCAGCGATGACAACGAAGTCTTCGAACCCGGAGACCCCACTGCTCTTAAAGTAGAACTGGCAGACTCTTATCTTCTTTTAAATTCGGCTACTACGGTTGATTATGAGCAAGTAAGCATCGACGAATTCAAAAAAATATTGGACGTTATTCAGAATGTAGTAGATAATGACATCGTTTCGAGTCAGGAAGTCAAAAATCTGACTATACACCTGAATGAAGCTAAGAGTAAATTTACACGTTCGAAACTTATCGGTATTCCGGTCGAAGCCCTTATTGCAGGCTGGAGTTTTGATGAGGGAGAAGGAGTCTCTCTGGTAAGCGATGGAATGAAAAAACTGACAGCTAATCTTACAAGCGGTCCGTCTGAAATATTTTCGACAACAGGATTACCTCAGTTTGTGGATGGAGTAAAAGGGAAAGCTATTTATTTCAAAAACGGTTCGCATCTTGAAATTCCTAATTACGCCCCAGCTGATTTCTTGGGACAACAATTAAGTATTGCCGTTTGGTTAAAACCCGATGTAACAAAAGGTGGAAATTATGTTGCTTCATTAAACTATTGGAACAATTGGAAATTCCAGATACAAGAACAAGGAAAGGCATTCTTTACTATTCAAACAACCCAAGGCTTTACAGATGCCGACAATGAGTACGATCAATCTGTAGCGCCTGGCAAATGGACGCATGTAATAGTTGTTTTAGATCTTAGCACCCAAAAGTTATCGTTCTATGTGAACGGACGCTTGACTAAGGAGTGGACTACGACCAATAAACCTAATTTGGCAGGAGGACAAATGGCTCCTTATGCTTCGCCATTGAATAAACAACTACCGTTGATGATTGGTGCAGCAACTACCTATGAGGAAGCTTTGGCGGCATGGAATTGGTCAGGGTGGAATACGCCAACCTCTTGGGATCATTTCCAAGGAGCGATGGACGAGATCAAATTCTATAATATAGCTTTGGTTGAAGGACAAGTAAAAGCTCTTTATAATGAAGAGTTAACTCAGGTTCAATAAAAGAACCCGCATATAATTTATAAACGAAGGTTGGAGCTTTAAGTTCCAACCTTCGTTTTTTTATTAAAGTAAGATCTTGATCCATGTAAAAACGGAGAAAAGAATGTATTTTCATACATAAGACCTAAATGTCTACTAAGAAAGCCGAATATTAGACCCCTATTATGCGTAAAATCCCCTTTTTTTGTACTTGTAAACTTAAGCTATCTTAAAAAACTATGAAAATAACGATTAATACCTTACTTATTGGTATTCTATTTATCGGAAGTAATGTATTTGCTTCGACAAAATCTGTACCGTCAATAAATGACAACGAAAAAGGTAATTTTAAGGAATGGGCTCTCACTCCTCCTATGGGATGGAATAGTTGGGACTGTTATGGGCCAACAGTAGAAGAACATGAAGTAAAAGCCAACGCCGATTACATGGCGAAAAATCTGAAAAAATACGGCTGGGAATATATCGTAGTCGATATTCGTTGGTTTGTAGAAAATGATAAGGCAGGAGGCTATAACCAGACAGACCCGATTTATGTATTGGACGAATACGGACGTTATCAGCCTGCCGTTAATCGATTTCCATCTGCTGCCAATGGAGAGGGATTTAAAAAACTGGCGGATTATATTCATTCGCAAGGACTAAAATTCGGTATACATATTATGCGTGGTGTTCCTAAAGAAGCGGTAGAACGAAAACTTCCTATAAAAGGAACGAACGGCATTACCGCAGATCAGATGTACTCTACCGATCTGCAATGCGAATGGCTGCGTGACAATTATACCATTGTAGCCAATAACCCCGGAGCACAGGAGTATTACAATTCTATCATGGATCTGTATGCATCTTGGGGAGTTGACTTTATCAAAATTGATGATCTTTCACGACCATATCACCAAGAAGAAATAGAATTAATACGCAAAGCAATAGACCAGACAGGGCGTCCTATTGTATTAAGTACTTCTCCGGGCGAAACACCAATAAATAAAGGCTACCATGTGAAAGAAAATGCCAATATGTGGCGTATGGTCGATGATGTATGGGATACATGGGGGCATTTAACCCATTTGATGCAAGTAGCTCAGGGATGGTATTCCTATACATCACCCGGAACTTGGGCTGATTGCGATATGATTCCATTAGGTAGAATATCGGTACGTGGTGAGCGAGGCGAAGATCGTATGACACGATTGACTAAAGATGAGCAGTACTCATTGATGGCATTTTTTACCATTCTTCGCTCTCCCTTGATGTTTGGAGGCGATATGCCAAGTAATGACGCTTTTACCCTGTCTCTATTGACAAATGAGGAAGTCCTGAAAATGCATCGCGAAAGTACAGATGTGCGTCAGGTATATCAGAGAGATGGGAAACTGGCTATAACATCACGAAATCCTAACACAGGTGAGATTTATTTAGCGTTATTTAATATACAGGACGATAAATCGGATGATGTAGGAGTATCATTTGCTGATATAGGAATAAATAACATATCTTTAATAGAAGATATGTGGAATGGCGAAAAACTAGGTGTATTTACGGATTCATTTTCACGTAAGTTAGCCCCCCATGCTTGTGGATTATACAAAATATCGAAGAAATAAAAAGGTCAGAGGCCTTAAGGTTAACCAATATTTATAAGAGACATGAAAAGTGTATATAAGATTTTAAGCATTGTAGTTTTACTGAGTTTTTCACAATTCGGATATTCACAAAAACAGATATACGAATTTTCTTTAGATACAAAGAAAATAGGTGCACCGATTCAGCCCACGATGTATGGTTTGTTTTTCGAAGACATCAATTTTGCGGCAGACGGCGGGCTATATGCTGAATTAGTGAAAAATCGTTCTTTCGACTTCCCTCAGAATCTCATGGGGTGGAATACTTTCGGAAAAGTGGAAGTAAGGAAAGATAATCTATTATTCGATCAGAATCCAACATACGTCGTACTGTCCGATGCAGGTCATCCCCATAAACGAACAGGAATCGAAAATGAAGGATTTAGAGGAATGGGTTTCAAGCAAAATGAAGAATACCGATTTTCGGTATGGGCAAAAACTATAAATACCAATGAACCTCAGAAAATACGCATAGACTTGATTGATTCGAAAAATGATATTCTTATTACTCAACAACTAACTATAAATTCGGCTGAGTGGAAAAAATACGAGGTTATTTTAACGCCTAAATCCACAGAGTCAAAAGGCCGTTTACGGATATTCTTAGATTCAAAAGGTGAGGTTGCTTTGGAACATGTTTCGCTCTTCCCTGTAAATACATGGAAAGGTCGAGAGAACGGATTGAGAACGGATTTAGCTCAAGCATTAGCCGATATCAAACCGGGAGTATTCCGTTTTCCGGGTGGATGCATTGTCGAAGGCACTGATCTGGATACCCGTTACGATTGGAAAAAAACAGTAGGAGCAGTCGAAAACAGACCTGTAAATGAAAACAGATGGCATTATACATTTGCACATCGTTTCTTTCCCGATTATTATCAAAGTTATGGTCTTGGATTTTATGAGTATTTTCTGCTATCGGAAGATATGGGAGCCGAACCATTGCCTGTATTAAGTTGCGGATTGTCATGTCAGTATCAGAATGAAAAAGAAGAATGCCATGTTCCCGTAAAAGATTTAGGATCGTATATTCAAGATGCTTTAGACCTGATTGAATTTGCGAATGGATCGCCTACTTCTACATGGGGAAAAGTACGTGCCGATATGGGGCATCCAGAACCATTTAATCTTAAATATATAGGTATTGGTAACGAACAATGGGGTGATGAGTATGTAGTGCGTCTCGAACCATTTGTAAAAGCAATCAGAGCAAAATATCCCGATATAAAAATTATAGGTAGTTCGGGACCATCGGCAGACGGAGATAAATTTGATTATTTGTGGCCTGAAATGAAAAGGCTGAAAGTCGATTTAGTTGACGAGCATTATTATAAAGACCCTCAGTGGTTTCTAAACAGTGCAAAACGATATGATAATTACGACCGTAAAGGTCCAGCAGTATTTGCCGGAGAATATGCTTGTCATGTACCCAATCGTGATAATAATTTTGAGTCTGCACTTTACGAAGCAGCTTTTATGACAGGTTTAGAGCGTAATGCCGATATTGTACATATGTGTACCTATGCTCCTTTGCTTGCCCATGTAGATGCATGGCAATGGAAACCCGATATGATTTGGTTTGATAATCTATCCTCCGTAAAAACTCCTAATTATTATTTACAACAACTTTATGTACAGAATAAAGGAACAAATGTAATGTCTTTGACACGTAATAATACTTCTGTTTCGGGCGAAGACAACCTGTACGCATCGGCGGTATATGACAAAGATCAGAACTGTTATATCGTCAAAGTGATTAATACAGCAAAAGAGTCAAAAGATATAAGAATAACTTTGTCTGGATTGAAAAAGAATAGTCATTTGTCAGTTGGTGAGTGTCTGGAATTAAAGTCTGATAATTTGAGTCTGGTCAATTCTTTGGAGTCTCCCTCGAATATAGTTCCACAGAAAACGACTGCCCGACTTGATAATAATATTTTGATAATTTCAGCCAATCCCCAATCTTTTGGTTTATATAAGATTCAGTTGTAAACGATATTAAGTTTATAACAAAAAAGCTTCTCATTATGAGAAGCTTTTTTGTTATATGTATAAGGACTACGATCTAAATTGTGACCGTAAATTTTCGTATTTAAGAAAATATAAATGCATTTAAGAATTTATCGTCTTCACATTCGTCTTTAAATCTGATTGTAATACCAAATTTCTCGATCAGATTCTTTAAATCATTCGCTAATGTGTCCATATATAATAGACTAATTTTTTTACTTCTCAGCAAAGTGAAAAAATAAGACTGTTCTTTATTTTCTATTTTAACTTTCTCGTAACCGACAACTTTATTCTCCTCTAATTTAAATATGTTTAAGTCGGCGTCTTCTTGAATACCGTTACTTAAAAGCCCTTTTTTTGTCAAAATTGCGATAATCTTATTCATAATCTCATATTTTATTTAAGGGTGTGTGAGTTCTAATATATTTAATTCGTATCTCTCGTCGGACAATCCCTGACCGATAATTTTATTATTACCATCTTTGGCAATCCTATCAGAATTAAACTTACATAATATAGAGTATATCTTATATCTATATATACGCTTTATAAGTCGAAATGTTTGATGGGTAATCACTATATTAAAGATATTAATGTTGTTTTAACGAAATTTCGATACCTCCCTCTATTATTAATGACGAACCAGACGAATAAATATTTTAAAGGAATATGATCGAATGGTCAAATTGTTGTAAAATATTTGTCAGAGCCTCTATACTCCCCGGAATGGCCTTTTGGATGAGAAAATAGCACAATTACGTCAAAGGATAGCACATACTATTCAGAATACATGTGACAGTGTTTTTTAGTTTATTTTTTTGATATGTTTGATTCACCAAAGAAATCAAACCTGAAAAATAAACCTGAAATCATGAGAATATCTAAGAACACAATTCTTATTCTACTGACTCTGCTTATAACTTCCTTTAATAATAGTTTTGCGACTCAAAAAGGAGAGGTTGCAACTAATAAAAAACAACCCGTTGCTTTAGCCGACCCATTTATAATGTTGCACGAAAATACCTATTATGCTTACGGGACTAACGATAAGGATGGTATTGCCGTATATACATCGGATGACCTTGTTAACTGGCAAAAACAACCTGCTTTAGCACTACATAAGGACGATTCGTGGGGCGATCGTTGGTTTTGGGCTCCCGAAGTATATTATATCCCTCAGGAAAAGAAATTCTACATGTATTATTCGGTTGATGAACACATAAGTGTTGCTACATCAGATTCTCCCACAGGACCATTCCGCCAGGATATTCAAAAGCCGATCATAGAAGCCGAAAAGTGTATCGATAATTCACTTTTTATAGATGATGACGGTAAAGCTTACCTCTCGTTTGTATGTTTCACCGAAGGTAATAATATCTGGGTTGCAGAAATGGAGTCAGACTTGAAAACAATGAAGAAAGAAACAATGAAACCTTGTATACATGTAACTGAGGAATGGGAAAATGATTTAGGACGTGTAACCGAAGGCTCTTTTATTGTAAAGCATAAAGGTATCTATTATATGATTTATTCCGCTAACGACTACCAAAGTCCGAATTATGGGGTAGGGTATGCAACCGCTTCTTCTCCTATGGGGCCATGGACAAAGTACGATAAAAACCCTGCTTTTCAGAAACCAGATGATTTGGTAGGTGTTGGTCACAGTGCCATATTTAAAGACAAAGAAGGTAAACTCCGCATGGTATTTCATGCCCATCATGATAAAGAAAACATCCATCCACGATTGATGTATATAACAGATGTTTCTTTTTCGGATGATGAAAAACCGATAATGAAAATAGGGGACAATATCATCGCAACCCAGCAAGTAAAATAGAACTACTAATCACAGAAAAGATATACATAATATGAAAAAAAGATTATTACTAATTGCATTATTTATTTCCTCTATCGGATTGATTCAGGCAGCCGGTATGGCTGATAACCTGAGATCGCAAATCACCTTAAAATCTCCCGGAAATCCGGCAATAGCTTATCCGTTGCAAGCTAAAAACGGGATGCTGACCTCAACAGAAAATATACCTGTTGAAATAAAGGAGCAGATTATTGAGAATGACTCTACATTGAAACTGATCATTACCCTTAAAGCTGATGATTTAGTGTATTATAACTTCGAAGAAAGCTATAACACAATGATGAACCACGATGACTGTCAGTTCTATATGCCCGGATTTTGGTATAGACGCAACCTAAGATCACCCAAAGAAGCACCATCGTTTTATACAAGCGATAGCTGGCAGGTGAGAGAAGATCGTTTAAGCACACCTCTAACCGGTATATTCGACGAGAAAACAGGAACTTATTATACAGTTTTACGTCTGGATGATTTTAAGAATGAAAGTCTGGCCTGCCATAGTCAAGGAGAAGTTATTCTGTCGGATAAAACATCTTTAGGATTTACAGGATTTCGTAATCAAGGCGGTAAATCGTCTTTGGTATTTGGTTTCCCATATAGTGAAGCACCTAAAACATATATCCGTAAATTGACTTTAGCTCCTGCTGTACAGACTTTCGAAAAACTGGAAAAAGGAGAAACACGCCAATTGGTTTGGGTGATTAAGAAAAGTAAAGCACCCGATTTTTCTAAATTCGTTGCTTCTGTCTGGAATTATTCATACGATACCTTAAAACCTCAGGAGCTAAAAGAGCATTTATCGACAGCCGATGCAAAAGAAATTCTTTCTAATTTTTTTCACGAAAGCTATGTTGATAAGTACGATCTGAAATATTTCTCGGGAGTACATATGCGTACCGACGATTGTAAAAGTACAGGCTCAGTAGAAGTGGCTTTTGTAGGTCGTGTTTTATTGAATGCATTCAATGCTCTGGAGTATGGCGAAGCCAATAACAGACCCGATTTAGTCGAAAAAGCAAATTCTATATTTGACAGTTATCTGCAATATGGATTTACTCCTTCGGGATTCTTTAGAGAGTTTGTGAATTATGATGATAATGACGAAACAAAAGTATACAGTATACGCCGTCAATCGGAAGGAGCTTTTGCGATGCTGAACTATTTGGAATACGAAAAAAGAAAAGGGCGCAAGCATCCGGAGTGGGAAGCCAAAATTAAAACACTGCTGAATAATTTCCTCAAATTACAGGAAGCGAACGGAAGTTTTCCTCGTAAATTTGAAGATGATTTCAAAATAGTAGATGAGTCAGGAGGCAGTACGCCATCGGCAACTCTACCGTTAACAATGGCTTATGCCTATTTCAATAATAAGGAATACTTGGAAAGTGCTAAGAAAACAGCCCTTTATCTTGAAAAAGAACTGGTTTCTAAAGCTGATTATTTTTCGTCGACCTTAGATGCCAATTGCGAAGATAAAGAAGCTTCCCTATATGCCTCTACTGCTATGTATTATCTGGCAATGGTTTCGAAAGGAAAAGAGCAACAGCACTATATTGACCTGAGTAAACAAGCTGCCTATTTCAGCCTTTCGTGGTACTATATGTGGGATGTGCCCTTTGCACAAGGTCAAATGTTGGGTGATGTAGGTTTCAAATCGAGAGGTTGGGGAAATGTTTCGGTAGAAAATAACCACATTGATGTGTTTATCTTTGAATTTGCAACCGTTTTAGATTGGTTGGCAAAGGAGCGTAATGAGCCTCGATTCACCGAATTTTCATCCATCATCAAAAGTTCTATGCTTCAATTAATGCCCGTTAAAGGACATATGTTTGATATCGCTAAAGTGGGTTATTACCCGGAAGTTGTACAGCATACTAATTGGGATTATGGCAAGAACGGAAAAGGTTTCTATAATGATATCTTTGCACCTGGTTGGACAGTAGCTTCGCTATGGCAAATGCTAAGTCCTGACCGAGTGGAAAATTACTTCAATAAAAAAAAGAAATTCTAATGTTATGAGAAAAACTATTTTATATCTGTTTACCCTAGTTAGTCTGGCGGCGTGTTCAGCGAATAATAATGATCCCGCTCCCGCACCCGAAAAAACTACATACTCGAATCCTGTGATAGCGAGAAGTTTGCCCGATCCTACCATCATTAAGGCAAATGACGGATATTTCTATTTGTATGCAACGGAAGATGTACGTAATATGCCCATCTATAAATCAAAAGATTTAATTAGTTGGAATTTTGTAGGAACAGTTTTTACCGATAGTAGCCGTCCCGATTTTGAACCTAAAGGAGGACTTTGGGCACCCGATATTAATTATATAGATGGTAAATATGTGCTGTACTATTCTATGTCAGTGTGGGGAGGCGAAGAAACTTGCGGAATAGGAGTCGCGGTTGCCGACAGTCCCGTAGGAGCTTTTACCGATAAAGGAAAGCTTTTCAGAAGTAACGAAATTGGTGTGACAAATTCAATCGATCCTTTCTATATCGAAGAGGCTGGGAAAAAATACCTGTTTTGGGGTAGTTTCAGAGGAATCTATGCTATAGAGTTAAGTAATGACGGACTTTCTCTGAAAGAAGGGGCTGAAAAGAAACACATTGCAGGAACAGCTTTCGAAGGTACTTACATTTATAAAAAAGGCAATTACTATTATCTGTTTGCATCTATCGGCACTTGTTGCGAAGGAGTAAACAGTACATATAAACTGGTTGTCGGACGATCGGAATCACTTATGGGACCTTATGTGGATAAAGACGGAAAGAGTATGCTCGATAACGGATATAACATAGTGATCAATAGTAACAATCGTTTTGTCGGAAACGGTCACTGTTCCGAAATAGTACAAGATGAAGCGGGCAACGATTGGATATTTTATCATGGCGTGGACGTGAAAAATCCACAGGGTAGGGTGTTATTGCTTGATCAGGTGAAATGGGATAGTAATAACTGGCCTTATGTCGAAAACGGAAGCCCTTCTTTGTCTGCAACAAAACCAGTATTTAAACTTCAACAATAAAAGACATGAAAACATTTATTTACTTAAGTCTGCTAATTGGCTTGTTGTCATGTAATAAGCAACCAAACCAAGAACTACCTCTACTAAGCGAGTCAGCTTTTAAAACTGAGATAGATGGTAAAGCAGTTAACCTATATACCTTGAAATCTGCAAGCGGACTAACTATGCAGGTTACCAATTTAGGAGCCAGAGTAGTTACGCTTTGGGTTCCCGATAAGAATGGAAAATACGAAGATGTTGTACTTGGTTATGAAACTATAGATAGATATATCAATAACAAAGGAGAGCGTTTCTTGGGACCTATTGTCGGACGTTATGCTAACCGCATTGCAAAAGGACAATTTGAATTGGATGGAGCAACATATCAATTACCGATCAATAATAATGGTCAGACATTACACGGAGGATTAAAAGGTCTCGACATGGTTGTCTGGAATGTAGATAAAGTGACCGATAACGAAATACAAATGTCGTATGTTTCACCCGATGGAGAAGAAGGTTTTCCGGGAATAATGAAATTAAGTCTGACTTATGTGCTTACACCCGAAAACGAATTTAAAATAACTTACGCTGCAACTACAGATAAAGCGACAGTAATCAACCTTTCACATCACGGGCTTTTCAATCTGAAAGGAGAAGGAAACGGCACTATTACAGATCATATCTTAACAATCAATGCAAGTAATACGACTCCGGTAGATAGTGTGCTGATTCCGTCAGGAGAAATTGTAAGTGTAGAAGGTACTCCCTTCGATTTCAGAAAACCAACTGTTATCGGCGAAAGAATAAATGCCGAAAATGAGCAATTGAAAAACGGAGCAGGCTACGATCACAATTGGGTGATAGACCGAAAAACGGATAAAGACGTAGAATTTGTAGCCTCTGTGTATGAGCCTTTAAGCGGAAGAAAGATGGAAGTATGGTCGGATCAACCCGGAGTACAATTTTATAGCGGTAACTTCTTTGATGGGGCAGTCTCAGGAAAATATGGCAAGCCTTTGAAATACAGAGAAGCTTTTGCTCTCGAAACACAACATTTTCCGGATAGTCCTAATCACCCTAATTTCCCCACAACACGCTTAAATCCGGGAGAAACATATACACAAACATGTATCTATAAATTCTCGATACAAAAGTGATAATGAAATAAACCTTATAACTAGAAATAAGATAACCATGAAAAGAAATTTTTTATTACTCTCAATGATGATCTCTTGCATCGGGGTTTTTGCACAGTGGAAACCGATGGGAGACAAAATAAAGACGAAATGGTCTGAGACCATCGATGTAAATAATGTATTACCCGAATATCCACGCCCTATAATGGAGCGTCAGGATTGGACTAATCTGAATGGATTGTGGGAATACGCCATATTACCTGCGGGGCAAAATGAGCCTCAAAAATACGATGGAAATATACTTGTTCCATTTGCCCTAGAATCGAGCCTTTCGGGAGTTCAGAAAGAACTCGGAAAAGATAACGAACTTTGGTATAAACGCTCATTTACCGTTCCTGCGAACTGGAAAAATAAAACCATCCTGTTACATTTTGGTGCAGTAGATTGGAAAACCGAAGTATATCTAAACGATATTAAAATCGGAAGCCACACAGGTGGTTATACTCCTTTCTCGTTTGATATAACTCCTTTCTTAACATCTGGAAATCAAAAATTGGTAGTTAAAGTATCAGATCCTACAACCGAGGGGTATCAACCTGTAGGCAAACAGAATTCTAAACCCGAAGGTATCTGGTACACGCCTGTTTCGGGCATTTGGCAAACAGTTTGGTTGGAGCCTGTAAATGCAAAACATATATCTACTATCAAAACAGTTCCCAATATCGATACCAAAAAACTATCAGTAGATGTTTCATCAGAAAAAACAACTCCTGCGGATATTGTAGAAGTTGTAGTGAAGGATGGTTCAACTGTAGTTGCAAAAGCAAAAGGATCAGCAGGACAGCAATTGAATATTCCACTTGCTGATGCCAAATTGTGGTCACCCGAATCACCTTTCTTGTACGATCTTGAAATAAACTTGTATAGCAACGGACAATTGGTGGATAAAGTGAACAGTTATGCTGCGATGCGTAAAATTTCGACCAAAAGAGACGATCAGGGTATTGTACGTATTCAATTGAATAACAAAGATTATTTCCAGTTTGGACCACTCGATCAAGGTTGGTGGCCCGACGGATTATATACTGCACCCACAGATGAGGCTTTGGTGTATGATATCCAAAAAACAAAAGACTTCGGATTCAATATGATCCGCAAACACGTAAAAGTAGAGCCTGCCCGTTGGTATACACATTGCGACCGATTGGGAATACTTGTTTGGCAGGATATGCCCAATGGAGATAAATCACCACAATGGCAAAACCGTCAGTATTTTAATGGAAGTGAATTGATCCGTTCAGGTGAATCGGAAGCGAACTATTATAAAGAATGGAAAGATATAATGGATTATCTTGTTTCATACCCGTCTATCGTAACATGGGTTCCATTTAATGAGGCTTGGGGACAGTTCAAAACAGTTGAAACTGCCGAATGGACTAAAAATTATGACCCTTCACGTTTGGTAAATCCTGCAAGTGGAGGTAATCACTACCGCACTGGCGATATGCTCGATTTACATAACTATCCGGGACCGGAGCTTTATTTGTACGATGCCGAAAGACCAACCGTATTAGGTGAATATGGAGGTATAGGACTTCCACTCGAAGGTCATTTATGGCAGCCTGATAAAAACTGGGGATATGTACAATTCAAGAATTCGAAAGAAGTAACCGACGAATATGTCAAATACGCAGAAATTCTCAAAAAATTAATTAAGGCAGGTTTCTCAGCAGCTGTTTATACTCAAACAACAGATGTTGAAGGAGAAGTAAATGGATTGATGACTTATGACCGTAAGGTTATTAAATTAGAAGAAGCACGCACTCGAAAAGTTAACCAAGAAATATGTAATTCTTTAGATTAGTGAGTTTGCAGATGGGGAGCCTATATGTCTGATTAATGAAAGCGATAGGCTACCTCTGCACTGAAGAAAAATAGGTCTTAGACCTAATCTTAATTTCTATTTTAATTATGATTTGCTACCCATATAATATGGGCAGTGAGTACCCTTTGTTTATCTAATAAAATCTAATCAGATGATGAAAAAATTATTAATTCTTATGCTAAGTATGTTTACACTGGCCGTTTGTGCTCAGAATGTGAACATTACCGGAAAGGTGGTAGACGTAGAAAACACCCCCCTCATCGGTGTTTATGTAAAGATCAAAGGAACTACGACCGGAACAGTGACTGATATGGATGGAAAATTCGGTCTGTCGGGAGAAAAAGGGCAAACCCTTATTTTTTCTTTTCTTGGTCTTACCACTCAAGAGGCAGTCTATAATGGTATGCCTCTCAATATTATCTTAAAAGAAAATGCGGAAGATTTAGATGAAGTAGTTGTTATCGGATATCAAACGATCCGGAAAGCAGACCTCACAGGAGCCGTGTCGGTGGTAGATACCAAAGAAATGCGGAAAAGTGTTGCCGGAACTATTGCCAGTCAGATGCAGGGATTGGCTACAGGAGTAAACGTTCGTACTACAGGTAGGGCAGGTGAAGATGCAGCTATAGAGATTAGAGGGGTAGGAACATTGAGTGACCGTAGTCCCCTTTGGATTGTAGACGGTATGATTATGAATCCCGGAGTAGATTTTAACCCTGCCGATATCGAAACAATTCAAGTATTGAAAGATGCTTCCTCGGCAGCCATTTATGGTTCGCGTGCTGCTAATGGAGTTATCATTGTGACTACTAAAAAGGGAAGATCCGGACCTATGAAAGTCGGAATCAATGCAAAAGCAACTTTAGAGTGGACACCCCGTTACGATTTGATGGATGCAGCCAATTATAAGAAATACAACGATCTGGCATATACTGAAGGTATTGCTAACGGAAGCTGGAAAGGTGGTTTGCAACAACATTCCGATTATGACACCAATTGGCAAGATGAAGTATTCAGAACCGGAGTGGTTCAAGATTATAATGTCTCGTTATCAGGTGGAGGCGAATATGGCGGTTATTATGTATCGGGCGGTTATTTCAATCAAAAAGGAGTTTCTTATGGAAATAGTTTTGATAGATATAGCTTCAGGGTAAACACAGACGGAAAGAAAGGTTTCTTTTCTTTCGGCGAAAGCCTTGCATTTTCGGCTACGGATAAAGATCCTTTACAAACAAATCCTTACAATGATGTGATGAGAATGCTTCCTACCATTCCTGTTTACGATGAAAATAATCCCGGAGGATACGGATATGGAGATGCCAATGCAAATACATTTGGAGTAAATCCTATCGCCCGTGAAAATTTGGAGCGTCAGAGAGAAATTCAGCATAGATTAAATGGAGCAGCTTGGTTAGAATTTAAACCGCTTCCTTACCTTTCTTATAAACTGAATGCAGGTATCGATTATTATTTCTGGGAAAAATCATGGTTCAGAGGCGAAGGTAATTGGAAGCGTAATCAAGAGCATCGTGATCCCGAAGGTCTTAAAGAAAGAGCCAATACATACAATAGACTCGTTGAGAATACCTTAAATTTCAATAAAGATTTTGGAAAACACCATATTGATGCTTTGGCAGGGCTTACCTATCAAAATTATAGTTGGGAGAACGTAGGAGGTTCGCGTCTTAACTTCCCATTGGTAGGAGGAAGTTATCTGACCGTATTGAATGCAGGACAAACCAATCAACAAAATTTTAATGGAATCAATAAAAATTCGATGATTTCATATCTGGGTAGATTTAATTATATCTATGACGGCAAATATTATCTGACCGGTACTATTCGTAGAGACGGTACATCACGTTTATCAAAAGATAATCGTTGGGGCAACTTCCCATCCATATCGGGAGCATGGAGAATATCCCAAGAGGAGTTTTTTAATATACCATGGATTAGCGATTTAAAACTTCGTGGAAACTGGGGTCGCTTAGGTAATGCCGCTATTGGTAGTTGGGATTATTTAGGAACAATTAATCAAAGTATGGTTACTGTAATTGGAGGGCAATTAGTTTCGGGAGCTTCTCAGGTTAAGATTGTCAATTCGAATTTGAAATGGGAAACTAAAGAAACCGTAAATGTTGGCTTTGATGCAGGTTTCTTGGACGGACGTTTTGCTTTAAGTGCAGAATATTATAATGCGATCTCCAGAGATGTACTAACCTCTATGCCTATTGCCATATCAACAGGTAATCAGGAAGGGGCACCTTTAGCAAATGCAGCTAGCTTGCGAAACAGAGGATTTGAGTTTACGGCTAATTGGAAAGACAAAGTCGGTGATTTTAATTATGGAATAGTAGCCAACTTAACTACGCTTAGTAACAAAGTCTTGGACCTAGGCTATGGTAAAGATGTTTATTATTCGGGAAAAACAAAATCGGAGATAGGTCAACCGCTTTCTATGTATTACTTATATAAAACAGCAGGAATATTTAAGACACAAGAGCAGATTGATAATTATGTAACATCAAACGGAACACCTATCCTTATTGGAGATAAAAGACCTCAGCTGGGAGATGTTATTTATGTAGACACCGACGATAATGGATCGATAACAGCCAACGACCGTCAAATAGTGGGTAATCCTTGGGCAAAAGTTCAATTGGCTTTGACCTATACAAGTAACTGGAAGAATTTCGACTTCTCGTTTATGTGGTACGGTCAATTCGGGAACGATATATACAATGTACCTAAATGGCAGGGAACTTACTTCGCCGATAATTCGAGTTATTTGAATTTCAAAAAAGGAGAAGAGCCTTATCAAATCAACCCGAATTCAAATACTCCACGCATTATTTACGGAGATTCACGTAATGTGTACGATAGTGACAGGTATTTAGAAAATGGATCGTTCTTCCGTCTAAAATATATTCAAATGGGATATACTTTCGATAAGAAATTTATAAAAAATCTGGGTATAGAAGCACTTCGTGTATATGCAACCGGTAGCAATTTGATAACCTTTACTAAGTATAGCGGATTAGATCCCGAATTTATCAACAACGATGTATGGGATAGAGGAACAGACAACTTTGCGTTCCCTAATTTGCCTTCGGTTATGTTTGGACTCGATCTTACATTTTAAATATTGTGTCATTTTATAAATAATACCAAGATGAAAAAATTATATATATTACTAATTGGAGCCATGCTGGGATTAACAGCATGTGACTCAAGTCTTTTAGACATAGATAATCCAAACCAAGGTACTACGGTTACCTTTTGGAAAACAGCAGATGACGCCCAGACAGGAATAAATGCATGCTACAGTGCTTTTTATAAAGAAGGAACATGGATGCGTTGGCTCTCTTTTAGATACGATTTGACTTCGGATGAAGGAGTCAGTAACTCCCCATGGGTAGACCTTGCCAACTGGACAAAATTCTCATATACTGATTATAACTTCTACGAAGGAAATAATGTACATTGGGAGCATTTCTATATGGCTATTTTCCGCTGTAATCAAGTCTTGAAATACGTACCCAATATAGATATGGATGCCGAGAAGAAAGCCCGCATATTAGGACAAGCTCACTTTTTGCGTGCATTGTGGTATTTTCAAATTAATCTTTTGTGGGAAAAAGGCCCTCTTATTTTAGAACCTACAGATGCCAATTATGTGCCTGTAGAATCGAGTCAAGAACAAATATGGGCTCAGATAGAAGCCGATTTGAAATCGGCAATTACCGACAATGCTTTACCTGAAAAATGGGATGAAGCTAATGTCGGAAGAGCAACATTTGGAGCAGCAAAAGCACTACTCGGAAAATCTTATTTACAACAAAAAAAATATGATTTGGCAAAGACCGAATTCGAATGGCTTATCAATAAAGAAGGCTCTCTATATGGTCTGATTGATAATTGGGTAAATAACTTTACTCACTTGGATGAGAATAATAAAGAAGGCATATTCGAAATTCAATTTGATGATACTAATAAAGGTGGAACAGGAAATGATGCCAGTATGGCAACAGGATTTCAGCGTACACAATTTTATGCACCCGAAGGTATTGGTTGGGCAGATGGAAAAGCCAGAAGATGGTTGGTTGACGAGTTCCTGAAAGAAAAACGTACCGATGGTGCTAATGATCTTCGATTATATAACAGTGTTCTTTATCGTGATTTTATAAAAGATTTCCCAAAGGGTAATCCAATGTATTATTCGGTAAATGCAACTACCCAATGGGACGAAAAAGGGTGGGGCAGCTCTTGTTATATCCGTAAATACAATACTGCTTATTTCCGAGACAAAGAAGATTACTTTGCACCGAATAACTATAGACTTATGCGTTATGCCGATATTCTTCTTAACTATGCCGAATGTATTGTGGAAACAGGAGGAAGCACAACTCAGGCGGCAGTGTATGTAGACAAAGTAAGAACCAGAGTAGGACTTTCTAAACTCGTAAACAGTATATATGCAAGTTCTCTTAATTCGAAAGAAAGCTTTATGAAACGTTTGCAAATGGAAAGATCACTTGAACTTTGCTTCGAAGGATGGAGATGGGCTGACCTTAAACGTTGGGGATTGCTGGATAATCAGGCAGGATTGACAGAGCTTAAGAGTCGTGATGAAGACTTCAATAATTTTGTGATAGGAAAACACAACCGCTTACCTATTCCTCAGATAGAGGTTGATAACAGTGAAGGTCAATTGACTCAAAATGCTAATTATTAAGCAATATAAAAAGGTCTGAGACCTTAATTCTTTTCAAAATAGATTCGATAAACCTGATAGCTGTTTGTTATCAGGTTTATTAATCTTAAAAACAAAAGCAGAGTTATGAAGAAATATGAACTAATTAAACAACGCATACTATTAATTACTCTCTTATCTTTTGTCGAAATCAGTTCGCTTTTTTCACAAAACATTCAAAATCCGGTTTTACCACATGTTGCCGATGCAGGTGTTATAAAATACAATGGAAAATATTATATCGGTGGAGTTTTCACTGATGGAAGCTATTACATATCCGATGATTTGGTGAAGTGGACTGGTCCTGTTCATGTATTGGATATGAATAATGATTGGACAACGGGAACAGGAGCAGGAAACGATCAGATTCATGCAAACGATATGCTCTATCTGAATGGTAAATTCCATTTGTATTGGTCAGTCAATTATTGGGGAAAAGATAAACACATCGTACACATTGCACATGCCGAAGCTAATGATATTTTGGGTCCATATATAGAGCCTGTAAAAAGTACTTGGATGGATAACCGGATTGATCCGAAAGTATTCAAAGACGATGATGGAAAACTATATATGTATATGGTTCGCTTTACGGATGGCAATACAATTTGGGTTCGCCCGATGAAAGACCCGTCTACATTTAGCGGAGCTCCTGTTTATCAGTTTGCGTCCTTACCCCAAACATGGGAAACAATGGACAATCGTGTCGCCGAAGGACCTTGGGTAATGAAATACCGCAACCGCTATTATATGATGTATAATGCCAATCATACGGCTACCGAATGGGGTAATTACCAATTGGGAGTAGCCGAAGCCGATTCGCCCACTTCGTTTAATCACGGAACAAAGTACCCGTATCCATTATTGTTGTCTAATCAAACTAAAGTAGATGAGGAGTATGTCGATTTGCTTCAATTCAACAAAACATATAATCCTCTTTTTTCTTACACAACTACGCTTCCTCAAGGTGATTGGAAATCTCCTTCGTTCAACGATTCTGCATGGCAAAAGGGAATAGGCGGTTTTGCTTCTGAGAAAATAGAAGGTTCTACTGTCCGTAAACAAGGCACAGAATGGAATACTGAAACGATTTATTTAAGAAAATCATTTACAGCAAACAAATCTGATATAGGTAATCTGGCATTGCGTGTAACTCACGATGGTGATACAAAAATATACTTGAATGGTCATCTTATATATGATAAGTCGGAAGTTGATTATAAGATGATAAATTTATCAGAAAAAGAAAAGTCTGCCTTAAAAGACGGAGATAATTGTCTGGCTATTGAAAGCAAATCAGGCAAAGAGAACTATGTAAATGTTTCACTCTTTGATATGAAAAGAGATAAAGCAGATGACATTCTTTTTTCACCCGGACAACCTAATATTCTGCGAGGGTTGAATGGCTTCGAATGGTGGCTGATTTATATGGCGAATAAGAATAAAGAAATCCGTAGCCAATATGTCAATCGAATACATTTTTTTGATAAAACAATGCACTCCGATGGCATAACAAGTTCAAATACCGAAGGTTATTTTCCTGAACCGACAAAACCTACCTATGGTGATACATTTGATGATGATAAGCAGTCAAAAAACAAATGGCTATTTTCTGATAAAGAATGGATTGTTACGAATGGAGAATTCATTTCTAATGAACAAATACCACAAACTGCTGTATTAGAGAAGAATTTTGAAGCAACTGATTATTATTTCGAAGCAGGCATAAATATAACAGATAAAGCAGGAGTAATTGCATGGTGGAAAGATAAAGACAACTGGCTGAAAGTAGGACTCGATTCTTCGACTAAGAGCTGGTATTATCAAATAAATACAAATGGAGCAATAGATACAAAATCGTATTTGCTACCGGCTGATTTTAAGTTTGGTGTATATCATACTATTATAGTACAACGAAATAGCCAAATCTTCTCGATAAATATAGATGAAATTCCTGCACCACAATTATCGATTATTAAAACAAATATATCGGATAGAGGAGTTCCCGGTTTGTTTTCGGCCAATGGTAAATCATCTTTCGATGGATTAATATATACAATCGGATGGGATGAATTTGATAGTAATATCGGTTCATGGAAAGATTCACAATCAGGAGAAAAGGCTTTGGGTAAATATACTGTTTCAGAAAAAGGACTGGAAGTTTTAGATAATAGATTTCAGGTTTTTAAAGGAGATTTTCTTTCTCAATATGAATTTTCGACACAAATAACCAATTCTTCGGATAAGGGAACGGCAGGTATATATCCCGTCTTTATTGATAAGGATAATTATGTAAAAGCTGTATTTGATTACAATCGGCAAAAGCTCATTGTAACAAGAGTTGTTAAGGGTAAAATCGTACTACAAAACGACTATGCTCTTGATAAATGGCAAACTCATTATGCAGATATTAAATACTCCGACTTCATTGAAAAAGGATATTCATTTGCAACCCCTACATGGATAGAGGCAATTCGATTAAACAGAAAGGCTTTTTATGATGAAAATAGTTTTTTAGATAATATGTTTGATAAAGTATCTGCCGAATACCTTAAAGATGGAGAGTGGTATCCTTTTACAAATACAAAAATTGGAATAGCTGAACATCCTGCATATAATGAAATGTCTTTCGACAAAGTAAAAACTGAGGGTTTACGCTTTATTAATAAGGATGCTACCGATCTGAACTCTTATCTGTACAAAATACGCGTAAAAGAGCAGTTCAAAGATTCATACAACCTAAGATGTGTGAAGCTGAAAGATACCTTACTCATTTTTGTAGATGGAAAAGAGGTCTGTCGTGTAAAAACTTCAGCAACACCTGCTCAGGTAGGTTTGTTTTCAGAAAATTGGTTACCAATCTACAATGGAATAATGAGATATCATATTCCCGAATAACAAAGTTACATATATGAGAGGCTAAATATAAATACCAGACTCTCTTATATCTTAAGATAAAAAAATAGAATCAAATGAATAGATATAATTTTTTATTATTTTGCATTATTGCTCTGTTTATCACCGGATGTCAGACTACTCAAGCAGATGTGCCAATAGAAGAACCTAAAACAACTTTAGTTCCTCTGGGTGATCCATTTATATTGTTGTATAACAATACTTATTATGCATACGGAACCAATGCGGAGAATGGTATCGAAGTTTATACTTCAGACGACCTGAATAAATGGAAGAAAGAAAACAAGTTAGCTTTGCACAAAAACGATACTTGGGCAAACCGCTGGTTCTGGGCACCCGAAGTATACTATGTAAACGGTAAGTTCTATATGTATTTTTCGGCAGATGAACATATTGCTGTAGCAGTGTCCGATTATCCTTTAGGACCTTTTAAACAAGAGAATAAGAAACCTATGTTACTGGGTGAAAAAGCAATAGATAACTCATTATTTATAGATGATGATGGCAAGGCTTACCTGTTTTTCGACCGGTTTAATGACGGACTAAATATCTGGGTGGCTGAACTGACAGATGATTTGTTATCTATAAAAGAAGAAACCATGCATCCTTGTATACATGTTTCACAATCGTGGGAAGAAGTATGGCCCAGGGTAAACGAAGGTCCGTTTGTAATCAAAAGAAACGGTTTGTATTATATGACTTATTCTGCAAATAGCTACGAAAGCCCTTTCTATGGAGTTGGTTGTGCTACCACCGATAATATTATGGGGGAGTGGACAAAATATGACGAGAATCCATTGCTTCAAAAGCCGGGCGACTTAGTTGGGGTAGGGCATAGTGCTACATTTAAAGATAAAGAGGGTAATTTACGTATTGTATTTCATGCACATCGCAATAAAAACAATATTCATCCCAGAGCGATGTATATAAGTGATGTATATTTTCAGAATGAAAATGGTATTGATAAAATGAAAATCAACCCTGAATATAGTATACCCACACTAAACAAGTGACGTAGAACATTTATTACTATATTGTGATTTGTAAGGGCAGATACGCAGATCTGCCCTATATCAGAATCTTTCGAATAACCGATATGAAAAAAACAGCTGTGCTTCTTATACTTATTTTGTTAAGTGGTTTTTATAATAAAAGCTACTCTTTTCAAAACAAGGATAACTACTATTTTAAAAGACTAAATATCACACATGGCTTATCTCAAAATACAGTCAATGCCATTATACAAGATCGTAAAGGTTTTATGTGGTTTGGGACCAAGGATGGACTCAATCGGTTCGATGGTCAGTCTTTCCAGATATTTAAGTATACTCCCAAAAAGGAAAATAGTTTAGGAAATAGTTTTGTCACAACCTTATTTGAAGATAGTGAAGACAATATATGGGTAGGTACAGATGCCGGAATTTATATTTATTATCCGAAAGAAGAAATTTTCAAACCCTTTACATTAAAAGCTACCGATGGAAGTGTCGTAGAGAAAACGGTGACAATAATATCGGGAGATAAAGAAGGTAATATCTGGATTGTAGCCGAAATGCAAGGGCTGTATTGTTACAATTCACAGACACAAAGTTTTACCAATTATCAATTGAAAAAAAGCAATATCAGAAGCTTTAATATCGATAAAACAGGAACAATATGGGTTTCCTTTTATGAAGGAGGTTTATTTTTCTCTAAGGATAATCTAAAGACTTTACACTCTTTAAAAGGTGAAAACGGGAAAGATCTTTTCATGGATGAGGTTATCTCGAAGACTTATCTCGGACCTTATAATTGTTTATATGTTGGTTCCGAAAAAAGCGGGATGAAAGAGGTAGACCTATCAACTCACAAAATTCGGAATTTATCTTTATCCGATAAGTCAGAAGAACTTGTATTTGTGAGGGATTTTGTTCCTTATCTGGATAATGAATTGTGGATCGGAACAGAATCAGGAATCTATATCTATAATTTTAAAACGGACAAAAGCACACATCTTCGTAGCTCGGCTTATGACACTTACTCTTTATCGGATAACGCTGTGTATAGTTTGTTTGTTGATAGGGAAGAAGGACTGTGGATAGGTACTTATTTTGACGGTATTAATTATTTACCTAAGCAGTACACCTATTTCAAAAAGTATTATCCCACGGGTAGAAATACTGATTTGCAGGGACGCCGTGTTCGGGAAATATGTGAGAGTACCAATGGAACATTGTGGATAGGTACGGAAGACAACGGTTTATATAATTTCAATACAAAGACAAATGTTTTCGAGTTTTTTGCTCCGAGTAAAGACTTCACCAATGTACATGGCTTATGTATGGACGGCGATAACTTGTGGGTAGGAACCTTTTCGAAAGGAGTAAGGGTTATTAATTCACAAAGTCAGATAGTAAGATCTTATTTCAAGGGAGATAATAAAAACTCACTGAATGATAACAGTGTATTTACCATCTGCAAGACACGTACGGGCGACATATATTTAGGTACATTATTCGGACTGTTACGTTATAACAAGAGCACCAATGAGTTTACCGAGATTCCCGAACTAAAAGATATATTTGTTTATGACATAAAAGAAGATTCAAAAGGTAATCTATGGTTAGCCACTTATGTTAATGGAGCTTTCAGGTACGATATAAACAGAAATAAATGGACGCATTATACGCATAATGAGAAAGATGAAAGTAGTCTTCCCTATAATAAAGTACTGAGTATTTTTGAAGATAGTAAAAAACGAATCTGGCTAACAACTCAAGGGCGTGGATTTTGTCAATTTGATCCTGAAAAAGAAACATTTATACAATACAATTCGCATAATGGAATGCCCAATGATGTTGTTTTTCAAATATTGGAAGATGATAACGGGCTATTCTGGATAACGACCAATAACGGGCTTGTAAAATTCAATCCCGAAGATAAATCAATACGTGTTTTTACAGTAGCCAATGGGTTGTTAAGCAATCAGTTTAATTATAAGTCGGGCTTTAAAACAGATGATGGCACTATGCTATTTGGCAGTACGGATGGGCTTATATCATTTAACCCGAATTCTTTTTCCGAAAACAAATATATTCCGCCTGTTGTAATAACCGATTTTTTATTATTCAATAAAAAAGTGGAGGTAGGAAAACCCGATTCTCCTCTCAAAAAGAGTATCACATTTTCAGATTCTATAGAACTGACCTCCAAGCAAAATTCTTTCTCGCTGCGTATTGCAGCCATGAGTTACCAAGCACCCGAAATGAATAAGCTGATGTATAAATTGGAAGGATTTGACAAAGAGTGGCTTCCTGTTACAGAAAGTTCGTTGATTACCTATTCAAATATCGGGCATGGAGACTACATCTTTAAAGTACGTGGATCGAATAGCGATGGTATATGGAATAATAAAGAAACTCAGCTGTATATAAAAATACTCCCTCCGTTTTATTTATCTATTTGGGCATATATTCTTTATCTGCTCATTATTATTGTATCTGTTTTCTTATTTATAAGATATATAAAAAGACGTAATAATGAAAAACAACGCCGTTTACTTAATTTGTTTAACCAGAAAAAAGAGAGAGAGTTATATAATACAAAAATTGAATTCTTTACCAATGTAGCACACGAAATACGTACACCCTTGACCCTGATAAAAGGTCCTCTTGATAATATCATAAAGAAAGGAAATATGGATGAGGAAACAAGTCTGGACCTCGATATCATGAGTAAAAATACTTCACGTTTGCTTAATCTTACCAATCAGCTCCTTGATTTTAGAAAGACAGAAATACAAGGGCTTAATATGAATTTCGTGGAATGTAATATTTCGGAGATATTAAGAGAAACATCTATACGGTTTATTCCTTTGGAAAAGCAGAAAGAGCTTGATTTTAAACTAAATATTCCTCAGGATGATTTTTTTGCACATGTAGATAAAGAAGCATTTACCAAGATATTAAGTAATCTGTTTAATAATGCACTTAAATATTCGGAAACTTATGTACATATCTCACTTGTAATTGATAAAGACGAAGATGATGTTTTTCATATTAATATTATGAATGACGGGCCTGTTGTTCCTAAAGAGATGCGAGAAGAAATTTTTAAACCTTTTGTCAGATATAACAAGAACGAATCACAGAAAACCACTGTCGGAACAGGTATTGGTTTAGCATTATCAAGATCTTTAGCCGAATTGCATAAAGGGCGGTTATATATGGATGAACAATTAAATATAAATAGTTTTTACCTGACGCTTCCTGTTCATCAAGAAAATACGATTCAAATATCAGGAGGATCAACAGTTACAGGTAATTCTTCGGTTCATGCTCATCCTAAGGTCGATAGAGTAAAGAGTGATTTGCCATCCATATTGCTTGTTGAAGACAATCACGAAATGCTTTTGTTTGTAAGCAGAGTATTGTCTAATGATTATGAGGTTATTACTGCCGAGAATGGAGTCAAAGCATTAGAGATTCTTGACAATGTCTCGGTTAACCTTATTATTAGTGATATAATGATGCCGCAAATGGATGGTTTCGAATTATGTAGAGCTATAAAATCGGACTTGAATTATAGTCATGTCCCTATTATATTGCTTACAGCTAAAACCAATTTGCAATCGAAGATCGAGGCAATGGACACAGGTGCAGATGCTTATATCGAAAAGCCATTTTCGAATGAATATCTTTTGGCTAGTGTTGCAAATTTATTGCAGAACAGAGAAAAAGTAAGAGAAGCCTTTACTAAATCGCCATTTGTTGCAGCAGATACAATGGCGATAACAAAACCTGACGAAGAATTTCTAGCCAAATTAAACGAAATAATTCAATCGAACCTGAGTAGTCCTAATTTTAGTATAGACGACATGGCTGATACTTTTTTTATGAGCCGATCAAGTTTCTATCGGAAAATCAAAGGAATTGTGGGTGTTAGTCCGAATGAATTTTTGCGTCTCGAACGCTTGAAAAAAGCAGCCCGTTTACTCAAAGAAGACGTTGCACATGTAAATGAAGTCTGCTATATGGTTGGATTTAATTCACCCTCCTATTTCACAAAATGTTTTTATAAGCAATTTGAAATTTTACCTAAAGATTATACCAAAACTAAAGGAGACTAAGTAACTGTATGGATATTAATTTTCAATCGTGCTTGGTTCTGTATTAGAATTAGGTTTCTTGTCAAATTTCTCAACAAGAAAGATTAATAAACTGAAAATAATAATGCTGAACATCACACTGGCATAGCCTATATTCTGAATTACTTCGCCCGTGCGTATTTGCTCTTCCGTTACGGCCAGCTGTAATGGAAGTGATGCCAGTACGGCAGATACCAATCCTTTTGGATTAAGAATGCTCATTATTCGTTTATCTCTCGCAGAATAACCGTTTCTGCAGAATAAAAGAATGGATGGTATGCGGACAATAAACATGATTACGATAAATATAATTCCCATAATGATATGAGCATATTCGGATAATCTGATACTCATACCGATATATACGAAAAAGAAAGTTTTGAAAATAAATACAATCTCCGAATAGAAATTCTTTTCATCTTCCATCAATAACATCGGTTTTCTACGTTTGATAAAGTTCTTATCCGGAATTCTTTTGTCGAGAGCATTCGAAAGTTCATCTATATTGCCTAAAACAAATCCGAATGATAATACAGCCATCCCCCCATTAACCCCTATAAGCTCACAAACCCCATATATAATAAACGCTAAAGCAAAAGAACTGAACATGCTATTTTTGAGTTTTGTTACTACTAATCGGCGTATGCTCGTCCAGAAATATCCGACAACAGCGCCTATAGTAGTTGCAAAGAGTAAAGAAATAGCCATATATTTTATAGTATAAGAAATACTAAATGAACCGCTTTCCATTGCATCTAACAATGCCAAAGCTCCTACCAAGCATACAATATCACTCAACGCACACTCCAGAAAGACTACACTTTCTGCTTTTTTTCCGAGCTTCAATTGTTTTAGCATTGGTAATATAATCGGAGTAGAAATACTACCCACAGTTGCTCCCATAAAAGCACTTGGAAGCAATTCTAATCCGATCCACCAATAGCCGATTGCCATTCCTACAGCAACAGGTATTAGAAAATTGAAAATAGTAAGTAGACTTGCCGGACCAATAGCTTTACCTATTCCTCCTAAGTGAAGCCGTGTTCCGCTTTCATAGAGTATAACAATAAGAGTAATAGTCGTGAAGACTTTACCTAATCTGCCTAAATCATCAGGACTGACAAGGTTGAAAACGGGACCTATAAGTAAACCCACAAAGAGGAGAAAGAGTACATTCGGTATTCTTGTCTTCTCAAAGAGAGCGTTAAATATTAGCGAAAAAAAGATAAGTGCACCGGTAAATATAAGAGTTATTTCCATCAGATGCTTTTTTATATTAAATGATTAAACACTGATATACTGCACAATGTTCATAAATAACAGAGGAAAATTAATTTATTAAACGGAGTATGTCAAAATATAAAGAGAGCCTGAAAAAGCTCTCTTTATATTTGTTAATCGGAAGGCTAAATTTATAACCACCTATGAAAACGTTTCACATACCAATTCTTCACCATTTGTGTCAAGAAACAATAACCTAATAATATTCCGATCAACCAAGGGAAGTAAGACCAGGGTAATGGTACTAATCCTATGGAAGCCCCAAATCCTGAGAATGGAATAATAATACCAATAATCATAACCGAAAAAGTAGTTATCATAACAGGAAGTGATGCCCTGCTTTGGATAAATGGTATCTTGCGTGTACGTATCATATGTACAATAAGAGTTTGAGATAAAAGTCCTTCGATAAACCAGCCTGATTGGAAAAGTGCCTGATTGTCGGGCATTGTACACTTAAATACATACCACATTACCAGATAAGTTGCAATGTCGAATATCGAGCTGATAGGTCCTATATGCATCATGAAGCGTTTCAAATCACTAGCATCCCATTTACGAGGCTTTTGTACATATTCTTTGTCTACACTATCGAAAGGAATCGTTGTCTGAGAAATATCATAGAGTAGGTTCTGGATCAGTATATGAATAGGCAACATAGGCAAGAAGGGCAAAAAAGCACTGGCTACCAATACGCTGAACATATTTCCGAAATTAGAACTGGCAGTCATTTTGATGTATTTGGTTATATTGCCAAATATTTTACGTCCTTCGATAACCCCTTTCTCCAATACCATCAAATCTTTTTCAAGTAAAATAATATCAGCTGATTCTTTGGCTATATCTACTGCTGTATCTACCGATATACCTATATCAGCTTGACGAAGAGCTGCCGCATCATTTATTCCGTCTCCCAGAAACCCTACAGTATTACCTTGATTTTGAAGGATAGTTACAATGCGTGACTTTTGTAGAGGAGTTAGTTTTGCAAATATGGTAGTTCTGCCAACTTCTTGTTCCAGTTGTTCTTCGCTCATTTTCTCAATCTGATGCCCTAGCAGTATGTGGGTAGTATCAATACCTACTTGTTCGCAAACAGTTTTTGTAACCAATTCGTTATCTCCCGAAAGAACCTTTACTGCAACCCCATGTTCATCCAAAGCCTTTATCGCCGTAGCTGCCGATGGTTTGGGCGGATCAAGGAATGCTAAATACCCGATCAATACCATATCCGATTCGTCTTCAGCATCAAACAAATGACTTTTTTCGACCCAGCTCTTTTGAGCTACACCTAATACACGCATCCCTTTTTTATTCAGTTCGATACTTGTATTTAACAAGTTTCTTCTGATCTCATTTGTTATAAGAGTCGGTACCCCGTCGAATTCGGCAAACCGACAGATCGATACTATTTCTTCTATTGCCCCTTTAGTTATAATTTGTCGTTTAGCATCTTTATCTTCGACAACAACAGACATTCGGCGGCGATTGAAGTCGAAGGGAATTTCATCTACTTTTTTATATTCTCTACCCAAATTTTGGAAACCTAGTTCTTTGGAGTGCGAAAGAATTGCCTGATCCATCAAGTTCTTCAATCCGGTTTGAAAGAAGCTGTTAAAATAAGCATGGCGCAATACACGCTCATCGTCTTCACCATGTACATTCAGGTAACGTTCGAGTACAATTTTATCCTTGGTTAGAGTACCTGTCTTATCGGTACAAAGTATATTCATTTCACCGAAACTTTGTATAGAGTTTAAGTTCTTTACAATGGTTTTATGTTTCGACATTTTAACGGCTCCCTTTGCCAGATTAGAGGTTACTATCATAGGCAGCATTTCGGGAGTCAGACCCACAGCCACCGATATGGCAAACAAGAATGCCTCGAACCAATCGCCTTTAGTAAATCCGTTAATGAAAAATACAAAGGGAACCATAATAAGCATAAACCGAATAAGCAAAAGGCTCACATTATTTATACCTTTATCGAAACTGGTTTGCGATCGTTTACCTGCAACGTTTTGAGCGATTGTTCCCAAATAAGTTCTGTTTCCGGTAGTTATCACTACTGCTCGAGCCGAACCGCTAATGACATTAGAGCCCATAAAACAGATATTGTTCAGTTCGATAACACTGCCTGTTTTATGAGTCTCTTTAATGAGGGTAGGAGTTTTTTCAACAGCATCCGATTCGCCTGTAAGAGACGATTGACTCACAAATAAATCCTTAGCTTCGGTTATACGTATATCAGCAGGAATCATATCTCCGGCCGACAGAAAGATAACATCACCCGGAACAAGATCCGATATATTTATATCAATCATAGTGTCTGCTCCTTTCCGAAAAACAGAAACTTTATTGTTTACCATCTTCCTGAGAGCCTCGCTAGCCTTATTCGATTTCCATTCTTGTACAAACCTTAATATTCCGCTCAATGTAACCATTGTAGTAATGATGACTACAGTCATCCACTCGCGTTCGTTAGGATTTGCCAGAATAACATCTATTATAATAGACACCAATGCCAGAAACATCAAAATTCCAATAAACGGATTTATGAAAGCTTTGATGAGTAACATAAACCATTGGTTACTTTTCTCCTTAACTATCTCATTCTTTCCAAATTCTTTTATCCTTTCTGCAGCTTCCGTACCGTAAAGCCCCTTTCTTCGAGACTCCAGAAAAGTATATACATACTTGGGGTCTTGTGTGGCTGCTAAAAAAAGTTTCTCGCTATTGAATTGGAATTCAATATTGCGTTTCTTTTTGGATTTAAATAATTTCATGATCAAACTGATTTTTAAATCATACTCTATTCTCTTTATTGTGGCACAAAAGTAGAGATAGGCCTTGTTAGACCTTGCCGAAAAAGTATTAGAAAAGTATTAGAATCCACAAATCAATTCTAATACTTTTCTAATAGCAGTCAGACCGAGTCTTGAAATCAAAGCCTGTACTTTTGTTTCCGAATAAAAAAATAGAGCTTATGACTAAGAGAATTCTAGTTTACGGAAGCTTATTGGCATTACTATTTACTGCTTGTAAGCAAAACTCTTCGGAGCAAGAAAACAATGCGTATAGAATCAGTGGAGATACTGTCCATATATATAATGAGAGTCCTTTACCGGGTAAGATATCTACTTCGGTTGTAGAAGAAGAAACTTTTTCGAAAGAAGTCTCTACTGCCGGAACGGTTCAGGCAATACCCACTCAGTTTGCTTATATAGCACCACCTTTTTCGGGAAGAGTAACAAAAACCTATATAAAGCTAGGTCAACATGTACAACAAAATACGCCTCTGTTCGAGATTATTTCAGCAGATTTTACAGCAGCCCAAAAAGAATTCTATCAGGCTCAATCGGAGCGTGATTTGGCTCGAAACGATTTGAAAAGAAAACAAGATCTGCTGAAAAATGGAGTAGCTTCTCAAAAAGAACTAGAAGAAGCATCCAATGCTTTGATAATTGCAGAGAAGGAGTACGAAAATGCTTATGCAGCCATTAAAATATTTCAGGCTAATCCCGAGAATATGGTATTAGGTCAACCTTTGATTATTCGTTCGCCAATATCGGGAAAAGTAATCGAAAATAATTTGGTTACCGGGCAATATATTAAAGATGATGCCGAATCGGCAGCCATAGTTGCCGATCTCAGTAAAGTATGGGTTGTGGCACAAGTTAAGGAAAAAGACATTCGTTTTATTCATGAAGGAGACGATCTGGATATTTATATTCCCGCATTCCCCGATAACGAACCCCTAAAAGGTAAAGTATATCGCATCGACGAATCGGTTGACGAGGAAACACGTTCGGTTAAGGTTCTGGTCATATGCGATAATAAAGACAATCAATTTAAGTTGGGAATGTATACAACTATACACTTTTGGGGTAAACCTGCCGAGTGTATTATAATTCCCGAAAAAGCATTATTACAAGACGAGAAAGACAGCTATGTCTATGTTCAGATAGCCCTCAATACTTATGTAAAGACTCCTGTTGAAGTAGAGATTGTAAAAGACGGGAAGGCAGTGATAACAAAAGGATTGAAAAAGGGAGAGACAATAATCAGCGAGGGCGGTTATTACTTAAAATAGACCAGAGCCCTTAAAACGTAAAACATGTTGAGAGTAAGTTAGATATAATAACAGTCATGTTATCATATCCTTTCTCTTATATGTATGTCCATATAATAATTCAAAATATCCATTATGAAAAAAGATATAATGCTACTCACCATTCAAAAAAGATGGTTGATAGCCGCCCTGTTTGTTTTGCTATCTGTGTTCGGATACTATTCGTGGAAGCAATTGTCGATAGAAGCCTATCCCGATATTGCCGACGTGACATCGCAAGTGGTAACACAAGTTCCGGGACTGGCAGCAGAAGAAGTGGAGCAGCAAATAACAATTCCTATCGAACGGGCTTTGAACGGATTGCCCGGTATGCATGTCATGCGAAGCAAAAGTACATTCGGCTTGTCGATGATAACTATTGTATTCGAAGACGGTATAGAAGATTATTGGAGCCGTCAACGTGTACAGGAACGAATAAACGAGGTCGAATTACCTTATGGGGCAATGGCAGAACTCGACCCTTTGACATCGCCTACAGGTGAGGTATTCAGATATATTATCGAGAGTAACCAACACTCGTTAAGAGAGCTTACCGATCTGCAAAACTGGGTGATAATTCCCCGTATAAAAGAAGTTTCGGGAGTTGCCGATGTAAGTAATTTTGGAGGTATAACTACTCAATATCAGGTAGAAATAGACCCTTTAAAATTAGAGCAATATCATTTGTCGCTCGACAATGTAATTGAAGCCATCGAGAATAATAATTCGAATGTGGGAGGTAGTATTCTCAATAGAGGCGATCTTGGATATGTGGTGAGAGGAATAGGTCAGGTAACCTCATTAGATGATTTAGGTAAAATTGTAGTAAGTTCCGAAAAAGGAGTTCCTATTTTTCTGAATGACATCGGTAAAATCAAATTCGGTAACCTTGAGAGAAAAGGAGTATTGGGTTATTCGGATCGAACTCGTGAATACTCCGAAAGTATCGAAGGTATTGTATTGCTCTTAAAGCACCAAAACCCATCAGTTGTTTTAGAAGGAATAAATAAAGCTGTTGATGAACTTAATAACGAAACTCTCCCCGAAGGAGTACATATACATGCATTTCTTGATCGTACCGAATTGGTTAATACAACGCTGCATACTGTATCACGTACCTTGATAGAGGGAATGGCGCTGGTTATAATTGTTCTTATTATTTTCTTAGGAAACTGGAGAGGTGCACTGCTTGTAGCTATCACAATCCCCGTGTCGTTACTGATTGCATTTATTTTAATGCACTTTACGAATATTCCCGCTAATTTACTGTCGTTGGGAGCTATTGACTTCGGTATCATAGTCGATGGGGCAATTGTAATGATGGAAACCATCTTAAAAAAGCGTGAAGATCATCCCGACAAACCTCTCGAAGAAGTTGCTATTTCGAAACGGGTAAAACAAGTTGCCACACCTATTCTGTTTTCTACAATTATTATTATAACAGCTTATTTGCCGCTTTTTGCATTCGAGAGGGTAGAAAGTAAACTGTTTACACCTATGGCATTTACGGTTAGCTATGCTTTGTTGGGAGCTTTGCTTGTGGCTTTATTCCTTATTCCCGGATTAGGATATGCCTTATATCGTAAACCACAGAAAATATATCACAATAAATGGTTGGAGAAATTAACTCAAAAATATTCGGATATAGTAAATCGTATTATGGAGAAACCTAAAAGGGTAGTGGCTCCTGTGATTACTGTATTTGGTATAGCGGTTATTTTAACAGCATGGGTCGGAAAAGATTTTTTACCAACGTTAGATGAAGGCTCAATCTGGTTGCAGGTGAACCTTCCTCCGGGAATATCGATCGAGAAGTCGAAAGAGATGTCGGATACACTTCGCCAACGGACGATGAAATATCCGGAGGTAACTTATATTGCCGTACAAGCAGGTCGAAACGATGATGGAACAGACCCTTTTACTCCTTCTCATTTTGAAGTGTCCGTCGGGATTAAACCCTATAGCGAATGGCCAAGCGGAAAAACCAAAGCAGATCTTATAGATGAACTGGCTAAAGAGTACCAGTCGCTACCCGGATTTACAGTCGGATTCAGCCAACCAATGATCGATGGTGTGATGGACAAAATTTCAGGAGCTCATAGCGAATTGGTTGTAAAAGTGTATGGAAACGATTTTAAAGAAACACGCCGTATTGCCAACGAAGTACTGTCTACTTTAGAGGATGTAAAAGGTGCTGTTGATTTGGACATTGATCAAGAGCCTCCACTGCCACAGCTGCAAATCCAAATGAACAGAGATGCCATTGCACGTTACGGGTTAAATGTTTCGGATGTTAGTAATCTGATAGAAGTAGCTATCGGAGGAAAAGCAGTTTCGCAAATATATCAAAACGATAGAGTATATGATATTACATGCAAGTATAAAGAAGAGTCACGAAATACTCCCGAAAAAATAGCCGGTTTGATGTTAACATCTGCTTCGGGAGCCAAAATTCCATTGTCGCAAGTGGCCGATATAAAGTTAAGTACGGGTGAGAGTACCATTACACGGGAAATGAATAAAAGGCATTTGACCGTTAAGCTCAATCTACGTGGACGAGACCTCTCTTCATTTCTCAAAGAAGCCCAATCGGCTATCGAGAAAAATATAACGTATGATCATGAGAAATACCATATCAAGTGGGGAGGACAGTTCGAAAATCAAAACCGTGCTTATAGCCGTTTAGGAGTAATTGTACCCTTAGCTTTAGCCATTATGTTTATAGTATTGTACTGTGCCTTTGGTAAATTCAGACAAGCCGGGCTGGTGTTGAGTATTGTTCCCTTAGCCCTGTTTGGAGGTATGTTTGCTCTTAATGCAAGAGGGATGACACTCAATGTTTCGTCGGCAGTCGGATTTATAGCCCTGTTTGGGGTTGCCATTCAAAACGGAGTCATTATGGTATCGCATATCAATGGACTCCGAAGAGATGGTATGGACTTATTGAAAGCCGTAAAAGATGGCGCACGTCATCGTTTCCGACCTATATTGATGACGGCTATAGTGGCTATTTTAGGGCTTTTGCCTGCATCGCTGGCTACAGGTATCGGATCGGATGTACAACGTCCGTTAGCTACCGTAATAGTGTATGGCTTGATGTTTTCAACAATAATTACACTGTTTGCATTACCGGCCTTATATTATATGATAGAGGCCAGAGTTGAACGTAATAACAAAAAAGAAAATGATGAGAAATAATACATTGAGTACTATAATGAAAATTATAGCCATAGGAACTATTCTCCTTACCAACATATTGCACCTATGTGCAAACGATAACATTATCAACAATAAACCTCAGTTTCCAACCCTTTCTTTTCAGGAATATCTGAATCAGGTAGGAAAAAATAATCTGGGATATATTGCCGAAAAGTATAATATCCAAATAGCCGATGCCGAGGTAATGAGCCAACGTGTTTTTCCCGATCCCGAATTATCGGTCGAAGCATTTAAAAATGGAAAAACTAAAGATGAGTTAGGACACGGATTTTCATTTGAGCTATCATACATGCTCGAACTGGGAAACAAACGTGGTGCAAGGATTAACCTGGCTAAAAGTCAGGCTGATCTTGAACGTCTGATGGTCGATAATTTCTTTCAGGAGTTACGTGCCGAAGCTGCCGATGCATTTCTGGATGCTATGATGCAAAAAGAATTGTTGAGTGTTAAAAAAAGCTCTTATGAATATATGAGACAGTTCAGCATATCGGACAGTATTCGTTTTTCTCTGGGAGAAATAAACGAAACCGAAGCCCGTCAATCTAAATTGGAATCGATAACACTTCTTAATGAAGTATATAATCAGGAAGCAGTATATAAATCATCTTTGGTTACTCTGTGTCAATTTATGGGAAAATCTATCAACGAGCTCGATATGCCTGTGGGAGAGTGGGGGCTTTTCAGAAGAGAGTATACTCTTACCGATTTGGTAAATCAGGCATTATTAAACAGAGTTGATTTACTTGCGAGTCTTAAAAATTCGGAAGTCGCAACCAATCAACTTAAGCTCACAAGGGCTGAGAGAAAATTAGATCTGGGACTGTCGGTTGGATATGAAGTGAATGCTGAGGCGAAAAATGAAATAGCACCCACTCCTGCATTTAATGCCGTAAAGGCAGGTATTTCGATACCTCTTAAGTTTTCCAATACAAACAAGGGAGCTGTAAAGTCAGCAGAATATGCCATACAAAAAACAAAAGCAGAATATCGGAATGTTGAACTCCAAATACAAAAAGAAGTTGCTCAGGCTTTTTTCGGATACGAGTCCATGCAAAAACAAGTGAAGCAATATAACGATGGTTTGTTGAGCGATTCGCAAAAACTATTAAGTGCTATGGAATATAAGTATAAACGCGGCGAAACCAGCATTTTGGAAGTCTTGGTTGCTCAACGAACTTACAACGAAATACAAGAGCAATATCTGGAAGTTATTAAGGGATATGGCAGTGCATTGATCGAGCTTCAAAAAACATGCGGGATATGGGATATAGAACTTTAAAAACTTATCTTTGTTTTATATCATATTATGTATGATAAAATTAAGTTTTACATAAAACGAGTAGAATGAAAATACGCTCAAAAATAGCACTCCGATATACAGCTGTAACAGCTATTCTAATGCTGACTTTTGCTATTATAGTCTTTTTTGTTTCATCAAAGGATAGAGAAAAGGAATTTTATGAAGATCTTAAAAAAGAAGGAATCTCTAAAGCTAATCTTTATTTTGAGGCTAAAGCAACTCCTGAGGTAATGCACTCAATCTATAAAAATAACATTGAGTATATTAATGAAGTGGAGGTCGCTATATATGATGAAAACTTCGGGTTGCTTTATCACGATGCAAAAGATATCGATATTGTAAAAGAAACCCCTCAACTATTAGAGAAGATATTAAATACACCCAAAGGTTTAAGCTTTTATGAAGATAAATATCAGGCTATTGGTTTTCTATTTACGCACCATGATACAGACTATATAGTAACAGCAGCAGCCTATGATGGGTATGGTTTTACGAAGTTAAATAGTTTGATCAGAACTCTTTTCATTTTATGCGTTATATCTATTTTACTATCGTTTATTATTGGTTATATTTTGGCGAAAAGAGCTCTGAAACCGGTAACTGAGATATCGGATAAAATGAAGGATATTACTGCCAATAATTTAAATTTACGTCTTTTAAGATATAATGAAAATGATGAGTTTGGAGAATTGGCTGCTTCTTTTAATAAAGCACTGGATATTATCGAATCATCATTCGAATCTCAGAAAATGTTTGTCAGTAATGTTTCCCATGAGCTAAGGACTCCATTAGCAGCTCTGATCGGTGAAATTGATTTTGCCTTGCTAAAAGACCGTTCGTCAGAGGAATATAAAGATACACTTATTAACTCTCGTCAAGATACCAATCGATTGATTCGATTACTCAATGGCTTACTTGATCTTGCAAAAGCAAGTTATGACGAAAGTAAAATATCAATGAATATCATTCGGGTAGATGAAATGCTTTTGGATGCCCGTGAACTTGTACTGAAAGGTAACCCCGATTATAATATCGAGTTACTCTTTAATCAGGAAATAGGCGATGATTCGGAAATCACGATTAAAGGTAATGAATATCTGCTCAGGATGGCATTTGCCAATCTGATGGAAAATAATTGTAAATTCTCAGCCAATAAAACATCAACTGTTTACATTTCATACTATAATAATAAAATAGTTGTCCAATTTTCCGATACAGGAATTGGTATTCCCGAAAATGAAGTAGAACATCTTTTTACTCCATTTTTCAGAGGGAGTAACAAGACTTTTGTTCAGGGAAATGGGATAGGGTTAGCCTTGGTGAAAAGAGTAATAACTTTACATAAGGGGAATATCAGTCTTAAGTCGGTTGTTGGAGAAAGTTCGACTTTTACAGTGGAATTTAAAAATACTCACCCTTCTACATAAGACAAAGAAGTATACATTAATAACTATCAGACTTAATATATACTTCTTTGTCTTATGTAGATGAATATAGACTTATCTTATAATAATAGATAAATCTGAAGCAGATCTTTAAAAGCTATTTCTGTCTCATCTCTTCAGAGCTCCTTAATATCTGCGTAGCAGACCGACAACTAGAGCTATGTTGTAAATATCTTTTTTGGGTATTTTAAAATCTTTATATAAATCATGAGCTTCCGATTTACATAATATACAGTCTCCATCATCATAAATCCGCTTTATCAGAATCCCTTGTGATGTGTCTAAAGCATGGTATCTACCCCATTGGATATATTGGGATTGAGTTACTTGTAAACAAGCGATTTCATCACCCGAATGAAATTCGGGTTCCATACTATCTCCCTTTACAATAAGCGTATAATTATAATTAGAGAAAGCAACCACAACAGGCATATCTTCCGAATCCTCAGCTTTAACTCCACTTAATGCTATTGATACAGTTCCTGCTGTCGCATTTAAAGGTATTCGGGGTCTGGTCTCCGTAGACTTCGATTTGTTGATGCTTAATTTGGTTTTTAACATTTCTCCATCACCCGATATAAGCCAATCCATATTTAACTCTGGAAACATAGTTCGTATTTCCAATAAAACGTCGGAACCGATTGCTGAGTTTTTTTTCAATGCTCCCGATAGATACCCTTCAGATTTACCAATGGCTTTTTCAAATTTATTGCGTCCACCATATCCAGCTAACTTTAGATGATCATGAAATTCTATTAATCTTTCAATTGCACTCTTACTCATAATAGTGTATATACATTCGTTTAATTATTAAACACGCAACATTTATTAACAAACTCTCAGTGATTATTAACACTGGAATTTTTTGTATAGTTAAATTAGAGACTATATTTGCATTTGTAATCTGGCTGAAAGTAAAAGTGATTAATACATTAACTGTTAGTTAATAATTTGATAATCTACTTCGATGCTTTCTATAATTAAAGATACAGCTTATTTTGTAAAGTGCAAAATATTCGTAAATAAAAAAATAAATAGTGGAAAAAGACAGTTTTTTAGAGGCGTTGGTGCTGACTAAATTAAAGAAAAAGATAATTCACAAACTTTATGATAAAGAGGCTTGAGATGATAATATATGCCTTTAATTGAAGCAAGTAGTATAACAAAACACAAAAATAAATTAGACTAGTTAGAGGGCATAGACTGATTGCTGAGGAAAATTACTCTTGTATATCCTCCACAGAAATCAAATAATACTTATATTATGAGTAAATTAAAAACGACGGAAAATAATTTATTAGATATTTTATTAAGTATAGTACTGATTGTTATAATTGCCTTATTCTTCAGTGTAATAAAAAGCTGCACAATTAAAAAGGAATTGGACAAGAAGGATTTACATGAACTGTGTGAGATGATTCATTATCATAGTTCGACAGATTGTCTGATATTAGAAGAAAATGGGTTGGTAATTATAAAAAGATAACACCCTGTTTTCGAGGTTTATATATTTTATAATAATAAGTTAAAAAATAAGATAGCCAATATGTGTCTAATAGAATATTGATAGAGGGAGGCATTCATTTACTTTAATATAAGTATAGATTTTTATAAAGCCGAGTAAAAAGTGATTGTATAGAATAATTTTATCTTTACTAGGAAGGCTTTTTGATAAGTTCTTTAATAGAGCATAAGGAAATAATACATAATTTTTATCTCTAAATAAAACAAACATAAAAGCTTCTTCTGTCAGTATAAAACTGACTGTCCTCGCATTGGTTGGAAAACAAAAATGTAGAAGAGGCTTTACCCTTGTGTTGCTTAGAATATAAGTAGTAATTGTTAAAATAGATTTGATTTAATTATCAATAATAAAAACATATAAAGCGATCGCATAAACTGTTCTTATCAGTATTTTTATATAAACACACTGATGCAATACAAAATAAATCTAGTACATAATTTCGAGGAGATGCACTCTGCTTCAATAATATAGTTGATGTATCTCTGAAACTACTCTAATTATTCATCCACAATTTAATTACAAAACATGTTAAATCTAGCAGAAGTAAAAGTTACATTAGGGATAACTCCCGAGTTAGAAGGTCTTTTAACGGTTTTTTTAGGGTATTTAACCAGTAAAGAAACCCCAGTACACAAACAAAAGGAACAAGCCAAATCTAAAAGTTATGCAACACAACAACAACAACAACAACAACAACAACAACAAATTGAATCTACATTTTTAGTTGGAAAAAATGAAAGTGATACATCAATTATAACAGTCGATATGCTAAGGTCAAGGGTTAAAGAGCTTATCTGTGCTGATCAGAATAACAGAGATGTTATTGAGGCTAAATTTGCCGAGTATGATTCATCTAATCCAACCTCTCTTCATCCAAAATATTATCAGGAATACTGGATGTTTTTAAATGAACTACAAAAATAACACATGTGAAATTAATTTGTCAGTAATATAATAGGCTAACAATCAATATAACGGTGCGAAAAAGCTTTAAGCGGTATATCTAATATTATATACCCTTTTTTATTCAAAATAAATGCTAAAAAAATAATTATATGGATAATGTGAGAATATTATCAGGAGCTAATATTTTATTATACTCCTGTGATTTTGGAGATGGTATTACAATAGGGTTTAATAATGGTAGAAATTTTATTCAGATGGGTATGGGTGATTATACTATACTTCCATTTTCTTCGCCCATGCTCAGAATTGTATGCGAATTAATTCCATGTACCCGTAACAGTCTTCAGGTAGGGGATACTGCTTATTGTTCATCTGCTAAAGTTCCCGATTCAGATTATTTGAGTAATTACTGCAAAATTCTTAGCGAAAATTCAATTCTGTATATACGGGAAGAGGGTAGGTTGCATGAATGTAGTGCAAATCTATCTTCTTTTTCTTGGTATAAAGTAGTACCTGTCAAGAATAATTATAGTTAAAAGAATATTGTTTCGTAATATAAATATCTCCTAAATTATCTCTTGTTAAATCAGTGTCTATATTCACTTTTTTGAGGGTGTTAATATATTTGTAATACAAAGATTCTTTTTATATTGTAAAACATTATAGCCGCTTCTTATCTGTAAAAGACTAAGGAGCGGCTTTTTAATTTAATAAGTGTAAGTAAATTTTTATATTAGCTAATCTTCATTTTAATAACATCCCCATCACGATAGAATTCGCCTATTTCTAAACTTGCTAAGCGATCTTTAGTTGGGAAATTTTTTATATCAAATTTAGCTCCTTGTATTCCAACTCTTGCGGAAAGAAAAAAATTACTATTGGTATTTTTAATATTAAAAGTGATATTATTTCCATTGATTTGGGTTTCATCAATTTGTACACTCGAAGGTCTATGAAATACTTGAATGGCACTTCCTGTATCAAAAAAACCCCAATGACCAGCTATCTGTTTTCTTGAATTCTCAAAAGTAATAGCCTTACTCTCGGGATTTATTAATATCCTATCTCCGTTTTTTTGACTTTCAAATTTTCCCGTTACATTTAGCCCATTAATCAGATCCCACAAAATATTACCACCAGCTAGGCTGAAAGATCCATCTGCATTAAAAATTTGTAAACCTTTGCCAAACATGGCAGCACCTGTGTCGCCGTTTAAATGACTAACAAGCTCTCCTGTTTCATTTTTCAAGCCGATATCGATACCATTTAGGTTAAAACGCTTTGACAAGCTATCAAAGAGTAATCCTTTTTTTTCGTTCCCGATACGAATATTTCCATTGTTGAGGTCATACATACTCCCTTCATTTGTTCCATTCTCAGCATAATTTACAGACTTTATAATGTCTCCATATATTGATCCTCCCGAAAGATATGCCATTCCGTTGACAGTAGATATATCACGCCTGTTGTCTTGTTCAGGGTAGATAACTCCAAGCAATAAATGATAATAGCTTCTATCTTCGTCTGTTTTTATCTTCACGGTACTTACAAACCAAGTAGCTAGATGGCTATTGCGATCTGCCTTTACATATATATAATAATCTTTATTGTTATCTGGCAATACCTGTATTAAGGTATTGTTTATAGCCCAAGTAAATTTATTAATGTCTGTAGGCGGTGTTCCTCCGCCTCCCCACCATAATGCACGATGGTTGATGTATCCTGCCGAAAGCGAGACCTTGAAGGTATTATTTTCTTTATACGCCTTCATAGTTATCCTATTAGTTGTGAAGTCACTACTTTTTGCTCCTACGGATAGAAACTGGGTCTCTATTGTATTGGGGCGGATACTATTTGATTCGAAATAACCCTCTGAGTCAAATATTTTGGTTGCTAGTTCACGGAGATTTCGGCTGTTTTGGACAGCACTACGAAGCATTTCTTCATTTTGAGTGCTGTTATGTATATTATTCACTACCACATTGTTTACTTGCGATTCTATGCGATCCAATCTCCCTGACACAATTTTATCGGCTAGTGTAACCTGATAAGATGGTATATCTTGCCCTTCCTTATAAGTAATTACTAAATTTTGGATCGATTTTACGGTATATTTCGAGCCATCATTCGCAACCATATCACCTAGTTCATTGTCAATAACCCGTAGGCTGACTGCTTCTTTAAGGACAGCGGCAACCAAAGTTCTATTCGCAAAGTATATCTCATCTAGATTTACAGTGTAACTAACCTTGCTTTGTGAATTTTCGCTCAGATATTTTTGAGCTGCTTCTTTTAAACGTTGTTCTGCCTGTAAAACGAAATTCTCGGGCATTAAAATATTTAGTAGAACAAACTTATCCCCTTTCTGAGGCTTAATCTTACCAGAGGGTATAACATAATTACTGGATGAACTGGTATCTTTCTCTAAAAGAAATTTCCAACGACACCCATTTGTATAATGTGGTTGACCGCTGGTTACTGTTGTAATTTCTTTTATTTTAAATTCGATACCACCGCAATATCCGGTTTTCATACTCATAGTCGGCTCCTCGGATGTCGTAAATTTGTTAAGGTCAAACCCAAGATCATAGAGATAGATATAAAAGTGCGATTGCTCTAATTCATTTTTGTCATTCATACCATCTTTTATTTCATCGATAGCAAGAATTTCATCAATAGGATTTCCTTTCCCATCTTTCATACCGGTAATAGATGGATAAATATCATCAAAGGTTTTATTGCCGGGGCGTAAACCGAAGTAATCTATTGTAGATTGAGGCGCAAGTAAATAGTCTACAGGTCGCGATTGATTAAGAGTTTGCCTGAAGGATGGTAACTGTAGATTTTGAGTAAAACGTGGAAATTTTTCGGTACGTAAGTAATTTTGGTCTATATTACGGTTACTACCCTTGACCCTTAGCTTGGTAATAACAGTGTTTACTTCAACATCACGTTGGATTTCGTACAGTCCTTTCCCTTTACCATACTCTAGAGTAATCAGTTCTTCTCCGACTTTAAACTCCGGATATTCAACCCCTACATAGATGTGCTTTAAGGAAGTGTCCAGATAAAAGAAAAAACCGAAATCGCTATTAGCACGTGTGAGAGCATTCCAGCAATTCTCGTTTGACACAGAGATCTGAAGTGTTTCGCCTTCCAATATTCTGTCACTCCATCCAATCCCCTCAACAGGCTGAGGGGTATTTGAGTTTTTGACAGGCATCAGTATAGTCCATCTATTAGTCTTTAACTCATTTAGGTTAGCTTGGATTCTTCGGCAAAGGTCATAAACATCACCCGAGAAAGAAAATGAATCCATTCCTGTATAATACATGTCGTCCCCTAGTACATAGTCCATAAAATCACAATCGACCAATTCGTATTGTTTTGATGTAAATGTGACAGTAGTTTGAAAAGCATCACCTGTTGAGCCGGTAGAAGCCGAGCGTTTTATGGATGGTTCGCTGCGTATCACATATCGTTCATTTCTAAAATCTACGTAACAATTGGGGGTTATGCCTAATTTATGTGCCGAATAAAGGGTCGTAGATATAGTCTTCTCTCCCATTGAGGCACCCGAATAGGTGAAATCTCTTGTATCCAAGATTAATTCCCCTTTAGGATTATATATTTTCAGTATCATAATTTTGATATAATTTGAGTTTGGTTATACTTGTTGTAATCATGAGACTACCACAGAATTGATACTGCTTGGATTAATTATACAAAAACGAATATCAGGCTTTGTAAAAGTTTTTGTTTTATTAAAATCCCGTTCTCCATTCGAATAGAATACATCTATTGATTCTCCTTCTGCAATAGTAAAAGTCAAAGAATTTGAAGGCTTTCCATAGGTTGATACTCCAAACGAAAGCCCGTTTGGGCACATAAATTTAAGAGTTGCTTGTACTGTATCTTTTCTGAAACATTGTCCTCTGTAACGCTCTTTCGAGAATGACATTCCCTTATATACAAGACGTGCACCCGTGTTTCGGTATGAGGAGAAAAACTGAAATACACCATCTCTGTTTTCTTTCGTGTATTGTTTTTCGGCAGGTTGGACTAGATAGGAAATGAATTTCTGAAATTGCTCACGTCCATACACACCATGATAAGTTACCTCTATCTCGACTTCTTTATCTGCGAATATGGCTCTATCGGGAATATAAATATCCAATCCTTGTTCTTCTATCCAATTTCGGGTAAATGGTGTTTTCAGTTCTGGTAACTCAAGCATACCTTGTGTCGCATTTATAGTAACGCCCCATTCTGCAAAGATATCTTTTGCTTCTTCGCCAGCTTTCTGTATATAAAAATTATTTTGCATTTCGTTTTCGTTTATGAATTATAACTCTTTCTCCTGTTGCTATCGAATTATCATATTGATATACATTTACATTGTGAGCATTTTCCACCTCTAATATTGAATTTTCATAAGTTTCAATATTTATAATCGAATGGTCACCGCTGTATACTATTACTTTCGAGTTATGTCTTACATATAAATTGAGTACTCCATAATCAGAGACATTTATTATAACTAAACTGTCACCTACAACTACTGCTGTATCCGAGTAAATGTCTATCTCCTTATGCGAATCTATGAATATATTATAAGGTTCGGTTTTTCCTTTTAAATGTTGCCGGAGTATATCTAACGATGGATAATCGTGTTCTATACAAAAATCCATTCCACGTTTATACATACTCATTAAAGCTGAAAAATCATCATTCCAAGCATCTTGCCAAGGTTGGCAAAGATTAAAATCAATAGCTTTTTCCAGTAATAAATTTGATATTTCTTTATTGTTATCCATGTTTTTCTTTATTATTTTACGTAAACTCTTATTCCGGCTCCATTATCACCACCCGATTGGGTTATTACCGATTGGAATGCTCTATTAAGAGCTACAGTATTGGAATTTATGGCAGATACTTCGGTAAGTATTTGTGATTGTATCATTTGTGAAGTTTGTAATATTGATAGCTGATTTTCGTTACTCATCATTATGGAGATAACCACATCTCGTATAGTATTCATATAGGCTTCGAGTATCATAGCGGTATCTTGAGTCATTCCTTGCACGCCCTTTGATAATCCTGATAGTTGTTGAGATTCAGCTTCTTTTTGGAAATACTTCTTCACATCATCAGGTAAATTTTCAAGCATTTTGGCTAGAACATCACCTTTCGATTCTAGTTCAGTACCCATCAATACCATGTCTTTCAGCATTTCTTCAGGAGATTTAGTCAGATTTCCTTCTGTATCCACCCATTTGCTGACATATTTGTCGATAGTTTTTCCCAGTACATCTTCTATTAATCTTTGTTTGATAATAGAGCGCATGATGTCGCCAATGACATCTTTTACTTTACTTCGATAGCCTTCTGCAGCGTCTTCTCCTTTCATAAAAGCATCTAATAAAGCATCGCTCAACTGACCTGCAAAGGATTTTATATTGCCTCCCAGCATACTTTCCAATATTGAACCTAAGCCATCTTCTATTTGGATTCCTAATTGGCGATATTGCTCCTCAAGTTGTTTTACCTTATCTTTATCAGTCTTCTTTTTATCTTGTTCTTCTTTTATCTGTTGCTGTAGAAGGGTTTGCTGTAATTTGAGTTGAGCGATTTGTGCTTTGCGTGCATTGTATGCTGCATCTCCAAAAGCTTTGGTTGCTGCCCTCCCCAGTTCTTCATATGCTATTTTAGATTCGTCAATGGCTTTTTGAATACGGCGTATTTCTTTTTCATGTTTACGGTCTCCTAAAGAAGTTATTGAAGATACTACAGAAGCTACACCTTTAATACCTTGTGTAAGACCGCCTATTACATCTCCTGAAGCTATGCGCGCAATGCCTGCACCGGCTTCGCCGACCCCTCCTACAATTCCTATGATATCAGTCATTGTACCGGCTGTATCTGTGTCTCCCGGAGCAAAGGAAGAATAAAGAGAAACAAAAGAATTTCCTAAGTCTGTGGCTTGTTTGGTAGCATTGCTTATCTGCGTTGCCATATTTGACCAAGTGGTAGAATTTTGTGCATCAACTTCTTTTAAATCACCTTCTAATGCTTTTATCTTTGTTCTTATGCCGTCAGCTTCTTCTCCGGGCTGAGCATTTTCTAAGTCTCCTTCTAAAGTTTTTATCTCATTTTTAATATTTTTTAATAGATCTCGATTTTTATCTAAATCCTTAAAGCTTTCCCCTAGAGCTTTGAAAGGATTCTTTTCTATAATTTTCTTTTCTTCTTTATCTAACTTTTTTACAAAATCATCTACTTGTTCCTGTGTGCGGATAATTTCTTTTCCATCGATATTAAGATGCAATAAACCGTCTCCACTTTCGTCTTCTTTTTTTAAAGAATCTTTTGCTTCTGCAATAGCAGTTTTGAATTTTTCAATTAAAAAAGTAATTTCTTTTTCTGAGGCTTTGGTTGCTTCTTCAAAAAGACTTTTATAAGTGTCGGATTTTTCTAACAAACCATCACTCAATCCCGATATTTCCTTTTGTCGACCTTCATTTATTAATTTATTTGTAGCTTCATATCTAGTAGGATCCATGTTTGCTTTATTAGCATCCAGATCAGCTTTATATTTATCATATTTAGTATTTATTGCTTTAAGTTTATCTTCAGCAGTCTGAAAGTCTTGAAGCAAACTCGTTAAAGTTTCTTTAGCTTTGGCTGTATATTTATCTTTTAGATCATTGCTCATTTTCTCAGACATAGTCTTATTTGCTGCAATCATCCCATTGAAATAATCACTAAAGCTATTCTCTGATATTTCTACTCCGGTGTCAGATTTTACAAATTCTTTCGCTTTATCATCTCCTATTTTTTTACGTAGACTGTCATATAGTTCATAGGCTTTTTTAGTTTTTTCTATTTCTTTGTTTAAATTGCTCCACTCTTCTTTTTGTCCTTCCTGTTCTATGTTTAGCAGGTCGTCAAGTACCATTGGATCTATAGCTTCTTTTCTCACCTTGTTTTTGGCTACTTTAGATTGAATATCTTTATAAAAACCGCTAGGATTTTTTATATTAAGATTATCTTTATTTAATTCCAAAGCATCTAATTGATCTTTATAGCTCTCAAAAGTTTTATCCAAAGCAACATTATCACTCCATATTTCTTTATTTTGTTTATATACAGTACTCAGTTTTTTGATGAGTTCTATTTGTTTCTTATAAGCCTCAAGTATTTTGTCTTTTTGGGGTTCAGTAGCTCTTGGTGTATTTGTTTTAGGCGGATTCAAGTCGAATTGTAACGCGTTTCCAGCAGTTATATATTTGTTGGCAACATTTTGATTAGCTGTGTACTGTTCGTATCCGCTTTTAGTGATCGGATCAAGAGGAATATTGTTTTCTAAATTATATTTAGCTTTTATATAGATTGGCTCTAAGCTTTCCATTGATTGCTTCAATACAGCGTATTTGCTTCGTATATCTGCAATTACCTGTGGCATTGTGGTATTTACATTAATAGAGATAGAATTTCCTAAAATTCCTTGTATTTCTGTTTGCCATTGCTCTAGTTTTTGCACAGGATTATCCCATTTTATGCCTAGATTGAGCAAGATTTCTTTTTGAGCATATTCACTTAATCCACCCCATGTTTTGATATAATTCCTTATACCATCTTCATTTTGTTTCATATCCAGTCCTTTGACTGCCATGTGAGCTTTAATGTTATCGGTGAATTCAAGTATAGCTTGTTCAGCCTCTTTTCTTTCTTCACTGAAATCGTAGCTTATACCTTTGAAGTCATTTAAGCTATCATCTTTTAGACTTCCACCGATTATATTAATCAGATTTTTTTGAGTTGAAGATTCTGCAAAGCTCACTCCTGCTAGTCCTTGAGTACTTCTGTTGAGTATTCCGCTTAATTCTTCTAATTTTTTTGCTTCGGATTCTTTAGTTGCAAATATTTGATTTATTTGTTGTAAGGTGTTCTCGCTTAATCCTTCTAGGTCTTTTGCGTACTTGCCATTGCCCCCTCCATTAAAAACTTCATATGCCCTATTGTACGTTTTTTGTACTTTGTATTCTGCTATTTTTAATTTGCTCTCAACTTCTCCAAGTTCATTTAGTGTTTCCACTAGATTGTCAGAGAATAGCCCTTTATTTTCGTTTGCAAGAAAAAGAGAGAAGCTCTTAAATTCAGCCAAAGTATTGTATTGCTGCATAGCTGTATTTAGTATGTTCTGGTCATCAGCTTGTTGTCGTAAGGATTCAGCTAATACAGGTTCTATACTGGCTAATTCATTTAGTAACCTTATTCGTTCCGAAGTAATCGTGTTGCTATCTGCCGTACTGTTTGTAAGATTGGTTAGTTGATTAAATAATCCATTTACGCTTTGTTGCTGAAGATTTATTCCTTCTATAGTTTGAGCAGTCTTCATTTGTATTCGTTCTTGCTCATTGGAGTAATCTGTATAAGCACCTACGAGTGCCATCACTCCATTCACTGCAAAACCGGCTATGCCTCCTTTTAGTCCAGCAGACAGAGCTCCTTCTAATGCACCATTTGCTGCACTGTCAGCTATTGAAAAAGCTTGATTAATGGTTTTATTAAAACTGTCATCCAATGTGACCTTCAGCTTAAAATCTTCAGCCATTAATGCAGTTTTAATAGCTTCGATAATCTGTTCTGCATCTGTATTTACTGACATATCTGCAATCATACTGATTGTAGACAGTTGTTTCTCCACATTTCTTATTTCTTTAGAAATTTGTGAAGTATCTATATTTAAAGAGTAGGATAAAGATCCTGTATCATTATTTGCCATTTTGTTTAAGTATTTCAGCCATTGACATGGTTACTGGTTTTAAATTTCTATTCTTTGATGCTATTTCTTCTATTTCTTCCTGAGTATGGTCAGCTACCTTTTTCCCGTACAATACCTTGGGGGCATCTAACATCATGAGCGAAATGAGAGCACACGGCATATTCATATATTCTTTTTTCGTTACATGGTATTTTTCGATGAATGAAGCCATTAATCCGGCTTCTGTTCTGCTGGGGAAACTAAGACTTCCTCCTGAGTCCTCTTTTTCATCAATGAGTTTATCCTCTCTGCCATCTCGATATTGTGCAAAAAAAAACCTGCATCCATTCTCTGCATGACTTCCGACAACAAAATAGTGTACTCCTGTTCGGTCAACCTGCGTAGTAGTACACGCCAATAAATCCAATGGAATAGTTTTATACTCCAATAGTTATTCAGCATGGCGAGCGATAATACTTTGGCTTGTTCGATTTGGTAATAACGCATTGATCCTACTGTAGCTGCGATATCCGGATTAATTTTCTTTTGTGAAACCAGATGATACGATATACGCCAGTTTGTATATTTCTTCATGGGTTTAATGCGGTAGATGTATTTACCTACACTGATTTTGATGGCTTTGTTGAGTAATAAGGCACCTTGTTGTTCTTGTGCATCTATTGAAGCTTCTTGCATAATTATTTTTTTATTAAAACAGGGAGTGGGAGTATTCCCACCCCCTGTTTAGGTTCTTACTTGATTTGTACCCGGTTAGTTAATAAGCATTACTGACTTTTCTTCAAATCCGGCTCCGCCTCCCGCATTGGCTGTTACTTGGATATGTATGTTTAATGTTTCTGTTTTTGTAGCATTACCTGAGATATTAGCTACTAACGAAGCATTTGTAAATACAATTCCTTTACCGTTTTGAGATTGTAGCCAAAACATACCTTCTTTTACAAAAGTTTGACCTGTAAGACCTACTACGTTATCGAATGAGGCATTTTGTTCAGCACCTAAAAGCTTTATAGCTGACTCTATAGATAAATCCGGAATATCTCCTTCATATACCATTCCACTAGTTTTATCCCAGATTGTGTGGATAGGTGTATCCAGTTCCTCAACGCTGATATCTGTCTTTGTGGGAGCTTCGTCTGTAATAGAACCGGTGCCTACTAATACAACACCCAAATGAGTCCATTCTGTAGAATCTAAAACTTTGCCTCTTGCAGCCCAGTAGATTCCGGCTTGACCGATTGATAAACCTAAATTTGCAGTAAGTGTAGCTGTTGGTTTTTTTAATGTTAAATTTGCCATTTTTGTTTGTTTTATTTGTTTATAAATTAATTGTTTGAGAAAATGCAATTCATTTTCTTGTTAAGTTGTTTTCATCAGTATTTGTCTGATATAATAATATTTAAGGAATTTATAATCCTTCTTTTTTAGATGGGGTATATTTTTTATGTCTCCATCTTGTCTTTAATTAATGATTTAAAACCAGTTTCCGTTGGTTACTAAGTTTTCATCAATATTATTTTGTTTGTTATTCATTGAATATCACCATATCACTCCTTTGGTAATATCAATGTTGTCAATGTTGAAAAAATATTGTAATCATATCTGAATTGAGAGGCTATTTGATTAACTCTTGCAAGCCAAAACCTGTAGCCAATTCGTTATATTCCTTTAGTACGTTTTTCGTGATTTTTTCAACAGTGCTTTCAGGTCCAATATCTAAGTATCCTATAATTTTGTCACACAGATCTTCATTAAGCTTGTATTGAGTTTTAAGCTGTCTTTTGACTTCTTCAGTAATAATTAATTTTCTTGAACCTGCTTCGATTATTTTTATTTTTTCTAATAGAGGCTTATTAGCTTCTGTCACAATAAGGGCAATATCTTTAGCTGTTAAAGGTTTATTTGTGCTGATTCCGGGTTTACTCCTTTTTCCCGAAGTTTTTTTATTCCCGATCTTTTCTTTTTCTAAAAGTTCTGACTTTTTTACAGCTTCAACGATTTGCCTGTTTACATCGCCTTGGAATGTATTGAATATAGTTGCCAAATCGTTTAAAAACTTCCCTGCTTTATTTTCTTCAATTCCAGTATTTGTAATACCCCTAGTTATAGCATCTGCTACTTCCGAAAATGTACGTTCTGAGAATGTGCTGTTTTTTACAGCATTTTTTAATTGTAATAAGATTTTTTCTTTCATAAGTAATGGTTGTATTTGTAACAATTGTCAGTGCAAATATAAGGGCTAATTTTCGATTAGTGACTATTAAGACTGATAAAAGTTGTTAAAATGATATTTTTAGTTGTTTTATCAACTGAAAATGATTTCCTTTGTTGTGTAGTTTTCAGGAAACATTGAAAATGCATGGCCCTATATACTATTATTTATTGATATAAATATTTAAAATACAATGGTATATATTGTGAATCGGTTGAAGTGATATCAAGAAAAGATACTCGAAAAAGTATTTTTTATTTGATAATATAAATAAAGACACAGGTAAATTCATGTACAGAGAAAAACTCAATCAAAAATACCTATATCACTCGGTATATTCCTGAAATTGAATAAATCAAAAGGAAAGCCATATCTGATATATGCTATAGTATATTAACCATTGGCTCTTTCGACTATAGCTTTCATTGAATACAATTACAGTTTGGTCAGTGGATAAAAAAGATTTTAAACGAACTGTTTTTGAAAAGGTGTGAGAATACAAAAAAAGAATATAACAATAAAATTGTAAACAGATGACAGCTTTGAAATTTTATAAAGGTGAGTCGTTGAATATTAAATTCGCTGCATATGACAATAGTAATCCAGCGAAGTTGTTGAATATTAGTGGATATACCAAATCAGTAGAGTTATTCACTCCGTATTCAAATAAAATATTACCAACTATCTCAAATATTGATACTAATACTTTTCAAATTGACTTGACTGCTGATCAGACCCGAAACCTTAATGCCGGAGCATTCAACATCATAGTTCGACTGACTAAAGGGAGCGAAGTCAAAATCGGAAAGAGTATCCCTTGTCAATTACTAGATCCATATATAGCATGTGGTCCCGAAGGGCTAGCCATGGATAATGGGCAGGCAAAGATTGATATGAAGATTGATGCCGGCACCATAGCATTTGACATGTTCTTTGGTAGTACAAATATTACCATAGGTGGAACTGAGGCGGATGCATATATAAAGGAAGCGGTAAAAGATAAAACAGACAGAAAAGAGTTTCTGAACGTATCTCAGATAAATAAAAAATTTGATTATGTTGATAAAACAACAGCTCGAAATGCTGTTCCTGATTTTTTGCGAGCTTCCGGACAAGTCGTATTGTTCCGATTATTTACAGGGGACTGGTTAGCTCAGCAATTTACCGGGAATAATATATCAAATTGGGCAAAAACTGAGTATTGGGAAGATTTTGGCACTTCGTCAAGAGTATTTGACGGAGGCAGAGCCGATACTGTGTATGGTGGTGCGAGAATTGTTGATTGTGGTGATGCAATCGGATAAATAAATAAAAATTAATAATATAAACATTTAATCATGGCAGATAGATTTCAACATAGACGGGATACTAAAACTCGTTGGGCAGAGATTAATCCTGTGCTCCTTCAAGGGGAAGTTGGGTATGAACTAGATTCCGACCAGTATAAATTAGGAGATGGCATCCATAAGTGGAACGAATTACCTTACAGAGGTGATCCTTGTCTACAACAGACCGGTAATTCGAAGACCTCATCAATGTCTCAGGATGCTATAACAAAGGCTTTGAATATACGTACTCCTAAAAATAGTTTTTTAAATATATCTCAAGAAGTTAATAATTATCAGTTTACAGATTCGAAGGCTGCAAGATCTGCTGTTCCTGCAGATATTAGAGGACTTGGGCAGATGTTAGTCTATAGGGCTAAGGTTGCAGGAACTAGCACATATTGCTGGTTTAAAGAAGTATTCGAGGGGGCACATATAGACCAGTGGGATATAAACTCACAATGGAGAGCTATAGAAGCTAATTATGTGCTGAATATTTCGGAAGTAACAGAAAAGTATGATTATGACAGCAAATCAGAAGCTCGTTTGGCTGTGCCTAATCATTTAAGGGAGATAAATCAGATTTTAGTATATCGTACTAAGGGGAAAATTGTAATAGAATATTCTACTGTTGAAGATATATATAATGATGATAGCTGGAAAGCTGATTCGAGCTGGAAAGTTGTTGGTTCAGGAGGAGCATTGAATGTTTCGGAAGAAAAAAAGAATTATGCTTTTGAAACTTCACTTGATGCAAGAAATGCAGTACAGAGTTCAGATAGGACATTAGGGCAACTTATTATATATAAACTAGCTTCAAAAAACTGGATTTTTGAGATATTTGCCGGAGATAGTGTAAGCTCATGGGGAAATAATGCTGATTGGAGACAATTAGCTAATAATGTAGATATATCTAATCTGAATAATGCAATCACTAATGCCGTAAAAACGTTATCGGATAAGATTGCCGGAAAAGCTGATAGTTGTTACATAAATAGTGAGAATAAGTTACAATTAACTTCAGAAGGAAAAGATATAGGTAATGCAATAGAGCTTACTTCTGGAATAATTAATCTTACCTACAAAGATAATGTATCATATTCTACTTCACTCGATGCTCGAAAAAAGACAAAAACATCAGATCGTATTCTAGGACAAATTATCACTTACAAACTTTCAGATGGAACTTGGGTGCTCGATCAGTTTATAGGAGAGTCAACAGGCTCTTGGGAGTCTGATGGCAGCTGGGTACAATTTGCATTAATAGGAGACTTATCTCCCTTGTTGTCAGACTTGGAAAGCATTAAGGCTCAGCTGACTTTATTGAATGCAAATATTAAAGCGAAAATCGATGGAGGCTATACAGAGGATAATATTCTGTATCTAACCTCTAATGGAGAGGTAGTTGGCGATCCGATAGTGTTGCCTGAAGGTGGCGGAGGAGGCACTGATCCTTCGGGTATCGTTATGCGTGTACGTGCTGTCGGAGGAACTTCCTTAGTTGTTGGAGACGGAACTGATGCTGTAATAAGATACAATTTCACGTCTATAGATCAGGAAACTAGTGATGATACTGGAGACGGAACAGTGTTGATAACAGTAAATGGTATTCCTGCATTTAGTGGAAATATTCATCAGGGAGATAATCAATATAATGTTAAAGACCACCTAAATCTGGGAGCTAATATTATTAGAGTAAGAGTAACTGATGGATATGAGAATGTCAGAAGTATAACTTTTAACGTTCAGAAGGCCACTCTTGTTATTACATCAACATTTGCAGATGATATAATTTACAAAACAAGTCCTGTTGCTTTCAGATATACTCCCATAGGGTCAGGAGAGAAAAAAATACGTTTTTGGCTTAATAATATCGAAATAGAACCGGAAACGACTACAGCATCTGGGAAACAATTGACCAAAAATTTGACAGGACTTGTATCAGGCGCTAACTCTGTCAGAGTTGTAGCAGAAAGTTCTATTGAAGGCTCTCAGCTAGTAAGTAATGAATTATATTATGAGTTTATTTATGCAGATGCCGGAGTTACAAAGCCTGTAATTACGATTTCATATAAAAAACTAGAGGTTACTCAATTCGAAATTATTGAATTACCTTATTTAGTATATGATCCGTCAAGTACCACAACCACTGTTGAGTTGGTCATAAATGATGTTGTTAAACAATCACTAACTGTTCCCAGATCTCGACAACATTGGAGCTATGCAGCTTACGAGCAAGGCACAGTAAAAATGGAGATTCGCTGTAAAGGAATAACAAAGAGTGTAAACATCAATGTTGTAGCTTCTGAATACGATATAACAGAAGAAAAAGGAGATTTACGCTATAAAGCCTCTGCCATTGGTAAATCAAATTATAGTAACGATAGAGCTTCTTGGGCATTTGGTGATTACGATGCTATTTTTAAAAATTTTCTATGGGGAGAAGATGGCTGGCAAAAAGATGAAAATAATGATAATCATTTGAGATTGATAGGTGATTCATCGGTTGAAATAGGCATAAAACCCTTCTCTAGTGCTGTTTTACTAAATGGTTTGACTCTTACCATAGAATATGCTACTATGAATGTTACAGATGCTTCGGCAGAAGTAGTTAGTTGTATGCTTGGCGGAGTAGGTATTAAGTTAACACCGTCATCCGTTCAAATCAGTTCTGCACAGTCAACATTGTCTGCTCGATTAGATAGTTCATCCAAAACGAGTATTTCGTTTGTTGTGCAAAAGTTAGCAGAAAATAGGCTTGTATATCTATACATTGATGGAGTAATGTCAGGATCACTGCAATATCCAACAACCGATAATTTCTCTCAAAGTACACCTCAAGGATTAAAATTAACTTCAGGTAATAAGAGTTGTACGTCTATGATTTATACTGTACGTTGGTATGAAAATAATCTAAACTACGACCAGGTTTTTGGAAATTACATTTTTGATATCGAGGACTTTGACGAAAAAATAAAGAAGTATGATTTCAATAATGTCATAGACGATTATGGCAGTGTAGATTACAATAAAGCATTGAATTTCTTACCATGTCTTACTTTTATAGGTGAGTTACCTACATTTAAAGGAGATAAGAAAACGTGCGATATCATCTATGAAGATAGGCAGAATCCGTACAATTCGTTTACAGCAACGAATGTTCAGAATGATGTGCAAGGTACATCCTCGCAATATTATCCTAGAAAAAACTTTAAGTTTAAACTTCGAGATGGTATTATTCTGTCCGAAACAGGTCAGCAGCTAGATGCTTACCAAATGCAGGGTAATAAAATACCGGCAAATGTGTTCTGTACAAAAGCCGACTTTGCAGAGTCTTCGGGTACTCATAATACAGGGATAGCTGTTCTTGTTGATGAGGCTCTAAGGAAACTTAACTACAAAGTAAAACCACAGAATATTGATGATAGAGTGCGAACCACAGTCTATGGTTATCCGATACTTATATTTCATAAAGAATCGGCAGCATCAAACACAGAGTTTATAGGAAAATACAACTTTAATGATGATAAATCATCAGTTCAGGTATTTGGATTTACCGAAGGTTGCGAAAGTTGGGAATTTTTAAATAATACTTCTGACAGATGTTTGTTTAAGTCTGCCGATTTTACAGGAACAGCTTGGTCGAACGATTTTGAAGGTCGTTATCCTGATGGAAACCAAGATGCTACTAATCTAAGTAAGATACTTCAATGGATTGTTTCATGTAAGGGGAATCCTTCTAAGTTTAAAGCTGAATGTGCCCAGCATTTTAATGTAGATTGGTTATTGTTTTACTGTTTGACTACTGAAATCTTCGGTATGGTCGATCAGAGAGCTAAGAATCAAATGTTAACTACTTATGGAGAAAGAGGGGCAACAGGCGAATTGCTTTGGTATTTTATTTTCTACGATAATGATACTGTATTGGGTATCAATAATGAAGGACAGATCGCATTTGACTTTAATATTGAGTCTAAAGACCCACATGGAGACGGGCATGTTTGGAATGGTTGGAACTCTGAATTATGGACTCTGGTTGAAACAGCCTATAAAGCTGAATTAACAGCATTGTACCAAAAAATAAGACAACAACAAGTCTTGTCGACTTCAGTAACATTAGAAGTACTGGAAAACAGGCAATCAGATAAATGGTGCGAGGCAGTATATAACAGAGATGGATTCTTTAAATACATAGACCCTCTCTTATCTTCAGGTAACGGAGCCTATTTATATGCTCTGCAAGGGAGTCGAACTCGACACAGAGTCTGGTGGACAAAAAACAGGTTTATGTATCTCGATAGTAAATATGCTGCAGGAGATTACCTGAAAGATTATGCAACCATGCGTTTGTATACTCCACAAATATGGGGTGGGCTAGCTCCTAATGCAGACTTCAATATAGGTATAACCAAAGCGGGATATGTTCAAATTAAGTATGGCTCTTACATAACAGATTCTATAAGAGGATACGCAGGTCAAACCTATAATGTGAAAGCACCTTCAATACAATTTAACGATACAGAGACTATCATATACGGTATATCAGCGGTAAAATCGTTAGGAGACCTATCGGCCAAGTATCCGGGTACTGTTGATATAACAAATGCTTTGGCACTTGAAGAGTTGATTATCGGTAGTCTGGTAAAAGATTATAAGAACTCTAACTTAACAGTTCTCCATACAGGCTCTAATGAAATGCTCAAAAAGGTAAATATCGCTAATTGTCCTAATCTAAAACAGTCATTGGAATTAACCAAATGCTATTCTCTGGAAGAAGTGGAAGCTCGAGGTTCAGGGATTACAGGGTTGACATTACCTTCATCGGGTATTTTGAAGACTCTTAATCTTCCGGCTAGTTTCACCGCCCTTTATGTTAAGAACCAGCCTTATTTAAAGACGCTTACACTCGAAGGGTATTTAAATCTGAATACCATTGTGATAGAGAACGTTCCTAGCATCAATGGTTATGAATTGGTTAAACAATGCATAAACTCAGATGGAAATAAGTTAGGTAAAGCTCGTTTGATTAATATCAATGCAACAGATACTTCTGCAAAGGTAATGATTGCTTTACTGGGTATGACGGGAGAGGATGATAATGGTAATCCTACCGATGTAGCAGTAGTTACAGGAAAGATTCACATTGACTCTATTTCTCAAGCTACTTTAACACGGCTAACCGAAAATATGCCGGAGCTGAAAGTTACTTATAATGTATTACTCAATGTTATAGATTTTGAAGATGATATTGTAAAAGCAGTTTGTATTCAATATTATGATACTAATAAAGATGGTGAAATCAGTATTGATGAGGTGCAGTTTTCTAATTTCCCAGCAGATAGGTTATCTAGTGTTAATGCTAGAAAATTTAATGAATTACGGTATTGGGGAGGAACAGGGAGTTTAATCAATGATGTTTCAAGTTTAGAAGAGGTATCCTTACAATCGGGAAAAGTTGAACTTAATAATCTGCCCTCTCTTAAAAAGTTAGGAGTTTATTCTTCTAACGAAACATTGGATGCAAACCCGTTATTCGGATATAATACGGTGAAAAATTGTTTTTCAATAGAACAATTTATATTGAATGGCAGATATAAGGAAACTGCAAAGAAAGGAGCTATTTTAGCTAAGCAGATAGGAAATTCAATAGAGTATTATAGATTTAGACTTCCTCTCAGAGGCTATGAATCTATAACCATTGATGAGAAATTTGTAGCAGTCGAGTCTGATGCTAATGAAGTTACGTACAACTGGGGGAAAGATTTAAAGACTCTGAGTCTAAATAACCTATATTCTGTCAATGCCATGCCTATATTTCCTAATTTAGAGACTATCATTATAAACGGTTTTTCAGAACATAGTAATACTTTGGTGTTTTCAACAAATTTTCCAGTTCTACAAAATCTGATCATTGATGATAAAAGTGGAAATTCACTTAATGCTTTTCAGCTTAACAATCCTAGATTTAGAAATTTAGAGTTTAAAAATTTAACATGTAAAGGAGCAGCAGGATCTCACTTCAGATTCTATGGAGTATCTGGACAGGCTGGTATGGTTTCCAGAATTGACTTACCAGAAACTTATCAGCCATCATCGATCACATTAGGGGCACCTAATGGGTGGAATCCTTTTATTGCTGGTGGTATTATGATAATAAGATCTTCTGTTTATATACCATTAGCAGCTATTGATACAGCTTGGGGCTTTACTAATAATGGCGTTAGTTTCTATGTCCCAGATGGATTAGTCTCCTTATATAAAACGGGGACTAATTGGAATGCACTTTCTAGTAGAATTTATCCAATTAGTAATTTAGGTTAAAAAAGTAAAATTATGGAAGAAAAAGAAATCAAACAAACAGTAATAATTATGGAAGAACAGGAGTATGTAGAAACTACTCCAGATGTTCCAACACCGCCACAAGGTAAAGCCTGGAAAAGGAAATCAGATGGATTTGTGTTTTATAGTGCAATATATCTCGGGTATTTACACTTTCAGAATGGAAAAAAACTAAGAAAGCCAATAAAAGAAGTTCCTGAAGATTTTGAGTTAGTAGATATTGAAGACCCTAATGGTTTAGTTTAGAGTCGATAATATGTATCAGTTTTTCAGCTCCCGGTTGATATTCTTCAGGGAGCTGATATTACTCGAAAGGCGAACATTAGCATCTACTACTTGTAAGACTTTGTGAGACAATGCAGATGCAAGGAGGAATAAAAGGAACGAGGATTTCTTAAGAATAAAATAAAATATGATATTATTTATTCAATCATTTTTAAATAGCGATTATCAATCGCTTCGATCTAAACTGCTGATTGTAGCAATAATGTGGCTGATGGTTGCTATTGCAATAGTAGTAGATTTGATAAGCGGTTATAGAAAAGCTAAGGAACGGGGCGAGGCTCGAACATCATACGGGTTGAGGCGTACTGTAACAAAATCAGTGTTATATTATGCTCTGATGTTATTTGCTTTTATGTTCGATTGTATTGGAACATTTTTTTATCCCCTTCCGTATATAACATTTATAGTGGCAGGCTTCCTAATTTTTATTGAAGGTAGATCTATTCTTGAAAAAGCTCATGATAAAGATAAGCGAAAACTGAATAAAAGCCTTGAAGAATTATCTATAATACTAGATAATAAAGATGACTTGATAAAAGGTATAGCCGAAGTTATAAAAAATCAAATAGAAAAACAGAAACTCGAACAAAATGAAAACACAGATAAGTAAAAACTTTACGCTAGAAGAATTATGTCATTCCAATACAGCTATAGCTCAGGGGATTGATAATATACCCAATTCAACACAAATTATACATCTAAAAAAGTTAGTGACGAATCTTCTTCAACCCCTGAGGGATATGTGGGGAGAACCAATGATTATTCATAGTGGCTTCCGAAGCGAAGAAACGAATAGAGCTGTAGGTGGAGTTGTTAACTCTCAGCATAAAGAAGGGAAAGCCGCAGATGTTAGAGTTAATAATCCTCGGAAGCTTCAACAAGAATTAATCAATTCTTATTTGGAGTGGGATCAATCCATATTATATGACGATGGTAGAAACTATTTCCTTCATTTATCCTATAATGAGGGACAAAACAGAAAGCAAGTTTTATTTTCAAAAGGAACAGTCGCCACAAAATGATTAAAAAGAATATTTATATAGTATTCATCTCTTTCATCGTTGGAGGAGTATTGTCTTTTTTAGTGGGTAGAGTTTCTATGCAACACAAGATAGAAAGCACGTTGGTATATGGAGAAACTTATGAAGGAGCTGTTAGTAACATCCAGTTGAATCCAATAAAAGAGGAAAGCTCAGATAAGCCTATATTACCAATGAAACAGATTGAGATTCAATACCGGGATACGGGAAATACAAAATCGATAACGGAAACCAGATATATTTACCAAATTGTTGATACTGCAGCAATAATAGCAGATTATATATTGAAACGATCTTATGATGTTATCGCTTTTGATGATATGGATAAAGGTAAACTTCGCCTATTTCCCGTTGTTCAATATAATAAATTAGAAGCAATTAATTATGAATTTACGCCTGTATATCACCAAACTTCTGTATATAAAGAAAAAGTATGGCAACCTTTTATCTCTGGTTCTTATTCTTCATTAGATATTATTGGTTTGGGAGGAGGGGTATTTTATCATAATATAGGATTTGAGTACCAATATCAGATTGACTACGAAAATATAAGAAAGGGACATTCATTTGTGCTTAAATATAAATTTTAGGAGAATATAAGCCTCTTAATATATTATCATTCCTTTACCGTAGTAGTCTCTAATTAATCAAAATATAGAATATATGTGACTCATTTATTGACATCTCAGATGAATTTGCATCCCAAATAAATAAAAAGACTGTAGAGCTAATTGACAATGTTCCTTTACATTGCAGCAAGAAATTTATGGCTACAATAGCTGAATGGTAACAGATCAATTTTCGGATATACTTTTTGAGGTCTTATCCCTGTTAACTAATCCTTATTGTAATACTATGAAAACATATCAAATATTATTGGCTATCTTTTGATGTGTTTATTAACTTTCAAAATCTCAAAGATCGACTCCGGGATATGCTTACTCAAATAGGAGTAAAATATCAAATTAAATTTTGTTGAGTACTTAATTCTCAATATTTGGAGTAAACAGAAATAACACAAAACTTAATATTTATATAAAAATTCAATGTATGAGCCAAGAATATAGAAAATAACTTATCTTTGTATGATAGATATCCTAGCTGATAATATTTCTTATTTCAGACTGGATAACTTATTAGATTCATGGGGCTGACCGGTTTTGACAGCGAGATGAAGTGGTTTGTAAGCATGCAGTGCGTAGTCGGCTAGCACTATAATCTCAGACGTCAAAATTTTAACTGGCGAAAACAATTACGCTCTTGCTGCTTAATCGAAGTATAGTAGATATAGCTTAATCTCGGCACATGTGTTGAGACAAGACATCACCCGGAAGCTGTTGCTCCGAAGCATTTCGATACGGTGGTGTAGGTAAATCGGGGATAGGATAAGGGAATCTTCGGTCCTTGTCCGAAATTAAGAAGATAAGGTTTGAGTTGGTGGCTTTGGTCTTGCTCACTCCCGACAATTAAAGCAAAGATAAGCATGTAGAAAGCAAATTAATTCCTTGTTTGGACGAGGGTTCGAATCCCTCCAGCTCCACTTTTCAGAATTCAAAAGAATCCAAATCCGTATAAACATCTGATTTATACGGATTTTTCTTTTTTAAGCAATCCATAATAATCCGTTAAAATCCATATTTCAGGTGACCTCTGAGGTGACCTGAGAAAAAATAAAAAAAGGTCACCTAGGAGGTATTTAATAGTCTATAAAACAAAAGTTTAACAATGTTTGGCTTTTAGTGAAAAACGGACTGTTTTATATCAGATAGGTGACCTTTTTTGATGTGTTTTTACCTATCCTATAATAAAGCAGTTCAAAACAACTAAAAATTCATATCGATAAAAAAGCTAAACCCTTGATAAATTGACAGTTCAATTTTTGTTTTTTAGATATAATACTTAAGTTTAATTAGTTGATAATTAGAAAATTATCAAAATATAGCAGAATGAATTCATAAGTATTAATTTAAACGGATTTGTATAATGGAAACTCTAAAAACATTTGGAACAAGCTTTATTATTAAAAAACAAAAAGCTGACAAAGAAAGCAAATTACCTATCTATATGAGAATTACAGTAGACGGTAAGCGTATCGAATTTTCTACAAAAGAATGGATCGAAGAAAAAAGATGGCAAAACGGTAGACCTATCGGAAATACCCCTATTGCTAAAAGTGTGAATAACATATTGGATGCTTACAGCAGTAAGGCGAGAGAATGTTATCATTACCTGATTGACAGGTCTGAAATTATCACTCCCCAGAAAATAGCCGATATGATGAGAGGTCGTAAAACTACAGATAAGTCTCTGTTATGGTTATGTGACAAGTATATAGAGAATATATCCAATTTGGTTGACAATGGCTATGCAGATGCGACACTCACACGTTACCAAACCACGAAGAGACATATAGAAGCCTTTCTAAAAAAGAAATATAAGAAAGATGATATTCTTATCACAGAATTGAGTTATGACTTTATATCTGACTTTGAGATATATTTTAAACGTACAAGAAAGTGTAATCACAATACCAGTATGAAGTATCTTAAGAATCTGAAAGCTATAGTCAATCTTGCAGTAAAAAATGATTGGTTGGATAAAGACCCTTTCAGAAAATTCACATGCAAAATTGAGCCAGTTGAAAGAGGATACCTTACCGAAGAAGAAGTATTAAAAATTTATGAAAAAGAAATTTCGATAGAGCGATTAGTTATTATTCGGGATGCATTCATTCTGGCTTGTTATTCAGGCTTGGCTTATATAGATATTAAACAACTTCGGAAAGAAAATATAGTAAAGGGAGTTGATGGGCAAAATTGGATATTTATTAACAGAGGGAAAACAAATGTATTATCGAAAGTTCCACTAATGCCTATTTCAGAAGAGATTATAGCTAAATACCAGACAAAAGAATATTGTAAGAAGACAGGCTATATAATTCCTGTACCATCCAATCAGAAGGTAAACGCATACCTCAAGGAAATTGCTGATTTAGCAGAGATTACGATGAATCTTACATTTCACATCGCACGCCACTCGTTTGCGACTCTTGCTCTGAGCTATGGTATGTCAATAGAGTCTGTGAGTAAAATGCTAGGACATAATCAGATTAGAACAACTCAGATATATGCTAAAGTCACCGAAGAAAAGATAGCAAAAGAAATGGTTGCTTTCAAAAATAGAAACACAAAACGATAATATACAGTAATTCAAACACATCCTATTATCTGATCTATGTAAAAACAATTGCCAAGTAATCCTTGACAATTGCTTTTACACCATAAAGGGATGAGATATTTATCTTAAAATATAAAAAGTGCACAATTTTACATAAAGTCATAGGGTAAAAATGTATCTTTACACGTAAAGTCGTAGGGTATTTATGTAAATGATAAAAAACAACCAAATATATGAGAAGAACAGCATTAAGTTTCTTACAGAAATGGAAACAAAAAAACACACGAAAACCTCTTATTATCAGAGGCGCTCGTCAAGTTGGCAAAACTTGGTTGATGAAAGAATTCGCCAAAACCGAATATGAAAATTTCGCCTATATAAACTTTGAAGACAATCAACAGCTAAAAACACTATTCTTAAACGATTTCGATATACCACGCATTTTATTGGCTATTCAGATTGCAACAGGAATAAAACCAGAGCCAAACAAAACGCTGATTATATTCGATGAGATTCAGGAAGCAGAGAGAGCTATAACCTCATTGAAATATTTTCGGGAAAATGCTCCCGAATACCATATTGTAGCAGCAGGCTCTTTACTGGGAATCGCATTACATGAGAATACATCTTTTCCAGTGGGCAAAGTTGAGTTCTTAGATCTATATCCTCTAACTTTTACTGAATTTTTAGAAGCATTAGGAGAACATGATTTGACCGACTTAATTCAGAAGCAGCAATGGGAAATGATAAACACCTTTAAAACAAAGTATATAGAGCTATTAAAGCAATATTACTATGTTGGAGGTATGCCCGAAGTTATTGCCAATTTTGCTTCGAATCAGGATTTTAGCGAAGTACGCCAGATTCAGCAACAAATACTCGATTCATACGAACAGGATTTCTCAAAGCATGCTCCCACAGATGTTGTCCCACGCATCCGCATGGTATGGAATTCCGTTCCTGCCCAGTTATCAAAAGAGAACCGTAAATTCATTTACGGCTTGATAAAGCAAGGAGCAAGAGCCAAAGAATTTGAATTAGCCTTATCTTGGCTAATGGATTGCGGTCTAATACATAAGGTTAATAGAATATCCAAACCTGCTTTACCTTTGAAAGCCTATGAAGATATGGGAGCATTTAAACTGTATCTGCTTGATATAGGTTTGTTGGGAGCGATGGCAAATCTGGATGTAAAAACCTTACTCGATGGCAATCTTATTTTTACCGAATTTAAAGGAGCTTTAACCGAACAGTATGTTTTACAACAATTGGTTACAGACAGAGAAATTTCAATTTTCTATTGGTCGTCAGATAAATCCGATGGAGAAATAGATTTACTTATACAGTATAAGAACGAACTTGTTCCGATAGAAGTAAAAGCAGCCGAAAACCTTCAAGCAAAAAGCTTACGGGCTTTTGTCGAAAAGAATAAATCCAAAATGGCCATAAGGACTTCAATGTCAGATTTCAGAGAAGAAACATGGTTGACAAACTTACCTTTATATGCTATCAATGAATTGACAGGCTATCTCGAATCAAAAGGTTAATTAAATTAGTCACGATTAACTGAATATACTATGAAAACGAATTTCAAATATCAATGGAATATCTTTTTTGATTACCTAGGTGCTTTTGACAGTTCCTTCAGTGGAAAACAGAAAATCTTCTATCAACGAATCAAAGATAATCCTAAGAGCAAAGATGAAAAATACTTTACTCATATTTGGACTGTTGAAAAAGAAAGAACTAAAAAGCGGATATCAAGATACTCCAGACTAATAAACCTCCGCACGATATCACTACCCCTTATAATAGTAGCTATTATTATGGCTACTATTTGCTTTCTGTTAGAGAGTTGGTTATTATTCACAATCTCATGTCTATCTACAATCGTATTTTTACCTTATTGGGTAATTAGCAGGGATTTTATATACGATAAAGATAACTGTTTAACTTATTTGCAATGGATGAATAAATCAGAGGCTCAGGGAAAACTCCCTGAAATTTTAGAAGAAGCTTTTTCTTCTGACATGCAAATTAAAACAACAGCAATTGCAGATCTGCCCGAAATAACACAAAGTGAATTAACGGCTTTGATTGCAGCTCTGATTCTGTCCGATAATCTGAAGCTATCAATAACTGAAAAAGATTTTATCAAACGTATATCTTCACAAATAGCTATCTCTGGCAAAGAGATAAACACAACTTCCTTTTATAAAAGTTATAGCCGATTCAAAAATGATCCTTTCTTGGCTAAATCTGCATACAATGATTTATTAAATAAACTCAATAATATAGATTTCGATAAAAATTAAGTCATATTTATTATTCTGATTTACAGTGTAGACTAAAGTAGTTTATTCTGGTCAACAATTTTTCCAAACACATTTTCATTTTTTCGTGGCATGTTTCATTTAAAATAATCGAATATGTCACAGATTCTAACGTACGAAGACTTCAAGGACTTTGAAGCAAAGGTTTTAAAAGAGTTTGAGGAGATAAAGAAAGCCTTACCTTCTATCTCCCCAAAGAAATGGTTACGTTCTTCCGATATAAAGGAATTGCTCGGAATATCGCATGGAAAACTACAAACCATGCGTAATAATAAAGAAATACCTTTTACACTTATTGGCGGTACGATATTCTATTCACTGGAAGATGTGAATAAAATGTTGGATAGTAAAAAGCAGAGAAAATAGTCATCGTTTTCGCTCGTCGGGAGGAGTGGTCTCCCCCCTTGCCGCGAGGGCGATCCCCGACCGATGAGTTGTTGTTTTTGGTCATAATTGTAAGTCAAATTTACTGAATAAACGAACTGTTCCTATGTGAGCCATCCTTTTGTGTGCGTTAGCGGAGCGAGGTTATGTTTTCATTACATGAAAACCCTCGCTTTGGCTTACCGCCAAAGGAAAAATTGCTCCCGATGGTCGACAATTTTATGGAGAAGAAGAGTCAGGATAACAAAAAAGGAGGACGTCCCCCAAAGACTTCCGTAAGCCGGAAAAACAAGACCGTAGGAGTCTGTTTTTCCGAGCCTGAACTCTATGCCATCAAGCATCGGGCAAAACAGGCAGGGCTTCCTTTAAGTATCTATTGCCATGACGCCATTCTCAAAGCAGAAATAAAAGAAGCCATGAAAAAAGAAGATATACAAACACTCAAAGGACTAGCCAATATGGGCAATAACCTGAACCAATTCGTAAAAATGGCACGCTTTACAAACCTAAAAACACTGGAAGAAGAATCACTTAAACTATTTGAAGAAATTCAACAAATTATAAAACAACTGTCCCATGATTGGAAAAATAGTAAAAGGAAAGAGCTTTAAAGGCTGCATTTCCTACGTCCTCGATAAAGACAATGTTAGACTGATAGACAGTGAAGGCGTATTAACAACAAATACAAAAGCCATCATTAACAGCTTCTATCTCCAAAGCCTGATGAACCCTAAACTCAAAAAAAGTGTCGGTCATATCCCCATCAGCTATTCCAAAGAAGACGAATCCCGACTGACAGACCAATTTATGATTCAACTCGCAAAAGAATACATGGAAGCCATGAAAATTAAAAACACCCAGTATATTATCGTCAGACATAACAATACCGACAACCCCCATTGCCATATCGTTTTTAACCGAGTAGACAATGACGGTAAAACCATATCCGATAAAAACGACCATTACCGCAATGAAAAAGTATGCAAACAACTAAAAGATAAATATAACCTTACCTACGGAGAAAGCAAAGAACAAACCAATATACAGAAACTCAAAGGAGCAGAGAAAACCAAATACGAAATATACCACGCCATTAAAGCGACCCTGAAAATATCAAAAGATTGGCAACAGTTCGAACAAAACTTAAAACAGCAAGGTATATCCATTGCTTACAAGTATAAAGGTCAAACCGACGAAGTACAAGGAATCTCGTTCAGGAAAGGAGAACATACCTTCAAAGGCTCAGACATAGACAGACAGTTCAGCTATTCAAAACTGAACAACCTCTTTCAACAAAATCACAACCAAAAGCAGCATATCTCTCAAAAGCAAGCACAAACAGAAGATACCCCAGTCCAGCCGATTACAGAATCCATGTCGGACAATCTCGGAGGAATCTTTAACATACACCTGAACGGAGAAGACCATGAAGAAGACGCATTCAGGAAAAGGATGGAACACGAAGAGAAACAACGCCGAAAGAAAAGCGGAATTAAAAGATAAGAAACATTACAAATCAAAATTATTATAAACTTAAACAATAACAATTATGTCGAATGTATCAAATGAAGCCCTTTGGGGTAAGCTGTCCGAAATGGACGAGAAACTGGATAAGATATCTAAGAAAGAAGTATCGATAGAGATACCACAAGTACCACAACCTATACCCACTGTTTCCAAACAAGAAATAAAGGCTATAGCGGATGAATCAATAAAGATTCTGGGTAAAAATGTGGATTCTCATTTTGCAGCAAATTTCAAAAATATTGAGAGACTCAATAATAATGTTTTAAAGACAAAAGAGACGGTCGAAGCCATAAAAATACCCGAAAATAATATCACATTAGAAGCAATACAATCCATATTATCCAAAGACAAAACAATGAAGCTCGGATTTAGCAGAATCCGTAAAACCACATTTATTATAGGAGTATTGATCGTATTCTTATTTATGATGATTACCTTCAGTATGAAACAGCACGCAGATTATGCGATCCTGCAAAACAGGTACACTTGGCAGAGTGTAACCATGTATAAACTACAAACCGAAAATGACAGCCTCAAAGCAAACCGAACAACAATAAATAAAACAAAGAAAAAATAAGCATTAACACCATTGTTTACCATTATAGAAAAGAAAAATGCGTGCTAATAAGCTAAAGCACGCATTTTACAATACAATAATAGAAAACTTATCCTGAATAAAAAGACTTAAAGAAAATATCGTCTTTCGTCTTTTTTATGGATATAAAAGAATTGGGTAGTACCCAATGGTTCTGAATATAATCATAAGCATAGGTCTTATTGAGATAACTGATATAGTTGCTCAACTCGTCCAAGTTGTCCAAGAATATATAGGAAGCGTTGCAACTATTGTTCTCGTCAAAGGCACAGGACAATGTTGCTTTCTGATCATCGAACAAAAGCTCTATGATATTCTCTTTAACTTCATTTTCAATATACTCGGCTACATACATAGGATTGTCCGAATAGCTTTCTTTGATTTCATCATGTGACAGCTTTAATATTAGAGAAGAACAGTTTATCAGTATTGCACAATATTCGTTTGAGATTTTTTCTTGTGTTGCCATACATACGTCCGCTTTTAAGCCTGATGGAATATCAAGCTGATAAATGAATAATAAAAACGATTGGTTTTACACTTTGTAATTTAGCTCTATACCTTTCGTACGGACGAACAAAAAATACAGAATTCTCAAAGCGTACTTTATAAAAAACAAATATAAGCTTTTAGCTAATAAATAATGAAATCTGTTAATATCATTTTCCTTTTTTGCATATCTTTATATTCTTAACTGTTTAACTTTGTGGATAAATCCTATTGAAGCGAATGAAAAAGTCTATATCCTATTTACCCAAATCCAAACAAGAAGATTTGAACCATCTGGTAAAAGCCGTATTGGAGAAAATTCCCGAAACACAAATGATTATCCTATACGGAAGTTATGCCCGAAATGAATATGTGGATTATGACGAAAGGGTAGAGTTTGGAATTACCACTACTTATATGAGCGATTACGATATATTAGTTGTAACCAGTGGTATCTCTGATAAGTTGGTAGGCAGTAAACTGGACAATATAGATGATAAGTATTATCGAAATCCTGACAAACAAACACCTGTTCAGTTTATCAATGACGATATAAAGAAGCTGAATGCCGATTTGGAAGAAGGTAGATACTTTTATAGTCAGATCAAACAGGAAGGTGTTATACTTTACGACAGTGGCAAGTTTAAACTTGCCCGAAGAAGGAAGCTAAACTTTGACGAAATAAAAAAGCAAGCAGAAGAGTATTTTAAGGAAAAGTTTGAGAATGCAAACAACAAACTTACTATGGCTCAATTAGGAATTAAAGAAAAGCTATACAAAGATGCTATATTCATGCTTCATCAAGCTTGTGAAAATCTATACTATGCTATTCGCTTGGTTTACACACTAAAAAATAGCAAGCAGCATAACTTAACAAAACTATCATCATCTGTAAAAAGCTATTCTGCCGATTTGGCTAAAGTCTTTCCGAATAATACATCAGAAGAGAAGCGATTGTTCAACCTTATCAAAGCAGCTTATGTAGAGGCTCGTTATAATCCCGATTTTTTAGTGACTAAAGAGGATATTGATGCGTTGGTTCCGAAAGTGAAATTATTGAGGGATATAACTAAGAGGATTTGTGAGGAGAAGATTGGGGAGTACGGGGAGAAATAAATTCATTGTAAACTTTAAATTTAAAATACACTAATGACAAAATTAAGAACATTACATATATCAGATTTGCATTTTGGACGAGCCAGTTCAAATAAACCTGAAGATATAGCTATACTCATTTTAGAAGCAATCGAAACTCATAATAAAGAAAACATTAATTGTGTTATTATTACAGGTGATTTATTTGATGGAAGACCAGATAAATCTATTAATAAAGAACAATTTACACTTGATTTTCTGAAAGTATTACAAAAAGAGCTGAAATTATCTTCTGAAGATTTTATTATAATTCCTGGAAATCATGACTTAAAGAGAGTTGATAAAAATCCTGATTTTTCAGAATATAACAAAGTATTAGAAAGATTTTATAATAAGGATTACTATGAAGAGAGTTTTGATAGTAAATATCTTTTTACAACAAAAGTATATCCAGATAAAAAGGTTGCAATAGTAGGATTGAACTCTTGTATGGTTGAGACTTCTCAATTAGATAATAGTGAAATAAAATGGATTACCGATTTAAAAACTTTGGATGAAAAGCAGAAAGAGGAAATAATAACCTCATTACAAAAGAAAAAAGAGGAAGAATGGGATGATTATGGAATGATAAGTAAGGAACAACTACGAAATGCATTTAAGAAATTAACAGAAAAAGTAGAAAATATTGAAGAATATACTGTTGTTGCATGCTTTCATCATCATTTTTATCCTTTCCCTGAAATATATAGCAAATATGGCGATAGTAGTATTATTCGAAATTTTACGGATGTAATAGAAAAGTTTCAAAAAGAAAATGTAAAGATCGTATTGCATGGACATAAGCATATGCCTATAATAGGACCAGTTACTAATCATAATTATTTATCTGATCCCAATTCAATATTTTATGTATTTTCTGCTGGTAGTCTTAGCCATAAAGATGAGACTCAACGTTCTTTTGAAATAATAGATATATTTAGTCCTGATTCTGATCGCATTTCAGATGTTTTTAGATTCAATTATAAACTTGATTCTTTACAAGGTCTCGAAACATTCAGAATACCACCAAAAAATGACAATACTCAACATTCGATTGCTGAATTATACAATTTGTTTAGAGTTGAATATCCAGAAGAATTTAAATTGTATTGGAATGACATTTTTGAACAAGATGATATATCTTCAAACAATAGGATTGAGGATATTATAAAAAATATTAGTTTAGCTATTTCTCCATTTGAAGAGTTGATAAAAAGTTTAAGAGATTCGCCTATTGGATTTCAATTGATTTTGTATGCTGTGCATTATCGGCTAAATTATTTAAATAAGCAATATAATAAAGGGAAGAATAATTTTATAACTATTCTAAAAAATTATCTGAATGTATTATTTGAAGATAAAAACTATTTAGTTCATTTATATAAACTACTTGAAGCTAATCGAGCCAAAAATTTTATAACTGAATATGAGAAACTTTGTGCGGATTTTTCTAAATATAAAAAGTACACAGCTTATGTAACAGTAGCTTTATTTTTGGTTGACCTGTATTCAGTGTTTAGTAAATATGGCGAAATTTATTATAAAAATGAGCGTATAAACGCTAATATTAAGCTAAAGGAGGAGACTTTTCACCCAAATATTCCCATAAGCACCTTTAGGCTAGAAAGTAATATAGACAGGCGTTCAATTTCAATCCATTTTAAGTGTAGTGATCCAACAATTCATAAAATAGCAGTATTAATTATTAAAGATTTTGAGAAAAGAATTACTAAGATTGAAGATAGTTTTGGTGTATTGGGTTTAAAGCTCTATTACGTTTTCCCAAAAGTGGAACGAAATAATTATGATTTGGATAATCTAAATTTTGAAGCATATATACCTAAGCTTCTCCCTTTATTAACAGGAGATAATTTATATAAGCGGAAAGAAGTTTTTATTAGAGAATTAATTCAGAATTCTTTAGACGCTATTTTATTACGAGAAGATATCCTTCGTGCTAAAGGACAGCAACTTGATGACGATTTGAAGATTATAAAAATAGAAATCGGTATAGATAATAATCCTGTCGCAAATAAAGAGCGTACATTTATTAGGATTATAGATCATGGAGTTGGTATGGATCGTTTCAAAGTAGAAAGATATTTTACAAGTATAGGTCGAAGTTTTTATAAATCAGAAGATTTTGAAGAATTACAAAAAAATGAAAATATAGAATATAAGCCAATTAGCAATTTTGGAATCGGTTTTCTTTCCGCATTTATGGTATGCAAGGAGATAGATGTTATTACCAAAAGTTATGAAGATTCAGAGAAAGGTTTAAAAATTCAAATACCTAATTATGACGGTTGTTTTTTTATAAATGAACTGCCAGAACTAAAGGATGTCGGAACTATTATTACTTTATATGAGGACAAACAACATTATGTATGGAATATTGATAATATAGTTCAATATATAGAAGACACATTTATTGATTTTAAGTTGGAAATACAGATTAAAAACAATTTGAAAGGTGATCAGATAAAAAGAATATTACCTTTTAATATAAAGAGAAATTTAAATGTAATGAATTTATTCTGTCCAATAGAAGAGGATAAAGTCTTACCTATGCCTATAGATGCAGTAATACAAGGGAATCATATTAATCAATGTAGCTATGGTGTTCTTTTAACAATTAATGAGAGAAATGATAGTAATAGTAAAGGTGAAGTCTTTTATTTAAACTCTGGAATTGCTTTGACTCAGTCTAATGATAAAAGTCTTGATTTTGAACTACCCAATAATATGAACCTTTATTGCAATTTACCAGCTTCTTTTATAGAGCTAGATGTTGCTAGAGAAACTATTCGACGTTTTAAAGGGCATAATATATCTAAAAGAGAAATTTGGGGAGATTTATGCCTGCAAAATAGGGAATTAGTAGACAGGGCTTTAGAATATGCTCCTACTATAAGACTTTCTCTCTTTAATGATCTTTATAAATTCTTTATTCAAAATGCAGATAAAAAAACTAGAGAATATCATTACAATATACCTCGATTTCATCTTAAATTAACGAAGAAAAAGGATAAACAGTTTAAATTGTCAATTAATAATAGTGATGAGGGAGTAGGCTTTGTATATTCAAAAGATAATAAAGATTTAATTGAATTAATTTTAACTCTTTATGAAAGTTTATTTCACCGCTTAGAGGTAAATATGCAAGGAAGTATTTTTCAAGAAATAGAGGAATTTGTATCTTCCAAACAAATGATAAATATTGTTCAGGATTCCTGGAAATTTGAAGATAGAAGATATGATATCAGACATTTTAAAGAAAGGTATTTCTATGATAATATATTTGACTATGACTTGCTTCATAGAACATCTTATTATTTTTCAAGAGCCAATAAACTTCGGTTTTATTCAAAAAATGATGAAATAAAAAATGAAAATTCTATTATACTATCATTATCAAATATTGAACAAGAAATAGGACGATTTCATAGAATGAATAATGAAAAGTATGATAAAATCAACATAGATGCATATAGTGAGTATGAATATATCCTGAAATGTTTAGCTTTGGCTTCTTTTATGGATATGATTGATAGAAAAGAACAAACAAGAGGTAAAGATACGCCTAAAATACTTGAAGTTTCTTTAAAAGAATTTTACATTATGGCTTACAATATTCTAACACTATTTTACGAAATTATATCAGATAAAATGACAATTGAGAAAACTAAAGATTTTTCTATATATATTAGAATTTGATTGATCCTAATATATATATATGAAAATAATTGTCTTTATTTTAAGGAATTTATGGTGATAATGTTTATATTTGCATAACTACGGATATAGAATTTTTGTTATGTTTTAAAATAGTGTAAATCATATAGATTATCACATTTTTCACTAGGTGACCTACCATAATAACGAACTGAAATAAAGCTGGATAAATACTCCCTCCAGCTCCACAAAAAATTCTGATTATCAAATTATTAAAAAAAAATAGCACCCAATTTTACACCCTAAAATGTAAAATTGGGTGTTTATTTAGGTATTAATTTAATCTCTTTTGCAATCTCTGTATACATTTTCGATAATGGGCGTTTATGATAATTATTAATTTCTACATAAGCCCCAACTATAAATCGGTCTAGAGTTGCTCGTTTGAGATTTTTTCCAGTAAGTCTTCGTAAGAATTCTAAAGTTTCATTATTATATACATATTTTCGCTTATATAATAAGTCTACTATATGGTCAACATGTTGCTCATATAATGATGTTATATGAAACAGTTTATCATACACATCGTTCTTTGAATCTAATAATATTTTCACATCACTATCAGTTAGTCTTTTAGTCCCTTTTATTATTGCTGGTGATAACAGTTTATAGTTAAAACGAAATTCAGAATCGTCTGTCTCGTGAGGGGAATGCGTTGAATAATCGCCCAATAATGTATCGCGTTGCCCTTTTGCTCCTGCACTATTGCATACAGAACAAGCTGGTATTAGATTATATAATGATACTGCAAATAATGGATATTTTGCTTTATAATAAAAATGATCTATTTGAGGATTTATCTCACCATCTTCTATCGTGTAAACATAAGCTCTATTGCAATAAGGGCATGTTTTTAAGCCTATTGCCTCAATAAAGCGTCTTCGAAGAAAATGATTTTTGTAGGTTGCATTAAAAATAGATTTAATAAAATCGTTTAAAGCTTCACTTCTTTTCTCTGATGCAAAATTCAATGCATTTTGTCTCAACTTATCTGGTTTCAAAAAAACTAACTCTTCAATATATTCAGGAGTTAATGAATTCAAAAATACTTCTATTTCTCTTTTCTCTTTATTCGTTTGATTTAATTTCTTTTTCTTTTTGCGATCAAACCATTCATCCTTTCTTTTTGATACTATCTCAATTATAAGATTTACAACCTCATTTCCTACACATTTAAATTCTTTTTTATTCTTGATATTAATTTTCAACATAGTCTTCGTCGTTAAAAAATCTTTTTAATTCACTTCTTAAAAAACCTTCTCCAACACTATCTATTAAAGATATTAGTTTCTCTTTGTTAATAGGATTATTAGTCCTTGGATTTGCAACTATTTTAAATAAATTATTTATTATTTTATAGGAATGATCTCCAATAGGTCCTTTCTCTAAAAAAAAACTATTCTGTAAAAGTGAAAATATATTTTCACCAAAAGATTCTTCAATATTAGTATCAGAATCATCTATTGTTAGATAAAGTATGTTATTTCGAGGAATATCAGATAAAACAAATGGAGAGTGGGTAACTAGCATAATTTGAATTGATTCAATTTGGATTTTTAGAGATGCTATTTGTTCTAGTAAATAATTGACTAATTTACGCTGCATTTCAGGATGGTAATATAATTCTATCTCTTCCAAAATAATATTTATATGTTTGTATGGAACATCAGAGCTATAATTACGTCTATGTTGAACTGAATTAATATTATTGATATGATATAAAACAGATGATGTCATATATATCATTTGCTTTTCTCCAGAACTTAATGTTTTAAAATTATAAGGCTCCTCATTACTATCTTTCGTTTTAAGAAATATCTCTAGATCAAAGATCGGAGGAGGTAAACAGTCTATTTCTGAGAAAATATATTGAGGATTTGTATGACTAATTGGATTCTCTATTCTCCCGCTCTCTCTATAACCTTCTAAAATGTCATTTACGAATTTTACTTGTGATTCAATTATTGAAGATAAATCTAATAAAGATATATAATCAGTATTTGTGATATGATTATTTATTAGAAATGATATAGTTTGTTTTAATTTGTATGTTATATGGCTATTATCTCCAATAAATAGAGTTATAGTATTATATAAAAGAGCAGTATCTTCATTAAATTTCATAAAATCATCCCAAGAAAATTTTTTATACTGAAATCCAATCTTGAGGGTTTTATATATTAAATATTCTATAGCTTGTTTATGTAGAGAGGAATCATGTATTTTATCTTCTTGGATTGGGTAATGGTCAGCCCAATATTTCAAAATAGGTCTATATACTGTAGAATCAAAATCAATATTCAATTTTTTACACTGGTTCTTATAAAAATTTAGTTTCTCTGATTTTTTACTTCTTATTGAAAATGAATCAATATGCTTATTATCAATAACATTATCGAAAACACTTTGTTGCTCTTTACCTTTATTTAATGCCAGAACAATACTTAAAAATCGATCCTCTTCTAACTCTGACTCTCGTTGATTATCAATGTAATACCCATCTGTTCTAAACGGATTTAGCACTATTGGTGTTTGATAACCATCGTTTTTATGAAAAACACCTGTAAGCCAGCAGTAATCAATATCACGAATATCGTTTAACAGAATTCCTTTTTCTTCTAATTTTTTAGTAGATGCCTCAATATCCCATTCTTTTTTGAAATCATATATATTATAAGAATAATGGGAATAGTTTACAATAACAGTGTAAAAAAAGTCTTTCAGAGGAGAGATATTTAATGCTTGGATATAGTTTAATTCTGTCCATCTGTAGTTAATAGGATCATAGTTATTTTCATAAAAAGAACCTTGATCTTTCGTTGAAAACATATGTATATTATTCCCCCTTTGTTCTAGCCTATACTGCGTATTTTTGATTTCGAAGTATAAATTAGCGAAAATATCAGGAATAAAATGTAAGCGCTCTGCAGCATTAAAAGGTTTTTCATCACCTATAATAGAGCATGCAAAATTATTTATAAGTCTAATAATAAGCTCTATAACTGAACTTTTTCCACTTCCATTTTTTCCGACAATAGCACAGACATTTATTTTAAGTTTATTGTCTGCTCTTATTGGATCATCAAAACAATCGGAAAATGGGTCTTTCCTTGTTTCTTTAAACCAATCATCATCTTGGAGTTCATAATTATTGTAAAAACGAAATATTCTTGAGTTCTCATTTTCCTCAAATAATCCTTTTACTATATTTTTATGTCTTTGTTGATCAGTTACTTGATGTGATTCTGGTTTAATTAATCTTAAAGCTATTATTTTCATCTTATTTTACTATTATAATATTATTATACTGAGGTTAGAAAAAATACTAACTATCAAGTTCTCTAAGGAAAGTTCTTAAATGAATGTTCCTATATTGAGGAATATGGAGTAGAGAGTCAAATATATCCATTGATTTCTCTAACATCACATTGTCTTTATCGTATTCTCTCATTCCATTATAAGCTTCAACAAGTACATTTAAAGGACTTTTATCATAAAAGGACTCTGTTACTTTCTCAGGGCGTGAAGAGAAAAACCAAATTAAACATTGTTTGGCATCTAAAGGAATAAGATTTCTCAAAAAGTTATAGAAATAACTACTTCTGTAATTTCCTATTGGAGATTTTAAGTACTTATTTATAAAAGAAATAGTCTGAAGATTAATGTTAGCAGGAATATGTAGAAAACAATTATTAAATCTTTCCCCTAACTCTTTATCGTCAATATTTAGAAGTATATTTAGAACTATCCACCCTTTTTTAGAATGCTTGCCATTCAAGATATGTGCACAGATTTCCCAAGTTAGTTTTTGTCTTGAACGAGGATTGTTATTTAGTAGGGATTCAAGAAGAGTAAAAGCTTTAGGCCGATTATTTATGTAAGCATTAAAAAGGAAAAAAGACATTGCTTCTCCAGCTTCTCCAATAGTGATTGTTTTCTCAAAAAAAGGAATAAGCCGTTTAAAATCTATATTCATGAGATAGACTAAAGGATGTCCATCATGAAATGGAATAGCTAACAGATATAAATTATAATCTTTAACTAGTCTTAAATACAGGTTAAAAGCCCTTTCTTTATCTAGATTAATAAGCGATGCTCCTCGAAAAATAGCACAAGAACGGGTTATTTCATTGGCTGTGTCAGCAATATATTCTAATGTTTCGAAAATCTTTTCTTTATATTCTGCTAAAGAATAGCAACCAACTAATAATTCCACAGACACACCTCTTATTGAATTTATGCCAGCTGTAACAACTTCCATAGCGACATCATCACGTTGAATTACATCTTTGGTAAACTCTCTATCTGGAGTTTGATAAATAATTTCTATAATAAAATCAAAGATTTCTCTATCTAAAGTCTTGTTGCCATTCACAATGTAATCTAGTACTCTAAGGAAAGTTGACAAATATCTTTCATCAAGTTCTGCTTTTCGTAATTTTATAATTCCCAAACATAAATGCTGAAAAGATTCTTTGCTATATTCTGCTTTTTTTAGGCCTTCTAGTCCAGACAAAATATATTCAAGATCAATTGATTTATCATTTATAAGGTCTTTCATAAATGTATAAAACTTGTTAGGCTCTTGTGACACATGTTGTTCGAAACTTCTTGTATTTCCACCTTTAGATGGTTTATCCCAATCAGCAAATGAACGTTGTTCTGTATTGAGTTTAATGAAAGAATTTCTCCAATCAGTAAGTGTCATATTATCATATGCTTTTTGCGGATAGCTACGCCAACCAGAATATGTAGTAACTACACTAGGAGGTTTATTATCAACTTTTTCATACCTTCTAAATCCTTCTTGATTTATTTTTTTCATTTCAGGATATTCATTAAGACTCTTTTCAGGTAAGAGAGACACTAAACTATATGTTCTTTTTAAATAAGTTGAAGAAACTTTTTTCTTTGTATAGAAAGTCTCGTAAGTCCAATGATGATACTGTTTTAAAGTAGATAATATTATTTGATTGAGAACTATTTGTTGTTTTCTATCAAATAAAGGATAGCATTTAGCAACTAATATATTGGAATAATACCCCAAGAGTTCGGAAGAGTTCGATTTAATTAAAAAATCAGGGTTAGACAAAAGTTTAAATGTTGTTTCTATTTCTTGCTCTTTATTCTGTATCAAGTAGTAAACTCCAAGTGTTAGTACATTTGCATACTGTGAATTTAATGTTTCCCTCAGCAATGAAATAGAATTAGCATCTAATTTCTTCTCTTTTATACTATAGAAAATAGTATTATATAGATCTTTGTAATCATGAAAATCAAAGTTGTTTTTAGGATTTGGTCTATAGTGAGAGAATGCTCTACTACTATAAAAAGAGTCGGTTAATTCATACGATTTTGATTTTTCGATCTCAGTTATAATATAAATGAAATATGGTATAGCCTTATTGGGATATTGTTTATATAATTCACTATAAATCTTCAAACCTGAATGAGAACCTGGAATATAGTTATCATCAAACCAATCTAGTTTAGAAATATTTTCACGAAAATCTTTTTTAAGCTCCTCAATAACAAAATCAGGGTCAGCGTTCAAGGCTTTTTCTAAATAGTAATATTCTCTTCTAATATTTAGGTTCCACTTAGCATATGTCTTATGATAAAGTTCGTATGACAATTTAATTTCTGAGTCTGGAATTTGAACTAAGACATTCTCTATTATTCCTATTTTATAAGGATGTGTTGATAAAAAATCAATTACTAACTGAGCATTTTGCCATATAATCCTTATACATAAATTCGAAATTAGTCTATTTATGTCTTCCTTTTCACTTGATAATAAGTCGGTAAACTCTTTCAGAGAAATGACAAACTCAAACCATTTAGGGCTTTGAACCGATTCTAAAAATAATTGGAAATAGAAAGGTTCTCTTATAATGTGAGCTGATAGAAGTTTCTTTTCCTGTTCTAATGGATTTTGATAAAACCCTAGGTCATTTATTAAAAGTAATTTTAGATGAAAACGATATTCATCTTTTGTTAATATTTTCGTCAAACTTTGAATGTAAATACTAACATCAATATCTCTTAAGTAAGCAAATATTTGTTTTACTTGAGAGCGAATAAATAAACCTTGATGTATATTTTTTAGCCAATCTGCAATATCCTTCCCTGATGAAATAAAAGTTCTAGCATATACGTAATCAAAGAAAGTTTGATGTATAAATTGGATTTTATTATCTGTAGATTCTTTTAATAGTTCATGATGCATAAGATAGTTCAATTCAGATTTCTCTAAATCAAAAAGTCTCTTATCAACTACAATATGTTGTTGATCATGCATCTTATTTGCAATATTAGTTAGTAATTTTATTAATTCTAGCGAATTTCCATTAGTAATATACTCTTCCCAAATAGCATCATAAAGCTTTGATAGAGTAATGCTTTCATCAAATTCTTTTTTTTAACCCACTTTACAGAATAAGTTTAAATGCAAAGGAATTCTGAGAAATTCTTTCAAGCGAGTTTGCCTTTCGTCTATATTTATACCAATAGTAGATAAAACGGAGTCAACCTGTTGCATTTCTAATAGAGACATATGAAATATTTTTTTTTCTTTGTAAGAGCGTAAAATAGGATCGTAATCTAGGTCATAGTTTCTACAAGAAATAATGATACGTATGTTTGGATATACTTCTAACTGCTTTATTAGTCTATCATATGAATTAATTGCATGTCTACTTGAAGAAAGAGATTGTGACAATGCATCAATCTGATCTATAAGAAGTACAACTAATTCATTGTCTATACCGATTCTTCTAAATGTAGGAATAATACCATTGGTAATATTTAGCTCAGCTTCAATGTCTTTTATAGAGCTTATGTTAAGTATTTTATCAACTTTAATCCCCAATGTGGGAATACGTTTCTCTTTCAATAAAACAAATAAATCTTTTAATACAACAGACTTTCCATAGCCTGCGTTACCCACCAAAAGTGCAATATTAGATTCTTTATTCTTAAGGTTACTTAAAATCCAGTTATAAATTTCTGTTGTTTCAAGTCTATCAATATGTATTTTACTCTGAAATGTATTTTCGTAGCTTGATAAATCCACAGAAGCAGCTTCAATATTAAATAATAACTCCTCTGGTGCTTCTTCTTGTTCTAATAAATTAAACTTTTGAACAAGATCTCTTGTATCCTTCTTTATATCTAAAACTTCTTTATGTATATTATCAAGTTTTATATTGAAAACTTGATTTGCTAATTCGGGAATTTTAAATAGTTCGAGAAGAAATAATTTATTCATCTGCTTATGGTAATCAGGCAGGTCACTTCCGTCAATGATATTAAAACCATATATTAGATTCTTATAATAAGGGTCATCTTCTAAAGAATCATCTATTATCACTTCATCTCTTCCTAATTCAGAATATATATTAGATGCTTTTAGATATGCATCTCCTATTTTTTCGGCTAAAGAGGCCTCAAAATATTTTTTTAATTTTTCAATTAAAGTTTGCCCACCCTTAGATGCTGCACCTGTAATAATTCCTTTCCCAATCAAAGATAGAAGCGTCTCTAACATATATCAAGCTGTTTATTATTAGAAATATATAGAACTGATATTTAATAATCTTTTGTAATTTATAGAATGCCGTCTATCTCACCCCATCTCCCCATATTCCCAAATCTTCACCTCACAAATGCGTTTAGTAATATCCCTCAGTAGTTCCACTTTCGGAATCAACGCATCAATGTCCTCTTTTGTTACAATGAATTTGGGGTTGTAGCGTGCTTCAATATAAGCGTCTTTTAATAAAGTAAACAGCCGTTTCTCTTCCACAGTATGGCGAGGGAAGACTTGGAGCAATTCATCTGAATGACGTTTAACAGATGAGGAAAGTTTTGACAGGTTATGTTGTTTATTACTTCTTAAGGTAAAAGATAAGCGTATAGCATAGTAATAGTTTTCACAGGCTTGGTGTAAATCAAAAGAAGCCATTGCAAATTCATTCTTATTATAATCAAACAAAGCATGGTCAAGAAATAAATTAGCTCTATGGAACTTCTCATCAAAATACTCCTGAGCCTGTTGCTTTATTTCGTCAAACTTTAGCTTCCTTCTTCTGGCAAGCTTTACATTTCCACTATCGTAGAGAATGACTCCTTCCTGTTTGATCTGGGTATAAAAATACCTGCCTTCTTCGAGTTGCCTGTTTAAAGTCTTTATATCATCATTGATAAATTGTACTGGCGTTTGATGGTCGGGGTCTTTGTAATACAGGTCATCTATATTATCCAATACATTACCTACTTTTTTATCGGATATACCATTTGTTACGACTAGAATATCGTAATCAGACATAAAAGAAGTAGGTATTCCAAATTCTACCCGTTCGTCATATTCTACATATTTACCTGTGGCGTAGCTACCATATAAGATAATCATTTCGGTTTGTGGAATCCGCTTTTTGATTTCTTTGACAAGAAAATATAAATCTTCTTGCTTACGTTTGGGTAAATAGCTTATAGACTTTTTCATCGGATGAATTTAGAAACTTAAAAATTAAGATTATAAAGATAAGTAAAAAGGAAATATTTTATTACATAAAGTGTATATTTGTTAATTATAAACTTCGTGCTGTTATATTATATGCTTATTGTTCGATATTAGGTATATAGCCAAAGCATACAGGCGTAGAACCAACGTTTTTATTATTCATTTATCAGCTTGATATTCTATCAGGCTTAAAAACGGACGTATGTATGGCAACACAACAAACAAGCTCAACCGAATATTGTGCAAGACTCATAAACTGTGCACACTTAGTATTAAAGCTATCCCATGACGAAATCAAAGAAAGCTACTCTGATAATCCCATGTATGTAGCCGAATACATTGAAAAAGGAATCACGGAGAATGTAATCGAGCTTCTGTTCGATGACGAAAAAGCAACCCTCTCCTGCACCTTTGATGAAAACAATAACTGTAATACCTCCTATATCTTTCTTGACAACCTAGACGAGATGGATAACTATATTACTTATCTACACGATCAGTACGATTATGATTACACCCTCAGTTGTTGGGTACTACTTGATTCTTTCATCTCCATAAAAAGGACGAAAGACGATATATACGTATATCCTGGCCCCAACCGGAATTTAATTGCACGCAAATAGTAAGATTATTTGATGATAAAAATATTCTTTTAGTTGATGGGACAAACACTATAGATGTAGAAAGGTTGCCATTCCCCTACATTGCATGGAGATGGAGTAACTACGATATGATTGATGTGCATTTATTAGGAAAACAAACAAACTATGAACTTACTCGTCATCCAGGTTTCTTCAGTCAAGGCTCTTTTGGTACAAACTATTTTTATGATCAATTCCATATCAATGATGATCCGTTAGGTTTTGTTCCTTATTCGAAAGGTAATTTACTATATACTTTGGCAAGAAGAGGTATATATAAAACCGATATGGGAACAATGAAGACAGCTAAAGTTATGAGTTTTGATGAAACTATTGATCTATCCATGTCATGCGATCAATATTCCTCCAGGGTAGCTGTAAGAGATTACAATAAAATAAGTATATATAAAAATCATAGCTTTACAAACCCGACTCAGATCGAATTAGCATACGGTGTACATCCAACATATGAGATTTTGAAATTTACCAGTGACAATAAATTACTTATATCTTCGAATAATAGTGGTTCTAATTTCTATAATATCTCTTTAATGGTTTTTGATGCCAATACTGGAAAATATTTGTACGATATTCCAATCCCAACTTCTGGAAAGAACATTAACGAGATGAGATTATCTGCTGATAATAAATATATGTTATTGAGTTTATTTAATTTCAATGATGAATCTTCCATGCAAGTTGATATTTTAGAATTGAATGGAAACCAAACCAAATTAATAAAAACATCAAGCTATAACGATTTAATGGCTAATGGACCTTTTATTTATTTTAACTCTTCCAATCCAACTCAATTAATACAGGGGAATAATCAAAAATTTCGTGTATCAGAACTACCATCTTTCAACAAAATAGCAGAAATTGATGGTCAATTTTCGTTTGTAGATGTTGTTAATGGCAATTTTTTATATACTACTTCTGGCCAATTATATCAAAATATCAATGTGGTGGACCCGACTTTTTCAAAACTTTTATTTCAAATGAGTATTGATAGCGAAGAGCCTCTCTCATATAATAATATTCTAGTGAGCCCTTCAATGCATGCATGGGGTTCATACTTCGACATCTCAAAATTCATGAAGAAGACTAAATAATGAAAAAAGGAATAGCTATAATATTCATTCTTTTATTTGCATACTCATGTGAGTATCAAACTGAGGATACTCACTTTGTAGAAAAAGAAAAGCCAATTCCGGATAAAGAAATTGACATCAACCTGTATGGGGTCAGAGATAATGATATTATTTATATTTATGATAAAACATGGCTAAGTTATAGCATAGATGAAGAAATTGACAGAATATTGAAAACGGAAATAACTCTAGACGGTATACCTCTTGAGAACAGCCACAATGGAATATTAATCAATCCCGATGCCTATGACAATAGTATTCATAAGCTTAAACTATATGTTGAATCTACTTCCGGAACGCATAGTCTGGCAGAAAAATTGGGTTTGGAAAGATACATTGGAGAGAAAGAGTATACCCTAAAATATATCCATGTAGATAGAGGATTGCAAATAACAGATGGTTTATCTGAGAGCGATTACTTGAAAATACAATGGAAGAAGCCCAATATTGAAGGACTGGAAGTTGACAGGTACGAAATTACTTATGACAAGGATTGGTCATGGGACTCAGAAATAACTATTACAATATCAGATCCCAATCAAACATATATAATTGATGAAAACTACGTTCATGGGTATAAAGATTATCAAATAAGAACATTCTTTAAGGATAATAAAATAGAACCTTGGTATGACAGGTATACCATGAGCTATTCCTCTTTAGCTGGAGAGAAAATTCAGATTAAAACAAATGATTTAGAAAATGGTTTTGTATCATGGAATAAAAACAAATATAGATGTAAATATATATTTGCTTATGGTGTAGATGAAGAAGGATTCACAAAAACAGAAACTTTAGAATATACATCGACTAGCAAAAACATTTCGCTGCCACCATTCCCTGAAGATATTTATGGTTCAATATATGTATTACCAGAAAATTATGAAGGTAATAATTATTGGACATGGGGCGAGAATTTCTTTTACTATTATTATCCAACATTTCTCCCAAGAGACTACTACAACAGATATTTCGTAACTGATACCGGAAATAAGTTACTATACGCTTTTAGGGGATACAGTATAGCACAATACGATGTAACCACAAAAGAACAACTCAAGACATTATCTATTAGCTATATAGACTATCACGAAAATGACAAACTATCTTGCTCTTCACAAACAGGAAAAGTTGCAGTTCTTCAATCTCTGACCAGACAGATTCATATTTTTGATAAAGATATGAATCAATTAAACAAGTTTGAAATAGATGAAAACACGATATATACAAACTTGGACGATGTTTTCGCCATTACAGACAATGATATGATTATTATAAGTGGAATGAGCTATTCGAGAAAATGTATGATTTATAATATCAAAGGTGAACTTCTGTATAATATCACTGCGCCAACATCCCCGTATAAAACTAAGATTACAGTCTCCGATGATGGTAAATATATGTGTATATACAATACTTTTGACAATATAAAAATATATCAGATAAAAGAAGGAGGAGCGATATTGTATAAAAATATGGATATTTCTAATGTATCTGGCTGTTATTTTGATCCGATTACTGATAATGAATTGATTGTTCAAGAGTCAAAAAGTTTTTATAAGTTGAATCTAGAAACTTTAAGTAAGACAGAGGTAATAGAAGGAACATATATCTCTACAGACCCATATACAGGTTATATACTATATTATGACTTAGATTTTAAAACTAATAAAAAAGGACATATTCGAAAGTCAATAACTGATATCAAAACTTACAACATCAAACTAAGCACTTATTATAGCAAAGACTTAGTTGGTAATACATATATATTTAATAATACTCTTGTCACAAATAATCCTTATTGGGATATCTCAAAATACTTGAAATAATGAAAAAAGCAATTTTAGTTTTATTAAGTTTATTTTTTATTCTACAAGCACAATCTCAGATAACAGTAAAATATTCTGTAGGTTACGGATCATATAAAATGTCTGATATGAAAGATTTATTATCAGGTACACGGAATACTATTTTAGCTAAAGTCCCGGGATTAGATATTTCAACTACTGATAATTTTCCGGGTTATATCATGCATACCTTTGATCTAGGTTATAGAATGCAAAAACATGAATTCGGAATAACAGGTAGTTATTTAAATACTGCAGGAAAGATTTCCTATGCCGATTATTCGGGAAAAATAAGTTCAGAGATAAAACTAAGCGGATATCGGGGAGGAATATTCTATCGAAATTATTTTTATAGTATTAGTATGGGAGAAAATAAAAGTATGTCTTTTTACGGAGAAATTTCACCAAGCCTTATTTTTTCAAAAATTAAAATAGATCAGGAGGTTTCCCCGAAAAACAACATTCTGGAACTAGAAGATAATAGCTATAATAATACAAGTGCTAGTCTTTTACCTCAGCTAGGAGTAAAATATAATTTTACTTCACACATTGGATTATTTGTTTCTGCTGGTTATGAAATAAATTTCTCATCTAAAATGTCAGAAATTGAAAGTAAAATTGATTGGTCGGGTTTACGTGTTAACGTTGGTATAAGTTATAGTTTCTAAAAATGAATCAGTCATAATTTAATCCGAAAGTCATTATGAAAATGCAGTATTACATTGTAATCTACTTATTTATATTTGATTGTGTGGAAATGTACTATAATACAGTTCGGATGTATCATAATTTAAGATTCTAGCAAGAACGTAATAATCCCTCTTACTGTGAGGTAATTGTATGATGTAACCGAAAAGTTATTAAATCAATCAAAGTCCTCTTGAAAAGCTGTAATGTCCTCCTGTTTCTTAGTGTGAATATATACTGCAAAATATAATTTTGCATAATAACCAGTAATGGTTATTATGCATTTAAAATATCATTATACAGGTTATAGCTATCATCATCAAAACAAACAAAAATAACCTCCTCTATATTCATATGTTCATTATTAATTATTTGTCTTACTGTATTGACAGCTATCTGTGCAGCCATATCTTTCGGGAAACGATAAACTCCAGTGCTGATATTTGGAAAAGCAACCGATTTGATACCAAGAGAATCTGCAATCTCTAACGATTTCCTATAACAGGAAGCCAGTAATTCCGATTCTTTACTATTTCCCCATTCCATATAGGGCCTACGGTATGGATCACATACTTAGCAAGTAATAATCCTCCGGATGTGTATACTGCATCTCCAGCCTTGCATTTTCCTTGGCGATTGCGAATAGCTTTACATTCCTCTAATATCTGGCTACCACCTTTGCGATGAATAGCTCCATCTACACCTCCGCCACCAAGTAATGACGAGTTTGCTGCATTTACAATGGCATCAGCTTTTATTGTCGTTATATCTCCTTTGACTAATGTTATTGTTTTCATCTCTTCAAATATTTTAATACACAAAGACTTGCTTGATCTTTATTATCTACATTGAACCTTTCGCCTGTAAATACTTTTACAACTTCAATAGGATTTATGATCTGCGAATTGAACTCCGCTAAGTTTTCGGACTGAACCCAAAGTTCATTATGAATAAAGCCGCCGACATTATGCACCTCGTATTTTTGTAGATAATCGGTTGCCAATTCAAACTTTGTGACAATGCCACAATAACCAGAGAATTCATCTCCTGTATTCCATTTTTGAGCGATTTGTTCAGCATACTCCTGATTAAGTACAGGATAAAAAATCGGTTGCCACTCTAAACGAGGAGGGAAACCTTTAAAATTCATATCGATAATCAATTGTAATTCTTTCAGACCTATTGGTCTGTATAATGTTGTTTTCATTATTCTTTCCATTTATCAACCAAGTTTGTGATTAATTGACTAATTTCTAACTGATTGAATTTATTTATAAAATCATTCGGAATCACATCTATTCCTTTTAATGAACCTACAATTTGCCCAAACATAGAGCAAACGGTATCAGTATCGCCACCTATTTTAATTAAATCCGTAATTATTGTTTTAAAGTCTGACACGCAAATCTTCTGAGCGGCAAATATTGCTATAGGAACAGAGTCTACTACATACCCCGTTGATCTATATCTTTCTCCAAGTTCAGAGATAGACAAATGACTGAGTTTGTCAAATTCTATTAATCTATCTCTAACTCGGGTATCAGGTATCTTTTCGAGAATGAAGCCAATTAAAAATTTGTCACCTGTCCAGATTTCACTTATTGCTGCTCGGATGGCGTAATATATGGCTAAAGCTCCACAATATGCTTCATCATTGCGATGTGTAATAGTACAAATATCTTGGATATTCAGTCTTGTAACATATTTCTTGAATGCTAATGGCGCTATGCGCATGGCAGCTCCGTTTCCAGCCGCATATTCACCCGATCGACCAACTAACGCCCAATGCCCTCCAACCTGTAATTCCCGCAATGCTTTTAATGTACTTGAACCTAATCCATTCAGTTTCCGTTTTTGATACCAATATAGAAAACGTTCAGCTACTTTTTCAGGTTTTATATCGAGTTCATCATAGATAGCTTCGCAGGTTGCAATAGATAATTGCGTATCGTCTGATATTATCCAATCAAAATCGAAAATTACATCTGCAACATCATTCATACACTCATATCTATATCCTATGGCATCTCCTATTGCTCCTGCAATTAAACATCCTCTTAAACGGTCTTTTATATCCATCCTATTTGATTACAGTTTATCACGTATCTCATTCAATTTGTTTGCTATTAGCAATCTATCTCTAACTTCCATTAAAGCAAATCCTAAAAGATTTGCACCTTTCCACAACCTCGGATTTTCAACTTGTTCATCATCCTGTGCCAGTCCAATTCCCCAGATATTATCGACCGGACTAGCTTCTACCAATACACGATCTTTTGTATTTAATAAAAATTCTTTTAAATCGGGATATTGTGAAAATTTATAATAGTTTCCCTTACAAACGATATCGAAACAATTCTCATCCCAAATTTTCGGGTCGAAGTTTTTGACTTTTCTACCTAGCTTTTTAGCTTCAGCCGGAGATTTGGCTGCAAGAGTTTTTTCTACTATTTCTGTGTCTCCAAAGAATTCGGCTTTTCGAGCCATCATCCAGTGTTCGGCAGTCGTATACCTTATTCCATCGACTTCAAATGCGCTTTGCCACCACTGGCTGAAGCACGATTTTGTTGCAGAGCGATCCTTTGAAGGTGCATGTCCCCAAAAGAAAAGATATTTGACTTTTTCTTTTTTCTCTACTTTGTTCAATAACCATTGTAGATTGTATGTATTATGCTTCATATACATTCTTTTTAATCAATATTTATTTCAGCAGCTTTTCTGCATTTATATTCATCAACTCCTGTTTGCTTCTATCTGAATAAAACATCGGAATGACTCCACTCATATGGCTTACTCCATTTTGAGTAAGAATAAACATATCGTCTTTTATTTCAGCCAGATTCCAAGTTTTCAAATATTCTATTTCGTCTTTAAACATTTGCATAAAGTCTTTCCCAAATCGTTTCCTGAAATTTTCTAAATCAATAAAACCAAAATAAAACATAACCGATATTGTCTTTGCCATTATTTCCTGTTCGGGCAAATCATAGATATCCTGAATAGGGAAGCTGCCATTGTTTGCATGTTTAATATATTTTGATATACTTTTTGTTGCGGCACCTTGGTTATATGCCAGATAATTCACCCCGAACGATTGTGCACCTGCCCCCAAACCGATATATGGAGTAGCCTTTGTCACTCTGCTTGTCAGATAATCACTTGTTCCGTGGTTATTTTTAATCCGACTGAAAGTATTTTTTCCATAGTTTGCCATATATCCATTTTGAATCAATATCTCATAAGCCACCAAATATTGGCTGTTTACTTTTGCACGGGTAACATCTAATGCATCATGTGCTATTTGAGTCAACTTGTATCGCATTTCGTACAATGTGATATACTCGGGAGCTAATGAAACGGTATACTCAACTGTGGACTTGAAATCTTCTATCGATTGTTCCTTAAATCCATACATCAAATCGATATTAAACTGGGTGTATCCTGCTTTTCTGATAGCATCAACTGCTTTCTGATAAAGATGAGCATTTCCCTCCCGGTCCATTTTTTTTAGTAACTCTTGATTAACAGTCTGAATCCCCATGCTTATACGGTGAAATCCGAGATTATAAATATCTTTCAGTTCATCGAATTTGCTTATCGCATTAAACGGAGTTGTTTCAATTGACCAGACTTGTTCACTTCTTAAGCTGAATGTCTTGGATAACTTATTCACTATTTTTTCAATTCGTCTGAAACCTAGCTCTGTTGGTGTTCCACCACCTATATCAAAACCTGCAATATATTTATCATTATTGATGATTCGGCTATATAAATCTATTTCTTTTAGTACTGCATCCGTATATTCGTCCTTCAAATCGAATTCACTCCCCGAAACGACTACATACTCGCAAAACTTGCATCTTGTTTTACAAAAAGGGATATGAACATATAGAGACAGTTCATTCATAGCATGAAATTCTTTCTCAAGTAATTTCTGTATCTCATTCTCATTTTTTAAAGCGTATTGTTTTAACGATGTTGGAGTTAACGGGTATGCTGTATTAGCTATAGAATGCAATTCCATTCCTTTGTCAAACAAATTATTTAAATCTATTGTAGCCATGTTATTGTGTTTCAATTGTCTCAAATTTCAAAATAAAATCCTGCCTTTGTTAGTTCCTCATATCTCTCTTTATCAAAGCTGTATAGTTTCGGAGCCCTGTTACGTGCCCCTCGTTGTTGTTCATTTAAATCGATTAATAAATTATATCCTAAAATCTTCTTCCTAAAATTGCGATTATCCAGTTCAGTTTGTAGCACTGTTTCATATAAACAATGAAGATCAGGCATGGTAAACTTCTCAGGAAGAAGTTCAAAACCTATCGGCTGATATTTGATCTTTCCTTTTAATCTTTCTTTTGCCATATCTAATATCTTTGCATGATCGAAAGCTAGCTCCGGAACATCAGAAATCGCAAACCATTTTACACAGGTAGTATCCGTTCCAGCCTGTGCATTATAATCGGACAAGTTTACCAAAGCATAATAAGCAATACTAATCACACGATAACGAGGATCTCTTTCAACAGCAGAAAATGTATACAACTGTTCCATGTAAATATTTTCAAGTCCGGTTTCTTGCACAAGTTTACGTTTGGCACAAGTTTCAGAATCTTCATCCATATCGATAAAACCTCCGGGTAAAGCCCATTTACCTGAATAAGGCTTAATACCTCTCTCAATTAATAATACTTTTAATTCTCCTTTATCGAAACCGAATATAACACAGTCTGTTGTTACTGCCGGACGAGGATATTCATATATATATTTCCCTTGTTGTTCCATCTTTATATTTATGTATTATTTACGTAAACAAAGAAAGGGAAATATTTTTAGGCTAAAAAATAGTTTGCGTATTTTTTACGATAAAATATGGGAAATAAAAAGCACGCTAAAAAAGCGTACTTAATTTTTACTTGTCAACTATATACTTTACTTCATGAGCCTCCGTCAATTGCGGTATTTCTAATTTTGCAAGCATTTTATCAAGAACCGATTCTGGTAGAGGATAATCCCTATTCTTATTCTGATTTAACCATACACTATACGTTTTTTCGACATACACAATTTTGACTTTAGCACCATAAGACACAAACAAATCAATCAACTGCGAACGCATCTGCTGAGTAATATTGGTTGCATTCCAAACAAAGTCCTGTCCTTTCCTTAAATAAGTACGAGCCTCTTCTTTTGCTGTTTGCACCACCCATCCGTTTCCCGATTTGTCAGTCGGACTTATTTTGTACTTACGACGGATAGCATCCAGACTAACAACAGGAGTCTCTTTACCTAAAGTTTGTATATAATGATCTTTACCCATACCCGGCAATCCCGACAGCATGGTAACCTCACATTTGAAATTATCAAACGGAACATAATCAATATAGCTGTTGTCCGTATTGAAATAGTGAAAACGAGCACTAGGACTTGCAAACTCTTTTGATACTCCCCAACAATCTTGTTCTTTACAGAACAACTCAAACATATCCAATGAATACAGAAGAGCATCCGGATCATCGCAAATCCGTCCCCGGGCATCGGCTTCTGCCAATAGTTTCAAGTCTTTGGTGTTTAATCGGCACGCTACTTCAACTATTTTTTTTAGTGGATCAGGTTTTTCCATCAGCCAAAGAGGCAAACCATGGAAGCGGACCAAAGAAGCTATTTGCTCTCGGATATAAAACGGTGTCGGTATCTCTCTAAACAATAGACTACGTGTTGTATATTCCCCTCGACGGGCATGCCCGTTTGCAGAGATAATACCATTGCCTTCATCTACCGAAGTAGACCGCTTTTCGATATCATGCAATAAAGCACTTGCCCAGAGTATTTCCTGAGACTGTTTGTCCAGCTTCTGATATTCGTCCGATTTTAGTAGTTGCCCTATTACCATCTGTGTATGTACAGCCACATTTCCCTCAGAATGATGTATACGATGCTGTTCTACATATCTCATATCAGTTACCCACGAAAATTGTTTTTCGAGAGCATTCCATTCTTTATTTTGTGTTAGTTGCCAAATCATTTCTCTTCCTCCTTTTTATTGCTTGTTTCCCAAACCAGTTTTGCCCGTTTCCAGTTTCTTGTCCAGTGTTCGTCTGTTTTTACATGACCTTTGCGTACATATTTGAAGACATTATGAGCAAAATCGTCCACGGGATATTCTCCAATGTTACGACTAACGACTCCTTCTCGTGTACATACTTCATGTGTAAACGGATTAATCGAATCGAAAACACTTGGCTCCTCTGCCCAATTCAATATTTGTTGTTTGAGCATATTTTCAGACAAATCTTTGACAGTTTCTATTTTCAATTCGGGAACTGTCGGAAAATCAAACATTGCAGCATAGAATTTTACCTCTTCCCACGAGAGCCACTTGTCTACACATCGCACAGCGAAGATAAAGTAATAATCTTCTATCTGTTTATATTCAATGGAGTGGATAGCATATAAGTTTTCTCCGAATAATTCTATATCGCCCAAATCGTGCTTTATGAACTCCCAGCGTTCACGAATTTGATTCGTCCACGGAGAGGTCGAGGGTGCTGCATGTGATCGGGCAAATACACCGAATTGGTTGAGGCAGTTGTTTTCGCCATCTAGCTTTTCGGTATGTACAAGTGTTTCTATTTTTCGGATATCTTCCCAGTATGTATGATTGATGCGGTCGTCGCTTGTCGTCCCCGGCGAAAAGGGGTAATGATATGTACGACCATATTTTTGTGATAACATAATTGTAATTGTTTCGTTTATAAAAATATGAATTATAAGCCTTGTAAATTTATATTTACAGGCTGCAGTTGAGATTCAAATCTCATATACACACTGACAATTACATGATTTCTATTTTATTAATATGTTATTCCTTACTATTTCGATATATATTTTACATCCACAAAGTCAGTGAGCCATACGCCATTATCAGAGCAGTAAAACAAGATGCCATCTTCGTGCATCTTTCCTGTCATAATAGTTAAGATGCAAACTTTTCCATGCCTAGAACCGACTTTTTCCGCCGTTTCCTTATCACTGCTTAAATGAACATGCTGACGGCTACCTTTTATGATTCCTTCGTTCATTATAGAAGGAAGAAATCGTGTAGCTGTTCCATGATACAGAAATTCGGGAGGTGTGACCGGAGATAAAGCCAAATCTATATCTATCGAATGTCCCTGATTAGCCCTGATTTTATTCTTCTTTTCGTTGAACGAATAACGTCTCTTATTATTTGTATCCACTATCTCTTCCAATTCTTCCATAGAGAAATGGTATCGATGCTTTTTACACTTTTCAATAAGTTCGTGCACATTTGCCCAACCCTGTTGGTCAAGTTCTAAGCCTATCTTTTGAGGATCGTGCCTGAGTACAAGGCTTAAGAATTTACCGATCCGTTTTTTATGTTCTTCTGTCATTTTTTGTTTCTTAAATTTCACTTCAACGATTCCTTTATTACTTTCACAGCATTTCCCCGTTGCAAGTTATTATGATTATTCCAATTCTCTTGAGCTGCCTGCATACTCTGTTCTATATTCCAAGCAGCCAATTTAATTAACAGCCGTTCGGTAGCCAGTTTTTTATTCTGTAATTGCGAACGCTGATCGGAAGCTGTAACATTCAATCCCGAAGGAGTGTGAGTTGCTCTCACCGCCGATTCAGTTTTATTGACATGCTGTCCACCGGGACCAGATGCACGAAGGGTCTGATATTCAATTTCCTTTTCGTTGGCATCTTTTATATCGGGTACTGTGAAGGTATTTACTCCGATGAACCAATTCTTGCGTTTATGATAAATTCGGTAGGGGCTTTGAGCAATCCATTGAATTGTACCTTCCCATTCCTTTGCTATATCTTCACACCCTTTACCTTCTATCGAAAGTGTTGCCGAAAACAAGGTGCGATTGATCACACCCTGTTCTCTTTCCAACACTTCGGTATTAAGTCCCTTCTTTTTTGCCTGAGCCATTATTCGCTCCAAAACAAGAGCGACCACGTGGCAACATTCGGCAGGACCTCGTCCAGAGGTTATTTGCAAGTATATCTTATTGCTCATTCTTCATATTTGTTATACACCAATACAGGATCTTTGCTATGTTTTTGGCATCATCAACACCTCTATGATGAGTTCCTTCGAAGGGTAAACCCAATATTTGTAATGCACCTTCATACCTACCTTTTTGTTTATTTCTCTCGCTTCTGTAAATAATTCCTTTACATTTATATGATCTTGGCATAAAGGATAATCCACCCCTTTGTGCAAACATTCAGACTTCATCATCTTCAAATCATATCTACCATAGCTAGCCCAAGTGTAGGAATATGCGTCATACTCTTCTCTTAAAATTTTGCAGGCATCAGAAAGAGATATGCCCTGTTCATCTATCAAGCCTTGCGTGATAGTGGTCAGCTCTGTACAAAAAGGACTGATAGTAGAGTGTTTTGGTTTTACCATAATCCCTTTGTTTTGAGATATACTGCCATCTTTTGTATTGAGTACACAAATGCCAATCTCTATAATTTCGCTTGTCTGACCTCTCGACTCATTGCTTTTCCAACAAGTGGCTTCAAGGTCTATAACTAATATTTTATCTGTAATTTTCATTGTTTTTATTCTTTATTCATTCTAACTATCCGTGGCATAAACCTGCCATGAATATCCACTAACGACTCCTGAGCAGGCATTACCTTGTCAATATCTTTATAAGCCAAAGGTATTTCTTCCACACTGCCGTCTATAAGCGTTACTCCGTTTTGTGTGAGTAATTTCTTTAAAGCCGATTGTGTAAATTGTTCTTTTGCCTTTTGTCTCGACATAGCCCGTCCTGCTCCATGTGACGCAGAGTTTAACGAATCTGCGATTCCTTTTCCGCTTACCAGATAACCCGGTGTTGCCATGCTTCCCGGAATAAATCCCGCAACGCCTTTTCCCGCAGGAGTAGCACCTTTACGATGCACTATCGCATATTTGTTCGGAGCTATCTCTTCTCTCCATGCAAAATTGTGATGATTATTTACATTCGCTAATGCTTTTAATGCTAATGCTTTGCTTAAGTTGATATGTATGCGTTCGTGACATGCCTGTGCAAAGTCTCCCGCCAGATTCATACTCATCCAGTATTCCTGTCCTGCTTCGGTATCCAAACCCAGCCATGCAAAGTGTTGAGCTTCTCTTGGTAGTTTACATACTTCACGAGCCACATCACTGTAATGTCTGGCAATAGCTGCACCCATTCCACGTGAACCTGAATGTGAAAGTAATGCTGTATAATTCCCTGCTGGAAGTTTTAAGACATTGTTCTCAATAAGTTCTATCTCACCAAACTCTACAAAGTGGTTTCCTCCTCCTGATGAACCCAGTTGCCGTACTACTTTTCCATGTAACAGTTTGAGTAATGGTGTAAGCTGAAATTCACTCCTGTCCAATATCTCATGCTCTTGGGGAAAACCCAGGCAGCCGTCCATTCCGAAATGCGTATATTCTTTTAATGCTTCTTTTATCTGATGTGAATAGCGTTTCAGGAAATCCACGTTGGCATCGAATACGGTCAGACTCATCCGACAACCGATATCTACACCTACAGCATAGGGTATTACCGCATTTTCTACTGCCAGCACACCTCCGATAGGTAAACCATATCCGGCATGTGCGTCAGGCATCATAGCTCCGGCAAGTGTTATTGGTAATCGCATTGCCAGATTCATTTGCTGTTTGGCGAGTGTATCGATAAATTTATTTCCGTATGTTTTGAATGCTAAAGGCTCATCGAGCAGGTTGTAAACGGTGAACGATTTGTCTACCGGTGTCGGTGAAAAATGTTCCGCCAGTTTCCCCCATACTTCATTGCCTTTATATTTATCGGGATATGCCAGCAGGTCGCTAAGCACTCTTATAATTTGTTCTTTACTGTCGTGTTTGCAATATTTGTTTACTATGTTGATCGCTAAACTACGTGCTACATTGTTAGTATATCCCAGTTTACTTAATTCTTTAGGTTGTATGCCCATTTTTGTTTTTGATAATACAGAGAGATATATAACAGCCGAATGGACATAATTAGCCCATGACAGAATATATCTCTGTGTGCGATACGAAAGATAGAAAAGTATATAATTATATACCTGTCAACGCATCGACATTGATAATAATAAAAATATAAATTGTGATTGTGGAACTAATCAACGATAACCAATTTGCAGCCGTAGAGTTTTGGTTTTCTAATTATATAAATAAGTTGCAAAAGCTCTTCATCCCGATGAGCCAGCTTAGTTCCTGTTTGCTGTGTTTTATTTCTTGACCAACATAATTATACCCTTTCGTGATTTTTTAAGGGTTAGTACTCTTATTTCAGCCACAAATGTACTACGATTTTTTATATTAACAAATATTTAGAATAAAAAGATAATTTTTGTTTGCAACAGAAGTTCTAGTTATATCAATTATGGTTCAATAATTAATCTGCTTTATTATTGTTTTTTCAATAAAGGATTGAAATGATTCTACTGAAAAGTGAACACCATTTTCTAGGAGTTCCAAAGTGCAATCGGGTAACAGTTGAGATGTTCTTATAGCCGTTTTGTATGGCTGAACTTCATCTTTTTTACTGTGTTGCATAAAGACTTTAGCTTTTATATCGGACAATGTAAATCCCCAATCCCTGAATCTTATTCTTAAGTCTTGCCCTACACCGAAACAATTATTGTTTTTCGAGTCTTTTATATCATCATTATTTGATAACTCGTAAGGTATATCTGCAAAAAATATATCATAAGCGATTTTCCTCGAATCTTCGACTGATAAATTTGTAACAATAGGATATGGCCAGCCGGATTGTACCTCTTCATCATATAATGCAGGTGTACCGCTGAAAATATACATATTTCTTACTTTATCGGAACACACTTTGCCGATAGCATATCCATAAGGTGCACCTGCTGAAGAACTAAATATATCAAACGTTTCTAATGATAAATCGTTTGCCAGTATCGATATAATATGACCCCATTCCAGATAACTATCCATCACGAAGGGCGAAGATTCTCCATAACCCGGTCGGGCAACACAAATTATTCTGGCAGATTCTTTTAAATGATTGCCAAACAAATATTCATCTTTAATACTAGCTATCATTCCGTGTTGTACAATTAGCGGAATGCCGTCTTTATTTCCAAAATCGGTATAAGCCAGACTGTGGTTGCTATCATTGTAGAAGAGCTTATGTGTCATAATGGCTATTCTTTTTATCTATTTTTATTAAGAACAGTATATCTAAAATTAAATAATGTATATCGGGTAACTGCAAATATATAATTTTACCTTAATAAATTATAAGAAATGGCATAACAGTAAATCAATAAAACGGCTAAAATACATCGCTATTCCATTTCGAATAAAATACAAACACCATATCTTTACAATCATAGACAAAGCAGTTATCTAACTCCCCTCATTGATTTTATATAAGAAACAGGATTCCTCTCTTCAATAATCAAATCTTTGATACCCATGAATGCCATTCCGATCCACAAACTATCAGACAAATTTCAAGGAGAAATAGCCTTCCTACGCTATGTTTCGCAAAACGAGCAAGTACCCGCTGTAGATTATGCACACAGAGATGATTACTATATCTTTCTTTTCATCGAAAAAGGAGAAGGCAAACTATTGATCGACTTTAAAGAATATGAAATAACAGGAAGTACCGTTCACTGCATCTTACCCGGACAAGTCCATATTCCGGTCGGCAATATAAATGCCTGTGGCTGGATATTGGCAGTAGACGCCATGCTCGTAAAAGATGAATACAAAGAAATATTCGAACAGGTCTCTCTGATGGGCAGTAAAGTAAACCTCGATGAAGATATAATTAACGACCTTAAATATTGTGCCTCAGCCATCCACAAAAGACTGAAACCCGAAAGACAACATATCGAAGAAAGTATTATCCACGATTTACTGTCTTTCTATATCGGAATCACAGCAGAAATATACCGCAAAGGCCTCCCCGTTTCCAAAAACAAACGACTGGCAGCTATTACTTTCCAATTTAAAACATTACTGTCCGCCAATTATCAATCATTGAAACGTCCGTCACAATACGCAGACAAATTGAATCTATCTCCAGTATATTTAAACGAAGCCGTAAAAAAGACCACAGGACTAACAGTCAGTGAGTGTATTCAAAACGAACTTATTATTCAGGCTAAACGCCTATTGTTCTATACCAATAAGAATGTCAAGGAAATTGCCTTAGAGCTCGGATACGAAGATTATGCTTATTTTACACGCCTATTTACTAAGACATCTAAACTCTCGCCTACTCAGTTCCGCAAGAAATACCTTAAATAGTCCAACCTATACCATAATCTCTCTATTTCCATCCGCTATTATTTTCCGTTATTTTGTATCAATACAATAACAGGAATGAAAAAATGGAAAACATATTCCTATCAAAACAAGCAAAAATACTTGTAGATATTCTTTTGGTACTCGGCTTTATTTTACTGAGGATTGCAGGTCATGCAGGACAAATATCCACTTACTGGAATTCCGTCCATTGTATTATGGGAATAGTGTGGTTTTCACTAATAATAGTTCACGTAGCACAACACTGGCGTTTAATTAAATCATTCACCAAAAAGAAAGTCATCTTAAAGAACAAAATAACTGCACTGACAATCATTTGTTTTATAATGATGTTTTTAAGTATTATCTTTTTTGTGATTGGATTTCCATTGTTGAAATTTCACAATGTTATTGGTCATCTTTTTATACTGATAATTATTGTTCACACCATAGATAAGTGTAAACGGTTTGTTGCTCTCTTTAAAAGTAATAACAAAGTGATTGTGTAATCGGTATAAATTTTTGATTATGATAAATTTGCCTTACTTATCATCTGAACCTGTCAGCAAGAACAAATGAGCCTGATAGCGAAAAGAAATCGTGCCTTTAGACTAGATTCGTATGATAAAAATTTGTCAGCATGGAAACCTCAAAAACGATAAATTACGTAGGAACATTCTACCTCTATTTGTCCATTAACAGGTTTAACTTTTTAGCTATCTCGTCCCCATCAGGTAATAGCTCCTGATATGATTCCGGTAATTCAGTTGTAAGGCTATAAGTTGCAATACCTATTGGTTGATTTGAATCTTTTAGTGCATATTCCACTATTGTACGCTTTTTGGATTTACATATAATAATTCCAATGGAAGGATTTTCGTGAGGCAGCCTGATTTTATCATTCAAAATATTGAGATAAAATTCCATTTTCCCTTTATATTCAGGAAGGAACTTACCTATTTTCAGTTCGACGGCCACCATACATTGAAGTTTACGATGATACAGAAGCAAATCAATAAAATACTCTTCACCCTCCAGTTCAATACGGTATTGATTTCCTACAAATGTGAAGTCCGTACCGAATTCAATAAGGAATGAACGGATATTTTTGATTAATGCCTGCTCCAGTTCTGTTTCTGAGTGTTCTTCACCTAATCCAAGAAAGTCGAAAGTATAATCGTCTTTTACTGCTAAAACAGCTTGATGCCTTATATTATCAGGTAATGTTTTGTCAAAGTTTGTTTGACCTAAAAGATATTTCTCAGATGCTTTTGCTTCGATCTTATGTATAAGCACATCTTTGGTCCATCCATACTTCTTGGTTGACAAGATATAGAATTGTCGCTCCTGTATATCTTTACATTTAGTCATTATTGCTAAATGTTTTGTCCAGCTAATTTCTGCAACTAATGGTTGCAGAATTTCATTTCCTTCATACTCAGTGTAAAACTGCTGCATATACCAGATGTTACGTGCACCAAAGCCTTGAATTCCCGGAAATTCTTTCTGTAAATCTTTTGACAATGTCTCGACAACAGCTTTCCCCCAACCGGATGCCTGTTGCTTTTCTGTTATTTGCTTACCGATATCCCAATAAAGTTGTATCATTTCTTTATTGACTGCTTTCATGGCCTCATATTGAGCAGAACGGATTCGTTCCTTAATCTCAATCAGGAAATGATTATAATCGTTGGGTTGGATAGTAGTCATACAAATATTTATTTTACTTCAAAGATAACTTATTTCAATATATTACTTTACCTTATTTAAGCTATTTCGCATAGTCTTTAATCTATTTTCATTCTGTTCGAAATTAACCTAAAGATGAAGAAGTATATAAACTTTATCGAGTTACATTTCTTTAAAGATGCAAATCTGTCGTCTATGGCAGAAATTATCTATTAAAATGTGAAAATATTCTTTCTTACTCGAATATATTGCAGTGTATTTTTGATTGTATTAGTTGAAATTATACTTAATATGAGTATTCACACTTATTGAAATTAATCAGAAAAATATGATAATATACATGAGAAAATTACACAAAAACAAACAATTTAAAATAGTTAAATTCAGGTTCAAGTACCGTTTTTACAAAAGTACCGCTTATCTTTGCAATCAAAGTTCATTGATACAATACATTACGACGAAAATTGGCGAAAAATATGCGTGGGTTTATTCGTGGGACTGGATTTTTATGTATCTGCAAGATATTGGTATTCAGTGGATTGAATTTTAAGTTCATCTTCCCCCGTCCAGGACCCGAAGCAAAATGCGGTGAAATACAGAGTTTAGATGTAACCCGTTATCAATTAATGTTTTATATTGCACCCTACTTCATCATATTGCTTCGATACGCATTTTATTGCCACAATCCCATTTTGCAGAAAAACAATACATTACAATCATTCCTGAATAATTAAGAAAATACAAGAAAGCAAGATCATACCTGAAACTAATGTATGTTTCAGGTATGATTATTACTTAAAACATTCAGATGATGAGAAGCACATTCAGTATCCTGTTCTTTATCAAAAAGAACGAACCCAAGAAAAACCGGTTATGCACCATTATGACACGCATAACAATCGAAGGAACTTATCTTCAGTTCAGTACCAAAACAGATATATTCCCCGAACAATGGATAACGAATCAGGGAAGAGCCAAAGGCAGTACAACCTATGCAAAAGAAATAAACCGGCAGCTCGATCTCATAAGATCACAGCTCCATAACTATCACAGCAGATTAAGAGAAAAATACAAATATGTTACCCCGCTGATGCTGAAAAAAGCCTACCTGGCTCTCGAAGACGAAACCAAACTAAGCTTTCAGTTTACAGAACAAGTTAAGTTCTTTCAATCCAAAACAGGCAAGAATATTGGCTGCAATACTTCCTTTCGATATGGACTGACATGGAACCGTATACAGGAGTTTCTGGAACTGGAATACAGTCAATCGGACATCCGCATCGAACACATATCAATCAGCCTTCTCGAGAAATTCTACACCCATATGAGAAAACACCTCGGTTACAAGAACAATACCGCCATGAAATACATGCAACGATTCTCTACAATCATGAAATTCTCCGAAAAGCTCGGGCTGATTACACACAATCCCTTTAATTTTTACATAATCCGTTTTGATAAAACAGACCGTATATCACTGCTGGAAGAAGAAGTTGATGCCATATGGCATCAACAGTTTCTGACACCACGACTTACAACCATACGGGATCTCTTTGTCTTCAGCTGCTACAGCGGCCTCTCTCATATCGACCTATGCAGGCTGAAGAAAGACGACATACAGCTCAGCCATGACAATAAACTCTGGATCAGTATTCACAGGATGAAAACCGATGAAGTGTCGCAAATCCCCCTTCTTCCGATCCCGCTACAGATTGTCGAAAAATATAAGAACACAAGACCCGACGAATACCTCTTTCCTACATCCACAAATCAGAAGACTAACGAATATCTCAAGGAAATCGCAGAAATCTGCCACATAAAAAAGAAAACTACCTTCCACCTTGCCAGGCACACGTTTGCTACCCTTGCCCTCAAATACAAGGTATCCATAGAATCCATATCCGCAATGCTGGGGCATAACAGCATTAAAACAACCCAGATCTATGCAAAAATAACCCCGTTGAAAATAGCGGAATAAATGAAGACATTTGCGGGGAATCAACTAACAGAAAATCCACAAACCAAATGTGATACAATCCGACAAGCAAGATATAAAGTTCTTGAGATCGCATTAAAGATGAAAATGAAAGGACTGGATAATTCACTCATCGCTGAATTGACCGGGCTTCCCCTCAAAGATATATTGCTATTCTAAAAACATGGTAGCTTAAAACAAAAAATGCATGCCGATTGGTTCGGTATGCATTTTGATCTTATGTTATCCAATACTGTACTATAATTATTCAGCCCAGGCCTTATAATAAGCATTATCACGCATCTTCTGGATATCAGACTCTTTATACAATACTTTTTTGCACAACATGATATACGGTATCATGCCGTTAGTGCGGTAATCCTGCAATGTACGCCGACTGATGTTCAGCTTCTGCGACAGATCTTTGTCTGTCAGGTAACGTTCCCCGTTAAACAGCGGTTTGTAATTATCGAGCATATACCTGACTGCTTTTAACGTCTGTTCTAAACCTTTATTGATAGATAAGATTCTATCGTCTTTATTATCCATTATTTTCATCGCTGTTGTTTTTATGTTTGTTATTGTATGAATTACGTATAAATTGATCCACATCCTCTGACTTATAATATATCTTACGGTTGATCTGCGTGTACCCTATCTTGCCTTCGTCCCTGTAGGTTTGGAGTGTACGGGGTGAGATGTTCAGTGTAAGGCATACATCCTGTGCGTCCATCCATTTTCCAAGGTATTTGTTGTCGTGCTTATTCTTTAAAGCATCTATTTCTCTTGTGATGGTTTGTGTTTTTGTGATTATTTCATCGATTACTTCCAGATCGATTATGCCGATATTTTTCATATGAATAAAAGTTTAATGAATAAATGGGTAAATGAATATGAAAGCGAAGCTATATCACATATTATTGAAAAACAATGGGGTGTCATCACATTTCTGCTCATTTCTATTCGTTTCACCAGGGACAGTCTCATAAGAATTAATGACAAAGTTTCCTTATGAATAAAATGAAATTCACTCTGTATTAGTAAAACCTTTATGAGGTTATCATTTTTATTAATAAATTGCACCCATTATTTTACACTAACAATAGATACTATGAAAAAACGCTTTCCCTTATACCTTATGCCATTTTTCATTCTACTTATAACTATTTTTTTAGCGCCACAAGTATATGGGCAAACATCATTAAAAGATCGTATCGAATGGCGGGAAGGCTGCGATTCTATTTTTGTATTTGAAATAACAAACAAAGAAGCTCTGAAATTCCTCAAAGAAGGCCGCAGTGATAAATTAATGGAAAAACTGCTTTATAAGCATGTGGCCACTTTTAAAGGCAAATGGAACAATGCCCCCAAACAAGGCCATTTTATATATGCCAGTATAACCAAAAATACAATCAATTATAGCTATATGCCTATCATTCCGTTTCAGGTATTTCTGTTTCGCGAATATGGCATACTCACTTTGCAGGTAATAGATAGCGAAGGCGAAGTAAGAAGCGATGCAAAAGTGAAGATACAAAACGGTAAATGGCGACTGTTCGACTCCGATGTGCCTTTTGACGCAAACAGTAAAGCATACAGAACGGACGACTGGTCGGAAAATCCTATGCGGATACTAACCGTAGAATATAATAAATTTAAAGCTGTATTCGATCTTAACAAAGAGGTTGTACGCCCTTCTTACGGGAGTGATTATGGCGGAAGCGGAGGCGACTCAGGCCCCGACTTTTACAGTTATATGATTACTGACAAAAACAAATATAAGCCGGGCGAAAAAGTCCGTTTCAAATCTTATGCCTTAACAGGAGGCAAGAAGCCTCTAAAAAAAGCTTTGGAGCTTTGGATGCAAAAGCCTGATAATTACGATTTCAAAAAAATAACAATGGTAGAGCCCTACAATCCCGGAGGCTTTGCCGGTGAACTTAATTTACACGACTCGCTCAAATTGAGGCTTGATAAAAGTTATTCCTTGCAATTACGGGATACAAAGGGGAGAGTAGTTGCCAATACATCTTTCCGATACGAAGACTATGAGTTGTATGACAATAAGATGGAAACAAAGCTTAAAGACTTTACGCAATACTTCCCCAACGACAATGAGGTAGAAATAAAAGTAGTCGATGCCAATAACCTCATTATGCCCGATATGAAAGCCCAAATTGCAATCTCCCGGGGAGAAGTGCGAAACTCTTATGTAGATCTCCTGATTGTACCCGATATCATTCGACGTGATACCATTAGTCTCAACAACGACAGCCCCACCACATATAAAATACCGGCTTCACTCTTCGAGAACACAGATTGCACTTATAGAGTGGATATAGCTGTACTCACACCCGACGGACAATCGTTGAAAGCGAGCCACAATGTGTCATTCTACAAATCTTATTATGATGTTAATTATGATACGAAAGATTCTACAATTGTTTTCAGTTTCAGCGAACTGGGTATAGAAAAAAGCGTTCCGGCAAAAATATCGATAGACAAAAAAGAATTTATAGATATAACACTACCGTATACCGAGCCATTTAAGCAGAATGCAGAAACTTATATTATTTTCGTACCCGAGTATAAAGTTTCCAAGAATGTGAGTGTAAGAAGCATTGCTCATGAATTGGAAATCAAAGGCGGACTGGTAAAAGATTCGCTGGTGCTTGAATTAGTCAATCCTCTTGGCTTGGATGTCGCATGGTATGTATACGAAGGTAATCTGTTGCTCGAAAAAGGTTCCGGCAAAGAAATAGATTTTAAGAAGCCCTACATTGATCTTGATGTATCCTACTTTTTAGAAATATTCTTTACCATGGGAGGCGAAGATCAGGTGTACAGGCGGGTATTTTCGCCTAAAAAAGAATTTCTGAACATAGACTGGAATATGCCTCAGCGAATATATCCGGGGCAGACAATCGACAGCAAAATAAAAATTACCGACAGTCGTGGTTACAACGTCAAAGGCGCAGACATTACAGCCTTTGCTTATAATTCATTGCTAAATTATTATTTGCCCGATTTGCCCTACTATGGCAATACACCTAAAGGCAGAGAAAAACGTGATTCGTATTACATCCACGAAAAGAATGCCAACTACTCTCAGCCTTTGAATCAAAAAAATTATGATTTCTGGAATAAGATAGCCCATCTCGATAAAAACGATTACTACCGCTTCGCCTTTCCAGACCCTCGATTACACGAAGACCTGATAGACACGCTGAGTAACACAAAAGGAAATATTCCATATCACGATATTTTTAAATATACGATAGATACTCCTGATGGCACGACCGAGTTTGCCCCTTATGTAATGCTAGATGGCAGGGCTTTAGATATTTATGCTATCGAGGTGGATGAGACACCTGTCTATTTCAGTTGGACAGAGCAACCCAAAGGATATTCATTTCTGGTCGACAGTAAATGGTATCACAAAATAAGTCTCCGCCTGCACGACCGGATTATCATTATCGATAAATACTGTTTCGATCAGGGTAAGAAAACAATACTCAGTATCAACCTCCACAATATGCCCCAAAGTTCTCATGTAAGGACGATAGTGATGCCTCCTAAAAATAAAGGCACTAAGAAGTATCCAAATTGGGTATATGAATTGGATAAAAGTGAAAAAGATCTTTATTCAAAATACATATCCGTTATTCCTATTGTCGAAGACAGGTTTACATACATGACCAAAAGTATTATAAAAGATTCGGTCGTCATACCTGTTTTCCATCCCAATTTTGAAAAAAAACAAAATTTTTATCAGGCTCAAAAAACATATCAGACAGTGGGGCCGTTACAAGAAGGCATGTACCGATATATGGATGGTGTAGAATATTTTCACGAAGGAGGTTACAAATACAAATATGGCGGTAATGTGGTATATAAATACCCTGCCGAGCCTTATCCGACAGCTCTTACTTATGGGTCAAATGAGAATATGTATAATATCAACGATTTTCATTTTACCCCTAAAGAATTTGGACGGAAAATAGGTTTAGTAGCCGTAGAAGAAGACAAGTGGTTTCCCGGAATAGTATATCTCAAAAACACAAAAATACATATACCCGCAGATGTCGAAAAGTCAGGGGTACGTGGAATCGTAATGCGCAACAGAGAAACAGGCAAGCTATTTGTCCCCATCTTCAACCGAGGTGTATTGGGCAATTATGGTAATAGCGACTTGTACGGCCTTAAAGGTATGAATTATGGCAATTATGATATCTTTGCCCTATACAGCAACGGCAATTACCTAAGGTATGATAATGTACCACTTTTAGCAGGTACTTATGTAGAACTCAAGATGAACGAGTGTCACGAACATCCCAAAGATTCAGTTTCGGCTAAATGGTTACAATACCGCCCAGCAGTTCAGTCGGTTACTACGTCGAGAGGCAACGAAGGTGTCGTGTCACGTCAATATTCCAATATTGGCAAACAGTATTTCAATCCTGCCAACGATGTCAGGGGAATAGTTACTGACGAGCAGGGCGAACCTCTTATAGGCGTATCCATTAGCCTAAAGGGCAAACAGGCCGGAACTGTGACCGACATTGACGGAGTGTTCATTCTCGATTTGCATAGTGCCGAAAACACCCTTGTATTCAGTTATATTGGCTATAAAGTCGAAGAAGTGAAGGTAACACGAGGCAGTAGTATAACTGTTAGGTTGAAAGAAGATTCTCAGATGCTTATGGAAACAGTGGTCGTAGGCTATGGCGTACAAAGAAAAGCAAGTTTAGCTGCGTCTGTGATGACTATCTCAGGATCAATGATGAACCATGAAATGGAGAGTTATAAAGAGTCGGAAGAGGTAGACGACGATGGTTCAGCCAAGCTTTGTAGCGAATTGTTGCAACTCAACGGTATGCGTTCCAACTTCTCTGATGTTGGATTCTGGGAACCTAAACTGGTAACTGACAAAAAAGGCGAAGCTAGTTTCTCGGTCACGTTCCCTGATAATATAACCCGATGGGAAGCTGTAGTGTATGCCATGAACAGGAAGTTGAAGACAGGCACACTGCGCCGCAGCATCAACTCATATAAACCATTGATGGCTGAAATTAAGACACCTCAGTTTCTGGTAGAAGGCGATTCTACCCTTTTTTCCACTAATATCCGCAATTATACAAAAGATAAAGAAATAGAAGGGGAAATAATCTTTGTGAACAACGGAGATTCCATCTTACGCACGCCCATCCGTTTCGAAGCCTCGTATCAAAAATATCTGCCTGTAATAGCGCCTTCCGATCAGGATAGCTTAACTTTCTCGTATCGCTTTACACGAAACGACGGCTATTCGGATGGCGAACAACGGGGTATCTCTATCGAAAAACAAGGAGTGGTAGTTGCAGAAGGAACACTTCAATTTTTACGCAATGGCGATTATATAAATGTTGCAGCTACGAATAACGAAAACGTAGAAATATCCATCACAGGCAAACAAGTGGACATATACATGGATGCAGCCAACTACCTGATGGGATATAGCTATTCGTGTAACGAGCAATTGGCATCGAAACTTATAGGCCTGCTTAATTATCGCCTTTACATGCAGTTTAATGAAAAACCGTTCAGATACCACAAAAATGTAAATGAAATAATAAACCGTTTGCTAAAAAACCAGAACGAAAAGAGACTGTGGTCGTGGTGGGGCAATGATAGCAATACATCCTATTGGATGTCTGCCCACATTCTTCGTGCGCTCAATATGGCTCGCATGGCAGGATACAAAGTCGATTTTGATATCAAAAAAGTGCAATATGATTATATCGACATACATCGCTTCCGCAATACTTCCTTGTACGATATCGATGTTCTAAATGCCGTTGTCGACTGGGGTACAGAACAAAGCTATAAGGAAATAATAGAACTCTTCGAAGATAAAATAGCAAAGATCGAAGCTCGTGAAGATTCGCTTGTGCAAAAATATAAAAAGACCAAGAATCCGAAAGATTATTTTGTATGCAACTCATACCTCACACAAAAGCTGACACTAATGGAAATGCGTCAAAAATTAGGAATGGAGTACGATAAAAAACTTATACTAGGCCTTATAAACAAAGACGTGTATGGTGCAGTAAATGTAAAGGATACTCTTCGTGCAAACTATTGGTACTACGACAACGATGCTGCCAATGTGATTGCTTACCGCATTGTACGTAAAGATTCGGTGCTACGGCAATATGTCGATGGCATGCAAATGTACATATTGGGAACCAAGCGTTATGGGTGGAACACCTATCAGGCATCATCGGCGCTGATGACTATTTTGCCCGACCTTTTGGCCGAGTCCACTACAGCCAAAAATCTGGCTACGGTAACTCTTGCCGGCAAAGAAAACAGGTCTGTCAAAGAATTCCCTTACAACGCTACGTTGAAGAGCGGAGAACAATTGTCTATTAAGAAAGAAAGCGGAATGCCTCTTCTCTATTCGGCATATACTATGAAGAGACGAACCGAGCAGCATTTCGGCGAAGCCTTTGATATAAGTACTTATATCAACAGCAAGACTTTAGAGAAAGGCGTAGCGGTAACTATGGAAGTAACAGTGAAAGTGAAGCAAGACAATGCCGAGCATGTGATAATAGAAATCCCAGTGCCTGCGGGTTGCAGTTATCAGAACAAAAATAGGGGATATGGTCAGTATGAGGTATATCGTGAATATTTCAAAGAGAAAGTTGCTATCTTCTGCGAAAAACTACCGAAAGGAGAATATAGATATACTATTAACTTGATGCCTCGTTATTCAGGGAAATACATACTCAATCCGGCAAAGGTGGAGATGATGTATTTTCCTGTAATAAATTCGAATAATGATATCCGCAAAATTGATATACAGTAAGAGAAATATTTAGCTTAAAAATAGATTAAGTACTCAATAGGTTTAATATATATTTTCTTTCTATAACTATTGAGTACTTATTCCGGAATTTGCCAGAAAGGTTAAAGTCTTAGATTATCATTTCCCGACTTATCAATCGGGGTTGTCTTGTGTTTGCCACAAATACCATCAAAAGTGCAGTTTATTAACGGTTATATATAATAATTTCCTATCTTTGTAACAGCCGTAACTGTAGCGACTGTAACTAAAATAAGAGAGACATGAAATTCTACAATAGAACAAACGAATTGGCAGAACTGGAAAGAATCAGAAACCTGTCGTTTAACGATGCTTCACGTTTGACTGTAGTAACAGGAAGAAGACGTATCGGAAAGACAAGCCTTATAATGAAGTCTGTCGAAGGCACTCCTACTATTTATTTGTTTGTAGGAAGAAAAAATGAAGCCACACTCTGTACGGAATTTACACCGATAATTGCCCAGTCATTGGATGTATTTGTACCTAAAGGTATACTTTCGTTTAAGTCACTATTCCAATATTTAATGGAATTAGCGACAAATCGCACATTTAATCTTGTGATAGACGAATTTCAGGAATTTTACAGCATTAATGAATCCGTATATAGCGATATGCAGAATATCTGGGATCAATACCGGAAAAAGACGCATATGAACCTGATTGTAAGCGGCTCTATTTATTCATTGATGCAAAAGATATTCCAGAACTCAAAAGAACCTTTATTCGGTCGTGCTGATAATATTATCAAGCTATCGGCCTTCGATACGGTTACCCTAAAAAAAATAATGCAGGATTATTATCCCGGATATACAAACGATGATTTATTGGCACTATACACATTTACCGGAGGAGTACCTAAATATATTGAATTACTCTGCGACAACGGAAAATTGAATATTGAAGCTATGATTGAGTTTATGGTACGGGAAAACTCATCTTTTACCGATGAAGGTAAAAATCTGTTGATAGAAGAATTCGGTAAAAACTATGCAACCTATTTTTCTATTTTAAGTGCTATATCCGGAGGTATCAACACCCAACCCGCCATAGAAACAGCCTTAGGCGATAAGAGTATTGGCGGTCAATTAAAGCGGCTTATTGAAGATTACAATATAATTGTCAGACAACGCCCTATTCTTGCAAAAGAAGGAACGCAGGCTGTTCGCTATGAGATTCAGGATAATTTTATCCGCTTTTGGTTTAACTATTTCGATCGGTACCGCTCATTGATTGAGATTAAGAATTTCAAAGGATTACAGGAAATAATAAAGGCTGATTATGCTACTTATTCAGGCAAGATACTCGAACGCTATTTCAAACAGCAATTTGCTGAGAGTTTTCACTATCGGGACATTGGCTCATGGTGGGATTTGAAAAACGGGGAAAATGAAATCGATATAGTTGCCTTAAAACTAGAAAAGAATCAAGCTACCGTAGCAGAAGTTAAGCGTCAGAAGAAAAATTTCAAGCCAGACACATTGGCGTTAAAAGTAGAACATCTTAAACATAAAATATTGCCTAAATACAAGATAGAAACAGTTTGCCTTTCTTTGGAAAACATGTAATAAATTACGTTCCTACACCGGATTTGGGGACGAACTCGTCCCTTTTTTATTTTACAATCAGATAAATTGTTAATATCTAATTATATATAGTATTGGTTAGAAAAGAAATTATTCTTATTTTTGTATCAGTCGAAACTCAAAGCGATTCGTAGAATTACAGCATATACAAAAATGCTGACAGTCTAAAAGCAGAAGATATAATACATTGTATATCAGTGACTGGGGTAACATTCCTCGTCTCCTCCAGCTCTACAAATAATGTTGATAATCAATATTTTACAAAGACCGCACCCAATTTTACACCCTGAAATGTAAAGTTGGGTGTTTTGTTTTATTTGTACTAGAATAATTATATTTAAGAAATATATTTTCTGTACTTAAGGATTTTGCGGAGTTGTTTTTATAGATTAGCATAGTTCTTTATTCTTAATATGGCAGAGTATGATATTCCTTAAACTGGAGGGATTAGTAAATCCCTTATATATCAATGCGTTTAAGCACTTGTCAACACGTTTAACAACTATTGTCCACCTCTCTAGGTTAAGTTCCTTTTGGACGAAAGTTCAATTCCTTATTAATGCAAATATACCTAGAATTTATCAAAATACTACCAACTCAATATCTTTTTAACAAGCTCATAAATATTTGATTAAGAATATATTATCTTTGCTTATGCAGATTTTAACAAAAATAGTCATAAGTATTTTTGAACTATGGCAAAACAGAGCAATGATTCAACTCCAACAGTAAAAGGGATTATATATCAATTTCTTGTAGCTTTAGATAAATGTTTTGAGATTCAAGAAGGACAATCTGTTTATATTGAGACACATGGGGATGTATCAGTATTGGGGAAAGACTCAGAGCAAATAGAATCTAAATTTTATAATGATTACCTTACCGAATTAGATCATAATATATGGAAAACCTTAAATAATTGGATCAAGGATGATTTTGATATTGACAAGTTTAATTCTCTTATTCTACTTACAACACAGAAAGTTAGGGTTAATTCTCCTTGGTACGCCTGGAATAATAAAAAGAAAGGAGAAAAACTCACAATATTATTGAACATAAATAAGAAGTATTTGAAGAAAAGCACGAAATCCAAAGAAACCAAGGCTTTTCTAGATTTTATATTTGATGAATCAAGACGTAAAAAGCTTATTAAAAATACTACAAAAATTTTATATTGATCATAATGCGATTGATGATAAAGAATATTATAAGCAAATAAAAAATAGAAATACAACTCATCTTCGACCAATAAGAGCAGACCAATATATACATACTCTATTTGGTTATATTCTAAGCCCTGAAATTATTGATAATAAATGGGAAATAAGCTATGAAGGTTTTCGTGAAGAATGTATCAATCTTACGTCAGTTCTTACAGAAACAACTAAAGTATTCCCTGAGAAAGTCAAACTCGACAATCTCAAATATGAGGAATATTTAGAAAATCCTTTCGTGGAAAAGATAAGAGAAATTAATTACGATGACGTCTTAATTGAAGCAATAACAGATTTTGCAGAAACAAGAGAGTTAGTTTTGAAAGAGTTTCGTTTTTCTCCTACTATTAGCAACTCCTTGAAAAATTATGGGGAAGATATTAAGAAAAAGCATGGAACTAAATATAGGCAAGCATCTCGTAAAGCAGCATTGGAAAACCAAATAGAAGCGTCCAAGGATTTTTATGACGAAATTACATCTTTAGATAGCGGTAAATTTCACATCTTTAATACCGTCCCACAGGACATTTATACAGGAGTTATACATATGATTGCAGACGAAGAAGATGAATTTGTTTGGTTATTAAAAAAGAATGATGTATGATTAAATTTATTGGCAATATTTCAACTATTCATAATAATGTATTTTCTTTAACTCCAATATTACTTTCGTTTTATACAAACCTAAAAAAGAGAGAAAGAAATATACTTTTGGCATATCTTATTTTTCCTATCGTTTTTAATCAAGAATGCCTAAAGGAATTATTAGAATTCAATTCTAACTCAAGATTAACAAGAATTACAATGAACAAAAAAATTATGGCAGGGTTTCAAGAAAACTTTGAGTATTATAAGCAGATAACAAACAACTGTTTACAATATGCTGTAGATTGTAATTTTATAGAAATAGATGATGATCTAAGTGTTAAAGTAAAAGTCGCAAATAACGAAATGACAAACGTCATTGACCCATCTTTAAATAATAGTATGAGATTGGCTTCAAGACTTCATAAAATTTTCACTCTAGATGTATTAAATATCTATATACAATTTGGAGTTAAACACTTATGAAAGGATATATTAAATATATTGGAATTTTAGACAAATTCAACAATTGTCATAATATTAATTTAGATGAAGGATTGAATATTATAACAGGTCGTTCTTCTACAGGAAAAAGTGCTATTATTGAAATATTCGATTACTGTACAGGAAATTCAGATAATACAATTCCTGAAGGTATAATTACAGATAATGCAGAATTATATTTTATTGTATTTGAGGCAAAAGATACAGGATTAGTACTAGCTCGTAGACAACAAAATAAAAGTACATCTCTATTTTATAGAGTGGATCCGAATTTCCCAAAAATAGAAGAACTCACTTTAGAGTATTTTAGCAATGAATATTTTTTGCATCAAGATACTTTTAAAGAAACTCTTGGACATTTTTGGGGAATAGATATTTTTGATACAGACGAAAGTGAAAAGGCTTTGAAATTTAGGTCAAGAAAAGGAAGACCCTCTTTTCGAAATATGGTTTCTTTTATGCTTCAACATCAAAATCTTATTGCAAACAAGCATTCATTATTTTATAGATTTGATGAAAAAGAAAAACGAGAAAAGACTATTGATGAGTTTAAAATTTTCGCAGGATTTGTTGATCAAGAATACTATATTTTAAAACAAGAATTAGAAAAAAAGAAATTAGAAGAAGAGCGTATAAATAGGCAATTGAGTCAATTTGAAGAAGATAAACGTATAAAATCTTCTGAACTTCAAAAACTCTTGGAGGAGTATCATATGATAAGTGGAATTAAACTTTTCCAAGGCGTATCGGCATCAAATATGCTAAATGCTCCTAGAAATTATCTAGACCAGCTACAAGACCGTAACCTCAATGTAGATGAAGCTTCCGAAGAGTATAAAAGACAATTTAATAAACTAGAAAAGAGAAAAAATGTACTCATTGCGGAAAGAAGACAAATTAGTATAAAATTAGAACAAGTAAACTCTTCGATTGAGTATGTTAATAGATATACTCATACTATAGATAATTTAAAACCTGTATCTGATGCTATTGAAGATGATTCACTATGTCCTTTTTGTCAACAAAGTAACATTCAAATAGGAAATGAAATTAACAAATTATCAAATGCCATTGAGTGGTTAAATACAGAACTAAAAAAGACTCCTCAAATGTTAGCTTCTTTCTTACCTGAAAAAAGGAAATTAGAAGAAGAAATAAAAGAAAAGAATCAAGAACTAAAAAGAATATCACAGGAAATTGCAAAGATACTAGAAGTCAATAAAGAATTAGAACAAAATAAATCGCTAGAAGAACAGGCTCTTAGAGTTTTATTAACTATAGAAAATGAATTAAAGTGGTCTCTAGTAAAGAAGAACGCTTTTACTGATTTGAATATTATACAAATAAAAGAAGATATTCAGGAATTAGAGGATAGGTTGACAAAAGATTATAATGTAGAAGAAAAATTAAAAAAAGCAGAAAATTTCATCAATGACTCTATGAATAAAATAGGGTTAGAATTGGACTTTGAAGAAGCCTATCAGCCTATAAATCTTCATTTTGATATAAATACTTTTGAATTATATCATTTAATAATAAGAGGAAAAGAGAAAAAGAAAATCTATTTAAGATCAATGGGAAGTGGTGCAAATTGGTTATATTCCCATATTTGCTTATTCTTAAGTTTATTGAAATACTTTTCTTCTTTAGGGGATAAAGCTTTAGTCCCAATAATTTTATTTCTAGATCAACCGACACAAGTTTATTTTCCATCAGTAGTCGATATTAGTGAAGAAAGATTCGATCCTAAAACCTTAAAAGAGATGAAAGGGGAGGTCGAAAAACTCGATACTGATTTACAGTCAGTAACCAATTTATTTCAACAAATAATTTATTTTATCGAGGAGGTATACAAGGATTATGGTTTTAAGCCACAAATCATTATATCTGATCATGCAGATAAGTTAACATTAAACGATGGGTATTCATTCAAAGACTATGTAAGGCATCGTTGGAGGAGAAAAAATGATGGTTTTATAAAGGAAGAGTTATTAGGTAAAGATGATGATCAAAACAAAGAAATATAGTTATTTCTGTATCAGGCCTATTAATTTAATAACTATATTTCTATCACTTAAAACAAAGGCGAGACAGATTTTCATATTTTATTCTTTTTTACTCCATCTCCCCATACTCCTCAATCTTCTCCTCAATCTTCTCCTCACAAATCCTCTTCGTAATATCCCTCAATAATTCCACTTTAGAAACAAGCCTATGATTTTGAATTACTCCTCTCTGAATCAACTGATTAAAGTACAATAGATTCAGAATAGGTAACGGATAAGTAACGAGATAACTTCTATGCTTTGCTCCGCTTGAGCAGATTGATTAGCTTGTGACAAAGATAAAAGAATATTTCTGTTCATTTGCAAATTCCTGTCAAAATACTACATGACCTTGTATTTTCTCGACTGGTAAATAATTAATAAACTATTGCCGATTTGACAAACAAAAAGGGTATATTCAGATATTTTTTAATACCCTTTTTGTAAATGCTGTTAT